>CAVYBZ010000025.1:0-188899 GCA_963766815.1 uncultured Alphaproteobacteria bacterium | reverse complement strand
CGCTCCCGACCCAAGGCAGTCTTGGGCCGCCGGCCGGATTAAGCTGCGATGTCAGCACTTCGTTGGCGAAGCCGTGAAAGGCCGCTTGGGTGACAGAGGGGATGCGCCCCCGCCCGGCTCCTCTCATCCTTGGCAGATCGCTGGATGGCCTCTTAAGTAAAATAGTAGCGCGTCAGGTGGAAGAAAATCGGTGCGGCGAAGCAAATACCATCGATGCGATCGAGAATCCCGCCGTGACCCGGAAGCATCGCGCCAAAGTCCTTGACGCCGCGGTCCCGTTTTGTTGCGCTCATGACCAAACCGCCAGCGAAACCCAGGAGGCAAATGACGAAGGCTAACGCCCCCGCCTGCGCCACGTTGAAAGGGGTAATCCAGAACAAGCCCGCGCCCAATAAGCTCGCGAGACCGACGCCGCCCATGAAGCCTTCCACCGTCTTATTGGGGCTGACGAGTGGCGCGATAGGATGCTTGCCGAAGAGCTTTCCGCAAATGTATTGCAAGACATCGTTGGCTTGCACGACTGTTACGAAAAACAAGAGCAGTTTAAAATTCTGCCCGCTTTCGCTGTAGCCGGGGATTTCCAGCATCAGTAGCGCCGGCACGTAGCTGACGAAGTAAATCGCCGTCATCATGCCCCATTGAATGCGCGCGGTGCGATCGAGAAACCCTTCGGTCGCGCCTGCAATGGCGGCGCGTGTTTGCAGCAAGATGAAAGCGTAAACGGGGATGAATATCGCAAACACCCCGTACCATTTGATAGCGACGAGGATGTAATTGGCGGGCAGGATGATAAAAACCAGCCAATGCAGCACTTTATGATCGTCGCGTATCGTCGGCGATATCGCGAGATATTCTCGCAAGGCCAAAAACGATATCAGGGCGAAAAGCACGACAGAACCAACCGGCCCCACGGCGATGGAGACGAGGAAGATCGCGACCATTCCCCACCACGCCTTGATGCGCGCGTTCAGGTTGGCGATGACTTCCTTTGCTTTTTCAGTTTTCGCCCGCAGCGAAAGGATCCAGCCGGCGGCGCTGGCAAGGATCAGCACGCCAAGAACGCCGCCGATCAGGTCCTGAAATTGAGCGTCGTAGAACAACTTCATTGTATCGCTAAGGCCTCAAGCTCAGATTGGGCGCGGGCTATGAATTCAGCCTTCGTTTCGCCCTGTTTCAAATAGAATCCCGAACCGAAGGTGACGGTGCAAAGAATAGGGACGGGGATCGTCTCGCCTTTGGGAAGCACGCGATTGAGATTGTCGATGTAAACCGGCGCCAGCATGACATTGGGATGCCTAGCCAGGAGATGATAAAGCCCTGTTTTAAAGGGCTGGATTTTGGCGCCGCTTCCCCGTGTGCCTTCGGGAAAGAAAATAAGGCTGTCACCTTGCGCCAGCGCCGCGTCAAGCTGAGCGAGCGGATCGTCTTCTTGCGTTTCGCGCTGACGAGGCACCGGCACGGCGTTAAATACTTTCTCCGCCAGATAACGCCGCCATGATGTGGCCCACCAATAATCCTTGGCGGCGGCGGGGCGCACCTTTCGCCGGTGAGCGCGCGGAATCGACGCCCAGATCAAGAGGGTGTCCATGTGACTGGTGTGATTGGCGTAATAAATGCGCTGTGCCGGAGGATCGAAACTGAACCCGCGAAGTTGAACGACCGCTCCCGTCAATAAGCGCGTCAAGCCAATGAGGAGGGTCTCAATCATCGGACTCGCCTCAAACGCCGGTTCTTGCATGAAGAGCGCGGGCGAGGCGGCGCGTACGCCGGATGATTGTCATGACGCTGCCGGCGATAATCACGGCTAATGTCGCGGCGAGCACGGGCGCCGAGGCGATAAACGCCGCCAGGACGCTGCCCACGGTCAGCGCGAACATGCGGTGCTGCTTGGCCATCGGCCCGCAAAAATCTTGGGCGATGCCCAGGGCTCCGCCCAGCGCCCGGACATAGGCCGTCATCACCGCAAGCACGGCGGCGGCCCATCCCAGCGACTGCCACCCGGCGGCATATCCCGCCGCGACGAAAAACAGACAATCGGCGATCCGGTCTGGCAGTTCGTTGTAAATCTCCCCAGCCGGGGTTTTCTTACCTTCCTCCACCGCCATGATGCCGTCGAGCAGGTTGCAAAGGAGGCGCAGCTGAATAAAGACAGCGGCGGCGATGAGTGAAATTGCCCGCACCGTCCCCTCGGTGAGGCTGGAGCTTTCATAGGCGAGGGCGCCAAGCGCCGCGAAGCCGATGCTCGCGAGCGACACCTGGTTCGGAGACACCCCTAAACGAACGAGATACCGCGCGAGTTTATGCACCCATTCACGTTGGCGGATCTTAAGCGGACGGCGATTTTCCGGACTGCCTGTGTGTTCCACCGCGCCCTCGCTTTGCACCAAAGTCCAAGGTGCGCCATGTTCTGACTTAAGGGTAGCCGTATAACGGGCGCGGCTGTGCAGGCAAAGCGGAACTTGATTACCCCGACATTTCCGCCAATTCCATCGTCATGTCCGGGCTCCGACCCGGCTATCCAGAGAATTGGCAATGCTTTCAATTGCTTAGCTGGATGGCCGGATCAAGCCCGGCCATGACAGCGGGGGCCAAAATCCCCCAACGTTTTCATGGCTTCTTCTGCTAGCGGGAACATCCGGGGTAATCAAGAAGCGTGGAGAGCGAAATCTGCGGAAAAATTGGATGCTTGCCTTGAACCGTTTGGCGCGGCGGAGCGATCCGGCTCAGCCGCGAGCCGCGCCGAGCAGCCGCTCGACATAGGCCGGGACGACCTCGGTGGCGCGGCCGTGGATGGCCTCGCGAAAAACGCTGATCCCGTGCGACGGTTCGAGATTGAGCTCAACCGTATGCGCGCCCGCCCGGAGCGCCTCCAGCACAAAACCGGCCGCCGGATAGACCGTGCCGCTCGTCCCAATCGAGATGAACAGATCGCAGCCGGCGAGCGCCTCGTAAATCCGCTCCATCTGATAGGGCATCTCCCCGAACCAGACCACGTCGGGCCGCATGGCGCCCGTCTTGGCGCAGGCGGGACAGATCGTCTCCAAGGTCAGGTTCTCGCTGCCAATGTGATGGCGCCGTGCGCACGCGCCGCACAGCGCCTTCTGGATTTCGCCATGCATATGGATGAGGTTTTTCGAGCCCGCCATCTCGTGAAGCGGATCGATATTCTGCGTCACGATCAGGACATCGCCGGGATGCTCCGCCTCAAGCCGGGCCAGCGCATGATGGGCGGCGTTGGGCTGGACGAGCGCATTCTGTTGGCGGCGCTGATTATAGAACTCGAGCACGAGCACCGGATTGCGCCGGTATCCTTCCGGCGTCGCCACGTCGCGGAGATCGTGTTTCGCCCAGATCCCATCCTTATCGCGGAACGTATGAAGACCGGACTCGGCGGAAAGTCCGGCCCCGGTTAGAATGACGATGCTATGATATCGGGTCATCGGCGGGCGCGGCCTCCACTTGAATTCCGGGCCATTGCGGACCCACCTCATAGCGCAGATTATGCCGCGGTTCATCCGGTTTCGGTAGTCCTGGGAGAGTTCGATCATGTCAAACCGAATTGAAGGCTTAGCGCATCTCGCCGGGCAAACCTTGCGCACTGTCAGCTATGCCGCGCTCTCGCGCTATGCGGGCCGGCGCGCCGCCCGTTATGCCGACGATGGAACCCGCGTCGAGATCACCCGGCCAGTTCCCGGACTTCTGACGCTTCTGCAAGACGTTCTGAAGCTGCAAGCAAAGGACGCCCGGAATGTCCGCGATGGCCTTTACCCCATTCCCGTCGAAGACAGCGTTTCATTTGCAGGCCGCATCGAAGCGGTGCGGCGCATGCTCGACGATATCCCGCAATCGGCGGGGCGCGGGCCGATAAGAGAGCCAATGAGGCGGCTGAGTTGCCGGAGGCGGCCGGGATGCCGGATTACTACACCCAGAATTTTCATTATCAGTCGGGCGGATGGCTGACCGCTGAATTGGCGCAGGTCTACGACGTTCAAGTGGAGACGCTGTTTTTCGGAGCGGCGGGCGCGATGCGGCGTCAGGCGATTCCGCCTATCGCGGAGTTTGTCCGTGGCCGCGACCAGCGCCAGCTCCGGCTGCTGGATGTCGCATGCGGCAGCGGACGCTTCCTGGGTCAACTCGCGCAGGCTTTTCCCGCCATGCCGCTGACAGGCAGCGATATGAGCCAGGCTTATCTCGACGAGGCCGCGCGCTTCCTTCATGGCCGCCGCAACGTCACGTTTCAGCAGGCGAACGCCGAGACGCTCCCCTTCGCAGATGGCGGGTTCGACATCGTGACTTGCGTCTATCTCTTTCACGAGCTGCCGAACGAAGTTCGCCGCCGGGTCACGTCCGAAATCGCCCGCATCCTGAAGCCAGGCGGCCTCTTTGTTTTCGTCGACTCGCTGCAATGGGGCGATGTGGAGGGCTATGACGGCCTGCTGAAGCCTTCCCTCAGCGCTTCCATGAGCCCTACTATCTCGATTATCTCGGCGATCCGCTGGCCGGCGCCAGTGGCCTTTTCGACGAGAAGGGGCTTCAAACCACAGACAATTTTCCGGCATTTCTGTCGAAGGTCGTGGTCTGCCGGAAGGGCGGCTGAAAAGCCAGCCGATGTGCCCGCGCATCGGGAACACGCAGGCGATAGGTTTCATTGTCCTTCATATAGTAAGGAGGACTACCTATGGCAGATAACACCGATCGCGCGAACTCCGTCTTTGTGGCCGGGCTGAAAAACGCCCATGCTCTGGAGAATCAGGCGCTGGAATTGATGAACCGGCAAGTCGAGCGCATCGAGAACTATCCGGACATTAAAGCGAAGCTGCAGCAGCACATTCAGGAAACCCACGGTCAGATCGAAAGGCTCGAAAAGCTGCTCGAATGGTGGGTGAAAGCCGCTCCGTTTTGAAGGACAACGCGTTGTCGCTGACAGGCAACTTGGCGGCCGTCGCTCACGCCCTCACGCAGGACGAAATCCTTAAGAACTCCATCGCCAATTTCGCGTTCGAGAACTTTGAGATCGCGTCCTATAAGTCTCTCATTCAGCTCGCCGATGAAACCGGCCACAGCGAAGCTTCCGAGCCCCTGAATGAGACCTTGCGTGAAGAGCAAGCGATGGCTCAGTGGATCGACGGGCATCTCGCCGATGTGACCCATACCTATCTTGAGCGCTATGAGGCCGAAGAGAAAGCCGGCCTTTAACACCTTAACGCCGATGCGACGGTGAACCGCCGGCCATCGTCATTCCCGGGCTTGATCCACGCCTGTCCGGTTTAATTTGCGAACCATATCAAGGCTTCATCCCCGAAAGACGCGCTGGCGCGGCTTGCCGGGGATCTGCAAGTTTTGACATGGATTCCCGACGATCGCCAAGGCGATTTCGAGAATGAAAGCGAAGACCCGGCTATCCAGCAACACGTTGGATGGACGGCTTTTTGCTGCATGGATGGGGATGGCCGGGTCAAAGCCCATACGCGCCCTCTCCCATGGGAGAGGAAACGGCGTTGCAGCGGTCTCGGCGCACTCCCTCTCCCATGGAGAGGGCTGGGGTGGGGGCGAGCCACCTCGCGTTAGTTTACGCCAATGGGTCAAAGCCCGGCCATGACTGCGGCGTTTGCCGCCGCAGCCGCTGGCTTCACGCTTACTCCCCTTAATGTAACAGAATAAAAGCTTTCTGCAGCGTCACCCACACACCCCATGCAAGCGGCGCGCCGGCCAGAAGCCATGCGAACAGCGCGCCCGGCCTAAAGATGGCGCCTTTGCCGATAACGCGGGACCCTTTATACGCAGGGCCCTCGTCATCACTCGCTTGCATCGCTTCGACTTCGGCGTCGCTCATGTAGCGCTTCCCGGACACATGATGAACGGCCAGATTGCAGAAGAAGCCCAAAACAAGCATCCCCGCAAGGATATACAAGGTGAAGTCGTAGATATGATCGCGGGGCACCCCGGCGTCGATCTGGGCTTCGCGGATGTAGTTGACGACCACCGGGCCGACGACGCCCGCTGTCGACCAGGCGGTCAGCAGGAGACCGTGGATGGCGCCCACATATTGGGCGCCGAAGATATCGGCGAGATAGGCAGGCACGGTCGCGAAGCCGCCGCCATACATGGACAGGATGATGCAGAAGCACAGGACGAACAGCGCTAAGCTGCCGTCGCGCGCGGCCGTGGGAGCGAGAGCGTAAAGCGCCGTGCCCAGCAGAAAAAAGATGGCATAGGTTCCTTTGCGGCCGATGAAATCGGAGAGAGACGCCCAGAAGATGCGGCCGCCGATGTTGAAAAGCGAGAGGAGCCCAACGAAGCCCGCGGCGACCGCAGCCGCGGCGCCCTTGAACTGCGGATCGGCTTGAACTTGCGCGAAGGTCAAGTCAGGTTTTCCGATCAAAGATCCGCCGAAGATTTCTTGCAGCATCGGCGAGGCGATGCCGATAACGCCAATCCCGGCCGATACGTTCAGGGTGAGCACGAGCCAGATGAGCCAGAAGGAGATCGTCTTGTATGAATTGCGCACATGCACATGGCGGGTGGTGATCAGCGACTTCTTCTTGAGCGGAGGAGACCATCCTTCAGGACGCCACCCCTCCGGCGGCACCCTGTAGCCGAATGCGCCAGCCATCATGAAAACGAAGTAGATCGCGGCCAGCACGAGAAAGGTTTGCCACACGCCAACCGAGTCAGGCGTCTGGAAATAACGCATCAAGATCACGGCGAGCGGGGAGCCGATCATCGCGCCTCCGCCGAACCCCATGATGGCCATTCCGGTCGCCATTCCGCGCCGGTCGGGAAACCATTTAATCAGGGTCGAGACCGGGGAGATATAACCGAGGCCGAGCCCGATCCCGCCGATGACGCCCGATCCGAGCCACATCAGCCAGAGCTGATGATAGCGCACGCCCAAAGCAGAAATGCCGAGGCCGCCGCACCAGCAAAACGCCGCGACCACGGCGGCTTTTCTCGGGCCAGCGCGTTCCAGCCAGCCGCCGAACAAGGCCGCCGAGATGCCGAGAAACACGAAAAACAGCGTGAACATCCAGCCGAGGTCTGCGACGCGCCAATCGCAGCTTGCCGTCACCAGCGCTTCGCCCAAGCCCATATCGGGACAGGCCACCGGCGCGTTTATTCCGATGGCCTTCGACAGCGGGAGCCAGAACACGCTGAAGCCGTAAGCCATGCCGATGCAGAGGTGAATAGCGAGCGCCGCCGGGGGCACAAGCCAGCGGTTATATCCTGTCTTCGCTATAATTCTTTTGCGGCTAAGGATCCCTCCGCCGCCGGCCGCACCGGACCTTGGGGCCGTTTCGAGCGTCGCCATTATTCGTTTCTCTCCCACCTCGCGCCGCTTGTTATTGGGCGCTTTATTCTGATTTTTCCCGCGAGCCGGCCAATCCGCAAATAAACGCTGGGCTCCTCAGGCTTAATGGCTAGACGCCTCTCCTGTCATTCGATCTGGCCTGGTGAAAATCTCAAAGTCCTAACCCCGAAGCACGGCGGCGAGCGTGATCCCGGCAACTTGCGCGACCTTCACCGCCAAAGCCGCGGCGCGGAGACAGCGGCGATGATAGGGGCGCCAAGGCGGGCGGTTTTCTGAACGAGTTCCACCGAAACCCTGCCCGTTAACATTATCACGCCCCCATTAGGTGGAACAGCAGCCGGCGCTGCGGCGCCGATAACCTTATCGAGAGCATGATGCGGCCAGCATCCTCGCGAACGGGCCGGCGCCATTGCGCGGGCCAATGGCCCACGGCACGAACGGCGCGTTTGGCGTGCCTGCTGTTTTTGAAACTCATCGATGGCTTCCCGGCGCGCGCCGCAAGGAGCCAGGCGAAGAAGCGCCAGACCTCAAAAATAGCGCCTTTGTGCGTAGGGCTGTCCTTGGCCTGCATCGCCCCGCCCGCCGGAGGAGATTTCCTACGCGGCTTGCCGAGCTACATCTTTGTCACAGCATAGACATAGACCTCGGTTATTTTCCGGCGTCGATTTCCATCCTTGTCCGTTTGGGCCGTCGCGAACTGGGGGCGGCGGATGTCAGGGACATTGCGTTCCGATCGTCAATCCACGCCGCCAGCCAGCTTGTGCGCGGGAGCACATCGTAAGCCAAGGTTTGCGATGCGGACGGGAGCGAACATGCGCGAGGCCGGCTGCGGTCTCGCGGGGGGCTTGGTTCCGCGACCGCGGAGACTTGAAGGGGGACATTCATTGTCATTGCAAATGCCGGTGGCGGTGAAGGCGACCGCCGCGTTCATCCTGTTGCGTGCTTCGCCTGACGGCGGGCGGTTCGCTTACGATTTCAGTGTGGGGAGGTAAGCATGATTTCAAGAGCAAACATCGTTCTTGCCTTGGTGGCCGGCATGGCTGCATTTGCAAGCGCATACAGCGCCCCACGCGAAGAACGCGCAAAAATTCTAACAGGCATGGCCACCCGTCTCGGTCAGGTTGTTGGAGCGGCTTACGCGTGCCCGGACATCTCCAAATCTCGCATAGGCGCTGCTAAGGAAAAGATCGGCGGAGTCCTCAAAACCGACGGGGCCGGCCAGCCGGATGCATCTTCGCCGATGCAGATCTTCGAAACGAATGTCATCGCGGGATTTCAAACAGCGCTGAAGCAGCAATCGGACTGCGCGGCCGTCGAGCGCGAGCTGACAGGTATAGAGCAGATATACGGCCACAATGGCGAGCCGAAGCCCCTGGCGAATAATCTGGCGCAGCAAGATCCGCAGTTACATTCTCCAGCGCTTGCGGATTCCCGGCCGGCGCCTCACGGCGCGGCGAGCCCGCCAGCCGTTATGAGAGGCGTCACGGACAGCGAAATACGGTTCGGAATTGCTGCCCCTTTCACAGGATCTGCGAAGAAACTTGGCCAGCAAATGAAAATCGGCGTCGAAACGGCATTTCATGAGGCCAACGACGCCGGAGGCGTACAGGGACGTCAGCTGAGGCTTTTTTCTTCCGATGACGCATACGAGCCTTCGAGGACGCAGGACGCGATGAAAGAGCTCTGTGACTTCTACGACGTCTTCGCTTTTATCGGGAATGTCGGAACGCCGACGGCAGCCGTCGCTCTGCCTTACGCACTTGACCGGAGAATGCTGTTTTTCGGAGCCTTCACCGGAGCTAATATTCTCCGGAACGAGCCTCCGGATCGCTATGTCTTCAATTACCGGGCCAGCTACGCCGAAGAGACCGATGCCGCGGTCAATTATCTTGTGACGACGAGGGGCGTAAAACCCGAAGAGATTGCCGTATTCGCGCAAGACGACTCATTTGGCGATGCAGGATATACGGGCGTTACCCTTGCCGTGCAAAAGCTAAAGGAAAGCAGGCGCGGCGTCGTGCTTCGCCTTAATTACAAGCGCAACACGGACGATGTCGAAAAGGCCTTTGCGGATTTGAGCGCATATAGAAAGCCAATCAAAGCGATAGTGATGGTCGCGACCTATCGGGCAGCCGCCAAGTTCATTCAAAAAACGCGCCCAGCGTTTCCCAATCTTATTTATTCCAATGTTTCCTTTGTTGGCAGCACATCGCTACGCGACGAGCTGAAGCAGCTCAATGTCAAAAATACGAAGGATATTTTTGTAACGCAGGTCGTACCGCCAGTTGAGGGGTATTCTTCGCTCGTTCTTAGCTATAAGGCGAAACTCGCAAGTTATTTCCCGAATGAAACTCCAGACTATGTTTCTCTCGAGGGTTATATAGCGGGCCGATTGCTGATAGAGGCGCTCAATCGGACAGGCCCGCAGGTAGAGACAGAAAAGCTGGTGGACGCACTGGAAAATATGCGTGAAGTGGATATCGGCCTTGGTTTCGGAATAAATTTTAGCAAGGAAGAACATCAAGGCTCACACAAAATATGGGCCACGGAGCTTTCGGAGGCTGGCGAATACCAAATCATAAAGCTGCAGCAGCAATGAGATTTGGCCTTTTCCTGGTTGGCGATTTTTCGGCCGGAGGAAAAGGGGATGCGGACGCGAAAGCGCCCAGACAGGCAGCCAGATTCTCTTGTTTGTGAAAAACGCGCCTCAGGCGAAGCCGCCCGATTCACACCTTTTCACGCTTCTTGGCTTGACGCCTCCCCTGTTATTCGATCTGGCCTGGTGAAAATCTCAAAATCCTCACCGCGAAGCACCGCCGCGAGCGTGATCCCGGCCTCTTCCGCAACCTTCACCGCCAATGCCGTCGGCGCGGAGACGGCGGCGATGATAGGGGCGCCAAGACGGGCGGTTTTCTGAACGAGCTCGACCGAAACTCTGCTCGTTAAAATGACCACGCCCCCGCTAGCTGGAACAGCAGTCCAGGCCGTCGCGCCGATAACCTTATCGAGAGCATTGTGGCGCCCGACATCCTCGCGGACGAGAAGGCGTGACGGCCCGAGCCAGAGGCCCGCAGCATGGACAGCGCGCGTTTGGGCGTGCAAGGCTTGCTGCTCTTGCAGCTCTTGCATGGCGAGGATCAACTCGTCTTTTGAAACGCGGAGGGGTTCGCCGCCTACAGAGCAAACGGGTTTCAACGCTTCTGCAATACTGTCCACGCCGCAAAGCCCGCAGCCCGCCGGGCCAAGAACGCTCCGCCGGCGGCGGCTGTTGCGTTGAGAGGCCAATGGGTTCAGCCACATGCGGGCTTCGATGCCGTTCTCAACCTCGATGATATCGAGGCTCTCGATTTCGGACGGGCTGCGGACAAGGCCTTCGGCGAGGCTGAAGCCGAGCGCGAAATCGGCAAGGTCGGCTGGCGTCGCCATCATCACCGCGTAGGCCGACCCGTCATAGGTCAGGGCGATGGGAACCTCGTCCGGTATCGCGCGATGTCCTGCGCTTAAGGCGCCGCCTCGCCATTGAAGGCGCGAAACCTCGACGGCCGCTGGCCGGTCCGTTTCCGCGGCTTCCTCGGGCGCAAGGACGAAATCATTGCCGCCGTTCATCGGCCCGGCCTTTTGGCCAGCCTTCGCGGCCAGGCCCTGAGTCGATTTGTTATTACATGCATGGCGTCCTTCTATTCCTCGCTTAAGCTGGACTTCGATATCGCAGAGGGAGATGCTGACGGCGTCCCCGAGGGGGCGAGAAACCAAGCCGTTCGCTCATAGCCGCATAGGATTTCAGGGCAAAACCCGTCTGCCGCAAAAGGTCCGCAGGTCCCTCTAACACCAACCGCCAAATCTTTTGACCCGCGTGTTGTCCTGCCCGCGAAGGCGCCCATTCAGTAATCGGGACAATGAAGTTCTTGGGAACGATAACATAATGCGCCGCTTACTGAGTCCCCGCCTTCGCGGGGACGGCGACAGGAACGGTCAGGAATCTTGGCGGCCGTTTAATACAACACATCCCCCACAGCCGTGAGGCGGCGTTGGCTTGCGCAAGTCTCCGGCGCTGGGTGACGTATCTTTCCACCGCAGCAATGGAACGAACGGCCGGGCAGCATTCTTGACAATCAACGGTTGTTGCAAAGCGCGGGACCGGAAAAGCCGTTCGCCATGCAACGCTGGCAAAAGCGAGAACTTCAATGGCTGAAGACTTCGATAGGATGTCGAGCGAAGCGCTCGATCATAGAGAATCTGGCGAGGAAGAGATTGAAACGAGAGCAGCAAGCGCTGTCTCAGTGGTTACGCGCGATGAAGTGGCGCCAGCCCCCAAAACGGCGGACGGGCGGGCTCTCACTCGCAGGGTGAAAATCGAGCCCTACAATTGGCCTGTCGGGGGTTGGGGCTCGCTCAGATCGGTTGCCGATATTGTGTATCGTGAAAAAGTTCCGGTCCGCGGCGACCTTGCGCTTTGGAAGCAGAACAAGCCGGACGGCTTTATGTGCGTGTCCTGCGCCTGGGCCAAACCGCGAGATCACTATCCCTTTGAATTCTGCGAAAACGGCGCAAAGGCGACCGCATGGGAGATCACATCGGACCGGATCGGCCCGGACTTCTTCGCCAAACACACCTGCAAGGAGCTCGAATCCTGGAGCGATTTCGACCTGGAAAGCGAGGGGCGGCTCACGGACCCGATGCGCTGGGATGCGGCGTCGGACAAATATGTGCCTGTGTCCTGGGAGGAGGCTTTCCGGGATATCGGCGCGCGTCTGAAAGGGTTCGACCCGAAAAAGACGGTGTTCTACACCTCGGGGCGGGCGGCGCTTGAAACTTGTTACATGTATCAACTGTTCGCGCGCCTTTACGGGCACAACAACCTGCCTGACAGCTCGAATATGTGCCATGAAAGCACGTCCGTAGGCTTGCCCGAGAGCATCGGAGCGGGCGTCGGAACCGGGACGCTGGAAGACTTCAAGCATTGTGACTTGATCATTCACATCGGGCAGAACCCCGGCACCAACAGCCCGCGCATTCTTCACGAATTCCAGCATGTGCGGCAGCGCGGCGTGCCTTTCATCGTCTTCAACCCCATGCGGGAGCGCGGGCTGGAGCGGTTTACGAACCCGCAAAACCCTGTCGAGTTGCTGACGCTGTCGGAGACGCAGATCGCGACGCAATATCATCTCATGAAGTCGGGCGGCGATATTCCGGCGCTTACGGGCGTCTGCAAGGTGGTCATAGAACTCGACGGCGAGGCGAATACGAAGGGGCGCGAGCGCGTCGTGGACACTGCCTTTATCGAGCAGCACACACACGGCTTCGAGGACTTCGCCAATTATTGCCGCAACATGAGCTGGGAGGCGATCGAGGCGGGTTCCGGGTTAAGCCGCGAGGAGATCGAAAAGGCGGCGCGAGCCTATGCCAAAAGCAAGGCGTGCCTTGCCGTCTATGGTATGGGGATCACTCAGCAGCTGAATGGGACGCAAAACGTCCAGATGGTCGCGAACCTGCTCCTCCTTCGGGGGAATATCGGCAAGCCGGGGGGCAACATCCTGCCCGTGCGCGGTCATTCCAATGTGCAGGGCCAGCGCACAGTCGGCATCACGGAAAAGCCCGAACTTGCGCCCTTGGACAAGCTTGAACAGCAATACGGGTTCAAAGCGCCGCGCGAAAAAGGCATGAACACCATTGGCACGGCGCACGCCATGCAGAAGGGCGGCTTGCAAGCGCTCATCTGTCTCGGCGGCAATCTGCCCCGCGCATTGCCTGACGGCCCGCAGATCGAGGAAGTCTGGCGCAAAATCCCGTTGACGGTTCAGATCGCGACGAAGCTCAATCGAAGCCACGTCATTCATGGCAAAGCGGCGTATCTGCTTCCATGCCTAGGCCGCATCGAGATCGACCGGCAAGCGAGCGGCGAGCAGGCCGTCTCGATGGAGGATTCGACTGCGTTTTTCCATGGCTCAAGAGGACAAGTTGAGCCCGCCAGTCCTAACCTGTTGTCCGAACCGAAGATTGTGGCGGAGCTTGCGAAGGCGACGCTACCGCCGAATCAAGTTCCCTGGGACGAGTGGGCGGCGACTACAGCAAGATCCGCGACGCCATGGAGGAAACGTGGCCGGATATGTTCAGGGACTTCAACAAAAGGCTGTTCACGCCCGGCGGTTTCGAGAGGCCTATCCCCGCTCGCCATCGCGAATGGAAAACGCCAACCGGCCGCGCAAACTTTCTCGTTCCCAAGGACGCGGCTGGAGATCCTAAGGCGCGCCAGCGGGAGGGCAAGGACGTGCTTCGCCTCACAACCGTTCGCAGCAACGACCAGTTCAACACCACCATCTACGGCTATAAGGACCGGCTGCGGGGCGTGGATGGTACGCGAATGGTCGTGTTCATGAGCGAGGATGATATCAGACGCCTCGGCTTCAGGAATGGCGATGCCGTCGATCTGGAGACGGTCGCAGACGACAATGTGAAGCGCGAGGTTCAAGGGTTCCGCATCGTCGCGCATGCCATCGCGCAAGGCTGCGCCGCCGCTTATTTCCCCGAGGCGTCTCCGCTCGTTCCGCTCTCGCATCACGAAGCAAAGAGCTGTACGCCGGCCTACAAAGCCATCCCTGTTCGCGTTAAACGGAGCGCTGGGAGTGAAGCCCGCGCTCGATAGCCCGGCGCGTCAACACACGCTTACGGTTTATTAAACCGATGGCGCCATGCTCTGTTTGTGTGATGCTTAGCGTCCAGTGGCGTCACTCAGTCAAGGACCGGCGTCTCCTTCAGGCTTCTGCCGGAAGGAGATGCCGCTCCTGTTTCGCGCACCATCCTCGTCACGCTGGAAACGGGCTCCGCGAAGCAAGAGCGCCGAACTTCTCCAACGTTTGGATCTCCCCTTCCGGTTCGTCGATGAAACTTCGCGTTGAGGGCGGCGCCCGGGCAAGGCTTAGAATGTGACGCGGATGGCATTGCGGCGCTCCATCGGGAATGCCTATTTCTAGCGCGGCGAACGTTCAGCCGCGGTTGCGCTGCGCTCATTCCTGTTAAGCCTTGCGCTGCGATCGTATTTAACGGACTTTTGTGAGCCCGTTTGTGCGCCTTTTCAGCGAGAAAGCGCGCTCAAAGCGCGATTGTTGCGGCTGGCATAAAATGTAAACGGCGCCGTTTACCAAGGGGCGGTTAATGCCAGGCGCGAGGGCGCTTCGCTTCATCGTTCGTTAAATCGCGGCGGATTGTGCACGCGCCGCCGGCGCCCAAGTTTCGATGCCCCTTGTCCTCTCGCTATCCTGAAAATAAGGCCGGGGCCGAAACCGGAAATTGCCTTGGAATTCTTGCCGCACTCCGCCCGTAACCGGAGACGCCGTTCACCACGCGGAAATGGGCCACGTTACAGAATGTTAGAGCCGCACAATGGTATAGGCTGAGACAAGACATTTTTCACCCCGAGCGGGTATGGATAGCTAAGCAGACTTTCCTTGGCCAGCCAACGAATGCCCGCTTGAAATTTTTTGTTTTCGCAGAGTGAGCGCTTGTCGCTCACGATAAACGTTCGCTTGTTGTTTTTTCGCAAAATCGGAAAGGCCACTGTTGCGAATTCTGCTTAGACACAGCCTGTTTGAGTGGTGACTTGTATGCTCGCGCGTATCTCGATGCGTATTCGTATCCTCCTTGCTCTGGGGACATTGAGCCTTCTTGCATTGTCGGTGATCGGGCTTTGGTCGCTGCGGTCGCAGATGCTTGAGGACCGGCAAGCCCAGCTTCGAAGCGTCATGGATGTGACCCTCGCAATTGCCCGCGCCGCGATGATGAATGCTGGCGGACCGGCAAGCGAGGCCGGACGCAAAACTTTCCTGGAAGTCCTCCAATCGGCAAGGTTTGGCAAGGAGAAGGAGCGAAACTACTTCTTTGCGTTTGACTATGATGGCGTTAAAAGAGCCGACATCGATCCCAGGAGAGTGGGGCAGAACCGCCTCAATGTCGTCCACGCCAATGGCGTTCGAGGTGTTCGGGAATTCATTCGGATCGCAAAAAGTCCGGAAGGCTCTGGATTTATAAAGTATCCGATCGAGAAAGGCGCCGGCGGTCCGCTTACGCCCAAGCTTGCCCTTATCCAAAATGTGCCTGAGATAGAAGCGCTGGCTGGCGTCGGGGCCTATATCGATGACTTGGACGCGGACTTTTACCGTCAGCTCCTCATCGAAGGCGCCATGCTTGCCGCAGTGCTCGCGGCGATCGGCGCCGCAGGCTTTCTCATCGGGCGCAAGCTTATGGCTGTGACGTCCGAAATGGAGCACCAGCTTGCCGCGGCGATCGCGCTGCAGAGGGACATGCTTCCGAGCCTGGAGCGGCTGGCGCAAATTCAAGCGCGCTGCCCCCTCGATCTTTCGAGCTATTACAAGCCGCTCGATGGTGTTGGCGGAGATATCTGGGGCGCCGAAGTCATCGGCCCGCAACGCATCATGATCTATGTCGCCGATTTCACAGGTCATGGCGTTTCTGCCGCTCTGAATACCGCGCGTTTTCATTCCTTTGTGCATATGAAACTCCGAAGCACAGACCACCCCGCTTGGCTGCTGCACGAATTGAACAACAGACTGCACGCCGTGCTGCCTACCGGTCAGTTCGCAACCATGTTCTGCGCAATAATCGATTTCTATATGCAAACAATCGAATATGCTTCAGCCGGCGCGCCTCCTCAGCTCTATTGCAAGTCGTCCGAGGCCACATATGAAGTCATTTACCAGCCAAGCTTGCCGCTCGGCATTCTCGCCGATGTGGCCTATGAAAGCCAAACGGTTGCGTTTCGTCCCGGAGGGAGTCTTGTTCTCTATACCGACGGGCTGGTCGAAACGCCCAAACCGCCCCGGAGCCTATTTACGACGGAGTATCTGAAAGAGCTTCTCAACAAGACCGGCAAGGCCGCCTCGCTGCAACTGCGCCAGAGACTTCTACGCGAATTTTCAAAACCAGCGATCGAAGCGGATGACGACATCACTCTTGTCATCGCGAAGTTTGCCGGCGGGTTTATGGAGCCTCTCAATGCAATGAAATCCGGCGGCCCGTCTGTGAAGGTGCTTGCCTCCGCCAATTCCGTCTAGCAGATACAGCGGCCTTATCGGGAGATGCGGCTATAAACCTAAATCCGGCAGTTGAACTTATGCCGTACCGGAAAACTTGAGCGGGAACAGCGTGCTTTGCGTATTTATGGCGGCGCCCTCCGGGTGAGCCACACGCCTCGTCATGGCCGGGCTTTGTCCCGGCCATCCAGGAAGCAAGAAAATGCGTGTTTCAATGTGTTGCTGGATGGCAGGGTCAAGCCAGGCCATGACAATGGTGGGCGTTTCGGCGCCGCAACCGCCGTTTTTAGGATAAAACACGCCTACACGGCGTTTACTTCTCCGCGTAGCTATCGGCGGCTTACCATGTGACGCTGCTCTTTAGAGTCTTTTGTTTTAGCAGAGTTTTTATACTAAAACCGGTGGCCGCTTTTAGGAAATTATGCTTAGATCGCCGCGGCGGCGAGCGCCGCCTTGCCTTTATGCGCAATCGTCTTAATCGCTCTTCTCCAGCCCGCCGATGTGATACTGCGCGTAGAGCTGCAGGCCGAGCTTATCCACCAGATCGAGCTGGGTTTCGAGGAAGTCGATGTGCTCCTCCTCGTCGTGCATCAGCTTCTCGAACAGGTCGCGCGACACGTAGTCCTTCACCGCTTGACAGTGCGTGGCCGCCTCCTGGTAAAGTGCTCGCGCATGCAGCTCGGCGGCGAGGTCGGCGTCGAGCACCTCTTTCACAGTCTGTCCGATGCGCAGCGGATCGAGCACCTGCAGGTTGGGGAAGCCCTCCAGGAAGATGCACCGCACCATGAGCTTGTCCGCGTGCTCCATCTCCTCGATGGATTCCTTGCGCCAATACTTTGCGAGCGCCTTATAGCCCCAATTATCGAGCAGGCGATAATGCAGCCAGTATTGGTTGATGGCCGTGAGCTCGTGACGCAGCCCAGCATTGAGGTATTCGATGACCTTAGGATCGCCCTTCATTTTTTTCTCCGGCGTGGGGCGGCGGGGGCGAGGCAATTTGGGTTTGCCTGCGAGGAAATGCTGAACGGCAATCTTGATCGGATCTTAGAAATTTTCAAGCTTGTCAGGCGACTTTAGAGGGTGGTTGCACGGTTTTCGCTTCATCGAGGATTTGGCGCATAGACCGCACGCAGCGCCCGCATTGCGGCTCGCAGCCGAGATGCCTGTGAACCTGGCATGGCGTTCGGGGAGGATTGGGAGCCCGAAGCGCTTCCAGCACTTGTTTGTCGCTCAAAACACTGCAGGAACAGATGATCATGCGCTGAAACTTGCTTCGTTTAAGGTACAGAAGAATGATTATGCCGTTTCCGCCTTGAGGGCAATAAAAAAGGCGCTTTTATAATCATTCTAACAACTAGACTGTAGAGATGCTGCTCTTATAATAGTTCTAAACTGCCTTCACTGAGCGCTTCCGGCTTCCTCATAAGCGAGGGATGCCTCGAACCATCTATCTTCGGCAATCTTAAGCTCTTTCGTCAGCGTTGCGCGTTCAAGAGTGAGTGATCGCGCCTTTTCCGGCTCTCTTTCGTAAAGGCCGTGATCGCCAAGGCTCGAATCGATGGCGGCGATCTTCTTCTGCAGCGCCTCGACGCGCCGCTCGTGCTCCGTAAGCTGTTTGCGCAGCGGCGCAAGCTCCGCGCGGCGCTGAGCGGTCTGGCGGCGCTCCTCCTCGCGCGTCTTCTTGGCGTCCTGGAGAGCTGGCTGGCCCCCATTCGCCTTCGCGCCGCCGCCTGGCTTTCCGCGCCCGCCGAGGCTCTCCTGCCGGTAGCTTTCGAGATCGCCATCGTAAGGGGTGACAGCGCCGTCTCGCACAACCCACAGCCGGTCCACCGTCGCTTCGAGCAAATGGCGGTCGTGGCTGATGAGGATCACGGCGCCGTCGTAATCGTTCAGGGCGTGGATCAGCGCCTCGCGGCTATCGACATCGAGGTGGTTCGTCGGCTCGTCGAGGATCAGAAGATGGGGCGCATGGAACGTCGCGAGCGCGAACAGGAGCCGCGCCTTCTCGCCGCCCGACAGCTTCTCCGACGGCGTATCGGCCTTGTCGGCGCCGAAACCGATGCCGGCGACCTTGCCCCGCTTCTGCGCCTCGGTGGCGTCCGGCATCAGTTCGGCGATATGGTCGTAGGCCGAATGCTTGGGCCGAAGCTCGTCCATTTGATGCTGGGCGAAATAGCCATAGTCGAGCTTCTTCGAGGCGCGGCGGAAGCCCGAAAGCGGTTCGAGCTTGCCGCAAAGCAGCTTGGCGAGCGTGGATTTTCCGTTGCCGTTTGCGCCGAGAAGGCCGACGCGGTCGTCGCAATCGAGGCGCAGATTGACATTCCTCAGCACCGGCTTCGCCGCATTGTAACCCACGGCCGCGCCTTCGATGCGGATCAGCGGATTGCCAAGCGGGCGCTCCGGCGAGGGAAAGCGGAACGGCGTAACCTGCTGGTCGACCTCCGCCGCGATGGGCTGCATTTTGGAGAGCGCTTTCAAACGGCTTTGAGCCTGCTTCGCCTTGGTCGCCTTGGCGCGGAACCGCTCGACGAAGGCTTCCATCTTCTTGCGCGCGTCGTCCTGCGTCTTCTTCAGCTTCAATTGCAGCCGCTGCTGCTCGCGCCGCGTCTCCTCGAAGCGGTCGTAGCCGCCGGTATAGAAGGAGAGCCGCCTCTCGTTCAGATGCAGGATGCTATCCACCGCTTTGTTGAGGAGATCGCGGTCGTGGCTGACGATGAGCACGGTGTGCGGATAGCTCTCGATAAAGTCTTCGAGCCAGAGCGCGCCTTCAAGATCGAGATAGTTGGTCGGCTCGTCGAGGAGCAGGATGTCTGGCGCGGCGAAAAGCGCGCCCGCAAGCGCAACCCGCATCCGCCAGCCGCCAGAAAACTCCGCGCAGGCGCGCTGCTGCGCCTCTTCATCGAATCCGAGCCCTGACAGAATGCGCGCGGCGCGCGCTGGCGCGGAATGCGCGTCGATGTCGCCGAGCCGCGTGTGGATCTCGCCGATACGATGCGGATCGTGCGCGGTTTCGGCCTCCGCGGTGAGCGCGGCAAGCTCGCCATGGGCGGAGAGCACCGTTTCCAGGAGCGTCTCCGGGCCGCCCGGCGCCTCTTGCGAGACATGCGCGAGGCGGGCGTTCTTCGGATAGCTGATGGAGCCGTCATCCGGATGAATTTCGCCCGCGATCAGGCGCAGAAGCGTGGTCTTGCCCGCACCGTTGCGCCCGACAAGTCCCGCTTTGTGCCCATCGGGGATGGCGGCCGTCGCGTGCTCGAACAGCGGCCGGCCCTCGATGCGAAAACTGAGATCGTTGATATGCAGCATGGGCGCAAAATGCTGCGGAACCGCCGCCCGCGCAACCCTCTTGGCGCCTGGACGCTGACGGCGCCTGCTGAAGGAAGCGCCGCGCCAGGAGTTGTTACGGGGGAAATCGGCTTATTATGCTAAAATCACACTTCACTTTTCCTAAAAAAGATATAAAATCTGACCATCATTGACGAACCTTTGGGGCGTAAAATGCAATTAAATCAGAAATATGCAAGTTACTTGATAAGTGCGGCAAATGTTTATGCGGGACAGCGAAGCACAGACTGCAAAGCCGCCGAAAGCTGGTTTGAGCAACGCTTGCTGACATTGTTTGAGCAAGCCAGTCAATCTGGGGTTGAGCAGCAAGATTTAGCTGTGATTGCGTCAACAGCGCTCGCTGTAGCCCTAACAAAACAAACGCCTACCGCTGATAACGATTGCAACACAGAATCGTCGAAGAAAAATATTAGAGTTTTGAGACCATCGGCGAAAAAGGAATAATATAACTCAATGGTTGCATGCCCCGCTCGGGCGTCGCGCCCGGCATGAGGCGAGTGAGGAGTTCGGCATCGACCCTTTTTTCCATGGCCAGCCTCATCCGGCCATGGCGCGCGCCCAGTAAGCAATTGCTGTTTTATCCGGTTTCTCCGCGTCAAGCGCCGCTAGGACAAACCCGGCGAGCACCAAAGCCCGATTTTTTTCACACGCTCCATCGCGGGCGCGGTTGGCTAATTATCGGCGATAAATCAAAATCACAGCCCCTGGAATGGCGGCTGCCGCGCGCTCATCTGCTAAGCAGACATCCGCTGGTTCTCCAACGAATGTCTGCTTCAGAGTCCATTGTTTTAGCAGAGTCTTTATCCCAAAACCGGTGGCCACCTCCGGGTCAAGCCCGAAGGCATGCTTTTGGGAAACTCTGCTTAGGCCAGCGCCTCGCAGCCCCAATCTCTCGCCATATCGAATGCCGGCGAGACAATCGTTTTTAGCTGCGTTGGTAACATTTCCGTGTATCACGCACACCAGATTATGCGGGGGCCCGAAGCGCTGAAGAGATAGTCCATAGACCCTGGCGTAAAGGAAAGCATAAAAGCAGAAGGATCAGGGATTAAGAAGCGCCCTAAACAAGGGAAACGCCTTCGCTGCAACACAAGCTTGAGCTGCACCCGTGGCAGAAGATCAGCATCCACCGCGCGAACCTATGCCGATATTCAAGGCCACCGCCGATAGACTATGGTTAACACCCTGCATTCACTTTACTATTTTTTCATTCCGGCGCGCTAATAATAAAAGCGTGGGAGGCTGCGCCGCGTTTCATCGCGTCGCCAATTTCCCAACAAAAGTGCGTATGCCGGTGGGCCGATGCGGCAAAGTCGGGACTGCTGGGCATGATGTTGACGAAGGAGGGCTGGGCGATGGCCCAAGTCACAGTAGTCGTAAATGGGCGCAGTTTCAGGATGGGGTGCCAGGACGGCGAAGAGGCGCGCGTTCAAGAGCTTGCCGCCGAAATCGATGCGCATGTCCAGCGCATTAGGGGCGGCACGAAAGCCGTGCAAGATGACCGGCTATTCCTGATGGCGGCCATCATGATGGCCGACCAGCTCTGGGATGCGCGCGAGGAGTTGCAACGGCAGCGGCAAATCGCAGAAGCGCGCGCCTATCACGTCATCGACGGCGGCGCGCAGGCGATGCAGCGCGACCTGACCCGGGCGCTGGAACCTTCAACCCGGATCGAAACGCTGCATCAGCGGGTAAGCGGCGCTTGAGCTATCTGGGCCGGCTGTGGGTGATGGCGAGCCCGCCGGAGCCGAATGCCCAGACCTGGATCAAACCGCCGGCGATCGCCAGATTCTTCAAAAAATGATTAAATTGGTCCGTGCCGAAATCGGAGCCAATGGACATCGCGAGCATAAATATGGCAAGAATCAGCGCCACGTAACGCGTGCCAAGCCCAAGCGCCAGGAATGTGCCACCTGCCACCTCTATCGCGATTGCGATGTAAAAGGCATAGGCTGGGCTTTTTATTATATCGATGGCCGCGTTTGCTTCAGCCGGCGTTGTAAGGTGAAACAGGTGCTGGACTCCGCTCGCCAGAAACAGAACCGCCATCAGGATCCGGCCCACGGCCGCCATGTAGTTCACGCCTGTCATCGTGGAATCCTCCGCTTGCGTCCCTGGAAATAAGCGCGCCGCCGGAAAATTGACAAAAGGGCTTCGCGCACGGGTTTTTTACCGGTGGATTGGCCGCGGGGCTAGCAATTTCGTCAGCACGCTTTATATAAGCTTGGCTGCGGGGTGCGTTAGGGGCTCACTGAATACCCGGGCCCTATAAGATCCTTAAGGGAGCTGACCCTGCCGGGGCCGTGGCCTCGGTTATTTGGCGCCCACCTGCTAGCCAGGGACCCAGGGGATCGAAACGCCCCGACGGCCTTCGCGGCTCCATTCATGTAAAACCGAGATTGTGCGGGCAAAGTCGATTCTTCATCGCAACCTTACATCCGGGCGGAAGGCGAGGCTCAGAAGGGAAGCGGCTTCACTTCGCAAGGAAATTTGGTTGAAGTCTGCACCGGCGGCTGCGCATTCTGTGGCGGAAAGGGGCGTGGCGCTCATCGATTCGCTAGACCTTCCACGCAAAATCGGCGGTTATCACGCTCTTCGCCACGAGTTGGACCCGCTTCCGCTTCTTGACGTTCTTCACAAAAATGGATTTCGTGTAGCCTTGCCTCGAACAGGCGAAGGAACCTTTATGTCGTTTAGAGAATGGGTTCCAGGTTCAACCCTTGAACGGGGCAAGTTTGGCGTGCATGAGCCGGGCGAATCGCAGCCAGCGCTTCAACCAGCCATCGTTCTTGTGCCGCTGCTCGCTTTCGATCGTAATGGCAATCGCCTTGGCTATGGCGCCGGGTATTATGACGCAAGCTTGCGAGATTTGAGAAGGAGCCATCGGATCGTGGCCATTGGGATCGCCTTCGATGAACAGGAGTTTGCAGACATCCCGCGCGAGCCGCAGGACGAGCGCCTCGACATGATCCTCACGCCCTCGCGCACATTCGCTTGCGAGGGTTGACGATGCGGCTTCTTTTTCTCGGCGATGTGCTTGGCCGGGCGGGACGGAACGCCGTGTGCGACGCTCTTCCATCGCTAAGGGATCGCCTCGCCGCAGACTTCGTGATCGTCAATGGCGAGAACGCCGCGGGCGGCTTCGGCATCACCGAGCTGATTTTCCAGGACTTGCTCAACGCCGGCGCCGACGCCGTCACGACAGGAAACCATGTTTGGGATCAACGCGAGGCGCTCGTCTTCATCACGCGGCAGAGGCGTCTCATTCGGCCCCTGAATTATCCAGCGGGAACGCCAGGGGCTGGCGCGGGGCTGTTCGTCGCCGCCAACGGCGCCGAGGTGCTCGTGCTGAACGCATTGGGCCGCATCTTCATGGATCCGCTCGACGATCCTTTCCAGGCGATCGAGCGGGAGATCGCGGCGTGTCCTTTAAAGCATGGCGCGGACGCGATCTTCATCGACTTTCATGCCGAAGCCACATCGGAGAAGCAGGCCATCGCAGCAGCTTTCGATGGCCGGGTGACGGCCGTGATCGGCACCCATACCCATGTGCCGACCGCTGACGCCCGCGTTCTTCCCGGCGGGACGGCGTATCTGACCGATGCCGGGATGTGCGGCGACTATGATTCCATCATCGGCATGGACAAGGGCGAGCCGCTTCACAGGTTCACCGCGCGCATTCCCTCCAGCCGGTTCACTCCAGCGCTTGGACCCGCCACTCTTTGCGGCGTTCTCATCGAGGTGGACGATGCGACCGGTCTTGCGACCTCTATCGAGCCCATCAGGGAGGGCGCGCTCCTTGGCGGGCGGAGAGGACACGCCGCGCAAGATCTGTTATAGGCTTCGATTTCGAGGCCGGAGCCGTCCGGCACAATGCGCATGATCTCTTCGCTGGGATTGACCGCTTGTCCTTGCGGCGGCCGCGGCCTTGAGAGCGTTGGTGGCGCGGGCAACCCTGCCCGGCCGAGCGTGGCGACGGGAACGCCTGCCCGACCAGCCAGGCGAGCCAATCTTCACTCTGGCGCAAGCGATAGAGCAAGGCCGTATTGGCGACGCCGGCGAACCCAATCGAGGCGGCCCAGGCCGCAGTGGACCGTAAACCGCCATCGCCAAGGCGGTAAGCGAAGATCATGCGCAGCATGCCAATGGCGTCTTCGAACTCCCGGCCACGCAAAAAAGTGTCGAGTTATGCCATGCGAGAATCTGACTTGATTCCAGGTGGCAAGAATTTTATTTTAGCGCCTGTGGGGTCAAGCCGGAGGGCATGCTTTTGGAAATACTTAGGAGGAGGCCATGGGAAAACTTAAAACCGTTCTTGCACACGCCGAAGAGGACTTCGATCAGGCTCTCTCCCGCTACCTTGAGTTTTTGCGCATCCCCTCGGTATCGACCGATCCCGCGTATAAGGATGAAGTGACGCGTGCAGGCGCTTGGTTAGAGGATCAATTCCGCTCGCTCGGCTTTGAGACTACGCTCCACGAGACGCCCGGCCATCCCATTCTCCTCGCGCGCCACGAGGGGGGAACGCCGGGCGCGCCTCATCTCCTCTATTATGGTCACTACGACGTTCAGCCGCCGGAGCCGCTGGAACTGTGGGACAACCCGCCGTTTGAGCCCGCCATCGTGGACGGTCCCCACGGAAAGCGTGTGATTGCGCGCGGGGCTGTGGACGACAAAGGCCAGGTCATGACCTTTCTCGAAGCGTTCCGCGCCTGGAAGTCGGTTCACGGTGCGCTGCCCATCGAGGTGACCGTCCTTCTCGAAGGCGAGGAAGAATGCGGCAGCGTGTCTCTTCCCGGCTTTATGGCGAAGCATGCCGATACGCTGCGCCGGGCCTCCGCCGCGATCATCACCGATACAAACGCATGGGACATCGGCACGCCAGCGATAACTTACCGGCTGCGCGGGAACGTGTGCGTGGAAATCACGCTTCACGGCCCTTCCCGCGATCTCCATTCGGGGCTGTATGGCGGCGCGGTCGTCAACCCCATCAACGCTTTGACGGAGATCCTCGGCCAACTTCACAGCCGCGACGGACGCGTGCAAATTCCCGGCTTCTACGACGATGTCGTGGAGCTTTCAGCCGCCGAACGCGGGGCCTGGGCGGCGCTGCCATTCGACGAGTTAGGCTTCCTCGGCGAGGCAGGTCTCACGCAATCAATTGGGGAAGCGCAATACACAGTTCTGGAACGCCTGTGGGCCCGTCCCACATGCGACCTCAACGGCATTTGGGGCGGCTATACGGGGCCTGGGTTCAAAACCGTGATCGGAAGCCATGCCTCGGCAAAGCTGAGCTTCCGAACCGTGCCCAAGCAGAACCCGGCGAAACTCCTGCAAGGCTTGAAGCAATTCCTCGATGAACGGACGCCGCCCGATTGCAGATGGAGCATCGAGCAATTCGCCGGGTCCGAAGGCACGCTTGTGCCTGTCGATGGCCCATTTATGCAAGCCGCACGCGCAGGCCTCGAAGACATCTTTGGAAAACCGCCCGCAATGGTCGGGTGCGGCGGGTCCATCCCCATCGCCGGCCAAATGCAAAGCGAGCTTGGCCTCGAATCGATCCTGGTTGGATTTGGGCTATCCGACGACCGCATCCATAGCCCGAACGAGAAGTTCGAGCTGAAATGCCTGAAAAACGGCATTCTCAGCCACGCCGCGATTTTGGCGCGCCTGGGAGATCTCCGGCTGTAAGGCGAGCCGCACCCCTCACCCCGGCCCTCTCGCCTTGGCGAGCTTGCCGCTTAAAGTAAAGTAGCCGCATCCGCGAGCGGATGCGGCTTGGGAGAGGGAGCAACTCGCGCTTGCAACAGCGTGCCTTCTCCCTTTGCGGGAGAAGGACAGGACGCAAGGGGTATTTTCCCTCGGATCAGCGCTCGCCCGATAGGTGCTGCCGCCGCGCGCCGGTAAGGCGCAGGCGAAGCGCGTTCAGCTTGATGAAGCCCGCCGCGTCGCGCTGATCGTAGGCGACGGCTCCTTCCTCGAACGTCACAAGCTCCTGGTTGTAGAGCGAGAAGGGACTTTCGCGCCCTACAGTCTGCGCCATGCCCTTGTAGAGCTTGACGCGCACCTTGCCGGTGACGAATTCCTGGCTCTTGTCGATCAGCGCCTGCAGCATCTCGCGCTCCGGCGCAAACCAGAAACCGTTATAGATCATCTCCGCATAGCGCGGCATGAGATCGTCCTTCAGATGAGCAGCGCCGCGGTCGAGCGTGATGCTTTCGATGCCGCGATGCGCCACGAGCAGGATCGCGCCGCCGGGCGTCTCGTAAATGCCGCGCGATTTCATGCCAACATAGCGGTTCTCGACGAGATCGAGGCGCCCTATGCCATGCTTGCGGCCATATCGTTGAGACGCGTGAGGAGCGCGGCGGGAGACAGCGGTTCGCCGTTGATGGAAATGGCATCGCCGCGTTCGAAGCCGATCTCGATCGTTTCCAATTCGTTCGGCGCATCCTCCGGAGCAATGGTGCGCTGATAGACATAGTCCGGCGCTTCTACAGCCGGGTCTTCGAGAAGCTTTCCTTCGGATGAGGTGTGCAATAGGTTCGCGTCCACGGAGAAGGGCGCGTCTCCGCGCTTGTCTTTCGTGACGAGGATCTGATTTTTCTCCGCGAAATCGAGGAGCGCGGCCCTCGACTTGAACTCCCACTCGCGCCAAGGCGCATCACAGTGATATTCGGCTCCAGCGCGTAATAGCTAAGCTCGAAGCGAACCTGATCGTTGCCCTTGCCGGTCGCGCCATGGCAGACAGCGTCGGCGCCTGTTTCGCGCGCGATCTCGATTTGCCGCTTGGCGATGAGCGGGCGGGCGATGGAGGTGCCCAGCAAATAAAGCCCCTCATAAACGGCGTTCGCCCGGAACATCGGAAACACGTAATCGCGCACGAAATCCTCGCGCAGATCCTCAATGTAGATCTGCTTGATGCCGAGCATCTCCGCTTTCTTGCGGGCAGGCTCCAACTCCTCGCCTTGGCCGAGGTCCGCGGTAAACGTCACCACCTCGCAAGCGTAGGTCGCTTGCAGCCATTTCAAAATGATCGACGTATCGAGACCGCCGGAATAGGCGAGGACGACTTTTTTGATACTTTTTTTCTCGGACATGACAGGCTCTTGGTAAACTGATTAGCGTTCGCATAGCGGAGGCATCGCTGCGCGGCAAGAGGAACACGAACGATGGCTCATCTCACCTTCTGGTTCGAGTTTGCGTCGACATACAGCTATTTGTCGGCAATGCGGATCGAGGAGATGGCTACAAGAGCCGATGTCGGGGTTATTTGGAAGCCGTTTTTGCTCGGCCCCATTTTCAAAGCTCAAAATTGGGGTACGTCGCCCTTCAATCTTTACCCGGCGAAAGGCCGATACATGGAACGCGACATTGCGCGCATCGCGCAAGCTCGCGGCTTGGTCTTCCGGCTGCCCGATCCCTTCCCGCAAAACAGCCTTGACGCGGCGCGGCTGGCGCTCGTTGGATTGGAGCATGGGTGGGGGCCATCCTTCATCAAGCAGGTTTTCAAAATGGAGTTCGCCGAACAGCGGGACATCGCCAGCCGCTCGACGCTCGGGGCGGCGCTCTTGGCTGCCGGGGCCTCCGAAGAACAAGCCTTTGCGCGCGTGCAATCGCCCGAAATCAAGACCAGGCTTCGAGCGAACACCGGGGAAGCGCAAGCGAAAGGCATCTTCGGCGCTCCAAGTTTTACAACCGCAAACGGCGAATTGTTTTGGGGCGATGACCGGCTTGAGCAGGCTCTTTCGTGGAGCGGGAATAACTCAATCGCTTCTCTTGCAGTTTAATCAAAAAAATGTTCTAGGGTGTGCTTCGGTCCTAAAATGGGATCGTCAGGTCTTTTCAGGAGGCATGGATTTCATGCGCATTCTATTGACAGCCGCTATAGCGGCATCTCTCGCGGCCGGATCCTTGTCCGCGCTCGCACAAACGGCTGCCCCTGCCCCGGCGAAAGCCGCCGCCAAGGCGAAATGCAAAACCCTCTCGGACGAGACTGCCTGCTCGGCGCGCACGGATTGCGCCTGGACGGCTCCAACTGGCACGCAGAAGAAGGGAAAGTGTAAAACTGCTCCCAAGGCTGCGAAGCCGAGCTAGTAAACGGCCTCAAAATGGCCGCGGCAAGGGCGGCCATTTTGATGAGACCCTATGCGCCCCAGGAGAAACCCCAAGTGAAGCCGCCCGGCGCGGAGACTGTAGCCGTGAATGGCGAGGGCGCGCGCCCGGCAGAAGAGTTGGGCCTACGTTGTGGCGCGGCAGGAAGCCACAGATTCGTCCAAATGTTCAGCCCCTCCGAAAAGGCGGCCCATGGATTTGCCGCGAAGGGATTTACGAAGCTCTGCATCATAAACGGAGAGTAGGGGTGAGGGGCTTGCGGCTGCTGCAGCCACGGGGACCCGAAAATCGTAGGGCGCGGCGCCTGCGGCGCCCCAAATCCGAACCAGGCCATTTGCCCAAATGACGCCGCGTCGCGGGCGACGCGATCGAACGCCAGCGCTGCGGCCACTTGGGCGAAAAGCGCATTGGCGCGGTTTCCAAGCGCAGTCAGCGATGAGGTAAACATCGATATTGTCTGCTGCAGGAGGCCCACCGCAAAATCCCCGAAGTCCGGTTGACGGCGAGCTTCGCCTGGCCGTGAAGCCGCTCGCCGAGGCGCGGGTAGAAGCGGCAATGTTTGGGAGCGCGAAGTTCCGCGTGAAGCTGAGGGCGACTGGCCCTCCGCAAGGAAAGGAAAGATAAAGAACATGGGCGCCCCTTGGCTGGCTTGCTGCCTTGCATACAGCGTAGCGCAATTTATGTTGCGCCGCAACATAAGTTAGATATGGCGGCGCTCGATAGCACGCGGAAAGAGTGCGTGATCGTTGAGCGGGTCGCTGATCTTCCTTGGCCCCGAAAGAACGCCCGCCCAAGAAAAGCGGCTTGGAATCGAGCAAATTTCCGCTCTTGATCGACGCCCCCTAAAGGGGGGGTCGAACTAAGCAGAGTTCCGAACTAGAAAGAAAATCGCTATCTAGGGATGCAAAACATGACAGATGCAACCCATTTCATTCCCAGCGGGTCGGCCGTAAGCCCGGTGTCGAACTAAGCAGAGTTCTCAAAGCATGCCTTCGGGCTTGACCCGGAGGCGGCCACCGGTTTTGGGATAAAAACTCTGCTAAAACGAAGGCGCCGGTTTCTCGAAGGTGCAGGTTTCTCGAGGACTCTAAGGCGGACATTCGTCGGGCTACGAGCGAATGTCTGCTTAGGCTTCTCAAGCGGGCGCATTCGCATCCTTTATGGCCGCCTCCGCACTTACGCCCCCCGCTACGTCTTCCACCGCCTTGGCGTTTCCTTTTGGCGCCGGAATGACTTTCGACTTGGTCATATCCGGCACAGGCTCGGAGTTGAACGAGACGATATCGAGCGCCGACATTTCCGCGATAAAATCGTCGGCGCCGTGCGATTCCACTGCAGGAGGAGCTTTCCATTCGAGAACGCCGAGCGCTCCGGTTGCTGGCGACATGGGTTGCCATTCCGCGGAGACAGACCCGTCGGGAGCCATCCAAATCGGATCCGGCGCGCCACGAGCAGCCTTGGCGAGCCACTCCCGCGCCCGGCCTGCATCGCGGTTCTGGCCAGCTTCGATCCGCGCCATGAGCCGGCAAACGCGCGCTGGCGGGGTATTGGCAAGATGAGGCTCCAGCGCCAAGCGCGCCGCCTTCCAGTCCTTCGCTTCGATCGCGGCGACAGCGATCGCGACAGCCCCTTCAAGGCTCACCGGTCCGGCCGCCACGAGCGACTTTACTCTCGACAGGCGGTCGCGCGGGGAATTGCCTCTGCGAGCATGGGCGAAGATCAAAGCAATTTCGGGATGCTGCGTGGTCCGCCAAGCCTGCGTTAAAATCTTCGTCGCGCGCGATGTTTGACCTTGCGAGGTGAGGATTCTTCCGGCCACCGCCGCCGCCGGGATGAGCGATGGAGCAAGTTCGAAAGCCTCTGTTGCATAGGCGAGCGCCCTGGTCTGCTGAGAGTCTTCCAGCTCGATAGCGAGTTGCGTCAGCAAAAGCGCGCGGCGTCTGTCGGCTTCGCCCTTTCCGAGATGGCGGTTTTGCTTGGCGATCTGAAGGGTCTTCAGCGCCGCTCGCCAATCTCCTTCACGGCATTGCATCTCGAAAACCGCGCTTGACGACCAGCTCAACGCCGGGTTCGCGGTAAGAGCGCGTTCTGCGAACTGTTTGGCTGCTTCGGTCTGCCCCGCCTTCTTGGCCTCGATAAAGAGCCCTCTAAGACCGAGCTCGGCCATTTCGGGCTTATCGAGCATGCGCTCGAACGCTTGGCGGGACGCAATCGGGTCTTCGTTCAGCTGCGCCGACTGGGCTTCGAGAAGAAGGGCGAGCGGCTCCTCGGGGACATTCTTCTTTGCGATCGCTCCGGCCTTCAGCGCTGCGATTTTATCGCCCGCGCCGGCCGCGAAGATGCCACGCCGCACTGCTTCCTGGCCAACACGCCTGCGGCGTTCCCTTATTTTGCGGGCGAACCGTTTCGGCGCCAGGACGGTCAGGATGCCGAGCCACCCGGTGAGGGCCAGCGCAGCGAAGGTGACCACAAGAACGATGGTCGCTATGAAAACGCTCGTGCGAATATCGTAGCCAAGCCAATCTATGGTCAGGCTGCCGGGCCGGTCCGCGATCCAGGAGAACCCGGTGGCGGCGAGTACGATAAGCACTAAAAAGGCAATAAGGCGGATCATGGCTTAACTTCCACAGCGTTTCGCGATTTCGCGCTTGGTTGCCGGTTTCGGGTCAGTTATTGGGTCGGTGTCTTCGTCAGGCTGGCGAGCAGTTCCTGATCGGTCTTCCGTATCGCCTCATCCGCGGCGGCGCGTGCTCGTGCATGCTCAAGCCACGTCTGCAACTCGTCTTTAGCTGGGCCTTCAAGAGCGGCAGCGCCGGTCAATGCGCCCTTTAGATCGCCAGCCTTCAAGGCGCTATCCATGCGCCCTAAAACTGCCTCGACTGTATCGCCTGCGCTGCCCTTTGGTCTGACCTGGATAGCCGCCCGGGCGCGGGACAGCACTTCGCCCACGATGGAGTTGGCTTTGCCGTGATAATGCTTTTGAATGACATTACCGGAGATCTCGGCGAAATCGCGCTGAAGCTGCTGAAGCGTTGGCACGCCCGAGTCCTTATAGGGCGCGAGCTCAGAAACGGGCAGCTTGGCTGGGGAGAGATTCTCGACCGCGGCCAATTCCGCGGCGAACGGCTTGCCTTCCGCCACGGCCCGCTTCAGATTTGTCAGGGTGAAGGCAAGGGTGGCAGTGCGCGAGTCGGAGACTCGCTCAGTCTGGGAGTGCTCAAGGCCGGCGAGTTGCTCCGCTATCGGCGCAATCTGAGAAGCGATCTCGGCTTGAATTACGTCTTTCCCGGGTTCAGGAGCGGGCTTCTGCTCAACGGCCTGCACTTTCTGGGACAAGGACTGCATCGTTTCGTCCACACCCTTGACGGTCTTATCGAGACCATCAAGGCGAGACCGGACCTCGTTCAATTCTTCCGGGCTGGCGGCTTTTACAGGCGCCGCCACCTTCGCTTGAACCGTTTCGCTCAGCACCGCGGCCCGTTCCTGCAAGTCCTTGATTTTCTGCTGGGTATCGGCATCTGCCCCCGAGTTGCCTCCCAAGGCGAGATAAACAATGCCTGCGCTGGCGAGTCCGCCGATAACGCCAGCCGCTAACGGGCGGAGAAACCCGCCTCCGCGACCTGGCTCTGGCAGGGCTCGCTGCTCGATCAATGGCGGCTTTGGCCGCACTGGCGTCTCGTTCGGTTCGCTTCCGCCGCCTGAAGACTCTGAGACTCGGCTCCGGGGGGCTGTCTGGCTCGGCAGTCATTTTGATCCTCGGTCTTGGTCGTTTTTCCTCGGGCATCTTGGTAAATAGCCTATGATTTTTAGTTAACAGCCTCGCTGCAGGCGATCATTCTTACGTAAAGGCTTAGCAAGATCAATCCGCGCTCAGAAGATCCAAGAGGGCCTTCCGGCTGGGCTTCCCCGAAATACGCACATGATGCGGTTCAAGGGAAGCAAGCTTTGCCGCTACGTTTTCCGATAAGCAGAAATATGAAAGAGTTTTAGCGGAATTGAGGTTTCCGTGCCTGTGACATAATGAAACGTAGATGTCTGCGGTGCGGGGCGACATCAGGATCACGCCGTCGATCCCGCCTGCCTTAAGCATGCTGTCCACGGATGGCGATAGTTCGCGGCAAGCTTCCATGCTGTAGACGTGAACGGTTTGCACGGGAAGCCCTTGGCGCGAGAGCGCGCCATGCATATCGAAAGCCTGGTGCTCCCCAGTAATGTGAACGAGCGGTCCGTCTCTCTGTGCGTCAGCTATGATTTTTCCGGCCAACTCCTCGGCGGTACCGGCGACCGCTTGCACGGTTTGAAAACCTATCTCCCGCGCACGCCTTGCCGTTTGTTCTCCAACGCAATAGAGCGGCACGGCGGCGACGTTTTTAATATCGCCGGTTTCCTCCAGCGCGCGAAGGCTGTTTCCGCTCGTGATGACGATCGCCTTCGCTGCGTGAAGCGCCCCAATATCGAATTCGAGACTACGAAATTCGATGAGCGGCTGCAAAACGGGTTCATGCCCGAGCGCGCGAAGCTCATCGGCGAACGCCAGCGCATCCGCCTCGGGCCTTGTTACGAGAAGGCGCATCGTCCCTCCAGCCAAAGCATTACGACAGGCTGCGAAGCAGGCCTTCCACAAAGGCCCCGCTTAGAGTTTTTTCATTTAGGCGACGTCGCGGAAGACATCCTTGCCGCCGCGGTCGTAAAGCTCGCGCGCGGCGTCCTTGCCTATGGCGACGGCATCCTCGACGCTTCCCTTCCTGCCGGTTTCGTAGAACCGTGCGCCGTCGGGCGTAAGGATAATGCCCTTGAAGGAAACCGTCTCGCCATTAACCAGAGCCAGCGCCGCGATGGGCGTGCGGCACGATCCATCGAGCTGGCTAAGAAAGGCTCGCTCCGCCTCGATGGCGATGCCGGTATCGCGATCATGGATGGCGGAGATCAGCTTCCGCGTCTCATTATCCGCCGAACGGATTTCGATGCCGATGGCGCCCTGCGCGGGCGCGGGCAGCATTTCCTCGACGGGGATCACCTGGGTGATGCGGTCTGCGAGCCCAAGGCGCCGCAGCCCAGCCGATGCGAGCAGCGTCGCATGGGCTTCCCCTTCCTCAAGTTTGCGGAGCCGGGTTTGCACGTTGCCGCGGAACAGGATCATTTTCAGGTCGGGGCGCCGATGCCGGATAAACGCCTCGCGCCGGATCGAAGCCGTGCCCACGATAGAGCCTGGCGGCAGGTCCTGCAGCGATTTGGCTACCGGCGAGATAAAGGCGTCGCGAACGTCTTCCCGGGGCAGGATGCAGGCAATCTCAAGCCCATCCGGCAAGAAGGCGGGCACATCCTTCATGGAGTGGACGGCGATGTCTATGCTGCCATCGAGAAGCGCGTCTTCCAATTCCTTGGTGAACAGCCCCTTGCCGCCCACCAACGCCAAAGCCTTGTCAAGAATCTTGTCGCCGGAGGTTTTTATAATGCAAGTCTCGAACGAGACCTCTTCGCCATAGATCGATGCCAGCCGGTTCTGCACCTCGGTTGCTTGCGCGAGAGCGAGCGCGCTCCCCCTGGTGCCAATGCGAATTTGCCTTGCGTCTGAGTGTTTTTTCATGGTTGTGTTGCGTTCGGTTGTACGAGAGCGCCGCGATTTTTACGACAGAGATGTGGGTGCGTATCGAGTTGGGGACACTAAGCATATCCCGCAGTCGAGGTACAGCACTAAAGCGAAATTAGGGGACTGAATATAGGATCATGCAGCAACGCGCGATCAATAAAGAGCATTTTGGGGCGGCAGCGACGAAAAACCGCGAATTAACCGTCTTAGGTATTGAGACGAGCTGCGACGAAACTGCCACCGCAATTGTACGGCGTGGCTGCGAAGGAAATGGCGTTATCCTTTCAAGTATTGTTCGGTCTCAATTCAGGGATCACGAGCCCTTCGGAGGCGTGGTTCCCGAAATTGCGGCTCGCGCTCACGTGCAAGTCCTCGACGGGTTGATCGAGGCGTCGCTGGCCGAAGCCAATTTAGAGTTTTCCGATTTGGACGGCGTCGCTGCGACGGCGGGGCCGGGCCTCATCGGCGGCCTGCTTGTCGGGCTCGTCACAGCGAAGACAATCGCGCTCGTTCACAAACTGCCGCTTGCCGCAGTCAATCACCTCGAAGGCCACGCCCTTACAGTGGGGCTGACGGAGGGCTTGAGCCCGCCCTACCTTCTGCTGCTCGTCTCTGGCGGGCATACGGAGTTCTTGCGGGTGGGGTCGCATTTCGACTACCGGAAGCTCGGCGGAACAATGGATGATGCGCTTGGCGAAGCCTTCGACAAGGTCGCCAAGATGCTCCGGCTTGGATTCCCTGGAGGCCCGGCCGTGGAACGCGCCGCGGTCAGGGGAGATCCCTATCGTTTTGCATTTCCGAGGCCGCTTGCCGGACGCGAAAAGCCGGATTTCTCGTTCTCTGGATTGAAGACCGCGGTTCGGCAAGCCGCGCTAACCCATGCGCCCTTGAGCGACCAGGATGTCGCCGACCTGTGCGCTTCCTTCCAGGCGGCGGCGGCCGAGACCCTCCGCGACAGGCTCCGCGCGGCATTCAGGCTTTACGACGCGGAAGGCTTGCCGAAAAGGTTCGTAGCGGCCGGAGGCGTCGCCGCCAACCGGGCATTGCGCACCGCCCTCCTCAAGGAATGCGAAGCGTCCGGCTACACGTTCCATGCGCCGCCGCCAAGTTTTTGCACCGATAACGCCGCGATGATCGCCTGGGCGGGCGCCTGCCGCCTTGCCGGCGGATATGCCGACGGCCTCGATGTTCCAGCAAGGGCGCGCTGGCCGGTTTCAGAAGTCCCGGCCGTGGATTCGAGCTTGGGAAAGCGCGAGTTGTCGGCGGTTTAGTCGCGGGACGCTTGCGCCGCTTGCCGTCTGCCGCTAACTACGGCCACACAATTCAATGTAACGCCGCTCGGAACGAAACCGCGCCTATCGGGATGCGGGAACCAAAAAAATAAGCAGACCTTGAGGAGGCGCTGAACGTCATGATCGCGGCACAAGGCGAAGAACAGCCAAAGCTTCAGCGGGTAGGCATCCTCGGCGGAGGCGCGTGGGGAACGGCGCTCGCGCAATCGGTCCGCCGCGCCGGGCGCGACGTTCTGCTCTGGGCCTACGAGTTCGAGACAGTCTCCGAGATCAATTCCCAGCATGCCAACCGGGTTTACCTTCCCGGCGTCGCCCTCGACCCTGCCATAAGGGCCACCGCCAGGGCGAAAGACCTTGCCGGTACGGACCTTATTTTGCTCGTGGCGCCGTCCAATTCGTCCGCGCGGTCGCGCAGGACATTGCGCCGCATTTCGCAGCCGGCAAGCCCGTCGTGATCTGCACAAAAGGCGTCGAGGAGGAGTTGGGCGAGTTCATGAGCGGGATCGTGAAAGAGGTGCTGCCAAATGCCCGGATCGCCGTGCTTTCGGGGCCAAGCTTTGCGGGAGAGGTCGCGCGTAACCTTCCGACCGCTCTCACGCTCGCCTGCGACAGCGAAGAGCTCGGCGCGCGGTTGACGGCGGCGCTCGGCCATCGCAGCTTCCGGCTTTACTGGACGAATGACGTTGTCGCCACCCAGATCGGCGGCGCGGTGAAAAACGTGCTGGCGATCGCGGCGGGCATCGTGGAAGGCCGCTGTTTTGGGTCGAACGCGCATGCCGCTCTAACGACGCGCGGATTTGCCGAGCTTGTGCGCCTCGGCAGGAAGCTAGGCGGCCGCTTCGAGACGCTGACGGGGCTCTCTGGGCTAGGCGATTTGATCTTGACCTGCTCCAGTCCGCAGTCGCGCAACATGTCGCTCGGCTTGGCGCTTGGCCAGGGGCAATCGCTGGCGGACATACTTGGCGCAAGAAAATCGATTACGGAAGGCGTTTATTCCGCGGGCGCAGTCGTGGCGCTGGCAAAAAAACATGGCGTCGAAATGCCGATTTGCGAAGCCGTCCACGACGTTGTCAAGGGGCGGACGACCGTGGACGAGGCCATCGAGGCGCTTCTCTCGCGCCCCTTTCGCCCTGAGACCGACTATCCGCCGATGTAACGCGGACGCCAGCGAAGCATTGGACGGCCTCGCTGAAAATGCGCAGTAGGCTTGAACCTTCGCGGCGCTTCGCCCGGCTAAGGGCTATTGGCAAGGCGAAGAGGAACAGCGCATGTTTCGTAGAAACCTGAGTATCGGTTCGGTCCCGTCTGTGCTTGCCGGCGGATTGGCCGTTGCGGCAATCATGGGCGCCGCTTATGCGTCTTTCGAACTTGGAGTTTACAATCCGCGCGTGGTTGCCCGGGGACAAGTCACCATCGCAGATAAGGGCGCCCGTATCACCGCAGCGACGCGCGAAGTCGAGGTTGGCAGGGGCCTGTTCTGGCAAGTTGAGGTTGCCGGTTCATGGAGAGGCTGCCGGCGCGATTGCGAGAACGCGCTTCGTAAGGCCGTCGCCGAATAACGCGCCCGTATCCTCATACCAACCGCCAAATCTCCCGGCTCAAGCCCCCCGGCCCTCTCCCGCGAGGGGAGGGAGTAGTCTGTGCCCGTGAAACACCGTCCCTTCTCCCGTCCGTCTCCGCTTGCGGATGCGGACACTCCGGAGTGGCAAGCTCGCCAAGGCGGCCTTGCGCGGGAGAAGGACAGGATGAGCGTAAAACGTTCGGCTGTCGCAATACTGCAGTCCGCTTACCGCTGCATCCACGCCTGAAGCCGCCGCGCTGCCTCGCGCATATGCTCAAACGTGCCCGCGTAGCTGAACCGGATGAACCGGCGCCCGTCCTCCTCGTCGAAATCGGCGCCGGGAGTCACAGCTACGCCGGTGTCTTTCAGCATGCGCCGCACGAAGGCCTCGCTGTCATCGGTCAGTTCCGCGACATCGGCATAGAGGTAAAACGCGCCGTCCGCGGGCGCGAGCTTATCGAAACTCGCGCGTGGCAATTCCTCAAGAAGCAGCGCGCGGTTCTGCGCGTAGACTGCTTTGTAGCCCTCCAATTCCTCGGCCGCGCCGAACGCGGCGAGGGCGCCGATTTGCGAAATCGTGGGCGGCGATATGTAGAGGTTTTGCGCCAGGCGCTCAAACACGCGGACCATGCGCTCGGGAACAACCATCCAGCCGATCCGCCATCCCGTCATCGAATAGTATTTTGAGAAGCTGTTGATGACGATGGCGTCCTGAGAGAACGACAGCGCGGTCGCCGCCGGCGCGCCATAGGTCAGGCCATGATAGATTTCATCGGAAATGAACCAGCCTTGGTGACTCCTCGCCGCTTCCACCAGCCGGGCGAGGTCCGTTGGCGGCAGCATGGAACCCGTGGGATTGGCGGGGCTCGCTAGCAAGACCGCGCGGGCGACCCCTCTCGCGGAAGGCGAGCGACAAATCCTCCGCGGTGGGCATGAACCGGCTTGCGGCGCGCGCTGGAAGGTAAACCGGGTTCAAGCCCAGAACGCGCGCAATCTGCCGGTAGCAGGGATAGCCGGGCTGGGTTAGGGCGACGCCGTCCCCCGGATCGAGAAGCGCCAGGAAGGCCAGCACAAAACCGGCCGAGGAGCCGGTGGTGACAACGATCCGCTCCGGAGATACGTCCACATCATAAGCGTCGCCGTAATGCCGGGCGATGCGCTCGCGAAGCTTCGGCAGGCCAAGGGCGTCCGTATAGCCGAGCGCGCTTCGACCGATCTCTCGCGTGACCGCCTCGCGAACGAGGCGCGGCGCAGGCGTTCCGGGCTGACCGACCTCCATGTGGATGATATCGCCGCCTGCGGCTTGGCGAGCGTTCGCCTCCCGCATGACATCCATCACGACGAAAGCGCCGATCGCGCTTCGCAAGGATGGCGCAAGCAAGTCACGGCTGGATGCAGGAGCTAGGGCTTCCGGCGTAGCCTTTTTCATTGAGGCCTCCTTTCGCGCGGCGGCAGCTTATCGCTTTGATATTGGATTAGCACCAGCGGCTTGCGACAGGGAGTTACGTGGCCGTCATCCTTACGCCCGATTTACAAAGCCTTCTTTTCACGAAAGACATCGCTTCGGCGCGATGCTAGTACGCTTCGAAGGCGCGTTTCATTCTGCGGCGCTAGCCGGAGTGGATAAACCAAATGGAATTACGACAGACAAGAGCGTGCTTTTGTGGCGCGATTTCACCGGCGATGAAGTTCGAAATTGCTCATCCGCGCAAATTTTTATCCAGGCTAATGGCCGCATTCGCCGCGTTTCTATCGGTTGCCGTAACCGTTACGCAAGCTGAGGCTCAGGAGCTGAGCCTCATCCGCGACGCCGAGACCGAAGCTCTCATCGCCGACTACACGATGCCGATTTTCCGCGTCGCAGGCGTAGCGAGCAATAATATCAAGGTGCATCTGATCAACGACACGAGCTTCAACGCATTCGTGGTCGATGGCCGGAACATGTTCATCAACACGGGCGCCATTCTTCTATCTGAGACGCCCAACCAGTTGATCGGCGTCATTGCGCATGAAACCGGCCATATCACAGGCGGCCACATAACGGCCCTTAGACAGCAAATCGCGAAAATGCAAACGGCGGCGCTCATGCTTCAGGTCTTGAGCCTTGGCGCTGTGGCTGGCGGCGCCGCGACCGGGAGCGCCGACGTCGCGCAGGCGGGAACGGCCATGATGTTCGGCGGCCAGCAGGTGCTGATGCGCTCGATCCTGTCCTATCGCCGGGCGCAAGAATTGTCGGCCGATCAGGCGGGCGTCGATTATCTGACAAAATCGCATCAATCGCCTGCCGGTATGCTGAAAACCTTCCGTTATTTTGCGGATCAGTCCGTCGGCACGCTTAAAGTCGATCCCTACATCCAAACTCACCCCGTCCCTGTGGAGCGCATTGCGCAGCTTCAGGAGATCGCACAGCGCAGCCCATATTTCGATGCGAAAGACACCGCGCAGCTCCAGCTGCGCCACGATCTCGTCCGCGCGAAAATCGCGGCATACACCTACAAGAACAATCCGCAGCGCATCTCACGGGAGTACTCCGGCAACGGCCTGCCCGCCCGTTACGCGCGCGCGATCATGAAGTTTCACACCGGCGGTTATCAGGCCGCCGCTCCCGCTTTGGATGAACTTATCGCCACGTCGCCTCAGAACCCCTGGTTTTATGAGCTGAAGGGCACATTTCTTATGGAGAGCGGAAATGCGAAGGACGCCGTTGCGCCCCTCCGCAAAGCTGTATCTCTGGCGCCGAAATCGGGTTTTATGCGTATCGAGCTTGCTCAGGCGATCCTGGAAAGCGGTCGCGGAAGCGCCGGCGAGGCGTTGCAGCTGCTTCGCGTCGCGCTTCTCGACGAGGATCAATCGTATCTCGGCTACCGGCTGCAATCCCAAGCCTATGGGCAACTCAAGCGCTATCCGGAGGCCGATCTTTCAGCGGCTTTGGCGAGCTTCCACCGTGGCGATGTCAAGAACGCCAAGATGCTGGCGGAGCGAGCGAAGAACGGCTTGCCACAGGGCACTCCCGGCTGGGTTAAGGCTGATGATATTGTGAACTTCAGAATTGAAAAAGTGCGTGGTTAGACGCTTCGAATTCAGCTAACCCGTTTGACCATCGGAACTCCGGAGAGAATGATGAGAAAACCAATGAAAGTGGCGGCCGCAGTTCTTTTGGCCGCAGGGCTGACCTTCGCGCTTCATCGCGGCGGAGTTCCTGCAATGGCGCAATCGGACAGCTTCAGCGAAGGGCAGGTGAAGTCGATCGAAAAGATCGTCAAGGATTACCTTGTCGATCACCCTGAGATCATGCTCGAGGTTCAGGAAGCCTACGAGAAAAAGATGGAGGCTAAGCGCGGCGAAGCCACGCGCTCACGCATGCCCGAATTTTACAAGAGCCTTTCCAGCCTGAAGGGTGATTTGAGCCCCCTCGCCGTCGGCGCCGGGGATGTTACGCTTGTCGAGTTCTTCGACTACAATTGCGGTTATTGCCGGCAAACACTGCCCGAATTGATGAAACTCATCGACACGGACAAGAACATCAAGGTCCAGTTCATGGAGTATCCGATCCTTGCGCCGGGCTCGGGGGAAGCGTCGAAAGTGGCGATCGCCGCCGCGAAGCAGGGCAAATATCTGGAGTTCCACAAAGCGATGTTCGCCGCCGGCCGGGCCTCGAAAGAGACTGCGCTTAAGGTCGCCGAGCAACTCGGCCTCGACATGGAGAAGGTGAAAGCGGATAGCGCCGCTCCCGAAACCGAGGCGCTGATTGCGAAGATGACCGAGATCGGCAAGCGCATATTTGTCGACGGAACGCCGACATTCATCGTGGGCGACAAGACCAATCCCGGCGCCGCCGATTACGACCAGTTGAAGCAACTCGTCGAGGACGCGCGCAAAGATGGCTGCAAGGCTTGTGCGGAAGCCGCGGCTCCTGCCGGTGCAAAAGACGAAAAAAAATCCTGACGATTTTGCACTGCGTCATAAAAACTGTTAACAGAGAACCGCAGCCACTTCGATGCGGTTTGCTGTTTTGGCACAGTGCTGAACGAAGATTCGTCTCCAGAGAAGGCACACCTAGCTTGATTTACAGGCTGGGGTGTCTCTGTTTCCAGCGGAAGAACGCCGCGTAAGCGCACATGAAGCCGATTTTCATCCTCAACGGCCCCAACCTGAATCTCATTGGCGAACGCGAGCCTGAGATTTACGGGGCCGGCACGCTTGCCGCCATCGAGGAAGGTCTTCTCGCACAGGCGGCCGAGGCAGGATTTGAGGTCGACTTTCGGCAGACAAATCATGAGGGTGTGCTCGTTGATTGGATTCAGGAATCGCGCCATGCGGCGTCCGCGCTGATTTTGAATGCGGGGGGCTACACCCATACATCCGTTGCGGTCCTGGACGCCCTGCGGGCTCTTTCGCTGCCTATCGCTGAGGTTCATCTCAGCAATATATTCAAACGCGAAACCTTCCGGCATCGCTCCTATGTTTCGCCGGCCGCAACCGGCGTGATCTGCGGGTTTGGCGCGCAAGGCTACCGGCTGGCGCTCATTGCGATGATCGAAATTTTAAAATCTCCTGCTCCATCTAACCGGGGTCTTCATGCCTGAACCGGCCAAAAAAACGATGCCCGAATCGGCAAAGAAAAAATCGCCCAACGAGGATCTCATCCGAAGCCTTGCCGATTTGCTGAATGAGACGGGGCTTACTGAGATCGAGATCGAGGAGAACAATTTGCGGGTGCGCGTTGCGCGCATGGCGGCGCCGACCCACTTTGTTCCGTCCTCATATGCTCCGCCGGCGACCGCTGGCGTCTCCAATGCGGCTTCGAACCTGGAGAATCATCCAGGCGTCGTGACCTCTCCGATGGTCGGCACAGCCTATCGCGCTCCAGAACCCGGCGCGCCATTTTTCGTCGACGTAGGTTCCGTCGTCCGGGAGGGTGAAACGCTCCTGATCGTTGAGGCCATGAAGACCATGAACCAGATCGCTTCACCGAGGGGCGGCACTGTAAAGCGCATCCTCGTGGAAAATGGCCAGCCTGTCGAATACGGTGAACCGCTCATGATTATCGAATAGGCGGCTGCTCCATGTTCGATAAAATCCTGATCGCCAATCGCGGAGAAATCGCTCTCCGCATCGAGCGCGCCTGCAAAGAGCTCGGGATCGCAACCGTAGCCGTCCATTCGACGGCTGACGCCGACGCGATGCATGTCCGCCTCGCCGACGAGAGCGTTTGCATCGGGCCACCCGCCGCGAGCGAGAGCTATCTTAACATTCCACGGCTTGTGGCGGCCTGCGAAATTACGGGCGCCGACGCATTGCATCCCGGCTATGGTTTTTTGTCCGAGAACGCACGGTTCGCCGAGATACTCGAAGAACATGGCGTCGCCTTCATCGGGCCTACTCCCGAACATATCCGCATCATGGGCGACAAGATCCGCGCCAAGGAGACGGCGAAGAAGCTTGGGATTCCAGTTGTGCCGGGTTCGGGCGGCGCTGTTTCCAGCAATGACGAAGCCGTCAGGATCGCGCGAGAAATAGGCTTCCCCGTCCTTGTCAAGGCTTCGGCAGGCGGCGGCGGGCGCGGCATGAAGATAGCGCGCACCGAAGCGGATTTACCGATCGCGCTTTCAACGGCCCGCGCCGAATCTAAGGCGGCATTCGGCGATGACTCCCTTTATCTCGAACGCTATCTCATGCGGCCGCGCCATATCGAGGTTCAGGTGATCGGGGATGGCAAAGGCAACGCCGTTCATCTCGGCGAGCGCGACTGCTCTTTGCAGCGGCGGCACCAAAAGATCATGGAAGAAACGCCATCGCCCGCGCTGAACGAGGCGCAGAGGCAGGAAATCGGCAATACCGTCGCCCAGGCCATGCGCAATCTGAATTACCGCAACGCCGGCACGGTCGAATTCCTTTACGAGGATGGCCAGTTCTTCTTCATCGAGATGAACACCCGGTTGCAGGTGGAGCATCCCGTTACCGAAATGGTGACGGGGATCGACCTCGTGATCGAGCAGATTCAGATCGCAGCTGGCGCGGGGCTAAGCTTCAGGCAGGAGGATGTTCGCTTCGAGGGCCACGCCATCGAGTGCCGGATCAACGCCGAAAATCCGACGACCTTCCGCCCGTCGCCAGGGAAGATTTCCTATTTCCATCCGCCGGGCGGCCTTGGCGTGCGCGTCGATTCCGGCGTCTACGCGGGCTACACCATTCCAGCCTATTACGACAGCCTCATCGGAAAGCTTATCGTGCATGGGAAAAATCGCAACGAGTGCCTCATGCGGCTGCGCAGGGCGCTCGGCGAGTTCGTCATCGACGGAATCGAGACAACCATTCCGCTGTTTTCATCGCTGATTTCAGCAGCCCGATATCGTCGACGGATTTTATGACATTCATTGGCTCGAAAAATATCTCCAGAAGCATTAGATTAGGATCGATAGGCATCGTTCACACTAGGACAGGCAAACCCTTTAACGATGGGATCGCCCTCTAACCTGACCATTGAAATCACGCCCCAGGTGCTTCTCAAAGCTTACGCCTGCGGTATTTTCCCTATGGCCGAGAGCGCCAGCGATCCAACCCTTTATTGGATCGAGCCAGAGCGCCGGGGGATTCTCGCTCTTGAGCACGTGCATGTGCCGCGCCGGCTCGCACGCACCATCAAGCAGAACAAGTTCGAGGTTCGCGTCGATAGCGACTACGAAGGCGTCATCGCTGGCTGCGCATCCTCGCGCGCCGGACGCCGGACGACCTGGATCAACAAGCGCATCCGCGAACTTTACGCCGAGCTGTTCGAAATGGGCTATTGCCACACTGTCGAGACTTGGCAGGATGGCAAGCTCGTGGGCGGGCTGTACGGGGTTGCGCTGGGCCGCGCTTTTTTTGGCGAAAGCATGTTCTCTTACGAGACCGGCGCCAGCAAAGTCGCGCTCGTCTATCTCGTCGCGCGGCTCAGATATGGCGGCTTTTGCCTGCTCGACACGCAGTTCGTAACCGATCATCTGCGGCAGTTCGGGGCGCAGGAGATTAGCCGCGCCGCTTTCCATCGCCGGCTTGAGCAGGCGCTTCAGGGCCTTGGCGAATTCGAACGCCTTCCAAGCGGCGTCTCAGCGACGGGCATTTTGCAGCTCGTCAGCCAGACATCGAATGTCGGGTGCTCAACAGCGTGAAGCCCAGGACTTTCGGCGAAGGTCCAGCCTGTGAAAATGCGCTTCTCGGAGCCGTCCAGCAGAAGCTCGTCCACCTCGATAAAGGCGGTCGTTAGCGGGTTTTCGGTTAGGGGACGGGTGTAGCAAGCCCGGGCGGTCACCTTCAGCGCGCCGAAAGTCACGGTTTGCCCAATTTTGATTTCAAGCGGGGAAACACGGCCGGTAACCTTGTCGAGCGCTGCGAACACCGCCACACCGTTCGAAATTTTGTCGGCGCGCGCAAGGTTCGCCCAAGCGACGAGGGAGGCAATGAACGCGATCAAAATCGAAAGTGTTATCTTTCGCGCATTCATAACGCATTCCAATGTTTTGCGATTGAGGGCCGTCACCAGGCTGGACCATAGCCGTCGAAGATAAACGCCACAATCTTTTTGCGAGATCGTGACAAGGCATGCCGGCGATATGAAAGCGCCCTATGCGGCGAAAGTCTGGCGGACTGCCCGGCAACCATATTATCCTTCCGCGGCTGCCATCGCGCGTTTAGCGGCTTGACGCTGCGCAGGCGCAGGACCGCAGCCATAGCGCGCCGAGACCCGGCAAGCGGCTTAACCCGGCACGCGCTCACACTAGCCGGGCCGTAAGCTCTGCCAGGTCTCGCGCGATTTCAGCGTCCGGCGGGGGCGCCTTTCAACTGAAAGTTTGCAGCGGGCTGCCCGTCGCAATTAAGCGGGATGTGGAATGCCGCGACGGTTTTCACGCCATGATCGCTAAATGCGCCACGAATTCTGCCTCTTGACCTTCAAGATCCGTGGCAATGTCCACAATCGGATATTTACCTGGAACGATTTCAAAATAGCGAGACGACGGAAACTCCGCCTGCTGCGCAAGCAATATCGCTACGCAATCGGCCTTCTCCGCCAAGTCGCGCTCGTCCTCAAATTCAATCTCGATGACCGCTTTCATGTTGATTCCCCCGATGCGAAATCGCTCGCACCGCAAAGCTTGGCGCCATTTGCACATTCCCCCGCCCCGTCGCAGCATGCACGAAACAGACGAAAATGCGCGCGCCACATTGCCACGGTTTATCACGAACGCGCCGCCGGCTTGGAAAAGCTTCGCCGCCGGTCTGCGCCTCCAGGCTAAGACTACTTGATGGCTTAACCTGACAGGAGATCGGGCCAAAGCAGAGTTCGCAAAAGCATGCGCTCGGGCTTGACCCCATAGGCGCTAAAATAAGTGGATCATCCTCTGATATTTACGCCGCCATCGCGGCGGTTCGTGGAGATGGCGGCGGAATTTGTCTTTCGCCCGCCGCAAATCGGCGAGCGATGGTTGGGGCATGATGGCGTGCAGAAGTGTGGCTGTGAGTTGCAGCAGCAGGCGCCAGGCGCCGGGCCTTGCAGGCGGCTTTTCCTTTTTCCCCCAATGCGATCTTGCCGCACTGACCTGAATTCCAGGATTAAGCCTCTAGCTTTGCGGGGACAAGCTAGAGGCTTTCTTTGCATCCCTGTGTAATGCATTTTTAACTTATCGGAAAAAATCATATCGTCAAGCTTCACATAAGCTTCGCCGATCTTGCCAGACTGGCGCGGCGAGCGCGCCGAGCCAAAACCGGCCGATGACTCGTTCGCTCGCCACCGCGGCGTCTGCCGAAAGGAGACGGTTACGTCACGCTTGGAAAAGCTAAGCAGACATTCGCTGGTTGCCCAACGAATATCTGCTTAGAGTCCTTTGATTTAGCAGTGTTTTTATCCCAAAAACCGGTAGCCGCTTTTTTTGGAAACTCTGCTTGGTATGCGGGCAAATAGCACTGTAATATTTAACCGGTCGGAATGAGCCTCGCCCAGCCCTTCGCGGCCAGGGCTGCTGCGCCTTAGCCCGGGCCGATAAGCGCGCCGTGTAATTGATAGAGGCAGGAAATTTCACCGCCTCCAATGGCAGTGCCGCCTTTGCTGCCCCGGTCGATGGAGGTGCTTTCGACAATATTTGGGCGGTATCGCCGAACGGCGGTTCGAGCCCCTCCGGGATCGCCAGTGTTTTCACGTATTCCGGTTTCTGTCCTTCCCGTTCCGGCGCCATTTTATCGCAGCGGCCATTTGCCGGTCCGGCTAGAACTTTCTGTCCACAGGCCCTCATTTAACGCTAAAGGTTCACGTCCAACGTCCGGCCGCTTCTTAACCGGGAAATGAGGGCCTTCACATGACGGCTATCGATGGGCGCCTCCATTATTCGCGGAGTCACTCGCAAAGCAAGGGTACACGGCGCTGACCGAGGTCCAGCGCGCCGTCCTTTCGCCGGAGATCGGCGAGGCCGATCTCCTCGTTTCCGCGCAGACCGGATCGGGCAAAACGGTCGCCTTCGGTCTCGCCATGGCTTCGACTTTGCTCGAAGGGAAGGATCGCTTCCCCGCGAGTTCTGAACCCCTGGCCGCCGTGGTAGCGCCCACGCGCGAGCTTGCGGTCCAGGTTCGCCTTGAACTCGAATGGCTCTACGCGCCCGCCGGGGCCAAATTGGCGGCGTGCGTCGGGGGCATGGATATGCGGACGGAACGCCGGGCGCTCGCCAGCGGCGCTCATGTCGTCGTTGGAACGCCGGGACGTCTTCGCGATCACATCACGCGTGGTTCGCTCGACATGTCGTCGGTGCGCGCTCTTGTTCTCGACGAGGCTGATGAAATGCTCGACCTGGGCTTTCGCGAGGATCTCGAGTTCATTCTCAAGGCAGCCCCGCCGGAACGGCGCACCCTCATGTTCTCGGCGACGGTGCCAAAAGCGATCGCAACGCTCGCCAAGCGCTTCCAAAAGAACGCTATCCGCATTTCGGCCAATCAAGGAACGAAGCAGCACGCAGATATCGACTACCGCACGATTTCTGTCGCCGCGGCGGAGCGGGAAAACGCCGTCATCAACACCCTGCGCTATTTTGAGGCGGGCAGCGCGCTCGTCTTCTGCGCCACGCGGAAAGATGTGACCCATCTTGCGAGCCGTCTCGGCAACCGGGGGTTCGCGGTCGTCGCGCTGTCGGGCGAACTGAGCCAGCACGAGCGCACGCGGGCGCTGCAGTCGATGCGGGACGGCCGCGCCAGGGTTTGCGTCGCCACCGATGTGGCTTCGCGCGGCATCGATTTGCCAAACCTCGATCTTGTCATCCATGCCGATGTGCCCAGAGACAGCGAAGCCCTTCTACATCGAAGCGGGCGAACGGGACGCGCCGGACGAAGCGGCGTGAGCGTTATCATCACTCCGCACAGTAAACGCCGGACCATCGAAAGACTGCTAACTCTTGCAGGAATACGGGCGGCATGGATGCAGGTACCAAGCGCCGAGAGCATCCTCAAGCGCGACCGGGACAGGCTTCTGAACGACGCTTCGCTTGAAGGCCCGCTCAGCGATGAGGAACTAAGCTTCGCCAAAGACTTGCTGGCCATGAAAAGCCCGGAGCAAATCGCGGCCGCATTCTTTCGCCAAAACCAGACCAGCCGCCCGTCGCCTGAGGAGTTCGTGGATAATGGAGGGGACGCCAGTGAGCCGCCGCGCAGCGATTTCGAAGGCGGCGTCTGGTTCAAGCTCTCGGTCGGACGGAAGCAGAGGGCCGAGGCGCGGTGGATTCTGCCGCTGATTTGCAAGGCTGGCGGGGTCACCAGACGCGACATCGGCGCCATTAAGATCTTTGAAACCGAGAGCCGGTTTGAAGTGAGCGCGGGTTCCGCTCAAAGCTTCAGTCAGGCTCTCGCGAGAGCAGGACGGCGGGAGGACTCGATCACCATCACGCGTATGAACGGGCAGCCCGAACCGCCTATGGACCGCGCGAATAGGCCCAGCAAAACTCATGGAGAGCGCCGCAAGCCGACGGGGAAATTCTCGGCCGCCGCACGAAAAACTTGAGATCCTAAGTCGCTGGCCTCTTAGCCCTGTGCGGGTACTCATCTAACAGCCTTTTCTGCTGGGGCTTCTTCTCCCCGCAAGCACACCTTGGCGTGCTTGCAACTCAGAAACATCGCGCTCGCAAGCGGGCGCTATGGGGGCGAAGGGACCGCGTTGCAATCCGCGCTTATCCCTCTCCCCGTCCGCGCCCGCTTGCGAGTGCGGCGGCAAATCGTGGCAAGCTCGCCAAGACGAGCATGCAGGGAAAGGGCGGGTTGAAAGGGCTTTAGCCGGGAAATCTGGCTGCCGGTATGGTTCGGATTTCTCGTCGCATTCGTTGCCTCTCGCCGCTCAACACTGCGCGCAAACATTGTTGCACCGCTGCGGGCAAAGGGCGCCCGCCGGGCATGAATAGTCAGGCGCGCACACCAAGTGACAGCATTGCTGAGGCATATGAACATGCAAGTCTGGGGCTAGCGGCAGCGTCGGCGGAGGCGGCGGGACCACAATCGTTGGAATGGTTGGCGGCACGACTGGCATCGATGGCGCCACAGGAATCTCAATGCGCTGGGCGCCCGCCGGGACAGCGGCGCTCATCACCATAATCATCGCAAGCATTCGCAAACTAAACATTTTTCCCCCATCGACGCGTCAGCCATACTTGTAACAGGGGCAAAAGTCCGGGCAGCCAGCAAACTCACCCTCGTCATGGCCCGGCTTGATCGGGCCTTCCAGGAGCAGAAAACACATATCTTTCAATGTGATCTGGATGGCCGGGTCAAGCCCGGCCATGACGCAGTGTGTGTTCGCGAAAGATATTGCCCCGACTTTTGCCCCTTTTACCCCATGCTTTTGGCAAGCTCTGCTTAGTGCGAGTTTACGGCGCGGGCCGCAGCAAGACATGACGCTTCTTGCCCAGCGAAAGCTTAATGACCCCTTCGGCGTCGATGTCCCTCAGTGTGATCACAGCACGCTCATCGGTAGCCGCGACGCCATTCACACGGATCGCCCCGCCTTTGATCTGACGCCGCGCGTCGCTCGTCGACGCCACAAGCCCTGCGAGCGTGCTTGCGTTCAAGATGCCGATACCCTTGGCGAGATCATCCCTGGAAACTTCGATGGTCGGCAGTCCCGCCGCCGCCGCGCCCTCCTCGAAGGCTTCGCGAGCCGTCTCGGCGGCAGCCTCAGCCGCCGCTCGCCCATGCAAGAGCGCTGTGGCCTCGGTCGCCAGCACCTTTTTCGATTCGTTGATCTCAGAGCCCGAAACGGCCTCCAGCCGGGCGATTTCGTCCAGCGGCAATTCGGTGAAAAGCTTAAGGAACCGTCCCACGTCGCCGTCCTCGGTGTTGCGCCAAAACTGCCAATAATCGTATGGGCTCAGCATGCCGGCGTTCAGCCAAACCGCGCCCTTGACCGACTTGCCCATTTTGGCGCCGGAGGAGGTGGTGAGAAGCGGCGTCGTCAGCGCGAAAAGCTCGCGGCCCTCGACGCGGCGCGCAAGCTCGATGCCGTTGACAATGTTCCCCCACTGGTCCGATCCGCCCATCTGCAGCACGCAATTTTCGCGGCGGGCAAGCTCGAGAAAATCGTAGGCCTGCAAAAGCATGTAGTTGAATTCGAGGAATGTCAGCGGCTGCTCCCGCTCAAGCCGCAGCTTCACCGAGTCGAAGGTCAGCATGCGATTGATGGTGAAGTGGCGTCCGTATTCGCGCAGAAAATCGATGTAATAGAGGTCTTTCAGCCAATCGTTATTGTCCACGAGAACGGCGTCTGTCTTGCCTTCGCCGAAAGTCAGGAACTTAGAGAAGGTGTCCCCGATGCGCGCCTTGTTGGCGCCGATTTCACTTTCGCTCAAAAGCTTCCGGCTCTCGTCCTTGCCCGAAGGGTCGCCCACCTTGGTCGTGCCACCGCCCACAAGTACGATGGGGCGATGACCGCAACGCTGAAAAATGCGAAGCATCATGATGCCGATAAGGTTGCCGACATGGAGGCTCGGCGCGGTGCAATCGAAGCCGATATAGGCCGTGATCGGGGCTTTCCCGGCGAGCGCTCGCAGCCCTTCCTCATCGGAAATTTGATGGATGTAGCCGCGCTCTCTTAAAACTTGAACGAAGTCGCGTAAATTACCTGAAGCGCCGGCCATGATGTCCTCCTTGACTGCACGCTCCTCGACAGTCGCAGTACGAGCGTGTAGCAGAAACGGCACCATGTAAGGCATTCATATTTTGCGTCAAGCGAGGGGTGATGAAAGCGATTGGGCTTATGAGCGGCACCTCCATGGATGGCGTCGACGTGGCGCTGATCGAGACCGATGGAGAGGCGATCAATTCGTTAGGGCCGTCGGCGGAGTTCGCCTATACGGCAGAGGAACGGCAGTTGTTGCGCGAGGCCATGGAATTGGCGCGCGGCCTTGTTCACCGGGAGGACCGTAGCGGCGTCCTGGCCATCGCAGAGAGCATGGTGACCGCGAAGCACGCCGAAAGCGTGAAATCATTCGCGACGGAATATGGAATTGATTTGGCCGCCGTGGACGTCATCGGGTTTCATGGACAAACGGTGCTGCACAGGCCGGAGCGAGGGCTGACCTTGCAGCTTGGCGATGGCCCGGCCCTCAGTGAAGCGCTCGGCTTGCCCGTCGTCTACGATTTCAGAGCCGCCGACGTGGCGCTCGGAGGGCAGGGAGCGCCGCTCGTTCCCATCTTTCATCGCGCCTTGGCCTTGCGCGCGAGCCTTCCCCTGCCCGCCGTTTTCGTCAATATCGGCGGAATCGCAAATGTGACCTTCATCGAGGAAGGTCCGGCCGAAGGGCTTATCGCCTTCGACGCCGGCGCTGGCAATTGCCTTCTCGACGATTGGGCCATGCAGCACAGCGGGGAGCCTTTGGACAGGGACGCGCGGCTGGCGTTAGCCGGAACCGTGAACCGGCAAGCGCTCGCGACGCTTCTTTCGCATCCCTTTTTTACCGCGCCGCCGCCAAAATCGCTGGATCGAGGAGCGTTTTCCCTTGAAGCGCTCTCTAAGCTAAGCCCGGAAGACGGAGCTGCGACGCTTACGGCCTTCACGATTGCGGGCATCGCCGCCGCCGCCCGCCATTTCCCTGCGCCACCGAGAGCTTGGGTAATTGCGGGCGGGGGCACACACAACCCCCATATGATAGAGGGGCTACGCCGCGTGCTCGGTCCCGATATGATGACCGCCGAAGTAGCAGGCTTCAGCGCGGATTTCATGGAAGCGCAGGCTTTCGCTTACCTCGCCGCGCGGCGCTTGAAGAGCTTGCCGTCATCGTTTCCTGGCACGACGGGGCGCCGGAACCCGTTGCCGGCGGCGTTTTAGCCGGGCCGCAATTCCGCGGAACAGACCGCCAGGTGGCATAAGGCAAGTCGCCGCCGCTGCCTGGCAGCGCTCTGACGCGAATTCGAGCGTCATGCAGGAGGCGGCTTTACCTGCTTGACGCCCCTTCTGCCCCGGCATTAGCCGTCCGCGAAGGATTGGCGTGCAATCATGCGAATCGTATTATCCAATACGGTATCGGCGGAGCGTGATGTCTAGACCATGCGCCCAGGCCGGCGTCACGCACGGAGGCAGCGATGCGCAAGGCCTTTCTGGGCAAGATGCGCCGTCGCGGGGGAGCAAACACGCTGTGTGGGAGACCGCTCAGTTGAAGCCGCGATAATCGCGCTATCCGCGCCGCGCGTGTCCGGCAATCCTGTGAGCTTAACTCAGCGCCCCCGGCGCCAGCCGCAAGGTGAATTCTCGAATAGGAGCGAACGCCATGGCATTCAAATATCTTAGAGCCGCCGCCGTTGGGCTTGCAGTGATGACATTCGCCAATCAAGCTCTCCCGGCGGCTGACGATTACGAGTTTCAAGCCGTCTCCGGCGAGCTCAAGGCCGGCAAGGGCAGGCCGATATCGGTTCGGCTTATCCACAAGCGGACGAAAAAAGCAGTCTCCGGCGTGGTCTTCTCTCGCACTCTTCTCGACATGTCGCCAGAGAACATGGCCGGCACCACGGGCAAGATCGCCCCCGACACTTCGACTGACCCCGGCGTTTACCGCTTCAAGGCCGATTTCACCCTGTCAGGCGTTTGGGCGCTCAAGCTTACAGCGAAGGCGCCCGGCGAAAGCCAGACCATTCATGGCGTGCTTATCCTGCGGGCCAACGACTGAAGTCCATCCGCTTTTATTCGGAATCGGGGCGAGGCGGAATATCGCGCTCCCGGTTACCGGGTTCTATCGCAGGCGCCAAAGCGGCGGCCAGCCAACGGTTGGCCAGCGTCCCGGCGCGGGAAAACGTGGGCCTGTCTTCCTAGGAGAAAAGATAATGCAATGATGGGCATAAACCCAATGGCTCTATTGACTTTTGCTTGAAACAGCATAAACGCACAGCGAAAAATCATGACACGCAGGCCGAATGATTATCGTTTTCCAGGAATGTTTTGCCAGTTAGAACATGAAAACCACGCAGCTCAAAAGTATATTGCGGGATATCGCTGAAGAATATCCCGAAGAAATGCGGGCAAGCCAGCATCAGGACGTCAATCGCATCGCATTCAGCATGCAACTCGCCTTCGGCTCCATGCCTCCCGGGGAGATAAGCGTCTGCGATGTTGGAGGCGGGGCCAGCCTGTTTTCAGTCGGATGCAAGGCGGCCGGCTGCCGCCGCAGCGTTCTCGTTGACGATTTCGGCGACCGTGATAGCGATTATTTCGTAGTGTCGGATCTCGGCCCCCACAGCCGCCGCGGCGTTGAGGTCGTCTCTCGCGATGTCATGGCCCACGGTTTGGGGGCAGAGGGGCCTTTCGACGTCGTTACATCCTTCGACAGCATGGAGCACTGGCACAACTCCCCTAAACAGCTTTTCGACGAGATCGTTGGCAAGTTGCGCCCCGGGGGCCGCTTCGTGCTCGGCGTTCCCAATTGCGTAAATTTGCGCAAGCGGATTACCGTGCCGTTTGGCTACGGCAAGTGGACGGCGTTCGAGGATTGGTATGACAAGCCCGTGTTCCGGGGGCATGTAAGGGAGCCCGATGTCGGCGACTTGAGGACGATTGCGTCGGACCTGAAACTTCAGATCGTCCGCATCGTTGGCAGGAACTGGCTCGGTCACTTCTCACAGAATGCAATCCTTAGGGCGGCAACGATGGTTTCCGACGCGCCATTGCGGCTGTTTCCTTCGCTTTGCGCCAACATCTACCTTGTCGCCGAAAAACCCTCGGCATGACACGCCGGCGCGGCCGCAAACCAGAATTGCGCCGCCACGGACGCTGAATGCTAAATATTCTGTTACAAATTCAAAAAGACGTGGACAAAAAAATCTGGATACTGCTCTGACTAAGGCAACGGGATTCGCGGATTCGCGAAACGAGGGCTCACATGCAGGACAATGCCGGTCTGGAGTTCGCGTTGCGTCGAGCGTTCGACGGTGAAACGCAGCGCCGTCTGGCGGGCGTGGCCGCCAGCTTTCTGGCGATGGCGTTCTGTGCGGGATTGGCGGCATGCGCCGAGGACCCGAAATACCCAAGTCTTTCCAAGATAACGGACCTGGGTAGTATCCTGACCCCGGAAGAGCGGCAAAAGGCTGTGGAAGACTTGCAAAAGCAGGATCAGGCCCACAACAACGACGCCTCGAAGGACGCTGGCAAGCAATAGCGTCGCCTTTCATTCCGGGCATCGGAAGTCGCACAGGCGGAACGCGCAAGCCTGCATGTGTGCTAATGGATTTGAGGTCGCCGCCACTACATCGGTGGGGATTATGATCGCCTGCCAAGCTGCTTAAATCGCCCGCAACTGCGCCAGGGGGCAATCGCTCGCTGGGAAGGAAAGCTTACGCGTGGGAATGTTCAAGCGGCCCAGGATGCGGCGCCGCTTACAAGGTCCAGAACGTCGCGCTGAATGGACTGACTTATCGCCAGCATCTTCTGCACCCCCTGCGCCATGGTCATTTGATAGTTCTCGAGATCGCCGAGAAGGTCGCTTAGGCCAGCGTCAGCATTTTCGATCCGAGCACATTCGACCTTGCCCATGATGTAGGTTGTCTCCAAACCCGAGGCTGCTCTCTTGAGATCGGAGCAAAACCTATCGAAGCGCTCCGCCTCGTGAGCAATCGCGCGAAGTCCGTCAGCCGAGGAGCGTTGCTCCTGCTCAAGAAGGGTAATCTCGTTCGACGGCGCGAGATCGTCCGCAGCAGAGCACTCGGCTTTGAAAAGCGTGCACATCTCTTTCTGGATCAGCGCTGCGCCACAGAGAAAGAGCCCTTTGTTGATAGCCGAGAAGAGTTGCTTCGCCGAGACAATGAACTGAGCCATCATGGTGTTTATCGCGGTCGAAAGGGCGTCGTAGCTCATCGAGATCACAGCGAGCATCGCGCCGGCCGGTCCAAGCCTGGCAGCTTGGATTCGGAGATTAAGCGGGACGTTCCGGTGACGGGCATAGTTCTCATAAACGCCGTTCGCTTGTTCCAGCAAGGAGGCGGCGGCTTTGGAGAGTTCCTCGAAATGCATAGCGGCGGCGCTTGAGGGGCGCCCGAGCTGCTTATCGCGCGCTTTCAATTCCTCGCTCAGGGCCGCCGCCATGAACGCGCCATAGTCCTGAAAGCCAAGCTCGTTGAGCTTCGATAGCCATCGTTGTGCGCTGTCGGCGGGCTTGAGGCGGCGCTCTTTTTCGGCGGCGGCAAGCGGCGCGTATTCGCGCTTAGCGAGCCCGAAAAGCGCGCTGCTCGGCTTGATGCGAACCGAAAGATAACCGCCCTCGATGGGGGTGACGACCGCAAAAACCCAATAATACCGGCCGTCTTTGGCCTTGTTCTTGACGTAAGCGCCGATCGCCTCTCCCTTCTGGATCGTGTCCCAAAGGAGCCAGAAAATCGCGCGCGGCATGTCCGGATGGCGGACAATGTTATGAGGTTTTCCGGAGAGTTCCGGCCAGGAATAGAGGCTAGTCTTTTGAAATAACTCGTTTCCGAAAAGAATGTGCCCTTTTTCGTTCGTCCTCGAGAAAAAGACATCTCTGAAGTCGAACGGCACCTCGGCGTCGACCGGCCCCGCCGATGCGACGCGCGCCGGACTGCGAGAGCTGGAAGCATGCGCGTTCTCAGCTACGGGCAAATCTAAACCGTTTTCATGAGCTTCCACGTTGCGCACAATCCCATTATGACCAAAGAAGGCTCTTGCACGCAGGCTCCTGATTACGCGCCAGGAAGAAGCAACTGGAGGCGAAGGCCAGCAAAGCAAACAAGAGAGAAACTTACCGCCTGCAATCCAAAGATGTCACGACAGGCTTAATGCAACGTGAAGCGGCTGCTAACGCCGCGGATTGGCCATCCGCCCGCTTTCGGCGCGCGGGGGTTCTGGAGACCAAATTTAAATCTATTCGTTGGTCCGCCCATACATATTGGCTTAACACTTGGCAGGAAATCGCAAAGCCGCATGGACAGAAGCGTGACTCCGGTCTTATACGTATTTGATGCGTCCAGCTTCGATCTGGACGCTTTTAAATTCAGGAAACACCCGTCATGGCCGAAGATTTCCACCGCATCAAACGACTGCCGCCCTATGTTTTCGAGCAAGTGAACAAGCTCAAGGCGGCGGCACGAGCGCGCGGTGACGATATCATCGATTTCGGCATGGGAAACCCGGATCTGCCGACGCCTGACCATATTGTCGAAAAGCTGATCGAGACGGTCCAGAAACCGCGGACGAACCGCTACTCAGCGTCGCGCGGAATTCCTGGCCTGAGGCGGGCGCAGGCTGCTTATTATGAGCGCCGCTTCGGCGTGAAGCTCGACCCTGAAACGCAGGTCGTCGCGACGCTCGGCTCGAAGGAGGGCTTCGCCAATATGGCCCAGGCCATCACGGCGCCGGGCGACTGTATCCTTGTGCCCAATCCGACCTATCCGATCCATGAGTTCGGTTTCATCATGTCGGGCGCCGCCATCCGGCACTTGCCTGCAAGCGTCGATCATAACTTTCTTCATTCAGTGGACAAAGCCGTTCGCCACAGCGTGCCAAAACCGATCGCGCTCGTGCTGAACTATCCGTCCAACCCGACGGCGCTGATGGCGAGCCTCGACTTCTATCGCGAGGCCGTCGCGCTGGCGAAGAGGCACGACCTCATGATCCTGTCCGATATCGCCTACGCCGAAATCTACTTCGACTGCGATCCGCCGCCTTCCATTCTGCAGGTGCCGGGCGCCATGGACGTCGCCGTAGAGTTCAGCTCGCTGTCGAAGACCTATTCGATGCCCGGTTGGCGCATCGGCTTCTGCGTCGGCAACGAGCGGCTCGTCGCGGCGCTGGCTCGCGTGAAATCCTATCTCGATTACGGCGCCTTCACGCCGATTCAGGTCGCGGCCACCGCCGCGCTGAACGGCCCGCAGGATTGCGTCGAAGAAATGCGCCAGACCTATAAGCGCAGGCGCGATTGCCTTGTCGAGACGCTCGACCGCGCCGGCTGGAAAATCCCGGCGCCGCAGGGAACCATGTTCGCGTGGTCGCCGCTTCCTCCGGCCTTCGAAAAGGCCGGATCGCTTGAATTTTCCAAGCTCCTGCTAGAGAAAGCGGGCGTCGCCGTGTCTCCCGGGCTCGGCTTCGGCGAATTTGGCGAGGGGTATGTCCGTATCGCGCTCGTCGAGAATGAGCACCGGATCAGGCAGGCTGGGCGCGCAATCAAGAAGTTTCTTTCCTCGGCGGAGGCCACGCTTCACAATGTGATTCCGTTTGCGCACGGCCAGGCTTCCGGCGCGCGCTAGAGCGTATCCGCTTTTGATGGAATCAAAAGCGGATACGCTCTAGCTCTTTTTTTATCGTGCGTCTTGTCGGAAAACCGCTTCACACTTTTCCGGACGCATTCTGAGGGCGCTATGACATGAAAGGCCACAAACCGCTTCGACTGGGCATCGCCGGGCTGGGAACGGTCGGGTCGGGGCTTGTCTCGCTTCTGACCAGGAATGGCGACGCCATCGCCGCCCGCTGCGGCCGGCGCATCGAGGTGACCGGCGTCTCTGCCCGCTCGCGCACCAAGGATCGCGGCGTCGACCTGAAAAACATTCCCTGGTTCGCCGATCCCATTCAACTCGCGCAAAGCAATACGATCGACGTGTTCGTCGAGTTGATCGGCGGAGAAGGAGGTAAGGCGCTTCAAAGCGTCGAAGTCGCGCTTGCCGCCGGAAAACATGTGGTCACGGCGAACAAAGCGCTTTTAGCGCGCCATGGCGTGGCGCTTGCCGCGCTCGCCGAGAAAAATGACGCCGCGCTCAATTTCGAGGCCGCGGTCGCCGGCGGCATCCCGATCGTGAAGGCGTTGCGGGAAAGCTTGCTCGGCAATTCGATTTCGCGCGTCTACGGCATTCTGAACGGCACGAGCAATTACATTTAACCCGAATGCAGCGCGAGGGTTTGCCCTTCGCCGAGGTTCTCCGCGAGGCTCAGGCGCTCGGCTATGCGGAGGCCGACCCGGCTTTCGATGTCGACGGCCAGGATGCGGGCCACAAGCTTGCGCTGCTCGCCGGGCTCGCATTCGGCGTCAGGCCGGATTTCGACGCCATTCACCTCGAAGGCATCCGGGGCATCACGCCCGCCGATTTTTGCGCTGCCGATGAACTCGGCTACCGCATCAAGCTGCTTGCCGTAGCCGCCAAGACCGAGAGCGGGATCGAGGCGCGTGTCTCGCCCACTATGATCCCCAAGTCGAGCGCGCTCGCAGGCGTCGACGGCGCGCTCAATTGCGTGGCGGTCGAGGGCGATTTCTCCGGGCTAATCGTGCTTGCCGGACCGGGCGCTGGCTCCCACGCGACGGCCTCCTCGGTCGCCAGCGACATCATCGACATCGCGCGCAGGCATATCAGCCCGCCTTTCATCCTGCCCGTCGCAAAGCTGGCGCCACAGACCAGCGCGCAGATGCGGACGCATGAGGGGGGATATTACATCCGCCTATCTGTGTACGATCGCCCTGGCGCGATCGCGGCCATCGCAACACGAATGGCGGAGCAGCAGATTTCGCTCGAAAGCGTCGTGCAGAAGCGGGAAGCGCGCGACTTGCCCGGATTTGGCCGGCCGGGAAACGAGGGCGATCCGACCCCCGTCGTCATGATCACCCATCGAACGCGAGAGGATTTGCTTCGGGCCGCGCTCGACGCGATCGTAAAAGACGGTCATGTCGCAGGCGCGCCTCAGACGATACGCATTGAGGCCCTTTAGGCGTCGTGCTACAGCTTCGCGGAACCTAATCGTGAAGGAAGGCGTCATGGACGATCAATCGGGAGCGGGCTCCTCAACAACCAGCCTGACGCGAACGCTTTCACTCGACATTGCGCGCGTGACGGAAGGAGCAGCCGTCGCCGCCGCAAGGCTGCGCGGACGCGGCGACGAAAGGCAGGCCGACGCGGCCGCTGTTGAAGCCATGCGCCGCGAGCTTGCCGATTTGCCGTTTTCGGGCCGGGTCGTGATCGGCGAAGGCGAGCGCGACGAAGTGCAGATGCTTTATGTCGGAGAGGATATCGGCCGCGGCGGGCCGCCTGTCGACATCGCCGCCGACCCTCTCGAAGGCACGACGCTTTGCGCGAAGTCGCTGCCGGGCGCCCTTGCCGTTGTCGCAGTGGCGGAGCAAGGCGGTCTTCTGAACGCGCCTGGCATCTATATGGAGAAGATCGCGATTGGCCCCGGCTACGAGGAAGGGCTCGTCAGCCTGGATTTTTCCGTCGCAGAGAACTTGAACAGGCTTGCGGCGGCCAAGGGCGTGCCGATAGCCGACATCACGGCTTGCGTGCTGGACCGCCCCCGCCACGCGAGGCTGATCGAGGAAATTCGCGCGGCGGGCGCCGCGGTAAGCCTTATCGGGGATGGAGACATTGCAGGGGTTATTCAAACCTGCGAGCCCGAGGAGACCGGCATCGACATCTATCTCGGCATGGGCGGCGCTCCCGAGGGCGTACTCGCGGCGGCGGCGTTACGCTGCATCGGCGGCCAGATCCAAGGCCGGCTTGCGGCTCTTAACGACCAGCATCTCCGCCGCGCAGAGCATTTCGGCATCAAGGATTTGAAGCGCAAATACTCCACCGCCGATATGGCTTCGGGCGACATTATCTTCTCGGCGACCGGGGTGACCGATGGATCGCTTTTGAGCGGCGTGAAGTTCTACGACGGACAAATCGAGACCCATACGGTCATTATGCGCTCCGCGACCCGCACGGTTCGCTGGATTTACGCCGAGCACATGGATCTTTCGAAATTCGAACGCCCCGTGCAAAGCTAAGCGAGTTTGCGCGGCTTGGCTTTGCAGGTTGCTCGCAAGCGCTTCAATGCGGGCACGAGGGATGCGCCAACAGGCGCTTCGATTTCGGGACCAAATTTGCATGACGTCATCCGGGATAGAACGGAGCGCGCGGAAGCCCCCGCAGCGGAGATGGAAGCTCCGCCATGCCGCGCTGCTAAGAAGACATTCGCTGGTTCCCCAACCAAATGTCTGCTTAGGTTCGTTGTTTTAGCAGAGTTTTTATCCCAAAACCGGTGGCCACTTTTGGGAAACTCTGCTGAGGCGTAATCCTCGGCGCGGCCTATGGCGCGATCTTGATTGTCTTTGATTGGCGGTTCAACGAACCCGCCGCCAAGCTTGCCAGAGAAGTAATTGGCGACGCGGTGGGCACGGGCGCCGGCTCCGTTGTTTTCGTCCTGATAAGAAACTGGCGCATGAGTGCGCGCTTATAGCGCGTGCTCATCGGCGGAAGCGGTGGCTATTTCAGCGGCTCGTAAACAGCGCCCATGGTGTAGCTCAGCCGGCCCGCAACTGTTTGCGCCGCGACACCGGCTTCCGATTTGAACCCTAGGCCGGCATTATCTCCAGCCTCAAGGCCCTGGGAGCGGAAATCAAGGTAGTTATATTCAACGCCCAGAGTCCATCTCGGCAGGATGCGGTGTTCAACACCACCTCCCAAGACGAAACCGCTCAAAGTTTCATCCGTGTTAAAATAATTAACCCCGCCGCGCCGCCCCCTAAGCATCAGATCCGTGACCGCATAGCCGCCTTTCGCGTAGATGAGGTTGCGGTCGAAGGCGTAACCGAGGCGGCCTGCAAGCGTGCCAAATGCGCTGATATCGCTTGCATAGAGTTCAGTGGCAGGAAAGCGCGGGCTGCGGACCAGGCTGGCGGCGCTAATGCCCTCAAAGGTCCCCTCCAAACCGAACACGACGTTTCCGCGCTGAAAATTATAGCCAATCTGCCCGCCGCCAAACCCATCGTCAGGCTGCGTCTTAAAGCGATCGCCAGGCTGGCCCCAGAGGACGTTTACTCCAGGTGTCTCGACGAACCTCGACTCGAGTGAAGCGAAGCCGCCATTCACGCCAACATAAAAGCCTGCCCAGCTTGTGTTGGGTGTGTACGGCCCGTCATTGTAAACGGCTGGCTCCGAGGCGCGGTACAAGTCGCTCGCATTGGCTGAGGCGATCATGGCGAGGGCGCTCACTGCGCCTAACACGATGCTGCGGACCATTTTTGAACTCCTACAAAGCGACACAAGTTAACATTAAATTGAAACTGTTATTCTCTTTATAAAGTAGAATATGGAGGAGTTGTACCCACGTTTGGTCGCGTCATCCACTTTTGATGGAGCTGCTGCAAACCAGCAACATCTTGGGTTGAGGAGTGACATTCCGGGACGCGGCCGGAATGGCGTGCCAAAAATGAAAGCGGCGCCCGTAGGCGCCACTTTGCAGAAAATATGAGGCGAGCCTACTTCAGGGGCTCGTAGACATTGGCCACGAAGTAGTTCACGCCGACCTTAACCTCGTTAACGGCCAAATCGTTCTTGATTGTATGGGTCGCGTTGGGGTTGAGGTCCGTCGTACCGAAATCGAAGTACTGATACTCACCCTTCACGCTCCACTTGGGATTGATCTTATACTCGATACCACCTCCGAGAGTGTAGCCATCAACCCCGGCCTTCGATACGGTAACGGGCACGCCGGTATTGGTGTAAGAGATTTTGCCATCGTAGTAGGCGTAGCCACCCTTGACGTAGAAAAGCGCGCGGTCCACGGCATAACCCAGCCGTCCAGTGGCATCGACATAGCCTCCGTCACCGAGGTGCGAGGTGTTGGAGATGATGCCTGGACGTTGGTCCTGAGTATGCGATAGGCCGAGACCGCCGAAATCGATCTCCGGACCGAATACGATATTGCCGTACTGGAAGTTATACCCAGCCTGGCCGCCGCCCGCCACGCCGGTCGTGGCATTTGACCACTTGGAACCGGGGGCCGTAAAATAGCCGTTTACATCGGTGGAAGTTAGATCGCTCCAGGCAGCGCCGACGTTAGCGCCGAGATAGAAGCCCGCCCAGTTCGTCGCGGGCACATACGGGCCATCTTTATAGCTGACGGGCCCTTGCGGAACGAAAATATCGGCAGCGTTTGCTGAAGCAGTGAGCGCGATTGCGCTGACGGCGCCGAATACGACATGACGAAGCATTACATAACCCCCAAACTTGACCAAACACCTTCTATAGACAGAGCTATAAAGGGTCAGGGAAGGCGGGGGAAGCAACTACAGGTGGAGGCCCGCGTTATCGAGCGGGCCGTTGCGCATTTACAACGGCGCAGGAAAGCGCCGTTGTAAATTGTTTGAAGATGCGAGCTAGCCTACTTCAGAGGCTCGTAGCCGGGCAGAACGTGATAGTTCAAGCCGACGCGAACGGTGCTATACGCATCATCGGTAACTTTATTCCTGCGAAGCTAGAGAACGTTCTACCGCCAAGGGCAGGCGTGCCTGGGTTACCGCCAAATTTACTGGATCGTTCTCACCAGATTGAAATACTGGTACTCCGCCTTGATGGTCCACGCGGGCGCAACTTTATACTCGACGCCACCGCCAATAGCCTAGCCGGTTAACGTTCTGTCGATTGTATAGTGATTACCCGGCGCGGTGATATATAGCATCATCGTTTGTCACGCCGCCTGAAAGCAAACCCACCATTGGCATATACCAGATGTGCGATCAAAAGCGTAGCCAATTCGACCACGAACTGTTCCGAACCAATCGAGTCTGCTGACTTGTAGCGCGCTGTTTCGGTGCCGGTGAAAGTCGCTTCGGCTAGCATTGATGCCAGATTCCACCTGAATATCGCCTTCGATGCCAAGAACCAAATGCGGATGCAGCCAACCTTGGAAATTGTAACCGATCTGACCGCCGCCAAAGCCACCGTCGGGCGACAGTCGTCATAGTATTGGCGCTGTGATCCCTAAGCTGGTCGCTAATAGTTGCACTTTCCATTGCCATAACCGCCGACATTGACACCAATATAGAAGCCGCTCCAAGTCGAGACAGGCACATATGCGTCTTTATATCCACCAGGTCCGGCGGGTGCGGCGTAAATATCGGCAGCGTTTGCAGAGGCGAGGGCGACTACGCTGGTCAGCGTCAGGCCCAAAATGCCGGAAAGAAGTTTCATCTCTCAAGTCCCCATCTAATCTTCTGTGTTGTCAGCGCAAGAACGAACTATACGTGACACCACCAGCCCTAGGCAGTGCCTGCCGTTCATCGATGGGGTGATACTAGACCCGGCCTTCGAGGCGCGCAACAGTACATCCCGCGCGACATTCGTCAGAGACGCGAAGTTCTTCGGTCAAACTTTTACAAAAAAATTTCAGCCAAAACAGCCGGTTATACGTCCGCCTACAAACGGATCGGCCGGATCTGGCAAGTTGCATATGGGCAACAAAATACGTAAAACCGCACAGATCGCCTAATACTCGCGAGACAAATACTCTTCTCAAAGGAGTGATTCGCGCCATCTTCGCAATCTAAACTTGCAGTTGGATGTATATTATCTCCGTTTTATTGAAGGTCATTATATTCTTTTTATATAAAGTGAGTTCGGCCCGCTGAACGGCGCCGCTCGCCAAGCAGCCGAGGCTCCGGCCGCGCCCATTTTCGCCCGAATTTCCAATGCACGCACAAGCCAAATAGACTATTGTGCCTTACTCTTCAGAGAGATGCTCCTCGACCAAGGATGGCGGATGGAACGGCGTTATGCGATTTGGGACGTTTTCACCAGCACGCCGCTGGCGGGCAATCCGCTTGCAGTCGTTCTCGACGCCGGGGGCCTTTCCACGGAAGCGATGCAGGCGATCGCATTCGAGTTCAGCCTCTCCGAGACGGTGTTCGTGCTGCCGCCGCGCCTCCCGGCGCATACCGCCCAGGTTCGCATTTTCACGCCGGTCATGGAGCTTCCCTTCGCCGGCCATCCGACTGTTGGCGCCGCCATTCAGCTTGCCGACGAACGGATTTCAGGGGCTGCGGCCGATTGCGATGCGCTGATCGTGCTGGAGGAGAACATCGGAAGCATCCGTGTCGGCGTGGTAGGGCGCCGCGGGCATGCTCCTTATGCCGAGTTCGATGTGCCGAGATTGCCCGAGATCGCGGGCGCGCCAGCGCACGACGACCGGATTGCGGCGGCGCTCGGTCTTTCGCCGCAGGAGATCGGCTCCGCCAATCACAAGCCGTCGCAATATGACGCCGGGACGCCCTTCACCTTCGTTCCCGTGCAGGATCTGGACGCCATGGCCCGGGCGCATATTGTGGCGCCGCACTGGGAAGAAGCCTTCCGCGGCAGCAACGGCAAAGTCTTTCTTTATTGCCGCGAAACGATCCAGCATAACGCAGCCTTCCATGCCCGGATGTTTGCCCCAGGGGCCGGCGTGCCGGAAGACCCGGCGACCGGATCGGCGGCGGCGGCGTTTTCGGCGGTGATCCATCGGTTCGACCAGCTGCCGGAGGGCACCTCCGACTTCGTTATCGAGCAAGGGATCGAGATGGGGCGGCCAAGCGAAATCAAGCTCGAAATCGAAGTGGCTTCCCGGCGCATCAAGCGGGTGCGGATCGGCGGCTACGCCTGTCTCGTCATGCGCGGCAAGCTGTTTGTTTAGCGTCGCGACGCGGCTCCCTCTTCCATCCGCTAGCGGATGCGGACACCCCAGCCATTCGCGCGCAGAGTACTCTGGAAAAATCCTAATCCGGGAACGGAGCGAATAAGCCACGTGTTGAGGTTGCGCTGCCCTTTGTAAGCGGGCGGCGTTCCTCAGATACGGCGGTCCCTCATCATGACGCTCCTTTCCGGGTTCAAGAATTTACTCGCAACCGCAGGGCGGGATGAGGCTGACGAGATCGCCGAGTCCACGCCAAGTCCAGCGCCAGCGATCGAAGCCGCGCTCGATGCGCCAGGCTCGCCCGCTGAACCGGAGCCCTTGGCCGAGATCGGCCGCCGCTTGCTCCACGTGACGACCGGCATCCTAATTCTTCTTTCTCTCTACACTTTCTACATATCTTCGCCGGTTCTGATCCCCCTGACGCTCGCGGTGTTCATCACCATGCTGCTCTCACCCGTGATGAGCGCGTTCGACGGTTGGAAAATCCCGCGCCCGCTCAGCGCGGCGATTGTGATGGCGATTGTTGCGGCGGCGGCCGGCGGAGGCGCCTATGCGCTTTCCGGCCCGGCGCGGGACTGGCTGCAGAGGCTGCCCCAGAGCGGCGCGAAAATCGACACCATGCTGCGCTCCATCAAACAGCCTTTCGTGCAAATCCAGCAGGCGACGGAGCAGCTTTCGTCAACAACAGACGGACGCAAGTCAAGCACGCCGCAAAGAGTTCAGATGGCCACCCCGAGTTTGACGGAGCGCCTTGTCGGCGGCGGCGCTCAATTTGCAGCGGCGCTATCGGTGATTTTCGTGCTCGTTTATTTCCTGCTCTCTTCGGGCGACACGTTTTTGCGAAAACTGGTTTCGGTCATTCCAACGCTCAGAGACAAAAAGAGAACCGTTGACATCATCAGGAGCATCGAGAGCGATATTTCCTTCTATCTCGTCATGATGCTGATGATCAACGCAGGGTTGGGCCTCGGCGTCGCCCTCATCACGGGCTTCCTCGGCATCCCCGACCCCCTTCTTTGGGGTACGCTCACGGCCGTCTTAAGCTTCGCCCCCTATGTCGGGGAGCTGGCCGTCGCCGTCACTCTCTTCGTCATATCCATGGTGACCTTCGATACGCTCGGAAACGCGCTGATCGCGCCGGTCGCGTATCTTATCTTGATGAGCACGGTTCATCTTGCCGTGCCGTTTATTGTCAGGCGGAGGCTTCTGCTCAATCCTGTGGCGATTTTTATCGCCATCATCTTTCTCGGATGGATTTGGGGCATACCCGGCGCACTGCTAGCGGTTCCGCTGCTCGCCAGCTTTAAAACCATTTGCCAGCGCATCGATCATCTCAACCCCATCGCGGCGTTCCTGACGCCTTGATCCTGGCCGGCGAGCGCAATGCGGATCAAAGCGGGCAGAGACTTCGCGCCGAGTTTCCGCATAATCGCGGCGCGATGATTATCCACGGTGCGCTGGCTCAACTGCAAATGGGCTGCGATAGTTTTGGTGGGAGTCCCGTCAAGCACAAGGTCCAATATTTGCCGCTGACGGGGGGTCAGGCCCTGCACTTTCGCCTCGGCGGCCTTGTGCTCCGAAACGCCGGTTCTCTCGCCGGACACATTCAAAGCGCGTCCGATGCAATCGAGCAGGTCATCCTGGCGGACCGGCTTTTGAAGAAAGTCCATGGCGCCCGCTTTCATGGCGCGAACGGCCATGGCCACGTCCCCGTAAGCGGTGACGATGATGACCGGGAGCGCGGACTGCATCGCGTTCAATCGCTCGATCAATTGCAATCCGCCGATGCCGGGCATTTTGGCGTCGGCGATCAGGCAGCCCGCTCGATCGGATGTGTAAGCCTCCATGAATGCCGAGCCGTCAGTGAACGCCGCCGCGGCGTAGCCATGTCTTTCCACTACATCGCGCATGGTCTCGCGAACTTGGCGGTCGTCGTCGACGACAAAAACCGTTTGTCTCGACCACTTTTTCGCGGACGGCGCAGCGATCTTCCCTGGCGCAAGGGAAACGGCTGGCGCTGTCTTGGCCGCATCCGCGAGCATTTCCTTGGCGATCTCAGGCTGCCCGGGACCGGTCTCCTCGCGGTCCATCCCGGCAAGTTTGTCCAGCATCTGAGACATCGAGGACACGGCTTGATCGAGCTGCGCGATGAGCTTTCGCGCGGGCGGATCCGGCACGCTGCCCGCAAGCATTCCCTGTATGAAGCTGATGGTCTGAAGCGGCTGGCGCAGACCGTGGTTCGCCGCGGCTAGGAAGCGCGATCGCGCAAGGCCTGTGTGCTCAGCCTGCGCCTTCGCCGGCCGCAATTCCTCCGCCGTCGATTTTCCGCTGTCCGCGTCTTCCACGGAGAGCACAATGTGTCTCTCTCCGCGAAAGCCTGAAACCGGGCGCGCCGTCAGGAGGAGCGTTCGCGGCGCCGGTCCTCGCAACTCGATCGCGATCTCCCGATCGCCGGCCCCGCTGGCCTGCGAAATTGCGGTCAGCGCGTCCGGCACGGCTTGCCCCAGCGAAAACGGTTCGCCAATGCCTGGAGCTTCCTCAAACACGGCAAAAAACGACGGGCTGGCGCAGATGAGGCGCAAATCCTCGTCGAGGACTGCGAGCGGCTGCTTGGCGTTGACGACAATGCTCTCAGCATAGGCGGCTGCGATTGCTTGCGGCCCGGCGGCGGCGCCCGCTGGCGTTTCAATATCCGGACAGTCACGAAAACTGCGCGTCATCATATTCAGAAAATCATGCATGAGGCGATGGAGTTCCTCGGCCTCGGCCTGAAGCTTATCCAGGGAGGCGGAAGCGCCCGAGCGGGCCGCCGCGATGCGCCGTTCGATTTCTCGCCCTAAGACTTCTTCGCCATTCGGAGAATAGCCGGTCTGGATGAGATCGAGAATATCTCCAAACCGGCGGTGTGTTTCTGCGCTTGGATCCGAATCAGCTTCCTGGGCTTGGCTTTCATTCTGGGGCGGCATGCGCCTTACTCGCAAACGGTCGGGAAACGGCTATTTTAGCATACCTTTCCAGATAAGTATTCTCTTTGCCTGTGCGTTACATGCGCTCAGCCTAATGGCCTGCGCAAAAGCGCACGGATCGATCCTCGGATCAAGCCAGAGGAAACCGTCGGTGAACGATGGAAATCCGATTTCTCTGGATGCCAGCGTCAGGCGGCCAAGAGTGCGGTTGAATCTTCAGGCGATCTATGGCTTGCGAAAGGGGCTTCGTTCTTCGTGAGATGCTGCAACAGGGGCCCTTCTCCCATCGCGCTTGATCGCAAGCGCGATAACTGCGCCCGCGAAGGCGGGAGTTGAGAGCCAACGCATTGATTTACTTCGCAGTTTTCCCCAACCCACTCCCAGCAAACACGCCCGGCGTTTTTGCCAATCGAAGTGATCGCGTCTGCAAGCGGATGCGATGGAAGCGTGTTCGCTCGCACACGCTCCTGCCAGCGCTATAGTCTGCGCTGGCGTCGCATTTCGTAGATCGGAACGCTCCTCACGTTTTGGCTGTGCTCGTCGCCGCGCGCCAGAGGGTAGCCCGGATTTACCGCCGTATTCCCAGCCGCGCGATCAGGTCGCGATAGCGGCCGTCGTCCTTGCTTTTCACATAGTCCAGCAACCGGCGGCGCTGGCTAACGAGCTTCAAAAGCCCGCGGCGCGAATGGTTGTCTTTCTTATGCGTCTTGAAATGTTCTGTCAGGTTAGCGATTCGTTCCGTGAGAACAGCAACCTGAACCTCGGGCGAGCCGGTGTCGCCTGGCTTCGACCCATATTCTCCAATGAGCGCGGTTTTGCGCTCTGCGGTAATCGACATCGGTCATCTCCGTCCGCTTATGTGCTGATCCGGCTTCAGGCGGGAATATTGAAAACCCGGATAGGATGCATCTCTCCGCGCTCCACCTCGCCAATGGCGACGAGGACCCCGCGTGAGGTCGCATAAATCGGGCCTTTCAGGATTGGCGCATTCCCTCCCCGGATGAGGATGGGTTGCCCCCGCTTCAGCCTGGCCGCATCGTCCCCGCTTATGGCGAGCGCCGGGATGCCGTCCAGCGCCGTCTCGACAGGAAAGACGGCGCTCAAAAGAGCACCGTAGCCGCCGTCACTATTGCTTAAAGTTTCGAGCGTTTCCAGGGAAATCGCATTCTCTTCGCTAAACGGCCCGACCGACGTGCGCCTAAGCGCCGCGATGTGCCCGTAGCAGCCAAGCGCACGGCCGAGATCGCGGGCGATAGAGCGGACGTAGGTGCCTTTTCCACAGGCGCAGATGAGCCGGGTCAGGTCCGGCGATATGGCGTCCGCGATCTGCAGCTCATACACGGAGACGAGCCTTGGCGCGAGTTCCACCGTCTCCCCATCGCGGGCAAGATCGTAGGCGCGCTCGCCCTCGACCTTGATCGCGGAATAGCAGGGCGGAACCTGCATGATTTCGCCGGTAAAACCTGCAAGCGCGCCCTCGATCGCCTCGCGGCTTGGACGCCCATCGCTTGTCTGGACCGCTTTGCCTTCCGCATCGTCGGTGTCGGTTTCTACACCCCAGCGGATGGTGAAATCGTAGGCCTTTTCGCAATCGACCACATGCGCGACCGTCTTCGTGGCCTCGCCAAAAGCGATCGGGAGCACACCGGTCGCAAGCGGATCGAGGGTGCCGGCGATGCCCGACTTTTTTTGGGCTGAACAGGCGTTTCAGGCGGCCAAGCGCCTGATTGGAGGTGAGCCCTTGCGGCTTATCGAGAATAAGCCAGCCGTTGATTTCGTTGCCCTTGCGGCGCGCCATGCTGTTTGCTTTGCGTTTTTCTATTTCAAGTCGCGAGCGACCGCGGGAGAGCGCAGAAGCTCCTCGATGCGTTCAGCGGCGTCGACCACGTGATCGCCCCGGAAAACAAGCTCAGGCACATATTTCAGCTCGATGCGCCGCGCAAGCTCTCCGCGCAAAAATCGGCTATGGCGGTTAAGGGAGCGGGCGATCTCGTCGCTATTCTTGCCGCCGAGCGAGCTGGCGAAGACGGTCGCGTGCTTCAGGTCGGGGCTGACGCGAACCTCGGCCACGGTTACAATCTCACCCTTAAGCTCGCTGTCCTCTATATCCTCGGTCTGGAAGATTTCCGCGAGCGCGTGCCGTAACAGCTCGCCGGCGCGGAGCTGTCTTTGCGATGGGCCTTTTGTCGGTTGGTGTTTCATGATCTCTTTCTCCGAATCCGCATAGTTATGCGAATTTTAGCGCGAGACAAGCAGCTTCGCCCGATGGCGATAAGCAGGAAGCGATCGCGGTTCTTGAGATGCCCAATTTGAACGAGCGGCGTAATCAACTTGATATCAATCGAGCTTATGGCGCTCAAAAACCCCGCCCAAGCATCGCGACCTTTAGCCTGGCGCGGAAGCATTGCTAGACTTCCTGGCGAATAGGCCTGAAAACGGTCAACGGCCCGGATTGGCTTCCCATTGGCCGCCGCGCCGCGATCAACCATCGTTACGGGAGCTTTCCGTGCGTCCTGCAGTCATCGCCGCGACCGGCCTCTATACGCCTCCCGAAAGCATCTCGAACGCCGAGTTGGTCGAGGCTTTCAACGCTTATGCCGCGCGGTTCAACGCCGGCAACGCCGCCGCCATCGCGGGCGGCCGCATCGAGGCGCTTCAGCTCTCGTCGGCCGAATTCATCGAGAAGGCCTCGGGCATCAAATCGCGCTTCGTGGTGCAGAAGCCGGGCATCCTCGACCCTGCCGTGATGCGACCCGTCATTCCGGAACGCCCCAACGATGAGATTTCGATCCTGGCGGAGATCGCGGTTAAGGCCGCTGGGCAGGCGCTGGAGCGCTGGGGCAAACCGCGCGAACGGATCGGGGCGGTGCTGTGCGCGGCGTCCAACATGCAGCGCGCCTATCCGGCCATGGCGATCGAGATCCAGGCGGCGCTGGGGCTCAGCGGCTTCGCTTTCGACATGAATGTGGCGTGCTCGTCGGCGACCTTCGGGATCAAGACGGCTGCGGATTACATCGCAACCGCATCAGCGGACGCGGTGCTCATGGTCAACCCCGAGATTTGCACGGGCCACCTGAACTTCAGGGATCGCGACAGCCATTTCATCTTCGGCGACGTGGCCACCGCGGTGATTGTCGAGCGAGCCGATCAGGCGGACAGCTGCTGGGAGATTTTGGGCGCGCGCTTGAAAACCCAGTTCTCGAACCATATCCGGAACAATGCGGGCTTCCTGAACCGCGCCGCCCCCGAGGGCCGGGACCAGCCGGACAAGCTGTTCGTTCAGGAAGGCCGAAAGGTGTTCAAGGAAGTGGTTCCGATGGTCTCGGAAATGATCCTCGGCCATGCCGCCAGCCTCGGCCTCGACCCGCACAGGCTGAAGCGGCTCTGGCTGCACCAGGCCAACATCAACATGAACGAGATGATAGGCCGCCGCGTGCTGGGCCGCGAGCCAACGCGCGAAGAGAATGTCATCATCCTGGATGAGTACGCCAATACCTCCTCGGCCGGATCGATCATCGCCTTCCACAAGCATTCCGATGACATGGCGGCGGGCGACATCGGGCTGATCTGCAGCTTCGGGGCGGGCTACTCCGCCGGCACGGTGTTCGTGCGCAAGCGCTGAGCTTAAAGCCACACGCGTTGTCATGGGCGGGCGATGATATGGCGGCGCTCCGCCGCCGCAACCGCTGCTTTCTGTACCTTCGCAAGCGAACTTCCGGCTGCTAGGCGTACTAAAATCATAAAGTTGCCAATACGCCTTATCCGCGGGACGTCCCGCCGGCGCGCGCTTCAAGTGGGGCGGGACTTCCCGCGGAGATACTTTTGGTTGCACAAACGCTTGGCGCCCGTTCAGTGAAGCCGGGGGCGAAAGCGCTAAGAGAGCTCCAGGCAGCCGCTCTTGAAAAGAACAACGCATTGAGTTCCCTAGCATTTTTTCCGATCCCGTCCACTGGCGCAGAATTTGCTTTTCTCCCTTGGCGGGCCATCGCCAGCTTATTCAGGTTGCGCTCACGTGTGACATAACTCAATGCCGCCGGTCCGGGCCCCAGAGATTGCAGCGCGCGGCGGCGTGAGCGCAAGTGGAGTATGGCCAGGCCTTGGAAACCGGCCTGGGCGCGAAAGAGAGGATCGTGCATGTACCAAAAGACGATTGACCAGTTTGCGGAACTCGCCGCCACCAAGGTCTACGTTATGCGCAGCAATCCGTTCGGCTTTCTCATCGCATCGGCGATGGCGGGAGCCTATGTCGGGGTGGGTATCCTGCTCATATTCAGCATCGGCCAGACCATCGATCCCTCGATCCGCAGCCTTGTGATGGGCGCCTCTTTTGGGATTGCCTTGACGCTTGTGGTATTCGCAGGCTCTGAACTCTTTACTGGCCACACGATGATCATGTCGTTCGGACTGCTGCGGGGGACAACCGGATTGACCGGCCTTTGTGCATCCTGGATCATGACTTGGGCCGGCAATTTGATCGGTTCGGTCCTTCTGGCGGCGATTTTCTACCTGGGCGGCGGGGGTCAAATCCTGAAAGAAGGCGCCGACCTGATTTTCAATGTGAGCGCCGCGAAGATGAACGCGCCAGCAGCGGCCCTCGTAGCCCGCGGCATCCTATGCAACTGGCTTGTCTGCCTTGCATTATGGACGAGCGCACGCGCGACTAGCGACTCCGCCAAATGCATTTTGATCTTCTGGTGCTTGTTTGCCTTCATTGCGTGCGGCTTTGAGCACAGCATTGCGAACATGACCATATTTTCGGTCGCGCTTCTCGGCAATCATCCTGCAAGCGTTAGCGTGGCAGGGATGGCGCATAATCTTGCCTGGGTCACGCTTGGCAATGCGATTGCCGGGGCATTCTTCATGGCGGGAGCTTATTGGCGCGCCTGCGGACCCATGCCGGCAGAATTGTCAAAGCCGATGGTCCACGCGGCGATGGCGGCCGAATAAGCGGACAGCGTGCGTAACGCCTTTTCCAGCAGGGGATCGCATGACCTCCGACTTCACTTTGGAACAGAAGCGATATTTGGAAGGACTCGTCGCCGGCCTCAGCGCGATCGGCGGCAGGCCCGCGGCGGAACCCGGTGGGCCAGATGCCGAGCATTTGAAGGCCATGGCCCGGATCGAGGCCGATGGCAAAAAACTGTCGGACCCCGAGAAGTGGAAGCGCGACGAACATCCCTTCGACGGCTATGAACGGCTGAAGGAGCAAGCCGCATCGAACAGTCCTCCGAGGCCCCAGGACAATTTCCGGTGGCGCTTCCTTGGCCTTTTCTATGTGGCGCCCGCTCAAGACAGTTATATGTGCCGGCTGCGGATGCCGAACGGCATTCTGAAGGCCCATCAGCTGGCGGGCGTGGCTGACCTCGCCGAGCGCTACGGCGGCGGTTATGCGCATGTCACGACGCGGGCCAATTTGCAGGTGCGTGAAATCGCGCCCAAGCATGCCGTGGCGATGCTGGAGGAGATCCAGGACCTCGGCTTGTGCTCGCGTGGCTCAGGAGCCGATAACATCCGCAACGTCACGGGCGACGCGACGGCGGGCATCAGCCGGCAGGAACTCATCGACACAAGACCTTACGCGCGCGAATGGCATTTTCACATACTGAACGACCGTTCGCTCTACGGCCTTCCGCGCAAGTTCAACGTCGCCTTCGACGGCGGCGGGGAGATCGCCACTCTCGAAGAAACAAATGACATCGGCTTTCACGCCGTCGAAGTGATGGAGGGCGGCGAATTCGAGGGGAGGCGGGTCGAACCCGGCGTCTGGTTCCGGCTCCTGCTCGGCGGCATTACTGGCCACCAGGATCTGGCCCGCGACACCGGCATTATCGTCCGTCCTTCTGAAGCAACGAAAACAGCGGACGCGATTGTGCGCGTTTTCACCCGTGAAGGAGATCGCACAGACCGGGCCAAGGCCCGGCTCAAATATGTGCTCGATCGATATCTGAACGAAACGGGCAGCCTTGAAAAGTTCATCGAAGCGGTCGAGGAAGCCCGCGGACAGAAGTTCACGCGGATCGCTCCGTCCTTTATCAGGCCACGCCCGCCCCAAGACCGCCTCGCGCATATCGGCGTCCATCGCCAGAAGCAGGATGGCTCACATTTCATCGGCGCCGTCCTTCCGGCAGGCAAGATGATGGCCCGGCAGATGCGCGAGCTTGCCGCGATAGCACGCGACCTCGGCGACGGCGATATCCGTCTTACGGTTTGGCAGAACCTTCTCATCCCGGGAGTCGCCAATGCGAAGATCGAGGACGCCAAGGCCCGCATTCGGGCGGCGGGCTTCGATTGGAAGGCGACGCCAATCCGCGCTGGCCTCGTCGCCTGCACCGGCAACACCGGCTGCAAGCTCGCGAACTCCAACACCAAGGACACGGCCGAGCGCATCGTCGCCCATCTCGAAGCCAGAACTCGAGATCAACCTGCCGATCAACATTCACCTGACAGGCTGCCCGAACTCCTGCGCGCAGCACTATATCGGCGATATCGGGCTTGTCGGGTGCAGGATCGCGGTGAACGAAGAAGGCGACACGGTCGAAGGTTTCCACATTGTCGCCGGCGGCGGTTACGGAGCGGACGCGGCCATCGGAAAAGAGATCTACCGGAACGTCAAGACCGAGGATTGCCCCGTCTTTGTCGAGAAACTTCTGCGCGTTTACCTGGCCGGGCGCTTCAGCAGCAACGAAACTTTCCAGGCGTTTACGGCGAGGCACGAGGCTGACGCCTTAAGGCGGCTTCTCGATGAGAACTCCTTGCCCGGATAGCTGAGACCATGACCATCCAGACGCCCGTCGCACTTATTCCCGAAACCGCTCCATTCTCTGAGACCGAGCGGGCGCTCCTCAACGCCTACTTCACCCGCGTTTTTCAATTGGACAAAATCGCGGCTCCGGGCGCCCTCGCGGCAGGCGCCTATGGCGCCGGCGGCGGCGATGATGACGACGCGCCTTGGCACGACCCCGCGCTCGCGCTTGAGGACCGAATGGCCCTCGCCAAGGACCGGCCGCTGCCCAAACGCATGATGGCGGCCATGGGCCAGCAAGATTGCGGACAATGCGGCTACAATTGCGAAGACTACGCCGATAGCATCGTCAAGCAGGCGGAGCCGCGGTTGAACCTTTGTGTACCGGGCGGCAAAGCAACCGCGCGCATGCTGAAGGCGCTGGTCGAGGAAATGGGCGGCGGCGCGCTCGATCCCGATGAACAGTCGGCGAAGGCCAAAGCCAAGACGCCGAAGCAAGACGACGCGAGGCCCGGCCGGTCGCGTGACAATCCGGTTCCCGCAACATTCCTGGGTTGCAAAAGACTGAACGGCGAGTTGTCGGAAAAATCCACCTATCATATCGAGTTCGATCTCGCCGAAGCCGGGCTCGATTATACCGTGGGAGACAGTTTTGGGGTGTTCCCGCATAACGACCCCAAGCTCGTGGATGCTGTTCTTGCGGCGGTTGGAGCGCCGGCCGATTTCCCAATAGCCGGGCGGCCGATTCGGGACGTGCTGACGGAGGAGACTTCCCTCTGCCCTGCTCCCGACACGCTCTTCGAGCTGATTTCGTACATCACGGGAGGCGAGCGCCGCAAAAAAGCGCAAAGCTTGGCGAAGGGCGCTGATCCCGATGGCGACGCCGATACGCTCGACGTGCTCGCCGCGCTTGAGAAATTTGCGGGCGTCCGTCCAGATCCCGAAGCTCTGATCGAGGTGCTGGAACCCCTTCAGCCGCGTCTCTATTCCATATCCTCGTCGCCGAAAGCCACGCCGGGCCGGTTGAGCCTGACCGTGGACGCTGTGCGCTACCAGATCGCGCATCGCAAGCGGACTGGCGTCGCCTCCACGTTCCTGTCCGAGCGCGCCGAGCCGGGCATGAAGCTCAAGGTTTATGTTCAAAAAGCACATGGTTTCGGCCTGCCGCCCGATCCCGCGACGCCTATCGTCATGGTTGGCCCCGGAACAGGCATCGCGCCGTTCCGCGCCTTTTTGCACGAACGCGCGCAAGAGCCGTCAGCCGGGCGCGCCTGGCTCTTCTTCGGTCACCAGCGCGAAGCGGCGGACTTTTTTTATCGGGACGAACTCGAAGGTTTTCTCGCCAAGGGCGTTCTCACAAAGCTGTCCACAGCCTGGTCACGCGACGCTGACAAGAAGGTCTACGTGCAAGATCGCATGCGCGAATCCGGCGCCGAATTATGGGCGTGGCTGCAGAATGGGGCGTATTTCTATGTCTGCGGTGACGCCAAGCGAATGGCGAAGGATGTGGACATTGCGCTCACGGGGATCGCCGCCACGCATGGAGGCCTAGAGCCAGACTTGGCCCGGGATTTCGTGGATCGACTGAAGAATGATAACCGCTACCAGGCTGACGTTTATTGACAGTAGCCAGACCGGGTTTGGACGAATGGCGGCGGTCATGGCGGCCGCTCGTAGCAGAGTTTCCAAAAAGCATGCCCTCGAGCTTGTCCCGGGGTAGCCTTCGCGGTTTTGCGAAAAAACAAGAAGCGAACGTTTATCGTAAGCGACATGCGCTCACTCTGCCTTCGCTGGCTGACCACGGAAAGTCCGCTTTATACTCAGCGCCAAATTTTCTGACTCGTCAGATGATGCTTCCCGGGCGCCACAAATGGCGAATGCACGACGGGAGCCTGTAGGCTCGCAGATGGCCGGCGTCGCAACCAGCCAATAAACGCAAGGTCGCGCCTTCGCGGCTTGCATAAGGGCTCACTGCGGTTGGCGCGGACGCCGTCCCTCTGCTAAGAGACGCAGGCGCGATGTTTGCAGAGGCTCCCATGGACCTGATGGCGATAGCATTCCCCTTCAACGATCCGGTGGCGATCCATCTCGGGCCGCTGGCGATACGCTGGTATGGCCTCGCCTATATGGCGGGGCTGCTTCTCGGCTGGCTCTATATGAGAAGGCTCTGCGCGAACAAGCGCCTCTGGGGCGGTCCAAGCCCGGTTCAGCCGGAGCAGGCGGACGACTTCCTGTTCTGGGCGACGCTCGGCACCGTGCTTGGAGGGCGGATCGGATTTTTCCTGTTCTACGAACCGGGCCTGCTGTTCAGCCATCCGCTGCAATTTTTCCGGATCTGGGAAGGCGGAATGGCGTTTCATGGCGGCCTGTTGGGCGTGGGCCTCGCCACTTGGATTTTCGCCCGCCGCAACGGCATTCCGGTGCGCTCGCTCATGGATTTATCCGCGGCGGTTGTGCCTTTCGGCCTGTTCTTCGGCCGCATCGCCAACTTCATCAACGGCGAAATTTACGGCCGCCTTTCGGATGTGCCCTGGGCCGTGGAGTTTCCCGTCCGCGTGCTCCTCAAAGGCGATCTGCCCGGCCCGCGCCATCCGGCGCAGCTCTATGAGGCGGCTCTCGAAGGCGTCGCGATGTTCTTTCTGCTGCGCTACTTCACGCACAGCCGCCGCTCGTTTCTCTCGCCGGGGGTGACGACCGGCGTCTTCCTCATGGCCTATGGCGTGTTCCGCATCTTCGCCGAATACTTCAAGGAATGGGACATGGCGCAGTTTTTCACCACAGCGTATTTCTCGGAGGGCGTGGTGTATTCGCTGCCCATGATCGCGCTCGGGGCTTATTTTGTGCTGTCGGCGAGGCGCGTGCAGCCGGCGGCGCAGAAGGCTGAGTTCGAGCGCCGATCCGGTGGAGGCTTAACAAGGGTCAGTCCAGATTGTTGTTAAGCTCAGGTTGGTATGGGGAGCGACGCGGCCTGCCGCCGCCTGGGTCTATGCAGTCACAAACGCCGGGCGTTTTTCCCGATGCTGGCGAAACCGAGACGGCGCTTGATTGACCGCCTGTTGTCCTCGTCGCACTTGGGCGCCTGCTCGCGGTCCGCGACGTCATCAACCCCACACTCGAGGAGCCAGCAGAATCCGCTCACGGGAAAGGTAAGCTTTCCGGGGCCGGGGCAGCCCCTATGAACCAGTCAGCAATATGACGCCGCTCGCTCCGCAGAAGCGCGGCAATTTCGTCCAAATTGAAACGACGAGCTCGCATATAGGACTTCACACGCGCCTTCAAGCCATCGGAAACTTGAGCTTCATTGAAATATTCCGTCGACATTTTTTCCTCCCGACTTGCTTTTGCGCCGAATAACCCGATCAGGCGTCCGTCGAATTGGCCGAGGCCTCGTGAATAGATATCGAATGCTTTGGGGAAGTTCGTATTATCAACTAACGCCCTTGTCACACTCAATTAGGCGCTTCTTGAATGCATGTTTTTGTAAAGTTTTTTCGCGCCAAGTTAGAAAATAAGACCGAATTAAAACCGGCTCGGACAATCGGGAAAGAGGGTCGTTATGCCCGGCTCCAGACTCCATCCCGTCTGCAAGAGTAGTATTACTTTCGCGCTGGCCATCCTGCATCCGGGAAAGCCAGCCCTGCAGTTCTTCCACCTCAAAAAAACAGTCTATTACGGGTAAGGTTGCCCTTGCTGCTCTGGCCATGAATAACCTCCTTAGGCTTATATGGATACCCTTAGAGGCTTTTACTTGCGTTGTCTACTGAAGGTTGCATTAAAAATGAATTTATAACCTTTGGTCGTGAATATAGTACTTGCTATAACCCCACATGATCTTTTTGCTAAAGCCGAGAGCAGCGCGCCGTCTCACAAGACTCCCTTTTCCGCCTTTGTTTTCGGCAGCTCCATAACGTCCGATCGCCCGAGGAGCCAATCCACGCTTACGTTCAGTTCGTCCGCAATTTTAGCGAGCCGGTAAATATCGAGCGCCCTCACCCCGGCGAAGTGGAGACTGACCGCAGCGGTAGCCAGCGGGTCATGATCCATCTTGCTGTTACGCCAAGCGGCGGCCAAGTTCGTGCGGAAAAGTGTGAAATCTGTTTGCACGGCTGATCCTCCTGCGCGCCAGACACCGATGCCGCCCGGTTACTCTTGATTGAAATCAATGTCTGGATTGATCTTAATCAAATAGTAGTCCCGCATTGACTAGCAAGCAAATACCAATGGATAAGAGCGTGAGACAATTTACTTAGCGACGACGTTGGAGCGTTAACTTTTTTAGAAGGTGTCGTTCAGAATTTAGGAAGAGGTCCAACATGGTCAGCCACCTTCCGCGGCGTCATGCGAAGGCGCCCGCGGCTGTACGCCGTCACGCCAATCCGCCGTCGACCCTATGGAGGCTTCGGGCCTTCGGGGCGTGGGGACGCAGCGGCCGCACACTTTCCGCCTCGAAGCGATTCAGGTTGAGCGCCGGTCTACACGAACCCCGCCGGCGCCATACCACGCCGCATGAACGCACGGCGCAGCGGGCCGATCGCGCCAAGCGCGTATAATCCTATTCCACGAGCCGCTTGCAGGGGCAGAAAGCCGGAAAGCAAGCTCCTGTTGAGAATGTCCACCCCGAAGGTGCGGCTCATGATGTCGCCTCTGCGAGCGGCGGAATAGGCGCGCAGCAAATCCTCCGAGCCGATGTCCTCCTTCCGCTCTTTCGCCGCCGCGAGAAGCCCAACAAGCGCATCAACGTCGCGAAAGCCGAGATTAAGACCTTGAGCGCCAATCGGCGGCGTCACATGGGCCGCTTCACCCACAAGGGCGACCCGTGAGCGGCCATATTCGCGCGCTGCAAGGGAAGACAGCGGAAATCCCGCCCGCTCGCTAACGTCAGACACGCGTCCCAAGGCGAAGTGCGAAGCCTTCTCGACCTCGCGCGCAAAACCCGCAGCATCCAGCGCGAGCAGACGCCCGGCCTCGTTTTTGCGCTCGACCCAGACAAAGCTGGACGCGTTACCGGGCAGCGGCACAAGCGTAAACGGCCCCGCGCTCCGGTGAAATTCGATGCACATTCCGTGGTGAGGGCGTTCGTGAGAGAAGCTCGCCGCCATCGCGACCTGATCGTAGGCCCATGCCAGCTTGCGAATGCCGGCCGCTTCCCGCGCCGCTGACATCCGCCCATCGGCGGCGATGGCGAGCGGCGCGCCAAGCTCCGTTCCGTCCGCGAAACGCAGACTGGCCTTGGTCGCCGTTTCGCGGAAGCTGACGAGCGGCCCCGGCACGATAACTTGCAGCTTCTGCTTTTCAGCCTCCGCTTTGATGGCGGCCATAAGATCGGCATTGGTAATGTTATAGCCGAAGGCAGGCTCGCCAATCTCTTCCGCATGAAAGACGCAATCGGGAGCGCGCAGGCGGCGTCCCGTATCGTCGATGAATTGAAGCGCCCGAAGCGGCTCGGCGCGCGCTTCGCAGGCCTCCCAGACGCCAAGCCGCTGCAAGAACGCGACCGTGTTGTTGAACAAAGCGGCGCTTCTGCCCTTCGCGGCTTCGGTAGAGGCGCTCTTAGAGGTGTCCACAACCACAGAGGCTAACCCGGCCTTCTGACATGCGAGCGCCGCGGCAAACCCAGCCGGGCCAGCGCCAACGGCAATGACATCGATTCGAGGCGATTCGCTCATCTTGACCTGGCTTTTCTCTCAACCGCTTATTCCCACCAACTTAGCAATCAACCCCGCCGATGCAACAGCATCGTCTGAAGACAAAAGGCGGTCGCGGCCTTGGATGCCGCCGCCAGCGGTGTGCGCCGGAAGTTCTCAACTGAATGTGATCTCACTCGAAACCGCCGCCTCGCGCGGTCTTTTTTGCGTGTCCCATCGCGCTATAGACGCGACTTCTTCCATAGACATCAACGCCCTGCAGCGCGGCGGCGGCGCAACGCAGTAGCGAAGCAGTCCGGTTGTGGAAAAGTCACTAGTCAAGCATATTTCGTTTTGTAGCCTTATTTTCGTCTAATCGCTGCGGCATACATATCACATCACAAGGCGGCGGAAATATCGGATCGCCCCCTCCGGAATGTAACGCTGATTGTGAGTAGAGAGTAAAAGTTGAGTTCGCGTTTGTTCGCGTTGGATGTCAGAGTTCCTTGGTGTGTGTTGCGTATAGGTTGCGTTTGTGGAGTATGAGCCGGCGCGTGGCCAGTCTTGCGTTTGCGCTGAATTGCCCCTCGGAACCGGATGATCGCGTAACACTTAGTTTACATGTTTAGTCTACAGTCTTGGACACTAAGGGACGATGATCCCGGTTGAAGTTGCCCCTGAGAGACGAGGCCGCCTGCATGGCCCCCACCCCCCGCTAGCCATAGGCCTCGTCTCTCTTTTTCTCCCCAGCTCAAGATATATGGCAGCGCTGCGCTCCGAACGTGACGGCATTTTATGAGCCTTTGTGCTGGTAGGCAAAGTTGCTTCCTAGCCGCCCGGTTTCAGCACGTTGCTTTCGTGTCCATGCGCGCGCTCACGCCCAACTTGGCGCCGAGGGAATTCAAGGCCGGCCCGGCGCAATTCATCAAGCCGCCGGATGCCTCCATGCAGGTTCTCCAGTCCGAGCGACAGCCGCTTTCACATCCCGTCGCCGTCCTCGCCAGAAACATGCCGGCTTTGGAAGCCATATGTTTCGCCACAGAGCTCGACCAATTCCCGTTATAGTGTTAGGAATACAGCTCGCACACCTAATGCGTGTGTTTTTCGTAATTGCATATATATGGGGTGTGGCATGCAGGGAAATCGGCCTAGTGTCACGGCGCACTGGGCGGCGGCGCATCGCGCTATACATCAGAAGCTTGAAAATGGAGCGATCTTCTTCGATCCATTCGCGTGCGCGATTATCGGTCAGCGCGCCGTGACCGCCGCCGAGGAGGTGGCCGCCGACCCGGCGGCGCGGCCCATCCGCCTCTTTACTGCAGCACGAAGCCGGTTCGCGGAGGATGCGCTCTCAATCGCGGTGTCTCGCGGCTTGCGCCAAGTTGTGGTTCTCGGCGCCGGTCTTGACACCTTTGCACTGCGCAACCCGTATGCGCAACTCGGTTTACGTGTATTCGAGGCCGACCATCCCGCGACGCAAGCCTGGAAACGCGAACGCCTTGCATCGGCGGGGCTGGCGGTTCCGGAATCACTCACATTCGTGCCCATAGATTTCGAGCGGGAGAGCCTTGCCGATGCGTTGACCGCGGCGGGTTTTACAGCAACTGTCCCAGCTTTTTTCATATGCCTTGGCGTCGTGCCCTATCTCACAAGCGAAGCCATTGGCGCAGACCCTCCGTTTCATCGCTAGCGTGGCGGATTCTGAGGTCGTCTTCGACTATTCCGAGCCATTTGAAAACTGTCCACCCGGCCTCCATGAGCGCATCGCTGCTTTCAATGCACTGCTTGCTGCGGCGGGCGAGCCATGGCTGAACTATATCGATCCTGTCCTGCTGGCGCGCGAATTAGATATAATCGGCTACACGGAAATAGAGGACCTCGGGCCAGCCGAAATGGATGTCCGTTTCTTTGGCGTGCCGGAGGGTGAAGCGACGGGTGGCCCGGGGCCTCACGTGATCCGCGCACGTCGATAGAGCGCCCACCTGGCCGATGCCGAATATTTAAGCTCGCAGTGTCAATCCGGCGAAGGCGGGAATCCAGTAATCGGAAGATGCTTACATTTTAGAAGCGCCATCAAGCTTGCAGCCGAGATGACGCCATCGAACCCCATGCGGCCCGCCAAGCGATGCCGATTTCACCGGAGCAATTCTTTGCGGGGAGAAAAGAACGCTGCTCCGGTCTCATTTCTTCAACTGCGGCGGAGGCATCGTCGCCAACCCTCACAGGAGAAAGTTTGGTTCTCGACTATGGGCACACCCAGACCGGGCCAACCCAGGTACAAACGCCACCACCCCAGCCGCCGCCATATCCATAACCTCCGCCTCCGTAGCCACGGCGGCCGCCCCGGAAACCAGACCTTATGGCGCGGCCGTGGCCGTGACCGCCGCCGGCGCGAGCATGTCCCCCGCCTCTGTTACCGCCCCTATTGCTGACTTCGACGGCGCCGTACGTAGCCGATCCATTTAGCCCGGCAGCTGATGAGAAAGTGTCTGCGCCAGCCGCGGAATACATGACGAGCGACATAGCCGCCGCTGCCGCTATTGTTTTAATCATAGTGATTCCTTGCTTAATCATTCATGCAGGCCGATCCCACATCGCGTGGTAAAGGCCTTGCTAATGCGCAATTAGGAAATGACAGGACTTACTAACAGGGTCGGAAAATACTCACTGCCCCGCCAGGGCAATTCTTATGGCTGGCCGCAACATGCTATTTTTCAAGTATGAACTCTTATTCATGTCCTTTTTTCCGTCGCAGGCTACGCAAGCAGCGGTTGATCCCGCATTTCCTAACCTGCCGCCTCGGCGATGCGCCAGCCCTCCTGCGCCAGCGAGATAGCGGCCTGCTCAGCGAGCGCGGCGCGTTTGTCGGCTGCGTTTCCCTGCAGCGAGCGGGCATAGACGCCCTGGGCGATCGAGGCATAGCGGAAGAAGGACAGCGCGATGAAAAAGGTGAGATCGGGCAAGCTGTCGCGCCCCGCGCGATGGCAGTACGCCGCCACCAGTTCGTCCTCGGTTGGAATGCCAAGCGCCGGCAAGTCCAGCCCGCGAAGGCCGCCCAACAGAGGAGCGTTCGCCGGCGTGCGGTACGACATGCAGACATAGCCGAGATCGGCGAGCGGATGGCCCAGCGTCGAAAGCTCCCAATCGAGCACGGCGATGATATGCGGCTCCTCGACCTCGAACATGACGTTATTCATGCGATAGTCGCCATGCGTGATCGCCGCCTCGTCATGGCTCGGAACGCTCGCCTTCAGCCATGCGATCAGCTTGTCCATGGCTTCGATATGGCCGGTCTTCGACGATTTCATATTGCTCGGTCCAGCGCTTGAGCTGCCGCGCCGCGTAGCCCTCCGTGCGCCCGTAGTCCCCCAAGCCAGCCGCCCGGAAATCGACCTCGTGCAAGGCGGCGAGCGTTTCCGCGAAAGCGTGGTAGGCGGCCTTGCGCTGGAAGTGATTGAGGTCGGGAAGGTCCGGCTTTTCAAAGATGCGGCCGGGGATGTAATCCATCAGGTAGAACGGTGTCCCGATAATGGACGGGTCGTCGCAAAAAAGCTGCATGGGAACAACCGGCACGGGTGTACTCTTCAGCGCCGACTGCACGCGATATTCGCGGTCGATGGCGTGCGCGCTCGGCAGGAGCTTGCCGGGCGGCTGCTTGCGCAACACGTATTTGCGTATAGGCGTATCGATCAAAAACGTCGGGTTGGATTGGCCGCCTTGAAATTGCTAAATCGTTGGCTGCACGCCGAAATCTTCGAGATGAGCTTTTAAATAGCGCCAAAGCTTTTTCTGGTCGAAACGATGGCGTGAAGGAACGTCGATCAGCTCAGCCATGTCTCGCTCCCGTCTGCCCTTCTGACAGAGTAGTTGTTGGCGCCTCCAGCGCGACGGGCGAAGGAAACCTGTGGCAACTCCAGCCGCCGCGCCGGCGAGTGTGTGAAAAACTCGGCATCGCCCTCTTCGTCATGGCCCGGCTTGACCCGGCCATCCAGTAAGTCATTAAAATCTTGCCTTGTTCTCTGGATAACCGCCTCAAGGGCGCGCCTGTCCGGTTCGTTTTTCTTGCATTCGTCTTCGCCGCCATTCCCGAAATCGCCTTTGCAATTGCCGGGAATCCATAACGAAACTGGCACGTGCTTAGACATGGATCCCCGATAAGCCGCGCGAGCGCGTCTTTCGGGGATGACGCCTTGATATGGTTCACAAATTAAACCGGACACCCGTGCCTCAAGGGCGGCTATGACAAATTGCGTAGAGCCGATTTTCTCGCACACTCCGATGCGTGCTTGTGGGGAGACAGGCGCGCCGCTAATTGGCATGATAATTATCCGATCGGAGAGAAGATTGAGGCGCCGCCATCCACCAGAATCGACTGCCCGGTAATATATCGCGCAGCGTCCGAAGCCAGAAACACCGCGACGCCCGCGATGTCCGCCGGCTCGCCGAGGCGCTTCAGGCAAGTCATGCTGGCGACCATGGCCGCGGCTTTCGGGTTCTCGTACAGCGCTTTGGCGAAGTCCGTCTTCACCACGCCCGGCGCAATGGAATTGACGCGAACGCCGCGCGCTCCCCACTCCACCGCGAGATTCCGCGCGAGTTGCGCCTCGGCGGCCTTCGATATGGCGTAGACGCCGAGATTTGCGGCTCCGGCTGTCGCGACGATGGACGACAGCAGGATCACCGCGCCTCCTCCGCGCTCGGCCATGCCGGGTAGCACCATCTGGCACAGCCAGTGGGTGGCGGTGAGGTTCGAGGTCAGGACCTTGTTCCAAACCTCGTCAGAGACCTCGGAGGAGGGACCGTAAACTGGATTTATAGCTGCGTTCGGGATAAGGATGTCGATGCGTCCGTATTCGCGCAACGCATGCGCGACGAGGGCCTCAAGGTCGGATTTGACGCCGATATTGCAGGCTGCGGCCACGGCTTTCCCGCCCGCCTCACGGATTTCGGATACCACCGCGTTGCAAGCGTCGATCTTGCGGGACGACACGACGACGCTCGCGCCCATCTTCGCGCATTCGAGCGCGATTGCCCGGCCGATACCGCGGGAAGACCCCGTGATCACGGCGACGCGCCCTGTCAGATCGAACATGCTCATCAGGCAACCTTTAATCGTGTCTTGCGGCCGATGCGCCTCTCAAAAACGGCCCTTTGCTAAAGCCATCATCGCGGCCATCTTGGCTTCCGCTCGGTGACCAGCGACTTGAGCAGCGGCGCGGGGCTCCAGCGGTCGCCGAAACGCATGTGAAAGATATCGATGTCCGATAACACTTCCGCCAGACTTCGCAGCTCCGCATATTTCATCGGACCGCCGCGCCAGGCCGGAAAGCCATATCCATGGATGTAGATGATATCGAGGTCGCCGGAGCGGTAAGCTATGCCCTCGTCGAGGATATTTGCGCCCTCATTGACAAGCGCGTAAATTGTCCGTTTGACGATTTCCTGGTCGGAAACGGACCTGACCCGGTGGCCGAGTTCCTCGCGGTATGCCTCGATGATCGCGTCCGCTTCCGCGTCGTGCAAGGCCGCGCGGCTTCCTGATTTGTAACGATAAAAGCCATTGCCGGTTTTCTGCCCGTAGCGGCTCGTCTCATAAAAGCGGTCGAGCAAGGCTGAGCCGAAGTTCTTTCCCTCCTTGATGCGCCGCTCCCGGATGTGCGAGAGCGCGTCGATGCCGGTAAGATCGCACACCGCGAACGGGCCCATGGCCATGCCCCAACGCGTGAGCGCGTTATCCACCTCGGCCGGAGACGCGCCCTCCTCAACGATCACCATGGCTTCGGTGAGATATCTATCCAGCATGCGGTTGCCTGCGAAGCCATCGCAATTGCCGACCGAGACGCCAATCTTGCCCATCTTGCGCGCGACCGCCATGGCGGTGGAGAGCACCCCGGCGCTGGTTTCTTTGCCGTGGATGACCTCGACAAGGCGCATCACGTTCGCGGGCGAAAAGAAATGCATGCCGACCACGTCGCTGGGGCGCGACGTGAAACTGGCGATCTTATCGATATCGAGCGCGGAGGTGCTGGAGGCGAGAACCGCGCCTTGCTTGCAGACGCTGTCGAGGTTGCGGAAAACCTGCTCTTTTACGCCCATATCCTCGAAAACCGCTTCCACGATAAAGTCAGCCCCAGCGAGCGCGCCAAATTCCACGGCGCCAGTGATGGCGCTCATGCGCGCGTCCATGCCGGCTCGATCGAGCCGGCCGCGCTGCACCATGCTCTCGTAGTTCCTGGCGACCACGCCGAGCCCTCTCGAAAGCGCGGCTTGGTCGCGGTCGAGCAGAACTACCGGAATGCCTGCATTGACGAACGCCATCGCGATGCCGCCGCCCGCCGTGCCGGCGCCGATCACGCCCGCGCCTTTAATTTCTCTCGCTTGTTCATGGCGAGGCCGGCCGGGAATTTTCCCAACCTCGCGTTCCGCAAAAAAGGCATGGATAAGCGCCTTGCTCTGGCAATCCTGCAAAGCCTCGTCGAAAAGCTCGCGCTCGCGCTTAAGGCCCTCGGCGAATGGAAGATTGAATGCGTTTTCGATCGCGTCGACGCAGCGCAACGGCGCATGCAGATTGTGCAGGCGTTTTTTGATCCGCTCGCGCTTCTCATTGAAGACCGGAGAGCCGCGCTCGGCTTCGATCTTGTCGTTGCGCTCGCGCGTTTTGGAATGGCCGCCGAGGGACGCCTTGGATTTCGCCAATGCGATCGCGGCGGCGAGATGATCGCCCTCGGCGATCTCGTCGACAAAACCCGCTTTCTGCGCGGCGGCCGCCGAAACCAAGTCGCCAGATATAATGAAATCGAGCGCGGCCTTGGCTCCGGTCAGCCTTGGCAGACGCTGCGTGCCGCCGCCGCCCGGCAACAGGCCGAGTTTTACCTCAGGAAGGCCGATAAGCGCGTCTTTGGCCGCCACGCGATAGTGGCAGGCAAGCGCGATCTCAAGCCCGCCGCCAAGCGGAGTGCCGTGAAGCGCCGCCACCACGGGCTTCGGCAAATCCTCGATTGCGGCGCAGATCTCGTTGACGTCAGCGCCCTTGAAGGCCGCGCCGAATTCCAGGGCCGAGCCAAATTCCGAGATATCGGCCCCGGCGGTGAAAGTCCGGCCCGCGCCAGTAAGCACGACGGCGCGCGCGTCCCGGTCGGCCGCTGCCTGCCGTATGGCCGCCATTAGGCCATCGCGAACCGCGCGCGAGAGAACATTAAGGGGTGGATTGTCGACCGTTATGAGGCCAATACCGTCCCTGTTTTCGTATCTTACGGGGCTTTCGGCCATGTATTCTCCCAGGCGGCCGTTATATGGTTTTTAGGTTCGGCCTCGATGAACAATACAGTTCGCGGAAGGTAACCGTCAACGGCCTGCGCCGGGGCCACACGTCAAGGTTTCCGGTGTGAAACGCCACAGCACGCGCCGTTATGAATAACGCATGCGAATACGTCATACCCGATCGTGGTCAAGAGCGCAGCTCAAGTGTCCCGGCTACACAATGTGAAGCGGCGGTTGTGTCATTTGTTTTGGCTTTGAGAGAGGCTGACTGGTTATCGTCCCCGCCCGATGACGCGTCTCATAATTCACCCATGCAAGCGGTTGATCTATCCTAGATTGCCTGCCCCTTCGGCGGCGTTCCGCCGATAAGTTAGCGGGCTGGCCGTCCGGCTGCTGTCGAATTCACAATCCGAAGGTCTTCTCAACATGCAATCCGCACGTTTGGCAGCGGAACAAGTCTTTATGGCTTGTTCCAGGGATGGGCGTAAGCGCCGATCTAATTTCGTCATGAATCCAGCAACGGGGGCATTGGAAGTTCTCCCCGAGCGCCGGCTCAAAATTGAGCAAGCGTTGAGAGCCGAGGCGCGCCGCATTACGTCGCGCGATTAGCGTAGCCTTCTGTTCCTCAAGTTTGAGGACTTCTTCCTCGATACGTGCCTCATACTGTTTAAGGCTGTCCGCTTCCTTCATGGCCAGCTGTTCCAAGTGAGACCGCACCGGCATTTCCACACTTCCTTTCACTTACCAGGATTCTGAAGGACGCCGTAAATGCTGACGATAAGCGCCATCGCCGCAATGATTGCCTCCACTATGGCCGTGATTAGCGCATGTTGCGCGGTACGAGCTTGTTTCGCGGCCAGATGCTAGGCGGGTTCGGACCTCGGGTTCTCCGAGTTTGTCCAATTCTTGGAAAAAGCGCTCTATTTCGTCATCAGCCACCTTATTCTCCATGTAAGTAATTCGAGTAAAATCACTGTACACGGAGAAAATCACAGGCCCGCTTCATCTCTTGCGGCGGCGGGCCTTCTTCACAGGCTTAGGCGTAGTGGTCAGTTCGCCGATAAACGAGGTGCTTGCCCTCTGCGCCTTTGATCGCATTTTTGGGCGTGGGCTACACCGTCCGCAATATACTCCGCCCCGCAAAAACCGCGACATCGCCCAGCTCTTCCTCGATGCGGATGAGCTGATTGTACTTCGCGATGCGGTCGGACCTGGAGAGCGAGCCGGTCTTGATCTGCCCGGCATTCGTCGCCACGGCGAAATCGGCGATGGTCGAATCCTCGGTCTCGCCCGAGCGGTGCGAGATCACCGTCTTGAACGCGGCGCGGTGCGCCATATCCACGGTGTCGAGCGTTTCGCTCAGCGATCCGATCTGGTTCAGCTTGATGAGGATGGCGTTCGCGCGCCTTCTGCGATGCCCCTAGCAAGGCGCTTCGGATTGGTCACGAAAAGATCGTCGCCCACGATGTTGATTTTCGCGCCGAGCTTTTCGGTGATCGCATGCCAGCCGTCCCAATCGTCCTCGGCCATGCCATCCTCGATGGAGATGATCGGATAGCGTTTTACGAGATCCTCGTAAAGCTTCACCATCTCCTCGGAACTGAGGCTCTTCCCTTCGCCCTTCAGCTCGTAACGGCCGTTTTTATAGAACTCGCTTGAGGCCGGATCGAGCGCGATGGCGATATCCTCGCCTGGCTTGTAGCCCGCCTTCTCGATGGCGCGTATTACGAAGGAAAGCGCTTCATCGGCGGATTTCAGGTTCGGCGCGAAACCGCCCTCGTCGCCCACATTGGTATTATGGCCGCCTTCCTTAAGCAGCTTGCGCAGCGTGTGGAAAACCTCCGCACCCCAGCGCACCGCCTCCGCAATCGCAGGCGCGCCCAAAGGCGAGATCATGAATTCCTGGAAGTCGATGGGGTTGTCGGCATGCGCGCCGCCGTTGATGATGTTCATCATGGGCACGGGCAGCACGCGGGCGTTTACGCCGCCGAGATAGCGGTACAGCGGCAAATCCACCGCCTGGCTCGCAGCCTTCGCCACGGCCAGCGACACGCCGAGAATGGCGTTCGCGCCAAGGCGGCTTTTGTTCTCGGTGGCGTCCAGCATAAGAAGCGTATTGTCGATGTGGCGCTGATTTTCGGCGTCCATGCCCTGGAGCGCATCGAAAATCTCGCCGTTCACGGCGTCGACCGCGCCCAATACTCCTTTGCCGAGATAGCGATCGCCGCCATCGCGCTTTTCGATAGCCTCGTGCGCGCCGGTGGAAGCGCCGGACGGAACCGCGGCGCGGCCGGTCGAGCCGTCCTCCAGCACCACGTCGACTTCGACAGTTGGATTGCCGCGGCTGTCGAGAATCTCGCGGCCAATGATGTCAGTGATGGCGGTCATGAAGGTGACTCCTCGAAGCGTCTGGTAACTATTAAGCCCGACGGCGTTTTAAAGGACTCGCGTGCGGTTACAAAGAGGTTTAATCGGTGGGCATGAGTGGCATACAAAAGACAATCAGGAAAAGTCTGGTCTTGCTGTCGGGCGGCCGGATTCCGCCGTTTGCCTTGCGTGGGCCTTAACGGGGTATGATTCCGTCGAATCTCTTGGCTTTTCCTATGGGCAGCGCCATAGCGTGGAGCTCGATTGCCGTCCGAAGCTGCGCGAAGCCCTTTCGGCGGCATATCCCGAATGGGCCACGCGTCTCGGCCCCGATCATGTGCTCGATCTTTCGGTTTTGGGCGCGGTGAGCGATACGGCGCTTACGACCGGCGCCGAGATCGCGTTCGGCGCGAATGGCCTGCCGAACACCTTCGTGCCCGGCCGCAATCTCTTGTTTTTCACCCTCGCCGCGGCGCTCGGCTTCCGGCGCGGCATTCGCGATCTCGTCGGCGGGATGTGCCAGACCGACTACTCAGGCTACCCCGATTGCCGCAACGCGACGCTGTCAGCCCTGAACCACGCCATCAACCTTGGAACCGAGGAGCGGTTCACAATCATCACGCCGCTGATGTGGCGAACGAAGGCCGAGACCTGGGCCCTGACCCACTCGCTAGGAGGTCAACCGCTTGTAGATATCGTTGCCGAACACACTCATACTTGCTACAAGGGTGACCGCGAGCACCGTCACGAGTGGGGTTACGGGTGCGACGCGTGTCCAGCTTGCAATCTTCGCGAAAAGGGCTACCGCGCCTGGCATGCCAGCGCCGGAGCGCCAGATTAAATCCATGTATACGGTCAAAGAAATCTTTCCGACGCTGCAAGGCGAAGGCGCGCAAGTTGGCCGTGCGGCTGTTTTCCTGCGCTTCACGGGCTGCAATCTCTGGACGGGGCAAGTCCGCGACAAGGGCCGCGCTTTCTGCCGCTTCTGCGATACCGATTTCGTCGGCTATGACGGACCCGGCGGCGGCAAGTTCGAATGCGCCGAAATGCTCGCCGACGCGGTCGCGCAGACTTGGCGCGAAGCAGTGGATGCTCCTAAATGTAAACCCTATGTCGTGTGCACCGGCGGCGAGCCAACCTTGCAGCTTGACGCTCCCCTGATCGAAGCCCTTCACGCGCGCGGCTTCATGGTTGCGCTCGAAACGAATGGCACGCGGCCCGCTCCCTCCGGCCTCGATTGGATTTGCGTGAGCCCCAAAGCGGGCGTTCCTCTTGCGCAGAGAGACGGGGACGAGCTGAAACTCGTATTTCCGCAAATCGGCGCCCAGCCTCCGCAGTTCGAGCGCCTGAATTTCAAGCACTTTTTCCTGCAGCCCATGGACGGCCCGCAGCACCGCGAAAATCTCGAGGCCGCGGCGCGTTATTGCCTTGCGCACCCCCCCTGGCGGCTCTCGCTGCAAACCCATAAATTGATCGGCATTCGCTGACAAAGCGCTGAGCAGAGTTCAACACGGCATGCGCTTAGGCTTGACGAGGGGCGCGGCTATCTTAGCTTTGCGAAGAGACTCTGCGACTACCAAAGACTCTAAGCAGCCATTCGTTGTCCGGCCAAGGGACGCATGCTTATTGGTCTGGCCAGATTATGTTTGGAACACGTGCGAAAATTACGCGAAGTTTCTCGATCGGAGATCGCGATTTGACGTCCCTTCTCCCGTGGGGAGAAGGACAGGATGAGGGGTGTTAACTTGAAGTATCAAGTCGTTACCCCTCACCCGGATCGCAAGCGACCCGGCCTCTCCCATTGGGAGAGGCCGCGCTGCGGCTCAATATACCACCCGTGCCTAACGCAGTTTGCGTAACGGAGCCTTGCATGAACAACCCTGATTACTCCGGGCTTACACAGCTCGGGCGCCATTCCACGCTTCCAGCGTCTCCGGATGAGGCGCGGCTTGAGGCCGTGCCGAACCCGCACCCCGGAACGCTTTATACCGTGCGCTTCACCGCGCCGGAGTTTACCGCGCTTTGCCCGGTGACGGGACAACCTGATTTTGCGCATCTTGTCATCGACTACGTTCCGCGCGGCCTGCTTGTGGAGTCGAAATCGCTGAAGCTTTATCTGAGCTCGTTCCGCAACCATGCGGCTTTCCACGAGGATTGCACCGTCGCCATCGGCAAAAGGCTCGATAAAGTGCTAAATCCGCACTGGCTCCGCATCGGCGGATATTGGTATCCCCGAGGCGGCATACCCATCGACGTGTTCTATGCTGTGGGCGATCTGCCGAATGGCCTTTGGGTGCCGGATCAAGGCGTTGCGCCTTACCGTGGGCGCGGCTAAATAGAAAGAATGGGGGACCGGCTGATCATCACCAATGGCGACGATGCTGTGGCGCGCATGCGCGAGGCGCGTATCGGCGGTGAGATTCTGCCTTGGCGCGATATCCTCCACGAAGGCCCTGTGCCGGCCGGGCTGCCGCTCGAACAGCTTTCCGCCGTTCGCGCGCAATTCCTCGCCCAAAGAGGCTGGCTATCCGTGGAGGCGCTGCGCGCCGCATTTCGCTCGCGCGACGGGATTCTCCGTAAGCACGCCGAGTTCAACACCGTCCTGCTTTGGTTCGAGCACGATCTTTACGACCAGCTTCAACTCATCCAGGTGCTCGATTTTTTCGCATCCGAGAAGCGTCGCGACGGCGTCTTTATCATCCAGGCAGGGCGATATCTGGGCCGGGAAACGCCAAAGGCGCTGAAGACGCATTTCCATCTGATGGAGCCCGCCTCGGAGGCTCATCTTGCGCTCGCGCGCCTTGCGTGGAGCGGCTTTCGCGCTCCGACGCCAGAGCCGTGGGCCGCGCTTTTGCGCCTGAGCACGCACATCCTTCCGTTTTTGCGGCTCGCGATGCTCCGGCTTCTCGACGAGCTTCCAAACCACGGATCGGGGCTGTCCCGCACCGAATGGACGATTTTGAGCCTTGTTGGCCTCGGCGTGAAGCGGCCGGTCGAACTCTATGAAGCCTTTAGCGAATCCGAAGAGCCGTTCTTCATGGGCGATTTAAGCTTCTATCATACGCTCGATGAGTTATGCGCAGGCGGCGCGCCCCTCATCGCGGGCTTCAAAGGGCTCACCTTCTCGCCTGCGATGCCGGAAGAGGCGCGAGAGGCGTATCTAACCAGCGAGCTGTCGTTCACGCATCTCGGCTACTCTGTTTTGTCGGGGCATGCGGACGCGCTTCAGCATCGCTATCTGAACCGCGACATCGGCGGTTCCCACCTGCATTCGCGCGCGCCCTGGCGCTGGAACCCGCTGACACAGCAGCTCGTGCCGCCACCCGGCCCAATCTAAGGAGACTTGGCCGGTGTCGTCGCCACCGGGCGCCTTCAAGCATCGTCACTAGCAAATCTCTTTGCCGGGCGCGATTGCTTGCAGTTTAGCTCGGCGGCGCCCAAGGCCCATAATGCGTGCGGGAACCTGCGTGGCCTGGGAAGCCTTCATATCCGTCTGCAGCGGCATGGTTCCGTTGATTTAACGATGCTCCATGCATGAAACGTGCGCTCCCCCAGCGAGCAGGCGATCAAGAGCGCAATGCGGAAGAGCGTTGGATCTTTTCGTCTTTATTCTTGTGTTGCTCATCGGCGCGGTTCTTCTGACCCGTCTCGCGACACAGTTCTCGGTTCCGTATCCTTCGTTGCTCGCGCTTGGCGGCGCGCTTTTGGCCCTTGTGCCGGGCATTCCCCATTTCACGCTCCGAAGGCGCTTCGCATCGAATATAACGCCGCGCTCGCCCGCGGAGACGAGAGCGGCGGCGAGGAGCAGGAGGTTTTGAGGCTGAGCGAGCACGACCGGCTGCACGTCCGGGCCGTTTCTGCCGCGCGGGAGGCGATTGCTAACTTGCTCCACGAAGGCGAGATCGGCAATGACGCCTATCAGCGTGTGCAAGCGGCGCTCGACCGCGCGGAGCTCTATGCGTCCCGATTTGCCCCGGAAACGTAGGTGCTGTCGCAATGCGATTTCAAGGGACGGGGGCGCCATGACCCTTGCCAGGGACGCAAGCCCGGCAAACCGCCTGGATCAAAAGCCTGACCGGCGCCGGCTTGGTGAGCACCTGCGCCTCCGGCCAGTCCCGCTTGAGGCTTTCGACGCCGGCGTAGCCTGTATAGAACACGAGGCCCACCCCGCGATTTTTCAGCGCGTGCGCCGCCGGAAATACTTCCTCCTCGCGTAAGCTCACGTCGAGCACGGCGGCCGACATCGGAGCGGTCTGCGCGAGGGAAAGCGTGTGGGCCAGGGTGAGCGTTGGTCCTAGGATCTGCGCCCCCGCCTTTTGAAGCGTTATGCCGAGGTCGAAGGCAAGGATCGCATCGTCTTCCGCAATCAGGATCCTTGCGCCATGCAATGGCTGATCGGAAACCGAATTCATCCCCTCTGCACAAGCTTCGCCGGTAGCGTTACGGTACATAGCACTCCCTCCGGCAGATAGTTCAGCGCGACCTTTGCATCTGGCAGCCCGTTCTGGATCAGATAGCTGCCGAAGCCTTCCTTGGATGGCGGCTGCACCGCTGGGCCGCCCAATTCGCACCAGCGCAACTGAAACTCGGCTCCGTCGTCCGTAAATCCCCATTCCAGGCGCAAGGTTCCCGTTTCCAGCGAGAGCGCTCCATATTTGATAGCATTTACAGTGAGTTCATGCAAAATGAGCGCAAGCGGCGTCGCTATATCCGGCGGCAAGGAAACGTTCGGGCCACTCGAAATCACACGGGCTCCGCCACCGCCGTAGGGGGCAAGCTGTTTCCGGACCAGTTCCCGCAACTCCGGTCCGCGCCAATCGCTGCTCACGAGGAGATCGTGAGCGGTGTAGAGCGCGGACAGCCTGTCCGTAAACGCCTCTAGCGCTTGCTCCCTTGGAAGGTCATTGGCGAACGAGAGTCGCGCCATCCCCTGCACCACAGCCAGGGTGTTCTTTACGCGATGAGAAAGCTCGCTCAGCAAGAGGTTCAGACGCGCCTCACTCGTCTTCAACGCAGCATCGATCATCACACGATCCGTGATGTCCACGAAGGAGCAAACGATTCCATCGATGCGATTGTCGATTGTTCGATAGGGTCGAAGCCTGGTGAGAAACCAGTTTCCGTTACTGGCTATTTCGCGCTCAACTATCTTCAAATCCTTAAGAACAGTATGCGCGTCCTCGGTAAAGTTTGGGTAAACGAGGCGGTGCGTGAAATCGGTGATAGGCCTCCCTTCGTCAGTGGCCTTTATATTGAAGAGTTCCGCCATTCTTGGCGTGAAGCGCTTGATGCGAAGCTCGTTATCGAGAAACAGAGTTCCGCCTTCGGTGGCGTCCATCAGGTTTTTGAGGTCGTTATTCGCGCTGGACACGCTGCCGAGCTTGGTTCTCAGCTCTGCATTGACCGTCTGAAGCTCCTCATTGACAGATTGCAGCTCCTCCTTGCTGGTTTCCAGTTCTTCCGCCGTGGACCGGTATTCCTCATTGATCGATTGCAGCTCTTCATTGGCCGCGCGCAGCTCCTCATTGGCCGCTTCGAAATCTTCCCCGCTCGCTTTGAGGCGCGCGCGCATGAGCTCTATCTCTTCCTTGAGACGGCGGATCGCGCCGGTGGAGGCTTGATCTTGCTCAGGCCGGGGCGCGTCGCTGTCCTGCCCTTCGACGGCATCGCCCTCGATGAAGAAAACGACTGCTTGGCTTGGATTGTCCTGCTCCGCCGCGACAGGCCTGACCTGGAGAAAAACTCTCCGTGGCGCGCCGTTGAAGCGGACGGGCACCGGCAAAGTGAGGGTCGGCTGATTTCGCTCGAAAGCCCGATGCAAGGCGGCGCGCAAATCGAAACGGAGTTCAGACCGCACAAGTTCGGTGACGTCGTTACGCATCTGGCCCCCGGAGGGCTGAATGAAACGGCCTGCGTCCCCGGACATGTTGACGATTTGGTGGGCGATGTTGACGAGGATGCTGGGCGGAGCCGTCAGCTCAAGGGCGTTCTGATGCGACGCCGGAGCGGTTCGCGCCGAGGTCTGCGCCGAGGCGGCGATTCCGGGCATGTCGCCAGCGCCGGATTGCGGAATAAGTAATCGGGGAAGCTCCCTGTTATCTCCGGCGACGCGAACGGACTCATATCTCTGGCTTCGCGATCCTCCGGGCGGTAAAGTCCCGGCGGGCTATCGGCTGTCTCTGAGGAGCCAAGGAAAAGATAGCCGCCCGGCCGAAGCGCATAATTGAAGAGAGTAAGAACCTGTTGCTGAATGTCTTTTTCCAAGTAAATAAGAAGGTTGCGGCAGGAGACGAGGTGCAGCCTCGAGAATGGCGGATCTTTGAGTATGCTGTGCGCGGCGAATACGACCATGTCGCGGATTTCGCGCCGCACGCGATAATGATCGCCCTCCTTCAGAAAATACTTGCGGATGCGCTCCTCGCCCACGTCCGCCTCGATCGCCAGCGGATACCGGCCCTCCCGCGCGTTCGCCAAGGCGTGGACATCCAGGTCGGACGCAAAAAGCTGCAACTCCATCCTGATATCGCGACGGGCCGCTTCCTCGGCGAACAGGATGGCGATCGAATAGGCTTCCTCTCCGCTGGCGCAGCCGGCGACCCAGGCGCGAAGGGGGCCAGAGGAGTCATCCATATCGAAGAGCTTTGGAATGACCTTACGGGCCAAGGCGTCGAAGGCGGCGTGATCGCGGAAGAACGTGGTCACGGAAATGAGAAGGTCGGCGAACAGGCTCCTTATCTCTTCGGGTTTTTGCTTGATGAGGGTGAAGTACTCGCTCAGACTTTCCACCTTGCAGACTTGCATTCGCCTGGAAAGCCGGCGCTGGACGGTGGAACGCTTATACCGGGAAAAATCATGGCCGGTTCTTGAACGCACGAATGTTAGAAGCCGCTTCACCAGGTCGTCGTCGGTTAGTCCCGCCCGTTCGGCGGGAACCTGCAAATTCGCGTTGAGAAGCTCCACGAGCTGGCGGGCGAGATCGCGCACGGGCAGCACGACATCGGCCAGCCCGGTTGCGATGGCGCTTCGCGGCATGGACGGATACTCGGCCTCATTGGGGTCTTGCACGAGGATGAGTCCGCCCGCTTCCTTGATCGCTTTGGCGCCTACCGTGCCGTCGGAACCGGCTCCCGTCAGGACAACGGCGATCCCGTCGGCATGCTGACCGGCAAGAGAGCGGAAGAACTGATCGATTGGAGAGCGCCGCCCGCGCGGCTCCTCGAATGCGAAGGTTCCAATGGAATGACCGCTGACGAGAAGCTGGCGATTTGGCGGAATGACGTAGATGTTATCAGGCTTAAGCGGCGCATTTTCGCCTACCTCCTGGACCGGAATGTGCGCCTTCTGCGCCAATATTTCCGTCAGCTCACTTACATGGGTGGGATCGAGATGTACGATCACCACATAGGCTGCGCCCGTGCCCGCGGGGATTTCCTGAAGAAAGGCCTGCAAAGCGCTAACGCCGCCAGCGGACGCCCCTATGCCGACGATCGGAAAGTTCGGCTCAGCATGCAATTGCTTGTTATCTGAGCCGTTTCCGCTTGCAGACTTCTTATTTCTATATTTCGCCATATCGTTCAAAATCGCTTGATATGTCTCATTTTTGATTGAAGGCCAATTCCTGGCGTCGTAGTTGCTTTTTATACTCGATGAAAGCGCCGGCCAACGAGTATTCTAAGGTTTTACCTTCTATGCATATTGGGATAAATCAAAAAAAGAAGCCAGCGGCAATTCAGCTTTCTTTCGCAAAAGCCCGGAAAGTTCTACTGCCGCTTCCGGCATTATTAAGTTTGCTCAGGAGCAGCGCGACACCTCTAAGCCGCAAGCGCGCCGAGGCATGCTTGCAGCCCGCAAAGACAGCGATTCCGATTCGCCGCACGCAGCCTAATACATATGCGTGTTCACGCGGTTCGTCGGGAAGAACTCGAAGAAGTGAGGCTCCTGCTCCTCCGGCGGCGGGATGTAGCGCGGGCTGCGATAAACCGGATAAACCGTCCTGGCATGCCGGACATGATGCGCATAGTGGGCATAGCGATGCCCAACCCGATGAACTCTGAGACCCCTCTCCGCGCTCTTGGCAGCCGAAAAGCCGCCGGCGAGAAGCGCGGCGAACAGGGCGAGAACAGCCGCCTTTTTCATGATTTGTTTCCTCTTTGCGATCGCGGCTGGATGTAAGACCGGATCGGAAGCCGATATGATGAAGATAGTTCAGCGGCTGTAAAGGGGTTCCAAACATGGCTGCCCGTTCCGAAAAGATAACCTTCCCTGGCTCGCACGGCGCGCCGCTCGCCGCCCGGCTCGATTACGGCCAGGGCAAGCCGCGCGCGCTGGCGCTCTTTGCGCACTGCTTCACCTGCTCGAAGGACATTTTTGCCGCGGCGCGCATCGCGAGCGAACTCACGCAACGCGGGTTCGCCGTTTTCCGCTTCGATTTCACGGGCCTCGGCATGAGCGAGGGCGAGTTCGCGAACACGAACTTTTCCTCCAACGTGCAGGACCTGCTCGCCGCGGCCGCCTATCTTCGCGCTGCCGTAATGCCGGCCGATATTCTCATCGGGCATAGCCTCGGCGGCGCCGCGGTGCTCGCAGCCGCCAACGATATTCCCGAGGCGAAAGCCGTCGCGACCATTGGAGCGCCTGCCGATGCGGCGCATGTCACGAAGAATTTCGCGGCCCATCTCGATGAGATCCGCGAAAAGGGCGAGGCCGCGGTGACGCTTGCGGGGCGCCCCTTCACAATCAAGCGGCAATTCCTTGAGGATGTCGAAGGCGCCCGGCTGCACGAGCGGATCGCCACGATGCGAAAGGCCCTTCTCGTTTTCCATTCGCCAACGGACGCCATCGTCGGGCTTGAAAATGCGTCGGCGATCTTCACGGCGGCCAAGCATCCGAAAAGCTTCATCTCGCTCCATGGCGCCGATCATTTGCTTTCGAAACGCGAGGATGCGGCTTATGTCGCCGAGGTCTTGAGCGCATGGGCCTCGCGCTACATCATGGGATCGGTGGAAGCGCTGGACGAGCCTGCGCCGGATGCGGGCGTGGCCTGCGTAACCGAAACCGGGCGCGGCAAGTTTCAGCAGGATGCGCGCGTTGGCAAGCACCGCCTTCTCGCGGATGAGCCCGAGGCGCTGGGCGGCGCGGACACCGGCCCCAGCCCTTACGATTATCTGGCCATCGCGCTTGGGGCTTGCACATCCATGACGCTGCGTCTCTATGCGGATTTCAAGAAGCTGCCGCTGGAGCGCGTTCAGGTTCGCGTTCGCCATGACAAGAGCCACATGGACGATTGCAAGGAGTGCGCCGAAGGCAAGGACGCGAAGATCGGCCAATTCGAGCGTGTGATTCGCATGGAGGGCGAGCTTGACGAAGCGGCGCGGCGGAAGCTTCTCGCCATCGCCGATAAGTGCCCCGTGCACAAGGCGCTTGAAAAGGGCTCGCGGATCGTTACGAGGGAGGATGCCTGAAGGGTCATCCCGGAAACGCCAACGGAGTTGTCCGGGTTGTGCGCCCGGTCAGATCCGTTCGATTTCGCCCTTACGCGAAGCCGCCAATCTTATTATGCTGGTGGCGGCGATTCGAACCCGGACGTGGGATGCGATCGCGCTCAAGATGGTGGGCTTGAGGTCTTCACGATGCGGATATGGATTTGGCTGAAAGCGTTCGCGCTTTTTGCGCTGTTGGTGGCTACGCCGTATATCGGTCAGGCGCTGCGCCGCTATTCGCGTGTTGCAGGTGACTTGTCGCTCGGCGATTTCCCCTGGAGCAACGTGCTTATTTGGGGCGCGATTGTCATTGCAGTTCTGGCTGCAATCATCGGCTCCATCTTCGGCTTCAAGCAAAGCTATCCGGTCTGGCGCGGGCTGACCATCGAAGATATTTCGGCCTATCTTACCCTCGCGGAGCGGGAATTGAACTTCCTCATACGTTCCGGCTTCCCCCCGAGCCCAAAAGGACGGAAGGACACCGCCCAAGAGCGTGCGGACTGGGTGCAAACAACGATTCTAAATGAATTGTCGAGCGTGCCCGACGAATTGGTCCGTCTCAATCAGAAGGACCTGGAAGGTGTAGGGGCAAACAGCGGCAAGGCCCGCATAACGGCTTTTCTACTCCGCGAACTATACGCGGGAAACATCAAGAATGCTCAGAGCAAGGTCTACGCCGAGACAAAAACAGGCGGCAAGTTACCGTTTATCGCCGCCGGCCTTCGGGAGCTGCTCGAACTTGACAAGTTTGACACGGATAAGGGTTTTCAGACTGACGCAGGCGTTCCCTGGAGCTTCTTGCTGCTGGCGGTTCAGCTTGGCGGGCACCCATCCCACATCAAAATGGTGAAAGGCACAGGGGAAGTCCTCAGAAATAACGAAGTGATTAGGGAACTAACCCAGCAAAATTGACGAGAGGGCCGCTTCTTCCGTGTGGCCGGGGCGCGCCAGCCCGACTTCTGAACAATAGAGAATCCGCTTAATCGATTTAGCCCCCATCGGCCTTGCCCGCGCGCCCGTTCCCCGTTATGTGACAACGCAAGCGGCGGCTTATTCTGCCGCATCGCGGGATGGGATGATGGTCGCGTTCAACAATGAGATTTCGTCCGCCGATAAGATCGGGCTGCACCTGTCGGAAATCGGCCGCATCCAGAATAATGCCGGATCGCTCCTGCAATTCACGGCCATCCTATTTGCCGTCTGCGTCTACTTCTACAACGCGATGATCTACCCCTCAACGGCGCACCGCACGGTGTACGCTTCCTTCCTCGCCGTGAACGCATTTTTCATTGTCACGGCTTGTTTCCTTTATCTCAGATGCCTGACGCTTTCCGTCGGCTGGAGCGCGCAGATCGAGAACCCAAAGACGAAGTTTCACTTGCTCTCCACGCTGCCGGAGGAAGAGATCGAGAGCACGCTCTTTCAGATTGTGCGGTCCTTCAGGCGCGGCACTTATTGTTTCTTCCTAGCCTTCTTCAGCACATTTGTTTTGCTTGGCATGGTGGCCTTCGGTGAGCTCAACATGCTTCCGCAATAACGGCGCCTGCATCTTCAGCGCTGCTGCGCGTTCATAACCTCTAGCCGTTGTCCCGCATCTCGGTTATCTACAAACAATAACCATGGAAACGCCGCATGTCCGTCCGCCGTCTTGACCCCAACCAGCCAAGCGCCTTCGAGTTCACGCCCGAGAATCTTGCGTGGGCCATGGAGCAAATCAAGAAATACCCCGAGGGCCGTCATCAGGCCGCGGTCATCCCCATTCTTTGGAGAGCGCAGGAGCAGCACGACCGGTGGCTGCCGGAGCCAGCGATCCGTTACGTCGCCGATCTTCTCGGCATGCCTTACATCCGCGTCTATGAGATCGCGACCTTCTACACCATGTTCAATCTGTCGCCCGTGGGCCGCTACCATGTGCAGCTCTGCGGGACGACGCCCTGCATGCTTCGCGGCGCAAATGAGCTGAAGACGGTTTGCGAGCGCGAGATCGGGCCGCAGGGCGAGGTGACGCGGGAAGGAGTTTTTTCCTGGATTGAGGTGGAATGCTTGGGCGCCTGCGTGAACGCGCCCATGGCCCAGATCAACGACGACTATTATGAGGATCTCACGCCTGAGAATTTCGAAGCGCTGCTGGAAGGGCTGCGGCGTGGCCGAGCGATGAAACCGGGGCCGCAGATCGCGCGCCAATTCTCCGCCCCCGTCAGCGGCCCGACGACGCTTAAAGGGGCAGAGCGAACGCGGCCGCAGGATGCGGCGCGCGCGCCCGATCGCGCCGCCCAGGAGAGCGAAATCCAGAATAAGGCCCAGGCCGTGGCGGAGGCCGTGTCGCCTGTGAAGCCGCCGGAGCCTGAAATTGGCGATACGGGCAAGGTCGAGGAAGCGCGCGCCCGCTACGACGACCTGACCAAGGTTGCGGGAATCAACTCGGAGTTCCAGCATCTCCTCAACGAGATCGGCGTCTATCGCTACGGGCAAATCGGACGCTGGTCCGATGAGGACCGGGAGTGGGTCGAGACGAGGTTTCCCCGTTTCAAAGGCAAGACGGCGGAATGGATGGCGGCGGCGAAAGCGCTGGCCGAAACGGATACTCCGGGCGGCGCCGCGCCGGATGCGGCCGGTCAGCGGCAAGGCAAGACGAAGGACGAGGATTGATCCATGCTGTCCGATAAAGATCGCATCTTCAGAAACCTTTATGGGATCCATGATTGGGGGCTGAGAGCAGCCCGCGAACGCGGCGCGTGGCACAGCACCAAGGTGCTCATGGAGAGGGGCCAGGACTGGATCGTCGAAGAGGTCAAGGCGAGCGGACTGCGCGGGCGTGGCGGCGCCGGGTTTTCGACGGGCTTGAAATGGTCTTTCATGCCGAAAAAGTCCGACGGCCGGCCGCATTACCTCGTCGTCAACGCCGATGAATCGGAGCCCGGCACCTGCAAGGACCGTGAGATCCTCCGGCACGACCCGCATCTCCTCGTCGAAGGCTGTTTGTTCGCCTCTTTCGCGATGCGCGCCAACACCTGCTATATCTATATTCGCGGCGAGTTCATCCGCGAACGCCAGCGCTTGCAGGCCGCCATCGACGAAGCCTATGCGGCGCGCCTGATCGGGAAGAACAACGTGCATGGCTGGGATTTGGACATCTACATCCATCACGGCGCCGGCGCATATATCTGCGGAGAGGAAACGGCGCTTCTCGAAAGCCTCGAAGGCAAAAAGGGGCAGCCGCGGCTGAAGCCGCCCTTCCCGGCGAACGCCGGCCTGTGGGGCGCGCCGACCACCGTCAATAATGTCGAATCTATCGCCGTCGTGCCGGACATTCTGAGGCGCGGCGCGGGCTGGTTCGCCAAGCTCGGCAAACCGAACAACACCGGCACAAAACTTTTCTGCATCTCGGGCCACGTGAACGAGCCCTGCAATGTCGAAGAAGAAATGGGCATCACGCTCAGGGAGCTGATCGAGACGCATTGCGGCGGCGTGCGCGGCGGCTGGGATAACCTGCTCGCCGTCATTCCAGGCGGTTCTTCCGTGCCGTGCGTGCCTGCGCATATGTGCGACGATCTTGGCATGGACTTCGACAGCCTTAAGAACGTGGGTTCCGGCCTTGGCACGGCTGCCGTGATCGTCATGGACAAGTCTACCGATATCGTGAAGGCCATTTCCCGCATCTCATACTTCTACAAACACGAGAGTTGCGGTCAATGCACGCCGTGCCGCGAAGGCACGGGCTGGATGTGGCGGGTTCTGGACCGCATGTCCGAGGGGCGGGCCGAGCTTGCCGAGATCGACATGCTCTTCGACGTTTCGAAGCAGATCGAGGGGCATACGATTTGCGCGCTCGGCGACGCCGCGGCTTGGCCCGTGCAAGGGCTGATCCGGCATTTCCGGCACGAGATCGAGGCGCGCATCGACGCTTATCACTCGCGTGCAGCTGCCCGCGCCGCCGAATAGAGCGGCTGCCGGACCGTCGTTCCGAGCGCGCGATTGATCGCAAGCCCGTCAAGGGAAGTTCGAATTGACGGCATGTGAGGCTTTCCGTGACCGGGGCGAAGCCCGAGCTTGCGCTTTCCCGCCCATGAGATAAAAGCGCGTTATGTATGCAAGGTCTCTATCAAAGTGGGGCGCGATTGCTGCGGTCATTGTTCTGGTCGCGGTTCAGGCTTTTGCCGTCAATTATCTCGGCCGCAACAATTATCTTCCGGAAGGCTCCGATCATTGGACCGAGGATTGGCTGATCCGGTACTTTTCCAAGCATCTCGATGAGCCTTACAAAGATGTCGCTCTTGTATATGTGGACGCTGAAAGCCTTGAAAAGGCCGGCCTTCCTGGGACGGTGCCCGTCGACCGGGGATGGATGGCGAAGCTCATCACGGCCGTCGCGGAGCAAGGGCCGGCGGCGATCGGCATCGATTTTTACTTCAAAGGCGCCATTGACCCAGTGAAGGACGTGCAGCTCGTGGCCGCGATCAGGGATGCTAAATCGCCCATCGTCATCGCTGCTGTCAAGGATAGCTTACTGCGAACGGATAACGAAAGGGCTTACCAGCGCGCTTTTATTGAAAGAGTGAAGCGGCCGGCGGGCCACATTCATCTCAGCCGCTCGAAGGAAGTGTTCATGCTAGGCGACAGAGCCACACGCGGCTTAGATCACGGCCCAGTGGATAACGGCTACACATCGCTCACTAGCATGCTGGCGCGCTTGCCATCCGCAGTGTTGCTTTTCGGTCCGAAGGAAATCCCCGAAGGCACGCAGCGCATCGACTGGCTTCTCGGTCCGCAGGGCGGAGAACCCTTCGCGCATTACTCAGCGCACGAAATCCTGTCTCCGGAGGGCGGCGCCCCGATCGCCGATCTCAAGAACAAGATCGTTCTCATCGGCCCCAACTTTGCCGGCATGGACCAACTCAACGTGCCTTTCTCTGTTGGCGACGAGCCCACGGTCTACCCCGGCGTGTTCATTCACGCTCAAGCATTGGCGCAAATCCTCGATCAGCGGTTCTTTTTCAACTGGGGATCCTGGCCGCAATTCCTCCTGCTGCTTACGGTCGGTCTTCTCGGCGCCGCCGTCGGCTGGAACAGCGACGCCGACATCGTGCTTGGCATCGGTGGAACATTACTAATTATTGGCTTGAGCGTGCCCTTCTTTGTGATGCACGCTCCTCTTCCAACGGCGTTGGCGATCCTGTCATGGGCTCTGTCCATCTCGATCGCTCAACGCATCCGCTCGTGGCGAGAGCCTTCGCCTTTATCGGTCAAGACAATTTCAGGGAGCAGGGTATGACGAAATTTGCAGCCTTAGTCCTTCTCGGTGTGTCCTCTGCGCTTTTGGGCGCCGGCGCTTGCCTAGCCGAAGACACCGGTTCGAAACTGGGCGCGGCTCAGCCATCGCCCGATAAGAATGCGCAGCCCTACTCCAGTAAAACCGCGCCGGCCGCCACGAGATCGCTTCATGCGGTTCCTCCCGCCGTCGCCGCCCCAGCGCCTGCCGGAGCCCCAACTCCTAAATCCAACTCAAGCAGCTCCGACGATACGGTAGGCGGCTTGCCGGGCGCGAAACGCGTCACAGACGAAAAGCAGCCCTAAGGACACTCCGAACAATAACTAAATCGCGAAGCAATGACTTGCGATCGTGTAACTTAACGCGAGCAGCCGCGTCCCTTCCCCTTGGCCGGCGCTGGCGCGCCAGCAGCGACCTCGGCAGAAATGCTTGGCGGCGGCGTTGGCGGACGCGCCGCAAGGCGGTATGAGGGCGTGCACAACGCCGCTCATTGGACGAGTCGCACCGAGGCAAAGCCGGAGACTCGTTCCGGCGACGAGGCGCACCAGATCCCTATCGGCCACCGCTTCGGGCGAGGTCAGATTGGTGGCCGGGTCATTCTCGACGCTGCGCTCCTGCCGCGCCACATTTCGATTATTGCCGGGGCCGGGTCCGGCAAAACAATTCTGCTAAGGAGAGGCTTAAGGTTTCGCAAGCGCTTTCCATAATCACCTATCTCGACCGGAGCTGTGCGCGTCGCTTCCGGCCTGAAGGCAGAATGAATGGAGTGGGCTGTTGGGCTGGCGAAGTCGCGAAAACTGCTTAACCGCCCGCGTAGCCGCCAAGGATGGGGATAATCTCGCCGGTGATATAGCTCGACATGGTTGGCGCGGCGAGGAACACATAGGCTGGCGCGATCTCTTCGGGCTGGGCCGGGCGCTTCATCTCGGTGTCGCCGCCGAAGCTCTGGACGCGTTCGGCGGATTTGTCGGCCGGGTTGAGCGGCGTCCACACCGGGCCGGGCGCCACGACGTTCACGCGGATGCCGCGCGGAATGAGATGCGTCGACAGCGAGCGCGCAAACGCATGAATGCCGCCCTTCGTCATCGAATAATCGAGCAGGTCCTTGTTGCCCAAAATGCCGGTGACGGAGCCCGTCATGACAATTGAGCTTTTCGGCTTGAGATACGGCACTGCGGCCTGGGCCATGTTGAAATAGCCGTAGAGGTTGGTTTTGAGCGTGCGGTTGAAGTGCTCCTCGGTCAGGTCCAGAAAATCCTCAACGTGCTCCTGGAATGCGGCGTTGTTCACGAGGATGTCGAGCTTGCCGAACTCCGCCACGGTAAGTTCCACGGCCTGACGGCAGAATCCGCGATGCGCGACATCGCCCGGGATCAGAATGCAGCGGCGGCCTTCCTTCTCGACGGCGCGCTTGGTTTCCTCCGCATCCTCATGCTCGTTCAGATAGATAATCGCGATATCGGCGCCTTCGCGTGCGTAAAGCACAGCCACGGCGCGGCCTATGCCGAAATCGCCGCCGGTTATGAGAGCCGCCATGTCCTGAAGCTTGCCGGAACCTTTGTAATCGGGCGCCTCATACATGGGCTTGACTTCAAGCTCAGCCTCCAAGCCCGGCTTCTTCAGGTGCTGCTTCGGAAAATGCGCCGGATACTCGCGCTGACCGGCCTGCATCGGCTGGCTTTTCCTCTCTTGCTGCGGCCGGGACTCTTCTTTCCGATCGATCTCTTCCTGGATATGCAGCCCGCTTTTCACGACCGCTTCGGTATGCGCCTCGAGATGTTCCTCTGTCTGTTCCATTGCTCTCCTCGTATGCGATGCAGCCCGCTTTTCGCTCGTTGAGTGATGCAAACCCCGCCCTCCAGCCATGTTCCTTTGGATGCTGCTCGGGCGGCTCTTGCGCTCCGCGACGGGCTCGCTGCTTCGATTGCGAAGCCGAAAGCTTGACCTACCGCCTCTCGCCGCAACCGCACTTAAGGTATGTGATGTATTATCGATAAGGGCTGGCGTCTCAACAGCCAGACGGGAGGCAATGCGGCAAACTCGCACGGCGTCAAGCCCGCGACGGCGCCCATCCAGTAAACGAAAGGTATAAATCGTCGTGATGGGTTCCCGCGGGAGTTTACCCTCGTGCAGACGGGGCGGGAACGACGTAGAGTCCGGTTAGGACTTCCGGCGCTTGCTATCAGATTTCCTGGTAAAGCTGGAACGGGCTTGCTTTTCTGCGCAAGCAGATCTGGTTGAGCTGGAATTCGCTCGCCCCCTTCGGATTACCGGGTCTCGACGGACGCGGATGATCTACTCTAACACGTTGATCAACTTTCCGCCTTTAATCGGTCCTGATTAAAGCGGGCCGAACCAGAGTGCGGAACCATGAAGACAACTCGAAAGCTGGTCCTGTATGTGCTTTCCCTTGGTTTTGTGGCCTTTGTCGGCATATCCGTGGCAGGCTCGCCGAACTTTCTCTTTTTCGCAATCTTGTTTTCAGCGGCCTTCGCCATGGCCGCCATCGAGAACCTTTTTCCTCAAAGCGGACTTTTTCCGATCACTTTCGCCAGCCTCACCGCCGTCTATGCGTCGATCTTCGCGCTGTTCGTCGAAGGGCTTTTCTACTCGCTCGGCAAGGTCACATTGGGGATCGGCTTTTCCCTGCCGGTGCTCTTCTTCATTGCAGGGTGCTGGCGCCGGCGCGACGAGATCCGCGAGAACGTCGAGGATTGGGCCATCAAGGGCGGGAAGGGGCTGCTTCGAACCTTCCTATGGCAGCTGCCGGTGTGGGCGGTCGGCTTGAGCGTCTACATCCTGTTCGGCATCGAGGAGAAAAGCGTCAACACCGACGCCACGCTTCTCGTGGCCATGGGCGTCATCGGCGTGATCGTGTTTGCCGTCAGTCACGAGGTTGCGACGTTTCTGATCGACATCGGGCTGCTCCTGGAGGAGTTCCTGACGCGGAGCGCGCGGCTCGCCATACCGGCGTTTGCGTTCCTCTCCTTCTACGCCATCCTAGTGATCGCGTTCGCCGCGTTGTACGGCATCATCTCCCGTGGCTCAACCGATCCGCATTTCCGCATCGGCGACGAATACCGGAGCTTGACCTATTTCGAGGCGCTATACTTCTCCGTGATCACGCTCGCGACGGTGGGCTACGGCGACATCGTGCCATCGAGCAATCTCGTGCGCATGCTTGTGGCGTTCGAGGTGATCATCGGCGTGCTCCTCATCCTGTTCGGCGTGTCGGAGTTGCTTGAATACGCCCATGAGCGCCAGCGCATGAACCGCATGAAACGGAAGCGCGCAGCGAGGAGCTTCCCCACTCGCCCCCGCGATTGGGGACGCTGGAGCGGGTGATGCATTTGCGCGCCTTGGCGCAATTGTAGCGTCAAAAACTGGGATGTTGATGCAGCGGGAGAAAAAATTCGAAATTGTACATTTTTTTGCGTTTCAAGCGTTAAGATGTGATGACAAGCCCTGCTATTTTGGCTACTCTGCCATACCGATTTGACATGGGTAAAAAATGGTCGAGCGAGTAAATGAACGCGGCGCCCAGGTCTAGGGAGGATTAAAAAGCCGGTGCTTCCTTTTAGCGCCGGTTTTTATAAAAAAAGCATCTATCGGAAAAACTAAACAGCAAGGCTTGCCTTGCTGTTTTTCTTTTATTTCACGAAGTTGAAGAACGAAAAATTGTCCAGCTTGATAAGCTCGTAGTCAAACGCCGCGTAAATTGCCCCGGCGAGAACCGCCGAGACTACTGTCGTCACGACAAACTTGAGCTTGATATTGGGCGAACTCGGAGCGCCAGCGGCCTCGGCGATTGGGTCGCTACCGGTAACCTCAGGTTGCGCTCCCATCTTGAGCGGCAGAATAGCGAACAACACGATCCACCAGCATATCAGGTAAATCGTGATCGTAAGGTAGATATTCATCGCCGATTACATCTGTTCGAGCTCAATCAACGTCCCGCAAAAATCCTTCGGATGAAGGAAGAGAACGGGTTTGCCATGCGCGCCGATTTTTGGCTGCCCATCGCCAAGGACACGCGCTCCTTTCGCCACAAGCTGCTCGCGAGCCGCCTGGATATCGTCGACTTCGTAGCAAATGTGGTGGATGCCGCCGTCCGCGTTCCTTTCCAGAAACTTCGCGATGGGCGAGTTGGGGCCGAGCGGCTCCAAAAGCTCGATTTTGGTGTTCGGCAATGTGATGAAAATCGTGGACACGCCATGATCGGGCTGCGGCACAGCCTCGGAGACGCTCGCGCCTAAGGTGTCGCGATAAACGGCGGCGGCGGCCTGCATATCCCTGACTGCAATCGCAACGTGGTTCAGACGCCCGATCATGCCAACCTCCTACATATGATACCGATCGCCGAAATTCCTAACTCGAGCCCCCTCATCCTGTCCTCCTCCCTTCCGCATCCGCAAGCGGATGCGGAAGGGAGGAGGGACTGCGCGGCGAGCGTGAGCTACCCCCCCTCTCCCCTGGCGTGAGAGGGATGGGGTGAGGGGGAAACTACCGGTCAATACTTCGGCGATTTGTACGAGTTAAATCACAGAAATAAGCACCGAGCAAAGCGGCTTCTTGCCCCAAACCTGCCTCATCTCCGCCCGGATCGACCGCGTGACGGCGTCGCGGATCATCTCGCGATCCTTGCGCCTGGCGCGCGGAATGCTCTCGACCGCATTGTAAACCGCGCTCAGCGCACGCTCAGCCATATCGGCGCCCTTCGTGTCAAACGAAGGAACCCCCGTCACATCGACCTCTGGCTCGGCCGCCATCTCACCATTGCGCGACATGACGATCGAGACGGCGATGTGCCCATTCCAGGAAAGACGCTTGCGCTGCACAATCGCCGGGTCTCCGGCCCGAAGCACGATATTGCCGTCGCGATAAAGCCTGCCCACGGGCACGTCCCCATCGAGCATATGCGGATCGCCCGGCCCGAGATGAAACAATCGACCGTCGCGAACGCGCCGGACCGCCATGATGCCGTGCGCCTCGGCGAAGGCCGCATGCAACTCCAGATGGCGCGGCTCGCCATGCATGGGGACGACATAGGCCGGCCGTGTCAGGCGGTACATTCTCGTCAGCTCGCCCCTGCGCGGATGGCCCGACGCATGGATGGGGCCGTCGGGCGCTTCCGTGATCAGCGTGATGCCACGCTCTGCGAGATGGTTTTGGATGCGGATCACCGGGTCTTCGTTGCCCGGTATGGTGCGCGATGAAAAAATGACGGCGTCGCCGGCGTCGAACTTGACGAAGGGGTGCTCGCCTTTGGCGATGCGGGCAAGCGCGGCTTGAGCCTCCCCTTGGCTGCCAGTCACAAGCGCGAGGACGTGATCGCGGGGGATCGAGGGGAAGGCGTCTTGATCCGAGTAGGTCAGGTGCTCCGGCCAAAGCCCGCAGTCCCTTGCCGCCTCCACGACCCTGTGCATGGCGCGGCCGACAAGAACCAACTCGCGGTTTGCGGCGCGCGCCGCTTCTCCAATGGCGACCAGTCGCCCCACATTCGAAGCGAACGTCGTGATCGCGATGCGCCCCTTCATGCGCCCGATAAGCGCCTTCAAGTTCTCGGCGACAGACTGTTCGGTGTGGCTGATGCCCTCAAGCAAGGCGTTGGTGCTGTCGCAGACCAGGGCCCGCACGCCTTCCTCGCCGCAACGGGCGAGCTTGGCCTCGTCGGTTGGGTCGCCCCAGCCCGGCGTGTCATCGAATTTCCAATCGCCGGTGTGAATGACGTTTCCGCCGGGCGTACGCAGGTAGATGGCGTTGCATTCGGGGATGGAATGCGCCACCGTGATCAGGTCCACATCAAATCGGCCGATGTTGAAACGCGAGCCTTGCGCCATTTCGATGATGGGCACTTCCGCGCCGTGCGAAAATTCCTGAAGCTTTCCCTTGAGAAGCCTTGCGGCGAACTTCGTCACATAGACCGGTGCGCGCAGGCGCGGCCACATCTCGGCGACCGCGCCGATGTGGTCTTCATGCGCGTGCGTTATAATAATGCCGGCGAGGCTCTTTCTCTCCTCCTCGATGAAACGCAAGTCGGGAAGCACGACATCCACTCCCGGCTCGGTGTCGTCGGGAAAAGTGATCCCGCAATCGATCATGAGCCATTGGCGATCCTCGGCCGGGCCGATGCCATAAAGGTAAACGTTGAGGCCGATCTCGCCGATGCCGCCAAGGGGCAGAAACACAAGTTCGGATGTGGCAGGCGTTCCTGTCGCTGGCATTCTTTTATTGGTGTCCTGCTTTTCGAGTAGTGCGCATCCCGGCCTAGTCAGCCAGGCGCATCGGGGTAAATGTCGCCTGCGGTCACAATTATGACAACCCCCGGCTCAGTTTCAAGCCGAAGCGCGCCCGCGGCGTCCACGCCGCGAAATCTGCCGCGAACTGCGTTCCCGTTCAAAGTCACGCTGATAGGGTCGTTTAACGCAAGGGCGCGGCTTAGCCAAGCTTCGCGAACGGCCGCGAAGCCGCGCCCCTCATCCCACCATGCAAGCCACGTTCCAAGCGCCGCCGCCAGCGCGCCGAAAACTTGGGGGATGGCGGACGATTCGAGACCGAGGCTCGCTACGGCGCGCTCCATTCCCGCGGGCGCAAACGTGACGTTGACCCCCATACCGAGGACGACGGCAAGCCCGGTCCCTTTCGGGGGAGCCAGGCTTTCCAGCAGCACACCGGCGAGTTTCGCGCCATCGAGCATCACATCGTTTGGCCATTTAAGGCGCAGCCGCGGGATTTGCTCTTCTGGCAGGTGTGTTGCAATGGCGTCGTGCGCGGCAAGCGCGGCTACAAATGAGAGCTGCGTGGCGATGGCTGCGCTGACGGGCGTCTCGATGAGCAGGGTCGCGTAAAGGTTTCCTTTCGGGGAATGCCACCTACGCCCGCCGCGCCCGCGCCCGCGAGTCTGCTCATCCGCGACGATCCAAAGGGGCGCGGCAGCGCCGGCCGCCAGCTGTCGCAGGGCCTCTTCGTTCGTCGAATCGAGACTTTCGAAACGCAAAACCGGAATGTCGGGCTGGTTCACGGCTCAAAAGAGAGAACGGGAGGCTGCGTCGGCTGCGGCTTTGAGCGGGCTTGGATAGAGGGCGAACAAGATCACGAAACCGGCCGCTACTCCAAGTGTTACTTGCACCGATGAAGGCATTGGATCGAAGACGACTCCAGGCTCGTCGAAGTACATAACCTTAACAATCCGCAAATAGTAGTAAGCGCTGATCACCGATAAAACCACGCCCACCACCGCAAGCCAATAGAGATGAGCCTGGATCGCGGCGTTGAACACGTAGAATTTAGCGAAGAAGCCGGCAAGCGGCGGGATCCCTGCCAGCGAAAACAACAGCATCGCAAACAGAAACGCAAACAACGGCTGTTCCCTTGAGACGCCAGCGAGATCCTGGATCGCCTCGGTCATCACGCGTCCGTCGCGCATCCCGAGAACGCAGGCGAAGCTGCCCAGCGTCATGGCGAGGTAGATCGTCATATAGATGAGTACGCTCGATATGCCTTCAGCCGCTGCCCCGCTTGGCGTCGCCGCCGCCACGCCGATGAGCGCGTAGCCAACGTGGCCGATGGAGGAATAGGCAAGCAGCCGCTTGATATTTGCCTGCCCAATCGCGGCGAAAGCGCCGAGCGCCATCGAGCCGATGGATATCGCGATAATGATCTGCTGCCATTGGCCGGTCGCGTCCGGGAAGGCGCCGAGGATCACGCGAATGACCATCGCCATCGCCGACACTTTCGCCGCGGAGGCAAAGTAGACCGTGACTGGAGTTGGAGCGCCCTCGTAAACGTCCGGCGTCCACATATGGAACGGTACCGCCGATATTTTGAAGGCGAGCCCGGCCAAGATGAAGACAAGGCCGAAGACGAAGCCGATGGGCGCGCCATGCAACTGCACCGCCTCGGCGATGCGCGCAAATGACGTTGCGCCCGTATAGCCGTAGACGAGCGAGGAGCCGTAAAGGAGAAGCCCGGAGGAAAGCACGCCGAGCACGAAGTACTTCAGGCCCGCCTCGGTAGAGCGCAGATTATCGCGATGGAAGGCTGCGACGACGTAGAGCGCAAGGCTTTGGAATTCGAGGGCCAGATAAAGCGAAATCAGGTCGTTCGCCGAGATGGTCAGCATCATGCCCACGGTCGAGAGCAGGATCAGCACCGGGTATTCAAAGCGCAGGATACGCTCGCGGCGCATGTAGTCGAACGACAAGACGATTGTGAAAGCAGAGCCGGCGAGCGTCAGGATCTTCATGAAACGGGCGAAACGGTCATCGACGAAGGCGCCGTTGAAAAGCTCCTGGGACGCGGGGGGAAGCCGGGCGATCAAGAGCGCCGAGCCGATGAGGACGAAGATCGCGGCCACGCTGATGGTGAAGCCCACCTGATAACGATGATAAACGCCCCACATCAACAGAACGAAGGACGCCAGGACGATGAACAATTCCGGAAAAATTGGCGCGTAGTCGGAGAGCATCGATACGGCGTTATTGTAAGTGTCGAGGAGCATCGATACCGCCTATTTCTCAAGTCTGGCAAAAACATGCGTCGCGCCGTCGTCTTGTCGCGCGAGAACGGCCTTCTGGAAAGGCTCGATCATTGCTTTCACGGCGCCAGACGTCGTATCGAAAATCGGCTTGGGGTAAAAGCCAAGGCCGATGGTTAACACTACGAGCGGGGCCATGATGGCGATCTCGCGCAGGTTCATGTCCGGGATCGTGGCGAGCGAAGGCTTCTCCAGTTTCCCGAAAATCACATGCCGGTAAAGCGTGAGCGCATACAACGCCGAGAGGATAATGCCGAAGGTCGCAAAGAACGCCGCGACGCTGCTGGCGCGGAACGTGCCAAGGAGCGACAGGAATTCTCCGATGAAGCCGCTCGTCCCCGGCAGACCTACATTCGCCATGGTGAAGACCATGAACACGAAGGCGTAAATCGGCATGCGGTCGGCGAGCCCGCCATAAGCTGCGATTTCGCGGGTGTGCATGCGGTCGTAGACGACGCCGACAGAAAGGAAGAGCGCGCCTGAAACGATGCCGTGGCTGATCATCTGGAAGACCGCGCCTTGAGCGCCTTGCTCGGTGCCCGAGAAAACGCCGATTGTCACGAAGCCCATATGCGCGACCGATGAATAGGCGATGAGCTTCTTCATGTCCTTCTGCGCGAAGGCGACGAGCGAGGTGTAGATGATGGCCGCCACGCCCAGCGTGAACATCAGCGGCGCGTAGCTAACCGACGCCTCGGGGAACATGGGAAGCGAGAACCGCAGGAAGCCGTACCCGCCCATTTTCAGGAGGATCGCGGCCAGGATGACCGAGCCGGCCGTGGGCGCCTCGACATGCGCGTCGGGCAGCCAGGTATGCACGGGCCACATCGGCAGCTTCACCGCGAAAGACGCGAGGAACGCGAACCATAGCCAGGTCTGAAGGCTGACCGGGAAATGATATTTGAGCAGCGTTGGGATCTCGGTCGTGCCCGCTTGGCCGTACATTGCAAGGATCGCGAGCAGCATGAGCAGCGAGCCAAGCAGCGTGTACAGAAAGAACTTGAAGCTCGCATATACGCGCCGCGCGCCGCCCCACACGCCGATGATAATGAACATCGGGATCAGGCCGCCCTCGAAGAACAGATAGAAGAGCACGAGATCGAGCGAGCAGAACACGCCGATCATGAGGGATTCGAGCAGCAGGAACGCGATCATATACTCCTTCACACGCTCGGTGATGGAGGTCCAGCTTGCGAGGATCGAGATGGGCATCAACAACGTCGTGAGGATCACGAAGGGCAGCGAAAGGCCATCGACGCCGACGTAGTAGGAAATCGTGCTGCTCAGCCACGGCCGGTGCTCGACGAATTGAAAGCCGCTGCGAAGCGGATCGAATTGCACGAGAAGCACCAAGGAGAGCGCGAAGGTGATCAGCGTTGTCCAAAGCGCGATCCAGCGCGCATTCTTAAGCGCGGTTTCGTCGTTTCCCCGAAGGACCGCGAGCAAAAAAGCGCCTACGACCGGCAGCAGGATGATCGTGGTGAGAATGGGCCAATCTTTCATATCTTGAACAATGCCCCGCGGAAAAGATAGGCGAAATAGCTGACGAGAACCGCCACGCCGAGGAGCATGACGAAAGCGTATTGGTAGACAAAGCCCGTCTGAAAACGTACCGCGCGCTTGGTAATAGCGATCACGCGGGCCGAAATCCCGTCGGGACCGAGCCCATCGATGATCGCGCCATCGCCGTAAATCCAAAGGAAGCGTGCGAGCCAAGCCGTGGGCCGTACGAAAATCCAATGGTACAGCTCGTCGAAGTACCACTTGTTATAGAGGAAGGCGTGGATGGGCTTGAAATTCCGGACCGTCCAAGCGGGCAGCCATGGCGCTGCGATATATGCTGTGTAAGCAAGCAGGAACCCGCTGGCCATCATGATTGTCGGCAGCCACTTGATCAGGGGCGATTCCACCTGCTCGGCAGCTTGCAGGATCGAGTGATCTGCGAGCGTGAAAATTGCGCCACGCCAGAACTCAGCATAGCCATGCTCGACGAAGTAGTTGGCAAAGACAGAATCCCGCCCCAAGCGCGCCAATGGCAAGGACGAGGAGCGGACCCGTCATGACGGGCGGCGACTCATGAGCATGCTCGAACGCGTGCTCGTCTTTCGGCTTTCCGAAGAACGCCATGAAAAGCAGCCGCCACGAATAAAACGACGTCAAGAACGCAGCGATGATCAGCAGGTAGTAGGCATAATGGGCGCCCGGCGCGTTCGAGGCCCCGGCCACGTCGATGATGGCGTCCTTTGAGAAAAAGCCCGAGGTGTACGGAAAGCCTGTCAGCGAAAGCGTACCCACCACCATCATGGCGAAAGTGAAGGGTATCGGCCCGCGCAAGCCCCCCATTTTCCGCAAGTCCTGCTCGCCATGCAGCGCGTGGATGACCGAGCCTGCCCCGAGAAAGAGCAGCGCTTTGAAGAAGGCGTGCGTGAAAAGGTGGAAAATGCCGGCGCTGTAGGCGCGAAGACCGAGCGCGACGAACATATAACCGAGCTGTGAGCAGGTCGAGTAGGCGATCACGCGCTTGATGTCGTTCTGGGCGACGCCAACGGTGGCCGCGAAAAACGCCGTTATGGCTCCGATGCTCATAACCACGGTCAACGCCGTTGAAGAAAGCTCGAACAGAGGCGAAAGGCGCGCAACCATGAACACGCCAGCGGTCACCATCGTCGCCGCATGGATGAGCGCGGAGACCGGCGTCGGGCCTTCCATCGCGTCGGGCAACCAGGTGTGCAGTAGAAACTGCGCCGACTTACCCATCGCGCCCATGAACAGAAGCAGGCAGATCACGGTGAGCGCGTCCACTTGGTATCCGAAGACGGGCATGAGAACCGCCTGCTTCTCACGAGCGGCGGCGAAGACTGTGTCGAAATTGACGTCGCGGAAAATGTAATAGATCGCGAAGACGCCGAGCGCAGAATCCGAAATCGCCCACGCGATTGACGACAAATGCCTTAATCGCGGCCGAGTTCGCCGAAGGCCGGTGATACCAGAACCCGATCAAAAGGTAGGATGCAAGCCCCACGCCCTCCCAGCCGAAAAAGAGCTGGATGAAGTTGTCGGCTGTGACGAGCGCCAGCATGGCGAAGGTGAAAAGCGACAGCTCCGCAAAAAAGAGCGGCTGCCGGTCGTCCTCGGACATGTAGCCTACGGAGTAAATGTGGACGAGAGCCGAAACCGTGGTCACCACCACGAGCATCACGGCTGTCAGCGTATCGATGCGCAAAGACCAGGAGGTCTGAAGATCGCCGACGCCGATCCAAGGGAAAAGAGGGACGCGCGCCTCCTCGCCGAGGAAGCCGACGTGATAGAAAGCAACCCAGGAGAGGCCCGCCGCGGCGACGAGGAACAGGCTCGTTAAAAAGCCGGAAGATTTGTCGCCAAGGGTGCGTCCGAAAAACCCCGCGAGGAGCGCGCCCGCCAGGGGCAAGAAGACAATGGCTGGATACATTCGCGCGCCTCACCCTCTCATCGAGTTGATGTCGTCAACGGCGATGGAGCCGCGGTTCCGGTAGTAAATCACGATAATGGCGAGCCCGATGGCCGCCTCGGCCGCCGCGACCGTCAGCACGATCAGCGCGTAAATCTGCCCTGTGATGTCATTCAGATAGGCCGAGAAAGCCACAAGATTGATGTTGACGGCGAGCAGCATGAGCTCGATCGACATCAAAATGATGATCACGTTCTTGCGGTTGAGGAAGATTCCGAACGCGCCAAGCGTGAACAGAATGGCCGCCACCGTCAGATATTGCTGGAGCGCGATGCCGGTTGCGGCCTCGATGGGAGAGATCGTGTTTGGCATGGCGGTCAGGAAATCCCTTTCCCTGTTTCGACTTTAACCACTTCGATGGCGTCCTCGCGCCGCCGGCCCACTTGCTCGGCGACCTTCTGCCGCTTCGCTCCAACGCGATGGCGCAGCGTGAGCACGATCGTCCCGATCATCGCGACGAGCAGAACACCGCCGGAAAGCTCGAAGAAATATACATACTTCGTGTAGAGGACGCGCCCAATCGCCGCCGCATTCGTCACCTGCTCCGCCGGGATCGGCTGCACCGCGCCCGGCGCCACCGCGAAACCGGTGACAACGAAGATCAGCTCGGCGAGGAGAATGAGGCCGATGCCAAGACCAATCGGCAGGTAGCGGCCGGTTCCGGCGCGCAACTCGGTGAAATCGATGTCGAGCGTCATGACAACGAAAAGGAAAAGAACCGCCACCGCGCCCACGTAAACGATGACCAGGATCATCGCCAGAAACTCGGCGCCGAGGAGCACGAAAAGTCCCGCCGCGTTAAAGAAGGCGAGGATCAGGAAAAGAACGGAATGGACCGGACTGCGCGCGGTTATGACCATCGCGCCCGACGAGAGGAGCACAATTGAAAAAAGGTAGAAGAAGAACCCTGCAATTGTCATGCGCGGCCGATCTCGATTTTATGCGGCTTAATCCGTTGAAGAACTGAAGCGGCGTCGTTGTTAGGCGGAACCTCTTATGCGCCTTTCTTTAAGGGAGGGATGCTGGTCCCCCGGTTCCTTTCGGATCGGCATTTCGGCGAAGGGAATGATTTGCCGCTCGATTGAGCTGGCGCTTTTATTCTACACTACCCCTCGTCAGTGTAGAGCACATCTTACCCATTGCGCACCCGTAACGGCCGCCCTGCGGCAATCGGGATGAACGGCATTCAAGCGGACTGTTTGGGCTACTTAAGCAAGCGGTTAGCGATACGGCGCGTCAAGTTCAAGGTTTTTTGCAAGGATGCGCTCCCAGCGGTCGCCGTTCGCCAGCAGTTTCTCCTTATCGTACAGCAGTTCCTCCCGCGTCTCGGTCGCGAATTCGAAATTCGGTCCCTCGACGATGGCGTCCACCGGGCAAGCCTCCTGGCAATAGCCGCAATAGATGCATTTGACCATATCAATGTCGTAGCGCGTTGTGCGCCGCGTCCCGTCATTGCGGCGCGGACCCGCTTCGATCGTAATCGCCTGAGCCGGGCAAATCGCTTCGCAAAGCTTACACGCGATGCAGCGCTCCATCCCATTGGGATAGCGGCGCAAGGCATGCTCCCCGCGAAAGCGCGGACTGACGGGGTTTTTCTCGTAAGGGTAGTTGATCGTCGCTTTCGGCTTGAAGAAATACTTCATCCCAAGCCAGAACGCGGCGACGAACTCCCATAAAACCGCCGATCGAAGAGACTGTGCGAAGCCTCCCATAAATGCAACTCCTTGACGAAAAGGCCCGCGCTATCGCGCCAAGCCTCCGAATTGAAGAACCGCCGCTACTATCACCACCATCGCCAGTGACGTTGGAAGAAAGATCTTCCAGCCGAGCCGCATCAGCTGATCGTAACGGTAGCGTGGCACGATCGCCTTCACCATCGCGAACATGAAGAAGACGAAGCAAAACTTGAGGATGAACCAGAAGATGCCTGGGACCCAAGTGAAGGGAACGATATTGACCGGCGGCAGCCAGCCGCCGAGGAAAAGAATGGTCGTCAGCGCGCACATGACGGTGATCGCCACATACTCGCCCAGCATGAAGAGCAGGTACGGCGTCGACGAATATTCCACCATGAAGCCGGCGACGAGTTCCGATTCCGCCTCGGGCAGATCGAACGGGGGCCGGTTGGTTTCCGCCAGCGCCGATATGAAGAAGATGATGAACATCGGAAACAGCGGCAGCCAGTACCAGCTGAAAACGCCATAAGGCCCGCGCTGAGCATTCACGATGTCGGTCAGGTTAAGCGACCCCGCGCAGAGAAGCACGGTGATCATCACAAAGCCAATGGACACCTCGTAGGAGACCATCTGCGCCGCCGATCGGAGCGATCCGAGGAACGGATATTTTGAGTTCGACGCCCAGCCGCCCATGATGACGCCATAGACGCCGAGCGAGGAAATGGCGAAAATATAGAGGATCCCGACATTGAGGTCGGAGACGGCCCATCCATCCGCCACGGGGATCACGGCCCAGCTTGAAAGGGCCAGAACCGCAGTGACCACGGGCGCGAGCAGAAACACGGTCTTGTCCGAGCCTGCCGGGATGATGGGCTCCTTGAGAACGAATTTAATGAAGTCCGCGAATGACTGAAGCAGGCCGAAGGCGCCAACGACATTCGGACCGCGCCGCAACTGAACCGCAGCCCAAATCTTCCGGTCCGCCAAAAGAATGTAGGCGATGAACAGGAGAAGGGCGACGAGAGTCAGAAGGCTCTGGCCCACGATGAGCGCCGTTGGGAACCCGTATTTCCCCCAGAATGTGCTCAATTCAACCATGCGCGTCCGCCGCCCCGTGCTCCATTGACTGATTCAAGGCCGAAAGCTCGGCCAACACGGATGACGCCCGCGCAATTGGGTTCGATTGATAGTAATCCTCGACAAGCTCAGGCAGAGGTTTATCGGGAAGCGGCGGCAGGGCGCCCGGCTGCGGCTCTACGTATCTCTCCGGCTCTAGCGCATCAACTGCGGCAAGATGAGGATAAGCCTTGTAAAGCGCCGTCCGCAACGCTTTCAGGCTGTCGAAGGGCAGCTTCGCGCCGAGATGCTCCGAGAGCGCCCTGATAATCGTCCAATCCTCGCGTGCGTCGCCCGGCGGAAAGACGGCTCGCTCGCCGAGCTGAACGCGGCCTTCGGTATTGACGTAAGTCCCATTCTTCTCAGTGTAAGCCGCTCCGGGCAAAACGATATCGGCGATGCGCGCCCCGCTGTCGCCATGCGACCCCTGATAGATGACGAAGGCGTCGCCTGTCCGGCTGACATCGAATTCATCGGCGCCGAGAAGGTAAAGCACCTCGATGTCGCCGCTCGCCGCGCCTTCCAGTATCCCGGCAACGTCCAATCCGCCTTGCCCCGGCAGGAAATCGATATCGAGGCCGCCAACCAGCGCCGCGCTCGAATGAAGGATGCTGAGGGGATGCCAGGCCGAAGCATCTTTCCCTTGCATGGCCTTGGCGGCGATTTCCGCGGCCCTGTGCAAGACAGTCTCGCCCTCCGCGTGATTGATCGCGGCCTGCCCCACGATCACCAGCGGATGGGATGCATCGCGCAATACTTTGAGGAAAGGGCTCTCATCGCGCGAGACGTCATCGATCGTCTTTAATGAGTTTCCGAGCCAATCGTAGGGGTAGGTCAAATCGGCTGCGGGCCCGATCAAGGCGACCTTGGCGCGATGCTGCAGCCATGTCTTCCTGATGCGCGTATTGAGAACCGCCGCTTCTTTTCGGGGATTCGTGCCGATAAGGAGCACCGCATCGGCGTGGTCCACACCTGCAATGGTGGAATTGAAAAGATAGCTTGCGCGGCCATTCCCCGGATGCAGCTTGGCTCCGAGCTGCCTGCAATCGCGATGCGGCGAGCCGAGTCCATCAAGCAGCGTCTTCAGCGCGAACATTTCCTCCACGGCGCAGAGATCGCCCGCGATCGCGCCGATTTTCCGGGGCCCAGCTTTCTTGACCCGCGCTGCAATCTCGTTGAACGCCTCGTACCACGAGACTTCCTCAAGCTTGCCGCCGCGCCGCATATAGGGGCGGTCCAAGCGCTTTTTCTTAAGGCCATCCGACACGGCGCGCGTCTTATCCGAAATCCACTCCTCGTTCACCCCGTCATGGTTGCGCGGCAAAATCCGCATAACCTCGCGGCCCCGGCTATCGACGCGGATGTTCGATCCTATACCGTCCATCACATCGATGGACTCAGTTTTCCGCAACTCCCAAGGGCGCGCGATGAAGGAGTAAGGCTTCGAGGTCAGCGCTCCGACAGGACAGAGATCGACGATATTGCCGGACATCTCCGATTGCAGGCCGCGCTCCAGATAGGTGGTGATCTCCATATCCTCGCCGCGGCTGATGGCGCCGAGTTCCTGGACGCCCGCGACCTCGGTCATGAAACGAACGCAGCGCGTGCATTGGATGCAGCGCGTCATGAAGGTCTTGATCAGCGGCCCCAGATACTTCTCTTCGACGGCGCGCTTATTCTCGCGGTAGCGGCTGCCATCGAAGCCATAATACATCGATTGATCTTGAAGATCGCACTCGCCGCCCTGGTCGCAGATCGGGCAATCGAGCGGGTGATTGATGAGCAGGAACTCCATCACCCCTTCGCGCGCCTTCCTTACGAGCGGCGTATCCGTGTGAATGATAGGCGGCGTGCCATCACGATTTGGTCTCAAATCGCTCACATTCATGGCGCAGGAGGCCATCGGCTTTGGGATGCCCACGATCTCGACGAGACACATGCGGCAGTTCCCCGCGATGGACAAGCGCTCGTGATAGCAAAAGCGGGGAATCTCCGCTCCAGCCTCCTCGCAAGCCTGGAGCAGCGTAATGCCGTCCTCGACCTCGATCTCCTTGCCGTTGATGTTGAGCTTGGGCATTTTTTCCCTTTGTTGCGCCTCCATCCCGAGCGCTCTTTATGTCATTAAGGAGGGGCGCGCGGCAACGGTTAACTATGCGTATCTTCAATCGAAGTGGCTTCTCAGCCCGATTTTAGGAGCAATCGGCCGCGCGGCTTAAAAGCGCACGCCCGGCTGCGGCAGCATTTTGCTGCGCGGCGACGGCCAAACTGAGCCTTTGCTGGCGCGCGATCAGCCCGCTTTAATCAGATTCTGATTGAGCGCGGAAAGTTGATTCCTCGCTGCTTCAGAGTTTCAGGCCGTGCGGTGAAGCCTACTTCTCCGGCAAACTGTTTTCTGTTGGGATCCTTTTTTAATCGGAGCTGGTCACATGAAAATCGACGTGTTTGCCGACCCCGGAATTGCAGCTCGCGAGGCTGCAAAAATTATTGCCGCCGGCGCTCGGGAAGCTGTTGCAGCGCGCGGACAATTTGTCATGGCTTTCAGCGGCGGGAGTACGCCGTGGCTGATGCTGCGGGCATTGGCGGATGAAGAAACGCCCTGGGGTAAGGTTCACATTGTCCAAGTGGACGAGCGAGTGGCGCCCGCGGGCGACCGCGATAGAAATCTAACACATTTGCGCGAAAGCCTGCTCGATCATGCGCCGCTGCGTGCCGATCATGTCCATGCAATGCCGGTGGAAGAGCCCGATCTCATCGCAGCCGCCGCTCAGTACGCCCGAACGCTCCAGAGCATAGCCGGCTCACCGCCAGTTCTCGACCTCGTCCATCTTGGACTCGGACCCGATGGACACACGGCTTCGCTCGTGCCGGGCGATCCGGCCCTCGAGATCGCCGGTGAGGATGTGGCCGCGACCGGAGCCTATCAGGGCCGGCGCCGCATGACCTTGACCTATCCAATTCTCAACCGTTCCCGCAGCATTCTCTGGCTGGTGACCGGGGCCGGGAAGGCGGGGATGCTCGTTCGCCTGCGCGACGGCGACGCCTCGATCCCTGCTGGAAGATTGCGCCGGGACACGGCCTTGGTAATCGCCGACCAGGCGGCGGCGGAACAACTCGGCGATACCGTCAGCTTGGAGCCAAAAACATGAGTGAAACCGCTACTCTTTAATTTAATAGGCTGCGGCAGCTAAAATAACTGGGCAGGCTGTCCATCACCGCGTTCCTCAAGCGGCCTCAGCGACGCGCCATTGAGGTATCTGGAGGTCGCGCGGCGCGAGCTGCAAGCCGAGATCGAGGATTAAGCCGCGCGAGCAACGTGACCGTGCTCGTTTCTGCAATCGCCGGGCCGAGCGCTGTATAGGCTCCGGGAGCAACGCCGCAGGCGTAGCCGGAATTGCGCCGCAATCTCTTCAGGAAATCCGCAGGCGCTGCGCCGGTCAGGATGCCGGCCAGCTCTGCACAAAGTCCGCCGGATCGAGCGGCGCTGGAGGTTTCGGCATCGCCTTCGGCGTTCCGATGTAGAGTAGGCCGGCAATCGTTTCGAAGGCTTCCAGGCCGAGCGCTGCTTTCACGTTTGCATCGTAGGTCGCGTCGCCCGTTTTCCACATCGCCCCGAAGCCGAGCGCATGGCTCGCGAGCATGATATTCTGCGCCGCCGCCCCTGCCGATAAAAGCTGCTCGACCGCAGGGATTTTGGAGGACTCGGCGGTGCGGGCCACGACGACAAGGAGCAGAGGTCCGCGCAGAGGCTTTTGCCGCTCGCGCTCCAGAAGCTCGGGCAAGGCATTGGGATCGCGGCGTTGAAGAGCGGAGGCGAAAACGTCGCCAAGGCGCTGCCTGCCCTCGCCGCGTATGGAAAGAAAGCGCCAGGGGCGCAGCCTGCCGTGATCCGGCGCGCGCAGCCCCGCCGCCACGATCTTGCGCTCGGTTTCAACATCCGGCGCGGGATCGACAAGCTCTGTCGGGCTGACGCGCTTTACAAGCGCTTCATAGGCATCCATATTTCCCTCCAGTCGCTAAAGCAGAGTTCCCAAAAGCATGCTCTCGGCGCCGATCTGAGAAGGACCGTCCCGGAATTGGGAAAAGTTCTGCGAAAGAAAATTCTTTAAGCAGACACTCGCCGGGAATGTCCGCTCAGGTGGGATTGTGTAGCACGGACGCCGTTGCTCAGAAACGCAAAAGGCGCCCATAACGAGACGGTAAATCGGTATCGCCGCCGGCGTCTCACAGAAGATGGACGCGTCAAATTTCATAATCAACGATCGGCTCCATCGCCATGACGGTGTGCTGAGCGATTATGAGGGTGATATCGTCGTCTGCTTTCAATGCCGGTTCAGGAAAAACCTCGCTTACTAAACTCTCGCGCATCTCGTATGAATTCTTGCTGTGTCCTGTCTTATTGAGATGCTCTCTCATGGATTCGGTCGTTAGGTAATTTCGGGGCGGCTTGGGCGTCTCAACCAAGCCGTCGGTGTAAAGTACAAGAACCCCGCCCGGCAGGAAAGGAACTGTTTCGCTCTCATAGGCCACGTCGTGGACAATGCCGAGCGGTAAACTCGGCTGGGAAATGATCTCAAATGGGTCTTCGCGCGACCTGCGATAGAGCTGAGGAGGCGCGCCAGCCGAAGCGTATTCGATGATTTGCGCCTTGAAATCGATCATTGCGCAAAACATGGTTGCGAACTGGCTGACTGGCAGGACTTCGTGCAGCCTCCTATTCAGTCTTCTCAGCAACGATCCAGGCTTTGCCGTCCTTTGCGAAAATATATGAACAAAGGAATGAAAACGGGCCGTGTTGAGAGCAGCGGCGACGCCATGGCCGATGAAATCGGCGACATAGATCATAATGCACTGAGGGCCGACGTGTTCGATGCCCCAAATATCTCCGCCAATCCCATCGCGGGCCTTGTAAAAGCTCGACAGCTCCAAAGGACAATGAGCTTGGATCTGCGCTAACAGCGCCGCGCTTGGAAGCATGCCATTCTGGAGGGCGATGGCGTGCGTCAGCTGGTCATCTAATTCCAAGGCCGCGTGATAGCTGTTGATGACCGACACAACAATCTGGGCAAGGCCCGTGAGGGTTTGCACATCGCTTTCTTTGAATCTTCGCGGCTCCTTATCGACGACGCACAGGGCGCCGATGCGAAGGCCCGGCGAGGTCTCAAGCGGAATCCCCAAATAGGATTTGATCCCTAACTCGCCCGTCACGAGCGGATTTTTGCAAAAACGTGGATCGCTTTCGGCGTCTTCGACGATTAAAGGCCGCGATGTCATAATCGTGTGGGCGCAGAACGCGACCTCTCTCGAAGTCCGGTCGGAGTCGAGGCCGGCTTTGCCCACGAAAATCTGTTCTTCTTCCCCAACGAGCGAAACCTGGGCCATGGGCGTTCCCAGTATCCGTGAGGCTATTTTGCAAAGCTCATTAAGTGCGGCGCACACACCCCATTCGTTAGAGCGCAGCCTCTGCAATTCCGCGAGGCGTTTGTTTTCGTTCGAGGGGACAGGAAAGTCCAACATCTACGCCGTCCATTCCGTAATAGTTACTTTCAATACGCTGCGCCGCAGTCCTCGCCGCCATCCAAAAGGGCGGTTGAAAACCGGAAGGTGCTCAAAGTCTTCACCGGGCGAGCGGATTTTGGCTTATTTCCCGAGAGCTTTGCCTGCACAATATGCTAGTTCCAGGTTCGTTTTCTCTTACCCTGTCAACGCCATCTGAATGACCAGCTTAAGACTAAGATACTCTTGACCAAACGCTCACAACTCATTGCAACCTAAAGTTGTGTAAAATCCCTCAACGCGCCGCCAGTTTTGCGTCGAATCATTTCAAGAAGGAACGGATCGTTCGGCGTCCCTGGCGATATGCGAACCAAGGGGTGATATCATGAGCAGCGACCCCTATTCTTCTTTCCATCCGCAAAAACCGCCTAAATTCGCGGAAGCGATGTTGCGACTTGCCGAGGCCCACGCCAGCGGGTTGCGCCAAGCTTTTCACGAAGTCGCGGCGATGCGCCCGGACGCCCCGACATGGGGCAGGCTTGAGCAGGCTTGCGCGCAAATGCTGGAGAGGCGCCGACGCAAGGGCCAGCCAAAAAAACTTAAACGACGTTTCGCCTTGGTTGTCTTTCGACGAAAGAACTGAACGCGCGGTTGAGGATCTCCTTAACCGTGTTTCCAATAATGAAGCCGCGGAAAGCTACCTTCGCAGCGTAAATGAACTGCTGCACAATACCGCGCACTGGACCTATATCTTCGACACAACCACGGCTGCCTATTGGCGGCATGCCTCGCTCGTGTGGCTGTCGCTGTGGCATGCCGCTTTAGCGCCAACCGTTACAGCTACTCAGGCGGCGGTTTGCGTGGGTCTCACCGCGAGGCGCAAAAAGGCCGCCCCTTCCGTCCGTAAAAACACTCTGCCAGCAAGGCTGAGGCAAAAACTCAAATTGCTTAGCTTTAGCATCTTAAAAGAGATAGGACGGCGCCGGGGCGGGCGCGAAACCAATAATAAGGGCGGCCGCCCCGCGAAGACGCTTCTCGTTAACCGGCCAAGCGCCAGCCCGTTCGAACGCACGCGCTCAAAGGCATTGCCTCTCGCTCAATCCGTTTGAATGAAATCGCGAAGAAACCCCTCTCTCATTGAGAGGGGTGGCCGTGCTTCCTTGTCAAACGCATAGAATCAAAAGCTCCCGCTAGCGCGGAAGCTTCTTTTCAGGTGCGAGCCGCCGGAATGGCGGCTTGAAATGTATTTGAACGGCTGTCTTACTTCTTCTTGTCAGCCGGTTTCGCCGCTGGAGCCGTGCCCGCAGCTTGAGCCGCCTTTGCGGCGTCTTCCTGCTGCTTGCGTAACTCGGTGACGCGCTGGCGGATAACTTCGCCGATCCTGCGCTGCTCCTCGTTGAACTTCTCCACAGGGACTGGCGGCCCGGCGAGCGCTTGGGCGAACCCTTCCAGCGGCACCCGCGCCGCTGGCACGCGACCCACGATATCGATGCCGCGATACTCGATATTCTTGCCGGTCTTCATCGCATCGACGACGGCGGGCTCGATGTTCGCCTCGGCGTAGCAACCCGCTTGATCGCAGTGCGTATAAGCGAGCTTGATCGGCTCCTTCTCATCGACCCTCACAAGCGCGCCTGCCGGAAGAGCCGCGCCAAGCGGCAGCATTGCGAGAACCTGGGGCTTATCTTGTCCCTGAACCTGGCGGAGGGCAATCTTGCTAACAGGGTAGCAAGTTTGCTGCTCGCGAAGGTCGATCTGCGTCAAGCAAACGTTAACCTTCTTCATTTCCTCGGGCTTCTGCTGCTTTGGCGGCTCACCCGGTTTTGTAGGCTCGGGCACGGGCAGATCGAGACAAATCTTGTACCAATTCTGCTCGCAAGCGGAAGCCTGCTGTTGTGCTGCGGGCGCAGCCGGCGCGGCGGGAGCCTTGGCGCCTTTATCCTTGGTTTGCGCGATACTACCGGTCACGCCGAGCGTAAGCGCAAACGTTGCGGCGAGCCCAAAAGCTGCCGCTTTCACAAGCTTTGTGAAAACCATTAAACCGAACCTTTCACCGAATCGCGTTGGCCGTCCTAATTCCTCTGGCCCTCTGCTTAGGACCGTCACCACTGCTTGCATACTCGGAATTGCGGCTTTCCCGTGACAGTTTCACAAGGTTGTGAAACACTCGGATAGCCGCCAACCTTTCTTGGTGACGAGTTGCCCGCTCGCCATCATTTTGAGGGTTTCCGGGCTTAGAGCGGAGTTCCGGCATCGGAAGAAAGAGAAAGGGCTCGCTCGTTTGGCGTGTGGATCATTGAAGCTTTTGGCTCTGAAGGCGAGATCGGGGAACCGATTGGGCATTTTGGCCAAGATCGCGATCATAGGCGCGCTTTCGATGGGATCGGCGGCCGGCGCGTCCCCGCAGGCCGGCATCGCCATGCACGGCGAGCCCAAATATGGGGCAGCCTTTCCACACTTAAATTATGTTAACCCGAATGCGCCGAAGGGCGGGACCTTACGTCTTGCGGTGCTTGGCTCGTTCGACAGCCTCAATCCGTTCATCGTGAAAGGCGCCCCTGTCGCGGGCATGAGGGACTACGTCTACGAGACGCTTCTCGCCCGCAGCTACGATGAGCCCTTTTCGCTTTATGGACTTGTCGCGGAGAGCGTTGAGGCGCCCGAAGACCGCAGCTGGGTGAGCTTCCAGCTTCGCTCCGAGGCGCGCTTCGCCGATGGGACGCCAATCACGCCAGAGGATGTGCTTTTTTCCTGGTCGCTGTTGAAAAGCAAAGGCCGCCCCAACCACCGCCTCTATTATGGCAAAGTCGCCACTGCGGAAAAGGTGGGCGAACGCGGCGTGAAGTTTACGTTCGAAGAAGCCGGCGACCGTGAAATGCCCCTCATTATGGGTCTTATGCCGGTTTTGCCCCGGCATGCGATGACTGCGGATAATTTCGATAAGACGAGCTTCGAGAAGCCGGTCGCGAGCGGCCCCTACGTTGTCGGGGAGGTCGATCCTGGCGCAAGCATTACATTTCGCCGGAACCCGGGTTATTGGGGCCGCGATCTCCCGATCATGCGCGGACAATTCAATTTCGACGCTATCCGCATCGATTACTATCGTGACAGAACGGCCATGATGGAGGCCTTCCGCAAGGGGCTCTTCGATCTTGAAGGCGACAGCGATCCCATCGACGCCGTGAAGTGGGCGGATGCGTATGATTTCCCCGCCGTGCGCGAAGGTCTTGTCCGGAAGCTCGAATTCGACGTTGGCGTGCCAGCGCCCATGTCGGCGCTCGTGTTCAATACCAGGCGGCCGCCGTTTTCCGATGAGCGCGTGCGAGAAGCCCTGACGCTGGCTTTCGACTTCGAATGGCTGAATAAGACGCTATTTCGCGGACTTTATGCCCGCACCGAGAGCTTTTTCGACCGTTCCGAACTTTCATCGCATGGACGCGCCGCCGATGGACGGGAGCGGGCGCTTCTTGAGCCTTTCGCAAAGGAACTCGCGCCCGGGGTTATGGAAGGGGAGTTCAGCCAGCCTGTGACCGACGGTTCCGGAACCAACCGGGACGGCCGCAAGCGCGCGATCGCTCTCCTGGAAGAAGCCGGCTTCGAGCTTAGAGCGGGCGTCATGACCAGCAAGGCGACTGGGCAGCCCTTTACGTTCGAGATGATCTGCGTATCTCACGAGCAAGAGCGCCTGATGCTCGCCTATTCCCGATTTCTTGCTCAGATTGGCGTCACGGCGCAGGTCAAATTCATCGACTCGGCGCAGTTTCAGAGGCGAAGCACGACTTTCGACTTCGATATGATGCAAGCGAATTGGGGCTCCTCGCTTTCGCCCGGCAATGAGCAAAGTTTTCGGTGGTCTCGTGAATCGGCCTCTCAGGAGGGAAGCTTCAATTACGCCGGAGTTCAGAGCGCTGGCGCAGACACAATGATCGCCGCCTTGCTTTCAGCGAGGACACGGGCAGGCTTTGTCTCCGCCGTGCGCGCGCTGGATCGGATTTTGCTCTCGGGCCGTTACGGCATTCCGTTATATCATGCGCCTAAGCAGTGGATCGCAGCGTGGTCCTTTCTGCGCCAGCCGCCATTATCGACGCTTTACGGCGCGAGAATTGAAACTTGGTGGGTGGACAACGCAAAAAGCGCCGCATCACAAGGTCTCAAGGAAGGCAGTGAACAACGGTAAATTTGCATATTCCGGCGAGCGTCCGGCGCAAGCATTCAACATGGCGCGATATTGCCTCCGCGCCGCGCGTCCGGCAGGGCACAAGCCGGCCCTGCTTGTGGTCCACGATCCAGGCGGGCGCGATGTGGAAGCTTGGAGATACTGCGCCTTAGAGCAATCGGTGCTCCGGGCGGCTTGCGCTTTCCGGGCCAAATACAAATTGCATGCCGGCTGCCGGATTCTCATCCGGTTGCGCAATCGAACCAGCTACGCTCTCGCGTTTTTCGGCGCCATCGCGGGCGGCTTCGTTCCGGTCCCCGCATCTCCGGACCTCACAGAGCGCGAGCTGAGCTTCATGCTGGAGGACAGCGAAGCCGCGGCCATCGTCCTCGATGACAGCTTGCCCCACGGCTCCTTCCCTCCCGGTCTTGTCATCATCCCTGAAAAGGCTTTTGCGGTCGTCATCGAGACCGGACCGATGGCGCAATACGCCCACACCGGCGCCGACGATCCTGCGTTCCTGATTTACACCTCCGGCACGACGGCGAACCCAAAAGGCGTGCTGCATGCCCATCGCAGCGCCTGGGGGCGGCGGCCCATGTATCAGGGTTGGTATGGCATAAACCCGCATGACAGGCTGATGCACGCAGGAAGCTTCAACTGGACCTATACGATGGGCACGGGGCTTACCGACCCTTGGGCGAATGGGGCGACCTCCATCGTCTACACGGGAGAAAAAGACCCAGGCGTCTGGCCGCAACTTATGCGGTCTTTCGATGTCACCATCTTCGCTGCCGTCCCAGGCGTTTACCGGCAAATATTGAAATACGGCAATCTTGGGCGCGCCAAGCTTCCATCTCTGCGCCATGGCCTCACGGCAGGCGAAGCTCTCCCGAACGCGGTCGCGGAAGAATGGCAAGATAAAGCTCGCACGCGGCTCTACGAAGCTCTCGGCCAGAGCGAGATATCGACCTTCCTGTCGAGCGCGCCCGCCGTGCCGAGGAAGCCCGGAACTGCCGGACGGCCGCAGCCGGGCCGTTCAATCGCGATTTTGGACGAGAATGGCGGCGAGGAGCCGCTTCCAGCAGGCGTGGAAGGGCTGATCGCGGTTCATCGAAGCGATCCAGGCTTGATGCTCGGCTATTGGCGCAGGCCGGAGGAGGAGGCGGAGGTGTTGCGCGGCGAGTGGTTTCTTGGCGGCGACGCAGGCGTCATGGACGAGGAAGGCTATGTAACCCATCTCGGCCGGCACAACGACCTGATGAACGCCGGAGGGTACCGCGTTTCACCCGCCGAAGTCGAACAGGAGCTTGCGAAACATCCCAACGTGGCCGAAGCCGCTGTGGCCGAGGTCGCTGTCCGCGATGGCGTCTCGATCATCGCGGCGTTCATTGTGGCGCACGATGGAAACAAGAGCGGCGTCGGGGCGGATCTCGCGGCATTCGCTAGCACGACGCTTGCCGCCTACAAGCGCCCCAAAGAATATGTTTTTGTCCAAAGCCTGCCGAAAACCGCGAACGGGAAGGTGAAGCGGTCCGAGCTCAGGAAACACCTGCCCCAAAGCTTGTGAAATTGCAGCTGGCTCGGAGAAGGGACGCCAATCGCGCAATCGCTCCAAACATAATTAGGCCAGTTCATCAGGAGCCGGCTTTTGATTCCATCAAAAGCGCATTCGCTCAAGGGCGTGACGCCCCCGTTGCGGGGGTACGGGAGCGTCACCTCCACCATTATAACAGCAATTCTAGGTGTTGTATTCAAAATACCAGGTTTTTACGCTTAGAGCATCCTGGAAGGCTTGCTACACTCTAGAGTTGGGGGAAAGAGAGGAGCGCTCATGCAGTATATCGTTGGGTTTAAGCTCAGGGGTAAAAGCGGCCACCTTACTGTCTGCGCCGAGGACGCGCTTATCGCCGCGCTGAAGGCCAAGACACAGCAGCCGGATTTAACCTTGACCTATGTCAGGCGTCAGAATAAGCGCGGAGATACGCGAAATCCCTCGGCGAACCTTGCGACCGCCGCCGAGTAGGCCCGCCTAATAAAACTTGACGATCCGGCCGAGGCCTTCACCAGTTCCGGTTGACGGAGACGGCCTCGCCAAGTTCGTCGAGAACGACGAGAGGCTGGCTGCAATCGTGATAGAGTTTTTGACGGCGATACCATCCCCATCCGGGAGGCGCCTCGCAGCCGTAAGCTTGCCCGCGCGCATTATGGCTTCCCTTGTGGGTTTGCGGCGGCGGAATGCGACGGATTTGAGCGCATCGGCTATCGGCGCATTCCGAAAAGCCTGCCGCCTGACCGATGAGACCGCACATCGCGACGAGACAGGCGGCGGCTCTTGTGTTTCGCATCGGGCGGGTTTTCAGGCGCTCCATCATTTGTCCTCGTAGAACGGCAGCAGTTCGACCGAGGCGACGCCCAGAGCCGCATTTAGCCCGGTTTGACCTTGAACGCTGACAGGCTGCAGCGAGACGGTGTTGCTCGACCCGCCCACAAGCACATTCGCGCCGCCGCCCACGCCAATCGACGCGTCAGCCGCAACGCCTGCATACCTGCCGGCCAAGGCCCCAGCGGCGATGCGATTTGTCGGGGCAAGCACTGTCCAGGTCAAAAGCGCATTGTCAGTGATGCCGACATCGAGGCCGAATTTTTCGATTTTCCCTTCATAGCGCTCGCCCGGGTCATTGGGCGTCGAGCGAAAAAGGCAGCGCAACTCTTTTGTGGAGCCGAAGATAAAGCCCACCCCGCCTTTGACGCCGCAGGTCAATTGCCCGGCCTCGATGGCGTCCTGAGCGCTCGCAGCGGAGACAGCGGCCGCCGCGCAAGCTGCGGCGGCGATGATTATGGCTTTACGAAAGTTCCCGGTCATTGCCGTCTCCATCGCGTCCAGCTTACTTCGATTCTCTGTCTAGCACTTTTCACAATAGAAGAAAGCCAGGTAACGTTCATTAACGCCGTTACTGATAGAGCCGCTGCGTGCCATTCTTTTCGCTTTGGCGCTTTTGCTTTTCCGGTATCTTCCCGGATATATAAATGTGCATCTGTCGCGAACTGCGCATGAAGTCCAGAGCGCACGGCAAAATCGTTTGAACCTTTTTGCTCGCCGCCCCACTAATCCTTTGAGACGGGGAAGTTGAATGTCCGAGCCGCTCTCTGACATCGATTTGCTCAAGCGAGTCGCCGATGGCGACAAGCGCGGGCTCGAAACGCTTTACACCCGGCATAGCGGCCGGACATTCAAGTTTCTGTTGAGGCTCACGGCAAACAGATCCGCCGCGGAGGATCTGACACACGATGTATTCCTGGAGGTTTGGAATAGCGCAAAGCGGTTCGAAGCCCGGTCTTCGGTGGCGACCTGGATCTTGTCCATAGCAAGGTACAAGGCTCTCGATTCGAGACGGAAGCAAAGAACGCTGACCGAGCACGACTTGCCCGCGCGCGCAGAGCCGAGCCCCGAGGCTACTGTAATAAAGGCCAGTTCGAGCGACTATATGCGGGAGTGTTTGACAGCTCTTTCTCAGGAGCACCGGGAGATTATCGACCTCGTCTACTATCACGATAAATCCGTGAAAGAGGTGAGCGAGATCCTCGACATCCCCGAGGCGACGGTCAAGACGCGGATGTTCTACGCCCGCAAGAAATTGAAAGAGATGCTTCTAGCATTGGGAGATCAGACAAATGCCTTCGGCTACGGAAAATAAAGGCGGTCCGCCGGACATGAGCGAAGCACATCTCCTTGCGCCCTGGTATGCGGCCGGCAATCTCGGTGAAGCGGAATCTCGCGAGTTGGAGGAGCTTGCGAAAGAAGATCCGGAATTCGCCCTCCTGATCGAGGAGGCGAAACGCGAGGCGGAAGCCGCCACCGCCGTGAACGAAGCTTTGGGCAAGCCTTCGCCCGCTGTGTGGGAGCGCATTGAGCGGTCCATCGAAAACGAAAAGCGCGTGCAAGCGAGCGTCCGCCGGGCAGGTTTCATCGAAGGAGTGAAGACCTCGCTCTCAGGCTTTTTCGCCGGCCTTTCGGCGCCGCAATGGCAAGGCGTCGCCGCGGCGGCTGTGGCCGTTTGCATCATTCAGGCGGGCGCCATCGCCTATCTGGCCAATAGCGGCGGCGAACCGGCAAAATATGGCACGGCTTCAGGGCCGAAGAAGGTTGCGGCCATAAAGCCGGCATTCATCGTCTCGTTCTCGCAAACAGCCACGATGGGTGAGGTTAACGCGCTTCTCGACGGCGCCGGCTTAACTATCGCCGATGGACCGAACGCCGATATGGTCTACCACCTCAGCCTGCGCGATGATAATGTCGAATCCAAAGAAGGCGCTTACAAGAAATTGCGATCTTCGGCAGTTGTAAAGCTTGTGCTGCCGGAGAAATAGCGAATTTCCTGGGAGGTACGGGTCATGAAACTGAGCCATGGGCATGGCTGGGCCGTCATCTTATTTCTCGCCGCGTTGCTGTTTGTGTGCGCGGCGCCGAGCGCTCCCAGTTACTCCCGTGGCTTTCATGGCTTCGGAGGAGGCCACGGCGGCGGCAGTTTCGGAAGGCATAGCGGGCGCCGGCAGAGCGGCTATTTCGGGCGAGCCCGATTGCGCGCCCGGCCTTCCAGGGCTAGCCGCGATCAACGGGCCTCCTCGAATAGGTGGCGGTTCCGCAAGCCAACGCCTTTACCGTCCACCCATGCAAGGTGGCCGCGCCGTGAGCCTACGCCTCCACCCTCCCAGGCAGGATGGCAGCGCCGCGAACCTACGCCTCCACCCCCCGGCCAGATATGGTGGCCCATCCGCAAACCTACGCCTCCGGCGCCCATCGTCGCCATTGGCGGCGTTGGCGCACTCCCGCTCGCTATCGCAGGCGGAGGGCGTCCGCCGATAGCGCCACGTTTTTTGCGCGACCAGGGCCAGTCGCCGTCCGCAGCCGCAGCAGCCCTTCTCAATAATAAGCGCCATCGCGCCCGGGAGCTTCTTATCGAAGTTCCAAACGACAGCGCGGACGAGTTGAAGCAGGCTCTGGCCAACGAGTATGGCGCCGAGGTGCGCGAGCTTGGCGTGATCGAACTCATCAACGCTCGCATCTGGCATCTGACGCTGATCCGCGGACAGGACCTCGGCGCGGTCTTGCAGCAACTCCTTCAAGACAGCCGCGTCATCAGCGCACAGCCTAATTACGTTTACGCCCCCGTGCAGGGCGACGCGGGGCGCAGCGCCGCGGGCTACAGCAAGGCCGCCTTGCCGAGCACCCCGGATGGCGCCCTGCCAAGGGGAGAAGGCATCAAGGTCGCCATCATTGACACCTGTGTCGACCGCGACCATTCGGAACTGCAAGGCTCGGTGCAGACCGTATTCGACGCGACGCCCTCGGGGTCGGCAAGCTGCGAGGCGGAAAATCACGGCACCGCCGTCGCCAGCTTGATCGGCGGCCACGAAAATATCCACGGTTCGGCGGCGGCGGCGGCCATCATCTCGGCGCGCGCTTTCGTTGTGACAGAAGAGGAGAAGGAGACTGTCGCGACCAGCAGGGAGATTGCGCTCGCGCTGAACTGGGCCGCAAGGCAAGGCGCGCGCGTCGCGAACTTAAGCTTCGCTGGCCCGAGCGATCCTTTGATCGAGCGTGCGATCCAGGCAGCCTATACGAATGGATTGGTGCTTGTCGGCGCCGCGGGAAATGCCGGCCCCTCCTCCGGCCCGCTTTATCCCGCCGCTTATCCTGAAGTGATCGCTGTTACGGCGACGGACGCCAGGCGCGAGCTTTATGGCGCCGCGAATCGGGGCTCCCACATCGCCGTTTCGGCGCGCGGCGTCGATGTGATCGTGGCGCATGTCCATAACGCGTATGGCGCCGATTCCGGCACCTCATTCGCCGCCGCGACTGTCAGCGGCATTGCTGCGCTGCTCGTCGAAATACGGCCGAAAGCGACGCCGGCCGAAATTCGCGCGGCGCTGCAAAATACGGCCGCCAGCGTCTCAAGCGAAGGCAGAAACGACCTGTTCGGCTACGGCCTTGTGAACGCCAAAGCCGCCGCCGCCTTCATCGAGTTGACCGTCTCGCAGTAAACGTTGCGCAATCAGGGCCGCCACCCGCTAAAGGCGAGGCGGAAAAAAGCCCGAATTGCAGCCTTGTCTTGCGCTAGAGCGTATCCGCTTTTGATGGAATAAAAAGCGGGATTTAAGTTTTTGTTTAATCGCGCGTCTTTTCGAAAAACCACTTCACGCTTTTCTGGACGCACTCCCGCCCCGCCGGCTACAAAAGGCTCATGAGACTGTTTCAGCTCCTAAGGTTAGGCCTGATCGTTGTTTTTGCCGCTCTGCCGGCCGGGCTCGCCTGCGCGCACCCGCATGTGTGGGTCACGATGGAAACCGAGGTCGACCTCGGCCCGAATAAAGAGATCGTTGGCTTCAAGCACAAATGGACGTTCGACGAGATGTACACGAGCTTCGCGATCGAAGGGCTCGATACGAACGGCGACGGCGTTTACAGCGAGGAGGAGCTTAGGCCGCTCGCGCAAACGAATGTGGAGGCGCTGAAGGAGTTCGATTACTTCACATTTCCTTTCATCGGGAAGACCAAAGTTCCGTTGAAAGAACCGGCGGATTACCGCATCGAATACAAGAACAAGCTTCTGACGCTTTACTTCACCCTGCCGCTTGTAACCCCGGTTCCCTACGCAAAGATCACAGACTTCAGCTTTGCTGTCTACGATCCCGGCATGTATGTGTCGCTCGCCTTCGAGGGCAAGTCGCCGGTGAAGATCGCGTCGGCGAAGCCCGTGCCCTGCACCGCGCATGTCGGAGACCGGCCGGTGGGCAAGGAAGAAACCTTGTCTCAACTCGGAGAGAACATCGATCCATCCGCAAATCTCGGCTCGAGATTCGCGGAGCGCGTCACGATCCACTGCAAATCTTAGCGCGATTTCCATGGTTTAATCGCATGCGCATTCTCCTCCAGGGGGACGCTTTCCGCCCTTCCCCGCTGCCTCGATCCCCGGCGGCTTGTTCACGGCTTGTTGACGCCGGAGCCTGCGCCCATGGGACCGCTTGAACTTCGTCCCGCATCGTTTCACATAATCGGGGGCGGGACGGCACATCTGTTCGCGCCGAGACCGCTTTGGAGGAACCGCATGTTCCCGGCCCGTTTTCGCTTGTTTTCCCTGCTGGGCTTTCACGTCAGCATCGATATTTCGTGGTTTTTCCTGGCGTTCTACCTCGTGGTGAGCCTTACCCGCTATTTCCCGGCCGTTGTGCCGCATCAGAACACTTACACCTATATCACCATGGGAATAACCGGCGCTCTGGGGCTTTTCGCTTCCATTATTCTGCACGAGCTGGCTCATGCCGTTATGGCGCGCAAGTTCGGTTTGCCCATAGGCGGCATCACCCTTTTCATTTTTGGCGGCGTAGCAGAGCTGAAGCAGGAGCCGAAAACGCCGCGTTCGGAATTCTGGGTCGCGATCGTCGGACCGGTCGCGAGCGTCGTCATAGCGGCGGCTTGCCATGGCGCAGCGCTGATCTCATCCTCGTCGGAGCTGCCAGCGATAACCGGAATACTGGACTTGTTGGCGATGACGAACACCGTACTGGCGCTCTTTAACCTGGCGCCGGCGTTTCCCCTCGACGGAGGCCGGATCCTGCGCTCGATCATCTGGTGGCGCACCGGCAATTTGCGCCGCGCGACGCGCATCGCCTCGATGTCCGGCTCGATTTTTGGCGCCTTCCTGGTCGTCACCGGGATGGTCCAGATCGTCAACGGAAATACGCTTGGCGGGACCTGGCAGCTTCTCATCGGAATTTTCCTCGCCGCCGCCGCCTCTCAGGCGCGCAATCAAACCAATGCGGCTGAAAATCTGAGGGGCGTCTCGGTGTCGGATCTGATGGACCGTTCGCCTTTGTCGGTCGCTCCCGATATCACGGTCGAGATGCTGGTTAAGGATTTCATCTACGGGCTGAACCGCAAATTCGTCATCGTCGCCGAGGACGGGAAGGCTTTCGGCTATATCGTGCCGGATCAGATCAAGCGCGTTTTGCAATCGCAGTGGCGCGATACTTTTGTGCGCACGATAGCCGAGCGCTTTACCCATGACACGGTGGTCTCTCCCGCCGCATCCGCCATCGAGGCTCTGCGCAAGCTTCAGTCCAACGGCATCCGCCATCTCGCGGTGCTGGAAGGCAATGCGCTTGTTGGCACCGTGTCCGAGACCAATTTCATGAATTACATCACTGTGCGGGAGGAACTTGCTACTCCCTCCGAAGCCCTGCCCGCGGAGCCCGCGGCCTAGAGCGTATTCGCTTTTGATAGAATCAAAAGCGCGCTCCAGCTCTTCTCGTGCGTCTTACCGGAACTTGATTACCCCGATGTTTCCGCTGGCGGAAGAAGCCTTGAAAACATTGGGGGAATTTTGGCCCCCACTGTGACGGCCGGGCTTGACCCGGCTATCCAGCTTCGCAACTGAAGCATCTGGATGGCCGCGCCGGAGCCCGGCCATGACAAGAAGCGGTGCGGTCATGACGACGGAATTGGCGGAAACATCGGGGGTAATCAAATACCGGAAAACCGCTTCGTGCTTTTCCGGACGCATAATTTGATCAGGCGGCAGGTTCGCAGCCATCGGGCTGAATTAGTGCATCAGGCCCGTTTGCGGGCTCGGCACACTTCAAAAACCACGGCCCAAGCACGGCGGCTTTTAGATCTCGAAGCGCCGATTCCGCCAGCGCCGCTAACCAACGCAGTGGGCCAGAACCCAACTCTGGAGGTTTCCAGTTTTGTTTCTGGATGAGTCAAACTCTTTGCCCTATCCGCTGTTGTTCATCAATGGCGCTTTCAGTTCTCATTTCGGGTGCGGGCGTTGCCGGTCCGGCTTTGGCCTATTGGTTGAACCGTTATGGCTTCGCCACGACGCTGGTTGAAATAGCCCCTGCCCTGCGGAGCGGCGGCTATGTGATCGATTTCTGGGGGTTGGGTTACGATATCGCTGGGCTAATGGGTCTTCTACCTCAAATCGAAAGCGCCGGCTATCACGTGCAAGAGTTGCGTATCGTTAATGAGAGCGGCCAACGCGTTGCCGGGTTTGGGACGCAGGTTTTCAGCGAGCTCACGGGCGGGCGCTTCATCACGCTGGCGCGGAGCGATTTGTCGAGATTGATTTTCGATAAGACTAAGAATTCGAGCGAAATCGTCTTCGGCGATGAGGTCACAGACATTTGTGAGGATGGACAGGGCGTAGAAGTCACGTTCGCGAGTGGGATGCAACGCCGCTTCCATCTCGTGATTGGCGCCGACGGCCTTCATTCCAAAATACGCAGGCTGGCGTTCGGCGCTCAAGCCTCATTTGAACGCCCTCTCGGCTACACCGCCGCGGCGTTCGAGGTCTCAGGTTACCGGCCTCGCGACGAGGACGTTTATGTGATTTACAGTAAGCCTGGCCGGATGCTGGCTCGCTTCGCGCTCCATGAGGACCGCACGCTCTTTCTGTTCGTTTTCGTTGGCGATTATGATGCTGCTCCAGATCAGTCTGATATCACCGCTCAGAAAGCGATCGTAACAGAGACATTCAGAAATGGTGGCTGGGAATGCGGGGCGATCCTTTCCGATCTCGGCCGGACGGATGAACTTTATTTCGATCGCGTCAGCCAGATTCAGATGGAGGGCTGGTCCAAGGGCAGGATCGCCCTGATTGGCGACGCAGCATTCTGTGTGTCATTGCTCGCGGGGCAAGGGTCGGCGCTTGCCATGCTTTCCGCTTATGTGCTTGCGGGCGAATTGGCCAAGGCAAAAGGAGATTACGTCCAGGCGTTTAGACAATATGAAAATTTGCTGCGGCCATTCATTTCGAAAAAGCAGGCGGCGGCGAAGCTGTTCGCGAGTTCATTCGCACCCAAGACAGGGTTTGGTTTGTTCGTCCGTAACCAGGTCGTCAAGCTACTGCGGATTCCCGGTCTCGCCAAATTGACGATCGGACGCGATATCTCGGACAGTATGAAACTGCCTCACTACAGCTTGAATTAGCCGGGGGTGAAGCCGTCTGCATCGGGCAGGCGGCATTCTATCAACCTAAATCCGGCAGTTGAACTTATGCCGTACCGGAAAACTTGAGCGGGAACAGCGTGCTTTGCGTATTTATGGCGGCGCCCTCCGGGTGAGCCGCACGCCTCGTCATGGCGGGGCTTTGAGATGGCCGGGTCAAGCCCGGCCATGACAATGGTGGGCGTTTCAGCGCCGCACCCGCCGTTTTTTAGGATGAAGCTTTTCGACGAAGATCCCTTTCGGATCCGGGAGCGGCGCCGGCGCGGGTGGGATCGCCAAAAACCCGCCACAGCCGCTTGCGACCCTAACAGGCTCCCGGGCATTCATTGGCAAACCAGGAAAGCTTGCTTACGCGGCGAGCATTCTGTCAACTTCACGGACAAGATCCTTGAGATGAATCGGTTTTGACAGAACCCGCGCCCGGCGTGGCGTCTCCGAATATTCCTGCAGCGCAACCGCCGCAAAACCTGTGATGAACATGATTTTCATTTCCGGGTTGAGCTCGGCTGCTCTTTTCGCAAGCTCGATGCCATCCATTTCCGGCATCACGATATCGGTGAGCAAAAGCGTAATTGGCTTTTCCCGTAAGCCCGCCAGCGCTTCGGCGCCATTACCATAAGAAACCACGTCATAGCCTGCGCGCTCAAGCGCCCTCGCGAGAAACCGGCGCATGGAGTCGTCATCTTCTGCAAGCAGAATCGTATGCATTTTCGTTTACTCGCAAGCAACAAACTGAAAAAGCCATCGCGGGACGGCGTCCGGCGCCTCCATCGAGGCAGCGGCGCCTTGACCGGATCAGCTTTATAGCATCTTGGGGCAAATTCGAGGCTCAAGCTTGTTTTAACCTTACCCCGCACAGGATCGGGCTAAGTTCTGGCTTTTGCACGATTTTGAGGAATCGCTAAGCTTTGCTGCCTCCGATAAAATCCAATTCGAGCCTTCGCTCATGCGCGCCTGCCCGATGCTCGATCAAGTAAACCTCCTGCCAGATTCCGAGCGCAAGCTTTCCCTCCCTGACGGGCAACGAAAGCGACGTCGCCGTCAACAGCGTCTTGATGTGCGCCGGCATATCGTCCGGCCCCTCGCTGCGATGCCGGTAATGCGCCCCCTCCGGAGCAAGGCGCTTCAAAGCGCCGGTGAGATCCGCGAGCACGGCGGGGTCCGCATTTTCCTGCACGCACAACGACGCCGAAGTGTGGGTGCAAAAAATGTTCATGAGGCCGTTTACCGCCCTCATTTCTTTGAGCCGGCGCGAAAGCTCGTTTCCCAGGCGGTAAAAGCCTTGCCCCGTGGTTTCGATGGTAACGGCGGCGCTGCTGTGGCCGATGATGGTTTTGGATGTGCTCATCGAGGACCCTAAAAAAAGATAGGAATTTTACCCGCTGTTTACGTCATGTTTGCACATACAAGGCAAAGATAACAACCGCATAGGCCCTTGAACACCCTGTGTGCCGGTTGTCCGGGAAAGTTCGACCCCCGGAACGGCGGCGCGCTTCAATTGATATGGCGGGACTGAGTAACGTGAAAACAGGGCGCTTGATCAGCGGCGACCTTAATGGCGACGGCGCCCGCGAGCAGCGGAGTCCGCTTGAGCGCGCGCTCGACGGCGTGCCCGAGATTCCCCCCCTTCCGCAAATGCCTCAGCCCTTCCCGTCCCCGGATCCGCCATTATCGGCATTGGACAGCGAGACAGATGCGGATGCTCAGCTTTATGCTTATCTGGATCGCGCCAAGAGCCCGAAATCGAAAGGTTTTCCTCCCCTCGACGCTTTGTCCGCGCGCCTGAATGAATTCAGCCCCCCTCTTCATTATACCGAAGTCTTTAAGGACCCGGCGAGAGAAGCTCCAGCCCATCAATCGCAGCCTTCCTCCCCGGAGCCGCGCCGGGGAGGCGACCTCGCCTGGTTCGAAGAGAGATTCTTGGAGTTGAAGGGACTTCTCACCCGCCAGGAGGCTGACAAAGGCGAGATCTTATCCATCAACGCAAAGCTGGCGGAAATCATCGGCCGCGTCGACAAACTATCGGCGGTCATGCCCGGCGAGAGAACCATGGCGGCAGTGGAAATCCAACTCGCAGAGCTATCGCGCTCCCTCGAAGTTACGCGCGAGCAAAGCTCAACCGACGCCAGCCGGATCGCGCGCGCGGCCAAGGAAATTCTTGCCGCCACGGAGCGCGCCGGCGAGGCCCGGGCCGGTTTCGAGACCGCAGCGCGCCACACAGTGAGGGAACTCGGGCAAACCGTTGTCGTCGCGGCCTCACGCGCGGCCGCAGTCACCGCCGAGCATATCGCCGCCGCCCTGCATCAGTCCGCCGAGAGTTCCAGCCTCGGCCGCGTGGAGAGCGAGCTTCGCGCACTCAACGTTCTTTCCCGCGAAAGCAGCGAACGCACCACTGCGGCGCTTGAGCGCGTTCACGAAACTTTGCGCATTTTCCTCGAAAGGGGCAGCGCAGACCGGGCCAGCGCCGCTGCTCCCAAGAAACGTGCCGGAGTTCATATGCCGATAGCGGCCGGCGCGCCCGCCTACTCCAGGCCGGACGCGGATTTCGGGTCTGCGCCCGCGCGAAAGCCGCAGCTCGACACGATTACGCTCCGCACACCGCCGCCCCACGACCCAAATCTGATCAGGGCGCTGGAGGAAGCGGGCCAACGGCTTACTTCCAGGAGCTCGGGCTCCTTGAAACAGGAACAAGAAGCCGCTCAGACCCAACGTCCATCGCCCCCATCCTTCTTGGCTGGGCCGCTGTTTCGCGAGGAAGATAAGGCTCTGCCCCTCTTTGGGCTCGGAATTGTCGCTGTCGTCCTTCTGATTGCCAGCGCCGCGCTCTACTACCTTCATTCAAAGGCTGAGCTCCCCCCATTCCACTTGAGCGTGCTGCCGGATGTGCAGGCAGCGAGGGTTTCGCCGGAGGGCAGCGCACCGCGGAATTGGAGGATCGAGGACGATGGACCTGAGAGGCTCTTGACCACAGAGCCTAAAGGAGGTCCCGCGCTCTTCACCGCGGCCGATCAAAACCATGCTTCGCCGTCCAGGCTTCAGCCGGATTCTGGCGAGGACCTGCAGATGCTGACGAGCGCCGCCAGCCGGGGCGACCGGGAAGCGCAGTTTCGCATTGGCGCCCGTTTCCTGAATGACGGCACGCCGCAAGGCGACCCAGCAACCGCGGCGCGCTGGCTGACGAGGGCGGCCGATCAGGGCCACACAGAATCGCAGTTCATTCTGGCTTCGTTGTATGAGCGAGGCGCCGGCGTTCCGAAAGATGAAAACCAGGCGCGGGACCTGTATCGGAAAGCTGCAAGCGCAGGACATATCCGGGCGATGCATAATCTCGGCGTTCTGCTCTCCACCCAAGAGACGCCGCAGGACTACCAGGAGGCTGCGGGCTGGTTCACGACCGCTGCAACGGCCGGCTTGACCGACAGCCAATTCAACCTCGCCCTACTCTACGAGCGCGGCCTTGGCGTGCAGCAGAACAGCGGGAAAGCCTACTTCTGGTATCAGGTGGCTTCATTGGCAGGGGATAAGGAAGCCACGCGGCACGCGGAGCGGCTCAAGCACGGGCTGCCCGAGGCTGAGACGCAGGCCGCGGATGAACAGGCCGGCGCCTGGCGTCCAACTGTGGAGCAACTGCCTCGCCTGGCCGGCGCCAGCGACGCTCGCGGTTAAGCCGGCGCTTAGCAGTATAGCATGCCCTCGCCTACGAAGGATTTCACCGCACCATATTCGCTTGCGGATGCGAAGTGGGGAAAGAAACCGGCGTCGGGGCCCCTCCTATCCGCAAACGTGGCGCTGCGACGCGATATATCAACGGACCTAATCTATAACCCGGCAACGGCTTCCCTGGCGCGAAAGAGAAGGAACACGCGCGCGTAGTCCGGTCTTATAGTGCAAGGCCTAGGCCGGGCTGGCTTCCTCTTTGGCGGCCACGATTGCTAATCCGCAGGCGTTCCAGCTCCGAAAACTCGCCGCACTCCTCTCTTGCCCCATCCGCTTCGAAGCGCAAAGGGAAGCGCAAGCACTCGTGGCGGCCGCAAACTTGGCTTATCCGCCGATGGAATCAGGGCGGGGCCAGCTTTCTGTTTTATCGTGCGTCTTTACCGGAAAACCGCTCCCGCGCTTTTCCCGATGTGCTTCAGGATTTGCGCCCAAGACCGTTTTCACGTGACCCCAGTTTCGCTTTAGGCTACAACCGCGCAAAAAACAAACGCAATCCACCCCAAATCCTCGCATCGTTTGGTTGACAGCAGCCATGCTGGTTTATTTGCCAATTGCCGAACTGCCGGTGAATGCGCTGGTGATGCTCGCGCTTGGCGGCGCGGTAGGGTTCCTCTCAGGTATGTTCGGCGTCGGCGGCGGTTTTCTTATGACGCCCATGTTGATCTTTGCCGGCGTGCCGAGCGCGGTCGCTGTCGCCACAGGGGCTAATCCGCTGATCGCTTCATCGATCACGGGCACGATCGCTCAGTACCGCCGCAAAAATGTGGACGTCAAGCTCGGCATGTATCTTCTCGCTGGAGGCGCGTTTGGCGCGCTTATCGGCGTTCAGATTGTGAAATATTTGCGCCAGACCGGGCAGATCGACCTGTCCATAGCCCTCCTCTACGTCGTTTTCATGAGCGCCGTGGGCGGCATGATGTTTGTGGAAAGCATTCGCGCGCTTCGTAAGGTGCGCCAGGGCCAGCCTGCCGCGCGCCGCTCCGCTCACCACAACTGGATTCATCGGCTGCCCTTCAAAACACGCTTCAAGGCGTCGAAGCTTTACATCAGCGCGATGCCCGCGATAGCGCTAGGCGCGCTTGTCGGGCTCATGTCGGGCGTGATGGGCGTTGGGGGCGGCTTCGTCATGGTTCCGATCCTGATTTATCTCCTTCGCGTTCCGACCAATGTCGCGATTGGCACCTCGCTGTTTCAGGTGATTTTTGTAAGCGCGATCACGACCGTGTTGCAGGCGGCGGCCAACCAGACTGTAGACATTGCGCTCGCGCTTATTTTGATGGTGGGTGGAGTGATCGGCGCCCAGGCCGGGGCGGCGGCGGGCCAGCATCTTCGCGCCGAGCAGTTGCGTCTCCTGCTTGCGATTTTGGTTCTGTCAGTGGGGTTGCGCCTTACCGTGGGGCTGTTCGCGCCGCCCGAGATTTTCAGCCTTACCCGCGCTGGGGCTTGATGATGGCGCGGCATTCCAATGCGTCGCGCCTTGTCCGCGTCGCCATTATATTGCCGCTGCTCGGGCTTTTTGCGTTTCAGGCGCTGGCTTCGGAACCTGACGTGATCGAAGCGGGCGCCTCTCAGAACCATTTCTATATCGAGCCGAGCTACGACGGGACAAGTATTGCCCTGTTTGGGTCCGTCGACCCGGGCCGGCTAAACGATCAGCCCTTCGATGTCGTGGTCACGATCCGCGGCCCGATCAAGCCGGTTACGGTCTGGAAGAAGAACCGGCGATTGGGCTTGTGGGTCAATACGCAAAGCCTCACCTTCGAGGGGCGCCCAATTACTACGCGGCCCTCTCGACAAAACCGCTCGCCGGGATTGCTCCGCCAGAGGAACGCAAGGCCTATGAGATCGGCATCGATGTTCTAAATCTTCCTTTGAAGGCGGAAGAAGCGGCAGAGGCGTCAGCCAGCGCGCCTCAGGAATTTCAAGATGCGTTGATCAAATTGAAGCAGACGAGCGGCCTTTTCATCGAAGATAGCCAGACGGCGATTTAGTTCTTTGGCGCCAGGCTGTTCCGGGCGAGGGTTTTCCTGCCGCCCGCTGCTGGAGCGGGCCTCTACCGGGCCGAGTTTTTTGTGCTGCAAAACGGTAAGGTCATGGGGCAGGCAAGCGCCCACATTCGATTGAATAAGATCGGCATCGAGGCGCAGCTATCCTCGGCGGCGACAGACCACCCTTGGCTCTATGGCGTGCTGGCGGTCGTGATCGCCGCCGCCGTCGGCGGAGGCGCCTCGATTGTCTTTCGGCGCGTTTAAGCGGGCGCGCCGGCGGGACAGCGACTAACCACTAAGCGGCGCGGTCTTCCATGAGCTGGGGAGACGCCACCGAAGACACCCGCTCTTGAGAGATGAACCATACGAACAAGCCGCCCTGGCCGAGAAGAGGATCGAAGGCCGAACTTAGCACATTGGTTCCGGAGGAGTAATTGCCGAGCGACGGCAGGATCATCCGCATGCCGTTCGAGACGAAGCAGCGCCCGCGAACGAGGTGGCCGTAATGCGAGACCTGCGCCACCGGATGCAAGCCCCCGGCAATCTCATTGGCGACAGGCGCGCGAACCGGCTCCGCACGAAACTTGATGCCGCCGAGCATCATCTGCGGCACGGCCGTGCCACCGATCCCGTCAGGCGGCGGGCAAAGATCCGACGCCACCCAATACCACTCACGCCCCTCCATCATATCCTGAAGCCAGTCGCTCTGATGATGGCTAAGGCCGTCCGAAGTGAACCCGGCAAAACTGTTGCCGAGCGCGATGACGCGGAGAGGATCGTAGCGGTCGAGCGCGTCCTCAAGTTTCTCGAAAGCCGATGCCGTATCGTAGGGAGGAAGGACCACGTCCTCCCCTTCGAGATAGGAGCACTTCGAAAGTTGCAGGTCGGCGACAATAAGCGTGTTCTCAGCCGGCCGAAAAAGGGCGCCTGTCGGATCGGCGATAAAAGACTTACCGCAAATAAGGACCCGTGAAGCCCCTGCATCGTGAAGAAGCGCCGATGTATCACGCTGAAGCGTTGTAGCAAGCATAATGTCTGCCCTTCAGGCGGACCGGCGATATACTCAAGCCGTGAACCGCACTCTGTCCGGACTAACAGCTCACAACGGACAACCATTGAACGTATTTACCTTTGTCAGGATGTCTGATTTCGCGTGAGTTTTGTTACAAAAAAATCACTTTTGCTTGGATTTTGCAGAAGATGGCCAAATTTTGACGAACGTGGCGCGATAACCACAGGGAAAACACTATTCCGCACAAGTTATGCGGCCTTTTTCTGGCTATCCGGATAACATTCAGCCGCGGCGCCAGATCAATTACAACGAGCCCCCCGCCTGCCAATAGAGACTTAGTCAGAGGGGAGTCTGAGGGTGGTATCCATTGAGGTGTGCTAGATGGCGCGGAAAGGCCTATTTCCGTTCCCGCAGCACCTCGCGCATGGTCTCGGCGATGATGCCAGGCAGATCGCGGCGAAGGCCGCCAATCTCCGCCGAGACCTTGGCCTCCAGCGATCCGGCCTTCGCCTCCAGCCCATCGAACTTGGCGTCCAGCCTTTCGACCTTGGCCTCCAGCGCATCGAACCTTTGGCCGAGTCCAACGGCATGCGTGCGCAGGATAGCCACGTCGTCGCGCAATTCGGTAAGCATCCGGAGAATTCGCGCATTGTAACGCTGCTGCCCTTCGGCTTCCGCTTCGAGCGCGGCGACGCGGCGCGTGAGATCGGCGATTTGAGCTGCAACGTCCATGCGAGCGCTCCCAGCCATGTCGCAGTCACATTATGCTGGCGGATACGGCAAATCAACGGCGGCCGCCGGTTCGCGACGGCTGCACTGAGACTGCCCGCAGCTCAGCGATTTTCTTTCGTATGCCAAATTCTGAGCACGTAGATCGTCGATCCCGCGATTTCATAGCGCATTTCGTAATCGCCGGCGAAGATGCGGCGAACCTCGCGCGGTTCGAACTGCTCCAGCTTCCTGCCGATACGAGGGTTGGCGGGGAGCTTGGACGCCGCCGCCGTCAGCGATTGCGCGACGCGCGCCGCCGCAAGCTTGTTTACCGGCGCCAGAAAATCGTGCCCTCGCTTGTCCACTGGACATCCATCACCGGGCGGCCGGAAGCGGCTTCGGCTCCCCGGCGCCGAGGCTATCGGCCCATGATTGCACGTCCCGATGATCGATTAACCGCCCGGCGTCCACATCGGCCAGGGCCTCGCGGGTCAGCCGGTCGCGCTCTTCTTCCTGCTCGACCCAGGCGATCAGCGCTTCCTTGACGATCGAGGCGCGCGAGCGTTCATCCCGTTCCGCGAGCCGGTCGATTTTCTCGGCCAGCGCCAAGGGCACATGTGCCGTCAGCTCTGCGGTGTCGGGGCCTGCCATGCTATTCCTTTTCAATAGATAGATATGAATGGACGCCTGCATGGTTTTTCGTAAACGCTCATTGGGCTGCTGCGGCTCGTCGAGGCGCGCAAGAAACTCGGCATCCACCTCGGGGCAGACCTGGAACAACGCGCGATCCGGCGCCGCCCCTCCGGTGGCCAGCGCCAATATGGCTTCCGCGATCTGATCCTGCGCCTCTGGCGGCAGGCGGCGCACGGTTTCGAAGGCGTTTTGCAAGAGGTCTGTCATTGTATAGTGTTCTAGCACGGGGCGCTTGGAAAAGCGATTGAGCAAGCGGCGGCAAGCCCGCGCCCTAAAACCAACCCTTCTTCTTGGCCTTCGCAAGCTTCTTCTCCGCAAGCGCCTTATTCTCTGCGACCAGCTTGTGATTGGGATCGATCCCGAGCGCCCGATCATAATCGCTGATCGCTCGCGCATAATCCCCTTTGCGGTAATAGGAGAGGCCGCGCCCGTTGTAGGCGTCTGCATCATCCGGTTTCAGGCGGATCGCTTGATCGTAATCGGCGATGGCGCTGTCATGGTCGCCTTTCGCGTGATAGGCGTTGCCGCGATTGCAGTAGGCGGGTGCGTAATCCGGCTGTAGTCGGATCGCTTGATCGTAATCGGCGATGGCGCTGTCATGGTCGCCTTTCGCGTGATAGGCGTTGCCGCGATTGTTGTAGGGCCTTGCGTCATCCGGCTTCAGGCGTATCGCTTGATCGTAATCGGCGATGGCTCGGTCCTTGTCGCCTTTCGCGTAATAGGCGTTGCCGCGATTGTAGTAGGCGTCCGCGTAATCCGGCTTCAGGCGTATCGCTTGATCGTAATCGGCGATGGCCCGGTCATTATCGCCTTTCGCAAGAAAGGCGTTGCCGCGATTGTTGTAGGCGATTGCGTCATCCGGCTTCAGGCGTATCGCTTGATCGTAATCGGCGATGGCCCGGTCATTATCGCCTTTCGCAAGAAAGGCGTTGCCGCGATTGTTGTAGGCGATTGCGTCATCCGGCTTCAGGCGTATCGCTTCGCTGTAGTCGGAAATCGCTTGGTCGAAATCTCCCGCATCTTTGGCGGCGTAAGCGCTCTTGAAGAAATCTTGAGCGGTTTGGACCGAAGCCGATGCGGATTGGGCGGGCACCTTGCCGCTGCCGACAACCGCCAGCACGGGCGCCAGATCGCCGGGCCAAGCGCTCACCGTATGCGTATGATGCTGGCCGAAGCCCAAAGGCAGCTTGCAGCCGTCGATGCGCAGCGGCACGAGCTTATTCTGCCGCGCCGCCTCGCCCGCTTCGTCCAGCACGAAATGCGATTTCACCGAAGTCTCGGACCACAGCACGATCACGTGCCGCGCCTCGCCGATGCGCCGCTCGATCTCCTCGCGGAACACCTCGCCCGGCTTGAGGCTCATGTCCCACCAGACGCTGAGGCCGGAATCTTTGAGATAGGCCGCGAGCCGCCTTGCGGTATCGCGGTCGGAGCGCGCGTAGGAGATGAAAATGTCCGCCATGGAAGAAGGCCAGCCCGGCTAAGGTGTTGCGTCGGGAAAAGATAGCTCTATCTGGGCTGCGGTCAACGCATTGCATGATACCCCGCTAAAAGCTAAAGCCAGAGACATCATCCTCATAACAAAACCGGCCGATGATTTCGTGGCAGGGTCATCGGCGATATCTATTGAGAAGCATAATCCGGCCAAATGCGCGCTCAAGCGGGAACATGGTTAAAATCATCATGCTTAACGGCGGCGCGCGGCAATACTTTCCTGCCCGATTTTGCGGGAAAAATGCGCTTAACCCGCGAAAAAGGGACTCGCAAAAGTCCGTTAAATATAGATAGTTGCGCGGATTAACCGTAAATCCCAGCCTGGGGTTGCGAGCCCGGTTTCCACAACTTGATGCAAAGACGTCGCTCCACCTTGTAAGCCTCTGAAAAACCTAAGGTTACGGTTCGGTAAGGGGCTTTCGGCTATCCTACTCGCATCGATTGAGAAGCTGGCCATTTTTAAAAGCGGATTTCAAATGCAAAATATCGCGGTTATCATCGGGTTAAGAGGCGGCGGCAACCAGGGACGAACTAAGCGGCCTTCGTCCGCTCGACCCTGGCGAAATAGGGCACCAGCTTGAAGCGCGCATAGGGGAGATATTGCTGGTTCTGGATCAGCCCCTCGAACTGGGTCAGGCGCTCCAAAACGCCGTGCAGATGCGCCGCGTCGGGACCGGAATTCGCTCCGCACAGCGCCCGCACAACCGCCTTTTTGTGATCCGGCTGCTGGTTCTTGAGATAGATCTTGGTGTCCAGCGCGCCCGATAGATCGGCCGGCAAGTCGCCTGGATATTGCGTGCCGATGGCGATACCGGCTCCGAAGGCGCGGCCTTCACGGGCCAGGCTCTCAAGATGCGCGCTGCTGGCGACGCGCCACGCTTCATCCACCACGAGCAGCCGCGTGAGCTTGCGGGGCTGCACCCGGCGCAGGAGAACGCCGTGGAGCCGGATGATGATCAGCTCGGCGAGCGCCGCCTTGATCTCGTCGGTCGGAAGCGCGAACAGCGACAGCACCATCCGCTCGTCCAGCATGGCCTCGAAAGGCACCGGCAACTCGTCCGACTTCGGGAACAGGCCCAGCTCGAACAGCGGCGCGATGCGGTCGAGCAGGCTGATCGCCTGCGGATGCCGCGCCTCCTTTTGCTCCTCCAGGATGGCGACCACGTCGTCGAAGCTCGGAGGCCGCAGGCTGTCCGCGTGAACCCACTTTTGCGGATTGACGCCGCGCCTCTCGAACGCTTCCTTCATGGCGTCGCGCAAAGTCGCCGTTTGCCGGTCGCCCAAGCCGAACACGCGCTTCAGCACGCCCGTGATGGTGAAAATATGCTCGATGGGCTGAGCCTGGCCATCGTCGCTGGCGCTTGGCATCAGCGGATTGAAGGGGATGCCATAGCGGCGCACATCGTGCACCTTGAGCCCGATCCGCTGCACGAAACCGCGCTCCGAATAGTCGTTCTTGAAGTCGAAAATGCAGACCGGGAAGCCCATCCCCGCGACGCCGTCGATCAAGACATTCAGCGTCTGCGTTTTGCCCGAGCCTGGATCGCCCGTGATCAGGATGCCGAAATTCAGGAGCTTCGCCTCGGTCTCGAACGGCGCCCAATGCACCTGCCCGCCATCCTCATGCACGCCCAGCATGACCGACTGTGCGGCGGGCGCCTTACGGCGAGGCTCGGGCGGCGGAGGCGGCGCGGCCTGCTCGGGCGCCTCCTCCTCGGCCTCCTCGTCATCGGCGGCTTTGATATAGGGATACTGGACGATATCCGAGAGCGCCGCCGTTTTCGTCAGCGGGCGGGCGTCGCGCTGCCAAGCCTCGAAGCCGGCGGCGTCCTTGAAATTCCTGAAGAAGTGGCGCGCGGAATCGAGGCGCTCCCAAGACAGCATCTCGAATTGCGGAACGATGATCGATTGCATCTCCTCCGCGTCCCTGATAAGCGGCGCGATGAACCGGCCCGAGCGCGGAAGCCGTCCGCCGCGCGGGCGCACAATGACGGGCCGCGCGCCGTTCACGCTGCGCAGAAACAGCCGGATTTCCTCGGCAAGGGGCGCGCCGCGAGCCTCGTTGCAGAGCGCGATTTCCCGGCGCTCGACGCTCTGCCCATTGTTCTGGAAATCGGCCTCGATCACTACGGTGCCAGCGCGGCCCCGCACGCTGCGCCGCGTCTTGATGGCCGTCACGCCATCGATCTCCACGGCCGACGCCTGCACGGCCCATTCGAGGATCTCGGCTTGCTGGATGCCGTTGCCGACCGACGGCTGAACTGTTCTGGAGGTCAGCTCGCCATGCCATTTGTCGTCGAAATTCGTCGTGGCCGCAACAACCGGGATGGGGGCGGGGGCGTCGCTCGATACGATAGGCGGAGGCGGCATGTCCTCCAGCGCAGGCAGCGCGCCCGTGGCCATATAGATGCGCCGGAATTGCTGGATGAGCTCAAAAACATAGCGTGACGTTTGCCCGCCAAGCTCAGCGAGCATCCAGGCCGGAAAAGGATAGAGGGGCTCGGCCGGGTCGGCCTTGGCGCCGCAGCGTTCGAAAAGCTCGGCGAGCCTGCGCTTCAGCAGCGCCTCGACCTGACGCCGGGCCAGCGGCCTCAATCGCACGGGAAGCGCGCCGAAACGCTCGATGCGGTCGCGGATGGAACCGTCAATTCCTGCGGAAATGGTATCGTAGAGCGCGGGCAGCACGGCATACGCGACACACAGCGGGGGCAGCGTTTCCGCAAGTAGCGCGCCTCTGCTGAACAGGTGCCGCAACCGCTGCTCCCACCCTTGCACGCGGCTCTGCTCAAGCTGGTCGAAGGCGAGAAAGAGAGCGCCGCCGGTTGCGCCGATTACGTTCGCAAGCGCGTCGATATGCGCGCGCGCGATGTGGTCCTCGGCGAACTGTGTGAGGCGTACCCCGCCAATGCTCACATTCAGCGGCTGACCGCGAAGGTAGGCGAAGGAATCGTCGTCTCCTGCCGCCGCTCCAAGCAGCGCCGTCATGAACGCCTCGGAGGGCACGGGAAGATGTGAGAGCTTCTGAAGCTTGGTCCGTATCGAGACGATCAGCGGCCGCAGATCGAAGTCGCGAACGTCGCCGCCATCGCCCAACACGTCGCGCCGGAATGCCGACGCCAAATCCGGCTGTCCCCGGTGAAGGACGGCCTCCGCAAGCCGCGCCAGAGGCGAGGGCGTCCCCGACGCCACGAGGTAGCGCTCCTGCAGGCGCGAGACAAGCGCGCGCAACAGCCAAGCGTCGAGATCCTTTTCGGCGACGAGATCGACCATCGGAAACAGCGCCGCATAGACCCCGCCCTCCTGGTGCATGCGCCGGATGGCGGTCAGAAGCGTGTGCGTTTTTCCCGTTCCGGTCGCGCCCTTGATGAGAAGGATGCGGGACGCCGGGTCGGGATTCAATCCGCGCGCCTGAGACGCGATCATGGCGATGGCGTCGCTGGCCTCGGCCTCGATCTCAGGCACGTCGACGCGCTCCTCGTCCGCCGCGCCTGCGAGCGAAGCCACGGCGCCGAAAACGCGGTCGAATTCAGGACCGATGAAAGCCTGGAGGCGGAGATCCATGATTTTGGGCGCTAAATCCATTGGTTGACGATGAAGTGACGCTCATCGCGCCCAAGACGCAAACGCGAACGCTCTTTCAGGCCTGCATCGAATGGGCCGGTAATGTCGTAGCGTTCGAGGTCGAGAAGCCCTTCGCGAGCGGCTTCGGCAAGCTGCAGCTTGAACTCGTCGAGCGTGCCAAGCTCCAAGCCTGCCGCAAGCCCGGCGTCGTAGACTTGAGCGATCGCGACGCGCCCGGCATAAGGTTTGGTTTCGAGCCTGCGGGCAAGCTTCCTGACCGATTCAGCGAATCCGTCCAAGTTAAAAGCCTCCTCTTTTTTCTCCGCCGCCGCCCCTTTCGCTTTCAGCGCGGCGCGGATGACAGTCGCGCTAAGCTCGGCGACGGTCGCTGCGGGGCCGCCAAAGGCGGACGACAACAGGGCGGCGTCGGCGTCGAGCACCGTGCCTGAGCTGAGCCCGGCGAAGGCGAGATAGATGCCGCGGCTCATCGGATCGAAGGTGAAGGCCTTCGCCGGTTTTGAAACGTGCGCTACTAGCGGATCTCCGAAAGAAGCGAAGATGCGGCGGAGAAGCTCGCAACGGACCTCCGCTCGCGAGGCCGAAGGCGGAAGACTATCCAAGCCGAACAGCTGACGCAGCGCGGCCGCCGGCAAATCTCTCGGCGCGCGGATTTCCTTTGCAGCGGCGGGTTCGAACCCAAGGGCGCGGAAGGCGAAATCTCGCTTTGCGTCGGCCCAGCTTGCGGCCCGATGCCCTGCTCCGTTGGCGCTCGGCGCCGCCGCGTGAAGCAAGCCATCGCGCTCCCCGATCAGCGCAACTTTCACCGCTTCCTCAAAAACTGGTCCGGCTTCGAAGAAGTCTGAAAGAGCCGCGCATGCGTCCGTCCTGGTGCACCCTTCCCTTTGCGCCGCGATGTAGGCGGCGGCCAATCCGGCAGGGGCAATGACCTGGAGGCATCCAGGATTGGCTTGCGGCAAGCGCACGGGATTTCCCTTTGTCATCATGGCGTGCAGTCCGCGTCGATGGCGAAAATCTAGACCTCTCCACCCCTTAGGCTTGCGTCGACGTTAACAGATTCGAAAGGTTGTGGAACCCTAACCGTTACCAATTAGGCTTACGGGGAGGTTGGTTCATAAGGCGGATCGCCGAAAGAAAGGCTGTGAAGCCCAGCCCATCCCGAAAATCATCGGCATCGACCATTACTTGGGAGTGCCGCATGACTGACCTTTCTCAGACGCTGGCCGGAACGGCGGCGTTCAGCCAGCCTTCGACCCCATCCCGGCCTTGGACGCCCGCGCCTGAACACTGGAAGCAAGCTTCGGCTCATCGCCGACGGAGCCGGGAGGTCTGTCATTCGCGCGAAGACCTCGCCTCCTTCTTAACGCGAGGGCTCGGCTGCCCCGTGGCCCTCTCTGTTTTCGAGGGCGGCGCCGGAGATTCAAAAACGCGTCTTCCAGTAAAGAGGCTGCGAAACGCCTTCCCGATCGCCTGGATTATTAGGTCCGGCGTTGTAAGCCCGCACCGCGAAGGGGGGAGCCGCGTTCCCTTGCGGCGCCAAGCCGCGCGGGCAGGACAAAGCGCGAAGCCGAAGGCATGCGAAAAGAGAACTTCCGGCTACGCAGGACTAAGCCGCAGCACTTGCCTCGTCTTCGACTGGACCGGAATCCCGGCCCTTGGCGGTTTCATCGCGATCCACGAGTTCGATCACGGCGAGAGGCGCGTTGTCGCCATAGCGGAAGCCCGCCTTGAGGACGCGGGTATAGCCGCCGGGCCGGTCATGATAGCGGGGGCCTAGCGTTTCGAAAAGCTTCGCAACGGTTGCGTCATCGCGGAGGCGCGACGCGACTACGCGGCGGGCATGGAGATCGCCACGCTTGGCGAGGGTAATGAGAGCTTCGACCACGCCCCGCAGATCTTTCGCCTTGGGAAGGGTTGTGACGATTTGCTCGTGCTTGACGAGCGCGGCGGCCATGTTCGCGAACATGGCCTGGCGATGGCTTGCCGTGCGGTTGAACTTACGGCCGGATCTACGGTGACGCATTGTCTCGCCCTCAAAGGCCGCTGCGCCCATTGAGCGCCGCGGGAATTCAAACCTCAATCAATAATGGTCCTCGAATTGCTTCGCCAGCTCTTCGATGTTCTCTGGCGGCCAATTCGGGACTTCCATGCCAAGATGCAGCCCCATACCAGCCAGCACCTCTTTAATTTCGTTCAGCGACTTACGCCCGAAATTCGGAGTGCGCAACATCTCCGCCTCAGTCTTCTGAATGAGATCGCCGATATAGACGATATTGTCGTTCTTAAGGCAGTTGGCCGAGCGCACCGACAGTTCAAGCTCGTCGACCTTTTTAAGCAGCGCCGCATTGAACTCAAGTTGGGGAATACGCTCCTCGGAGACTTCCTTGCGCGGCTCTTCAAAGTTGACGAAGATCGAAAGCTGATCTTGAATGATGCGCGCAGCAAGCGCGACCGAATCCTCGGGCGAGACGGCGCCGTTTGTCTCAACCTCAAGCGTCAGCTTGTCATAGTCAAGGATTTGGCCTTCGCGCGTATTGGCGATTTTGTAGGAGACCTTCTTGACCGGACTGTAAAGGCTATCCACGGGAATAAGCCCGATCGGAGCGTCGTCGGGGCGGTTCCGCTCGGCGGGGACATAGCCCTTGCCGATGGTCGCCGTCAGCTCCATGCGCACGGTGGCGCCCTCGTCGAGCGTGCAAATCACCAAGTCCGGATTAAGAATTTCAACATCCGGTCCAGCGTCGATATCGCGGGCGCGAGCGACTCCCGGCCCTTCTTTTCGAAGCACCATGCGCTTCACGCCGTCCGAATGAATCCGCAGCGCGATATCCTTGATATTGAGAACGATGTCCGTCACATCCTCGCGCACGCCCGGAATGGACGAGAACTCGTGAAGGACGCCGTCGATGTGTACCGTTGTGACGGCTCCGCCCTGAAGAGAGGAAAGCAGAACGCGGCGCAGCGCATTGCCCAGCGTAAGCCCGAACCCACGCTCTAGCGGCTCGGCCACAATGGACGCGATATATTTCGGATTAGCGCCGGTGAGAACGTTAATCTTTCCCGGCTTAATCAGATCCTGCCAATTCTTGTTAAGCACTTTTCTTTCCTTATACGGCGGCGTATATGCAGGTCGCCGCGATCGCTTGATAACGCCGGAGGCTTGCTTCGAGCCCCCCTAAGCAGAGTTCCCAAAGGCGCCGATCCGGTCTTGGGGAAAACTCTGCGAAAACAAAAGACACTAAGCTGGCATTCGTCGGCTAGCCAAGGAATGTCTGCTTATTTCGTCACCGGCCTTGCGGCCGGCCCATTGGGAATACAAAAAGTTGCAGCTTCTTGTTTCCACATCCCAGATAGCGAGTTTCTCTTTAGACCCGGCGCCGCTTCCGCGGGCGGCAGCCATTGTGCGGGATGGGGGTGACATCGCGGATCGAAGTCACTTGAAAACCGCAGGCTTGCAATGCGCGCAGAGCAGATTCGCGCCCGGAGCCCGGACCGCTCACTTCGATTTCTATGGTGCGCATGCCATGTTCCTGCGCTTTGCGCCCAGCGTCCTCAGCCGCAACCTGAGCGGCGTACGGAGTCGATTTTCTTGAGCCCTTGAAGCCCATCGCGCCGGAAGACGACCACGAGATCGCGTTGCCCTGGGCATCCGTGATGGTGATCATCGTGTTGTTGAAGCTCGCATTCACATGCGCAACGCCGGATGCAATGTTCTTCTTTTCGCGGCGCTTAACGCGCGCCTTTTCCTTCGCCATCGTCTAAATCCTAAATCTCGACGCTAAAGAGCCACGCTCTATTTCTTCTTACCGGCGATAGGCTTGGCCGGGCCTTTCCGAGTCCGTGCATTTGTATGCGTCCGCTGGCCGCGAACCGGGAGCCCGCGGCGATGCCGAAGTCCGCGATAGCAGCCCAAATCCATCAGCCGTTTGATGTTCATCGCAACTTCGCGGCGAAGGTCGCCTTCCACCGCATAGTCACGGTCGATAACTTCGCGTATCTGCAGAACTTCAGCATCCGTCAGCTCGTTGACTCGCCGAGCCGTTGGAATATTGACCTTTTCGCAGATTTCTTTCGCGAAACGCGGGCCTATCCCGTGAATGTAGCGAAGGCCGATCTCAACGCGCTTATTAGAAGGGATGTTCACACCCGCTATACGTGCCACGTGGTCCTCGTCGTGTTTAAGCTAAGTTGGAGCGAGTGCCCGCTCACACCAAAATAAAACAACGGCCTCCGGGAGGCTTTTCCCTCCGGACCGCCGCAGATCATGAGCTAAAGGCGGTATATAATCACCCTTTGCAGATAAGTCCAGCCGCGTTCTACAAACGGCCACAGTGCAGCCGTCATTAAGCTCTCGATGGATGCCAGGAAGCCGCAGCTCAGCGTTTCCCTTCCACAATATCGTCGATATGACGCGTTACCTCTTCGATAGAAAGCTCGCCGTCAATGACATGGAGCTTACCCTTGGACCGATAATAATCGGCCAAAGGCTTCGTTTGTTGATGGTAGACATCGAGACGGGCGCTAACCGTTTCGGGATTGTCGTCGGACCGCCGTTTGAACGCCGTGCTCCCACAACGCTCGCAAACGCCTTCAACCTTGGGAAGCCGGAAGAAATCGTTATAGCTCTCCCCGCAATTCGCGCAGGTAAAACGTCCGGCGATGCGTTTGATGAGCTTATCATCGTTAACTTCAACGACGATCACAGCGCCGATGCTTTTCTCATGACTTTTCAAAAGGTCATCAAGCTCGGTCGCCTGCTGAACCGTCCGGGGGAAGCCGTCCAAAACAAAGCCCGGTAAATCATCGGGCAGAGCGTCGATTGTCTCGAACACCACCCCAACCACCACATCATCGGGAACGAGCTGACCACTCTCCATATAAGACTTAGCGACAAGGCCAACCTCGCTGCCTATCGCAACCGCGTGACGGAGCATGTCGCCCGAGGAGAGTTGCTTGAGGTGGAATCGATCTTCCAGGTGCTTGGACTGAGTGCCTTTTCCAGCACCGGGCGGCCCCAACAGAATGATGTTCATCGGCGCTTCGCTCCCCTCAACTTCGCTTTTTTGATCAGCCCCTCATATTGATGCGCAAGCAGGTGACTTTGCACTTGAGCCACGGTGTCCATCGTCACGCTCACAACGATGAGAAGCGAAGTGCCGCCAAAATAGAAGGGGGCCTGCATCTGATATGACAAGATTTCCGGGAGTATGCAAACGACGGAGACGTAGGCCGCGCCGATCAAGGTGATTCTATTCAGAATATATTCGATATATTCTGCAGTGCGCGGTCCAGGCCTGATGCCTGGAATAAAGCCGCCATACTTCTTGAGGTTATCCGCCGTCTCCTGCGGATTGATCACGATAGGGGTATAAAAGAAGCAGAAAAACACGATCAGCGCGATGTAGAAGAGAACATGCAGAGGCTGCCCCGGCCCCAAAAGCGCAAGCACGCTGGTCAGCTGGTCGGATCCTCTTCCGACAAACTGCTGGACTGTCGCCGGAAGATATAAGAGCGTCGATGCAAAGATGGGCGGAATGACGCCCGAAGCATTAAGCTTGAGCGGAAGGTGTGAGCTGTCGCCCTGGAATAGGCGATTGCCAACTTGGCGCTTCGGATATTGAATAGTAAGCCGCCGCTGCGCCCGCTCGAAAAACACCACGACGGTAATGACCGCAATCATCATCACGAACAGCCCGAGAATGACGGCTGGCGAAAGCACGCCGCTGCGTCCCTGCTCCAAGATGCGGTAAAGAGCCGTCGGCATTTCCGCGACGATGCCGGCGAAGATAATAAGGGACGAGCCGTTGCCAATGCCGCGCGCCGTGATCTGCTCGCCAAGCCAAACCAGGAACATCGTGCCACCGACGAGCGAAATCACGGTCGTAAGCTGGAAGAACCAGCCGGGTTCCACGGCGGAACTGTTCAACCCTTGCGCAGTCAGCGTCGACTGCACAGTGGCGATCGCCACTGTGAGATACCGCGTATATTGGTTCAACTGCTTCCGGCCCAACTCCCCCTCTTTCCGCAGTGTCTCAAGCGTGGGCACCACAGACGTCAAAAGCTGAATTATAATGGACGCCGTGATGTACGGCATGATGTTCAGAAGGAAGATCGCGGAGCGTGACAGCGCGCCGCCGGAAAAGACGTTCAACATTCCGAAAACAGAATTCGGATTTCCCGCGAACAACTTCGCAAGGTTCGCCGTGTCGATCCCCGGAATCGGAATGAACGTGCCAAGCCGGTAAATCAGCAAAGCGCCAAGCGTAAACAGAAGGCGCTGCTTGAGCTCGTCAGCCTTCGCGAACGTTGAGAATTTGAGATTAGCGGCTAACTGTTCCGCTGCGGAAACCATGACTGCGACTCCGGTCTGCGGCGCTGTTCCGGCCCGGTGGGCGGCGGGAGCGTCTGGGCGGGTGTGCCTCGGTAGTTATCGTACTATAAACTCAACGGCCCAAAAAGGTGCGGCCCCATGGATCCCCCGTTATTCGGCTTTTGGCTGGCGGCTTTCGCGCTTGGCTTGAGCCGCGCGGCGGCGGACGGCGCGTTTCCCGTCGCCTGCCAAGCGATCCTCTCGCGGCAGCAGAATCTCAACGGCGCCGCCGGCAGCCTCGATCGCCTTGACCGCCGCCTCGGAAGCCTTCGCCACCTTGAAATTCAGCTTTGCTTTCACGGCGCCACGGGCGAGGAGCCGGACGCCGTCCCGCTCGCGCCGAAGCGCGCCGGAAGCGACAAGGGCCTTCGCATCGATCACCGCCGCCGCATCGAGCTTGCCGGAGTTGATGGCATCCTGAACGCGGTCGAGATTGATGTGCACAAAATTCAGCCGCAGCGGATTATTGAAGCCGCGTTTCGGAAGGCGCATGTGGATCGGCATCTGGCCGCCCTCGAAGCCTTTGATGGCGACGCCCGAGCGCGCTTTCTGACCCTTTACGCCTCGGCCCGCTGTCTTCCCCTTGCCGGATCCGATACCCCGGCCGACACGAATGCGGTCTTTCGTTGCGCCTGGATTATCTCTCAAGTCATTCAGCTTCATGATTTCGTCCCCGGGCCGCGCCGAGCGCTTCCCTTATCGTTTCTTAACATCCACCGGAACGCCGTTTTCTTCGACGACGCGGACGAGATGCGGAATTTTGTTGATCATGCCGCGAATGGCCGGATTGTCGGCCACCACTTTGCGGCGGTGCATTTTGTTCAAGCCGAGTCCGATCAACGTCTCGCGCTGGTCGTAAGGCCTGCGGATCGGGCTGCCGACCTGTTCAATGGTGAGCGTCTTCTTGGTCGATTCTTCGGCATCGCTTCTTCGCTCCCTTACGCTTCGGCCGGCTGGGCGGCCGCGGCGCCCTGGCGCCATCGCGCCGGCGGGTTACGATCTCGCTCACTTTTTTGCCACGGCGCGCAGCGACGCCCCGCGGGCTATCCTCGTGCTTAAGCGCGTCAAATGTTGCGCGCACCATATTGTAGGGATTCGAGGTGCCGATAGACTTCGCGACGACATCCTGCACGCCAAGCGTCTCGAACACCGCGCGCATTGGACCTCCCGCAATGATCCCCGTTCCGGGAGGAGCCGCGCGCAAAAATACCTTACCCGCGCCATGATGGCCGTGGACATCGTGATGGAGCGTGCGGCCTTCGCGCAGGGGAACGCGGATCAGATTGCGTTTCGCCGAATCTGTAGCTTTCTTGATCGCATCCGGCACTTCGCGCGCCTTACCATGGCCAAAGCCGACCCGGCCCTTCTGATCGCCGACAACGACAAGCGCCGCAAACCCGAAGCGGCGGCCGCCCTTCACCACTTTGGCGACGCGGTTGATGTGAACGAGTTTGTCGACGAACTCGCTGTCGCGATCGTCGCGGTCCCGTTCCCTGCCTCTGCTATGTGGTTCTCGAGCCACGAGCCTACCCTTTCCTTCTTCTCAAGCCCGAGCCTGAGCCGTCCCTTAAAAATTTAAACCTGCTTCGCGCGCCGCATCGGCGAGCGCCTTGATGCGTCCGTGATAGATATAGCCTCCGCGATCGAAGACCACATCCTTGATGCCGGCCTTCTGCGCCCGTTCGGCGAGAAGTTTACCGACTTGCGCAGCAGCGGCGACATCCGTCCCCTTCGCAAGGCTGCCCTTCAGCTCGGTATCGATGCTCGAAGCCGCCGCAACCGTATAGCCTTTGGCGTCGTCGATGATCTGGGCGTAGATATGCTTCGACGAGCGAAATACAGACAACCGCGGGCGGTCGCCCTGCGCGCGCCGCAAACTCCGGCGCACACGCGCCTTGCGGCGATCGAAACTGGAGAGCGTGGAGGCCATTGTTCGTCCCTACTTTTTCTTGCCTTCTTTGCGCTGGATGTATTCGCCTTGATAGCGGATGCCCTTGCCCTTGTAAGGCTCCGGTCCGCGAAATCCGCGTATTTCCGCAGCAACCTGTCCAACCTTGTCCTTCTCGATACCGGAAATCGTGATTTCCGTCGGCTTCGGCACCACAATCGAGATGCCATCCGGCACCGGATAGAATACATCGTGGCTATAGCCGAGCTGCAGCTTCAGCGACTTCCCGTCCATAGCGGCGCGATAACCGACGCCGGTGATTTCGAGCGTGCGGGTAAACCCGTTCGTCGTTCCCTTCACCAGATTCTCGACCAGCGAACGCGACATGCCCCACATGGAGCGCGCGCGTTTCGTGTCGGTGCGCGGCATCACTGTGATCGCTCCATCTTCGAGCTTCACCTCCACATCATCGATGAGGGTGAGTGAAAGCTGGCCCTTCGGGCCTTTCACCGTCACTTTTTGTCCGTCAACCGCCGCCGTCACGTTTTTCGGCACAGGTATCGGTTTCTTGCCAATTCGGGACATCGTCCAAAACCTTCTTCTTCATTCCTGCTGCGATGGCCGCGTTGCAGCCATCCAAGAAAACAAAGCGGCGCGCCTCGAACTAGCCTAGAACACGCTGCATAAAATTTCGCCGCCGACGTTCTCGGCCCGGGCGCGCGTATCCGACATCACGCCTTTCGGCGTGGACAGAATGGCGACGCCAAGACCGTTGGCGATGGTCGGCAGATCCTGGACGCTCGAATAAACCCGGCGTCCCGGCGTAGAAACGCGCTTGATATCGCGGATAACGGGCGAGCCGTCATAATATTTGAGTTCGATTTCAAACTCGGTCTTGCCGCCGCCATACTCGATTTCCGCATATCCGCGAATGTAGCCCTCTTCTCTCAGAACATCGAGGACGCGAGCGCGCAGTTTTGAGGCCGGCGTTGAAACCTTAGACCGGTTGCGCATCTGCGCATTACGAATCCGTGTCAGCATATCGCCCAGTGGATCGGACAACGTCATGATTTGTGATCCCTACCAGCTCGATTTCACCAAACCGGGGATAAGCCCCTGATTGCCCAACTCGCGAAGCGCGATCCGCGACATCTTCATCTTGCGGTAAAAGCCCCGTGGACGGCCCGTAACCTCGCAGCGGTTGCGAACGCGAGTTGGCGACCCATTCCTCGGAAGCTGCGCGAGCTTGAGGCGAGCCGCAAAGCGCTCTTCCATGGGCAGATCTTTATTGTTCGCGGTCTCTTTCAGCGCCGAGCGTTTCTCGGCGTCTCTGGCGCTAAGCCGCCGCCGCTTGTTATTCCGCTCGATCATGCCTGTCTTGGCCATAGTCTCTCCTCCGCCTCGCCCTATTGCCGGAAGGGGAAGTTGAATTGTTTCAAAAGCGCGCGAGCCTCGTCATCCGTTTTGGCCGACGTGCATACGATGATGTCCATGCCCCAGATTTGCTCGACCTTGTCGTAGTCGATCTCGGGGAAAATGATGTGCTCCTTGATGCCAAGCGCGTAGTTGCCGCGGCCATCGAAGCTTTTTGGGTTCAGGCCGCGAAAGTCTTTCACGCGCGGCAAAGCAATTGTTACAAGCCGGTCGAGAAACTCGTACATGCGCGCCTTGCGAAGCGTAACCTTGCAGCCGATCGCCATGTTGTCGCGCAGCTTGAATCCGGCGATCGATTTGCGGGCTTTCGTCATGACAGGTTTCTGCCCGGCGATCAGACGTCATATCGCGCGCCGCCTGCTCGACCTTCTTGCGGTCAGCTGTGGCCTCACCGATGCCCATGTTGAGCACGACCTTCTCGATCTCCGGAACCCGCATCGGGTTGGAGTACTTGAATTCCTTCAGCATCGCGGGCCGCACAACCTCAAGATACCGGGTCTTGAGGCGGGGCACGTAGCCATTTGAGCTTTGCGCTGTCTTAGTCATCGATCGTCTCGCCTGAGCGCTTTGCGAACCTGACCTTGCGCCCATCATCTGTGAATTTATATCCGACCCGCGACGGCGACCCATCCGCCGGGTCTTCCACCGCGATATTTGAAATGTGAATTGGCGCCTCTTTCGCGATGATGCCGCCCTCTTGCTGCCCGGTCTGCTTTTGATGCCGGCGCACGATATTCACGCCCTGCACCAGCGCCCGGTTTTCAGTGGGGATCACCTGCAGAATTTCGCCACGCTTTCCCTTATCGCGGCCGGTGAGCACGACGACGCGGTCGCCTTTTTTGACCTTGAGCTTCGGCTGCGTCATCACAGCACCTCGGGCGCCAGCGAGATGATCTTCATGTGCTGCTTGGCGCGGAGCTCACGTGGAACAGGGCCAAAGATACGTGTGCCGATCGGCTCGCGCTGATTGTTGATGAGGACGGCGGCATTGCTGTCGAAGCGGATCACGCTGCCATCCGGGCGGCGCACTGGAAACGAGGTGCGGACGATAACCGCCTTCATCACCTGACCCTTCTTCACGCGGCCCTTGGGGATGGCTTCCTTCACGCTGACGACGATCACGTCGCCAATGGTTGCAGTGCGGCGCATGGAGCCTCCAAGCACCTTGATGCACATGACCCGGCGCGCGCCGGAATTGTCGGCGACATCCAGATTAGTTTGCATCTGTATCATTGTAGTTCCTTTCAGGCGAAGCAGCTTGAGGCCGCCTCGCGTTCATTCACTCGGACGATGCCTGCGAAGACACCGGATCCAAAACCACCCACCGTTTATTCTTCGAGATCGGAGGACACTCCTGAATGCGAACAATATCGCCCTCGTGGAATGCATTCCCCTCGTCATGCGCATGATATTTCTTTGTCCGGCGCACGGTCTTTTTCAGAACCGGGTGCGTGAGACGGCGCTCGACCTGAACAACAACCGTCTTGTCGTTCTTGTCCGAGACAACCACACCCTGCAAAACGCGCTTTGGCATTTTCGTCTTCCTTAGCTCTGCGGCTCGGCCACACGCTTCTCGCGTTCGACCGTTTTAATGCGCGCAATCGTACGCCGGACTTCGCGGACCCGCGCTGTATTGGTCAACTGCGAGGTCGCTTTCTGGAACCGCAAATTGAACTGCTCGCGCTTGAGCTTGATGAGTTCGTCCTCGAGCTGGTCCAGCGTATAATTGCGAATATCTTCTATGTTCATGGCCGCCCCGCTTATTCTTTCGCCGCAGCGACTTCGCCGAGACGGGTCACGACGCGGGTGCGGATCGGCAGCTTCGCGGCCCCGAGCCGAAGCGCCTCGCGCGCTGTATCTTCCCCGACGCCATCGATCTCGAACATGATCTTGCCGGGCTTGACGCGGGCGGCCCAAAATTCTGGCGAGCCCTTGCCTTTACCCATGCGCACTTCGGTCGGCTTCTTGGACACTGGCAGATCCGGGAAAATCCGGATCCACACGCGGCCCGCGCGCTTCATTTGGCGGGTGATCGCGCGACGGGCAGCCTCGATCTGGCGCGCGGTCACGCGCTCAGGCTCCAAAGCCTTAAGGCCAAAGCTGCCAAAGTTAAGCGCAGTGCCGCCCTTGGCATTTCCATTCATCCGGCCCTTGAAGGCCTTCCTGAATTTTGTTTTTTTCGGTTGCAGCATCGCTCACACCATGTTCCTTAGCCGCGCCTATTCCGGCGAAGCGGCTACGCCTTTTCTCTTTCGCGGTCCCTGTCACGGCCGCCGCGGTCACCCCGGTCACGGTCCCGATCGCGCCGCTGTGGACGCCCGTCGGGACGTCCGCCACCGCCGCCTTCCTGGTTCTCCATCGAGAGCCGCTCTTGCGCCATAGGATCGTGCTCGAGGATCTCGCCCTTGAAGATCCAAACCTTGACGCCGATGACGCCATAAGCGGTCTCAGCCACCGCCGTGCCATAGTCGATGTTGGCGCGAAGCGTGTGCAGCGGCACGCGGCCATCCAAATACCATTCCATCCGGGCAATTTCAGCGCCGCCGAGGCGGCCCGAAACATAGATGCGGACGCCCTGAGCGCCGAGCCGAAGCGCGGACTGGGTCGCCCGCTTCATGGCGCGGCGGAAAGCGACGCGGCGTTCAAGCTGCTGAGCGATACCTTCGGCAGCAAGTGTTGCGTCGAGTTCCGGCTTCCGGACTTCGACGATGTTCAAATAGACTTCCGACGATGTGAATTTCGCAAGCTGCGTGCGCAGTTTCTCGATGTCCGCGCCCTTCTTGCCGATCAGGATGCCTGGCCTTGCCGTGTGCACAGTCACCCGGCATTTCTTGTGCGGCCGCTCGATCACCACCTTGGAGATCCCGGCCTGACGGCGCTGCTTGAGGATGAACTCGCGTATCCGGAAGTCTTCGTGAAGCAGCTTGCCGTATTCGCCCTTATCGGCGTACCAGCGGCTGTCCCACGTCCGGTTAATTCCGAGCCGAAGCCCGATCGGGTTGACTTTCTGCCCCATTAGGCCTGCTCCTGAACTTCTCTCACAACTACGGTGAGTTGCGAAAACGGCTTTAGGATTTTCCCCATACGGCCGCGAGCGCGGGTGTGGAAGCGCTTCATAACCAAATTCTTGCCCACATAAGCTTCCGCGACGACGAGCTGATCGACGTCGAGGCTGTGGTTGTTCTCTGCGTTCGCTATCGCCGATTGCAACGTCTTTTTTACATCCTTGGCGATGCGCTTGTGCGAAAAAGTCAGCTCGGCCAGCGCCTTGTCGACCTTTTTGCCGCGAATAAGCTGGGCGACCAGATTCAGCTTTTGAGGGCTTACGCGCAGCGAGCGCGCCACCGCCTGAGCCTCGTTGTCCTTGAGCCGCCGCTCGAATTTCGGTTTCGACATGGCTACTTCCTTTTCGCCTTCTTATCGGCGGAGTGGCCGTAATAGGTGCGGGTTGGCGCAAACTCACCGAATTTGTGCCCGACCATGTCCTCCGAGACGAGCACTGGAATGTGCTTCTGTCCGTTGTGCACGGCGAACGTTAGCCCCACGAACTGAGGCAATATTGTCGAGCGCCGGCTCCAGATCTTGATCGGCGCGTTCGACTTTTTATCGCGCGCGGCGTCAGCCTTCGCGATCACATAGCCGTCGACAAACGGCCCTTTCCAAACTGAGCGTGTCATCGCTGCCTCTACTTCTTCTTCACGTGCCGGGCCCGGATGATGTATTTATCCGTGCGCACGTTCTTGCGGGTGCGGGTGCCTTTGGTGCCCTTGCCCCACGGGGTGACGGGATGACGGCCGCCCGAGGTGCGGCCTTCGCCGCCGCCATGCGGATGGTCGATCGGGTTCATTGCGACGCCGCGCACGCTGGGCCTTTTTCCGAGCCAGCGGTTGCGTCCGGCCTTGCCGAGGTTTTGGTTCGAATTATCCGGGTTGGACACCGCGCCAACGGTGGCCATGCAGTCGGCCTGCACCATGCGCATCTCGCCCGAATTCAGGCGCAAAATCGCCATTCCCTGGTCGCGGCCCACGAGTTGCGCATAGCAGCCCGCCGAACGCGCAATCTGGCCGCCTTTGCCAAGCTTCATCTCCACATTATGGATAATTGTGCCGATCGGCATGTTCGCCATGGGCATGGCGTTCCCCGGCTTCACGTCGACTTTCTTGCCGGACACAACCTTGTCGCCGACGTTCAGTCGCTGCGGAGCAAGTATATAAGATAGCTCACCGTCCTCATACTTGATGAGCGCGATGAACGCCGTGCGGTTCGGATCGTATTCGAGGCGCTCGACGGTGGCGGGCACGTCAAATTTGCGCCGCTTGAAGTCGACGAGCCGGTAGGTGCGCTTGTGGCCGCCGCCACGCCGCCGCGCCGTGATGTGGCCGTGCACGTTCCGTCCGGCGCTTTCGGAGCGACCTTCGGTCAGCGCCTTCACCGGCTTGCCCTTCCACAGCTGCGAGCGATCGACCAGCACCAGCTGTCGAAGGCCCGGCGTTATGGGGTTATAAGATCTCAATGCCATGGCGAATGCGCCCTTACCGAAGTCTGCCTTACAGCCTTGAAGTTATGTCAATCGTTTGCCCTTCCTCGAGCGTAACGATCGCCTTCTTGAAATCGCTTTGCTGGCCCTTCACGCCCCTGAACCGCTTAATCTTACCTTTGCGGATCAGTGTGTTAACGGCCAACACCTTGACGTTGAAAAGCCGCTCAACGGCTTCCTTGATATCCGGCTTCGTGGCGTTGATCGCAACCTTGAACATCACCTGATTGTTTTCCGACACCATGGTCGATTTCTCGGTCACAAGCGGAGCCCGGATAACGTCGTAAAGTTCTTCTTCCCTCATTTGAACCGCTCCTCCAGCGCTTCGAGCGCCGCCCGGGTAAGCACGAGCTTATCCCGGCGCAGAATGTCGTAAACATTGATGCCCTGGACCGGCAGCACATCCACATTCGGGATGTTGCGCGCGGCGAGCGCGAAATTATCCTGCAGCAAAGCCCCATCGATGATGAGCGCATTCGTCAGGCCCAAGCCGTCGAACTTGCCGCGAAGATGCGCCGTTTTTGGTTCAGATACCTCCGCCTTGTCGAGCACCAGGATGGCGTTCAACTTGGCCTTGGAAGAAAGCGCATGCTTCAAAGCGAGCGCGCGGACCTTTTTTGGCAGGTCGTGCGCATGGCTGCGCGGAACGGGACCAAATGCGCGTCCGCCTCCGCGAAACTGAGGTGGCTTGTCGTTGCCGTGGCGCGCCTGCCCGGTGCCTTTTTGCTTATAGATCTTCTTGTTCGGTCCGTTTACTTCGCTGCGCTGCTTTGCCTTGTGGGTGCCAGCCTGCCTCTTTGAAAGCTGATAACGGACCATACGCTGCAAAATGTCTGCGCGCGGCTCAAGTGCGAACACATCATCGCTCAGTTCGATGCTTCCCGCGGAGGAGGCATCGAGGGTGATCACATCCGCCTTCATTTCGCCCCCGCTTCCGAGCCTGCATCGGCGTTGTCGTTGTTTAGTTTGCGGAAGGCGCCGGGTATTGGCGCCTCTTTCGGGAGGGGACGTTTGACCGCGTCCCGCAACATGACCCAGCCGCCCTTTGCGCCGGGTATCGCCCCGTGGATAAGGATCAGACCGCGCTCGGCATCCGTGCGGACTACCCTCAAATTCTGCGTGGTGATGCGCTCGACGCCATAATGCCCGGCCATTTTCTTGCCTTTGAAGGTCTTGCCGGGGTCTTGCCGGTTGCCGGTCGAACCATGGCTGCGGTGCGAGATCGAGACGCCATGCGTCGCGCGCAAGCCGCCGAAATTCCAGCGCTTCATGGCGCCGGCGAAGCCCTTGCCAATGCTGGTTCCGGTCACATCGACGAACTGCCCGGGAACAAAGTGATCCGCCGTCAGTTCTGCCCCAACCTCAATGAAATTCTCAGGTGAAACGCGAAATTCAACCACCTTGGCCTTCGGCTCGACCTGCGCCTTGGCAAAGTGTCCGCGCTGAGCACGCGTCACATTCTTCACCTTGCGCGTGCCTGCGCCGAGTTGAAGCGCTGTGTAGCCGTTCGCCTCTTGCGTCCGATGCGCGACTACTTGGCATTGATCGAGTTTCAACACCGTCACCGGCACATGCTCGCCCGCTTCGGTGAAGATCCTCGTCATGCCAACCTTTTGTGCCAACAATCCCGATCGCATCGGTCTGCCTCAGTTTCCGTAAAATCTTCCCTCGCCGCGGCCACGATTGGCGCCACGGGCAAATCGACTCTTACTTTTTATTCGCGCAGCCGTTACGCTGGCGATATTAAGCCCCTAAAGCTTGATCTCGACGTCAACGCCAGCCGCGAGATCGAGCTTCATGAGCGCATCCACGGTTTGCGGCGTCGGATCGACAATGTCGATCAGCCGCTTGTGAGTGCGCATCTCGAACTGCTCGCGGCTCTTCTTATCGATGTGCGGAGAGCGGTTTACTGTATAGCGCTCGATACGTGTTGGCAGCGGGATCGGCCCCCGCACATCCGCGCCAGTCCGCTTCGCCGTGTTGACAATCTCCTTGGTGGAGGTGTCGAGCACGCGGTGATCGAACGCCTTAAGCCGAATGCGGATTGTTTGGCCTGCCATGTGTCACTCCCAAAAGAAGAGGCGCCCGCATTGAGACGCCCGCTCCTCATTCCCGTAGCTACTTTATGATGCTTGCGACGACGCCGGCGCCAACTGTGCGGCCGCCCTCGCGGATCGCGAAACGAAGCTTCTCTTCCATGGCGATCGGCACGATAAGCTCGACCTCCATCGATATGTTATCTCCCGGCATCACCATCTCGGTGCCCTCGGGAAGATGAACCACGCCCGTCACGTCCGTCGTGCGGAAATAGAACTGCGGACGATAGTTTCCAAAGAACGGCGTATGACGGCCACCCTCTTCCTTCGTCAGAATATAGGCTTCGGCCTTAAACCTCGTATGCGGCGTTACAGAACCGGGCTTGCAGAGAACCTGACCGCGCTCAACCGCTTCGCGATCGATACCGCGAAGAAGGCAACCCACATTGTCGCCAGCCTCGCCCTGATCGAGCAGCTTGCGGAACATTTCAACGCCGGTGACAACCGACTTCACGGTCGGCTTAATACCGACGATCTCAACTTCCTCGCCAACCTTGATGACGCCGCGCTCGATACGGCCGGTTACGACAGTGCCGCGTCCGGATATCGAGAACACGTCTTCGATGGGCATCAGGAAGGGCTGGTCCCGCGGACGCTCCGGTAGCGGAATGTAGGCGTCGACGGCTTCCATCAATTTGAGGATGGACTCCCTGCCAAGCTCTCCCTTATCGCCGTCAAGCGCCAGCTTTGCCGATCCTTTCACGATAGGGATATCGTCGCCGGGGAACTCGTACTTCGAAAGCAGCTCGCGGATCTCGAGTTCGACAAGTTCGAGCAACTCTGGATCGTCAAGAAGGTCAACCTTGTTCATATAGACAACCAGCGCCGGCACGCCGACCTGGCGCGCAAGAAGAATATGCTCGCGCGTTTGCGGCATCGGGCCATCGGCCGCGGAAACCACCAGGATTGCGCCATCCATCTGTGCGGCGCCGGTAATCATGTTCTTCACATAGTCTGCGTGACCGGGACAATCGACGTGCGCATAGTGACGGTTAGCCGTCTCATATTCAACGTGCGAGGTCGAAATCGTGATGCCGCGTGCTTTCTCTTCCGGAGCTTTGTCGATCTGATCGTAGGCGGTGAAGGTCGCGCCGCCTGTTTCAGCCAGCACCTTCGTGATCGCAGCCGTCAGGGAAGTCTTGCCATGGTCGACGTGACCGATGGTCCCGATATTCAAATGGGGCTTGGTGCGCGCGAATTTTGCCTTGGCCATTTGGCTCTCCGTTCTTCCTCTTTCATGCCGGTCTAGTGACTAGCCGGAAAAAGCTCCTGACTGACTCTTTTCTCTCGCTCAAGCGAATTTCGCCTGAACCTCTTCTGCCACGTTCTGCGGAACCTGCGCATAGTGATCGAACTGCATAGTAAACTGCGCACGTCCCTGGCTCATCGAGCGCAGCGTATTCACATAACCAAACATATTCGCAAGGGGCACCATGGAGTTAATAACCGTGGCGTTCCCCCGCATTTCTTGTCCCAGGATCTGGCCGCGGCGGCTCGTAAGGTCGCCAATCACGCCGCCCACATAATCCTCGGGTGAGACGACCTCGACCTTCATGATGGGCTCAAGAAGCTTCGGGCCAGCCTTCTGAGCGCCTTCGCGGAAAGCGGCGCGCGACGCAATCTCGAACGCAAGCGCACTTGAGTCAACTTCGTGGTAGGCGCCGTCGATCAGCGATACCTTGAGGTCAAGCATTGGAAAGCCAGCCAAGACGCCGTTGTCGAGCACGCTACGGACGCCCTTTTCGACGCCCGGAACGTATTCTCTCGGAACCGCGCCACCGACAATCTTGCTCTCAAAGACAAATCCAGCCCCCTGCTCTTGCGGCTCGAGCACAAGTTTCACGCGCGCAAACTGACCCGTACCGCCGGTTTGCTTTTTGTGCGTGTAGTCAACTTCCTGCTTCCGGGTGATAGTTTCGCGATAGGCGACTTGAGGCGCGCCGACGGTGGCTTCCACCTTAAATTCACGGCGCATGCGATCCACGATAATTTCAAGGTGGAGTTCGCCCATTCCCTTGATGATGGTCTGGCCGCTTTCCTGATCGGTAGACACGCGGAAAGACGGGTCTTCCTGCGCCAGCCGGTTGAGCGCCATGCCCATCTTTTCCTGATCGGCCTTCGTCTTAGGCTCGACAGCGACTTCGATCACCGGATTTGGGAACTCCATGCGCTCCAAAATCACGGGCTTGTTCGGATCGCAAAGCGTATCCCCAGTAATGGTATCCTTCAGAGAAGCAATAGCCACGATGTCGCCGGCGAAAGCTTCCTTGATGTCTTCGCGGCTATTCGCATGCATAAGAAGCATGCGGCCGATGCGCTCTTTCTTGTCCTTGACGGTATTGATGAGCTGCATGCCGGTTTCGACCTTGCCGGAGTAAATGCGGCAGAAAGTAAGCGAGCCGACAAACGGGTCATTCATGATCTTGAAAGCAAGCAGCGCGAGCGGCTCATCGTCGGATGACCTACGCACCGTCTCTTCACCCGTCTTCACATCGATCGCCTTGATGGGCGGGATGTCGACCGGCGATGGCAGAAAATCGAGTACGCCGTCGAGCAGCGGCTGCACGCCTTTGTTCTTAAATGCGGAGCCGCAGAACACGGGATAGAATTGGCTGACTATAGTGCCCTTGCGAATGAGCCGCTTCAGCGTCGCCTCATCGGGATGATGCCCTTCAAGGTAAGCGTGGATCACCTCGTCATCGAGTTCGACAACCGTCTCGACGAGCTTGTTGTGATATTCCTTCGCCTTCTCAGCTAGGTCTTCGGGGATTTCGACGTCGCGGAAGCTCGCGCCAAGCGTATCCTCGTCCCATATCACGCCCTTCATGCGAACGAGATCAACGATGCCTTTGAAGTCACTTTCAACGCCAATCGGAAGCTGAACCACAAGCGGCTTCGCGCCGAGACGGTCGATCACGGATTGAACGCAGGCATAAAAATCGGCGCCGATCTTGTCCATCTTGTTGACGAAGATCATCCGCGGAACGTTATATTTATCGCCTTGACGCCAAACAGTTTCGGTTTGCGGCTCCACGCCTTGGTTTGCATCGAGAAGGGCGACCGCGCCATCAAGCACGCGCAGGCTGCGTTCCACCTCGATCGTGAAATCAACGTGGCCAGGCGTGTCAATAATGTTGACGCGCTTGCCTTTCCAGTAAGCGGTGGTCGCAGCCGAGGTAATCGTAATGCCGCGCTCCTGCTCCTGCTCCATCCAATCCATCGTCGCGGCGCCGTCATGCACCTCGCCGATCTTGTGGCTCTTACCGGTGTAGTACAAGATGCGCTCAGTCGTGGTCGTCTTACCAGCATCGATGTGAGCCATGATGCCGATATTACGATAGTCTTCGATCGGGGTCTGACGTGCCATGACTAAGCCCTCGCCATCCTAAAACTTACCATCGGTAATGCGAGAACGCACGGTTGGCTTCCGCCATCTTGTGCGTATCTTCGCGTTTCTTAACCGCAGTTCCGCGGTTATTTGCGGCATCGAGCAATTCGCCTGAAAGCCGCTCTTCCATCGTGTTCTCGTTACGCCCGCGCGCAGCCGTGATGATCCAGCGGATCGCCAGCGCCTGACGGCGGTCGTTTCTCACTTCAACTGGCACCTGATAGGTCGCGCCGCCGACGCGGCGAGAGCGAACTTCAATGGCTGGCTTCACGTTATTCAGCGCCTCGTGGAAAAGCTCGATGCCATCGCGCTTCGCCTTTTGCTCGATACGCTCCAACGCGCCGTAAACGATCGTCTCCGCCGCAGATTTTTTGCCTTCGAACATGAGGCTATTCATAAACTTGGTAATAACAAGATCGCCGTACTTCGGGTCCGGTATGATCTCTCTTTTCTCAGCTCGATGGCGCCGTGACATTTTTAGCTGCCTGTCCTGTCTCTTACCTAGCTGTTGCGGCGCCGAGCGCCATCAAAATCAAATCTTCGCCGTTAACGGTGGTCACTTTGGCCGCTTCGCGCCATATTTCGAACGGCGCTGCTTACGTTTCGCCACGCCCTGCGTATCGAGCACGCCGCGAATGATGTGATAGCGGACGCCTGGAAGGTCCTTCACGCGGCCGCCGCGAATCAGAACAACGGAGTGCTCCTGCAAATTGTGGCCTTCGCCCGGAATGTAGCTTGTGACCTCGAAGCCGTTGGTAAGACGGACGCGCGCCACTTTCCGCAAAGCCGAGTTCGGCTTTTTCGGCGTCGTCGTGTAGACGCGCGTGCAGACGCCCCGCTTTTGCGGGCATTCCGTCATTGCCGGCACTTTGTTTCGCTTAACCGGCGCGACGCGCGGCTTGCGGATCAATTGCTGTATCGTTGGCATCAACGCTTCCAAATCAAAAAGGCGGATGGACCGGCGGAAAACCCGTTACCCGGTCCAATGGAGACAACTGAGATGCCTGAGGCCTGAGCCTCTCATCTCGGATATATGTTTGTCCGGTGTCTTCGCGGCAGTGTTTAAGCGAAAAAAAGCACGCCAGCGCGCGCAAACCTGCTTACGACCTGCCACCAGAGTGAGCGCAAAATAGGTTGCGCGACCTGCCCCGTCAAGCTCAAATTTGTCTTATTTTCGGCAGTTTGAACAATGTTGATTTACTGTTGCAGTTAAGTAGAAGTTCGTATCTCAGCAAAATCTCGGTCGGGGAAAAACGCAAGCTCTTCAAACGCTCGTTTACGAAATGGCGCCTTGGCGAAAGCGGGAAAAGCCAAGAGGCGCCGGCGTTGCACTCAGAAACCGAGGTCCACGATGGTGAACGCGATGCGCCCTGATTCGGAACGATCGTCCTCAACCAGCGGTGGAATAACGCCAAACCGATCGAGAAAAGCGCCCTTGAGACTCGGCGCGGCTTTCGGGGCGGCACGTGCTTCATATACTCGGAATTAGCCTCGCGCTGGTTGTCATCGCGTATCTCGTTGTCTTCGAAATTAGCGCCAAGTGAGGCATTCAGGCCGATCCTAAATCGCCGCCTCGGCCGATTTGCGCTGCCACGATTCCGGTGGTCCCCCCAAGGATCCCCCCAGCTATGATATCGCTAAGCCAGTGGAAGTCCGCGCCGAGTAGCCCGGCGGCCACCGCTATCACGAGCGCTATGCCGAGCCAGCGCAGTCTCGGCCAAAGCGACCAAAGCGCCCCGGCCACGGCGGCCACAGCCGTCGTATGGCCGGACGGGAAAGATGCGTATCCAGGACCGCCGTGTAACGGAAAGAACCCATAGGTTCCATCGCCGAAAAATGAGGGATTCTTGTTGACCCAGGTTTCCGGCCATGTCCGGCCAAAAAGATATTTCAACTCCTCTTTAAGAACGTAGGCTATCAGCACGGCGCAACTCAGGCGTAAGATCGCGGATTCGGTGGGGCTAAGCGAACCGCGTAGGAGCGCTCTTACTCCAATGAATGCGGCGGCGAGCGAAGCCAGCGGCGCGAGAGGATGCACGATATATGTGAGCCAAGCGAAGGAGCGCACATCATGGGTATATGGGCGCAGCGCTTCGGCAAGCTGGCGGTCGAGGAAGAAATAGCTCAGCACAACGAGGGCGATGAGGAGGGCGTAACTTAGGGCTGTGCGCCCTGTGTTGAGGCCTTCTCCGTGATCGGCGTCTGTAATGATTGGCTTGTCCATTGTTTCCATTTATCCAGCGAGGCTTGCGGCGATGTTGACCGTCAGGGCCAGGACCGCGGTATTGAAGAAGAATGATACAGCTGCGTGCAGCGTGACGAGGCGGCGCAAAGCACGAGACCGGATGGAGGTATCCGACGTTTGAGAGGTCGCGCCGATCGAGGTCGCAAAATAGAGAAAATCCCAGTAGTCGGGCTGATCGCATCCAGGAAAAACAAGGCCGCCGCCTGTGTCGCTGCCTGCGTCGGGACGGTAGAAGTCGTGCGCATAGTGAAGCGCGAAGGCCACCTGCGTCACGGACCATGAGATCATGATGGTAAGAACTGCGAGGCCAGCCAATGCAAGCTTTTCGGGCGGCTCTGTCGCCGGAAGCTTCGCCTCCCCGATGAGGCCCGCAATCGCGGCGAAGCTTGCGGCATTCGCGAGCAGAATGATCGTCAGTATCACCAGGCGGCTATCGTCGCGGCGCGCCGCTCGCGCTTTGATCCGCCCGGCGCCGCAGGTTAGGATGAGCCGGAATGCAAATAGCAAATACGTGATCCCGCCCAGATCCCAGGCGGCGGAGGCGCGAACCATGGGGGGCCAGCTGTGAGGCAGAAAGGCGAGCGCCAGAGCGCTGACAAGGACGGCGCCGTAAAATCTCGGCCGCATCGCAACCGACTGCATGAGCGCCATCGGGTTGTACCAGCTCCGGCCCCGTGACTTCCCCATGACTGCCACCCTTAATCAATCTCTTCGCGCGAGCCTGTTTGCGATTTTCGGCGCTGCACGTCAATGTGTCTCTGCACCTTGCTATACGGGCGCGCTTTGGGGATCATGAACGATGCGGCCCAGAAATTGGGCTTGCGATGGGCTGAATTGGCTTCGCACGGGTTCTCCTGCGCATTCGTTGAAACGCTGACACGCAGCTCTATTCTCCGGGAAACGCTATCATGATCATGCAAACAGTCCGCGCCCCCGTCTCGCACCCCGTCGACATCGACGATCTGCGTCCAACTCAAATTACCATAGGATTGATAGAGGTCGAGAGCCGTGCGGCCAAACTAAAGAAGCTGGCGCAGGAGGACGGAGCCAAGCTGCAGCGTAAAAACATTATTCCCGTCGTGAAGGGGCCGAAGGACCGGTTCTACGTCATCGATCACCACCATCTCTGCCGGGCGCTTCTGTTGGCAGGCTCGACGCAGGTGCTTGTGACAGCGGTGTTGGATTTGCAGCGCTTGGACAAGGACGCGTTTTGGGTTTTCATGGACAATCGAGGCTTGGTTCACCCCTTCGATGAGCATGGAAAGCGGCAGGCCTACTCGGATATCCCAAAGAAAATTGAGGACATGGTGGACGATCCGTTCAGGAGTTTGGCGGGCGCGCTTCGCCGCAAGGGCGGATATGCGAAGGACACGACGCCATTCAGCGAGTTCCTCTGGGCAGATTACCTCAGACGCCTTTTGAACCGCAAGGACGTGGAGAAGGATTTCGCGGCGGCGCTTCAGACTGCCTACGAGCTCTCAAAAAAAACCGACGCCGATTACCTTCCCGGATGGTGCGGTCCTACAGCCGATTAATCTCTAGCTTGCGCCAAATATCAGCAATTGCGGCAAGCAGCATTGCGAGAGCGGCCATGACCCGCCGCTCCAAACCCTGTCCCTGGTCACGCTCCGCGTAAAGGAGCCACCGTAGCGAATCAAGTCCGGCCAGATCAAAGGCGCAGGCACGGCGCTTGGCGACTTCGCATCAAATGAAACCGTCCTAATGCTTGAAACTGAAACGCTGGCTAGCGACTTTGGCGCTTTGCTCCGCCTCTAGGTCGCGGTCGAAGCCGAAATCCGGTGGCAGAGGAACGTCGCTTCGCGGGTCAGGAGCAGGCAGAGCGGGTTCGGCCAAGTAGCTTCTCACATCGCGATTAAGCGGGGAGCCATGGCCACCGCCACCTCGCTGCTGGTTGCCGCCCGGAAGCGGCGATGCGCCGTTCAAACTGTTCTGCCCGACCGCGGACCATTGGCTCGCTCCGAACCAGACTTGAACGAGTTGATATTCGTCCTCGGTGAGTTGGACGCCGGCATGCCGGCACTTTGCGAGGACGAAATCGCGATAGGCGCGCGCCACCGCAGCGGGCGACCGGGTGTGTTCGAGCCAAGGATCGATTTCATCCACCGCGTCGAGCACGAACGATACGTCCTTCATCGCGACGCGCAAGCCTTCCTGGTTGGCGCGAGCGACCACCGCCTGCGCAGTCTTGACGGGCGCAAAGCCGCGTTCGTGCACTTCGGTGGCGATAAGCGTGAACAGAAGCTGATATTCGCTCGGCGGAAGCGGCGGTGCTTTGCAAGCGTCGTAAATACGTGTGATGGAATTTTGCAGTTCCGCAAGTTTCGACGAACTCGACTCTGGCGGGGGCTGGCGATTGAGCTTCTGCGGCGCAATTTGAGCGGGCGCCGGCGGTTCGGGGCGCTCCTCAAGCCGATGCCGTTGGGGATCGTAAACGAAATGAGGCGGCTTATCGGTCAGGCGGATGCCCTCGGGCAGCGTGGCGTTCAAAAAGTTCAGAAACCCCCCGGAGCCTGCCCAATTGGTGCCGAGCGTCTTTGCATGACCCAAAATCTTTTGGGCGCGATCAGCCAGATAGGCGATCGGAACAGGCTTTTCGGAAGACCGGACGACCTCGATGACAAGATTGAGGATCTCGGCGCCGATCGCCTGGAAATCCTCGATAAGCGATTGCACCGCGGAATTAACGTGGCCGGGAGGCTGCCTTCTCTTTGCTGCATCCTGTGGCTGAGCATAAGCTGGGGCGAAATCGGACTGAGCCGCCGGCGCCGCTTGTGCTGGGAGCGCCCGGACGGCGGGCTGCTGCGCGGCTACGCTCTGGCTATAAGAGCGCGCCCCATCGTAGGAAAGCTCCGCGCGCGGTTGTGCCGGGCGGTCTTGAGGAATCATCAGCGCTGGGCCTGTTTCATCGAGAAGGAATGAGATCATTTCCCGTTCCTCGATCCAGCCATCGCTGAAAGCTTTATAAATATCTGCCGTGCTGTCGTTGGCGTACACCACTGTCCGCCGGTCGTGCGAGCGCAGGTGGTGAAGCACCGGCGTGAAGTCCGCGTCGCCCGAAAGGATGATGAATTCGCCGAACCGGGTCGGATGTTCAAGAAAGTCGCGGATATCGCAGGCGATCTTGATGTCGGTGCCGTTCTTGAATTGCGAGGAAAGGGGCTGACAGTCCACGACCTCAAGCCCCGCGATCATGAAATTCGTACGCACGGAGGCAAAATTGTGAGGATCGTGAGGGCCGCCGCGGCTTACGAGCAGGCGGCCTGGATTGCCATAACAGCGCGCCACCGCGAAACGGCGGCGCACATAATCCTGGTGCGACTTGAAGCGGACAAGTCCGCCCGTCGCGATCCTGCTCATCCATTCAGCAGGATTCCGCGCAAAACGTCCCGCGGCATCCTCGCTCTGACGGCGCAAGGATAGATACACGTTGTCGAAATCGACGAATAACGCGGAAAGGCAGACCTCCGCGGATCCCGGAATCATAGCTCTATACCCCGCTCGGACCATCGTCTGCCAACATGACCCCTCAAACCGGCAAACGATAGTTTATTTAAATTTATCGCCGCTCCGCAAGACTTCCTGCAAGCCTTGCCCCTAACTTCGGCTTTTTTTTTCCAGCTTGAACGATTTAACGTAAACTTGACGGGCTCGTTTTGCCCCAATTTCAACTTCGTCCGCATTCGAGGTTGAAAATACCCGTCATATTCGCGCCGGATCAAACTCAATGCATTAAATGGTAAATAACCGATGGGCGCAAGTCCAACCTCTGCGGGTAGGGTTTATCCACATGTACGGCGCGAAAACGGGGCGCTGTGTAGCCGCTAGCCGCGATTGCATAGAGTGTTTACGGGATCGAACTTATTCACCGGCTTCCAAAAGTGCAGGCGACAACCTCTGCGCTTGGCGATTCGGTTGCGGCGAATGCACCAAATCACTCCTCGCAGGAGCGTTAACACGGAACGCCAAAGCGTAAAGCGCGGACAGGAATGTTATCGTCAGAACGGTTGCGGCCAAAAGTCCGCCCCTCACGGCGAGCGCCATCCCCAGAACGAGGAGCCGCCGAGAGGAGTCGCGTTTCACCACGCGCCGCTCAACACCATCAAATACGCCGGCTTTGTGTCGCGCACCGGCGGCGTTAAGGCAGCCGAGCCCGGTTCCCCTGACCATCGGGAGGACTCAAGCGGAGTCGCCAGCTTGGCCCACATTCCATGCTTTTCGTTGTTTGCAGCGGCGGTGCGGTCGATCATTCATGCACCGGGGGCAGGATCAGGCCGGAGAGCGCCAAGCCGAAAGGGCCAATCGAAGCCCGGGCGTGTGCGCTCGTGTCGCCCCATGGAGATGGGCGATCGGCTCAGCGTGGAATCAATGACTTGCCCGAGTCTTCCATGTCGCGGAGTTAACTCATTGATTTTAATGGCGCCCAGGGCCGGGGAGGCTGAAGCGTTCCAGAGACTTGCCGCAACTTCTATTGCGGCCTTTCCTCGCTTGCGCGATTGGATTCTGCGCAAGCCCATCGCTCCCCTCGAACACGCGGACGAATGGGAACGCATTCTTGCGGTGCTTGCGTGGTTCCAAAGTCATCCGCAATCCGGCCTCTATCTCCGGCAAATTGACATCCCTGGCAGCGGCAGGACGATATCGAGAAGCTCCAGAATCAGCGCCTTGCGGGCTTCGATGAACTTCGTTCCAACGGCCGCATCCACTTCGCGCGTCTCGGCAGGATAGGCCGTCATGTAAGCCTGCATCGCCTTCACAATAGCCTCGCGTAGACGGGCGACGCGCTTTGCGGCGGCGCCAATCTGATCCTGAATATACCGTCTGAAGGCACGCTGGCGCCCTTCGCAGGATTCAACCGTAAGCTTGTGCTCGCCGAGCGCCGCACCCAGCAGGCTCCTTTGACCGCTTCTTCTGTGGCTTTGCTGAAGGCGATGACGGAGATGCCAATCCGGTGTTAGCGATATCGTCGAGGTCTATGGAACTTGCCGGCGTCTCGACAAGTTCGGCCCCCTCGGCGACTTCAGCCTCGGAATGCGCGGTCAGCGTGATATCAAGCCGGCCACTGTCGCTTAGCGCCAGGAGCGCAATGACGTTCACGCCGCTGTTCACAAGCGCCTGGGCGCGCGCCAGCATCTCCTCCGCGTTGCCGCCCTCATAGAGATCGGAAATGAGAATGAGGTGCGTCTTCGAGCGCTCGCACACGAGCCTCTCGCAATAGGCCAGAGCCTGATTGATATCGGTCCCCCCTCCAAGCTGCACGCCGAACAAGACCTCGACGGGGTCTTCGAGATCTTCGGTAAGATCGAGAACGGCGGTGTCGAACACGACAAGCTTCGTTGCGATTGCCGGGATCGAGGCCAAGACTGCGGAGAAGATGGAGGCATAGATGGACCACCGACGCCGCAGCTGCTCGCCGCCATCGATGCTTGGCTTTCGGCGCTTGGCGAAGCGGCCAGTCGTCAATGAAGGGCTGGCGGGCGAGCGCGTGACCCCTCAAAGCCCCTTCCAGACCCGCCTTGAGGTCAGGCCAAACATGCTGCGAAGCCGCAGTATTCCGTTCCGCGACCAGCCCCCGCAAGGGCGCGGCGGAGGGATAGAAGACCAGCTCCGCGTTGATAATCTCGCCCGCGGCGAAGGCGAAACTCGCGCTGCCGCCTACCAGAGGAACAAAGTCGGGCAAGAGCGCAAAGCGGGGCAGGGGTGGGCCGTCCGCCGGTTCATCGACACGCAGCAGCCAGGTTTCGAGTAAGCAGATGGGAGACTTGCGGCGGACGGCCGCCAACGCCGACGCCTCGCTCATCGATTGATGAGAATGACGCCACTCATGATCAGAACGGCCGAGGCGCTCTTTTGGAGAAGATTGGACGGCGACATGTCCTCTCTCCCAGCCGCAGGAAAGAAGAGCGTAAGCAAGATTCCAAATAAGAACACAAAGAGCGTGGCCGTGCTTCCTATTGCTTGCACGAGGCCAGTGGTGCGAGAAGCAGCGCATAACGGACGCCTAGGGTCCCGCCAAGATTTATCAGCTCATTTGCCGCATTCACGCCCAAGACCGCCACGGGGTTTCTGCGCAAAAGCGTGCGGAACTGCTTGAAATAGGCCGGAATGGAAAGCAGCCCCGCGCCGAAGACCACTTCTCCCGCGAAGCTCCAAAAGGCGGTGGACCAGAACTCGTCCTGCACCGCAAAAAACTTGAAGATGACCGAGGAAAGCGCGAGCGCGAATGTGCAGGCGAGCATGAGAAGGACGAGGCGCGTCTTGATCTTCACAAACCGAAAGGAAGGATCGAGCGAGACGAGAACCGCGCCTGCGATAATGATGAGACAGCCTGCGATCTGGCGCTCGGAGAGCGTCTCACCAAGGAAAATATAGGCCAGCAAATAGCCAAAGAGCGGCGCGGTTTGAAACAGCGGCGCGACTGCGGAAGCCTCCTCGGTCTGGAGCGCCTGGAGGTAAAAAAGCATCGAGCCGATAGAAAGAATACCGGACGCCATGATGACGGCGATGCTGGCGAGCGGGAGATCGAGTACATGAGGCTGGTAAAGCCAAATGAAGGGCAGCATCACAACGCCGATAAGCGAGGTGAAAACCAGCAGAACCGCCACTGAAGACTGACGGAAGTACTTTTCCACCAGATATTTGTCGATGTGGGTCGAAATGGCCCAAAGAACCGGCCCGGAAAATGCGAAAAGTAGCCACATGCTTTGAAGCGGGTTGTCCTGGCTTCAGGGGGTGAAAAGTTGCGGTCGCATGCGACATGCGCCCCTTGCCGATCATCGGTCGAAGGCTAGCATTTGGCGGCGCACATGGCGCTTCATGTTATGCTTTGTCGAAACGTTCGATGAGGGTTGGCAGTTGGCGCATATTCGAGAACACAAGCTCCGCGCCAGCGGCCATGAGGCGATCCTTGTGAGCCTCATCGCAATGCTCGCCGCCAACGAACCCGAGCACGGGCATGCCGGCGGCGCGTCCGGCCTGCACGCCCGGAACACCGTCTTCGATCACGAGGCAATTCTCGGGCGCATGACCCAACTGACTGGCCGCATGCAGGAAGAGGCCGGGAAACGGCTTTCCTCTTGGCGTCATTTCGGAGGAGTAGATGTGGGGAGCGAAATGTTCGGTGAGCCCCACGATCCCGAGCAGAAAATACAGCAGATCGACGCCTGTTCCTGAGGCGAGGCAACGGGGCGTTTCCCCCAGCGCCGTCAGAACTTCGCGGATTCCGGCCATGGGCTTGAGCCGCTCGGCGAACACTTCCTTTTTGCGTCGCACGATCCGCTCGGCGATGCCGTGCGGGATCGCGCGCCCGGTTTCCTGCGAGAGGATGCGGTGGACCTCGGCGTCGCCGACGCCCGAAAAACGCAGCGCGAGCTCTCTCGGCGATATGTCGATGCCAAGAGAGCTGTAGGCCTCGGATTTAACCTCCGTATGCAGATACATTGAATTGACGACAACGCCGTCACAATCGAATATCAGCAGCATGATCACGCTCGATATAAAGGGACAAGACAGGTGAAAGGAGGGAAGTATCGCGACGACAACACCGACCGGCAATCGCGCGGCGTTGGGCGCAAGACATTTCGGTTAGGGGGGCGACGAGGCGGGAATGCCAGCAAATACGGTCATCGGGAGCGGAGCGTACTCGGATTACGGCCTGTCGTCGAGGACCGGCGCGCAACGGCTTGCCCCTCTCTTTCTTCAGGTTAGTGCATGGACCTTCTAACAGCAGCGCTCAGCGCCGTATTGGCTCTTCTGGCGATATTCGCCTTTTCGATGCTGCATTGGCCGAACTCGATGCTTCTTTGGATAATGTCGGTTGTCGCCAAGGAGTACGGCCATTACGCCGCCATCCTTACCGTGGCTGTGGTCGCAGCGCTTCTTCAAACGGCTGAACTTTTATGGGCTCGCGCTCTTATTCTCGCCATAGGCGTCCTGTTGACCGGCGCGTTTTTGTGGCCCCTGGCGTCGGCGCTCAGGCTGCAACATCGGATAAACACTCGCGCAACCCGCGAATTTCCGGCCGATCTCGCCATAAGCTTTCGCACGCTTTGGGCTGGCGCGGCCTTAAGCGCGCCCCGTACCTGCGCCTGGAATACCGCCGCATCGGCGATCAGGCGCTGACCCTCGATCATTACCCGGCTCAGGGCGTTTGCGGCGCTCCATGGGTTCTTGTTATCCACGGCGGAGGCTGGGAATCGGGGGATTCCACGCAGCTTTCGGCGCTGAATTCGGTGCTCGCCCGCTGGGGGATGGCGGTTTTCGCCATCAACTACCGCCTGGCGCCAAAGGACAAATGGCCGGCGCCTCTAGAGGACGCGCAAGCCGCCGTCGCATTCATACGAGACCGGGCATCCGATTTCGGAATTTCCCCCAAAAGATGGGCCGTCCTCGGCCGGTCGGCCGGCGCGCAGATCGCTGGCGTCTTGGCCTACACGATGACGGAAAACGCCCCGCGAGGGCTCGTCTCCCTTTATGGCCCGACCGACCTGCGTCTCGCTTGGCAATCTTCGAAGCCCGGCGCCATCCTTGAGCCGCTCACGCTTCTTAGGAACTATCTTGGCGGCGGTCCGCACGAAGTTCCTGAACAATACCAGACCGGCTCGCCGCTTCTTCTCGCCACTGCCACGTCTTGCCCAACGCTTCTAGCCCATGGGCAGAAAGACAAGCTCGTTTGGGTCCGTCAGAGCGAACGCCTCGAAGCCCGATTGCGGGAACTCCAGGTTCCGGTCACCTTCTTAAGCCTTCCCTGGGCGACGCATGGATTTGACTTCAACCTTGCGGGGCCCGGCGGCCAGCTTTTTACCCAAACGCTTCGGTGTTTTCTTACCCAAGTTCTCAAATAACCTGACGGCGGCGACAACGCTCCTATCGTGTGCGGCGCTGCAGCAGAGCTGAATGCAACCGATGGCTGAGAACCAGGTGAAGCTGGAGTTTCGATCTTCTATATCTCACTTGCAACGGAAGCCGAACAGTCAAACGGTATGCGCAGCCAAACCACCCAGCTGCGATGCCGAATGGAAACGAACCTATCCGCGCCGATTAAACAATTCCTGGAAAGCCTTGGCTACCACGTGAAAGGTGAGATTGGCGGTTGCGATCTTGTCGGCGTTGGAGAGGGTAGCCCGCCCGTCGTCGTGATAGGCGAACTGAAGCTTACCTTTAACCTCGATCTCGTCCTGCAAGGCGTCGACCGTGCGGATGTCTGCGACGAAGTTTGGCTTGCTGTGAGGGCCTCGCGGAGAAGCGGACGCGAACGCGACGCGCGTGTTCGCAAGCTGTGCCGCAGGCTTGGGTTTGGCTTGTTGGCGGTGTCCGAGGTTGGGGCTGTAGACATTATCGTGAAACCCGATGGCGCTACGCCGCGCCGGAATTCTCGCCGCCGCTCGCGCCTCGTCGAGGAGCACAGGCGAAGGCAGGGCGATCCCATGCCCGGCGGCGGGTCGCGCGCTCCAATCATGACGGCGTACCGGCAGCAGGCTTTGGCCTGCGCGGCAAGGATCCGCCTTGGTCATCAGCGTCCGCGGGATTTGAAGGCGATGATCCCGGAGGCGCCGAAAATCTTGCAACGCAATGTCTATGGCTGGTTTGAACGCAGCGCGCGCGGCGTTTATGCGCTCACGGAGGCGGGCCAGGCGGCGCTGCGGAAATGGCCTCAATCCGATGTGGAAGGCGCTCACGCCACGCCGCCATCTGTCTAAGCCGCTGAGACCGACACCGGGTTCTGGCCGCGATGGCTCAGACTGCAAGAACGCCACCACGCCCGGAAGTTGGGGGGAGCCCCGCTTACAGCCGATGACGGCGGAAGGCTTGGAATGACGCACTGACGGCGTGCACGTCTACGAAACCATCGTCCCCGCCAACCACGTTCATGACATCGGCGGCTGCGCGGCTGGCGCCTTTCTCCCAAGGCCTTCGACGCTGATTTCCCAGCGCCGCTCATCCAACTCCACTGCCTCGATGCGCAGATCCAAAAACCGGCGGATAACATCTATATTGGTCAGCGTGTGCGATGACGGCTTGGCGGTCACTAACGAGCCGCCAGCGCCGAGCGCCATGGGCAGCAGCAATTGATCGGCGAGATGCTTCCCGACCGGAGCGCCGCCGTCAAGATAATCGAGCACCGCCTGCACGGCCTCGTCCGCCACCGCCTCCGCGGAAACTCCCATGCGGCCGAAAGCTATGGCGACTTCGGTGACGTTTTCGAAAGCAAGCAACAACAACATGACATTGCCTGTCCCGTCGGCTCGCTTCTCCGTTCGCGCAACGAGATCTTGCTTTGGCCATCCCAGACGCTCGACGGCCCTCGCCAGCTCGCGTTCAGCGATATGAAAAGGCAGATTAGACACGATCGCTTCGCCTTTTCGAGAAGGGCGGCGCCGCGTTCATCAATCACGAGCGGCTCAAGCGTGGACGGCGCCTGGATTTCCACGCGCACCTCGCCGCCGCCCGCGGGGTAGAAACCGAACCGGCGCAGCTCTACATCGGCGTTGAAGCCGATGCGGCGGATGAGCGGCAGAAAAGCCCGATCCAAAAACTCGAAAGGCGGAGCGCCGGTGTTGTGCGTGCCGCCCTGCAATGTGACGCGCGACGCGCCGTCCGCGAGAGCGAGCGGCGGCAGCACCGTTTGCAGCACGAGCGAAGTCGAGCCCGCCGAGCCGATGTTGAAGGCGTATTCGCCCGCCTTAAGCGATCCCGGCTCGAAACGCAGTCGCGTCGAGCCGACCTCGGCGCCATCGGCCTTGGCGCCACAGATCGCCGCCGCGGCTTTCACCGCCGTTAGGTGCTGACGCATCAATCCCGGCTTGGAGCGCCGCGCGCGGATGTTCTCGATCGCGAACGGCTTGCCCGTGACCGCCGACAGGGACAGAGCCGTGCGCAGGATCTGTCCGCCGCCCTCGCCGTGCGATCCGTCTATGCTGATGACTGACATGACTGCCCCCCCGGCTTTCGCCGCTCTATCCCTTCACGCAGACGACCTGGCGCAGCGTATGCACGATCTCCACGAGGCTCGCCTGCGCCGCCATCACGGCATCGATGTCCTTGTAGGCGCGCGGCGTCTCATCGATCACGTCCGCGTCCTTGCGGCACTCCACACCCGCCGTCGCGGCTACATGGTCCGCCACGGTGAACTGGCGCTTCGCCTCCGCGCGCGACATCACGCGGCCGGCGCCGTGCGAGCATGAGCAGAAGCTGTCCGCATCGCCTTTCCCGCGCACAATGAACGACTTTGCGCCCATCGAGCCCGGAATGATGCCCATAGCGCCCTTCGCCGCCTGCACCGCGCCTTTGCGCGTGACGAGCACGTTCTCGCCGAAATGATGCTCGCGCGCGACGTAGTTATGATGGCAGTTCACCGCCTCCAGATGCGCTTCAAACGGTTTCTCGATGACGCGGCGCAGCGCCTCCACCGCATGCCCCATCATGATCTGGCGATTGGTCATGGCATAGGTCTGCGCCCATTCCACGGCGTGGAAATAGTCTTCGAAATGCTCCGTCCCCTCGGGCAGATAGGCGAGATCGGCGTCCGGCAGGTGAATGAAGTAGCGGCTCATCTCCTCCTTGGCCAGTGAGATGAAATAGGTCCCGATGGCGTTGCCGACGCCGCGCGATCCCGAATGCAGCATCAGCCAGACGCGATCCTCCTGGTCGAGGCAAACCTCAAGAAAGTGGTTGCCCGTGCCGAGCGTTCCGAGATGCACGGCGGTGTTGGCCCTGGCCAGCTTCGGATGTTTGGCGATTATGGCGTCGAAGCCGGGCTTCAGCGCCGTCCATGCGCCCTCCGACGCTTTCGGCAGGTTTTCCCAGGCGCCCTTGTCGCGCCCGCCGCGCGTCGCCGTGCGGCCATGCGGGACCGCCTTTTCCAGCGCCGCGCGCAACGAGCCGAGGCTGTCCGGCAGGTCGCTTGCGGCAAGCGAGGTGCGCACCGCCATCATCCCGCAGCCGATGTCCACGCCAACCGCCGCCGGGATGATCGCGCCCTTGGTCGGGATCACCGAACCGATGGTCGAGCCCTTGCCGTAATGCACGTCCGGCATCACCGCGAGCCATTTGTAGATGAACGGCATCGACGCCGTGTTGAGGAGCTGCTGCTTCGAGCCCTCGTCAACCGGCACGCCGCGCGTCCACATCTTCACCGGCGCGCCGCGCTCCGGCGCGATGACGTCGTAGGTCTTTTCGGTCGCCATGGTACGCCCCCTTCTTCCAAATCTGCTCAGTTTTGCTTTGGCGATGCGTCAAGCGAGGTTCGCGGCGACAAGAATTGATGAAACATCCTACCTGCTCTGTCCACTGAGCTACGGCCCCATTGTTGCGCTCAAACAGCCCAGAGGACTGTAGCGCAAAAATGGAGGGGCCGGCGGGATTCGAACCCGCGACCTGGCGCTTAAGAGGCGATGTAGTTCCATCTGCATTCGCCGCGGACCCGGCTTACCGCATCCGCGCATTTCGTTCGCCTCAGGCAGCGGCTGAACCGCTGCCTGAGGAAGGCCGTGGCGACAAAAACTTATGCAAGAGGCGACATATGGGAAATGTACTCCTGCACGGCATTCGCCACGGATAGTCCCTTGTTCTGCTGACCCATTCCTCGCGCTCCAGTAGCCCCAAAGGACGGTAGCGCAAAAAATGTTGGACCCGGCGGGACTCGAACCCGCAACCCGATGGAGTTCCATCTGCATTCGCCACGGATCCAGCGTACCGCATCCGCTTTCTATGAGGCCGGGGGGACAAGGGATCGCGAGACAACCCGCTTTCGCGGCCCGGCGCGCGGCCGTTTCCGGCCCGCCTTCCGGCTCCCAATGTAGTCCCGAGGGCATTCCCCCCGGCCTTGTGTCACAAGCGCGATCTGTTCGATCTCGCCCACCCAATTAGCGCGCGCCCATTTCCCCTTGGCGAAGTTCGCGACCGCGTCGAACACCGCATCGGAGAAGCCTCCGATGTTGAGGATGTCTGCTGCGGTCCACGGCCTGCGCCGTCGTCCCGGGCTGGATGTCGATGCAGACGAGCTTCGCCCGCGCATTGACCTTTTTGTACTTCTCCCAGGCGCGCATCAGGCCCGTGCTTCGGCCGTATCCGCGGGCGTCGATCCAGGACTCGTTGTCCGAAACCATCACCACCAGATCGGCCTTGGCCTTCTCCGGCCGTCAGCTTCTCAATCGGCGCGGAGCAGTTCGTCCCGCCGCCGCCGATGCTCGCGAGTTTTTTCGCGTTCGTCATCACGCTGTCGCGCGGGTTGAGCCGCAATTCGACAACGCTCTGCTCGAACGGGACCACCCGCGTATCCGGGTTCGCCCGCATGAAAGCCGCCGCCACGAGAGCCGCCACGTCGATGCAACGCACCGCCGAGGTCGCGCCCTTTCGGTAGCCCGTCGCCGGGGACGACATGGAGCCGGACACGTCCGGGCACACCGCCACGCGGCCATCGATCCGCGGCACATTGGCGATGGCGATCTCCATCGCGTCCTGCAACGCCTCGCGCACCTCGTGCGGCACGCCCTCGCCAGCCATGGCGTAAGCCGCCATGAGCTGGTAGGGGAAGACCTTCGCCCGCTCGATTGCGCGTTTATCTTTAAGCCGCGCCGCAACCTCTCGCGCGAAGCCCTTGTCCTCGAAGACGCCGTGACGGGCGAACGTGTTCAAGTTCATGCGCAGCATATGCCACCCAGCCTTGCGCCCGATCACCGCCCAATGCTCCTTGGTCAGCGGAAGCGCCGTCAACATCTCGAACGGAACATCCGGCAGGTCCGCCTTCGGATCGTGCTTGAACCGCTCGAAGTCGCGAGCGATAGAAGGCAGCGCGGCAAAGTCGTAAGGCTTGCCGATCAGATAGGCGTACAACGCTTCACGCGAGGCGTTCGCGGGCTTCGGATGCGCCATCTTGATCACATCGGCGAGCGACGGGTTCTGCCCGACCGCCGCCTGCATGATCTGACGATCCGGCGCCGCGGCCAGCCACTCCTCGACGAGGCGTTTCGGCCGCGTTCCGAGTGACTTGCGTCCAACCGCGCCCGACCGCATGATCTGCACGAAATTGCGCAGCATCTTGCCGTTGTCGATGGCGCGGCGGAACGCAAGGCTGAACTCCTCCGCCTGTAACGTCGAGAGCAGCGCGACCAGCAACGCAGGCATATCCTTCATATGTCCGCGCTCGCGGGCGTAAACCGCTGTCTTGGCGATGAAGGTCGCGTCCACTTCGCGGGCCGCCTTCAGCACGTCGGAAAGCTGCGCCTCCGCGTTCGCATAAAACGTGCGGCTCATGGTTCCCGTCACGGCGAGCTGAGCCAGCGCGTGGCGCGGCTTCATCTCGTAGGCAGGCGCCCCTTCGCGGTTCAGCGCATTCGTCTGAGGCGCGCTCTTCCGGCTCGAACCGAACAGCCATTTGTTCGCCATGACGGCCTCCATCCTTTTCTCTTCCGGCCCGCTCGTTTGGTCTGCGGCGGCGCCGTTCACGCTCTCTCTATGGCGAGAAGCGTGCCAAGCTGAAATGGAGGCAAAGAAAAAATCGTAATGCACTGTTTTTGTTTGATAAATTAAATTATAGACCATATTGGCCGATCTTGCGCCTACCTCAATTACGATATAATGATCTCTGGCTTTATAAATTAGGATAAACCCTATGGCTCGCAAATGCGTCGTGATCGGCTTTCTCGGCACGACGCTCGACATGGGAAAACAGCAGAACCGCTGGCAGCGCTGGCGGCCGACCGTGGCGCTCTGCCAGCACGAGGATTTCCTTGTCGGCCGCCTGGAGCTGATCCACAGCCAGCGCTTTGCCGGGGTTGCGGAGCACTTGAGCAGCGACATCGCCCGCGTCTCGCCCGAGACCGAGGTGCGCCTCAACCCGATGGAGTTGAAAGACCCCTGGGATTTCGAGGAGGTCTATGGCGCGATGCACGACTTCGCCGCCGCCTATCCCTTCGATCCGGACGCCGAGGACTATTACGTCAACATCACCACCGGCACGCATGTGGCGCAGATCTGCTGGTTCCTCTTGATCGAGGCGCGCTACATCCCGGCTAAGATCATGCAGCTCATGCCGCCGAAACAGGATCCGGCGCCATCGCCGGGCGGCTACAGCATCATCGACATCGATCTGTCGCGCTATGACCGCATCGCCATGCGCTTCAAGGCGGAGCAGGACCAAGGCGCATCGTTCCTGAAATCCGGCATCGCAACGACGCAACGCGGCGTTCAACCTGATGATCGAGCGCATCGAGCAGGTCGCCATTCGCTCGAAAGCGCCGCTGCTCCTCACCGGCCCCACGGGCGCGGGCAAATCGCAACTCGCGCGCCGCATCTACGAACTGAAGAAGCTGCGCCGGCAGGTGGAGGGCCCTTTCGTCGAGGTAAACTGCGCGACGCTTCGCGGCGACAGCGCGATGTCGGCGCTGTTCGGCCATCGCAAGGGCGCGTTCACGGGCGCGATGCAGGACCGGCCGGGGCTCCTGCGCGCCGCCAATGGCGGTGTTCTGTTCCTGGACGAGATCGGCGAACTGGGCGCGGACGAGCAGGCCATGATCCTGCGCGCTATCGAAGACAAGCGCTTCCTGCCCGTTGGCGCCGATCAAGAGGCGATGAGCGAGTTTCAGCTGATCGCGGGCACAAACCGCGATCTCGGCGCAGCCATCGAGCAGGGGCGTTTCCGCGACGATCTTTATGCCCGGCTCAATCTTTGGAGCTTCGCGCTGCCGGGCCTGAAGGAACGCCGGGAGGATATCGAGCCGAACCTCGATTTCGAACTGAAGCGCTTCGCCGCGCGCGAGGGCGTGCACGTCACCTTCAACCGCGAGGCGCGCGAGCGCTACCTCGCCTTCGCAACGGCGCCGGAAGCGGAATGGCGGTCGAATTTTCGCGATCTCGGCGCCTCGCTCACGCGCATGGCGACGCTGGCGCCCTCGGGGCGCATCACCGAGGCGGTTGTCGCGGAGGAAATCGCGCGCCTCGGCCAGCAGTGGCGGCCGGGAGGCAGTGGCCAGCAGGACGCTCTCGGATCGCTCCTCGGCCCTGACCGGCTCGCCGCCCTCGATTTGTTCGATAGGGTTCAACTGGCCGAGGTCGTCCGCATCTGCCGTCAGCACTCCACGCTGAGCGCCGCTGGCCGGGCCCTCTTTGCTACGTCGAGGGCAAGCAGAGCTTCGATCAATGACGCCGACCGCCTGCGCAAATACCTCGCCCGCTTTGGATTGGACTGGGCCGCGATTGCGGAGAGGAGATAAATTGCGAGGCGTGCGGACGGTTAGCAGCATCTTCACACGCCTGCATGAAAGTGTTATCACGCGCTCATGCTGTCTCGCCAAAAACATCGCTGGCTTATTATCGCTCGTCGAATGGCCGGGACGGATAGCTGATTTCTTTCTTCGAAAAGGTGAGGCGGTTTGGCGGTTCCACAC
>CAVYBZ010000024.1:600000-655011 GCA_963766815.1 uncultured Alphaproteobacteria bacterium | reverse complement strand
GGTGCTCTATCCAGCTGAGCTACCGGTGCCGATACAGTCTCGCAAAAAGCGCTCGTACGACGAGCCATATGTCTAACGGGTAAACGCCGGTTGTGCAAGCTTTCGCTCAAAACGATCCCACTTCGGAAAAGCCGCCCCGATGAACTGCAATCGCTTTGAATTATCGCACTCGCAGTATGCCGTCGTGGAAATCTCTGACCTTGACCGCGCCGGATGCGGTCGCCGGGCCCTCGTCACGCCCCTATGGCTCTTCGAAATTCCGAAGGAGAAATCGCCCATTTTTGGGACGACAGGTCAATCCGAATGCCCCGGACTGGATTGAGCCGTAATCGAAAAGGCGCCCAGGCCAGTTCTGCGAGACGTTCACCTCTTCAATGGTTTTGAGTTTAAGCTCCAAGCCCGAACGGGCGACGACCCCTTTCTTGATGATGACCAAGTTGTCTCGCGCCAATGCTCGAACCTGAGCACTGCGTGATGGGGCTCCTTAAGCTCTGCGATTTCGTCTCCACCTTTGACGCTTATCTAGGGCTAGACTTTTCTGGAGGATTGCCCCGATCGCTGGGGCCCGGCGGCTCGTCTTCGAGCGCGCGGTAGGCCGCGCCTTCGAGATCCTCGAACTGCCCCGATTTGAGAGCCCAGATAAATCCGGCAAGTCCTAGGCCGCCAAGAAACAGGGCCGCCGGGATCAGCCAGGCAAGCGAGGTCATGCTTTTAACTCCAGCTTCGCCGTTCGCAGCCTTATGGCATTCGCGGTGACAAGGATCGACGATGTCGACATCGCGATCGCGGCGACGAGCGGCGTCACCAGCCCGGCCATCGCAAGTGGCACAAATACAAATTATAGCCGAACGCGACGGTAAAATTCTGCAACGACATTGCGCGTGTTTTGCGCGCCGTCGCCAGAAGCTCGATCACCGGCATCAGCTTGGCGCCCTGGAAAACGGCGTCCGAGGCGGTCTGGCTGATGTCTGCGGCGGTGGAGGGCGACACCGATGCGTGGGCCGCCGCCAAGGCGGGTGCATCGTTCAAACCGTCTCCAATCATCAGAACGCGATGGCCTTGCGCTTTCAGGGCCTCCAGGCGCGCGATCTTCTCATGCGGTTTCATGGCCGCATGCCACTCTTCGATGCGGACCGCTTTCGCTGCGGCGTCGACGGCTGCGCTGCGGTCGCCCGACAACAGCGACACTCCGAAATGCGCCCGCTGAAGGGCCTCCACGGTCTCGGCCGCATCCTCGCGAAGCTTGTCCTCGAATTGAAACGCCAACGGCTCCATTCCGGGCCGCACAAACCAAAGCGAAGCGGACGCCGCACGCCCTTCATCGACGCCGCACCACGCCGCTGAACCGAGGCGCTCCTCTCCCGCAGGAGAGGCGCATCGGAGTCCTGCGCCTGGGGTCTCTTCGACGCCAGCGACCGAAGGAACAGCGCCGAATCGCTCCTTGGCCGCTTGAACAACAGCCTGCGCGTAAGGATGCCGGCTCGACGCGGCGAGCGCAGCGGCTGCGCTTAAGACATCGTTCCCGATCGCCTCCCCATTCGCCAGGGAAGGAACTCCCGCGGTCAGCGTGCCTGTCTTGTCGAAGACGGCCACATCGGTTTCGGCGAGCCTTTCGAGGCCATCGGCCGCCTTGAGGAGGATACCGCGATCGAAAAGGCGTGCGGACGCCGCCACTTGTACGGCGGGCACGGCCAAGGCCAGCGCACAAGGGCAGGTTATGATAAGAACGGCGATGGCGACGGTGAGCGAGGCTTCCCATCCGCGCCGGCAATCATCCATCCGATGAATGAGGCCGCCGCAAGCGTGTGCACCATCGGCGCATAAAAACGCGCGGCGCGGTCGGCGAGGCGAACATAGCGCCCCCGCGCCTGTTCGGCCGTCTCCATAAGGCGCGCGATTTGCGCAAGCAGCGTGTCGGCCTCCGCAGCGCGCGCTTCCATCTCCACGGCCGCGCCGAGATTGACCGAGCCCGCATAAACCAGGGCATCCGCGGCAACCTCGCGCGGCGTCGTTTCGCCTGTTATCAGGCTTTCGTCGATGACGGTGGCGCCATGGACTATGACGCCGTCGGCGGGGAAGCGCTCGCCCGCCGCGACCGCGATGCGCATGCCGGACTCGACCAGCCTTGAAGGCAAGCGCTCCACCGACCCGTCGTTCGCGATGACTTGCGCCCAATTGGCTTTCAAGCCGAGGAGGTTTTCGGCCGCCCCCCGCGCCCGGACGCGAACGCGTTGATCGAGATAGCGGCCAATCAGGAGGAAGAACAGGAGGGTGACCGAGGCGTCGAAGTAAACTTGGTCGCTGCCCTTGATCGTCTGGTAGAGGCTCATCGTCGCCGAAAGGAGGATCGCAAGCGAGATCGGCACATCCATATTGAGGCGGCGGCGCTTTAGCGCCTGCCATGCCGAGCTGAAAAAGGGCTGACCGGCGTAGGCGATCGTTGGCAAGGCGATGACGGCCGAAAGCCAATGGAACAACGAATGCACGGAATCGTCTGCGGTGGACGAGCCGGACCAGACCGACACCGAGAACAACATGATGTTCGCCGCCGCGAAGCCCGCCACAGCGAGGCGCCCCAGAAGCTGGCGGCCCGCGTTCTGGCCATTGCCAACGGCTTCGGGAGCAAGTTCCGCCGCTTTGAATCCGGCCCGGTCCAGCGCATCGACCAGCAGGGCCGCCGTTGACAGAGTCTGCTCGGATACGACGGTCACCCGCCGCGCCGACAGATTGGACCTGGCCGAGGCCACGCCCGGCACGCTAAGCAACGCCTGCTCTACCTTCCGCATGCAGCCGCCGCAATTCATGTTTTCGACGGCAAGCGTGATGGTTTGAGAGGGTCCAGCGTTCACCCCAACCCTCTCCCCAACGGAAGAGGAAGCAAAAGAGGCAGCCCTTTGCAGGTCTAGTGCGCCGGGCTGAGCCATAACCGCTCCTTCACGCGATAAACTGCAGGTTCGCCGCCTGGCCTCACCTTCTCCGCCGTAAAGGCCAGCACCCAGCTTCCGGCGCCGAGGGACGCGATATCGGCCTCGTAAACGCCTGCGTCGGCCTCCTTGAATACGAGGCTAGCGTCGGCATTATTGGATGCAGGCCGGCCTACCATACCCGACACCGCCAAACCCGCGACGGGGGCGCCGTCGGCATTTGTGATCGCAAGGCGAAGGCGGGAGCCTTCAGTCACGAGGGCTTGGTGACGCCACTTGAGCGCCCCCTGCGAGCGTTCCTCGGCGAGCGTGCTGTTGTAGCGGAGGCCCGCTTCATAACTGGCGCCTCTTTCCTCGCCGGGGCCGGTGCTTAACGCGAGGTAGATGAAAGCGCTGTTGACAGCGGCCACGACACCGAAGAAGCCCAGCAAGATAATAAGGATATGCTTGCCTTTGAGACGTGTTTCCATCGCAACCACGTTCATTGTCCGGGACCTCTAAAGTTTGTGTCGCGCTTCGTTTCCGTTCCGTCCCCGCTATCGCGCACGGCGAACGACATGCCAACCGAGGCTGGAAGCGCAGCCGCTTTGTCACGCGGGATGGTGACATAAACCTTCACGGAGCGGACGTCGTCGGGCTTGACCTCGATGACAGGATCGCCGCCTTCGAGGCCCACTACGGAAATCCGCGCGTCGGGCAGGCCCGCCACGTGAAGCGAGAAAGTGCGCGTCTCCAGGCGCTTATTGAGCAGCCGCACGGTGTAGCCGTTCCGGATGCCGCCGTCCTGGAGTTGCACAAACAGCGGATTGCGATCTGGAACGACATTCACGTCAAGCACGGTCTTTCGCGAAAGGCCGAACAGCATAATGGCGCTCACAAACAGGAAGAGCCCGGCATAAAGCATCGTCCTTGGCCGGATCAGCCGGAATGGCGCGCGCGCGCCATGCTCTTCGGCTTGCAGATTGCGGAAAGTATCGTACGCGATCAGCTTCGTTGGCCGTCCGACTTTCAGCATGATCTCGTCGCAGGCGTCGATGCAGAGCGCGCATTGGATGCATTCGAGTTGCGAGCCGTTGCGGATATCGATGCCGGCGGGACAGACGGCCACACATTGATTGCAGTCGACGCAATCGCCGCGCCCTTCCCAGCTATCGCCTTTTTTGTGTGAGCCGCGCGGCTCACCGCGAAAGTCCCGGTAGGTGATGAGGAACGAGTCCGCATCGAACATCGCGCCCTGAATGCGCGGCCATGGGCACATATAGGTGCAAACCTGCTCGCGGCGAGACCGCCGAGCATGTAGGTGGTGGCCGTGAACAGCCCCAGGAAGACGTAAGCGATGGCGGGCGCTTCGAAATGCCAGAACTCGGAGAGAAGCGTTGGGGCGTCGCGGAAATAGAACACCAGGGCCCCGCCGGTGAGAATGCCGATGGCAAGCCACGTCAGATGTGTGCCGCCTATGCGCCATGCCTTATTGAAAGACCATCGCGATTTGGCCAGCTTCATGCGGGCATTGCGGTCGCCCTGCCAGACGCGCTCGACCGCAATCATAAGGTCCGTCCAGACGGTTTGGGGGCAGGCGTAGCCGCACCAGACGCGGCCCGCCAGCGCCGTCACCAGAAACAGCGCGAGCGCCGACAAGATCAGAAGGCCGGTGACGTAATAGAATTCCTGCGCCCAGATTTCGAGGCCGAAGAAGTAGAGGCGCTGATGGGCGAAATCGAGAAGAACCGCTTGATCGGGCAGCGTCGGCCCGCGATCCCACCTCAGCCACGGCAACCCGTAATAGATGCCGAGCGTGACGATCATAATCGCCCATTTGATGCGGCGGTATTTGCCGTGCACAAGCTTCGGGTAAACAGGCTCGCGTGGCGCGTAAAGAGTGCGGTTCTCTTTTGCATTAACGGGTTTCGCGTCGACTTGCGGAACGCCGGGCGCGGCTTCTTTGCCAAGCGAGGCGGCAGTTGACATCTCGGTCATGGCGTACTCCAAAGCCAAGGCGCGGGCGTAGAAAGCATCGCAGCAGCACATGGCTTGCCTTTTCGTTATTCCCTCTCCCATGGAGAGAGGGCCGGGTGTAAGGGAGAAGCGGCCTGCAATTTGTATGCAGGTCCTGGCCCCTTACTCTGTCCCCCGCGCAAGCTCGCCTTGGCGAGCTTGCCGCTCTAGAATATCCGTATCCGCTTGCGGATGCGGATGGCGGAGGGAACGATCACTGCCCGCCACCTAGCGAATGCACATAAAGCGCGAGCTTCTTGATGGTTACGGGATCCAGGCGCTCGACCCAGGCCGGCATCACGCCGCCATTTCCCTTTTGGATCTGATTTATTATAGCGGCTTTCGTCCCGCCATAGAGCCAGATATTCGCGGTCAAATTCGGGGCACCAAAATCCTGGTTGCCTTTACCCTCATCGCCATGACACGCAAGGCATCCGCCATCGCCATGGAATACCGCATTTCCCCGCTCGGCGGCGGCGGCGTCATGCGGCAGCTTGGAGAGCGAAAGCACATACTCCGCGGCGTCGTTGATTTGCTCGGGCGTCAAAAGGTGGTCATCCCCGAAATGCGGCATTTGAGAGACATGCGCGTTCTCGTTGCCGCTGCGGACGCCGTAGGTGATGGTCTGTTGAATTTGATCGAGCGTGCCGCCCCAAAGCCAGTCGTCGTCGTTCAAATTCGGGAAGCCGGGAGAGCCTTGCGCGCCCCGGCCGTGGCAAGGCGTGCAGTTGATGGCGAAAGCCGACCTGCCGCCTGCCAGCGCGAAGTTCAGCAGTTCCGGATTGGCCTTGACCTCGGCGAAGCTCTCCTTGGCGATCGCATCGTTGTACTTGGCTTGGCTCGCGCGCGCCTCTTCCAAATTCGCGGCGACCTGCGCGCGCTCGCTATAGCCGAGGACGCCCTTGGAGTAGCCGGAGATCAAGGGCCAGGTGGGATAAAGCACCCAATATCCGATCGCATAGGCGATGCAGGCATAGAACACATAGAGCCACCAGCGCGGAAGCGGCCTGTTCAACTCCTGGATACCGTCCCACTCGTGGCCGGTCGTCTCATAGCCGGTGTGACCGTCGAGTTCGCCTTTACCGGCCATTGCCGCCTCCAAGATTTAGATCGTCTTTGTCCAAAGGTATGCGGCTGGCCTCTTCAAAGCCCTTTTGGTTGCCCGGCCAGAACACGAAGACCAGCACGCCAATAAAGAGCGTTAAGAAGACGAAGAGTCCCGCCATTGCGGAGATGGATCGAACTGTTTCGTAAGTCATTTGCGTGTCCTCAGCGAAGGTTCGGGCCGGAGGCGTCGTATTTCGCGAAGTCGACGAGGGTGCCGAGCATCTGCAAATAGGCGATGACCGCATCGAGCTCGGTGGGGTCGCCCGGTTTACCGTCAAATTTGCGGACTTGCGCCTTGGGATAGCGTTGCACGACGGCGGCGGCGCCATCGCTGTCGGGGTTGCTCTGCGCGACGAGATCGACTTTCGCATTCTTGATCATCTCGTCGGTGTAGGGCACGCCTACGATCCGCAAGGTCTCCATGCGCTCGGCGATATCGCCATAATCCAGCGTTCTCTGCCCGAGGAACGGAAAGCCCGGCATGATGCTTTCCGGAACGACAGAGCGCGGGTTGTTCAAATGCGCCACGTGCCAGGGGTCCGAATATTTGCCGCCGACGCGTGCGAGGTCTGGCCCCGTCCGCTTCGATCCCCACTGGAAGGGGTGGTCGTACATGCTCTCAGCCGCGAGGCTATAGTGTCCGTAGCGCTCAACCTCGTCCTTGAGGGTGCGGATCATCTGGCTGTGGCAGAGATAGCAGCCCTCACGGATGTAAATGTCGCGGCCCCTCAGCTCAAGCGGCGAGTAGGGCCGCATTCCATCGACTTTTTCGATTGTCGATTTGAGGTAAAACAGCGGCGCGATCTCGACGAGGCCGCCGATGGCGACCACGAACAGGATGCCGAGAAGCAGGACGAGCGAGTACTTCTCGAAAGGTGCGTGACTGAGTTTCATGGCTGCCTCCTACTCGGCCAGAAGGGGTTGCGGACCGCGCAGCTCCGGAGCGGCCGCGATACGAGGCTGATCAGCGACATCGACTGGCTCGTCGCCGCGAACGGTGCGGATCACGTTGTAAGCCATGATCAGGCCGCCCAGCAGATACAGCACGCCGCCGATAGCGCGGATGACGTAGTAGGGATGCATCGCCTCGGTGCTTTCCACGAAGGAATATTGCAGCACGCCAAGGCTATCGGTGGCCCTCCACATCAGACCCTGCATGATGCCGGACACCCACATCGCCGTGATGTAGAGAAGGATGCCGATGGTGGCCGTCCAGAAGTGCCATTCGACGAGGCGCTGCGAGTAGAGGCCCTGACGCTTCCACAGCCACGGCACGAGACAGTAGATCGCGCCAAAAGACACCATGCCAACCCAGCCCAATGCGCCGGAATGAACGTGGCCGATGGTCCAGTCGGTGTAATGCGACAGCGAGTTGACCGACCGTATGGCCATCAGCGGGCCTTCGAAGGTCGACATGCCGTAGAAGGCCACGGAGACGACCAGGAAGCGAATCACCGGATCGGTGCGGAGCTTGTCCCAAGCGCCGGACAGCGTCATCAGGCCGTTGATCATTCCGCCCCAAGACGGCATCCACAGCATGATCGAGAAGGTCATGCCGAGCGTCTGCGCCCAGTCGGGCAGCGCCGTGTAATGAAGGTGATGCGGCCCCGCCCAGATATAGAGGAAGATCAGCGTCCAGAAGTGGACGATCGAAAGCTTGTAGGAATAGACCGGCCGCTCGGCGCGTTTCGGGACGAAGTAGTACATGATGCCGAGGAAGCCTGCCGTCAGGAAAAAGCCCACGGCATTATGACCGTACCACCACTGGGTCATGGCGTCCTGCACGCCGGAGAATGCGCTGTAGCTTTTCGTGCCGAAGAATGAGACCGGCACCGCCAGATTGTTCACGATATGCAGCATCGCGACCGTGACGATGAAGGCGAGGTAGAACCAGTTCGCGACGTAAATATGCGGTTCCTTGCGCCGCATTATGGTGCCGAGAAAGACAAGCAGATAGGCGACCCAGACGACGGTCAGCCAGAGATCGACATACCACTCGGGCTCCGCGTATTCACGGCCCTGCGTGACGCCAAGGACGTATCCGGACGCCGCCATGATGAGAAAGAGCTGATAGCCCCAGAACACGAACCAGGGCGTCCAGCGGCCCCAAAGCCTGGCTTTGGACGTGCGCTGCACGACATAGAAAGATGTCGCCAGCAGAGCGTTGCCGCCGAATGCGAAAATAACGACTGAGGTATGCACCGGGCGCAGCCGTCCAAAATTCGTCCAGGGAAGATTTAAGTTCAGAGAGGGAAACGAAAGCTGCCAGGCGAGAATATCGCCGATCGTGAATCCGATGACGGCCCAGAACACGGCGGCAAGCGTCGCGGCCTTGATGACATTATCGGCATAGAAGCCGTCCTCAACGCCCGGGCTGCTGCTAAACGCCTTGCGCGACATGAATGCTGCGGCCGCTATGGCGAACAGCGAGAAGACGGCGGCGTGGAAAAGCATGACTCCGTCAACCGCCTTTGCCGCGATCAACAATCCAAGCGCCAATCCGCCAACGGCGACGGCCAGCGCCCCCCAATCAAAGAGAGCGGCGCCGCTCCCTTTCGTGCTCGCAACTTCCATTATGTTCTCCCGTAATCCTGGCGGCAGCCCAGCCATACGCGTGCGATCGCGACAGAGAATTGCCCCCACAACCTGGCGGTAGCCTTGACTTCGATCAAATTGTAGACGGCAAGGTTGCAAAACCTTGGCGGGTGTTGCCGATCTGCAGCCTGCCACGCCCGTGGTTTTATTGATCGATATCAAGAAAAGGCGAGCGGGACAACTCGTTGATCTCGATCAAGGCGCATAAATGGCTGATGCGCATTCTTTGCATAACAGCACTTTGGACACGAACGCACGGTGGATGAGAAGGTAAATCAGCCGTCCAGCACGCAACGAAGCCGGAGGCCTCAGGCCTTGGGCGAAGCGTTTCTGTCGCTTTTGGAGCGGGACCAAATGCGCTTGCTGCGGCTATGTACCGCGCTGGAAAAGATCGCCGACGGCCTTCCCGGAAGCGGTCAGCATGACAAAACCGCAAAAGTCCTGGCCTTCCTCGACAAGGCCTTTGCGAGGCATGTCTTCATTCACGAGAAATGCGTCTTTCCGCTGGTTCGAAGCCTGGAGGAAAAGAGGGAGCCGGTCGAGCTTATCCTGAGCCAGCTTGAGTTTGAGCATGCCGCCGATCACGGCCTGATCGTCGAAATCGCCTCCGCCTTCATGGGCGGCGCCGGATTGGAGGCGCAGGCGCTGGGCTATTTGCTACGGGGGTTCTTTGAAAACTACCGCCGGCATTGCGCTTGGGAGCGGAACGCCCTTTATCCGATTGTGCGCAAGCACCTCGTGAGCGTCGCGCCACGGAAGCGGCACAACGCGCTATTGCTTTTATCCATGGGGCTGAACGCGCCGGACGGCGTTTCGAACAGCGGCGACACGAGCGGAAATAGTGAGGAGTTTTTTGCAGTGAATTAGGGAGTTCGGTGCATCGTCGCCCTGCATAAGGAGGCCGTCACATGTCCCGGCAAGCATCAAAATCGGATTTCCGGCATCAGCTTCGCTCGGTTACGCGCGCCGCCCACCTCCGGCTTGAGGCCGAGGTGGATTTTGATGGGCGCCTCACCTCATTGGAGGCTTACCGGTCGCTCCTCGAAGGTTTTTTCCGCTTTCTCAAGCCAGTGGAAGCTGCACTTGAAGCTCTCGACCTCCGGGAGCTTGGGATCGATTACTGGTTGCGGCGCAAGCTTGGCTGGGTTGAAGCGGATCTCAAAGACCTTGGCCACAGCGCGGCAAGCCTCAATGGCCTGCCTGAGTTCAGCGCGGCGCCAAAGCTGAGAGACCCGGTTGAGGCTCTTGGCGCGCTGTACGTCTTGGAAGGCTCCAGTCTTGGCCGGCAGGTCATGCTTGGCAAGCTTGCGCCGCGCTTGAATGTTGGCCCAGATTGGGCAGGCCGGTTTTTCAACGGCTATGGCAAGGACACGGGCGCGATGTGGGGCAGCTTCGTCGCCGTCTTGAATGAGGCCGGCAGCGCGCCTCACTCCGCCCAGCTTATCGAAGCCGCCGCTTTGGCGACCTTCAACGCCTTTGAGGAATGTATCGCCGAAACCTGCTGGAAAGGAGCGGAGCCGCCAGCCCTTAAGCATTGAGCGGTGCTGAACCGCCCAACGTGGGACGAGGCTTTCCCCAAGGATGCGTCCTCAACTGCGGCGCGGAAAAGTCAGGGCCTCGCCATCCTCTTTGACGAATGTTCCGATATTCGGATTTGGCAGGATTTCGAGGACGATTTCCGAAGGGCGGCAGAGCCGGACACCCTTTTCGGTTACGACAATCGGCCGGTTGATGAGAATGGGATGGGCCATCATGAATTCGATGAGTTCGTCATCCGTCCAAGCCGCGTCGCCGAGACCGAGCTCAAAGTAAGGCGTCCCCTTCTGTCTCAGCAGATCCCGAGGCTTCATGCCCATCGCGGCGAGCAGTTCGGCCAACCTCTCCCGGCTGGGCGGCGTTTTCAGATATTCGATGATCTCGGGTTCTTCGCCGCTTTGGCGGATCATGGCGAGCGTGTTGCGCGACGTTCCGCAGGCGGGATTGTGGTAGATCGTGATGGTCATTGATGAGACACCTAAAACTTCGACCGAACTTATGGGGCGCGGCCCGGCGTTGCGGTTTCCCTATTATATTGAAGGGGGTGAGCCTCGTACCAGCTTCGCGTTGACTTTACTAAATGCACAACAGTCAGCATGACCGGCACTTCCACCAGCACCCCTACGACGGTGGCAAGCGCGGCGCCGGACTGAAAGCCGAAGAGCGCAATAGCGGTGGCCACGGCAAGCTCGAAAAAGTTGCTGGCGCCGATCAGGGCCGAAGGGCCAGCCACGCGCCAATCGACACCCAGACGCCGGTTCAACCAGTAGGCCAAGCCTGCATTGAGATACACTTGGATGATGATCGGGACGGCCAGAAGAGCAATCACAAAAGGCTGCCGCACGATCTGCTCGCCCTGAAGTCCGAACAGGAGAACGAGCGTCATGAGTAATGCGCCCAACGAAAACGGCGCCAGCGCTTTCAGCGTGTGGTCCAATGCGGCTTGTCCGCCCGAACGCAGGCGGAGGAAGCGCCACATTTGAGCGATGACGACGGGAATCACAATGTAAAGAACGACCGAAAGAAACAAGGTTTCCCAAGGCACTGAAATCGAAGAAAGTCCGAGCAAAAGCGCGACAATGGGTGCGAAAGCCACAACCATGATCGCGTCGTTGAGAGCAACTTGGCTCAAGGTAAAGTGCGGCTCTCCGTCAACCAGGTGCGACCACACGAACACCATGGCGGTGCAGGGCGCGGCCGCAAGCAAGATCAGACCTGCGATGTAGCTATCGATCTGATCAGGCGGGAGCATGGGCCGGAATAGGTAGCCGATGAACAGCCAGCCGAGCAGCGCCATGGAAAAGGGCTTGACGAGCCAATTCACGCCCACGGTTGTAGCGATGCCTCGCCAATGCATGCCGACTTCGCGCAGCGCCGCCGGATCGATTTTGAGCAGCATCGGAATAATCATCACCCAGACAAGCGCTGCGACCGGCAGATTGACCTGGGCCACGGTAGCTGCCCCGATCGCGTGGAAGAGTGAGGGCGCCAGATGGCCGAGGACGACGCCGGCTATGATGCACAGGGCGACCCAAAGGGTAAGAAAGCGCTCGAAAAAGCCCAGTCCCGTCACCTTGGAGCGGTCCGCGGATGCCAAGCTTGCTGAAGTCTCGGTCATCGGGTCTCTTTCCTATTGGCTGTAGAGCCTTCCTGTTGACCGATCTCCTTCAAGCGCGCGGAGAGAGCCAATTTGCCGATGCTCCGAAGCGGCAGCGATGTGAAGGCTGTGATACGGTTGCGGAGATAGCGGAAGGCCTCGTTAAAGGCCCTCTGCTTGTCGATGTCGCCGCCTTCGATCGCGGCAGGATCTTCGATGCCCCAATGGGCCGTCATTGGCTGCCCTGGCCAAAAGGGACAGACCTCGCCCGCCGCGTTGTCGCAAACGGTGAAGACAAAATCCATGGCGGGCGCGCCGGGCGCGGCATATTCGTCCCAGCTTTTCGACCGGAAATCTTCGGCGGGATAGCCATAGGCGGCGAGCGTCTTCAGCGCATAGGGATTCACCACCCCTTTGGGCTGGCTCCCCGCCGAAAAGGCGTTGAAGCGGCCGGCCCCGTCTTTACAAAGGATTCCCTCCGCCATGATCGAGCGGGCCGTGTTGCCGGTGCAGAGGAACAGCACGTTGTAAATTTGACCTTCCATAGCCGCTCCTTACGATCCGCAGCAGGTTGGCGCGCAGCAGGTGGATGCATTTTGCGGTTTCACGGCTCGCACGAAGGCGCTCATGAACTTGCCCTCGATGTGCCCCGCCATCTCGTCCACATTGACGCCCTTGCCGCTCAGAAATTCGCGCGCGTCCTCGCCTCTGTAGATGCGGGTCGGCTCGATGCCGATGCCTTCAAATCCGGCGTTCGCGAGCTTGCCAGCATAGTCGCTTTCCTCAAGCGCGCCCGCGATGCACCCCGCCCAGGCGAGCACATTATTGCGGATTTCCTCCGGCACGGTACCGCGTGTGACGATATCGGACACGGCGAAGCGGCCGCCCGGCTTCAGCACCCGGAACGCTTCTTTCAGCACCCGGTCCTTGTCGCCGGACAGGTTGATGACGCAGTTCGAGATGATGACGTCGACGGAGTTGTCAGGCAGCGGAATGGCTTCGATCTCACCTTTAAGAAATTCGACGTTCTGGACGCCGGCCTTCCTCTGGTTTTCGCGTGCGAGCGCCAGCATTTCGTCCGTCATGTCGAGGCCGTAGGCCTTGCCGGCGGGGCCAACCCGGCGCGCCGAAAGCAGCACGTCGATGCCTCCGCCCGAACCAAGATCGAGAACGGTCTCGCCCGGCTGTAATTGCGCCAGCGCCGCCGGGTTGCCGCAGCCGAGCGACGCCAGCACAGCTGTTTCTGGCAATGCGCCTTTCTCGGAAACATCGTAGAGATTGGACGTGATCGGGCTCGTCCCAGCTAGCGCTGCGTTTCCGCCGCAGCAGGACCGGCCTTCGCTAACACGGCGGGCTGCTTCGCTGTAGCGCTCGCGTACAGCGTCTTTCACATCGGCATGGCTCATGGTTCGCTCCTAACAGCAGGTGATCTCTTCGACCTTGATGGCCTTGTTGCGCGTGCAGCATTCGGCGAACAGGAAGGCGAGAATGTCCTGCAGCGCTTGGGTGTTCGCCGTGTAGCGGAGAAAGGTGCTCTCGCGGCGCACATTCACGAGGTTTTCGTTTTTCAGCTTTTCGAGGTGATGGGAGAGCGTGGAGGGCGGGACGCCCAGTTCCGAGCCTATTTCGCCGGCGACCAGCCCATAGGGATGCGCCGACAACAAAAGACGCACGATCCTGAGCCGTGTCTCTGTGCCAAGCGCCGCCATCATGTCGGCGTAGCGGGCGATTTGATCGTCATGCGGAGGGTCGGCCATGTTCACCTCGAATTCTATAATTCTATTATGATAGAAATATGGAACCGTCAAGTAGCCTTCCGCTGCGCCTGCGCCGGCTGGCGCGACTTAACAAACGATGAAGCTGAGCGCCTTCCGGCCAGCATTAACTCGACCTTGGTAAACGGCGCCGTTTTTCATTTTCTTCCCGCCGCAAAAATCGCGCTTTATCTCGTTTTCTCGCGAAAAAGGCGCAAAACCGCACTCGCAAAAGTCCGTTAAATATAATCGCAGGTCGAACGTTAACCGGTATGAGCGCAGCGCCATCGCGGCTAAGGGATCGCCTTTCCGAAAATACTCATTTCAAATCAATGCATTGTGGCGAGATTCGGTCCGTTAACACCCCGGCAAGGCGCTTTCCTCTACCATCCTGCCTTAACGGATACACTTCCGATGGAGCGCCGCCATGCCGCCCGCGTCACATTTTACGCCTTCCCGCACACTTCAGCCGAAATTGGCCGGAACTCTTCTCTGGAGTTCATACGAAATCCGCGCGCAACCACCATTGGCCACGTTTACGTGCGGCCTGCCTCTCTCCAACGCGCCGTCAAACGAAAACATAGACTTATTGATTTCGGCCGGCCAGGAAGCGGCTAAGAGACCGTCGCGGTGTCATAGGCCGCTTGCTGCAGGCGGCGGACATCGGGGATGACGATTTCACGATAATTCATCAACTCGATGATGCCTTTGGTTTTGAGGCGCGTGATTTGCCGGCTTACCGTCTCGATAGTAAGCCCGAGGCAGTCTGAAATCTCGGCGCGCGACAAGGGCAGGACGAAGCGAACCTCATTTGCTTTTTCGGAATGAGCGCATCCAATGTTCGGGACGCGCTTGGCGATCATCAGGATAAAGCTGGCGACGCGCTCCTCCGCCTTTTTGCGGGCGAGCAGGAGCATCCATTCCTGGCAGGCGTCGAGTTCGGTGAGCGTGTATTGAAACAGTCGGTGCTCCAGACCCGGATGCTCGTTCAAAAGCCGCTCAAAACCCACCGTGGGGAACACGCAAAGCTCCACGTCCGTCGCAGCCTCGGCGAAATAGGGATTATCCTGACGGAACGCCCTGCCCAGGAAATCCGATGCGAAAAGCAGGCCGATGATGTGCTGGCGTCCGTCATCGAGCGTTTTCGTGAGTTTCACCACCCCCGTGACGATGTTTGCGAAGATCGTGCGCGCCTCCCCCTCACCCAAAATCATTTGCCCGGCGGGAATCGTGCGCTTCCTCGATAGGCGGTTCAAGGCTTGGATCTCGTTCGGGCTGAGCGCATCGCAAATCGCCTTATGACGAATGGCGCATGTGTTACAGCGGGTTACGTTTTCGACGTAGGACACGCAAATTTCTCCTGGCTGGCCTTGCGAGAGCCCCCTTTTGCGGTGTGCCGCATATTAAGAAGAACCCTCCTCCCATTTAAGGGTGCAGGCAAGCGAATTTGATTTATATCAAGGGAACATCAAAGCCGCACCTGTAAAATTGTATAAGGGGCAGCTTTATCCTGGAGCATGGGCCTATAACCGCCGCACTCCACGCCGCAACTTTCAGCCAAACAGCAACGCAGGCTCCCGCAATCAGGCGCGTCGCTTTCGATGCGCCTTGGGGCTGGCTGGCGGCCGGCTGGAGAGACCTTTGGTTCGCGCCCGCTGTTAGCTTAACCTATGGAGCAGCGTTCGCTGCAGCCACCTACGCCTTCGTTTTCCATCTGGCGCGCATCGACGCTCTTCCGCTCATGCTGCCGCTCGCGGGCGGCTTCATGCTGATTGGCCGCTGCTGGCGGTTGGCCTATACGAGGTAAGCCGCAGGCGCGAGCGCAACGAGAGGATCTCCTTTCGAGACATCCTTCGCGCGGCGAGAGAGTCGGGCGGGCGGCTGGCCACCTTTGGCGTGTTGCTTCTGCTTCTCTATTTCTTTTGGATGCAAATCGCGTCCCTCCTGTTCATGCTCTTCTTCGGGGACGCGGATTTGCCGCCCGTCGAGAGTTTCATTCCAACCTTGCTTTTCACGCCGCATGGCCTCGGCCTTCTCATAACCGGGACCGCGGCTGGGGCGCTGCTCGCCTCGGTCTCATTCGCGATTTCGGCGATCCCGGTTCCTATGATGCTTGACAGGAAAGTCGACGTCGTCACCGCCGTTAGCGCAAGCGTTGAGTCAAGCCGGGTGAACTGGCCGGCCATGATGCTAGGGGCCGCGCTCATCGTAGGGCTTTCCACGCTCGGTCCGGCGGCGCTTTTCGCAGGTCTCGCCGTCGTGTTCCCGCTTATCGGCCACGCGACACGGCACGCCTGCCGCGAGTTGACGGGAACGCAGTAGTCCGGCCCTTATTTGCAGGGGTACGCCGATCTCAGCGCCGCAAGCGCAACCTTCGTGAACGGTTCCCCCTGGCGTTCCGTGTTACTCCGGGCAAACAGGTCAAATATTTGTATAATTCTCAACAGGGTAGTGTCTGGCGGGACGCATATCTGCAGAAGCGTGCTCTTTCCGCCTTCTTTTCTTGTCGCAACGATCTGCTGGATGCTCGAAAATGCGCCCCAGCAGTTGCCTGTCGCGAAGGTATTATCAAGCTCCAACTCCTCCGGGTTTCCAGAAGTCTTGGCTGATTCGATGATCGCCTGGCAGTCTGTCAGCATTTCTTGCGCGGTGTATTTGTCCTCGGCCATCAGCATGCTGCTCGATAGGAAACAGAAGGCGCAAGCCGCAAGAACGCCGTTACGCCGCCGCATTTTTTTCGTCATCAAGATGTCCCTCGCCGCAGGGCGTCCCGCCGCCGCTTGCCCTGCATGTCGGGCCGATTGTCATCGCATCGACGGCCCGTTTCAAGTGAAGTGTCGCAAAAAAGCGGCGTGCAGTTAAACACGGCAGTGAAGCATGGAGGCGTGTCTTTTGGGCGGTGAAAGCGAACACGGCAGCGTGTTCACGCGGCCTAACCTAGGCGTGATCGCCGAAACCGCCGGCGCGTCAAAGCGTTCTCTCTTTGGGACACGGCATAATAACGACCTTAAGTTGTTCCAATTGTAACGATTGGGTTTAAACGTCTTTCAGGCCGGCGCGCATTGGACTTTTAGCGTGGCAGGATAGCGTCACCTTGGCGCTTTCCCATAGCGGCGATTTTTCTCGCTTTTGCGTTTCACGCCGCGGAACAAGCGCTCACCGCTGGGCTGGCCGCCGCCGGCATTGGCCAATCGTCTTGTTTGCTTGACATCATCCGCGGCTCGTGGCCCTTTTTCGCGGGGGCTTAAGCCAAGCACAAGGAGCGGTTACATGGCATTGAAAATAGGTATCAACGGGTTTGGCCGTATCGGCCGGCTGGTCTTTCGCGCGGCGGCGGACAATCCAAACATTGAGATTGCCGGCGTGAACGACATCGTGCCGCCCGACAATCTCGCTTATCTGTTGAAATACGACACGACCCACGGCAGGTTTGCCGGCACGGTCGAGGCGAAAGAAGATGGCTTCGTCGTGAACGGCAAGCACGTGCCGTGTTACTCGATCAGGAACCCGGCCGAGCTTCCTTGGGCAAAGACCGGCGTGGATTATGTGATCGAATTGACCGGCCTGTTTACGGATTACGCTGGCGCGGAAGCGCATCTCAAAGCCGGCGCGAAGCGGGTGATTTTGTCGGCGCCGACAAAAGACCCGGAAAGGGTCCCGACGCTGCTGATCGGCGTGAACCACACGAAGTTTGACCCGGCCACGGACAAGGTCGTTTCCAATGCAAGCTGCACGACGAATTGCCTCGCGCCGATCGCAAAAGTCATCAACGACAATTTCGGCCTGACCGAAGGGCTGATGGCGACGATCCACGCGGTGACAGCGACGCAGCCGACGCAGGACGGTCCGAGCAGGAAGGACTGGCGTGGCGGTCGCAACGCGTATCTGAACATCATCCCCTCCAGCACAGGCGCCGCCAAGGCGGTCGCTTTGGTTCTGCCCGAGCTAAAGGGCAAGCTGACCGGCATGGCGTTCCGCGTTCCGACGGCGGATGTCTCGGTCGTCGATCTCACCTTCAAAACCGCGAAGGCCACGAGCTACAAGGAAATCTGCGCCGCGATGAAGGAAGCGAGCGAAGGCGCGTTGAAGGGCATACTCGGCTACACGGACGAGGAAGTCGTCAGCAGCGATTTCATCCATGATACGCATAGCAGCATCTTCGACGCCAAGGCCGGCATCGAGCTGAATGCGAACTTCTTCAAGGTCGTGAGCTGGTACGACAACGAATGGGGCTACAGCGTGCGAATCCTAGATCTGGTCACGCATATCGCGAACAAGGATGGGCTGTTGAAGTAAGTTACCTAAACAATAACATCGCTTCCTCAAGTCCCCGCCGGAGTTTGCCCTCGTGCAGACGGGGCGGGGACGACAACGGAAGCGGTCATGAATTTCGGCCGCCGGTCGCGACCCTTCGCGGCCGGCCCCGCTTATTCGCCTTCGTAAGCGGCATCGAGCTTGGCGATGTCGATCTTCGCCATTCCCATCAACGCGCCCATAGCGCGCGCTGTCTTCGCGGGATCTCCGTCCTGCATCATCTCACCAACGCGTGACGATACGATCTGCCAGGAAAGCCCGTAACGATCCTTGAGCCAGCCGCATTGCCCCGCCTTGCCGCCATCCGCTGTCAGCGCGCTCCACAGCCGGTCGATCTCGGCCTGCGAGTCGCACCGCACGACCATTGACGAAGCCTCTGTGAAGGAAAAGACCGGCCCGCCATTCAACGCCATGAACTCGGTTCCAGCCAGCTCGAAGGTGACAACAAGCGCGGTTCCCTCGGGCATCCGCGCGCCCTTGCCATAGCGTGAAAGCCCGGTGATGCGCGAGTTCTCGAACAGGGACACATAAAACTTCGCCGCTTCCTCCGCCTCGGTGTTGAACCAGAGGCAGGTCGATATTTTCTGTGTTTGAGCCATTTCTTGATCCTGCGTTGGCGTGTCTTGAGCATATCGAACTCTGCGCGGTCACCGAGGTTGCTTTCTTCAAACGCACAAAGCCGGCGTTACTCCGTCCAGAGCACAACGTTCGTCACACGATATAATTTTTGAGGTACGCCAATCCGCGTGCCGGCAGTCCGTCGCGAAGTCAGAAATTCACATGATTGACGAACCATGCGCCCACCGCCGCAGCAACCCCTGCAAGCAAGACGGGCGGCAGCGTGCGGACGAAAACCGTAAGCAAGGTCACAAAGGCTGACAGCGCTTTTTCGCCGGCGTCGAGAAGCTCGCGGGCGGCCCGATACAGCAAATAGACGACAACAGCCGCTGCAATAACAATAACAACCACCTTATACCACGGCAACCCGCTGAGCTGGTTCCAAGGAATGGCGGTGATTTGCGTGACGGACCATTGCCATATGGTTTGGATAAAGCGGAAGATGGCTTGGAGTCCCTGCTGCAGAAACTGAAGCAATTGGTTGACAAATTGCATGTGTTAGCCCTTTTCGCATGTCGCCATAATCGGCCGTAGCGTAGTAAATAAACCCTTGCGCCGCGAGGGCGATCCTGCATGCAAGCATCGATTGGCGGTTTCCAGACCTTCCTAAAGTGGCGCGAAGGCACAATTCAAAAGTGGACTAAGGCGTTAAGGTGAACTGCATCGCGTTTAAAAGTAGAATAAACTTTTCGAAATCCGGTCAGCGCATCGATAAGGTCAGCACGAAGGAGAACTCATGCCAAGCTATAAAGCTCCGCTTGAGGAGTACCGTTTCATTTTGACCGAAGTGCTCGATGGGGAGGAGCTGTCGCAGCTTCCCGGCTACGAGGATGCGACGCCCGATCTTATCGCCAGCGTGCTGGAGGAAGCCGCGAAGTTCTGCGAGACCATCTTGCATCCGCTCAACCAAACGGGCGACGCGCAAGGATGCACATTCGAAAATGGCGTCGTGCGCACTCCGAAAGGTTTCAAGGAAGCCTATGACAAGTTCGTCGAGGCAGGCTGGCCCGGGCTTGGCTGCTCGCCCAAATATGGCGGCCAGGGTCTTCCGTACACGCTTGGTCTCGCCATTCACGAGTTGAGCTGTTCGTCCAATCTCGCATTCGAGATTTATCCAGGGCTGACAGGCGGGGCCTATGCCGCAATCGAGGCTCACGCAAACGAGGAGCTTAAAGAACGCTACCTTCATAAAATGGCCGCGGGCGAATGGTCAGGCACCATGTGCCTGACGGAGCCTCATTGCGGCACCGATCTGGGCCTCATCAAGACACGCGCCGCGCCCGCCGGCGACGGCGCCTACAAGATCACCGGCACGAAGATATTCATATCCGCCGGCGAGCACGATCTCACCTCCAACATCATTCATCTGGTCCTTGCAAAGCTTCCCGATGCGCCTCCCGGCACCAAGGGCATCTCGCTTCTCCTCGTTCCGAAGTTCCTGCCGGCCGGGGACGGCAAGCCCGGCATGCGCAACGGCGTGGCGTGCGGCTCCATCGAGCATAAGATGGGCATCAAGGCTTCCGCGACCTGTGTGATGAACTTCGATGACGCCGTGGGCTGGCTTGTCGGGGAACCCAACCAAGGCATGCGGGCCATGTTCACGATGATGAACGCGGCGCGGCTCGGCGTAGGCATGCAGGGCTTGGGCATCGCCGAGGCAGCCCGGCAGAATGCGGTTATTTACGCCAAGGACAGGCTGCAGGGCCGCTCGCTGACCGGAGCAAAAGCGCCCGATAAGCCAGCCGACCCGATCATCGTGCATCCTGACGTGCGCAAAAATCTGCTTGAGGCGAAGGCTTTTACCGAGGGAGCGCGCGCGCTCGCCATGCTGACGGGTCTTATGATCGACCGCGCGAGAAGCCATGCCGACGCCGCCGTGAGGAAGGAGGCTAACGATTTCGTCGCGCTGCTTACGCCCGTCATCAAAGCGTACTACAGCGACATGGGCGTCGAGATCGCGATCAAGATGCAGCAGATGTATGGCGGCCACGGATATATCCGCGAATGGGGCATGGAGCAGTTCGTCCGGGATGCGCGCATTTCGACGCTCTACGAGGGGGCAAACGCCATCCAGGCGCTGGATCTCGTCGGGCGCAAACTTGCGCTTGAGGGCGGGCGGCCCGTTCGCAGCTTCTTCGCTGCCCTGCAAGCCGAGCTTGAGGAGGCGAAGGCCGAACCGGCGCTCGCCGATATCGCCGGTTTCCTCGGGGAGGCCTTCAGCAAGCTGCAACAGGCGACGGCCTGGCTTGCGCAGAACGGCTTCGCTAATCCCGACGAGGCTGGAGGAGCGGCCACAGATTATTTGCGTATCTTCGCGCTCGTCAGCCTTGGCTGGATGTGGCTGAAAATGGCGCGCGTCGCCCAGCGCAGGCTGCGTGAAGGCGCCAACGGCTTGGAGGCTTACTATGACGGGAAGATCAAGACCGCGCGCTTCTTCGCGCAAAAAATGCTCCCCGAGGCAGGGAGCCGCTTCAAGAGCCTGACCGCAGGCTGCAAGACAATGATGGAGATGGACGTGGAGCAGTTTTAGATTGCAGACACCGTGCCGGAACCGGCCCTAGCCGTTTCATGCCAACCGCCAAAAGGGCCGGTCGAGACTTTCAGCGCGGCATCACGAGACAACCACCCTCAACAACATCCTCAAGTCAACCCAGCCTCAGCCGCACTTCTTGTAAGGCAACGCGTCGCTCAGGATCTCCTTCTCGCGTTCGATCAACTCACGCTCCTGCCGCAAATAGCTCGCGACCGCGGTAGCGAGCCCTTGATCGGCGAAATAATGCAGGCTGTAGGTCGTCTCGGGCGCATAGCCGCGCACGAGCTTGTGCTCCCCTTGCGCGCCGGCTTCCACATGCGCGAGCTTGTTGGCGATGGCGTAGTCGATAGCCTGATAATAGCACGCCTCGAAATGCAGAAAGCTGTGATCTTCGAGACAGCCCCAGTAGCGGCCATAGAGCGTATCGCCGCCAATGAAGTTGAGAGCGCCTGCAACGTAAGCGCCGTTCCGCTTTCCCATAACCAGCAATATGCGGTCCGCCATGCGTTCGCCGGCGAGACTAAAAAACGCGCGCGTCAGGTACGGCGTGCCCCACTTCCGGTTGCCGGTGTCCATATAGAACCGAAAGAAGGCGTCCCAATGCTCTTCCTTGATATCGGAGCCTGTGAGCCATTCGAGCGTCACGCCCGAGGCCCTCGCCTGCTCGCGTTCCTTGCGGACGGTCTTGCGCTTCCGTGAGGCGAGCGCCGCCAGGAAGTCGTCGAAGCTGGCGTAGCTGCGATTGTGCCAGTGATATTGCGTATCGGTGCGCTGCAGAAGACCGAGCGCGCCAAGCGCCTCCCATTCATCTTTCGTCGCAAATGTGACGTGCCACGAAGAGGCACGGTTCTGCTTTGCAGCTTCCACAGCCGCCGCGGCGAGCAGCTTGCGCGCATTGTCCTCAGGCACGCCGGGCCTTACCAGAATGCGCCGCCCCGAGACAGGCGTGAACGGCACGGCGGTCTGGAGTTTGGGATAATAGCGGCCGCCGGCGTGCTCATAGGCGTTCGCCCAGGAGCGGTCGAAGACATATTCGCCGTAGGAATGCGATTTGAGGTAGCACGGCATCAGGGCGGCGACCGCCCCGGCACGGTCCCTCAATACGAGATGACAAGGCGCCCACCCCTTCTTTGGCGACGCCGACCCGCTTTCTTCAAGCGCGAGCCAAAATGCATGGGCCAAAAACGGATTGTAAGGCTGATCGGGCGGGTTGGCGCATGCATCCCAGTCATGCTGGCGAATATCGCGCACACTCTTAAGAACGCTAACGCTCCAAGCGGCGCTTTTGTCGTCCAAGGTCCGGCTCCCGGCTGGCTTTTAGCGGCTTCGATGCCCCGGTCAAAACATGACGCATGGGGCCGCGATGTCAACGCACAACTGCGTTAAGGCAGCGCCCAGAAGCTGCTGGAGATGGCGGCACAGCCATTTGGGCTGCTCGTCCCGGTCTCACGCTTTTACGAATTCGAGGCGGCGCTCAATGCGGACCAGACGTGCTTCGATGATGCTTTCCGTCTCTTTGATCTGATCGATGTCTTTGCGCATGATGTGCTGCTCGGTGCGGATCGCGGCGACGGTCAATTCGGCGATGGATTGTTCGATCTTCTCGAAGCGTTGATCGATCTTCTCGAACCGCTGATCAATTTTCTCGAACCGCTCATCCACACGAGCGAAGCCGCGCTGCATCTGCGTGGCGAGAAATCTCAAATCGATGTTTTCCGGCAATTCGGTCATGGTTTTATGCAACCCCCGCAAAACAATACAAGCATTCCTATCAAAGCAAAAGCGCCAGCGTTGACGCCGCGGAATACCCAACAATAAAAAAGCCCGCGGCCTTCGCTGCGGGCTCGTACTTTAAAGGGTGCGCGTCTCGATGTGGGTGCGGAAGCACTCGATGGTGTCGCCCTGCTTCAGGTCATGATAATTCTCGAAGGCCATGCCGCATTCCTGACCCGCAACAACCTCGCGGACCTCATCCTTGAAGCGCTTGAGCGTGGAAAGCTTGCCCTCGTGGATAACGACATTGTCGCGGATGAGGCGCACATTCGCGCCGCGCTCGACTTTGCCATCGGTGACGCGGCAGCCTGCGACCTTGCCCACCTTCGAGATGTTGAACACTTCGAGGATCTCGGCATTTCCGAGGAATTCTTCGCGCGTGACGGGCGCGAGCAGCCCGGACATGGCCTTTTTCACATCGTCCACAAGGTCGTAGATGATGTTGTAATAGCGGATCTCTATGCCGTCGCGTTCGGCCTGCTGTTTGGCTTGGGCGTCGGCGCGGACGTTAAACGCGATGATGACCGCCCCTGAAGCCTCAGCGAGCGCAACATCCGAAGACGTTATGCCGCCGACGGCCCAGTGGATGATCCGGGCCTCGACCTCATCAGTGCCAAGCTTTTCAAGAGCGGCGTTAATGGCTTCTACAGAGCCTTGCACGTCACCCTTGATGATGAGAAGGAACTCCTTCTTGCCGCCCTTCGCGGCCTGCTTCATCATTTGTTCGAGCGAGTTGCGGGCTCCGGCGCCAACGGCCCTCACATCACGGAGCTTGCGGACGCGGTGCTCGGTAAGTTCGCGGGCGCGAGCTTCGCTTTCGACGACTGCGAGCTGGTCGCCAGCGTCGGGGGCGCTATCGAGTCCCAGCACCTCCACGGGCGTGGAAGGCCCCGCCGTGACGACGTTCTCACCCTTGTCGTCGATCAGGGCGCGCACACGCCCCCAAGCGCGGCCAGCCACGATGAGCTGCCCGACTTTCAGGGTGCCGCGCTGGACCAAAACGGTGCCCACGGGGCCACGTCCGCGCTCGAGTTTCGCCTCAATGACGATACCTTCCGCAGGGCGGTCGGGATTTGCGGTCAGCTCAAGAACTTCGGCCTGCAAGTGGATCGCGGACAACAGCCTGTCGAGATTGAGCCGCTGCTTGGCGGAAACTTCGACTTCGAGCGTGTCGCCGCCCATGCTTTCCACAACGATGTCGTGCGAAAGCAAATCGGTTCGAACGCGCAAAGGATCCGCATCCGGCTTATCGATCTTATTGATCGCGACGATAATCGGAACGCCGGCCGCTTTGGCGTGATTGATCGCTTCCACCGTTTGCGGCATGACGCCGTCGTCAGCCGCAACCACCAGAACGACAATATCGGTCACCTTAGCCCCGCGGGCGCGCATGGCAGTAAAGGCGGCGTGGCCAGGCGTATCGATAAAGGTGACGGGATCGCCGTCGGGCGTGGTGACTTGGTAGGCGCCGATATGCTGCGTGATGCCGCCAGCCTCGCCAGCGACCACATTCGCTTGACGGATTGCGTCGAGAAGCGACGTCTTGCCGTGATCGACGTGGCCCATGATGGTGACCACCGGCGCGCGCGGCTTTAATGTCTCATCCGCATCGATCTCGCCGATAAAGCCTTCCTCGACGTCTTCCTCCGAAACGCGCTTCACCGCGTGTCCGAACTCAGCTGCGACGAGTTCCGCTGTGTCGGCATCGATCACGTCGTTGATCTTCAACATCTGCCCCTGCTTCATCAGGAACTTGATGATGTCGACCGCGCGCTCGGCCATGCGGTTTGCGAGCTCTTGGATTGTGATCGCTTCCGGCAATTGCACCATGCGTTGAATTTTAACCCGCTCTTGCCGGGCGCCGCCAAGCGCCTGAAGTTTTTGCCGTTCCCGCTGACGTTTGAGAGAGGCGAGGCTTCGCTCGCGCTGCTGTTCGTCGAGCGCGTTCGAAAGCGTCAAACGCTGACGGCCAAGACGCTGGTCTACCGCCGCTTTCTTGACGGGCGCGGCGCGCTCTGGCGCTTTGCCGGGGATGCCTCCACGCTTGACGCGGCGATCTTCCTCATCGGCGTCGGTAGCACGAGCGCGTACCGCAACGTCTCCCTCGCGAACCCGTTCGGGCCGTGTAATGTCCAAAACTGGCGCTGGCGCCGTCCGCGAGCCGGCCGCCGGCGCAGGTCGTGCGCCGCCTGCGCCGAAACTCGGGCGTGAGCCCGCCGCTCCCCCGCCGCCCGGACGAGGTCCTTCGCTTCGAAACCCTTCGCGGCCCGGAGCACGGGTTCCTTCGCGGGCGCCGTCTCTGGCAGGCGGCCGCTGTCCGTTTTCTCCTGCGCGGAAAGGGGCGCCTTGTGGCCTGCGATCATCCACTTTCTGGTCATCCCCCTGGGGACGCGGAATGACGCGAACGCTATCTGGGCCGGCGCGCCGTGGAGGCTCAGCACGCCGCTCCGCCGCAATAGGCGCTGCTGGAGCCTGCTCCTGTTTCGGGGCTTTTGCGGCCTCGGCCGCACGCTCCCTTTCAGCCTCTTCGGCGGCTATACGGGCGGCTGCTTCTTCCTCTGCTGCGCGTTTTTGCTCCTCTAGGGCGCGCACCTTTTCCTCTTCGCGAAGCCGGATCTCTTCGATCTCCCGCTCACGCTTAGCGACGTCTTCTCGCTTTCGCGCCTCAACGAGCGCACGGGCCCTGGCGTCCACCTCACCGGCGGAGAGCTGACGAAGCACTTTCTGAGGGCGCTTATCGCCGGCTTGATCGGCGGCAGGTTTCTGAAAAGCGCGGTGTTCCGGCTTTTGCGGCGCGGGCTTTTGCTGAGGCTCCTCGGGCAGCTGGCCTGGAGGCGTGGCACGCTTGCGCTTGGTTTCCACAAGAACGGATTTCGAGCGCCCATGGCTGAAGTTCTGGCGGATGTGGCCTTGCTCAACCGTCCGCTTTACATTCAGCGACATCGTCTTGCGGCCGCCCGCCGTTTTATGGTCCGTTTCTTTCGTTTCGCTCATTCTTTATCCTGGCGCAGTGAAGCAACATCGGCTTCCCCTGCATAATAGGCGCTTAAACGATCGAGAGCTTGCAAGAATGCACGGGTCGCCCCGCCTTCCCTTAGTCCCGCATGTATTACACCTGTGCTTCCTGCCGCCAAGCTAATTTCGGCGGATGTGAAGCAATTTCCCGGCGCGATATAATCTTGTCCTGCAAATAGGGCTTCGAGCTTCCTATCGAGCTTGGCCTTACCATCGGCTGCCGCGGTGTCCGCATGAAGAAGCGCTACGATTTCACGCCGCTTCAACGCTTCCTCAACCTTCGAAAACCCTGCAACCAAAAGCCCAGCCTTATTACAAATCGATAATCGTTCTAGCGCAGATCGCTTAAAAAGCTGTTCCACTTCTAAAGGAAGTTTATCGCTAACGGCAACCGGCTTTTTGAACGCCTTCTGAAAAGCGCGCCGCGTCACGGCTCCGGCGACAACATCTTTCCTCGCAGTCACCCAAACGCCACGGCCGGGAAGGTTCCCCTTGATATCGGGGACTACCCCTTGCTCTGGAGAAAGAACGAACCGGATAAGGAAAGGCCTTTCTTTCCTCGCTCGCTCCACGATGCAGGTTCTAACCGCGATGATGGGATTGCCGCCATGCTCGTCCTCCATTACATGAGAGGCCGCTTCCGGAAATTCCAGTATTGGCTCAGGCTCAGAGCGCTTTTTCTTCGCGATCTGCATCTTGGCCCCCTTCACCCTCAAAATGGGCGTCTTCGCCCGGATCGAGAGCGTTTTCCTGAGCTTCCTCCGAGGCTTCCTCAACCGGCGGCGGCTCAATCCATCCCGCCTTTACGCGCGCGTTCAGGATCAGTTGCTCGATATCCGATTTGCCTAGATCGAAGCTCTGGAGAATGCCCGGATGCTGTTTTGTCTGTCCGTGGGCGCGTTCTTGCCAGCCAGCGAGCTCGTCGGTCGCGCAATCGGCAAGGTCCTCAACGGTCTTGATGCCATTTTCACCAAGCGTGACAAGCATCGCCGTGGTGACTCCTTCGACTTCCGTAAGCTCATCCGCAACGCCAAGCGCGCGGCGTTTCTCGGTCAACTCGGCTTCCTGCCGCTCTAAAAATTCGCGGGCGCGCTCCTGAATTTCCTGCGCCGTATTTTCGTCAAAGCCCTCGATGCTCGCGACCTCATGGGCGTCCACAAAGGCGAGTTCCTCGACGGAGGTAAAGCCCTCGGAAACAAGAAGTTGCGCGATCATCTCATCCACATCGAGCGCGGCGACGAAGGTGTTGGTGCGTTCAGCGAATTCCTTCTGGCGGCGCTCCAATTCCTCGGCCTCCGTCAGGATGTCGATATCCCACCCGGTCAGCTGCGAGGCGAGGCGGACGTTCTGCCCCTTGCGGCCGATGGCGAGGCTCAACTGCTCATCCGGAACGACGACCTCGATGCGCTCCGACTCCTCGTCAAGCACCACCTTGGCGACTTCGGCCGGGGCAAGCGCGTTCACGATAAAGGTCGCCGCATCGGGAGACCATTGAATGATGTCGATCTTTTCGCCTTGCAGCTCGTTTACCACCGCCTGCACACGGCTGCCTCGCATACCGACGCAGGCTCCGACCGGATCGACCGACGTATCCTTCGATACAACCGCGATTTTGGCGCGGCTGCCCGGATCGCGCGCGACGGATTTGATTTCGACGATTCCGTCGTAAATCTCCGGCACCTCTTGCGCGAACAGCTTCGCCATGAATTCGGGGCGCGTGCGCGACAAGAAGATCTGCGGCCCGCGATTCTCCCGGCGGACATCGTAGACATAGGCGCGAACGCGGTCGCCGAGTTTGTGATTTTCTCGCGGCAAGGTTTCGTCGCGCCGGATGATCGCTTCGGCCCGGCCGAGGTCGATCATAACGTTGCCGTACTCGGCGCGTTTCACGATGCCGCTGACGATTTCGCCCATGCGATCTTTGTACTCTTCGAACTGACGCTCGCGCTCGGCCTCGCGCACTTTTTGTACGATGACCTGCTTGGCGTTCTGCGCCGCTACGCGGCCAAAGTCGAGAGGCGGCAGCGGCTCTGCGATGAAATCACCCACCTCAGCTTCCGGGTTCCGCTTTTTCGCATCCTTTAAACTGATTTCGGTCGCATCGAGGGTGACCCGTTCCACGACTTCCAGTAGCCGCGACAGCTTGATCTCACCGGTACGAGGATCGATTTCGGCTCGGATTTCATTCTCGCTTCCGTAACGGGATTTGGCCGCCTTCTGGATCGCATCTTCCATCGCCGAAAGCACGAGCGTGCGGTCGATCGACTTCTCGCGCGCGACTGCATCGGCGATTTGCAAGAGTTCCAGGCGGTTTGCGCTAATTCCGATCTGCGCCATCGTTCAACTCCGAATCGTTTATATCTTGATCTTCGATTTCGCCGCCCTCGGCCCATTGCCGGCCAGCGGCCTTAGCTTTTGCGAGTGAAGCCCGGATGAGTTCATCGGTCAGCACAAGCTTCGCATCGTGAATAAGATCGACCGGAAGCCCGATCGTTTGCGGCTCGCTGTTCTCGTCGAGCCGAACTTGCAGCAGCATCTCCCCGTTCTCGTAGCCTTCCAGGATACCGCGAAAACGCTTGCGGCCGTCGACAAGCTCGGTCAGTTCAACTTTGGTTTCGAATCCTGCCCAGTCTTCGAAATCGGATGGCCGGACGAGGATACGGTCGATGCCAGGCGATGATACCTCCAGAAAATAGCGGCCCTCGATGGGATCGTGCGCATCGAGCAAAGGCGACAAGCGGCGGCTGATGTTTGCGCAGTCGTCAACGACGATTGCGCCGGCGGCTTTATCCGCCATGATCTGGATCGTTCCGCCGTCGCGCCGTGACATGACAACGCGCACCAGCCGGAATCCCATATCCTCGATCACAGGCTCCACAAGCGCGGCGATCTCTGCCGCAGGGCCTGTTTCGCGAGCGAATTGCTCGGTTGGCGCCGCAGAGGCCGTGCCTTCAATATCCGCCCTTGCCGGGTCCTTTTCCATGCGCTCCGGTTCCCAGCGTTTCAAACGCTAGATAAAGAAAAAGAGCGGACCGGCTGGCCCACTCTTTGTCAGAGATGATCTTGAGCTGGCAGGAAAATAGGCGAAATGCCGTCCAGGTGCAAGAGCCTTGACGGGGTAAGCCGGCGGCAATGCAACTGCAACAGGTTTGCTGGCGGCCGTCCCCTCAAATTGCGGAAACAAACCTCGTTTTTCGATGCGGATGCGCTTTCGCAAACGCGGCCAGCCCTTAACCCTTATGCTGCACGATTTTTTACACATTCTGCACAGCGCGGCTCGATCTTTAAGGCCGCTCCCAGGACCGAAACGAGCGATGCGCGTGCCGCATCGCGCGGATTTTTAGGCCGCAAAGTATCCCGCAAACAAAGACGAAGCTACTTGCCGGCGAAGGCGTCCGAAGGCGAACGCTTGGGGAACGGTTTGCGCCAGTTTTGCGCCGCTTTATTCTGCGCGAACGTGCAAATTCCTGCAAAATGCTGCGGGAAGATGCTGTTGCGGAACGCTGTTTTTTTTGTTCTTTTCGTTTCGATGTTTTCCATTATGTAAGACGCCATGACCACTGTCCCACCGATCATTCAAGATGCCGCTCCCCGCGAAGCCGCCACCAAAGGCGTGACGCCGCTTGCCCGGATCCGCAATTTCTCGATCGTCGCGCATATCGACCACGGAAAGTCGACGCTGGCCGACCGGCTCATCCAGCTTTGCGGCGGCATGTCCGACCGTGAGATGGCGGGACAGGCGCAGGTGCTCGATAACATGGACATCGAGAAAGAGCGCGGCATCACCATCAAGGCGCAGACGGTTCGGCTCGACTACCGCGCCAAGGACGGCGAGATCTATCAGCTTAACCTCATGGACACGCCGGGCCATGTGGATTTTGGCTATGAGGTGAGCCGTAGCCTTGCCGCGTGCGAGGGCTCGCTCCTGGTGGTTGACGCGAGCCAAGGCGTTGAGGCGCAGACGCTTGCCAATGTGTACAAGGCGCTCGACAACAATCATGAGATCGTGCCGATCCTCAACAAGATCGACCTTCCCGCCGCCGAGCCGGATCGCGTGAAACAGCAGATCGAGGACGTGATCGGCCTCGACGCCCACGATGCAGTGGAGATTTCGGCGAAAACCGGCCTCAACGTCGATCAGGTGCTAGAAGCAATCGTGACGCGCCTGCCACCGCCGAAGGGCGACGCGGCCGCGCCGCTCAAAGCGATGCTGATCGATAGCTGGTACGATCCCTATCTCGGCGTCGTGGTGCTGGTGCGCGTGGTGGACGGCCTGCTCAAAAAGGGCATGCGCGTCAAGTTGATGTCCACCGGCGCGATTCACCCCATCGACCGGGTCGGCATTTTCCGGCCCAAGCAGGAAATGCGCGATGTGCTCGGCCCCGGCGAGGTCGGCTTTTTCACCGCCGCGATCAAGGAAGTGGCTGACACGCGCGTCGGCGATACGGTCACCGAGGATAAGCGCCCCGCTGCGCAGGCGCTTCCCGGCTTCCAGCCCGTTCAGCCGGTCGTGTTTTGCGGCCTGTTCCCCGTGGACGCCTCGCAATTCGAAGATTTGCGCGATGCGATGTCGAAGCTGCGCCTCAACGACGCCAGCTTCCAATATGAGATGGAGACGAGCGCGGCGCTTGGCTTCGGCTTCCGCTGCGGCTTCCTTGGCCTGCTTCACCTCGAAATCGTCCGCGAGCGGCTTGAGCGCGAGTTCAACATCGACCTCATCACCACCGCGCCGAGCGTGATCTATCACCTCTATATGACAGACGGGCGCCAGATCGAGATGCATAACCCCGCCGACATGCCCGATGTCGTGAAGATCGACCGCATGGAGGAGCCCTGGATCAAGGCCACGATCTTCGTGCCGGACGAACATCTCGGCGCGGTCCTGAAGCTCTGCGAGGATCGCCGCGGCCGGCAGAAAGAACTCACCTATGCCGGCAGCCGCGCCATGGTCGTCTACGATCTGCCGCTGAACGAGGTGGTGTTCGATTTTTACGACCGGCTGAAATCCATCAGCCGCGGCTATGCGAGCTTCGACTATTCCATCACGGGCTACGAGGCGGGCGACCTTGTGAAAATGTCCATCCTCGTCAATGACGAGCCTGTGGACGCGCTTTCCATGATCGTCCACCGCGCGCGCGCCGAGATGCGCGGCCGCATGATGTGCGAGAAGCTGAAGGAGCTGATCCCCCGGCACCTGTTCAAAATCCCGATCCAGGCGGCCATCGGCGGCAAGGTGATCGCGCGGGAGACGCTATCCGCGCTGCGCAAGGACGTCACCGCGAAGTGCTACGGCGGCGACGTGACCCGCAAGCGCAAGCTCCTGGACAAGCAGAAGGAAGGCAAGAAGAAGATGCGGCAATTCGGCCGCGTGGAAATCCCGCAGGAGGCCTTTATCGCCGCGCTGAAAATGGACGCGAATTGATGCGGGAACTTCATTAGTAAAATTATTCTCTCCTGAACTCCTGCCTGATAACGGGAACACGTGGATAGTAGCGTGTTGTTTTATAATAAACGTAACCCCGTTCAAGGAGAGACTTATGAAAACGTCTTTGCTCCCGGCGCTTGCTATCGCGCTCGCGCTTTCCGGCTCCGCCTTCGCCCAAACCACTGGCAGCAAGCAAGATACTTCGCAGCCCGCATCGCCTTCTTCATCCGGGCAAAACACTACGGAGAACACGACGCAGAACCCGCACCACGCGAGTAATATCCTCACAATCAACAAGCTCAAGCAGGATCTGCAAAACGCCGGATTTACCGATGTGAAAATTTTGGAGGATTCCTTCGTGGTTCAGGCGAAGGATAAGGACGGCAACCCAACGATCATGAGCCTGAGCCCGAGCGGCGTCGTCGCTTTTTCAGAGCTCAGCCAGCAGCAGAAGCAAGCCAAAGCATCGAACACGGCCTCGTCCTCAGGCGCCGAAACGCAGCGCCACTGATCGGCCCTAAAACTTTGAATTCCCCGAACTGACCGGGAGACGAGATGCAGCGGGCGATGCCGCTGCATCGGCTAGTTCTGTTGGTTGTCACATTTTTTCCCTAACGCCGGACCGCAGCGGCCTGATATTTACCCAGTGAAGCTACGGACTATTTGCGATCTCCCTCATGACGGTGACGAAACGCCGGGCGTCGAACAGCTGACGCACAACTTGCAAGGCCGTAGAGGGCCGCCTGCCATGCTGCGATGGAGAGCGCACCCGCTTCGATCGTCCCGCCAAATCTCGCAGCTAACGCTTAAGTTTCTTATGGAGAGCCGAGGCGCGGCAATTTCGGGCAGGCGAAATCGTGGTCTGACCTTTCCCAAATGGGTTAACCGTGTTAGCAGGCGAAACTGTGAGCCGCGATGAGTTGAAACGCGACATGACACTTGAATTGACCTTGAGCGGACTTGGCTTAGCGGCCTGGATTTATCTAATCGCCGCACGGGGCGGTTTTTGGCGCGCCGGTATTCGCGACGAGGACGGCGCCCCGGCTGCGCCCGCAGAATGGCCTTCGGTGGCGGCCGTGGTTCCTGCTCGAAATGAAGCGGATGTTATTGCGAAAAGCCTGTCGAGCCTGCTGAGCCAAGACTACCCGAAACCGTTGCGCGTTATCCTTGTCGACGATCAGAGCGACGATGGCACGGCGGACTCCGCCCGGGCCGCCGCCGCAGCTCTTGGCGCGGGTGAGAGGCTGACGGTGTTGCCGGGCGCCCCGCCGCCGCCCGGCTGGACAGGAAAGCTCTGGGCCATGCATCAAGGCGTGGCCCACACCTCATCGCCTGCGGAGCCGCCGCGCTATCTTCTTCTAACGGACGCTGACATCGCCTACGATCCGGGCGTGATCCGGCGGCTTGTGTCGCGCGCGGAAGCCGGTTCTCTGGTTCTAACCTCGCTTATGGTGAAACTTCGCTGCGAAAGCCTCGCCGAGCGCGCGCTCATCCCTGCTTTCGTCTTTTTCTTCCAGATGCTCTATCCCTTTGGCTGGGTAAACCGCCGCGACAGCGCGATGGCCGCAGCCGCCGGCGGGTGCATGCTCGTGCGCAGTAGCGCGCTCGAAGCGGCAGGCGGCGTCCAAGCGATCCGCTCCTCCCTCATCGACGATTGCGCGCTGGGCCGGAGCATGAAAAGACAAGGCCCCATCTGGCTTGGCTTGACGGACAGCGCCCACAGCCTTCGCCCTTATCCGAAATTCGCGGACATCCGGCGCATGGTCGCCCGTTCGGCCTACGATCAGCTGAACTATTCGCCGCTGCTCTTGTCCAGCGCCGTCATGGGAATGACATTGACATATCTTATGCCGCCTCTATTCGCGGCCTTCGGAACGGGGCTAACACAGGCCGTTGGCGCGATAAGTTGGGCGCTGATGACAATCGCTTTTCTGCCGATAGTGCGCTTCTACCGGCTATCTCCGGGATGGGCGGCAGCGCTTCCGCTCATTGCAACTCTATATATGGTATTCACGGTAAACTCGGCGCTGCAGCATTGGCGCGGCAGGGGCGGTCTTTGGAAAGGGCGCGTGCAGGCGCGCCGTGCGGAGGCATCATGACGGCGGCGCCGGTTTGGGAGGCGGGCGAAAAGACGCATCGCGACGAGAATTTTCCCGTGGCGTCGCATCTTGTGTCCAAACAATATCGCCCGCCGATTTTAGCGTTTTACCGCTTCGCCCGGGCCGCGGACGATGTGGCCGATCATCCGGCGCTTTCCGAGCGCGAGAAAATCGCCAAACTCGATCAGTTCGAGGAAACTCTTTTAGGCAAGAGCGACGCCATCGAGGACGCCTTGCCGCTGCGCGCAGCCATCACCGAGCGCGGGCTTTCCGCGAAGCACGGGCAAGATTTGCTCCTGGCTTTCCGCCTGGACGCCAGCAAACACCGCTATGCCGATTGGGACGATCTGATCCACTATTGCAGCTATTCTGCGATGCCCGTGGGGCGCTTTGTGCTGGACGTTCATGGCGAAAACCGCGCGACATGGCCCGCGAACGACGCGTTGTGCGCGGCGCTTCAGATCATCAATCACCTGCAGGATTGCGGGGCTGACTATCGCCGTCTCGACCGCGTCTACATCCCGCTCGATGCGCTAGCCGCGAGAAACATACCGATCGAAGCGCTCGCGGCGCCAAAAGCGTCGCCGGAGTTGCTGACCTGTATTCACGAACTTGCCAGAAAAACCAGGGATCTCCTCGGAGCCGCCGATCTTTCGGGTGGGATCAAGGATTTGCGTTTAAGCCTGGAAGTAGCCGCGATAGAGCGTCTGGCGCGGAAACTTGTGCATATGTTGATTGAGCGGGACCCTCTGAGCCAACCTGTGCACTTAACGAAGCTCGGTTTCGCGTCCATTTTCATTACAGCAGCGTGCCTTGGTCTCGGGCGGCGTCTTTTCGCACCGGGCGGGGCGCCGGCTGCGTTACGGGGAATCGATGACCAGCGAAGTCCTTGACGTCGAAGCTGAAGACGGGAACGCGTCGCGACGCGCGCTCGGCAGCTCGTTTTACGCGGCGATGCGCATCATGCCGCCCGGCCAGCGCGAGGCCATGTTCGAGATTTATTCGTTCTGCCGTGCGGTTGACGACATCGCCGACGATCAAGGCCCAGCCGAAGGGCGGCTTGAACAGCTCGACCGCTGGCGGGAAGATATCGACGCCATCTATCGCGGCGAGAAACGCGCAGGCCTCGCCGGGCTTGCCGTGGCCGTCCGCGACTTCCAGCTCGAAAAGGACGATTTCCGCGCCATCATCGACGGCATGGAGATGGATGTGCGCCAAAACATCCAGGCGCCCGAGTTTGTCGATCTCGATCTCTACTGCGACCGGGTGGCCAGCGCAGTTGGGCGGCTTTCAGTCCGGGTCTTCCGTATGCCGAAGGATGAGGGCAGGCAGCTTGCCGAGCATCTCGGGCGCGCCTTGCAGCTCACGAACATCCTGCGCGACTTGGACGAGGACGCCGCCATCGGCCGGCTTTACCTGCCGTATGAGTTTTTGCGCGATGAGGGCATATCGAGCGCCGATCCCGCCACTGTCCTGGCCAGCCCCGCTCTCCCCGAGGTTTGCGGACGCGTCGTGGCCTTGGCGCGCTGGCGATTTGCGGAAGCGGATAAGATCATGAAGGCCCATCCGCGCCGGATGGTGAGGACGCCGCGCGTGATGTCCGAGGCGTATAAGAGCATTCTCGGGGCGCTTGTGGCGCGTGGCTGGGCCGCCCCCCGAGGGCGAGTCCGGCTGAAGAAGAGCCGCCTCATTTTGATCGTCCTGCGCCATTTCATAGTTTAGCCATGGATGCTACCCCCACTTGGTGTCTTGCCCCCGAAGGCGGGACTTTATTCCCGGTGCAGCGCCCACTCGTCCACGCAGCGATCCAGGTCGCGCAGATTGAGGTTTGTTTGCTCCAAAGCAAAGCCAGTCGCAAACAGCCTTTCAACAACGTCGCTGGGCAGATTTCGCAAATGACCGGCGCTCCTCAGTGCGTCGATCTCGAACGCGAGCCGGGCGAACGCCGAATCCAGGCGCTCGCGCGAAGGCGCTCGCCCCTTCGCCATGAGAGCAGCCGCGCACGCTTGCAAATGGACTCTTATCTCCTCTCCTATGCTTTCGAGAGGCGCCCCAAGCGGAGCTTGCGCCTCGGCTGGAAGGGGCGCGCGTGCGGCTCTGCCTATGATCACCAAATCGTGGCGCAATCTCAGCAAGGTGCGAAAGAGCGGTCCCGTGAGCGGATCGCCGGACATCCGAAGCGGACGCTCGTGCTCGGCTTCAGCGGCGACCGAGGATAACTCATTGAGCTGTTGGCCGATGCCGTCCTGTATGCGATGCGCCTCGGCATCGTCGAGCCCCTGCTCGAACCCTTTAATGAGTTCGGGAATGGCTTGGGCCATGCGCTGAATCGACTGAACCGCCACCTCGCGCGCGTGCTGAAAAGCGCTCAACGGCAAAAGCACGAAGGAAACGACGAGACCTGTCAGGCCGCCCAGCAACACCTCGCTGATCCGTTCTACGGCGGAATCGATCGGGGTCGTGTGCATCATTTCCGGTATGAGAACCACAATGGCGGCCGTTACCGGACCGGCGCTGAGCCGTGGATAAAGCGCAGCGGCAAATGCGAGGGGCGCCAGCGCAAGCAGGAGAACGAGGAGAAGCGCACTTTCGCTAGAGTGAGGGACGACGATGGCGATAAATCCGCCCCATAGAACGCCGCCGATGGTCGCGGCGAAGTAGTCCAGGGTCGCCTTCAGGGATCGCCCCAGGCTCACTTGCGTGACGACCAAGGCCGTGAGAACCGACCAAAGCGGCAAGGCGACGTTGAAACGGCCGGCGAGCCAAAGGGCTAGCAACGCCGCTACCGTTAATCTGAATGCGAAGGCTGCGCCGCTGCCAAGCCGGCGGACATTCAGTTGATCCCAACCCATCATAACGCCCTGATATACATGGTTTTTAAAAAAGGCTGAGCCTTTAGAACACCTCTACACCATGGCGCCGTCGCCGTCACACGGCTTTGTTCGCACCTCTCGCCTCCGCTGCCCGTTGCCGCTGTTATTTCGGTGGCCAAAACTTCCGGCTTCCCTTTGTGTGACGCCCGCGAAGGTGGGCATCCAGTAATCTGAACAATTAATATTAAAGCCGGCAGTTGAGCTCATACCGTACCGGAAAACTTGATCTTGCACCTGCCGGGACATGGATCTCCGGCAAGTCGCGAGCGCGTCTTTCGGGGAAGACGCCTTGATATGGTTCGCAACTCAAACCGAGCACTCTTGATGTCAGGGCCGGCCATGACAGCGGAGCGAAAGTTCGCCAATGTTTTCCATTGCTACTTCTGCTAGCGGAAACATCGGGATAATCAAGTGACTGAAAACGCCCGCACCCAGCAGCAATTGCGGCCTCGTTGTGGGCTTTTTTCTTGGTAGCGAAAGGAACGATGCTGTGAGCACAGAGGCATTTCCACCGGCGGCGACGCATCGTGCAACTGGCAAGCCATCCACGCACATTATCGGCGCGGGCCTCGCGGGGCTGTCCGCAGCAGTGCGGCTCGCCGAGCGGGGCCGCGAAGTCGCGATCTACGAGGCTGCGGGGCAAGCAGGCGGCCGGTGCCGGTCTTATTACGATGCCGGCTTTGGCGCCGTGATCGATAACGGGAACCATCTGCTTTTGTCCGGAAATGATTCCGCGATGAGCTATTTGAATCTCGTAGGCGGCGCCGCTAGGCTCGAAGGACCGGCCAAGGCGGAGTTCGACTTCGCGGATCTGGCGACCGGCGAGCGCTGGCGGCTGAAGATCAACGAAGGCCGTTGGCCATCCTGGCTCTTCGATCCGGCGAGGCGCGTGCCCGGGACGAAGCCGCTCGATTATCTGGAGGCGGCGCCGTTGATGTGGGCCGGATCCCGCCAAACGGTGACAAGCATTATTGCGAGCGAGGGGACCCTTTACGATCGGCTGTGGCAGCCCCTCATTCTCGCCGCCCTCAATACCGACCCGCGCGAGGGCTCCGCGCGGCTCGCCGGAGCGGTCATGCGCAACACGCTCGCCAAAGGCGGCGCGGCCTGCCGCCCGCTTGTCGCCGAGGGGCTTTCGGCAGCCTTTGTCGACCCGGCGCTTGCCTATCTCGCCGAACGCCAAAGCACAATCGCCTTCGGGAGCCGCCTCCAGGAGATTGTATTCGCCTCCGGCCGGGTTTGCGCTCTGAAATTCACCGGCGGTGAAATTCCGGTCGGCGAGAAAGAAAGCGTCATTCTCGCCGTGCCGCCTTGGATCGCGCAAGCGCTTGTTCCTGGCTTGACAGCGCCGGCCGAGTTCCGGGCGATCGTGAACGCGCATTACAGCGTGGCGCCTCCGCCGCACTTCCCGGCGATCCTCGGGGTTATTCACGGTACTGTCGAATGGATCTTTGCATTTCCCGGCAGATTGTCTATTACGATCAGCGGGGCAGACTGGCTGATCGACCGTCCTCGCGAGCAACTTGCCGCCGATCTATGGCATGACGTTGCAGCCGTTACCGGACTTCCGGCGGAGATGCCGCGTTGGCAGATCATTAAGGAAAAGCGAGCGACATTCGCCGCGAGTCCCGATCAAAATGCGATGCGACCGAAAACAAAAACAAACTGGCGCAATCTTTTTCTCGCGGGCGATTGGACCCAAACGGGCCTGCCCGCAACTATAGAAGGGGCGATTCGTTCCGGCGAACGGGCCGCCCGCTTGGCAATAAGGGGATAGTGCAAGCATGATGGAGATGAGCGAACGCGATCTGCGCGAGTATGAAGATTTCGACGCTGACCGGCTCGATTTCGATCATACCGAGGTGGAAAACCCCCGCGGCGAACCACCTCGAAGTCCGGATTCAGGCAGCATCGGCGGCGCTTTTGCGGCATCAGCGCGAAGACGGGCACTGGTGTTTCGAGTTCGAGGCGGATGCGACGATTCCGGCGGAGTATATTCTCCTCACGCATTATCTTGGCGAGGAGCCGGACCTGGAGCGCGAGGCCAAGATCGGCGTTTACCTCCGGCGCATTCAGGGCAAGCATGGCGGCTGGCCGCTTTTTCATAACGGCGCCTTCGACATGAGCGCCAGCGTGAAGGCTTACTTCGCGCTGAAAATGATCGGCGACGATATCAATGCGCCCCATATGGCGCGCGCCCGCGATGCGATCCTTTCGCGCGGCGGCGCCGAGATGAGCAATGTGTTCACTCGCATTCTGCTGGCGCTATACGGCGTGGTGACGTGGAGGGCGGCGCCCGTGATGCCCGTCGAGATCATGCTCCTGCCCAAGTGGTTTCCGTTCCACATGACGAAAGTGTCCTATTGGGCGCGCACCGTCATGGTTCCTCTTTACGTGCTTGCCGCGCTGAAGCCGCTTGCCCGCAACAAGCGCGGCGTGACTATTGATGAGCTATTCTTGACGCCGCCGAAAAAGGTGGGAATGCGGCCGAAAGCCGAGCATCAGAAATGGTCCTGGTTCCTGACCTTCAAGGCCCTCGACCAGGTGCTGCGCATCGTTCATCCCCTCTTTCCGCCGAGCGTGGGCCGCCGCGCCATCGGCAATGCCGTCGCCTTTGTGAAAGAGCGGCTGAATGGCGAGGATGGGCTTGGCGCAATTTTCCCGGCCATGGCGAACAGCGTCATGATGTTCGATGCGCTGGGCGTGCCGGAAACCGATCCGGATCGCGCCATCGCCCGCTATTCCATCGAGAAGCTGCTCCTTGAAACAGAAAATGAAATCTATTGCCAGCCCTGCGTCTCGCCCGTTTGGGACACCGGGCTCGCCGCGCACAGCCTGCTTGAGGTTGGAGGCGAGGCTGAGCGCGAAAGCGCAATGAAAGGCCTCGAATGGCTGAAGCCGAGGCAGGTGCTCGACGTGAAAGGCGACTGGGCGGATCAGCGTCCCGACGTGCGGCCAGGCGGCTGGGCGTTCCAATATGCGAATCCCCATTACCCGGATCTCGACGATACGGCTGTCGTGGTCATGGCGTTCGACCGCGCCGCCAATCTCCCCGGCAGCCGCCAAGACTACGGAACAGCGATCAGCCGTGGCCGCGAATGGATTGCCGGGCCTGCAAAGCAAGAATGGCGGATGGGCCTCATTCGACGCTGACAACACCCATCATTACCTGAACAATATCCCCTTTTCAGATCACGGCGCGCTTCTCGATCCGCCAACCGCCGATGTGAGCGCGCGCTGCGTGTCGATGCTGGCGCAACTGGGGGAGAAAGTCGAAACCAGCCCGATGCTCAAGCAAGGCGTCGATTACCTTCTCCAAGAACAGGAGAAGGATGGAAGCTGGTTTGGCCGCTGGGGCATGAACTACATTTACGGAACCTGGTCGGCGCTGTGCGCGCTGAATGCGGCTGGCGTGAGCGCTTCATCCGAGAGCATGCGGCGAGCCGCCGCTTGGCTTGTCTCGATCCAGAACGATGACGGCGGCTGGGGCGAGGATGGATCGAGCTACAAGCTTGACTATAAAGGCTACGAGAAAGTCGCCGAGCACGCCTTCCCAGACTTCCTGGGCGCTGCTGGGGCTCATGGCCGCCGGGGAAGTGGATCATCCTGCCGTTCGAAAAGGCGTCGCCTACTTGCTGGCGACACAAGATGAAAGCGGGACCTGGCGCGAGGAACTGCACAATGCGCCCGGCTTCCCGCGCGTTTTCTATCTTATTTATCATGGCTATGGAAAATATTTTCCGCTCTGGGCGCTCGCGCGTTACCGCAACCTGACGGCCGGGAATCGAGCGCCCGTGATGCACGGGATGTAGGTGTCTTACGCCAAAATTGTGCTTTGCGCGCCACTGTTTAAGCAAGATATTAACGAACCGCTAAGCTCGCTTGTTCTGGCAACCAAGTTTTTGTATACCCCGATGTTGGCGCGACGATGAGGGATTGCGCCGGGCAAATTACGGGCGAACCACTCACATGCATATGCTTTTCGACGACGCTCCAGTGATCGTGGCCGCTGGCATGACATTCGAAGCGCGCATCGCGAAGGGTCCAGGCATCCGCGCCGTATACGGCCAGAAGCGAGACAGCTATTTGAGGGAGCTTCACGCGTTGGCACGCGCTGGAGCCCGGGGGATCATCAGTTTCGGTGTGGCGGGGGGGCTTTCGCCTGCGCTGAAACCAGGCGATGCTGTCATCGCAAGTTCCGTTGTCACTGCAAAACGGTGCTTCCCAACGAACCCGCGCTGGTCTAAGTCGCTTATGAACGCGCTTCCGCACGCCGTTTCCGGCGTGCCAATTTTTGCCGCCGACGCTACTGTTATGACGGTGCTCGAAAAGGAAGCGCTTTGGAAGCGGCACGGCGTCGTCGCCGTCGACATGGAATTGGGAGCCGCGGCGGAAGTCGCCGAACTGCACGGTCTGCCTTACGCCGCGTTGAGAGTGATCCTCGACCCTGCGCATCGCTCGGTACCGGTCAGCGCTGCGGTAGGCGCGCGCGAAGATGGCACCACCGACGCCATGGCCGTGCTTCGATCTCTCGCGCGGAGGCCCGGCGACCTGCATGAAATCATCCGCCTTGCGAGCGATACCCGCAAGGCGAACAAAGCGTTACTCCGCAGCCGTCAAGCGCTCGGGCCGTTCTTCAGTCTGCTTGATCCGCTGGATCTCCCGCTCAACGTGGAGTGAGTGCACGTAGGCGGCCGGGCGCTGGTTTTCGAGTGAAATTTCAGGCGCCATGGGACCTTCGGTGCGGATGCCGCGGAGGGCCAAGGCGATCAATTTAATCGGATTGGAGATTGCGGCGTCGGCAGCAGTAGCCTCATACCCGCAATGCGCCATGCAGTTTGCGCATTTCTCATAGCGGCCCGTGCCGTAGCTGTCCCAATCCGTCGTCTCCATCAGCTCGGCGAATGTCGGTGCATAACCTTCGCCAATCAAATAGCAAGGCTTCTGCCATCCGAAGACATTGCGGGTCGGCATGCCCCATGGGGTGCAATGAAACTCCTGATTGCCGGCCAGGAAGTCGAGGAAAAGGGGTGAATGCGTGAGAGTCCAGCGCTTCCCTTTGCCGAGGGCGAAGGTCTTGCGGAAAAGCTCCTTTGTCTTCCGGCGGTTCAGGAAGTGCTCCTGATCGGGGGCGCGCTCGTAAGCATAGCCCGGCGAGATCGAGACGCCGACTTCGAGGTCTTTACAGAAATCAAGAAAGCGGGCGAGTTCCTCGGGCTTATATCCGTCGAACACCGTCGAGTTGACGTTGACAATGAAGCCTTTCGCCTTCGCTGCTCTGATCGCGGCGAACGCCCGGTCGAAAACGCCCGGCTGGCAGACGGACTTGTCGTGATGATCCCTGAGACCGTCGAGGTGAACGGAAAAGAACAGGTAAGGCGAAGGCTCGAACAGATGAAGCTTCTTCTCCAGCAGAAGCGCGTTCGTGCATAGCGACACAAAGCGCTTTTGCGCCACAAGCCCGCTGACGATCTCGCCAATCTCCCGGTGTATCAGAGGCTCACCGCCGGGGATCGCCACCATCGGAGCGCCGCATTCCTCCGCGCGCCTGCAAGCATTCGTCGACGGACAGCCGGCGATTAAGGATAGATTCCGGATAATCGATTTTGCCGCAGCCCGCGCACGACAGATTGCATCGGAACAGCGGCTCCAGCATCAGCACCAAGGGATAACGTTTCCGGCCCTTCAGCTTCTGTTTAAGAAGATAGGCGCCGATCCGTCTTTCCTGGAAAAACGGCAATACCATCACACTGCTCCAATCCAAGTTATTCAAGCGGACGCGCGTTGTAGGCGACTTTTCACAATTAATCCAGGGGATTAGGAGGCACCCCCCTTGATTTCAAAAGGCGTGCAGCTCAATCGGGAGCCTGAATTCGACGTTTTCTTCAACCCCTGGCAAATTTGTCACATCTACGGGGCCGAGGGCCCGCAAACTCGCGATGACATCCTGAACCATGGCTTCGGGCGCGGAAGCGCCTGCTGTAAGCCCGATGATATGAGCGCCTCTCACCCATTCCGGCTGGAGTTCGCTTCCGTCGGCAAGAAGATAGCTCGGAACGCCTGCTTCCTCGCCGATCTCCCGGAGCCTGTTGGAGTTCGAGCTATTCTTCGCGCCAACAACGAGAATAACATCTGCGATCTTGGTAAGTTCGCGCACGGCCGTTTGCCGGTTTTGCGTGGCGTAGCAGATGTCGTTCGTCCCAGGACCCACTACGTTCTTGAAACGCTTCTTGATCGCCAGGATGATCCCGCGCGTGTCATCGATGCTTAGCGTCGTCTGCGTCACATAAGCAACTGGCGTATCGATCGGTATTGGGAGGGCCGCGACGTCGTCCTCGGTTTGAACAAGGTGGACGGGGCCTGGAATTTGCCCCATCGTCCCTTCCACCTCGGGATGGCCCGCGTGACCGACGAGGATCACGGTGCGTCCCTGGTTGACATAGCGCTTACCCTGCAAATGCACTTTCGTCACAAGCGGACACGTTGCATCGATAACCGGAAGACCGCGGGACTCTGCAGAGTATTCGACGGATTTGGCGACGCCGTGGGCGCTGAAAATGGTGACGGCCCCCGGCGGTATTTCATCGACCTCGTCGACGAAACGAGCGCCTTTCGCCTTTAAGTCCTCAACCACGTGCCTATTGTGAACAATCTCGTGCCGGACAAAGACCGGCGCATCGTATTTCTCGAGCGCACGCTCAACTATAGAGATGGCGCGTACCACTCCAGCACAAAAGCCACGAGGTTGAGCCAGCACTACCTGCATGCTACCAGCATCGCGAGCGAGTTTTTGCATCAAGGTCACCCCGTGTCAAAGACGTGGTTGTATTTCCACGCAGATCCATCTAGTCGCCTGTCGCCAACAAGCGGCTCCCCTACACCGTTCCGAGGATGGCCGATATTCCAGATCTGAGATCGCACTTTTTTAGGTTACCTGTCCAGTGACGAAGATCAACAATGCGTCCCCATCGCGACGCCACCACTCGACTGTGTTCCTGCTGTACCAATATCGCTTTTTGGCTGCATTTTCTGAGCCAAGACATGATGCATTACGATCACAACGAATTTAAATGCTGTCTGTCGATATTGCCTTATCGGTGTGAGGAAAGTCTAAACCTTTTCGGGCAGCGGCTATCTTCAAGGCTAGTCCAGCGTAAGCGCCTTCCGGGCACAGACGCGCCAACAATAAAGGGCCGGTCACCCGGCCCTTTAAATGAGTTAACCGAACTGACTTCTAGGTTGTGCTGAAGTGATTCCAGGTCACGATAACCTTGGCGCCAACTTTCGCCCGGCGGTAGAGATCGGCCGCGTCCTCGTTATACATGCGGATGCACCCATGAGAGACCTGTTGGCCGATGAGCCAGGGGGCGTCCGTTCCGTGGATGCGGTACATGGACTCGCCCAAATATAGCGCCCTTGTCCCGAGAGGATTACGCGGATCGCCACCCGCGACAGAAGATGGAAGCGTCGGGTTCTCCCGGCGCATGTCGGGGGTTGGGGTCCAAGTTGGATTTTCGCGCTTCTGGCTGACATAGCTCACGCCCGACCATCTGGCTTCATCTTTGGGGATAGCAATGGCATAGCTGATGGCGGTCGTCTTCGACTTAATGTAGTAAAGTCGGCGGTCGCCGAAACTTACGATAATCTCGCCCGGTGCATAGACGCCGCCGTGAAGCCGGACGTGCTGGCGTCCGGCAGGTCCGCTCATCGGGCCGAAAAGGTCATTAAAGAAACTATCGAGGAACGTCGCATTTGCATTGGACGCTGCAATTGTCAGTGCGAGGCTGGCAACCACAACTTGCTTCATAAGGCGTGACATCTAATCCCCTCCAATGTCTCGTCAGTATAATGATCACAGGGCAAGCACACTCACCCGTTCAACGTTGCGCCCGCGCTGCAGGTTCCTCCTGGGAACGAGTTCCTGCGGCCACAACTTTCGGTTCCCTTAGAACATAGCGAACAGCAGCCGCTACGTCAGCCCCCAAAACGCCCTGTTCTTGCCGCTTATGCGGCCTATGTTGCTAGGATGACACGATTTTATGACTGCTGACTTAAAATGCAGTCGCAGGGGAATAAGCGGCGCAACCTTGGCGCGACTACTTTTTGCGGAACTTGTCGAGACTTACGACCTCAGCCGTCCGGCGTTCCTCTCGCGGCTCGTCCTCATTTTCAGGAACAGGCGACGCTGCGATTTCCGCGTCCGAATCTCCCATGTTTTGATTTGGAAACGCCTGCACGGCTCCTGGCTCGGGCGCAGGCAGGAGCGGCGTCTCTGGACCGATCTTTTCTGCCGCCTCGGCTTCGGGAGGGCTAAGTTTAAGGGCGAACTGAACGCTCGGGTCCTGAAAGATCCGGACAGCGCCAAATGGGATCACAAGCCGCTCTGGAATGTTGTTGAATGAGAGGCGCACTTCGAACCGGTCCTCGGTCACCGCCAAATCCCAGAACTGATGTTGCAGCACGATTGTCATCTCAAGCGGATACTGATCTTTCAAGCGCTTCGACAGGCCAACGCCCGGGGAGCGCGTATCGAAGGTGATGAAAAAGTGGTGATCGCCGGGGATGCCTCGCTTCAGGACACGCTGAAGCACCGAGCGTACCACGCCGCGCAGCGCATCGAGGACGAGAGCCTCGTACCGGATCAGATCTTCAGGCATTTCCGCTTCTACGCCAAGCTCGTGCAGAAAAGTGGCGGGCTTCTGTTGCCCGGCGCCGCCAACCGCGCCTAACAGCAGCTACGCCGCTAGGACTTGGATCGGAACACTTACGCCGCTAGCGCGACGGGGCGTGCCCCAGCATAGTTGTCGTTTGCAACTATTAGAATGGCCCGATACGGCGGAACCATGCCGAGCAAAAGATTACCCTTTACACCCTCGTCGATCCTATTTCGCCCCCATCAAAAGCCGCCATCTGAGGTTTGCACCCAAATAGTTTTTCAAAAATCAGCGGCTTATGGTGGAGGCGCCGGGTACCGCCCCCGGGTCCGATAGGTTTATTACGATATCCATTTATCGCCATAGCTGGCGAACCAGCACCCTCCAATATAGACCCTTCGTCTCCCGTTGGAAAGACGGTGGCGCAAGAATTGCTGAACCGAAGCAAGATAGCCACGGGTCAAAAGCGCTGGCTCATTCTAGGTTCATCGGCTGCGCCCACGAATCGCCCAGGCGAAGCGGCTTCCCCCCTCACCCTGTCCCTCTCCCACCAGGGGAGAGGGTACGGTGTGGCAACCCTCTCCCCTAGTGGGAGAGGGTGGCGGCTGGCAAAGCCAGCCGCCGGGTGAGGGGTGTTCCGTTAGCCGAGCCGGTGGAGCCGGCTTAATCCGAATGCGAGCGGTCCGTGATCCGTGGACGCGCATCCTCCTCTATCTGGTCCATCCCGCCAGGTGACTCGCCCTCGCGGCGCTTGGGCAGGGCCTTTTGCGGCCGCCTTCCTCTTAGCCAGCCGGCAAAGAGTTCGCCGCTCCCTTGCTGCCGGCGCATTTCCACGTCGTGACGGGCGGCAGCGCTCCCGACGGTCTGAATGAGAAGGTCCGGCCACTTTCTGGGCCGGAATTTGTAGATGCGGAAGGCGTCGGCCTGGGCGTACATGCTGCCCTGCTTGTCGAGTTTCGCCCGGACCGTGTCCTCGTCGAGCCCGTCGAGAACATTTCTTTCAAAGCGGCTTCTGCGCTCTTCACCCAAGAGGCGCACGAGTTTTTCGCCTTCGAGGATGGCGAAGATGGCGGCCAAATAACGCGAACGCTCCAAGGCTCGCGACGATTCGAAACTCGGGGCATTCGACCTTGCCTTGGCCCATTGATCATAATTCTCCTCGCGAAAATCGAGGGGCACGGCGGCGTAATAGTCGCCTTTGTAATCGAAAACCACGTCCTGAAGTGGAGCGATCAATTCGCCAGGCGATGGCCCCGCACCCGGCCCCAGATGGAACTGATCCTGGAAAACCCGATAGAACGTCTCAAGGACCCCTTGCATCGGCCCGCGTTCGCGCGCGCGAGACAGGTCCTGCCCGAGATTGAAGAACGGGCCAAACGGCCGGTTCACCGACACGAGCAAAATGCAAACATCCACGAAGATCGCGATCATCAGGGGGATGTAGTCCCGGTCGCTGAGCCCGGCCTGGTCCGCAGTGAGTGCTTCTGGCTTATCCGCGGGGCGCTTTTCTTCAATCTGCCGTGTCCTGATCTGCTCGGGCGAAGGCGGCGACTTTCCGTAAACCACAAGGCCGATCGCGGTGTTGGACAGGCGCCGGAAAGCCTCGATCACAGCCTCGGAGCCCTCGACGGAGCGCAATTCCGGTTTCTGCAACACCGGAAGATCGTCGATTGAGCGCACAACGCCGTTCAGCGCGGTTTGAAGCTGACCGTCCGGGCAAACGAAAGTTCCGCCCTTGTCATCGGGAAAGGACGTTTGCTTGGCGCGCGCCTGAAACTCATCGCGAATTTCTCTGATCTGCGGGTCTGTGCGCAGCTCGTCGAAGCGCGCGATGACGAGGCCAAGTTTGCGGTCGAGCCCTTCAATGTACGTCGTCCGCGTTCCTGTCTCCGGATCGATGGTCGCAGGGTCTTTTTTCAAAACGCGCTGAAGATCGCTATTCAGGTCCGCGATATCGGCCTTAACGGCGTTCGTCCGGGCGGCGATGAGGTCGTTTGCAAATTGGAACCGCTGGGCGTCGGTCTCACGAAGCCGCCTGCGTGGACCATCGCCAGCGCGGCTGTTCGGACAGGTCCGGCCGGTTGTCCGCTCGGTCTCGGCCTTTTGCGACGAGATCGCGCTCAGCGTCGTGAATGTGGTTTGCAGAAGTTCAAGCCGGCTCTGCCCTGCCTGGAGTTCCTGCTGCACCTGCAAGACCGAGGAGCCCGCTGCTCGCGTCGTCTGCGCGCCGGCTTCAAGAAAACGCCAATAGAATCCGAACGCGAAAGCGACCGAAATCAAGACAAGCACAATATAACCAATAATATAAACAGGATAGAGCGCGAGGCGAAGCTGACCGGAAAACATCGCATCGAGGATATAAATGATCATGCCTTGCAGCATGAGGACGGCGAACCCTAAGGCGATTTTCGCCGCTAATCCGATGTCGCCCGAGCTTGCGGCGATCAATTGCAGCATGCCGGAGTAGGTGGAAATCCAGGCGAGCGCGCTCAGACCGCCAAGAAGCAAGATCATGAGACCTGAGTACGAGCCGCCATGCCTTGCCGGTAACGCCATGTGAACCCCACTCGATTGCTCACTCCGGTACGCCGCAATTCAGCCATTGCGAGCCCGCGTTCCTGAAGTGGCATCGATTAAATCGTCTGTATGCGAACAGCGATAGACTGCGCACAGGCTCATTCTGCCTGAAAAGCACGACGATTTCATTTTTATAAAATTCCGAACACCGGGAAGGGGATGAAGTTCACAATATCGCCTTCTGAAATGCTAAGGACGCTTTCGGGGATTTCGATGAGGCCATTTGCGGCGCGGAGCGACGAGATCAAGCCTGAGCCGTCGCGCTCATATTTTTTGACGACGGCCTTTTCGCCATCGCGCTCGAGCCAGCCGCGGAAGAATTCGCGGCGGCCCTGTTTCCGGGACCGGATCTCGAAGCCTGCCGGAAAAGGCAGACGCAGCGGCTCGTTCCACGGCTCGCCGGACAATCGCCGCACGGCCGGCCAGACATAGAGCAGCGCGCACACCATCACTGCGACGGGATTTCCAGGAAGCGCAAAACAAAGGCACGAGCCGATGCTGCCAACTCCCATCGGACGTCCAGGCTTGATCGCAAGCTGCCAGAGGCTCAGCGACTGGCCCTCACGCAAGGCGGCGATGACGTGATCCTCCTCGCCGAGGCTCGCGCCGCCGGACGTTATGACGATGTCGTGTTCGCGGGCGGCGGCTTGAAGCGCATCGCGTACGGCGTCGCGGCTGTCGGGAAGGATGCCGCCATAAGTCAAAACCGGCGCGAGAGGCGCGAACAGCCCCGAAAGCATCGGCCCGTTGGCGTCGTATACTTTGCCCTCCGCGAAGGGGGCGCCGGGCGGCAACACCTCGCTGCCTGTCGAGAACAAGCAAATGCGGGGCTTCCTGAAACAGATCACGTCCTTCAGCCCGCTTGCGGCGAGCGCAGCGGCATCTTGCGGGCGAAGCCGTTGACCGGGCTGCACGATGGTTTCGCCCTCCGCCGTGTCTTCCCCCGCAAGCCGGCGGTTCGCGCCCCGCTTGAGACCGCCAGGGATGAAGACAGAAGCGCCATCGATACGGCAATCCTCCTGCATAGCCACCGTGTCGCAGCCCTCCGGCATGATCGCGCCGGTGAAGATGCGCACCGCTCCCCGTTGCGCGCTGGCGCTTGGCCCTGGATCGCCCGCAGCCGCGCGGCCCGTGATAGGCAAGACCGCGCCATCCGTTGCGCCGTAGTCATCGAAGGCGAACGCATAGCCATCGACAGCCGCGTTGGTGTGAGCCGGAATTGCGCGCGGGGCGCTGACGGTTTCGGCGCAAACGCGGGCGCTCGCCGCGAAGACGCTCACAGCCTCTTTTTCCGTCAGCGGGAGGGCCAAGCCCTGCAACAGCGCGATCGCTTCCTCATGCAGCAGCCTGCGTTCTGGAAATGCGAGGCAATCGTCGGCGGCGGTCACTTGCGGCTCCGGTCCTTGCGTCATCATGCGGTTTCTAGCGTCCCGTCTCCGAATTGCCGCCCAATTTGCGGCAAGCTCGCACGGCATTTCGGTGACATAAGGGACATTAGCAATAACACTAGGCTAGAGCGGCTTATCTCTCACAATTGCCTGTGAGAGCCTCCGAAAATGCTGGTGGCCATTGCGAGACGCCACACAATGCAAATAGTCTTAGGTTCGCCAACGGAATGCCTCAGGGTTTTGCGATCCCTTCCGGTAAGCACGCATGCGTCCTTTGGGTCGGGAGCGGCTGTTCAAGAAACTGAGACCAAAATGACGAACTACCCCAATGAGCGGAAATCGAAGGGACGCTCCACGCGTTGAGGCGAAATCTTGGGGGTGTTCGAGGATGAGATAAGCTATAATGCTTGCACAAATTTTCAATGGATATGTGCTCCAGAACCCCGACCGTCTCTCTCATCCTGCAGCGTCGGTAGTTGCGGAAGCGCTAGGACGCGCTTTTCCTTGCAAGTGAATTGCGAAGCCAGCTTACCCCCCACCTTGAACAGACATCGCGTTCAACAAAGGAAGGGGCAGGATTCGTCCTGCAATGAAGCGGCTCAATTTCATCGTCTATTCGTTGGTCAAGCCAAACATGCATGCTTAGGGCGCGCTGAGAATGAAGTCTGCGATCGTCTCTACGTCATCGATGCCGAATACCGGCAGTTCGCCGCTTGGAATTTCGAAATCGGCTGCAATGGCAAGGATGGTTGGATCGCCGGGGGCAAGCGGCGTCTGGTTCAGAGCCTCGCGGCGGCGCACTTCGAGCTTTTTGTGCTTTTCGCGCTTGAAGCCCTCCACAAGAATGAGGTCTGCGGGGCCAATATATTTAAGAAGCTCTTCCAGGCTCGGCTCCGGCCTGCCGCCAAGCTCGCTCATGATGGCGAAGCGCTTGGGCGAAGAGACGGCGACGGTGCTCGCGCCCGCGGCTCTGTAGCGGAAGAAATCGCGGCCCTCGTGATCCACGTCGAACGCATGGTGAGCGTGCTTGATGGCGGCCACGTTCAGGCCGCGGCCGGCGAAAGCCTCGATGAGCTTGACCATAAGCGTTGTTTTGCCGGAATTCTTCCAGCCCACGATGCCAAAAAGAAGCGCGGTCACGGCGTTCGCTCCATTTTCAGCAAGCGTTCGGCCTCGGCCAATTCCTCGGGCGTGTTTGCATTGAAGAACGGATCGACGAGCGGTTCCGCCGAAATCTGTGAACGCGAACTCCACCGTGAAATGCGGATGCCGGTCTGTCCAATGCAGCACTTTCCGTGTGCCTGTTTGCAAAGACAACGCCAAATCATCGGCAAGCGCGGCAGGCCAAAGCCCGAACACGGGATGAGTATTTCCTCCGCGAAGCCGCCAGAGCGACGGCATGGATAGGCGCCGTCTGTGGAGGTCAACAAGCTTTTCCACCAAATCCTTGGGAAAAAAGGGCGTGTCGCAGGCCGCGGTCACGATGAAGCGCGTTTCAGGCGCGGCTTTCGCGGCCCAGCGCATGCCGGCGAGCACGCCAGCGAGCGGCCCGGCGAAGTCCGCGGTGGCGTCGGGAACGACGGGTAAGACCGAAATCCGGAGAAGCGGGACGCATCGCCATTGGCGTTGAGCGCAATAGGCGCCGCTTGCTTGGCGAGCTGGCCGAAGACATGGGCGATCAACGGCTTGCCGTGCAAGTCGCGCAACGCTTTGTCGCCGCCGCCCATCCGGCGGGAAAGCCCGCCTGCGAGGATAATTCCTGCTACCTGTTCCACCTAGAGGCCTTCATCGCTGGCGCCCTTGCGGAGGTGGCGCGCATCCTCGTCCTCGACGGCGCTCACATCCTGGTCATAAAGGATGCGGTCTTCGCCTGAAAGCGCCACAAAGCGCTTGCCTCGCATGCGGCCGATCAAGGTCAAGCCGGAACGGCGCGCGAGGTCGACGCCCCAGGCGGTGAAGCCCGAGCGCGAGGCGAGAATCGGGATGCCCATTTTGACGGTCTTGATGACCATCTCGCTTGTGAGCCGCGCCGTCGTGTAGAAGATCTTGTCGTGCGCCGCGATATCGTTGAGCGCCATGTAGCCTGCGATCTTGTCGACGGCGTTATGACGGCCGACATCCTCCATATAGATCAGCGGGCGATCCTCCTCGCAGAGCGCACAGCCATGGATGGCGCCGGCTTTGAGATAGAGGCTCGGCGCAGTGTTAATTTTCTTCTGCAGAGCATAGAGCCAGGAAGTTTTGAGGCGCGCGGCCGTGCTGAGTTGCGACGCCCTCGATCTCGTCCATCAGATCGCCGAAGACAGTTCCCTGGGCGCAGCCGGAAGTGCGCACCTTTTTCTTGAGTTTTTCCTCGAAGTTCGTAGGCCGGTCCGTGCGCACTACGACGGTCTCAAGTTCCGGGTCGTGTTCGATGCCGTGCATGTCCCCTCCCGATTTGAGCATGCCCTGATTGAGCAAGTATCCGGCGGCTAAAATCTCGGGATAATCGCCGATGGTCATAAGCGTGACGATCTCCTGCCGGTTCAGGAAAAGCGTAAGCGGCTTTTCCGCGACGACGTGGATTTGGATTAGCCTGCCCGAGATGGTCGCGCCCCGTCACCTGCATGGAGAGGCTCTCGTCCTCAGTATCGGGGGCGATTGCGAATTCGCGAAGTTTTTGCTGGGCGACGTTGCTCGGTCACATGTGCCTCGTTGAGCGCCGATTTCGATTTTGCTGACTTTTGTGATGGCGCGCCACCCACTAGATAGTGTTCAATCGATTTTTCATCTCGTTCCCAACCTTGCAACCGGCGGTTTGAATGGCAGATCCTCTCACAAAAGATAGTGTTCTGAAGGCACTGAAAAGCGTCAAAGCTCCGAGCGGTCACGATATCGTGACCTTGGGCATTCTCTCGGAAATCATTATCAACAAGGATAAGGTTTACTTCGCGCTTAAGCGTCCCGCAACGCGAGGCCAAAGCTTATGAGCCGGTACGGAAGTCGGCCGAGGATGCGGTGAGGGCCTTGCCCGGTGTGGCGAGCGCAATGGTAACGCTCACGGCGGACACGGCGGGCCGCCGCGCTCCGGACGGGGCATCGCCGGCCGTGGCATCGGCAGCATCAAATACATTATAGCAGTCGCATCCGGGAAAGGTGGCGTGGGGAAATCGACCACGGCCGTGAATTTGGCGCTCGGCTTCCGGGAAAACGGCCATCGCGTGGGCGTGCTCGACGCGGACATCTATGGACCGTCCATGCCGCGCTTGCTCGGGATTCACAGCAAGCCAGAACTGATCGGCGACAACCTACTTGCGCCCATTCGAGAATTATGGCCTAAATGTCATGTCGATCGGCTTCCTTGTCGAGGAAGAGACGCCCATGATCTGGCGGGGTCCCATGGTCATATCGGCGCTGACGCAGATGTTGAAGGACGTCGCGTGGGGTGAATTGGATATCCTCGTGGTCGACATGCCGCCCGGCACGGGCGACGCGCAGCTCACGATGGCGCAGCAGGTGCCGCTTTCCGGGGCGGTTATCGTGTCGACGCCGCAGGACCTCGCGCTTATCGATGCCCGCAAGGGTCTGAACATGTTCAAGCGGGTAAACGTGCCCGTGTTGGGTATCATTGAAAATATGAGCTATTTTGTCTGCCCCAATTGCGGACATCGCTCGGAGATCTTCAGCCATGGCGGTGCGCGGCATGAGGCGGAACGCCTTGGCGTGCTCTTCCTGGGCGCGCTGCCGCTGCATATGGCGATTCGGGAAACCTCCGATTCCGGCCGCCCGATCGTCGTCGCGGACCCGCTGTCGATGCATGCCAAGCTTTACAAGAACATCGCAGAGACGCTTTGGACCAAGACTGACCGGTGAAGGCGCCGGCCGCCAGCCGCCGAAAATCGTTATCGAGTAGACGACGCTGCTGAAATGCAGCGCATAAAAAAAGCCCCGTCGTGAGACGGGGTTTTTATTGGAAGCGTGAAGGGGATTAAAAACATCCTTGGTATGCCTGGCAACGACCTACTCTCCCACAGTGTAGTACCATCGGCGCAGGAACGTTTCACGGTCGAGTTCGGGATGGGATCGAGTGGGGGCGTTCCGCTATTATCACCAGGCAAACGAAGGATGTTTTTTTGGATCATAAGCGCTCACCTATTGGCTCGCGCTTATGCTCAGAATGATCTGGATTGTCTTTTCGTCAACTCACTCCTGGGAGTGAGCATTGACTAATGAGAGCGATGAAGCCGATCGAACTATTAGTACTGGTCAGCTCCACGCGTTGCCGCGCTTCCACATCCAGCCTATCAACGTGGTGGTCTTCCACGGTTCTCAAGGGAGAACTTGTTTCGAGGCGAGTTTCCCGCTTAGATGCTTTCAGCGGTTATCTCTTCAACACTTAGCTACCCTGCACTGCGGCTGGCGCCACAACAGGTCCACCAGAGGTGTGTCCATCCCGGTCCTCTCGTACTAAGGACAGCTCCTCTCAATTCTCCTACACCCACGGCAGATAGGGACCGAACTGTCTCACGACGTTCTGAACCCAGCTCACGTACCGCTTTAATTGGCGAACAGCCAAACCCTTGGGACCTGCTCCAGCCCCAGGATGCGATGAGCCGACATCGAGGTGCCAAACAACCCCGTCGATATGGACTCTTGGGGGTCATCAGCCTGTTATCCCCGGCGTACCTTTTATCCGTTGAGCGATGGCCCTTCCACTCAGGACCACCGGATCACTAAGGCCGACTTTCGTCTCTGCTCGACTTGTGGGTCTCGCAGTCAGGCAGGCTTATGCCTTTGCACTCGACAGCTGATTTCCGACCAGCTTGAGCCTACCGTCGCACGCCTCCGTTACTCTTTGGGAGGCGACCGCCCCAGTCAAACTACCCACCACACACTGTCCCGGAACCGGATAACGGTCCGCGGTTAGATATCCATGATCGCAAGGGTGGTATTTCAAGGGTGACTCCACGAAACCTGGCGGCTCCGCTTCGTAGTCTCCCACCTATCCTACACATGTAATCACGAATACCAGTGTGAAGCTATAGTAAAGGTGCACGGGGTCTTTCCGTCTAACCGCAGGAACCCCGCATCTTCACGGGGAATTCAATTTCACTGAGTCTGCGTTGGAGACAGTGGGGAAGTCGTTACGCCATTCGTGCAGGTCGGAACTTACCCGACAAGGAATTTCGCTACCTTAGGACCGTTATAGTTACGGCCGCCGTTTACTGGGGCTTCAATTCGGAGCTTGCACCCCTCCTCTTAACCTTCCAGCACCGGGCAGGCGTCAGACCCTATACGTCGCCTCGCGGCTTCGCAGAGCCCTGTGTTTTTGGTAAACAGTCGCCACCCCCTGGTCTGTGCCCCTCCGCAATGCTTGCGCAAAGCGAAGGCCCTCTTATCCCGAAGTTACGAGGGTAATTTGCCGAGTTCCTTCAACGCAGTTCTCTCAAGCGCCTTGGTATGCTCTACCTGTCCACCTGTGTCGGTTTAGGGTACGGTCGTTTGGGGGGCTATTTCCTGGGACTGCTTCACGGCCAAACCAATCCGATAAGGTTTGACAATTTGCGCAATCCGTCACCATCCCCTGGCTGGAGAATATTAACTCCATTCCCATCGACTACGGCTTTCGCCCTCGTCTTAGGAGCCGGCTAACCCTGCTCAGATTAACTTTAAGCAGGAACCCTTGGACTTTCGGCGAGAGTGTCTCTCACACTCTTTATCGTTACTCATGTCAGCATTCGCACTTCCAATACCTCCAGCATACCTCGCGGTACACCTTCAGCGGCTTATGGAACGCTCCGCTACCGCTTGCATTGCTGCAAACCCGCAACTTCGGTGCGTGGCTTAATCCCCGTTACATTTTCGGCGCAAGAACCCTTATTTAGACCAGTGAGCTGTTACGCTTTCTTTAAATGATGGCTGCTTCTAAGCCAACATCCTGGTTGTTTTGGGGTTTTCACATCCTTTCCAACTTAGCCACGACTTGGGGACCTTAATTGGCGGTCAGGGCTGTTTCCCTTTTCACGACGGACCTTAGCACCCGCCGTGTGCCTGCCGGATAAGACATTCCAGTATTCGGAGTTTGGTTAGGTTTGGTAATCCGGTAAGGACCCCTAGCCCATCCAGTGCTCTACCCCTGGAAGCATACATCCGACGCTCTACCTAAATAGATTTCGCGGAGAACCAGCTATTTCCGAGTTTGATTGGCCTTTCACCCCTATGCACAAGTCATCCCCGACTTTTTCAACAGGCGTG
>CAVYBZ010000024.1:0-595000 GCA_963766815.1 uncultured Alphaproteobacteria bacterium | reverse complement strand
TTCCGGACATCCGACGGGGGAGTCGACTATTATGACGAGAAGGGTCGAACTCGAAAAAATTCCTTATGCGAACGCCAATTCGCGGAGCCCGGCTCACGTCGGGCTTTGGATATCGGAGGCATCCGCTTCTCAAAACGCTGAAACGGCATACCGGCGTAGACTGGGCCGGACCGATTGGAACACCGATCATGGCCTCCGGCAACGGCACGATAGAGGTTAGCCGGCCGCGAGGGGGGATATGGCAACTACATCCGTATCCGGCACGCGAACGGCTACAAGACAGCATACGGGCACATGCAACGTTTTGCGTTAGGCGCTGCGAAAGGCGTGAAGGTACGGCAGGGCCAAATCATTGGATTTCTTGGCAATACCGGCATGTCGACCGGCCCGCATTTGCACTATGAGGTGCTGGTCAACAACCAGTTCACCAACCCGCTCTCGATCAAAATTCCACGGAGCCGTCAGCTTCAGGGCCGCTTGCTCACCGACTTCCGCCGGGAGAAGACGCGCATCGACGATCTCATGCACCGCCCGCCGGTAAAGACGCGCGTCGCCACCGTCGAAAGGTGATTCGGGAGCTGGGACCGCAGCCGCCAATTGAAGTCTGCCGGGCCGTCATAGTCCCTGAGAGCGCCGCCCAGAAAATTACCCATGATTTCAATTTCTTACTGGCAGTTTAAGCCCGGTCACTCGCGCGCTGGATATGCGAACCCCGGCTTAAGTTCTGCCGATAACACCATAGAGATTAAGCCGCGAGGCTAAAGGCCCGGTCATTGATGATCAAGCCATCGGCCCCTGACGTGACATGCACCGTGTCGGCATCCTTGACGGCCCCAGACAGTATCAGCTCCGAAAGCGGATCCTGAACCGCGCGTTGAATAATGCGCTTCAGGGGACGGGCGCCATAGGTCGGATCGTAACCACGGTCCGCAAGCCAAGCCCGCGCTTTCTCATCGATGTTGAGCGTGATCTTGCGCTCGTCGAGCAGTTTCTGCAGCCGCTTAAGTTGAATGTCGACAATTGCGCCCATCTCGTCGCGGCGCAGCCGATGGAACAGCAGAATGTCGTCCACCCGGTTCAGGAACTCTGGCCGGAAATGCGCGCGCACCACGGCCATAACCTGCTCGCGCACCGCATTCACCTCCTGCCCGGCCGGCTGATTCGCAAGATACTCGGCGCCGAGATTTGAGGTCATGATGATGATCGTATTGCGGAAATCGACCGTGCGGCCTTGCCCGTCAGTCAGGCGGCCATCGTCGAGAACTTGGAGAAGCACGTTGAACACATCCGGGTGCGCTTTCTCGATCTCATCGAACAGCACGACCTGATAAGGCCGGCGGCGGACAGCCTCTGTGAGAGCCCCGCCCTCCTCATAACCGACATAGCCGGGAGGCGCGCCAATAAGACGGGCGACGGAATGCTTTTCCATGTATTCCGACATGTCGATGCGAGCCATGGCGTGCTCGTCATCAAAAAGGAATGCAGCCAAAGCCCGCGATAGCTCGGTCTTGCCAACGCCCGTCGGACCCAAAAACATGAAAGAACCGATGGGCCGGTGCGGGTCTTGCAGCCCAGCTCTCGCCCTTCTTACAGCGGTCGCAACCGCGCGCACGGCCTCCGCTTGCCCGATGACGCGCTTGCCAAGCTCGTCCTCCATGCGAAGCAGCTTGTCTTTCTCGCCTTGAAGCATCCTTTCGACAGGGATGCCCGTCCAGCGCGACACGACGCCCGCGATATGATCCGGCGTAACCGCCTCTTCCACCATGCCGCTACGAGCCTCGGCGGCGGTTTCAATGGCCTTAAGCTTTTTTTCGAGATCGGGAATGACGCCATAGGAAAGCTCGCCCGCACGCGCGAGATTGCCTTTGCGTTGCGCCTGCTCCAACTCTATGCGCGCCGCGTCGAGCTCCTCTTTGACCTTTTGCGTCGAAGCGAGCTTCTCCTTTTCCTCTTTCCACCGCCGCGCAAGGGAGGACGAGCGCTCCTCCAAATCGGCGATTTCCTTTTGAAGCCTGGCGAGGCGATCCTTCGAGGCTTGGTCGTTCTCTTTCTTCAACGCCTCACGCTCGATCTTGAGCTGAATTATCCTTCTGTCGAGTTCATCGAGCTCCTCCGGCTTCGAATCGACCTGCATGCGGAGCCGGCTTCCGGCCTCATCCATCAGATCGATCGCTTTGTCAGGAAGAAAGCGATCCGTAATGTAGCGATTCGAGAGAGTCGCCGCGGCGACCAGCGCCGAATCGGTGATTCGCACGCCATGATGCAGCTCGTACTTCTCCTTGAGACCGCGGAGAATCGAGATAGTGTCTTCCACCGTCGGCTCGGCGATGAAGACGGGCTGAAAACGCCGGGCCAGTGCGGCGTCTTTTTCGATATATTTCCGATACTCATCGAGTGTGGTCGCGCCGACGCAATGAAGCTCGCCACGCGCCAGCGCCGGTTTCAGCAGATTGGACGCATCCATCGCGCCCTCGGCTTTCCCTGCGCCTACAAGCGTGTGAAGCTCATCGATGAAGATGATGACTCCGCCTTCGGCAGCCGTGATCTCCTGCAGCACCGATTTCAGCCGCTCCTCGAACTCACCGCGATATTTGGCGCCGGCGATCAGCGCGCCCATGTCGAGCGCGAGCAGCTTTTTGTCGCGCAAACTTTCCGGCACATCGCCGTTCACGATTCGGAGCGCCAAGCCTTCAGCGATGGCGGTCTTACCGACGCCGGGCTCGCCGATGAGAACAGGATTGTTTTTAGTGCGCCGCGACAAAACCTGGATGGTGCGGCGAATTTCCTCATCCCGGCCGATGACAGGATCGAGCTGGCCTTTGGCGGCGGCGTCGGTGAGGTCGCGGGAGTATTTCTTAAGCGCATCATAGGTCTGTTCTGCTGATGCGCTGTCCGCCGTGCGCCCCTTGCGCAGCTCATTGATTGCGCCGTTAAGACCCGTCGGCGTGACGCCAGCGTCCGCGAGAATTTTCGCTGTGTCGGCGTCTTTCTCCATCGCGAGCGCGAGGAGCAGTCTTTCAACGGTAACATAGCTGTCGCCCGCTTTATCAGCGATCTTCTCAGCCTGATCGAGCACCTTGGCGAGTTGCGGCGATATATAGATCTGTCCCGCCCCAGCGCCGGATACCTTCGGCACTTTGGCCAGCGCCTGCTCGACGCGAGCCAGGGCGTCACCGGGACGGCCGCCCGAGCGAGAGATCAGCCCGGCCGCCAGTCCTTCGCCGTCGTCAAGCAGTACTTTCAAAAGATGCTCCGGCATCAGCCGCTGATGCCCTTCGCGAAGGGCAAGCGATTGCGCGGATTGAAAGAAACCCTTTGAACGGTCGGTCAGTTTCTCGAAATTCATTGTCGCCTCGATGGCTGCGGCGTCCCCAGCCGCGAATCCGGAGAAGTGATAGCATTGGTTTATGGATATATGGCAACATTGCGAGCCAAGAAAAGGTCTTCCGCAGTGATGTCCGCTCCGCCAACGATAGCTATGCTGGTGCGTTATCCCATCAAGGGATTATCGGGACTGGCGACGCCGCAAGCAGCGCTGAGCAAAGGCGAAGGCATGCCGCTGGACCGCGTCTACGCCATCGAGAATGGAAGCCATCGATTTCGACTCTCATAATCCGAAGTGGTTTTCTAAAACGCACTTCCTGCAGCTGATGCGCAATGAGCGTCTGGCGAGCCTAGCGCTTGCCTTCGACGAGGAAAGCCACACCCTCACCCTGTTACGCGATGGAAAGCAGGTGGCTAAGGGCTCGCTCAAGACCAAGCTTGGCAGGCAGATGATTGAGCAGTTTCTGTCTGCGTATATGAAGGCGGATTTGAAAGGGCCGCCGCGAATCGTGTGCGCGGAAGGGCACTCGTTCACGGACATCGCCGCGAAAGCCTTGCACCTTGTCAATCTGGAGACGGTTCGCGATGTCAGCCGCGTCACAGGCATCGATCTCGACCCCTTGCGGTTTCGCGCAAATATCTACTTTGAAGGCGCGCCCGCATGGGGCGAGCGAAGCTGGGTTGGCAAAACGATTGAATGCGGCGACGCAAAACTGATAGTATTCGATGAGACAGCGCGGTGCGAGGCGACGAGCGTCGATCCCAAAACCGCGCTTCGCGGCCTATCGATCCCTTCCGCGCTCGAACGCACCTGGGGACATAATAAGCTTGGCGTTTATGCTAGGGTGACTTGCGGCGGCGTCATCGCGACGGGCAACACGGCGACCGTAACTTAATGACGGCGCAGGCTAAGCAGAGTTCGCAAAAGTGGCCTTCCCGGTTTTGCAGAAAAACTCTGCGAAAACAAAAGACTCTAAGCAGGTATTCGTTGGCTGGCCAAGGAAGTCTGCTTAGGACGACGACTCGTCTGGCTTCGGATCGGCGCCTTCGGGTGGTGCGCCATTTGCAGATGCGCCGCCATTTCCATTCCGGCCGTTGAACGTCTTAAGCTGAGGAGGCTCGCCGATCGGGCGCCGGCGCCGCCGTCTTGGCATTCTATCGCCCTCTTGGGGAGGAGCGCTGTAGGGATCGCTGACGCCTCCGCCTTGGGGCGCTAACCCGTTAGGCGCAGGCGCAGGCGCCGGCACGACCGGCTGCGGCTGGATTTGCGGGAAGGCGTTTTGCGGAATGTAGGGCTGCGGCTGCTGATGCTGGTTATAGGCGGGGCGCTCTTGGAAGGGACGCTGATGCTGACGCGGAACGTAATCGTCGGAATCGCCTTCGTCTCCGTCCCCGTCCCCATCATAATCGCGCTGGAACGGTTCACCCTGATTGAACCGGCCGCCTCCATTCAGCTGCCCTTCGAGACCCGGAATTCCGCCGTTCTGCGCCTGGGCCGCCAGAATGATGCGGTTATAATGCTCGGCGTGCTGAAGATAATTCTCGGCGGCGACCGTGTCGCCGGATGACATGGCGTCTCTTGCGAGAGATGAGTATTTCTCCGCGATGTGCATGGCTGTACCGCGGATCTTTACGTCGGGACCACTCAATTCGTAGTTCCGGCTGATTGAATTTTGCGGCTTACGGCCGCCGCGATTACGGCCTCTGCGGCTTTGCTGTCCTTGCCTCATGGGTCCTATCTTGATTGAGGTCACACGTTATCATTTAACGCAAACCTGACGGATTTAGGCCTCGTCATGTTTGCGGATGTCAAAACTCTTCGTCTAGCCTGCCAGTCAGTAAACCGCGCGACGCTAACTTTAGAAGCAGATTATGCAGGCCGTACCTGTCAAAGAACGTGCCGCCAATGACACCACCAACACCACAGATGTGGTATCAGGTCTAGTTGCCAATTTTTTGGTAGCCCTACGTTCTTTGGCCTCGTCTTTTCCCTAACCCACTGCGGGGTTTCATGACAAGGTCGCCTCTCAGAACGACCCTATCCCGAAAGAATCGGATTTCCAACCTTTTTTTTGGCGTTTGGCTCGTAGCATACCGACTGTCGCACTCCTGCAACGGCACGTTCAATCCCGCCCAAATCGGTCAAAACCCGCGCTTCGAAATCGCCCTCGCCTGGAGCGGCGGCGCTCATCATGTCACGCACGGACTGAGCTTGCAGGTGACCGGTTTCGAAAATGAGCAAGCCTTTTTCCCGAAGCACCCTGAAGGCCTGAGCGAGGATGGCGCGAAAAGCCTCAAATCCATCCTCGCCGCCATCGAGCGCAAGACGCGGATCGTGGGCTCTCACTTCAGTCTCAAGCTCAGCTATCTCGGCAGAGCCGATATAGGGCGGATTACATACAATTATGTCGAAAGATGCATCGCCTAGAGCACTGATCCAATTGGCACATAAGAACGCCGCGCGCCGAAGCAACCCCAACCGGCGTAAATTTTCTCTGGCAACGCCAAGCGCATCTTCGCTGAGGTCGACGCCCACGCCGTAGCTCAGCGGCGACTCCGACAAATCGAACCGAGAAGGCAGCCGGAGCCCGTGCCGAGGTCCAGAACGCGAAGGGGCGAATGTGTAAGCCCTTCTGCCTGCACATAGCTGAGCACGGCCTCGACCAAAAGCTCGGTCTCGGGCCGCGGGTCTAGCGTATGAGGCGAAAGGCTGAACGGCAGCCCCCAAAACTCGCGCCCACCCAGAATGCGGGATACCGGCTCGCCGGCGAGGCGCCTTGCCACAGCCTCGTTCACTCTCGCCGTCATCGCAGGCGAAAGCATAAACTCGCGTTTTGCGATGCATTCCTCCCGCGAAAGTCCGCATGCGTGGGAAACGAGGAGGCGAGCATCCAGCGCCGCGGTATTAACGCCCGCATCATGAAAGACTTTTGTGAGCCGCCGGACCTCGTCGCCGAGTTGTCCGGCTGCGCCCGATAGCGGCAGATCAGGCATGGGTCGTGGTATCGGCCGCGAGCTGACTTGCCTGATGCTCGGTGATCAGCGCGTCGATGATGGTGTCGAGGCCTTCTCCCTCCATGATCTGAGGAAGATTATACAGCGTCACATTCACGCGGTGGTCGGTGACGCGCCCTTGGGGAAAATTATAAGTCCGTATACGCTGCGAGCGGTCGCCCGAGCCAATTTGATCCTTTCGCTCAGCCGCCCGCGCGTCTGCGGCCCTGGTGCGCTCCATGTCGTAGAGCCTTGCGCGGAGCACTTGCATGGCGCGTGCGCGGTTTTGATGCTGAGACTTCTCGCTCGATGTGACAATGATCCCCGTCGGGATATGCGTCAGGCGCACGGCGGAGTCCGTCGTATTCACGTGCTGACCGCCTGCGCCGCTGGCGCGCATGGTGTCGATGCGAATGTCCTCCGCGCGGATCTCGATGTCGATATCTTCGGCCTCCGGCAGAACGGCCACGGTCGCCGCTGAGGTGTGGATGCGCCCCTGGTTCTCGGTTTCCGGAACGCGCTGCACGCGATGCACGCCCAATTCGTATTTCATGCGGGCGAAAACACCCTTGCCGGTGATGCTCGCCACGATTTCCTTATACCCGCCCGCGTCGGCGTCGCTTGCCGATAGGAGCTGAACTTTCCAGCCCTTGAGGTCTGCATAGCGCTGATACATGCGAAAAAGGTCTGCGGCGAACAACGCCGCTTCTTCGCCGCCTGTGCCTGCGCGAACCTCGAGGATCGCGCTCTTCTCGTCGGCTGCGTCCTTGGGTAGAAGCATAACCTGCAGCTCATGTTCAAGCTGCTCAACTCGAGGTTCGGCGGTTTCGAGTTCCTCCCGCGCGAGATCGGCCATATCTGGCTCGGAAGCCGGGTCTTCGAGCATCTGGCGAAGATTGTCGCGGTCCTGCTGCGCGCTTTGAAGGGCCTTGATCGACGCCACCAGAGGGTCCAGGTCCGAGAATTCCTTCGACAGCTTGCGAAAAGTCTCCTGATCGATTCCCGACGAAAGCTGGGTCTGGAGCGTTTCCCAACGGGCCACGAGACGGTCGAGTTTTTCTTTTGGAATGGAGGTCATGGATTCCTGCTCCGCCGCGAAGAAGGCTCATAGCGCGACGCTAAATATCAATGTTTTCTTTCTGAGCAAATTCCGCGAGTTCCCGCCGGATATTCGAGCTGTTTCGATCGATAAGCTCAAGCACAGTATCGCGGAGCTTATTCGAATTAACGGACAGCACCATGGCTTTGACAGGCCCAACCGACGCAGGCGCCATGGATATCGAGCGGAAACCCAGCCCGATCAAGGCCATGGCCTCGATGGGACGCCCAGCCATTTCGCCGCAAAGGCCGAAGTCGGTGTTGTGAGCCTTCCCCCTTTCGGCGATTTCCCGCAGAACCTTGAGCGCCGAAGGGTTGAGAGGATCAAATCGGCGCGCCACGCGGTCGTTTTCCCGGTCCGCGGCGAAGAGAAACTGAAGAAGGTCATTGCTTCCGACCGAAATGAAATCGACGAGCGGCAAAATGGCGTCGAGCTGGTAGACGATCGCAGGCACCTCGACCATCACGCCAATGCGGGTCTTTGATGGCAGCGGGTGGCCGTGGGCTTTTGCGTGCTCCGTCTCCTTGTCGATCAAGGCTTTCGCAGCTAGGAACTCCGCAAGATCGGCGATGAAGGGCAGCATGAGCGAAAGCTCGCGCCCTGCCGCGGCCCGCATAAGGGCGCGCACTTGCGTCCGGAACAGCCCAGGCCTGTCGAGAGACATGCGGATCGCCCGCCAGCCAAGCGCCGGATTTTCCTCATGGAATTTCTTCAGATAAGGCAAAACCTTATCGCCGCCCACGTCGAGCGACCTGAAAATCACGCGCCGGCCGCGCGCCTGATCGAGCACGCGGGCGTAGGCGGCGCGCTGTTCCTCCATCTTGGGAAACTTGGACGCCACCATGAACTGCAGCTCGGTCCGGTAAAGGCCGATGCCATCGGCGCCGCTCTGGTAGAGGTGAGGCAAATCTACAAGCAGGCCGGCATTCATATTGAGCAAAACGCGCTCTCCGTCCCTGGTGACGGCTGGCGCATGTCTCAGCTTGAAGAAGCGCGCCTGCCGCCGTGCGCGAAAACGCGCTTTGTCAGCGTAGGCCCGGATCAGCTCCAGGGAGGGGCGGATATGGAACTGCCCCGTAGCTGCGTCCAGTATGGCAGGGTCGCCGTGATCGGCTGCGGCTACGACGTCGGGCACTTGGACGAGAACGGCAAGATTAAACGAGCGCGCGACGATGGAGACGTGCGCTGTCGCGCCGCCGTCCTCGATGACAAGGCCGCGCAATTTCCTGGGGTCGTAATCGAGAAGCTCCGCCGCGCCCATATTGTGCGCGACGAGGATGGCGTCGTTTGGGAGCCTGCTCAAAGCGGCGCCGTGATCGTGGCCCTGCAGCGTGCGAAGCAGCCTGTTGGACAGATCGTCGATGTCGTGCGAGCGGTCGCGCCAGAAACTGTCGCCCGTTTTCATGAGCTGGGTGCGCATGTTCTGCTGCACGCGTTCGACCGCCGCCTCTGCCGTAAGACCAGCGGACACGGCGTCCCTCATGCGCCGCGCCCACCCCCTGTCATGGGCGAGCATCTGCACCGTCTCGATGATTTCTTTGTGCACGCCATCGGAAGGGGACGTATCGTCGGACAAAAGGCGGTTGATGTCTTCCTTGAGACGCTCGAGGGCCTCGTCGAGGCGCTTTAGCTCCGCCGGAATGTTCTCCGCGAAGAACTTCAGAACTGTCGGTCTCGGCTCATGAAGCGCGATGTGCCCGAGCGCAAGGCCATCCGCAAGCGCAGTCCCTTTCAGCGTGATGGAGGTTTCTCTGCGGCTGGGAGCAGGGGCCACCGCTCCGGCAAAGGCGCCGGACGCGATCATCTCAGCAAGCACCATCGCCGTCGTTTCGAGCGCCTCGACCTCTTCAGCCGTGTACTTCCGCTCGATCTTGTTCTGAACCGTCAGCACCCCGATCGTCCGGCGCTCGCGCACGATCGGCACACCAAGGAAAGAATGATAAATTTCTTCCCCCGTCTCGGGCTTGTAGGAAAAGGCGGGGTGTGTTTGCGCGTCGGATAGGTTGACGGGCTCGCCCCAGTTTATGATCAGCCCGACAAGACCCTCGCCCTTTTTCATGCGGAGCGCGTGGACGGCTTCTTTCCTCAGGCCTTCGGTTGCAAAAAGCTCAAGGGAATCGTCTGGCAGCCGGACATAGATCGAGCTGACCTCGGCAATCATGTTCGAGGCGATGACTTTGACGATGCTGTCCAGCTTGACCTGCGGCTCTGACGCACTCGCCATGATCGTCCGCAGCTGCCGAAATCAGCACCCAGGGTGCGCGCTCAGTCCAGGGCATTTGCCTGGTTCCAATGACCTTTTGGTTGTGAGGTCGCGGCGCCTTTTCCTATTGGCGCGCCGGTTATATTTGCCTGCTTCTTTATGTCCGATCCAAGCCGAATAAGCTATGAAGTGTCTTAACAGCCGCCTCCGTATGGGCTGCGCCGAGCAAGACGCTAATCTTGATTTCTGACGTCGATATGGCTTGTATATTGATTTGCTTGTCGGCCAGCGCCTGAAACATCTCGGCGGCCACCCCTGCGTGGCTGCGCATTCCAACGCCAATGACTGAGACCTTTACCACATCCGTGTCGCCCCGCAGATCGCTATACCGGATTGCGTCCTTCCGGTCGCGAAGCACCTGAAGAGCGCGTTGAAGATCCGAGGCCGCGACGGTGAAAGTGAGGTCCGTCCTCCGGCCATCCTCGGAAATATTCTGAACAATCATGTCCACATTAATGTTCGCCTCGGCGAGCGGCATGAAAATGCTCGCGGCGACGCCGGGCTTATCCTCGATTTTGAGGACGGTGATCTTCGCTTCATCCTTTGCGTATGCTATGCCGCTGACTACGTGTTGCTCTAACATGTCCGTTTCGTCGCAAACGAGCGTCCCGCACTTTTCCGGCGTTCCGGCTCGTGCGGGTTCGCAGTTTTCTGGAGGATCGAAGCTAGAACGCACTTGTACACGCACCCCCTGAGCCATTGCAAGCTCCACGGAGCGAGTCTGGAGCACTTTCGCGCCCTGCGAGGCCATTTCCAGCATTTCCTCGTAGGACACGCGGGACAGTCGTTGGGCACTCTGCACAATACGTGGATCGGTTGTGTACACACCGTCAACGTCCGTATAAATATCGCACCTATCTGCCTTCAACGCGGCTGCGAGAGCAACCGCGCTCGTGTCGGAACCGCCCCGGCCAAGCGTTGTTATGCGGTTCGCCGGGCTTAATCCTTGGAAACCGGCGACGACAGCGACCTCGCCCTCATCAAGGCGGCGGAAAAGTTCGGTGGTGTCGATGCGGTCGATCCTGGCCAACCCGTGGCTGCCGTCCGTCACCAGGGGAATCTGCCACCCCTGCCACGACCTGGCGCTCACGCCCATGGATTGCAGGACGATCGCCATAAGGCCCGCCGTGATCTGCTCTCCGGACGAAACCACGGCGTCGTACTCGCGCGCATCGTGGAGCGGATGGGCTTCGCGGGTCCACGAGACGAGCTGGTTCGTATGGCCTGCCATGGCCGACACGACCACGGCGACGCGGTTGCCAGCGCCAGCCTCGCGCTTCACGTGAAGCGCCGAATTTCTTATACGGGCTATGTCGGCGACGGAGGTTCCGCCAAACTTCATGACGAGGAGCATTTTCGTGAGCTATGGTGCAAGAGTGAAATTAGGATGCGGCGAGCGGGTCCACGCTAAGCGCCAAAGGATATGAGAAAGGCCATCGATGGGGATTAAGGCAGAAACACGGCAAAGCCCATCCGTGGACGCGGAAGAGTTGCGCCACTTTGAAGGGCTTGCCAAAGATTGGTGGGACGAAAGCGGCAAATTTCGGGGTCTTCATGCATTCAATCCCGCACAACTCGCATTTATTGTGGCTGAAGTACAGCGTTGGCGCGATCAGCAAAGCCCATCCTTTCGCCCCCTCGACAGGCTCTCGGTTTTAGACATAGGTTGCGGCGGCGGTATCCTGTCGGAACCGCTGGCGCGTCTCGGGGGTACTGTAACAGGAATTGACCCCGTAGAGGAGTCCATCGGCGTCGCGACGGCGCATACGATGAAGCAAGGCCTTGACATTACCTATCGCGCTACGGCCGCCGAAGATCTGGCGAGCGAGGGTTGCGCCTTCGATGTTGTCATCGCCTCTGAAGTCATCGAGCATGTCGCCGATGTGGCGTCCTTCCTTAAGACCTGCCGCGCTCTGTGCAAGCCTCGCGGTCTTCTCATCGTTTCGACCCTCAACCGGACACCCAAATCCTATGGCCTCGCCATCATAGCCGCCGAGCATATTCTAGGACTTGCGCCGCGCGGCACTCACGATTGGAAGAAGTTTATAAAGCCGGAAGAGTTGGATGCGGCGCTCGATCGGGCCGGATTTAAAAGCGGCCGCCGCTGCGGAATTGTGTTCAAGCCGCTTATGGGAGTGTGGTCTCTCTCCGATAGGGATGTGTCGATAAACTATATTATTTCGGCGGAGGCGGTGTGAGGCCAAAATTCCGGGTGCGTACGATCCAGGCCACGGACGAGGCAGCCTGGCGGCGTCTTTGGCAGTGCTATTGCGACTTCTACGCCGTCACTGTACAGCAAGATGTCACAGATACGCTGTGGCGCAGGATCATGGACTACCGAATCCCGATCCACGCGCTCGTCGCTGAAACCGCTCCGGATGCCAAGGGCGAGATACAGTTGATTGGCTTCGCAAACTACGTGCTGCATCCTTACACCTGGGGATCCGACCTGATCTGTTATCTCGAAGATCTTTTCGTCACAGAGAATGCCCGCCGAACTGGCGCCGGAAAAGCGATGATCGATGAACTCATTCACATGTCGAAGGAAAACGGCTGGCCCCGGCTCTATTGGCACACTCACGAGCTGAACTACCCGGCCCGGTCGTTATACGACACGATAGCGCCGGTCGACCCGTTTGTTCGCTATGTCGTCAAACTTCGCTGAGGCGTAGCTCTCCCTCCCATCCGACGGTTAGCGGCAAGCTGCTTCCCCCTCACCCTGTCCCTCTCCCGCAAGGGGAGAGGGGACGGTGTGGAAACCCTCTCCCCTTGCGGGAGAGGGTGGCGTCCGGCTTTGCTGGACGCCGGGTGAGGGGTGTTCCCTGGCCGAACCGGTGGTGTCTGCTCAGCCTTGCACCGGTTTGCGAAATCCGACGCGCTCGCCGTCATGCCCTCCGAGTAAATCTTGCGTCCTTTCCGGAGCCCCGCCCGTAAAACGTATGGGCTTGTCTTGCTTGCGCCGTAAATCGCCCTCCGGCGCGCCGCCGCCTTTTCCAGAATGTCCGGCGAGTTTTCGTTTTAGGAATGACGGCATTTCTATCATTCGGCGGCTTCCAGCGTAGCGAGATTGGGCAAGGTCACGACGCTAACGCCGAAGTCCCTCGTGTGGTCGAGGGCCGGAATGCGTGCGCGGACGCGATCCACCTCGGTTGCGTCGATATCGGCGATGATTACGCCAGGGTCTGTCCCCCCTTCGCCGAGGATCTCGCCCCAAGGTGAAATGACGAGGCTATGGCCGAATGTTGTGCGCCCGTTCGCATGCCGGCCGCCTTGCGCAGCGGCGAAGACGAAGCATCCATTTTCAATAGCGCGCGCGCGCAGAAGGACGTGCCAATGCTTTTCGCCCGTCACCTTTGTGAACGCTGAGGGCGCGGTGAGGAACTTTGCGCCCGCCTTGGCAAGCGCCTTGTATTGCTCGGGGAAGCGGATGTCATAGCAGGTGGCGACGCCGAAGCCTCCCCAAGGCAAATGCGCGACGAACGCCGTTTTCCCCGGAACGAAGGTTGCAGATTCGCGATAAGTTTCCCCGCTTGGGAGGTCCACATCGAACATATGGATCTTATCGTACCGCAGCACGATCTCGCCATTCGGCGCAAAGAGGAAAGCGCGGTTCACGGCGCTCGCATCTCCAACCTTGATGGCTAGCGCGCCGATGTGAAGCCAGACGCGCAGAGCCTTGGCCAAGGCTGAGAAGTGCGCGACGCCCTCGGTCTCCTCCTCGGGAGCGATTTTCTCGAGAAGACGCGGGGCATCCGTTTCCATAAGGAGCGTATTTTCTGGCGTCTGGATATAATGAGCGCCACGGCGTGCGGCGTCCCGGATGAGAGCCTCTGCATCTAAAAGATTATCTCGAACGTCCCTTCCCGCCCGCATCTGGACGAGTCCCACTCGAAAATGATCTTTGCTATCCGCCATTCTCCGCCTGCTCCCTGGTTATCACGGCTATTGTGCTCAGCTTTGCAGGAGAGGATCAAGTTCTCCTTTCGCATCGAGAGCATGAAGGTCGTCACAGCCCCCAATGTGCCGCGCGCCGATGAAAATTTGCGGGACGGTATAGCGGCCGCCCGCACGCTCGATCATGGCTTCGCGCAACGCGGGGTCGCTGACATCAATCTCCTCGAAATCGACGCCTTTGCGCGAGAGCAGGACTCTGGCGCGGCGGCAAAAAGGGCAGTTTGGCGTCGTGTAAATCGTCACTGGCGGCATGAATGTTCCTTTCAGCATTTCGCGCGGAAGCACATGGGAGCGAGGCCCCTCTCAGTCTAGCCGCACGCCGCGCGACTTTATAGTGTTCGCTGATGTTAACCATGATCCATCGGCTCCTCAAAACCGTGGGCGACCAGGGCGATCGCGAGCACATCGACCCCGCATGCGCCTGCCTTCAGGAGCGCCGCGGCGCAGGCATTGGCCGTAGACCCGGTTGTAATCACATCGTCGATCAGCAATACGCGCTTATCGCGCACTGTGCTTTTTCCGCCACGGCTCACTCCAAAAGCGTCAGCCACATTCTCTTGACGCGCTTCCTGCGGGAGGCCAACCTGCGCCATGGTCCGTCTCGTCCTCTTCAGCGCGGTGACGCAGGCTGGAACGCCGGTGACGCGGCTCAATCCCTTCGCCAGCAGCGCCGATTGATTGAAACGGCGCTGCAAGAGCCGGAGGCTATGAAGCGGCACCGGAACGAGCAAATCGGCATCGTCAAGAAGAGGCCGCCCGGCCGCGCGCATCAGCTTGATGAACAATGGCAGCGGCTCATGCTTGTCCTCGAATTTGAATCGCACAATGAGCCGCCGGATGATTCCGCCATAATGTGCCGCGGCCCTTGCCCGCGAAAATATCGGGGGGTTCGAAACAGCCTGCATTGAGATATGCGATCCTGTCCCTTCATAACCAGGAAGAGGAATGCCAAGCCTGTCGCAAAACGGCGCTGTGATAAGATGCAGTTGGCTCCAGCATCGCGGACACAGGAGATTGTGCCGGGTGATGAGCGTGGAGCAGGAAACGCAGACCGCAGGGAGAAGAAGGTCAGCGGAATATTGCAGGCTGCCTGGCCGCGAGCCGGGCTACATACTGAAACATTTGCAACACAAACAGAAATGACTTTATCTAAAATGGACCATAAAGCGAGGCGGGAGCTTTGAACAGCCCGAACATCTTCGATCGCCGGATTATCCAGGCAAATCTCACGCGCGCCGCGGCGGGCGTCCCGCGCATAGACTTTCTGCTCAGCCACGCAGCGAACGAGCTTACCGGCCGCCTCGCGGGCATCAAGCGCAGCTTTGAGCGCGTCGCCGATGTGGGCTCCTATCATGGCGTCGCCGCGCGGCTTCTCAATGAGCGCATTCCCGGCGCCGCGACGATTTCATTGAGCCCTGTTATGGCGCTTGCCGAGGCGTGTCCCGCTCCACGCGCCGTTGCGGCCGAGGAAGCGCTGCCGCTCAAAGACGCCTCCCTCGACCTCATAACCTCCGTGTTGTCGCTTCAGCTTGTGAACGATCTTCCGGGCGCGCTGATCCAAATCCGGCGCGCGCTTCGCCCGGATGGCCTTTTCCTTGGCGCGCTTCTCGGCGGCGATACGCTCATCGAGCTCCGGCAAGCCTTCATGATGGCGGAGACGGAAACGTTGGGCGGCGTCTCTCCGAGAGTATTTCCAGCGGCGGATGTCCGCGATTTGGGCGGCCTTCTCCAGCGCGCGGGCTTCGCTTTGCCCGTAGTCGATTTTGAACGCCTCACAGTAACCTATCCCAACGCTTTGGCTTTGATCAAAGAGTTGAAAGCCATGGGAGGGGCCAATCCACTCGCGGCCCGCTCCAAAAAGCCTATGCGCCGCGACACGCTCGCTGAGGCGCTTTCTACCTACGCCACGCATTTCACTGGCGCGGATGGCAAGGTGCGGGCCACGTTCGAGATCCTGTATCTGTGCGGCTGGGCTCCGCATGAAAGCCAGCAAAAGCCCTTGAAGCCAGGGTCCGCCACAACGCGGCTCGCCGAGGCGCTCGGTACCGCTGAAATCGCTGCGGGCGACAAAGCGGCCTTCGAACGCCGAAAAAGATAGCTGCCGATGCAGGGCTCCATTAAGTAAGCATGGAACCTTTTTGCGGCAGCCCGCTTTATCGTAAGCTCTAGTTTACTCGTGAGCGCCTTGGGAGGAAAAATCTTTATGAGAATGATTGTGTCAGCATGCTTTGGTTTCGCTCTTGCGATGTCAGCGTTTGCTCTCTCTGCAACGCCATCACATGCCGCGGAGATCCCAGCCGTTAGCCCAACGCTGGAAAGCGGTATCACCAAGGTCGATGAACGGGGCGAACGCTGCGAACACGCTCGCCATGAGTGCCGCGAACGGCATGGGGAATTCGGCAGAGAATACCGCGAGTGCCTAGAAAGACGAGACTGCGGTGAGCGCGATGAGCGCGCGGATAGGTGCGAACACGTTCGTCACGAGTGCCGCGAGCGTCACGGCGATCGCGACAGGGAGTTCCACGAGTGCCTTGAAAGAGAGCGCTGCGAAAGATAAAGAAGCCTGCTTTATCGAAGACCAAATTTCGGACACCGGCAAACTCCATGCCGGTGTTTTTTTGCGCCAGCTGCCGGGTAAGGCAATCTTGCTAAGCAAGCATTCCTTGGCTGGCCAACGAATGCTTGCTAGGGCATCTGGTCCACAGCTATCTGAGACAGAAAAGCCCGCTCGCCGCGTCGCCGTAACGCGAATTGGTTAATCTCCCTCTAACGGAGGGCACGAATGGCGAACTTCAACACTCATTTGGCGGTTGCGTCGGTTGGAAGCGGACTCTGCGCGACTGTGGCGCTGGCCGGTCACGCCGCGCCGAACAACTACCTGCTGACCTTGACGCTTGCAGGCACGATCGGCGGCATTCTGCCGGACATCGACCTCGAAAAGGCCATTCCGGCGCGCATGCTTTTCAGCGCGCTCGGCGTTGTGGCCGCGTTCATCGCTCTGTTCACACTGAACCAAAAGCATTCCATCGCCGAACTCTGGATCGTATGGCTCGGCGCCTATCTCATCACGCGATACGGCGTTTATAAAGCTTTCGAAAAGCGCACCCATCACCGTGGAATCTTTCATTCGATCCTGGCGGGAGTGTTCTTCATGACGTTAACCGCCGACATTTTCGACCGGGTTTTAGGGGAGCCTTCGGCGCTCGCGTGGCTAACCGGTCTTTTCGTCTTTATCGGCTTCATCATCCACCTGGCGCTCGACGAGATTTATTCGGTCGATGTCGAAGGCCACAAGCTCAAAAAATCTTTCGGAACCGCCCTCAAGCTCTTCGATACCCATTCCTTGCGGGCTTCCGCGTTGATGGCTATTGCCCTGGTGGCCGTTGCGCTGGTTTCGCCGCCCACGCAGGATTTCGTTGAGATGGTGAAACCGCCCGTCTTTTTTGCCTTCCTCAAGGATAGGCTTTTGCCAAAAGGCAACAACTGGTTCGATTTGATGACACCAGGAAAAACGGCGGCGCTTGACGCCAGCAGGGCTGGCGGCAAACCTCAAACCGGCGTTCATTGAGACCGGAGCCGCGTGAAGGGCGGCTGGGACGGCCGTGTGTAGTCATACCAAACGCGAGATATTCTGACCGCTCTCGAGATATTCTGGCCGCTTTGTTGTCATCCCCGCGAAAGCCGGGATCGTAACAGGGGCAGCCAGCAAACTACTCTCGTCATGGCCCGGCTTGATCGATCCATCCAGGAGCAGAAAACACATATCTTTCAATGTGATCTGGATGGCCGGTCAAGCCCGGCCCTGACGTAATGTGTGTTCGCGAAAGATATTGCCCGGACTTTTGCCCCTGTTACCGGGGATCGATGTAAGCCGCTGTTTCAGCGATAGTTAGGGGTTCCCGCCTTCGCGGGAACGACGCTACGGACAGGTCAGCCAGCTAGTACGTCTTTATCATTTCCGCGAAAGCAGGAATCCATAAAGTAACGAACACGGGTTCCACATAGGCTTTCCATGGGCTCCCGCCGGAGTTTACCCTTTTGCCGACGGGGGGTAGGAGAGCGGCCGATTAACGGCGATGGCTTCAGTCTCTTACCGCAGCGATTTCCTCGCGAAGGATTTCGAGCTCGAGCCAGCGATGCTCCGCATCCACCAGCTCCGTTTGCGCCTTCACAAGCGCGGCGCTCGCCTTCTCAAAAGCTTCCCGGTCTTTCGCGTAAAGCGCTGGATCGGCAAGGCGTTTCTGCAGATCGGCGATCCCCTTCTCTAGCGTCGCGATCTTGGCTGGCAGCGTCTCAAGGGCATGCTTCTCGTTGAAGCTGAGGCGCTTCTTCGCTTTTGGCTCGCCGCTGCTCGCAGTCCTCTCCTTCGCCTCCGGGGATACAGGCTTTGAGGGCTTGCCCGGCGCATCCATCGAAAAGGAGCGGCCGCCTCTTTGCGCGACCATATCCGAATATCCGCCCGCATATTCAACCCATTGGCCGCCGCCTTCCGGGACGATAATCGATGTCGCGATGCGGTCGAGAAAATCGCGATCGTGGCTGATAAGGATGAGAGTGCCCGCGTAGCCGGCAAGCAAATCCTCCAGCACATCGAGCGTTTCGAGATCGAGGTCGTTGGTCGGCTCGTCGAGAACGAGGAGATTGGATGGTTTCGCAAGCGCGCGGGCGAGCATCAGGCGCGCGCGCTCACCGCCCGATAAAACTTTCACAGGCGTCCGCACTTGCTCAGGCAGGAACAGAAAATCCTGCATGTAGGAAGCGACGTGCCTCGCTACGCCATTGATCACGACAAGATCGCCGCTGCCGCCGGTCAGCGCGTCGGCCACGGTCCACTCGGGCTTGAGGCTGTCGCGGCCCTGTTCCAGGCTTGCGATCTCAAGATTGGCCCCAAGGCGGACCGCGCCCTCGTCCGGCGTGAGCTTCCCGATCAGCATATTCAATAAGGTGGTTTTGCCGGAGCCGTTTGGCCCCGCTACGCCCACGCGGTCGCCTCGATGGACGCGGATGCCGAACTTGCCGACAACAGTCTTGCCGCCGAAAGATTTCGAGATCGCTTTCGCCTCGATCACAAGCTTGCCAGATAGCTGACCTTCCACAGCTTCAAGCTTGGCTTGCCCGGGAGCGCGATTTTCATTGCGCTTCTCGTCGCGCATGGCCTGCAACGCAGCGAGGCGGCGCACATTGCGTTTGCGGCGCGCGGTGACGCCATAGCGGAGCCAGTCGGCTTCGCGCTCGATCTTGCGCGCAAGTTTGTGCCGCTCCAACTCTTCTTGCGCGAGAGTCTCGTCGCGCCAAGCCTCGAAGCCGGCAAATCCAATGGCGATAGCGCGCGTGGCGCCGCGATCCACCCAAACGGTCGCGCGAGAAAGGTTGGTCAAGAACCTGCGGTCATGGCTGATCAGCACGAGAGCGGAGCGCACGCTCCCGAGCTTCCTCTCAAGCCATTCGATCACCTGGATATCGAGGTGGTTCGTCGGCTCATCCAAAAGCAGCACATCCGGATTTGGCGCGAGCGTCTTGGCCAGCGCGGCGCGGCGAGCTTCTCCTCCCGACAGCGTGCCGGGAGCTTCTTCGCCGGTCAGCCCGAGTTCGCCAAGGAGCAGGCGCGCCTGATAATGATCGTCGCTCGGTCCGAGACCGCTCTCGACGTAGGAGAGTACGGTTTTGTGCTCGCCAAAATCCGGCTCCTGCGGAAGGTACCGGAGCGTGACGCCCGGCTGGAGAAATCGCGTCCCGCGATCCGCCTCGACGATGCCAGCCGCGATTTTCATGAGCGTCGATTTTCCGGAGCCGTTTCGGCCAACGATGCAAAGCCGCTCGCCCTCTGCGACCGACAAACTCGCGTCCTCAAACAGCGGGGCGCCGCCGAAGGTCAGCGCAATGTTTTGAAGCGTGAGTAACGGGGGCGCCATGGATCCTGCGTCGCTGCGATTTGCTCTGCTGATTTGGAGAGGGACGCCAAGCGATGCAATCTTTTCCGCCTGAGCGCAAGAAAAAGCCCGCAGATGCAGCGATGCATCGCGGGCTGTGTCCGTGGCGGCGCCCCTGAAAGGGAGGCGGCCTTTCGCTTTAGCGCCGTGCAGTCTCGCCGGAACTTAAGCCCTCAGCCAATTGAAGATGCTCTTTGATCGTAGGCAAAAGGGTCGAAGCGAGTTGCTTCAGATCATTGTTGTCGCCGCGCTTGGAATATGTCTCGAGTAGCGCTACGGCCTCCTGGTGAGCCTGACGCTGATCCTCGATATAAGTGCGGTCGAAAGCGATGCCGTTTGCCACGATAAGCTTATTGAGCATTTCCTGATGCTCCTCTACTCCCTCGGTTGGCTCGGGCAAATTGTCTTTTTTCAACGTTTCCTTCAGCTTTTCGCCCGCAGCTGTGTGATCGTGGATCATTTTCTGGGCGAATTTCTTGATCGCTTCGTTATTCGATTTCTGTAGAGCGAGTGTGCTCGACTGAATCTCGAATTGGCCGCTAGAGGCCAATTCCTTGGCGAATTGCTCAGCATTTGTCACTACTCGCGCTTTCGAACGCGCTTCCGAGGAAGTGCTTGCTCCCGCGAAAACCAAAATCGCCACCGCGGCGATTACGAAATATCTCATGGCTGTCTCCATAGACTTGGTCGCAATCGTGCGACATGGTTCTACCGTGAACAGCCGCCCCCCGTGGTTCGTTCCGGCGCCTTTAATCGCGCTTGGCGCGGGGTCTATTCGGACGTATAACGCGCACCAATAAAGCGCGGGCCGGTGTCTTACTTATGACTTTGGAGCAACTACGCATTTTCGTAGCCGTTGCAGAGCGCGAGCATGTGACTCGGGCCGCGCACGCGATTAATATTACGCAATCGGCGGCAAGCTCCGCAGTCGCGGCCCTTGAAGCGCGCTACAAAACTTCCCTGTTTCACCGGATAGGCCGCCGCATAGAGCTGACGGAAGCGGGGCGCCTATTTCTTATCGAAGCCCGAAGCGTTCTTGCGCGCGCGGCCGCCGCAGAGCGCGTGCTCAACGATCTCGCGGGTTGCTTGCGCGGCTCGCTTTCGCTCCACGCGAGCCGGACTGTAGCGAATTACTGGCTTCCTCCGCTGATGTACCGCTTTCGCCTGGCGCATCCGGGCGTGACTATGAAACTCACGATCGGCAATAGCGAGCAAGTCGCGGCCGCCGTGCGCGATGGCGCAGCCGACATGGGCTTTGTGGAGGGCGAGATTGACGATCCCGTTCTGGAGCGGCGTGCAATCGATGGCGATGAGCTTGTCCTTGTGGTCGGATCCCGGCACTCCTGGGAGGAGCGCGCTGACATCGCGCCGCAAGACTTGGCGCATACGAGCTGGGTTTTGCGAGAGCCTGGATCCCGCACGCGCGCGATCTTCGAGGACGCCCTGCGGAGTTTGGGACTGGAGCCGTCCACGTTGCTCGTGAGCTTGGAACTGCCATCCAATGAGGCTGTGTGCGCAGCCGTTCAAGCCGGCGCCGGGGCGACTGCGATTTCGAACCTCGTCGTCGGGCCTTGGCTGCAAGCGGGAAGCTTGCGAGCCGTGCCCCTTCCTCTGCCGAAGAGAGATTTCTTCGTGTTGCGCCACAAGGAGCGCGCGGCCAGCCACGCGGAACGTGCGCTGCTCGATATGATCGCGGCAGGCCGATAATCTTGTTTCAGATTAAAGACGCGGGTCTATCCCTTGCTCCCTGCGCTTTTGCGTGCTGTTGGCGATGGCGCCGTCCGCCTTGGGTCGAAAGCGGGCTCGCTGGATTTCTTGCGATGCCGTGCACGCCAGGTCGGCTTGAGGATCCCAATGCGGTCGTGTAGTTCCGCCCATGACCCGGCTGAGCTCGTTATTTCCAAGCTAGCGAAGCGCGGCGATTGGGTAAACCTCGGCATCGCGGCCCTTGAAGAATTGCGGCTCCTGCTCGCCCTTGAGCTTCGCCGCTAGCTCGGGCACGCGCTTGCGCAGATACTCCGCCAGCTCGGCCGTGTCCACCCGCCCGTCATGGTTCAAGTCCGCCGCGCCGCCCATGCCCTCTACCAGCGCATACGTGAACAGCCCGTGCTTCAGCTCGGGGCTCTCCAGCGCGAACTGATCCCAGCGCGCCGACGAATAAGCGAGGATATTGGCGTAATAGGCCGAGTTGCCCAGCCGCTGGTTATACGCGCCTGCCGAATGACAGGTGTCGATGAATACGGAAAGCAGGCGGCCTTTCGCGCCGTCGATGGCCTCCTCGATGGCATACCAGGGCACGACGGAGGACGGCTTCAGCGCTCCATTCGCTGCCGCCGCCGCGTCGGTCGAGACGAAGCGGTAGTTCGGTCCGTCGTTCACGCCATGGCCCGCGAGGAACACGGCCACCGTGTCGGTGGGGCTAGCCTCGCGCAGCACGCCCAGCGCATCGACGATGTTCGCGGCGGTCGGCGCATCCTCGGGCGCGCCGCCATTCTCCAGCACTCGGCGGACCACCTTGTTGTGCAGCTTGCCGAGCCGCTGCTCCATCGCATCCGCGAACGCGCTGGCGTCCGCGCCGGTGAAGTCCAAATCGCAGCTGTTCTTCGGGCTGCACATGTTGGCCACTCCCGGATATTTCGTGACGCCGATGGCGAGGATGTAGAGCGTGCCGCGCTGGTCGAGATCGCCCGCCGTCTCGTTCGTCACTGTCAGCGTTCCGTCCTGCAATTTCGACCAGCCGATTTCGTTCAGCGCCGTCACGACGATGGTGTTCTGGCCCTTCGCGAGCGGCACGGGGAAGAGTAGCTCGTCGGGCGCGAAACTCGCGCCGTTCTCGGGCAGGAAATCGTCGAGCTGGCGGCCGTTGACCTGGATGCGGATGCGCTTCACAGGGTCGGGCGTGGGGTCGAGCTTGATCTTCACGTTGACGCCAGCGGACGTTTTCGCTGCGGCGGCCTCGGGCGAGAGCACGCGAAGATGCGGCGCGGGACGCGCCAAAAGGTCGGACAGCTTGAAGCCCGTTCCGTAGGATGTGCGCACAGCCTCCTCGGCGGAGGCGAGTTGGATTGCCTTCGCCACGATGTCGGGCCAATTCAGATGCTTGCGAAGCTGCTCGGCGGTGACGTAATCGGCGGCCTTATCCACGCCTGTTGATCTGCCACCCGACCATCTTGTCGGCGCCGGCGAGCCACATAATAGCCCTGCGGGAGTTCCAGATCACCCATTCGCCATCCTCGCCGCGAAAGATGGTGACAAGCAACTCGCCGCTCTGCAAATTCCATAGCTTCACGGTTTGGTCGAAGCTGCCCGATACGAGGAATTTGCCGTCCTCGTGGTGGCAAGCGCCAGGATCTCGCTTTGGTGGCCGATCAAGGACCGAGCGAGCTTGGCGAGATCGTCGCCTTTCAGCGTGTAGTCCGGCACGTTGGCAGCCGCAGCAGTTACCGCGGCAAGGTCGAAAGCTTGGATCGACCTGCCACCAGAAATGATGGTGTGGCCATCCGGCGCGATGGTGTAGGCGACGTGTTCTTCCCCTTCAAGGACGGCCAATACCTTGCCGTCCCGCTCCACCATCAGGAAGGCAACACCTCCGAGATAGCGGCGGCCAAGGCCGCTCAGCGTAATGTCACCGGCACTCGCGACCGCGCGCTGCGAATTCTCGTCCGCCCCTGAAATTGAAGAGTGGACTATCACCTCAGGCTCGCCAAGCCGCATGTCGACGGTCGGTAGCCTAAATTGGAACTCGAGGGTGCCGCCGACAACTCTGGGCGGGACGAAAGGTGGTCCTGGTCCGCCCATCCACCGCCGTCCCGTACTCAGAGACCCCGACGGCCCAAGCCGGTCTGCCGGTGCCAACGAGCGTGAGCGGCTGGCCGTCGAGACCCTTCCGGCGTTCGCCAGTGGATGCGTTCCAGATATAAATCGCTTGATCATCGCCCCCGCCCGTCGCAACCCAACGCCCATCCGGGCTAAACGCGGCAGCAACTACGGCGTTGTCTTTATGCTCGCCGTAGGTGACGAGGCGTTGGCGGGCAGCGATATCCCAAACCGTTTGGGTGTCCAAAGTTAGGTCCGTTGTCCTGGATTCTAAAAGCCTCGTGCCGCTCCGATCGAAACAAAGCGCGGTTACGGGAAGGGGTATGTCGATTAAGACTTTCTGCAGCCTTCCGGTCCTCGCATCCCATAGTCGGATCGCGCCGTCGTCGCCGCCCGACGCAATGATATTTCCACGTGGGCTGATCGCGAGTGTCATCACATAATCCGAGTGCCCTCTCATCGTAGAGATGAGCTTGCCCGTCTCAACGTTCCAAAGCTTGAGCGTATGGTCGAGGCTGCCTGTCACGGCGCGCTTCCCATCTGTGGTGAAGCCCACAGGATAGATAGCATCGGTATGTCCCACGAGGCGCTGCAGGGCTTTTTCCGGTCTCAACTTCCCAAATGATTGCGGTTTTATCGCCGCTCCCCGAAATGAGCCGCTTCCCATCTGGCAAGAAGAGCGGAGCCATCGATCACATCGGTATGTCCCTTCAACAGCCGCATAAGCTTGCCGGTCGCCAAGTCGTAGACACGAACTGCTCCCACCTCGATTTCGTTCGCTCCGTTGAAGATGGCCATGAAGCCCCCTACCGCCAGACAATTCCCATCCGGCGACAGCGCCAGCGCCCAAATCCTGCCCTCGTCTCCATCCCCAACCTCGCCGTGGATGGTGCGCACCGTCTTGCCCGTAGCTGCATCCCAGACCCGGATCACCTTGTCCTTTCCCGCCGACACCGATCTGCCGGCCATCTGGCGTCCACGCGAGCGCCTTGATGTCCGCCATGTGTCCACCGGTGTCGAGCATTAGAAGCAACCTTTCGGCCGGTTGGATGCCGAGCGTCGCGGCGAGCCGCTTTTCCTTGCCGCCACGCAGAAGCCGAAGCTTGATTTCCGCGCCCGGCGCTTTGCCGCTCACCGTCTCGACAACGCCGGCCATGGTCTCAACTTCCACGCCATCAACGGAAAGCAGGATGTCGCCGGGCAGAAGCCCCGCCTTTTCCGCTGGTCCGCCGGCAACGGGCTTGACAACGTTTGCGCCGCGCGGGCCTTCCCAGCCGAGCGCGTCCGCCTCTTCCTTAGTCATATCCTTGAGTTCGATGCCGAGCCAGCCCTTGGCGGGCTCCTGCGCCCAGGCCGCTGCCAGCGAGAGAACCAGCGCCGCCAACACCGCAACCCACCGCATCGCAATCCCCAAAAACAAATTCGTCTGCACAGCTATGGCTTCTCGGCATCCTTTAGTCGGTTTGGCGAAAGATGCATAGAGGCGAATTTTGAGAAGTAGGTGGATCGAATTGGTTGCTCTACGTCTTCTGCTGAGGGTCAGAAAGCGGCCGCACCCGATCTAATAAAGTTCTTGAGGCCGCTTAGTCCGTTAACGGCCTACCTGAGATTTACAAGAATGCCCCCGTTCCACCCCCATCCCAATTTCAAACGTCCACCTTTTTGGCGATCGTGAGCAACCTCGATGCCAAGGTAAAGTTCGGTCCTTTACACATTCGCGTGGCCAAGCAGAAGCAGCGCCACCTTTGAGGTTGCCGTGAGCAGAGCGATAAGCAGGTTAAGGGGCAAAGGCCATAGCTCTGCCAAGGCATCAGCTCCAGTAACGATAGATAGAGACTTTATCGACGATCCTGAGCGTGTCTGCCTGAACAACTCCGCCCCTCGCCGCGCTCGCGCGGCACACGCTCACGCTTGAGGGGGAAGGTCGAGGCCGTTTCGGCCATCGTCTTCTTTTTTGCCATCGGCCACAACAATTTGGGCTTTTGGTAAGGCTACCGGCTCGACCGCCGAGGGCTTGGGCAGCAGCGCCTTTTCGTCCTGCGGAAGACGCGCCTCTACATAGTCGAGAAACTGCCGCTCCTTGTTGATGACGAAGCGAAGCATCCGGAGAGCCGCGTACCTGACGCCATGCTTCACGTGCGGTGCGGCGTAAACCACGGCGGCCCGGACACGAGGCTTTGCGGCGTGATACGCGCTGCCGACGTTCTCGGCAGCGCGGTACGCTACCGGCTTAACCTTCTCGGACGCCACGCGGTGAGCATGGGTCAGCTTGTCGCGAGCGGTGGTGAAACGTTGGTCGAGGCCACGTCCGGCGGCCCTCAGCCGTTCTTTGTTCGTAGTCATTCGTTGTCCTCCCGCGGGGAAGTCTGGCCAAAGTTACATATCGAGTCACCTACGGACAAAGCGGGCATTTTTGGCGAAACAGAACGCCGTCGCGGACAGGATCGCCCCGATTGCCGTCGTCTTGGTGATGGCGCGCTATGACGCCGCTCGAAGTGTGCGGCTCCTCCGGTGGCCCCTGCGCCTATCGTCGAAGCCGGGCGGCAGGGACCGCACCAAAGAGGTCGCGTCGGCTATACCCTCAATTGCGTTCTAAGGTTCCGCAAATTCGAACAGCCGCTCCCTGCCTTCCGTCGAAATGGAGCGGCTCGATCTCACCGTCCATTCGTTGGCGAAGCGGCGAAGACGTGGTTTCCGGCATTTAACGATATTACGCCGGAGGAGGCGACTCTTGCGCCTCGATGGCATTAGCCCGAGGCATACAGCCTTTAACGTAGCGGTGGCAAGCGACTGTCCGAAACGCCTGTGAACGGGCCGGAACCGCGCGCTCTTGGCGCTGGCGGGCTGCGCAAACTATGTTATAGGTTGCCGCCAGAAAATGAGCCGCTGCGGGCGTGGCGGAATTGGTAGACGCGCTGGATTTAGGTTCCAGTGATGAAAGTCGTGGGGGTTCAAATCCCTCCGCCCGCACCAGCGAAACCGCACGGACCCTTCCACCAGAGCCGCGAGTTTTTGTCGCGAGAAAAGCCAGGGCAATTCACCCTATTGTGCCGGATGCATTGCTCTCTTAAGCCTTATACATGGCAAGCACGAAGTCCGCGCTAGAACGGAATGGAACGAAGAGCACGGAGGCGCTGGCGGATGATGTCCGCGCCGGTAGCCGCGTCTCGATTGCGCGCGCGATCACGCTCATCGAAAGCCGCAAAAGCGAGCACCGTTCGCAGGCGCGGCGGCTTTTGACGCTGCTGAACGGCGCGGCGGGACGCGCGCATCGCATCGGCATTACCGGCGTTCCCGGCGCCGGCAAGTCGACGCTCATCGACGCGTTCGGAAGCCTGCTCACTGGGAAAGGCCATCGCGTCGCCGTTCTCGCCGTCGATCCTTCCTCCAGCCGTTCCGGCGGCGCGATCCTCGGCGACAAGACCCGCATGGCGCGCCTTGCCGCCGATCCCAACGCATTTATCCGCCCGTCTCCCTCGTCCGGCACGCTTGGCGGGGTGGCACGAACAACGCGCGAAACCATTCTTCTTTGCGAGGCGGCTGGCTTCGACATCGTCCTCGTCGAAACCGTGGGCGTTGGACAATCCGAGATCGCGGTCGCGGGCATGGTGGATTTTTTCTTGCTGCTCATGCTGGCGGGCGGAGGCGATGAGCTACAGGGCATCAAGAAAGGCGTGATGGAGCTCGCGGATATGATCGCGATCACAAAAGCCGATGGCGGAAACGAAGCCGCGGCGCGCCGGGCCGCCTCCGATTATTCCGCCGCTCTCCATATTCTTACGCCGCACAGCTCCTCCTGGAGGCCGCCGGTGATCACCATTTCCGCAGCCGAAGAGCGCGGGCTGGGCGGCCTATGGGACGGTATCTTGAGCCATCGGGCGGCGCTGGAAAAGACAGGCGAGTTCGAGGCCAAAAGGCGCGATCAGGATGTGCGATGGATGCATGCGATGATTGAGGAGCATATTCGAAGGGAGTTTCTGTCGAACGAAACAGCTTCGGCGAAAATCGAGGAGCTGGAGCGCGAGGTGCGCAGCGGCGCCAAGCCTCCTTCTGTCGCCGCCGACGAAGCCGCCAGTTTGATTTTAGGCCGCACATGAACCGCGGCGCTGGCGAGACCGTCCGAGTGCTGGTGACGGGGTTCGGCCCATTTCCGAGCATTCCGCGCAATGCGTCCGAGTCGCTGGTGCGGGGGCTGATGTGCGACCCTTGCGTCCCCGGCGCCGAAGTTGCGACGGCGATTATTCCGGTCGTTTGGGCGGAGGCAAGGAGCGTCGCCCGGCGCGCCATCGCGGGGTTCGAACCGCATGCCGTTCTTCATTTCGGGGTTGCTAAACGCGCCTTCGGCTTTGAGGTCGAGGAGCGCGCCTTCAACGCGAGCGGCCCAAAACAGGATCAAGCCGGCGCGATCCGGCCTGCAAGCGTCCTCATTCGCGCGGGCAGACCGATCCTGACGGCGACCCTGCCTCCTCTCGATCTTGTCCGCGCATTGAGCAATAGCGGTTATCCGGCCCTGCTGTCGAGGGATGCCGGCCGGTATCTGTGCAATGCTTTGTTTTACTGGAGCCTGACCGACTGCGAAGCGGGCGGCCCGCTCGTCAGTTTTATCCATATGCCGGCCCTTGCGCCGAGACGGCGGTCCGGCCCCAGCTTACGATGGAGGACGCCATAGCGGGCGCGCGAATTCTCGTTCGCGCCGCCGCCGAAGCTGTGCTACGCGCGAACCAGACCGGGGAGAGCATCGGCCATGGATCGCAGACACTTCATTGGAATGAGCGGAGCAGCCGCCGCGTTGCTGGGGGCGACGCCGGCTGAGGCCGCGCATTTGCCTCAGGCCGCTTTCGGGAAAAGCGTCGCCGATTTTGGAGTGGAGCCGAACGCGGAGCGCGATCAATCGGCGGCCCTTCAGCGCGCAATCGATGAGCTGGCGGCCGCGGGGCAGCCCGTGGTCATCCCGGCCGGGAGGTATCGCGCCGGCCAAGCTGCAGCTCCCGTCCAGGGCGGCCATCTTCGGCGCGCCTGGCCTGACCGTCCTTGCCGCGCCCGAGCGGTCGCCTGTATTCGAGTGCCTCAGCAAACAGGATGTCAGCCTGCGCGGCGTCGCGTTTATCGGCGCGGGCCTCGTCGCAAGGGAATGCCGGAATCTCACCGTCGCCGATTGCCAGGTGCTGTCGAGCGGCGGCGATGGCCTCGTCTGCTCGGGCACGGGTTTGCTTGTCACCGGAAACAGGGCCTCGGCCTGCGCGAAAAGCGCGATCTGGGTGGAGGGCGACGGCATGGTCACGGGCAACCTTATCGGCGGCCCAGGCCAATTCGGCCTGCGCCTCGGCGGCGCCTTGCGGCTCGGCACGATGACCGTGATCAACAATCTGATCGCAGGAACAGAGGCCGGCATCGGCGTGACGAGTTCCGACGCTGGCTACGCCTTGATCGCCATGAACATGATCACGGGCGCGAAGAACGGCGGAATCCGCGCGCTGGACGGCGACGCCATCATCGGCAAAGACCTGACTCGGGGCGGCTCCGAAGCCTTCCGCGCCCTCGCCATTGCGGCGAACGTCTCGATTTGAGGTATTGAGGATCGAGTTGTCACGGCCCCACGACGGATACGTTATGCACGATCTTTGCGGCAACCGCGAGCTAGCCCCTCTCCCTTTGGGAGAGGGTTGGGGTGAGGGGTAAAGTGCCATGCAACTCAAGTGGTTACCCCTCAACACCCGCCTTCGCGGGTGCAGGCTCTGTCCTTCTCCCAGCAGGCATGCCTTGGCGTGCTTGCAATGCAGAGTTATCGCGCTTGCGAGCAAGCGCGATTAGAGAAGGGACGCCATTGAGCCGTCCCGCGAATTACGAGGTTTTTTTCTCAAGTCATTGATTTGGCTACCGGATTTAAACCGGACACCACTGCGTCAAGCGCGGCTATGACAACAGGGGGCGCGGGAGCTAGCGGTCGCCCTTTTCCTTCAGCTCCTTGCGTTTCGCCGCCTTGTCGATGACGGCGTCGGCGGCCTTCTGGGCGGCGTTCTGCACGGCTTTGCCGCCAAGCGACTGGCGCGCCGCATGATGCGCGGCGTGATGGCCCGCATGCGCGATTGCTTTCTTCGCCGCGAACTTCCCCGCCAGCTTCACCAAGAGCAGGGGTAATAAAGGAAGCGCCATTACGCCCTCTTTGAATATCGTTAATCACTCGATGTCATGCGCGAACTGGCCGTTGCGTATCCGGCATCTTGAGGCCGGTTCTAAGATTATCCGAAAATTGTTCAAAAGCCAGCGACGGCTACGCTTGTGTGCTCGACCACGGGGCCGGACACAAAATAGGGGCTGACGAGCCGCCGCCATTCCTGGAAATCCTCCGAGCCGCGGAAATGGACCGTGTGGTCCTCCAGCGTCTCCCACTTCACCACAAGCCGGTATTTCGTGCGCTTCTCGACGCCGCGCTGCAGCTCCATGCCGTGGCAGCCCTTGGCGCGCCGGAACAGCGGCACCGCCTGGGCGACGCCTGCCTCGAACGCGGCTTCCTCGCCCGGCTTCACTTCGATCTCGGCGATCTCGAATATCATCGCGGTCCCTCCTTTATTTGCCTCGCATGCGCATCTCACGAGGCATGCGGCGCGTCAATCCAGGATTTCGAGCCAATGGATGCGGCCGCCGCTATCGCCTGCCGCAAGCCGGTTGCCGCCAAGCGCGGCGAGCGATGCGACTGCGAAGTCCACTTCGAGCCTTGCCGTCTCGCGCCCAGTGCTGGCGTCCCAGAGCCGGACGGTCTTGTCATCGGAGCCCGAGGCGAGGCGGCCATCGGGCAAGACGGCGAGCGCCCCGACCCAATCGCCATGGCCTTCGAGCCTTGCCGTCTCCCGGCCGGTGCTGGCGTCCCAGAGCCGGACGGTCTTGTCATCGGAGCCCGAGGCGAGGCGGCCATCGGGCAAGACGGCGAGCGCACTGACCACGCCGCCATGGCCTTCGAGCCTTGCCGTCTCCCGGCCGGTGCTGGCGTCCCAGAGCCGGACGGTCTTTTCGCCGCAGCCCGAGGCGAGGCGGCCATCGGGCAAGACGGCGAGCGCCATGACCAAAGCCCCATGGCCTTCGAGCCTTGCCGTCTCCCGGCCGGTCTTGGCGTCCCAGATCCGGACGGTGTTGTCGCTGGAGCCCGAGGCGAGGCGGCCATCGGGCAAGACGGCGAGCGCCATGACCCAATCGCCATGGCCTTCGAGCCTTGCCGTCTCCCGGCCGGTGCTGGCGTCCCAGATCCGGATGGTCTTGTCGCCGGAGCCCGAGGCGAGGCGGCCATCGGGCAAGACGGCGAGCGCCCTGACCGGAGCCCCATGGCCTTCGAGCCTTGCCGTCTCCCGGCCGGTGCTGGCGTCCCAGAGCCGGATGGTGTTGTCATCGGAGCCCGAGGCGAGACGGCCATCGGGCAAGACGGCGAGCGCATAGACCGGAGCCCCATGGCCTTCGAGCCTTGCCGTCTCCCGGCCGGTGCTGGCGTCCCAGAGCCGGATGGTGTTGTCGTAAGAGCCCGAGGCGAGGCGGCCATCGGGCAAGACGGCGAGCGCACTGACCAGGCCGCCATGGCCTTCGAGCCTTGCCGTCTCCCGGCCGGTGCTGGCGTCCCAGAGCCGGATGGCGCCGTCATCGGAGCCCGAGGCGAGGCGGCCATCGGGCAAGACGGCGAGCGCCATGACCGGAGCCCCATGGCCTTCGAGCCTTGCCGTCTCCCGGCCGGTGCTGGCGTCCCAGAGCCGGATGGTCTTGTCATCGGAGCCCGAGGCGAGGCGGCCATCGGGCAAGACGGCGAGCGCCCTGACCGGAGCCCCATGGCCTTCGAGCCTTGCCGTCTCCCGGCCGGTGCTGGCGTCCCAGAGCCGGATGGCGCCGTCATCGGAGCCCGAGGCGAGGCGGCCATCGGGCAAGACGGCGAGCGCCCTGACCCCGCCGCCATGGCCTTCGAGCCTTGCCGTCTCCCGGCCGGTGCTGGCGTCCCAGAGCCGGACGGTCTTGTCATCGGAGCCCGAGGCGAGGCGGCCATCGGGCAAGACGGCGAGCGCATTGACCTCATCACCATGGCCTTCGAGCCTTGCCGTCTCCCGGCCGGTGCTGGCGTCCCAGATCCGGGTGGTCTCGTCGCTAGAGCCCGAGGCGAGGCGGCCATCGGGCAAGACGGCGAGCGCCCCGACCCAACCGCCATGGCCTTCGAGCCTTGCCGTCTCCCGGCCGGTGCTGGCGTCCCAGAGCCGGATGGTGTTGTCGTAGGAGCCCGAGGCGAGGCGGCCATCGGGCAAGACGGCGAGCGCCATGACCGGAGCCGCCATGGCCTTCGAGCCGCATGAGTTCCGCGCCCGGCGGCGTCAGGCTCGGGCGCAATGTCACAATCGCAGGAGGAGCAATGAGCTTGCGCGCCTCGGAGGAGAAATCCGCAGCGACGCTCCTGGACATCAATCGGCCGTGAAGTTGTGGTAACAGCTGCCGCTTGTCGCGCGCGCAGATCCCTGAGGTCAGCCGCAGCGTTCGCCCGATCAGCTCCTGCGCCTCGCCTTGCGCGAACTGATCGTAATCGGCGACCAGGGCTTGCGGGCTTTCCAGCGCATCGAGCTTCGCCTGCAGCCAGATCGGATCGAGCAGCAGGGCGTCCAACTGGTCGCGCTCGCCGGCCGCATCGAGATGCGCCGGGACATAAAGATAGGCATAGCGGCAGGTTTCGGCATCGGCTAAGCCGTTTGCTTCCAGCCCATCGAGAGCATCGAGCAAGCGTTTGTGGAGCAGGGCGAGCCTCTCCTTGCCCGCCTGCTCTTGGAGAAAGTGGCGCACCGTATCGTGGAAGCGGAAGGTTCGGCGGTCGAGGTCGAGCGCGAGCAGGAGCGATAGGTTTTGCAGGCGCTGCAACAAATCTTCCGTGTCGAACTCATCGAGACCGCCGGTCTCGCGCCAGAGCCGCGCGACCACGCCCAGCGGAACGTCCGCGTCTTCCGGGAACACGGCCAGCTCGGCGAAGCGCGCGCGCTCGTTCTCGGTCAAGAGGTCGAGGCTGATTCCGATGGTTTTCGCGATGGCCTTGGAGCGGTCTGCCTCGTCGCGGGCGCTGAACGCGTCGAGGCCCTTTTCAGTGAGCCGCCGGTTCACGCCCGCGATGGATTGATCCAGCGCCTGCCGGTTCTTGCACACGCGGTCGCGCAGGAAGCCGTTGACGAGCTTCAGAAGCTGCGCCCATTCGCCAAGCCGCTGCGCCAGCGCCGCAAGCGCGTGACTCTGCGCCGCCGCCTGATCCTCCGGCAAGCCCCAAGACAGAAGCGCCAGCGCCTCGTCCGCCGCCATGGCGTCCACCGCCTGCCGCTCGGCCTTCAGGGGCAGAATGTCGTCGCGGCGCGTGGTGATGAGCCGCGTCGTGTTGCGCCCACCTTGCAGGAAGGGGCGCAGATCCTGCTCGCGCCAGGCGTCGTCGATGACGAGCAGGATGCGGCGGTCGCCCAGCGCTTCGCCGAGCTTGGCGGCGGCGGCGTTGAGGTTTTCCAGGCCGGGCCGCTCGCCGGTCATGGTCTCGATGAGGTCGGTCACGATGGAGAGCAGGTTGTCCGGCTTTTCGCCAAGCTCAAGCCAGAGGATGCCGTCGAAATAGGCGTCCTCGATGTCCGGGTCGTGGGCCAGCGCCTTCGCAAGCGTGGTCTTACCATAGCCGCCCGCGCCGCGCAGCGCCGCCGTGATGGCGACCGCGTCGCCCTTGGCGTCGAGCAGCTTGCGCTTAAGCGCCTCGAACTCCGCCGGGCGCTGCACAAAATCCGCCGGAGGCTCCGGCGCCATCATCGGCACGCGCTTCTGGACGCTCGGCCGTTCCAGAACCCGCATCAGCGTCTTGCGATGCTCCTGAAGATCGAGATTGTAAACCTGCCCGATCCAACGCGGCAGCTTGCCGGGATCGCCGAGCCCAGGCCCCTTCACGGGCGAGACGGTTTTCCCTTCCTGCCGCGCAAGCCGAATCTCGCGGCGCACCACGGAGCTTGCGAGCGCGCCCGGCGTGACGACGAGCACGAAATGCTGAAGCGCCTTCGATCGCAACGCCTCCTCGATCTGCGTCCACCAATCGCGCCCGCCTTCGAGCGCGACAAGGTCCTGCCAGATGTAATGGTTCTCCGCCTCAAGGTCTTGGCGAAGCGTTGCGGCGGTTCCCGCCCCGTCCTTTGTGGAATAGGATATGAAAATGCGTTCGTCAGCCATGAGCGGTCCGCAATAGGTTCGCAACAAATTAATGGAAAAATGCGGCGCCGGCGAGAGCACCCCCTGCGCGCGGGCCGATTATTTCACCGTTTCGCCCGGATACACGCCCCACAGATTCTTCTGCGGCGCCCAGCCGTTTTGCTTGCCGGCGTAAACCTCGCAGTCGTCGCCATCGCAGCGGACGATATCGACGATGGCGCCGGGCTCGATGTTCGCGACGGCCGTGGAGCCGCCCCGCGACGAGGTCAGCCGGAAGAGGGTGTGGTCTTTGATCCACGGCGCCACCACCGCCGTTCGGCGCGCGCTCGTGAGCGGCGCCGCCACCCAGCCCGTGCCGCCATCGCTGTCGCGCACCTGCCGCCAGTTCTCATACTCGGCCAGCACCTCCACCGGCAGCCCGGCGCGCCGGAAAACCCAGGCGATCTGATAGTCGCCGCCGGGGCCGACGCGCGCGTTCACCTCGCCGGCCTTCAGGCTGACGAATCGCGGGAGCGGCAGGCCCGTCACCGTGCCCGTATTGCGGCTCGCGCCGTCCTGCGCGGGCGCTTCGCTTGCGAAAACGAACGCAAACGCGATTAAGGCGCCGCAGTGGATCCAAGTCTTTGTCATTGTGTGCCGTATCTGGTAGATAACGGATGTGAAGTTTCGATGAATATATCCAAAAAGGCCGAACCGGCCCATTCCGAGCCCCCTATGACACCACAAAATGTAAAAGTCGTTGTCACCCGCAAGCTGCCAGAACTCGTCGAATCGCGCATGCGCGAGCTGTTCGACGTGACGCTGAACGCATCCGATGCGCCCATGACGCGGGATCAGCTTGGAGCGGCGATGCGGACCGCAGCCGTGCTCGTTCCTACCGTAACCGACCGGATTGACAAAACCCTTCTTTCGCTCGCCGGCCCGCAATTGAAGCTCATCGCCAATTATGGAACGGGCGTCGATAACATCGATCTCGAAACCGCGCGCAACCGTGGCATCATTGTGACGAACACGCCGGGCATCCTCACGGAGGATACAGCGGACATGACCATGGCGCTGCTTCTCGCCGTGCCGCGCAGGCTTGTCGAAGGCGCACATTATTTGCAGGAGGGCCGCGAGTGGCATGGCTGGTCGCCGACCTGGATGCTCGGCCATCGCATTTGGGGCAAGAAGCTCGGCATTATCGGCATGGGGCGGATCGGCCGGGCGGTTGCGCGGCGCGCCAAAGCATTCGGCCTGTCGATCAATTATCATAATCGCCGCCGCGTTCCCGCCGCCGTGGAGGAAGAGTTGTGCGCAACCTATTGGGACAGCCTCGATCAGATGCTCGCCCATATGGACATCATCTCGGTGAATTGTCCGCACACGCCAGCCACCTTCCATTTGCTCTCGTCGCGGCGTTTGAAGCTTTTGAAGCCCACGGCGTTCATCGTGAACACCGCGCGCGGCGAGGTGATCGACGAGAACGCGCTCGCCCGGATGCTAGAGGCTGGCGAGATCGCGGGCGCCGGGCTCGACGTGTTCGAGAACGAGCCGGCCATCAATCCCAAGCTCCTCAAGAACAGCAGGGTCGTGGTGCTGCCGCACCTTGGCTCGGCGACGCTCGAAGGGCGTCTCGACATGGGTGAGAAGGTGATCATCAACATCCGCACCTTCCTCGACGGCCACAATCCGCCCGACCGCGTTCACGCCGCCATGTTTTGATGAGTTAAGGCGCCACCGTTCCGGTGGCGCTATTTTGCCGGGCGCCGCGCCAGCGCCAGCCCCTTAACCGCAGGTTTGGCCGCCACTTTGCAGGTCAAAACATAGCGGTGGAAGCCTCCGGGAACGCCGGCAGAACTTTCCAATCCCTGCGAGCCCCTGTCCGTTTCGCTTCGAGCGCCGTCATACGACGCGCGAAAGTTGCGGCGACGGCGCGTTTATGTGTACATAGTGACCAAGACTGCATGCAAACTTTCCGGCCGCTTTGTCTGTAGGGGAATTATGTTCCAGTTATTTATGCGTCTTTTTCTGGGCGTTTTTCTGAGCGCGCTCTGTCATTCAACCGGCTTTGCGCAGAAACCGGCATTCGCATTCACCGCCATTCCAGATCAAGACGAAGCCGTGCTATTTAGGCGGTTTGAGAAGATCGCCGCTTACCTCCAGGGCAAGCTTGGTTTGCCGGTGACTTATGTCCCTTTGAACAGCTACGAAGCGGCCGTCGGCGCCTTCACGGCAGGGCGTGTCCAGCTAGCCTGGTTCGGCGGCTATACTGGAGTGCGAGCCAGGCACGCTGTTCCCGGTTCCGTGACCATCGCGCAGGGGCTGGAGGATATTGCCTTCAAATCCTATTTCATCGCTCATGTTTCGAGCGGCCTAAAGCCTTCAATGGATTTTCCCCTCGGGATCGAGGGCAAAACCATTGTGTTTGGCTCTCCTATTTCGACGTCGGGGCGCCTTGTGCCGGAATACTGGATTCGCCGGCGCCTCGGAAAAAGCCCTCGGGAGGCCTTTCCCCGGGTAAGCTTCTCGGGCGATCACTCAAGCACCCTCGATCTTGTCCAGTCGGGCGTCGTTGAGATTGGAGCCTTGGATTACACAGTTTTCGAGGCGGCCAAAAAAGCGGGCGCCGTTGACCCCGCAAAAGTCACGGTCATCTGGGAGACGCCGCCCTTTCCCGATTACGCTTTCGTTATCCGCGGGGATGCAGACGCGACCTTCGGGGATGGTTTTGCTCAAAAGGTCAAGCAGGCGCTTCTGGATCTTGACGACAAAGACATCCTCAAATCGTTCGCACGGTCCAAATTCGTTCCGGCTTCAAATGAGCAATATGAGTTCATCGAGGAACTGGTGACGAGCATCGAAGCGAACGATCGAAAAGGCTCCCCGGGAAACTGACAAGGCCGCGCTTTCGGCTGGCCAGCAAAAAGGGCCCGGACGGGATGTCGCCCAGGCCCTTTTAAATTTCACCTGAAACAGGAGCGCTAGACTGCGTCTGGAAAAGCGCCAAGCTCCCATCAAAAGCTTGCAAGCTTTAGCGCAGCTGAAGCCTGCCGGCGCCTGCTGCGACCGCAAGGCCCGTCTCAGCCTTTACGCTGACCGGCTGAAGCGAAATCGTGCCGTTGTTGCCGCCTACGAGCACATTGGCGCCGCCGCCAATGCCGACGGCGACGTCAGCCGATGCGCCAATGTAGTCGCCGGCAAGCGCGCGATGCCGGAGGTCGGTCGGAGCGTAAACGGTCCAAACGGTCTCAGACCGCCCCGTAAAGCCGACATCGAGCCCGGCGCGTTCGAAATGTGCGGCGTAGCGTTCACGGTGGCCATTATAGCTTGTGAAAACACAGCGGGCCACCTGGAACGATCCAACGATAGCGCCGATTTTTGGCGCGGCGTAGCAGTGCAGGACACCAGCGCGAACGGCGGCGTCGGCAGACGCGGTCAATCCAAGCGCAAGCGCCAATGCGGAAACGGCAGTCACAAGAGTTTTCATGTTCGGTCTTCCTTTCAGAGCGCCGTCAAGCTGCAGCTTCACGGCAGAAGCTTGTATAACCGCAAAAAAGCAGATGACAGGATGCGAGCCGGCAAAAGCTGAGTCTGAGCTAATTGAGTCGCATATGCCTTGTCCACAAGGAACTTGTCGCAACCTTGGGAGGCGCGGAAATGGTTTCCCGAATGCGGCATATACCGAGTGCAATCGCGGGGATCTCTCTCGGCCTCACGCCCGCGACGTATGTGAAAAATTCGCCCGGCCCGCTAGACGCGCCAGCCAGAAAACAAGCTGCAATTACAGCTTTTTAGACCTTTCTGGCTTTCTCCACTTGGGTAAAATCCACTTGCGCCCTCAATGACCGCGCAGCATCTTTCCCGCGAAGGCGAGAATCCAGTATTGGGGACGCGCATTCAATGATATGGCAAGGCTAATTCTGGGCCCCACTTTCGTGGGGAACGTCGCCGAGCAAAGTTTTCTGTCTTCTATTGCCGGGCTTCGGGTAAAACGTTTGGCGCTTTGTCCTATTTACTTCCCCGCGCCAGATAGGCCTGTTGAATCAGATTTGCGATGCGCTCCATCTCACGCAAAGGCTCATAGTCCCACGTCTCAAGCTGTCCCTTGTAGAAACGGATGCGTCCGCTTTTTTCGAGAGTCCGCTGAAAACGGGCGAATTTATCGCGCTCGCCCGTTCGCCGCCCCGGCGAAGGAAGCCGAACAACATGAACGGGTTTGCCGGTGCTGCAAGCCTCGGTGATCATGTTCACGGAGTCGCATGTGACAACAAAGGCGTCTGCGTGCGCCAGCATTCCGAAATAGGGGTTGTCGCCCCCGCCGTCGGAGATGAACGCCGAGGAGCCGTCGAGCGCTTCCCGGAGAATCGCAAGATTGCTTTCGCCTGTGCGGCGCGATCCGGTGATTAAAAGCCCATACCCTTGCGCGGTGAGGGCTTTGAGCTGACCAGCGAGACCGCGCATTTCCGCTTCGCCGAATATGTAGCGTGAGTTCGCGCCTCCGAGCAGAACGGCGCATCTGGGATGCGGTATCGCCGCAAACGCCTCGGCCCACCGGGGAGCCTCCGCCGCGAGCTTTTGCGGCGAGATGCGGTGCAGCGCTCCCTCCATGACGATGACGTTGGCGCCGGAAAGACCGTCATGGGCAGGCGCCACAATTCGATCGAAGCGCCCGCGGAATGAAACGGGGTCTTGAAGCTGCACGGTGAATGTGCGCCCTGCGCTTTGGCCCTTCACATAAAGCGACGGCAAAATGCTTGGGCGCCCCGTCGCGATCAGAATATCCGGCCAGGGCGCTTCAACCGGATCCCCTTTTTCGCTGAAAGCAAATCGTTTGAAGGCCGTAATGTGAGGGCTCGCGATGCGCCACGGCGTCTTTAGGATCACCCGCTTGACGGCAGGGGCGAGACCCATCAATTCCGCCAAGCCAACCGCTTGATTTTCCATGCCGGGGCGACCGTCGGTCAAGCACCAGCAAGTGGGCGGGGTCTGCGGCCAAGAGAGACCGCCGCCAAGTCCTTGGGGGCGTAACTCAGTCATCGTGCCTCGCTCTGTTTTCCGGGGAGCGCACCGCCCTAACACGGCGGGCTTCGCAACGAAAGGCACTTTAAAGCCGCGGTTTTGCCATTGCAGCGGCTTCTTGTCTCGGCTATCGACCGTCATTGCAGGGGGAAGTCACATATGGCCTCGGTCGGGGACGGTTCGCTTTTGGGAGGCAAGAGCTTTCGCTCGGGCGCATTCGAGAGCGAATCCGCTGTGCACGCCGGCCTTGCCGCCGCTGCCGTCATCCTGGTTTTTCTGCGATTTGTGCTCGCCGCGACAACAGACCTTGCGGAGGATGAGGCCTATTACTGGTCCTGGTCGGAGCATCTTGCAGCCGGCTATTACGACCATCCGCCCATGATCGCCTATTGGATCAGGGCGGGCACGTCGATCTTTGGACAGACGGAGTTCGGCGTTCGCTTCGCGGGGCTCCTGAGCGCGATGGCCGGGTCCTATCTTCTTTATCGAACGAGCCTCAGCCTATTCCGCGACCGCAATGCCGCATGGCTCTGCGTCATCTGGTTAAACGCGACGCTGCTCTGCAACGCGGCGGCCATTGTGGCGACGCCCGATACGCCGCTGGCGCTCTTCACGGCGCTCGCCCTCTTTGCGCTCGCGAAACTAAGTGAAACGGGTCGCGGCGCGTGGTGGTATGCAATAGGCGCGGCGCTCGGCCTTGCTTTCATGAGCAAATACACGGCGGCGTTGCTCTTGCCCTGCCTGTTTCTCTGGATGCTGGCGCCGGAGGAAGGGCGGCGCTGGTTTCGCCGGCCTGAACCCTATCTCGGCGCTGCGATCGCCTCCTCATCGTCGCGCCAGTGGTATATTGGAATTACTCCCACGATTGGGCGTCATTCGCAAAGCAGGCCCAGCACGGGATCAAGGACAAGCCTGCGAACGCCTTTTTGAGCGTCGCCGAGCTTTTCGGCAGTCAGGCTGGCCTTGCGACGCCTCTCATCTTCATCTTCTGCCTATTCGGGAGCTTCTATTCCTTCATTCGCGGCGTAAAATCTCGGCGATACGCGATGGCTTCTTCTTGGCGCGACGACCGCGCCTGTGTTCGTTTTCTTCTTCCTGCACGCGGCTAGTCACAGAAAATTCAGCCGAACTGGCCGGGCTTCGTCTATCCCGCCGCTATTTTGGCCGCCGTGCATGGCTTTTTGACCTTTTCCCGTGAAAGGCCAACGCCCGCGTGGGTCCGCCAAGGCTTTCGCTTTGCGCCTTGGATCGGCGTTGCGTTCACGCTTGCGGCGTTCTTCCAACTCGGTCCGGGCGCGCTTCCGATCGAGGCGAAAAAGAATCCCACCTCGCGCTTGAAGGGCTGGGCAAAGCTTGGCGCGGATGTAGAGCGGCTGGAACGCGAGCGGGGCGCGGCGACGGTGTTGACCGATCGTTACGCCATCACGGGCGAACTCGCCTTCTACGGCTCGAACGCGGCCAGCGTTGCGCAGCTCAGCGAGCGCATTCGCTATTCGAGCTTTCCGGCCCCGGACGAATCCAAGCTTCTGAACGCGCCCGCTCTTTTGGTTTTGCGAAAGGGTGGAGATGCGTCCCATGCCGCAAGCCACTTCACAAATTCACAGCCTATAGCCACGCTCACGCGAGAAGCTGGATTTCGGCCGTACGATGCTTATGATGTCCACCTTCTTACAGGCTATCGGGGCGGCCTTTTCGGTCAGGCGGCCGGGACAGGCTGCGATTCCGCATCAAATCGGGGCAGGGAATGCAATTAGAAATCGCTGATGTCCGGCGGACGGACCCGGCCGCGGCCTGGGATAAGGGCCCCGATCTCACAGTCATCGCGCCTACGTTCAATGAACGTGACAATGTTGAGCCTTTGGTGGCGAGGCTCGCCGCCACGCTTCAGGGGCTCCGGTGGGAGGTGATTTTTGTCGACGATGATTCGCCCGACGGAACCGCCGGCCGCGTGCGCGAACTGGCCCGGCGTGATTGCCGTGTGCGCTGCGTGCAGCGGCTTGGCCGCCGTGGTCTGACCTCCGCCTGCGCCGAGGCGGTGCTCGCTTCGTCCTCGCCCTATATCGCCATCATCGACGCCGACCTCCAGCATGACGAAACGCTTCTGCCGCGCATGCTCGATTGCCTGCGGGACGATGAAGAAACCGATGTCGTCATCGGCAGCCGCTATACGGAGCGCAACCTTTCGGAAGGATTTACGCGCGCCCGCCAGGCGATGAGTTTCATTGCGACCCGTCTGGCGCAAATCATTCTTCGCGCAAGGCTCAGCGATCCGGTGAGCGGCTTTTTCATGGCGAAACGCGAAGTGTTCGAGGGTTCGATCCGCAATCTGTCCGGAATCGGCAACAAGATCCTTGTCGATGTCTTCGCATCCTCCAAGCGGCCCTTGAGGTTCAAGGAACTGCCCTATCGCTTCAAGCCGCGCCTGCACGGCGAAAGCAAGCTCGATACGCTGACAATATGGGAGTATCTGGTGCTGCTCGCCGACAAGATGTTCGGCCGGTTCATTCCCGTGCGCTTTCTTTTGTTCAGCCTTGTGGGCTTCAGCGGCGTCGCCCTTCACCTCGCCGCATTGAAGTTCTTCTTGACCGCGACGCCGCTAAAATTCGTGTTCGCGCAGGCCATCGCCACGCTCCTAGCCGCCATCTCGAACTTCTTCCTCAACAACTGGCTGACCTATCGCGACCGGCGTTTGCGCGGCTGGCGCGTGCTCACGGGCCTGATCTCGTTTCTGCTTGTGTGCAGCATCGGCGCGGTCGTGAACGTCGCCTTCGCGGACCGCGTCTTCCAGCTTACAACGATCTGGTGGTTTGCCGGAATCGCCGGTGCGGCCGTAAGCGCGATCCTGAATTATTCCGCGACAGCGCTGTTCACCTGGCGCAAGAGGTAAGCAGGATTTCGCAGTTTCGACATGGAGGCGCAACGCCGCGACCGTTCACTTTGGGGCCGAAAGGGCGATGCGAAGGCGGGCAGCGCTGAGTTGCTGTTTTATGCCTAAATTTTAAGCTGCAAAAAAAAGTGTCATAAAAATAGCTCGCGAATATATTCGATGCGGCTTTAAGGATTCGGGCTTTAAGGTTGAGCTAGAGATGCGATCCATCGAGAGGTGCGAGGGCTGCGCCGGATTAACATAGCGCCGTCAAATAGCCCTTCAGCCGTCACTCGCCGGTGGCTGCTCAGGGCTCTCATCCCGCGCGGCATCGGAGGTGCTTGTGTTTCAAGGTCTGGTGACGTTTGGGCTTACTCGCCGTCCAATCGCTTTGCTTTTGCTGGCTGCCTTCATTGTGGCTGGCGCCATAGCATTTACCAAGCTCAACATCGAGGCCTACCCAAACCCGGCCCCCGTGATCCTGGAAATCACGGCGCAATCGCCGGGATTGTCCGCCGAGGAAATGGAGCGGCTTTACACGATCCCTATTGAGGTGGGATTGGCTCCAACTCCCGGCGTTAATAATATCCGTTCGACCTCCTTCTATGGCCTTTCCTTCGTCCGCGTCACATTTGAATACGGGGTCGACTACTATGCGGCGCTGCAGCAAGTTGGGCTCAATCTGCAGCAGAACGTAAGCCTTCCCAACAATGTACAGCCGCAAATTCAAGCGTCGAGCGTGGTTGGCGAGATTTACCGCTATCAAATCAAAGGCCCGCAACATTTTGGCATAACAAACCTCAGAACTATTCAGGACTGGATCCTCCAGAGGCGCCTTTTGACGGTGCCGGGCGTCGTCCAGGTCAACACGTGGGGCGGCACAACCAAGGAATACGAGGTCGAGGCCGATCTTGATCGCCTGGAGGCCTATGGGGTCACGTTGCCGCAGCTTGTCATGGCGATAAGCAATGCGAACGTCAACATTGGCGCGCGAAGCATCGATATCGGCAAGCAATCGGTCAACATCCGAGGCATTGGCTTGATTGACAGTGGCGGCGGCGATGACCTGACTCATGGCCGCAACGTGGAGGACATAGAAAATATTGTATTGACTGAGACCAATGGGGTCCCGGTTCAGATCAAAGACGTCGCCAGCGTTTCCGTCGGGAACGTCCCCCGCCTCGGGAAGGCCGGCCGCGACTACGAAAATGACGTCGTCGCCGCCATCGTGGTCATGAATCGAACGCTGCATACAAACGATGTCATCGAAAAGGTGAAGGCCGAGGTCGAAAAAATCAATTCCGATGGGACGCTTCCGCCAGGAGTTGCAATCGTCCCCATTTACGATAGGACGACACTCGTCAATGTGACAACCAGCACGGTGCTCCACAATCTCGTGGTCGGCTGCAGCCTGATATTCTTGCTGCAATGGATCTTCCTTGGGGACCTGCGAAGTGCGCTCATTGTTGCGATCAATATTCCTTTTGCGCTTTTCTTCAGCATCATCGTCATCGTTCTAAGAGGAGAGGACGCTAACCTTCTCTCTCTCGGCGCGGTCGATTTCGGCATCGTCGTCGATTTCGGCTGTCATCTTGGTCGAAAACATCTTTCGCGTCTTCCAGGCCAAAGAGCGGGAAGAACTTCTAAGAAGGGCGGCGCCACTTTCGAACGGGTCCGAGGATGAAGGCTACCTAACGAAAATCCGTCTGATTTTTGTGAGCGCGACCCAGGTTGAATTGGCAATCTTGTTCTCGACGCTGATCATTTTGGCGGCGTTCGTGCCTCTTTTCACGATGCAGGGCGTGGAGGGGCAGATATTCAACCCCATGGCGCGCACCTACGCCTATGCGCTCGTCGGCGCGCTCTTTGCGACATTCACAATAACGCCTGTCCTGGCTTCGCTCCTTCTTCCCAACCATGTGGAGGAAAGCGAGACCAGGATCGTTCGCGCCGCGCACGCGATCCACAATCCGCTTTTGAGAATGGCGCTTAGATTTCGGCGGGTAACAGTTCTGATCGGCTTTTCGTTTATTCTGGCGAGCCTCTTTGCCGGGTCCAATCTCGGCACCGAGTTTCTTCCTGCGCTTGAGGAGGGCAACCTGTGGATCCGGGCCTCCATGCCTCCCACCATTTCGCTCAATGCAGGCATGCCGGTCGTAGACAGGTTGCGCGAGATCCTCAAAAGCCACCCCGAAGTCATCACGGTCGTCTCTCAGCATGGAAGGCCCGACAATGGCAGCGACGCTACGGGGTTTTTCAATGCTGAATTTTTTGTGCCCCTGAAGCCTTTTGAGGAGTGGGCGCCCGGACGCCACAAGGAAGATCTTGTCAAGGATCTGCAGGATGAATTCGCGCAGGAGTTCACCGGTATCGACTTCAACTTCTCTCAATACATCCAAGACAACATCGAGGAAAGCTTATCCGGAGTAAAAGGCGCCAATTCCATAAAGATCATCGGACCGAATCTCGCTAAGCTTGAAGAGATCGCCAATCAGGTCAAACGCATCATGGCGGATGTTCCCGGCGTTTCCGATCTCGGCATTTTCCGTGTGCTTGGACAGCCCAACCTCAATGTCAAGGTCGACAGGGAAAAGGCAGCGCGGTACGGCCTGAACTCAGGAGATGTCAACACATTCATCCAAACAGCTTTCGGAGGCAATATTGCGACCACGACCTTTGAGGCCGACCGCCAATTCGGCGTGAATGTGCGCGCTGCTCCGCGGTTCAGAGACAGCATCGACTCGGTTCGGAATGCGAAGATCGGCGTACAGACTGCCACGGGCGCCGTGTATATCCCGTTGAGCGAGGTTGCGAAGATTTCTCTCGATACTGGAGCCTCTTATATCTTTCACGAGCGCAATCAGCGCTTTATTCCCATTAAGTTCAGCGTTCGAGGCCGCGACCTCGGAAGCACCATTTCAGATGGGAAGGAGCGTATCGCCAAGGCGGTGACCCTTCCTACCGGCTACCGAATGATATGGGCAGGCGAATTCGAGGAACTTGAGCAAGCACAAAAGCGGCTTACCATTATCGTTCCCATCAGCATATTGCTGATCCTCGGATTGCTATACAGCCTCTTTAATAGCGTGCGCGATAGCCTGGTCGTGCTTGCGGGATTTCTCTTTGCGGTCGCGGGCGGTCTAATCTCGCTGTCCATGTCTGGGGAAGCCTTCGGAATATCGGCCGCTATCGGTTTTGTATCTCTGCTTGGCATCTCGGTGATGAATGGAATTCTCCTTATCACCTATTTCAATGAAATCCGCAGCAGATGTGTTTCAGCGCGGGAAGCCATGTATGACGCGGCCACTCACCGCATGCGGGCAATATTGATGACTGGCTTCTCCGCCGCCATCGGTCTATTTCCCGCCGCCTTCTCGACAGCTATTGGCAGCCAGGTTCAGCGCCCGCTGGCTATCGTCGTCGTCGGCGGAATGCTGATCGGGCCGATCATGCTGCTCATATTTGTGCCCGCTCTCCAAGTCCTGATCCTGGGCAGGAACGGCGACGCTGGAGCTGAGCACGTGGACGACGAAACCGAAAGCGTTTAGGCCATCTTCGGGCTTATCGGCCTTCGTCAAAGCACTTGACATGGGATCTTAAGGGATTTTGGAAACGAGACGGATTTGCATCGGGTCAAAAACGCCGCCCGCAGCTCTTCCCCCCTGTCCGTTTCGAGCAAAGAGACCCGCAACCTAGGGTAGCCGCACCAACCGGCTTCGCCTGACCTAGGCCGCGAACTGGGCGCGGCGCCGGAACCGGCTGGAGCGACTTAACGAACAGTGAAGCTAAGCGCCATTCGGCTGAGATTAACTCAACCCTGGTAAACGGCGCCGTTTCCCAGTTTCCTCCCGCCGCAAAAATCGTGATCCGATCGCGTTTTCCCGCAAAAAGGGCGCAAAAACCGGCTCCGAAAAGTCCGTTAAATATAATTGCAGGGAGGGCGTTAATCGGCAATTTTGCCCCGCCCGGCCTTAATTCCGCGACGGAGATTCCATGGTTTTGCCGAGCTGGGAAACCCCGCCTGACTTCGCCATCTTCTGTGCATCGCTGGACATCTTGAGACATTCCTGCAAGGTGATGTAGCTTGGAAGAGCCGGTGGCGTAACGAGATGCATGCACTGATCATGCATGCTCGCAGAGTAGGATGCCCATTCCTTCTTCAACTCCTCGCGGGCCGCGCGCTCTTCGTTCATGCACCCTTTGTAGTCGACCGTCTTATTGAGGGCGTTGTTGGACACATCCTTGCATCCCGCTTCCATGTCGAGATTTGGGAAACTGGCTCGCCTCTCGCCGAAAGCAGCATGGACTGTCCGATGGCGCCTCGCGCTTACGGTATCGGCCACGCCTGAAAATGACAGCGCCAACAATATTAGGAACATAAGCCTCGTCACGGGGGGCCTTCTTTCGCTTTATGTGCCCCGATAGCGAGGCTCGACTGCAGACTTCCGTTTAACCCCCGGCGGCAAAAGCGGTTCGAACGTGAGGCGATAAGCTTTTTGCAGAGTCCTATGCGAGAATTTCCATCCGCAGGCCCTTCGCGTCGATAGAAGGCAGCCGCGGGAAGCGCATCGCCTCTCCACGGCGAATGCGGGCCGCGGTCCACGAGCATGCGCAGGCATCGAGGAAATCGTCGGGACCTGCATCGCTCCGGCGGAACGGCATCTCGCTCAGGAAAGCTTCGGAAAAGCCGTGCGTCATGAGAAGCGCCCGGCGCTGTTCGAGGCCCGGCGTGTGCGGGCGGCCGCGAAGCTTCTTCGGCTCATGCAGCGGCTTGCGCCCGTTCATCGCCCAGAAAGCCGCTTCGGGGTGGCACTCGAAAACGCAGGTCTGCAGCTCAGGCGTCATAACGCGATCCACCTCGCGGATTTTCGGGAAAAGGTGAAACATCTGCTTCGAGATCTGCCGTGGCGGATCGGATGCGGCGAAGGCGGCGGCGCATGCCAGCCGGTAGTCCGTTTCAGCGAGCGCGGCGCGCGCTGGGGCCAAGAATACCGCTGATGCGCGTTTGCCGAGCACTTTCCGAACCTCGAAATCGCATTCGCGGCCAGCGCCCTTGATGCGCTCGGGAAAGCCGATAGGAATGTCTATCGCGATGATGGAAGGCGCACCGGGGTGGTTGAGCAGCTCAGAAATGCTGCCCGCAAGGAACGCGCATTCATGAAATGGCGGCTCCGTATGCCGCAAGACGAAGACCCAGCCGGCGCGGCATCCATCGGCGCCCGCGACGACCGTTGTCACGGCTCCGCCTCGGATATGCCGTGCAGCGCCGCCAGGGCGGCCAAGGCCGGCTGAGGCGCCGACCATTGCCCCTGGGTCTCAATCAGAGCAAGTTCGCTTCGCCCCTCACTCCGGAGGAGAACGGCGTCGATCGCCGCGGACGCGGCTCGAAGCGCGGCGCTGTCGATGAAGCCGTTCAGCTTGTGCGCGAGGAAGATGCCCGCAAAAAAGTCGCCCGTCCCGTGGGCCTGCACAGTCCGGCGCGGCGAAACGGTTGCGGCGATTTCGCTGCCCTTGACGAGGATGTTGGCCAGTATGCCAGGCATTCCCGCCGGGGCGGAAGTCACCACGATTGCAGGCCTCGCCAAGATTTGCGCGGCGGAGACGGCGCTCGCCGCGTCAGTGATTGTCCGCCCCGATAGCCAGCCAAGCTCAAACGCGTTTGGCGTGACAATACCGGCAAGTGGAACAAGCTCATCGCGAACCGCGTTCGCAGCGCTTTCGTGGACATAGATTCCGGCCGGCTCGTCGCCAATAATCGGGTCGCAAAGGTAGATCGCATTTGGATTGAGAGCTTTGATTCTCGCAATCCAGCACCGGCAGAACTCCGCATGTCCGGGGGTTGGGACATATCCCGTCAAAACCGCATCCACGTCCGCGAGCCAGCCGTTCTCCAGCGCCGCTTCGAGCATGGCGTGCAAATGCTGCGGATTGGTTCGCTCGCCTGCTACGGCCTTATATCCGGGCCGGTTCGAGAGTATGATCGTGGGCACGGCCAGGACATCGTGCCCCATGCGTTGCATCAAGAATGCGGTCGCAGAATTGCCGACATGGCCGTAAACGACTTGAGACGAGATCGATAGCACCTTCGCCATATGGACCGCTCGCTTTTCGCCTTTCTGTCTTACAGGCGCAACAGGTCTTGCGCTAGAGAATAGCCAATTCAAGGAGATCCAATCATGAGGCCTCGCCGCAGCGTCCTTTACATGCCCGGCTCGAATGCGCGCGCGCTCGAAAAAGCGAAAACTCTGCCCGCGGACGCCCTGATCCTCGATCTCGAAGACGCGGTGGCTCCCGACGCCAAGGAGTTGGCGCGCAGCCAGGTTTGCGAGGCGGTGAAGGCGGGAGGATTTGGGCCGCGCAAGGTGGTCATCCGGGTGAACGGCTTCGCGACACCCTATGGCGCGGCAGACTTCACGGCTGCGCTTGAGGCCATGCCGGATGCGATCCTTCTGCCGAAAATCGAGACCCCGGCCGACTTGGAGCACGCGCGCAAGCGAGCGCCGTCGGGAAGCAAAATCTCGCTTTGGGCGATGATCGAGACCCCGCTTGCGATCCTGAATTTGAAAGAGATTGGAAATGCGGCTGCGTCGGCCGAGCTGCCGCTGACCTGCTTCGTGCTCGGCACCAACGATCTTATCAAAGCGACGCGCATCCAGGCGCCGGCTGACAGGCTGCCGCTGCTGGCGTGGCTATCGCTCACGGTGGCGGCCGGGCGCGCTTTCGGCGTCTCGGTGGTGGATGGGGTCTACAATTCGCTTTCCGACGAGGCGGGATTTCGCGCCGAATGCGTTCAGGGGCGGGCGCTCGGCATGGACGGAAAGACGCTCATCCATCCCAATCAAGTCGGAATTTGCAACGAGGTTTTCTCGCCGTCCCCCGAAGAGATCGCAGCCGCCCAGAAGATCGTCGACGCCTTCGCCCTGCCGGAAAATCAGGGCAAAGGCGCGATCAGCCTGGACGGGCGCATGGTTGAACGGCTACACGCCGACATCGCGCGCCAGACCCTCGCCACCGCCAGCGCCATCGCCGCGCGGCATTGATTCACGATGACGGCCGGTTCAGCGCCTCATGGCGTGAAAAACCGCGTCGTCCGGGGCAGGCGCCTTTATTCGCCTTCCTCGTCCTCATAGCCAAGGAGAGAAAGGGCCCGGGCCTGTAAGCCGGCCTTGCGGCAGTAATGGACCAGCGCCTCCTCCCGGCCATGCGTCACCCAGATTTCGCCAGCCCCCGTCTCGTGAATGGTTTGGACCAGCTCCGTCCAATCGCAATGGTCGGAGATGATCAGCGGCAGTTCCACGCGCTGCTGTTTGGCGCGCGCGCGGATCTGCATCCAGCCCGAAGCAGCGGCGGGGATGACATCTGGCAGCGACCTCGACCAGCGGTCGGCCAATTGCGAAGGCGGGCACAGCACGATTTGGCCCGCGAGACTTTTGCGATTGTCCTTGGCGACAGGCGCGAAGGGGCCAAGGGCGACGCCGCGCTGCTCGTAAAGCTCGGTCGTCTTGATGAGCGCCCCGTGAAGGTAAATCGTCTTGTCGTATCCGGCGCGCCTCAGCTCGGAGATGAGCCGCTGCGTCTTGCCGAGCGCATAGCAGCCCACGACGTGGCAGCTGCCGGGGAAGATCGCGAGGGAGGTTAGAAGCTTCTCGATCTCCTTCTGCGGATCGGGGTGGCAAAAAACCGGCAAGCCGAATGTCGCCTCGGTCACGAACACGTCGCATGGCACAAGCTCGAATTCGTGCGCCGTAGGATCGGGGGTGCGCTTGTAATCCCCTGAAACCACAAGGCGGGCGCCGCCGTGCTCGATCAGCACCTGGGCCGCGCCAAGAATGTGTCCGGCGGGGTAAAGGGTGACGCGCGTCTCCTCGAAATGGATGGTTTGCGCGTAGGGCAGCTCGACGCATCGCTGAGCAAAGCCCGCGCCGTACCGGCAGGCCATGATGGCGATGGTGTCCGGCGTGGCCACAACCTTAGCGTGCCCAGCCCTCGCGTGATCCGAATGGCCGTGCGTGATGACGGCCTGTGAAACCGGCCGCACCGGATCGACGAAGAAGCCGCCCGCCTTGCAATAAAGACCCTCTGTCCGGACCTCCATCCAATCGCGCGGATGGATCATAAGGCGCGCCCAAAGTCTTGATCGGTCTCGACGCCGCTCCTGCGACGGCGGGAACCCAGTAGGCGATGATTTACGTTTTTGTTTTGAATGAATATGCCTTCTCGATTACTGAACCGAGCCAGCCTCCGCATCGCTGGCCGCGACCTCCGACAGAATTTCGAGCGCCTCCGCAACCGTCATCTCTTGCCAGTCGAGCAGAGACCCCTGTACTGGCCAGCGCCGCTTGATGATAGGTTCCTGATTTTTACGGATGATCTCCGCAGCTTGCAGCAAGCTGGCTCGCATTTGGTCTTCGTCTATGCCTGCCGCCGCCGCAGCGTCTCCTATGCCTTCGGCTGCTGCGAGTTTGCCGAGCAACTCCAGGATCCGAGCCGTCGCTTGCTCCTGCTGCGTCTGCTCCGCAGCCCGCTTGATTTTTTCAGAAGTCATGTCCCTCACGCATAACCGAACTCAGCCGAACTTGATTTTATCCCGGAATTGGAACAAAGCAAGAACGACTGGACTTTGAGTGCAACTTTTCTTCCCACCCGCGAAAAGCAGCGCTTCTAGCATTTTCGGCAGAAGTGCTTAACATTAATACACCATGGCGAAGCCCCGGCCCATCGAGAATTTTCGCTCGATTCTCCCGCCCTATGTCGAGACCTGGTTTGCCAGCCGAGGCTGGCGGCCACACCCTTATCAGAGCGCCATGGCGGAGGCGTTCGTCAATCGGCGATCGACGCTTTTGATTGCGCCAACGGGGGGCGGCAAAACCCTTTCCGGCTTTTTGCCGAGCCTGATCGATTGCCATGAAAACCGGCCGGACGGCATCCATACGCTCTATGTCTCGCCGCTGAAGGCGCTCACGAACGATATTGAGCGTAATCTTATGCGCCCGATCGCCGAAATGGCGCTTGCCGTCACTGTTGAGAGCCGCACGGGCGATACCCCGCAGGCCAAGCGCGCCCGGCAGCGGCGGTCGCCGCCCAATATTTTCCTCACGACGCCGGAAAGCCTGATGCTCATGTTGTCGTCGCCCGATGCGTCGCGGCTTTTCTCAGGCTTGCGCGCGGTGATCGTCGACGAGGCGCACAGCTTTGCGCCTTCGAAGCGCGGCGATTTCACGGCGCTCGCCCTTTCGCGGCTTTCGGCGCTGTCGCCCCATCATGTGCGGACCGGGCTTTCGGCCACGGTCGCCGATCCACAAGCGCTTGCGGCTTGGCTCGGTCCTGTCGGTGCTCCAGCCCATCTGCTTCAATCCGGCCTGCCGGTGAAGCCCGACATCAGAATACTGGAGCCCGAAGGCGTCCGCATGCCCTATGGCGGCTTCATGGCGCGTTACGCCGTGCCGGAAATCTACAATGCAATCCGGAATGCGGGAACCTCGATTGTCTTTGTCAACACGCGCGCGCAAGCCGAGCTGATGCTGCAGATGCTCTGGGACGCGAATGAGGAGAACCTGCCGATAGCGGTCTATCATGGCTCGCTCAGCCGCGAGCAGCGCAGGCGCACCGAGGCCATGATGGCGGCGGGGAAAATCCGCAGCGTGGTGGCGACGGCGGCGCTGGAGCTTGGCATAGATTGGGGCGATGTGGACCTTGTGATCCAGGTCGCCGCGCCGAAGGGCGTGAGCCGTCTTCTGCAGCGGGTGGGCCGGTCGAATCACAGGCTCGATATCCCAAGCCGCGCCTTGCTTGTGCCAGCGAACCGCTTCGAAGCGCTTGAATGCCGCGCGGCGCTGACCGCCATCGGGCAGGGCCAGCTTGACGGAGAAGCGCCGGGCGCCGGCTCGCTCGATGTTGTGGTGCAGCATATTTTGAGCTGCGCCTGCAGCGCGCCCGTGCATCCCGATGAGTTGTTCAATGAGATTAGGACAGCGCTCCCCTACGCCAATCTCGACCGCGCTGTTTTCGATCGCCTGTTTCAGTTCGCGATCGATGGCGGCTATGTGCTTCGCGCCTACGACCGCTACAAGCGCCTTGCCCCAATGCCGGACGGGCGCTACCGCATCGCCAACGGCGCCGTCGCGCGCAGGCACCGCCAGAATATCGGCGTCATCGTCGAGGCCGCGCGGCTGAAGGTGAAGCGGCTGGGCGGCGCGGGACGCGGCGGCCGCATCCTCGGCGAGGTCGAGGAATATTTCGCGCAAGGGCTGACGCCGGGCGATACGTTCTTCTTCGCGGGCGAGGTCCTGGCGTTCGCCGGCATCCGCGACATGACGCTTGAAGCGCGGCCAGCCGCAGGCGGCGAGCCCAAGGTCCCAGCATACTCCGGCGGGCAGATGCCGCTTTCGACGTTTCTCGCCGATGGCGTCCGCGCCTTGCTGGCTGAACCGGAAGAATGGCGCGCGCTGCCGGGCGATGTACGGGAATGGCTCGATCTACAGGCGCGGTTCTCCACCATTCCCGGCCCGGACCGGCTGCTCGTGGAGCACTTTTTCGAGCAGCGCCTCTATCGGACCGTGTTCTATACCTTCGCAGGGCGGCGCGCGAACCAGACGCTCGGCATGCTCATCACGCGCCGCATGGAGCATCTCGGGCTGAAGCCCATCAGCTTCCAGATCACCGACTACGGGCTTGTGATTTCCGGCTTGTCCGCGATCAGCCAGGAGCACGTTGCGCAGTTTCTCGCGCCCGACATTCTCGGCGGCGAGCTTGAGGAATGGATCCTCGACAGCCCCATGCTGAAGCGCTCGTTCCGCCATGTCGCGACTGTGACCGGCATCGTGGAGCAGCAGAACAACGCCGCGCGCAAAACCATGCGGCAGATGACTGTGTCCACCGACCTCATCTACGATGTGCTGCGCCGCCACGAGCCGGATCACATCCTTCTGGCTGTGACGCGCCGCGACGCCGAGCGCGAGCTTCTGGATTTGAAGCGGCTTTCGGACCTGCTGATGCGCTTCCAAGACCGGTGGCTGTTCATGGAGTTGAGCCGCGCCTCGCCCTTTTCGATCCCGGTGCTGACAGACGTGCGGACGGAGCAGGTACGCGGCGCTGGGCTCGAGCATATGCTGGCGCAGGCGAGCCTCCAGCTAGAGGCGGAGGAGATGATGGACGGGGTGCGGGCCGCTGTTTCCGCGAACTTCTAAAGGGAGCGGATTCGCACCCTGTCTGGCTCGATCATCGTGATCGAGTTGAGAACCCTGTCGCCGAGGTTGATTTGGTAGCGATTACCCTTGCACGCCGAGCAATTCGATCTCGAACAATAGCGTTGAATTTGGAGGGATAGCGCCAGAGCCGCGTGCGCCATAGCCAAGTTCAGGCGGAATGATCAGACTGCGTTTGCCGCCTACCGTTAGTCCCATAAGGCCACGCTCCCAACCTTGGATTACTTCATGTTTGCCCATTGAGAATGAAAAGGGCACCCCACGATCAAGGGAGCTGTCGAACTTCCTTCCCTTCACGCCGTTCTCATAAAGCCAACCAGTGTAATGCACGGTGCATTTACTCCCCACCCCGCATGTGGCGCCAGCCGTTATTGTCGATGCGGTTTGTGATGACCCACTTCTGATTGGAACAAGCGTCGAATATACCTGTATCGCCAAAAATGCAGACAAAAGAAAAGTGCAAAGCAAAAAAAATACAAGTCTCATAGGCATTTTATTTTTAGTATTGACGTGGAAGTTGACTTCCTTCGGCGCTGTCGGGGCGGCATACACGGTATCTGTCGCCTTGAAATTAACCCGGGAACGGAGCGTTTCGCCTATCAGGCGACGGATTGCGGCGAGAACGGCATCGCGGTTGTCCACGAGATCAGTTTGATAGGTGTTGTAAGGCTTCGGAATACGCCAGGGCTCCAAATCGGCCGTGCGCAGCGTGATGAGCCTATTCCGGCGCGCGGGCGAAGAGGGACGCGCCGCGGTTCGATCACAGTAACGGCGTTCACGACTTTATCGCCAAGGCTGAGCAAGGCCGCGACCACGCGAGCGTTCCTGTCGGCTTTTGTCCCGCGCCTCGCATGTGAAGCGGCCGTGACGCGCATGCCTCGAATGCAGGGCTTGCGCCCATGATGGCGGGGTTTGCGTTATCTTGTCGCTCATACTTTCATGTCGAGATGATCGGCAGCGTAAAACAGCATGTGAGACCCGGTGGGAAATTTGCGATAGCCTTCGCCGATGTGGCCGCAGCTTTTGACGAGAGCGCCGGCGCGGAAGTCTTGAATTTCTCGCAATATGCCTATAACGCTCTACTCGGCGGAATAAAGTTGCCGGGGGGCGCTTCATGCGGATTTTGTCGAGCTTTTGGGGCCTTGGCCTGATTGGTTTGCTGCTCTCGCAATCGGGAGCGCTCGCTCAGACCGCCGCGCCGGCAAAGGAAGCGCCGCGAGCCTTCACCGTCACGATTGACGGTTTCGCCGTGCCCATCGATCCCGGCGAGACGGTTGAGGTCAAGCTTAGTGACGGGAAGACAGTTTCGGTTTCTCTGACGCAGAACCCATTTGCGCGATGGGCGGATAGCCTGTTGTCGTTCGAGCATCCAACAGGCCTCGCTGTCGGCACTCAGGAAATCAGCAAGAAACTCACTCAACACCTCATTGCTACGGCCGTCGGCTCGGTTATCATTGTCCAGGAATATGAAAGCATAGACCCGACGCTCCTGAAGCAGCTCATGCTGAACGAACTCACGAAAGACGACGTGAAAGTAGGCGCAACGCTAACGCAATCCGAAACGTCAAAGACGCTATCGTCGGGCATAAAACTGCTTGGGTTGCGTGGCGTTCTGAAGTCGCGGGCGAAAGTCAAGACGGTCGAGATCTTCACTTATGCAAAGGACGATCACGGCGTACTGCTGGTCAACGCCATCGAGGACGATCGATCAGCTACCGATCAGCCCTTTATCGACAAGTTCTGGGAAACACTCGAATTCAAGTTCTGAGTGGGCCGGAAGTGTTGGCGGTTGCTTCTTTGCGTGCACTTGATTACCCGGATGTTACCGCCAATTCCGTCGTCATGGCCGCACCGCTTATCGTCATGGCCCGGCTTCGACCTGATCAAGCCCGGCCATCTAGAGTGCTTCGGCAATGCTTTTAGTTGCTTAGCTGGATGGCCGGGTCAAGCCTGGCCATAACAGTGGGGTCTGAAATTCCCCAATGTTTTCACGGCTTCTTCGGCCAGCGGGACATCCGGGTAATCAAGTGCGTGCAAGCATCAGCGCTGGCCGAGGGAGCTGTCATGCCAATGGCGCAGCAGCCGGTTGGTGACAAAAGAAAGCAGCGCGAAAATCGCAAGCCCCGTCACTGAGATAAGCACAAGCGCGGCGAAGACGCGAGGAATGCGCAAGCGATAAGCGGATTCGAGAATGCGATAGGCAAGGCCCGAACTCCGTCCCGCCCGTTCCCGCCACAAATTCAGCGACCACGGCCCCAATCAAAGCGAGTCCCGCCCGAAATCCGAAGCCCGGCAAGAAAGAAGGGCAGGGCGGAGGGAAGCCGCAGCCAAAACATGGTCTGCCATTTTGAGGCGCCGTACAGCTTGAAAAGGTCGCGGAGATTGGCGTCGGCGCTGTTGAGCCCCGTCATGGTGTTGGATACGACCGGAAAGAAGGCAACGAGCCAGGCGCAGATCAGGAGCGCTAGCGTCGTGTCCTTCGCCCAGATGATGATCAGCGGCGCGATCGCCACGATGGGGGTTACTTGAAGAATGATGGCATAGGGAAACAGGCTGCGTTCGAGCAGGCGCGAGGAGGTGAGAAGCAGGCTCAAACCTAAGCCGCCAACCGCCGCTCCAAGGAACGCGAGGACCGTAATTTTGAGCGTGAAAAGCCAGCTCGGGAGCAGGACCGGAAAATCGTCGACGAGCGTTTTTGCGATCAAAAGCGGGGAGGGCAAGACGTAAGGCGGCAGCTCGTTCCATTGCACCGCTCCCTGCCAAAGCCCCAGGAGAAGCACGCCGACCAAAAAAGGCGCGATGCGGTCGAGGCTTCTTCTCATTCTTTGGCTTCGCCCATGGCTTTTGCGAGTTCCTCCGAAACCTCGCGGCACCGCCCGATGTAAGCCGCTGAGGTGCGGAACTCCTCCGTGCGAGGGTGTGGCGCATCGATTTTCAGATCGGCGGCGATGCGGCCCGGGCGCGGCGTCATGACGATGACGCGGCTTCCGAGAAAGACGGCCTCGAAGACACTGTGGGTGACAAAAACGGCGGTGAATTGCGAGGCGAGCCAAAGTCCGAGCAAATCGCGTTCGAGTTTGGCGCGCGTGATCTCATCCAAGGCGGCGAACGGTTCGTCCATCAGCAGGAGGCGCGGCTCGGTGACAAGCGCGCGGGCGACCGATGTCCGCATGCGCATGCCGCCGGAGAGTTCTCGCGGATAAGAGCGCGCAAAGTCCCGAAGGCCTATGCGGCCCAACACCTCCATCACGCCATCCGTGACGGCGCTGCTTTTAAGGCCCCGAATGCGAAGCGGAAGACAGACATTGTCGAACACGGTCGCCCAAGGCATCAAGGTCGGCTCTTGGAAAACATAACCGAGATTGGAACCGCGGCCGCTGGGTTCTCCTTGACGGTCGAAGCCAGGCCAATCGATCCGGCCCGCGCTCGGCTCATCCAATCCCGCCGCGATCCGCAGCATCGTGCTTTTTCCGCAACCGGACGGGCCGACGATGGCGAGAAATTGCGGCTCGCCTGGAAGCGTCAGCGTTGACTCCGTCGAGCGCCAGCACCCCATTTGCAAAGGTCTTGCGCACGCCCTGCATCGTCATGAGGGGCGGCAGCACCGTTTGCGGCGAAGGACGATCCAGCATTTATCTGTTCACGAACTCAAGCGTGTAGGCCGCCCTGTAATCGAGCGCCGGCGGGTAGACGCCAGCCGCAGCCATGGTCTCAAAAAAAGATTTCCACCGTGTGTCCGTCATCGCGCCAATTCCGAGCCTTGCCGCGTCGCCGCCATCGACAAGGCCGCGCGCCTTCATCTCCTTGATCTTGAAGCGGAAAAGGGCCTCGCCATGATCCGGGTTCATGCTAAGCAAGAGTTTCATTCCCGCCGCATAGTCCCCGGCCATGCACGCCTCATATCCTTTTCGCGTCGCGTCGATGAAAGCGCGCACTGCATCGCGATGCTTATCCACGAATGAGCGTAGCCCGAATACCGTCGTCGTGTAGTTTTCGAAGCCGTAATCGGCGAGCAGAAGGATCACCGGTGGCTTTGGCATCTGCGACCCGCGCAGAAGGGCATCCTCGGTGATGTAGCCTTGCTGAATGGCTTTGGGGTCCGCCAGGAACGGGGCCGCAGAGTAGGTGAAGGGGCGGAGCTGGCTGTCCGTAAAGCCGAATTTCAGTTTGAGAAACTGCCAGAATTCCTGCCGCGCGTTGGCGGAGACCATGACGGGCGACCCTTTCACGTCGGACAAGGTGGAGATGCCCTGATCGGGATGGGCGACGAGCGTTTGCGGGTCTTTCTGGAAGAACGCCGCGACCGTCACGGCGGGAATTCCTTCTTCGATCATGTTCAGCGTCGTAAAGCCTGTCCCGATAGCCAGATCGAGCTGGCCAACGCCAATAAGCAGCGGGGTATTCAGGTCCGGACCGCCCGGCTTCAGCTCGACATCGAGCCCCGCTCGATCATAAAGCCCGGACGCCTTCGCCTGGAAAAACCCGCAGTGCTCGCCTTCCGGCAGCCAATTGAGCCCAAACCTGATCTTTTCCCCAGCGAGCAAAGGATTTATTGTAAGATGGAGTGTCAGCGCTAAGGTGAAGACGAAAGGCCCGAAAAAAGAGTTCATTATGAATTTATGCAAGGTGCGCACTCCATTAAGGGCAATCGATGCAGCGCATGATTTCAGCTAAGTTAAGCGTTGTCCATAAATGACAATTTGTCCGATGGGAACGGGAGAAGCAAGGCGATGGAGGAGAAGGGCAAAGCAGAGAAAGAGGCAAATTTGCGCGACGTTGCGGCGCCCATTACGCCGCCCGAAGCGGCGGAGAGCAGGGAGAGCCCAGGCCATGCCGACATCCGCATGCGTCCCGGGCCGGATTTGGTCCTCGATGAGCGCCTCACCTCCGCCGCGGCGCCTTTTCTCTATTTGCTTGCGATTATTTTGATCGCGGTTGCGGGTTACTTCGCCTACGTGTTCTTGCACGGCTAAGCAGGAGCAAGCTGAAAAGATTGCTAAACACACACCATCGGTTCGGCCAACGCGACACCCCTCACCCCTGGCAAAGCCAGCCCACCCACTCCCGCAAGGGGAGAGGGTTACGACACCGTTCCCTCTCCCATCCGCAACCGCTTGCGGACACTCCAGATTGGCAATCTCGCCAAGGCGAGATTGCGCAAGGGTTAGGGGGCCGGGTTTAGGCTCGCGCCTTGTATCCGCCCATGAGGCAGATCAAGGCCCACTCCTCGTCAGTCACCGGCTGCACGGACAATCTTGAGTTTTTGACGAGCGCCATATTTGCCAGTCTAGGCTCCGCCTTGATTTCGGCGAGTGTGACGGGCCTCGGGAAGGGGCCCACGGCGGAAACGTCGACACAATTCCACCTTCCGGTGGTATCCGTCGAATCGGGATGGATTTCGCTAATGACCTTGACGACGCCGACAATCTGCTTTTCGTGCACGGAATGATAGAAGAAGCCCTGGTCGCTGATTTTCATGGCGCGCATATTTTTCTGCGCCAGGGCGTTTCGCACCCCGTTCCATTCCTCGCCCTTTGGCCCAGCTTCCACCTGATCGCGCCAGGAGAAGGTCGCCGGCTCCGTCTTGAACAACCAAAAGGCCATGATGGCGCCTTCAGCCCGCTAATAATTCACTCGCCAACCCGCGTCGCGGCGACGATGCGGCCGAGAGTCGATTTCTGCAAGAACACTACGAACGAATCCCCATCTTGTGAGATGGACCCGATTGGTACGGCATAAGAAGCCGGCGCGCCCTCCCACTCGCCAACTTCAGTTAGATTGCGGACAACGTTCGTGTAGGTGACAACGGCGCCGGCATTTTCACCGCGTTGTATCGGCACCGACAACGGCGGCTGGATCGTCGCAACCCAAACCTTTCCCTTTCTGTGCTGCGATCCGGGCGGAGCGCCGCCAACGTCAATAATGAGCCTGCCGTCGTCGCGGCGAACAAAAATCGGAGCCGCTTCTTCTCCAATCATGGGGGCCGTGGTCTCTATGGCCAATTCGATTTGCGCGCGGTTGCTGCCAACGCATTCCAGCACGCCGTTGACGACGGCTTGCGGCGTATAAACCTCGCCGTCTCTGAAAGCCTTGGCGTAGCTGCGCTGCCGTTCTGAATTTTCAGGCCGCGCTAACGTATCTTTCCAGCCAAGATAATCCCAATAGCTGACCGGGAAGCTCAGCGCGATGACATCGGGCCGGTGAGAAAGCTGTTCCAGAAGCTGGTCGGCCTGAGGGCAGGAAGAGCAACCCTGGCTGGTGAAAAGCTCAATAACAGAAGCGTTCGCCCAAGCGCTTTCCTCAGCCCGCGAAAAACTGAATGGGTTAGCGGCGACGAGAATGCCTGCTAACGCGAGGAGGCGGAGAGACGAGAATGGTGTCACAACTGTCTCCAGAAGCATTTCACAGCAACGCACTCTCGTGGAGGGTACTTTCAACGTCTAGTCACGACTGCTTGTTTTTCTGTCGCATCCGCGCAATTTTCTGTCATCGTTCACTCGAACTGAGTGCCCTTGCCAAGCGGGAAGCCTCGCAAGAAATCGGCTCCCCCCATCGGCCGCTTGCCGGATCTCTGAACTTGCGTGAGCCGGACGGCCTGCGAGCCGCATGCGACCGTCAAATTTGCATCCAAAAGCTGCCCGGGCTCGCCTTTTCCGGGGACCAGCACCGAACGCAAGACCTTGACGCGCTCCGCCTTGCCGCCGAGCAAAGCTTCGAACCATGCGCCAGGATAAGGCGACAGCCCGCGAATGTTGTCGTGGACTTCGACGCCGGACTTCGTCCAATCGATCCGCGTCTCCTCCTTGGAGAGCTTTGCGGCATAGGTGACGCCTTCGAGAGGTTGAGTAGCGAACGTCAGCACGCCCTTCTCCAAAAATTCGAGCGCGTTCAGCATGAGCGCCGCTCCCATGAGCGAGAGGTGATCGTGGATTTCTCCGGCAGTGGCGTCTTGGCCGATGGAAATGCGGTCCGCCAGAGCAACAGGTCCGGTATCGAGCCCCTCCTCCATTTTCATCACCATGACGCCGGTTTCCTTGTCGCCGGCCATGATGGCGCGCTGGATGGGCGCCGCCCCGCGCCAGCGAGGGAGAAGCGAACCGTGCAGGTTAAGGCAGCCGAGCGGCGGCGCGTCCAGGACGGGCTTGGGCAAGATGAGGCCATAGGCGACGACAACGGCAACGTCGGCGCCAAGCGCTGCGAACTCCTCCTGCACCTCGGCGCGGCGCAAGGATTTTGGCGTGAAAACCGGCAGCGCGGCTTCCTCCGCAAAGGCGTGCACGGGGGATTTTCTGGCTTCCATGCCACGGCCGGCTGGTCTTGGCGGCTGTGTATATACACCCGCAACGTCGTGCCCCGCTCCGACAATTTCGCTTAGAGTTGGGACGGAGAAATCCGGGGTTCCCATGAACACAACCCGCAGGGCCATGGATGAGGGCCTCCCTGAGCCGGCGTAGTTACTAGCTTGGTAGAGGTGGTGTTAAAGCCCCAGTGCGCCCTTTTGGCAAGCTAGAAACGAGGGCCTGTGGACGCGTCCAGTTTAAATCGCATCCGGCAAAAGGGATCGCACCGGCAATTTCGGGGGCGTTGACGCCCCAAGCCAGAACAAGCATACAAGTTCCGGCGAACATGCATAGACGATCTCCTTGCCGTTGGAGGTTGTGCTGCGGCGCTGCAAACTCTGGCGAGTCAGGACGTACCGGCGATGGGGCCTCGATGAAGACGCAAACGACGGTGTGCCCGGCCGCCGGACCTGACAATCTGGTTCCGCGAGCGGGCGTCTCCATCGCCGTCTTTCGAGGAGACGATGTGCTTCTGGTGCAGCGGGGCAAACCGCCTTATGAGGGATTCTGGTCGCTTCCGGGCGGCCAGATCAAATTGGGAGAGAGAGCAGCCGACGCCGCCCGCCGCGAGCTTGAGGAAGAAACCGGGCTGCTTGCCTCGAATCTCACTTTGGGCGATGTTGCGGACGCGATCTTAAAGGACGGCGAGGGTATCGTGAGCTTTCATTACACGATCACTGTTTTTGCCACACGCGATGCGACAGGCGCGCTCGCGGCGGCTTCAGACGCCGCCGCGGCAAGCTATTTCGATAGAGAGGCGAGATTGCGTCTTCAATGCACGCCGGGCCTTGAGAGGACGATCGAAAACGCGAGGGCCGCGTTGGAAACGGGCGGCCGATGACATATTGCGCGCCGCGAGCGAAATTAGCGCTTTTAGTTGTGATCGCGCTGGCGATTTCCGCCTCTCTCGCACCCGTATTTGCTCAAAACGCCGCGACGGCGCCGAAACAGCACCCCGCGCCTGCTGCGCCGAAACCGGCCGGTCCCGACGACCGCCCCTACGACATGCAGATTTTCCGGCTCGCGGAGATCCTCGGCACCCTGCATTATCTTCGCGAGCTGTGCGGCGCGAACGAAGGCCAAGTCTGGCGGGAGCATATGCGCGAACTTGCCGCCTCGGAGGGCACAAGCGCATTGCGCAGGGCGAAGCTCGTGGAGAGCTTCAATCGCGGTTATCGCGACTATTCCCGAACCTACCGCACATGCACCCCGCCTGCGCTCGTCGCCATCCAGCGCTTCATGGATCAGGCGTCGGCCATCACTGACACGCTCGTCGCAAACGATAAGTAGAGCGCCCACAACCGCGCTTCGGCTCAGTCAGCCAAAGCCATCATTCCAAAACCGGACCCTCGCCTGCAGCTTGGCAGTTCCGAACCCGGAAAAAAATGTATACGATTTCTGAATTGGCTGTACGATCTGGTTAAAAAGCAGACTTTGGTGAGGAAATATGAAGCCGTCCATAGTTGAAGGCCTCCGCGAGCGCCGTCGAGGGATAATCGCCGGCGGCGGCGAGGAGAAGATGAGAGCACGCCATGAGAAAGGCCTCATGACCGCGCGCGAACGGCTTGGCGCCCTCTTTCAGCCTGACACATTCCAAGAAATCGGCATGCATATTCGCCACAGCGGCCGGCATTTCGGAAGCGAGGACAAGGAAATACCGGCGGATGCCGTCATCACTGGGACGGGCTACGTCGATGGCCAGCAGGTCGCCGCCATCAGCCAGGATTTTACCGTCGCCGGTGGCACTGTCGGCAAAATGCACGCGAAGAAAATCGTTGAGCTGATGAAGTTCGCGCTCAAGCTCGGCATCCCTTTTGTCGCTTTCAAAGATTCCGGAGGCGCCCGCATCCATGAAGGCGTCGACTCCCTGTCCGGTTACGGCGAGGTCTTCTTTCACAACGTGCTTTTATCCGGCGTCGTGCCGCAGATCGCCGTCGTATGCGGCCCGTGCGCTGGAGGAGCAGCATATTCTCCAGCGTTGATGGATTTCGTGGTCATGACCCGCAATGCCCACATGTTCATCACCGGACCGGAGGTAATCAAAGCGGTTACCGGGCGGACAACCTCTATGGAAGAGGTGGGCGGCGCAGCCATGCACGCAGCCGTCAGCGGTAACGTCCATTTCGTGGCCGAGGACGACGGGCACGCCATAAAGATTGTGCAGCGGCTGCTCTCTTATCTGCCGGCCAATAACACTGAGGATCCTCCGCATCGCCTTGGCGGCGGCATCGTGCTCGACCGCAACGAGGCTATGAACGAGCTTGTTCCCAACGATCCCTCGGAACCGATGAATGTGCGCCGGATCATCGCCCACCTGGTCGACGGTGGTGAGCTGTTGGAAATTCAGGCGGACTTCGCCAAGAATTTGATCGTCGGCTTCGCCCGGGTGGAAGGGCTTGTGGTCGGGCTGATTGCAAACCAACCCACCGAAATGGCTGGCGCGCTGGATATCGACGCGTCCGACAAAGGCGCCCGTTTCATCCGTTTCTGCAATATTTTCAATGTCCCTTTGGTGACTTTGGTTGACGTCCCCGGTTTCTTTCCAGGGGTGGACCAGGAACGCGGCGGCATCATCCGGCATGGGGCGAAGCTGCTATTCGCCTATGCGTCCTGCACTTCGCCGAAGATCACCATCATTCTGCGCAAGGCTTATGGCGGCTCTTACATGGCCATGTGCAGCAAGGAAATGGGCGCGGACTTCGTCTATGCCTGGCCTAACGCCGAAATCGCCGTTATGGGCGCCGAGGGGGCGGTCAATATACTTTACCGTAAAGAGCTGGCCGAGGCCGCAGGCCGCAGAGCAAAGGCCGCCGAACTTGCGGCCGAATACCGCGCGCAATTTGCGTCTCCCTATTTGTCGGCCGAGCGCGGCTACATCACCGATGTGATAGAACCAGCGGAAACGCGGGGCGTGCTGGCGCTTGCTCTGCGCAAAATGCTTACGAAGCGGGAGTTACGGCCCGCCAAGAAGCACGGCAATATCCCCCTCTAAGGCGAGAAGCGGTAGGAGCCTTTGAGGCCGCCGGCCAGACGAGTTGGTCGGGAACGGCGCCAGCCAAGAAGCGAGGGGAGAAACGAAATGCTTGACCAGGCGATCGCCTTACTGAACGTGCTGTATGATCAGAGCGGCGTAGCCCGCCTCTCGTTCGGCAATCTCGTGATGATCGCCGCAGGCGCGGGCATGATCGTGCTGGCCGTCGCGAGGCGCTATGAGCCTTTGTTGTTCGCCGGTATCGGCTTCGCCTGCATTGTGGCGAACGTGCCCGCGGCGAACGAAGGCGCGCTTTTTCATTATGCCTATCTTGGGATGGATAAGCTGATCATCCCATCGCTGATCGCTCTCGGGGTCGGCGCCATGACGGATTTCGGCCCGCTGATCGCGAACCCGAGGCTGATCCTTCTCGGGGCCGGCGCGCAGCTTGGCGTCGTGCTCGCGCTTGTTCTCGCCAAGGCGCTGGGTTTCACACTGAACGAGGCGGGCGCAATCGGCATTATTGGCGGCGCCGATGGCCCTCTGGCTATATTTGTAACCGCGAAGCTTGCGCCGCATCTCCTTGGCCCGGTGGCGGTGGCGGCCTTCTCTTACGTGGCTCTTATGTCTTTGATGCAACAACGGATGATACGACTGCTGGCGTTCAAGGAGGAGCGCGCTGGCGCCGCGCTTCATGAGCCGGCGAAGCTGGAGAGAGTGGCATTTCCGCTTGTCATCGCTGTTATCTTCAACCTTTTCTTTCAGCCCGTCGCGCCGCTCATCACCATGTTTATGCTTGGCAATCTGCTCCGGGAAGTCGAAGCAACCGAGAGCCTCGCCAAGACCGCAGCCGGCGGAATGACGAATGTGATCATCATAATCCTGACAGTCGCCATCGGGTCGACCATGGCGGCTGACAAGTTCCTCACAGTTCAGACCGCAGAGATCGTCTTGCTCGGCCTTCTAGCTTTTGTGTGCGGCGCCGCGTCTAGCGTGGCGACGGCGAAGCTTATGAATTTGTTTCTAAAGACGCCGGTCAATCCGCTGACCGGCTTCGCGGAGGCCTCACCCGCGCCCCTTGCGGCACGCTATTCTCAGGCCGTCGTTGAGCAGGAAAACCGCAACATTATTCTGATCCATCACGCCATGGGACCGAATCTCGCCGGGGTTTTCGGCGCCGCCATTTCGGGTGGGATTATACTCGCAGCTTTGGGCGTCAACTGAGAAAGATAGTAAGCCGATGGGTCCAATAGTTCCCGATACACTGAACGGCGCTCTCGTTCTCAGTCTATTCGCGTTCGTCCTGACCTTCGTTGTTACGTCCCTTATTGGGCTGATCCTTGCGGCTTTCCCGTTCCTCAACCGGCTGGGACCCGCGCTAGCGTGGAAGATCGTTCGCCGCCAACCGGCGGCGGAGCATGCGCGCGAACAAGCGGACTGCGAACAAGCGGACACTGCGGAGGACTATCACATTGCAGCCATATCCGCGGCCATCGCGACGATCATTGGACCCCACCGTATCGTTCATATCGAACCCGTCAACCATGGGATGAGGTGGCAGGCCGATGGCCGCGCCGCGCACCATGGCTCTCATACTGTTTCGCATCCTGCGCCCCAGCGTCAAACGGACAACTAGCTCTTTGTTTTGTCGTGCGTCTTACCGGAAAACCGCTTCACACTTTTCCGGAGGCGCCCTAAGGAAATAGGAATGGAACGGAAGTTTAAAATCACGGTCGAGGGCCGGCAATATAACGTGACTGTCGAGGAACTGACTGGCCAGAACAGTGTCCCTCATGAGCCCGGCGCTATTTTCTTGCCACCTACCGCTCACGCTCAATCGTTTGCGCCAGGGAATTCGAATCATGCTCCAGCTCACTTGGCGACGGCGCCGGTCGCCCGCGCCCCGGCTGAAGCTGGCGATGTGGTATGCACGCTAAATGGAGTAGTCGAGTCGGTTCTCGTGACGATCGGCCAGCAAGTCAGTGCAGGTGACCGCCTTTTGGTCGTCGAGGCGATGAAAATGAAGACGCCGATCGTCACCGGGGGGGCTGGTAAAGTAGCGGCTATTTTAGTCAACGTTGGAGATGGCGTGGAGACCGGACAAGTTTTGGTCAAACTGGCCTGACGCCAAGACAGCGGCTCCTCGACAGGGACCGGCGCACCGTTCTGCAACTCTTTGTGAGAAATTTTCAGCTCGAACCATTGATTTTATTGGTCGGGGCGGAGAGATTTCGAACTCCCGACCCTCTGGTCCCAAACCAGATGCGCTACCAGCCTGCGCTACGCCCCGACATCAACCCTCGTTTCCTAAACGTTTTGCACCGGTTCCGCAATCACATCGTGCAGAATTGCGGCGTTATCCATCCAGCTCGGGATAGCGCCGGAAGATGCCCTCCTCGTTGAAAGGCAAGCGGCGATTGCTCGCGAGATAGGTTTTGATGCGGGGGCGTTCGGCGACGGCGCGATGAAGAGCCGCAACGTGCGGCGCCGAGGGAAGCACCCGCTCCATCGCTCGCGGAAATGAATAACTCAGCCCCTCCACCACCTGAAACAGCGATAGATCGGCATAGGTCAGGGAATCTCCCGCGAGATGCGCGCTTCCCTTGGGGTTCCGGCGCAGTATGTTTTCGAGCCAGCTAAGATATTTAGGGATCCGCCTCTTGCGAAAGCCTTCCGAGCGGCGCATCGCTTCCGGCTTCTGGTCCTCGTAATAGAGGCCGCCGCCGACGGGGTGATGCGTGTCGTGAACCTCGCCGATGAGATCGTCTACGGTGAGCTGGATTTCATGAATCCAAAGCCGCTGGGCTTCGTCTTGCGGGGCGAGTCCGTGCTTTGGGCTGAGATGGAACAGAATGGCCGCCGTCTGCCCGATCACCGCGTCGCCGTCCTTGAGAAACGGCGGCGCGAATGGCGGCCGTTCCTCGCCCTCGTCCTCCATGAAGGCCATCATCTCGAGCCATGCCTCCCGGACCGCGCGCGACATCCTCATAGGCGGCGCCAGCCTCCTCCAAGGCAAGGCGCACGAACTCGCCGCGCCCCTGGAGGTTCGGCCAATAGTAAAGTTTGTAGACCATTCGAGACTCCATCGGGCGCCAAGCGGGCGTGATCGCCTTTTGCGGTTAATCCTTGGGGGCATTTAAGGTTGCGGCCGAAATCCGCTCGCCATGTCCCGCGCGCTTGCTTTCCGCGCGCCCTCTTCCTAAAACATCGGCAGAACAAAGAGGCGCTCGCGCGAGCCCAAAAGGGTGCAAATCATGACAAGAACACTCTACGACAAAATCTGGGACGATCACGTCGTCGAAACGCAACCCGACGGCACGAGCCTGCTTTATATCGACCGCCATCTCATCCACGAGGTGACGAGCCCTCAGGCGTTCGAAGGCTTGCGCGTGGCGGGCCGCCGCGTGCGCGCGCCGGAGAAGACGCTCGCCGTCGTCGATCACAACGTGCCGACAACCGACCGCAGCCATGGCATCGAGGATCCGGAAGCCGCGCTGCAGGTGAGGACGCTTGGCGAAAACTGCGCCGAATTTGGCATCGACTATTATAACGAGCTCGATCCACGGCAGGGCATCGTTCACATCATCGGCCCTGAGCAGGGGTTCACGCTGCCGGGCACGACCATCGTTTGCGGCGATAGCCATACCTCAACGCATGGCGCGTTCGGGTCGCTCGCGCACGGCATCGGCACATCCGAGGTCGAGCACGTGCTCGCCACGCAGACGCTGATCCAGAAGAAGGCCAAGAACATGCGCGTGACGGTGGACGGCGCGCTGCCCGAGGGCGTCACCGCGAAGGACATCATTCTTGCCGTCATCGGCGAGATCGGCACCGCGGGCGGCACCGGCTACGTCATCGAATATGCGGGCGAGGCGATCCGCGCGCTTTCGATGGAAGGCCGCATGACGGTCTGCAACATGTCGATCGAGGGCGGGGCGCGCGCTGGCATGATCGCGCCGGACGAGAAGACATTCGACTATATCAAAGGCCGGCCGCGCGCGCCGAAGGCCGCGGCCTGGGAGCTGGCCCGCCAATATTGGGAGACTTTGCCTTCGGACGAAGGCGCGCATTTCGACCGTGAGGTGCGCCTCGACGCCGCTAAGCTGCCGCCGATCGTCACCTGGGGCACCAGTCCCGAAGACGTCGTCGCGATCACGGGAACCGTCCCCGACCCAGCCAGGGCCGCCGACGAAGGCAAGCGCGCCGCCATCGCCCGCTCGCTCGCCTATATGGGGCTTGAGCCCGGAACCAGGATGACCGACATCGCCATCGACCGTGTGTTTATCGGCTCCTGCACCAACGGCCGCATCGAGGACCTTCGCGCCGCGGCCGGCGTGCTGAGCGGCCATCGCGTCGCCGATAGGGTCAGCGCAATGGTGGTGCCGGGGTCGGGGCTCGTGAAGGAGCAGGCGGAGGCGGAAGGGCTCGACAAGATCTTCCTCGCCGCGGGCTTCGAGTGGCGCGAGCCGGGCTGTTCGATGTGCCTCGCTATGAACGCCGACAAGCTTGCGCCGGGCGAGCGCTGCGCCTCCACCTCGAACCGCAATTTCGAGGGGCGGCAAGGCTTTAAGGGGCGCACACATCTCGTGTCGCCCGCCATGGCCGCCGCCGCAGCCATCGCCGGCCATTTCGTGGACGTGCGCGCATTCGGAAAATAAAAACGCATTATCCTCAGGGCCGTCCCGCGGGACGGCCTGCTGTGGGAAGGATGCCACTGACAGGGAACAAGCAAAAGCCGCTGCATTCTTTTGGCAGTGATTCCGTGTGGCTTATTCACATACGTATCACCCGTCTGGGTGAAAAAGGGCTTGACCTTGAGCGAGCCTTGACCAATCATTGCTTAAAAAATACGTTCGAAACGCTTCACAAGTTGCAGGTGGGCCTCTTAGCGGTTTCTGCGCCGATAGGGGATTTTCTAGCCGGAAAGTTATTTTGAATGGAATTAAAGATGGACAAATCCTCCGATACGGAAGAGCCCACCCGCGAGCTGATAGAAACTGTGGTCCTTGAAGCAGCGGTGCTCGAAGCGATGCACGCGGTCATTCAAACGAAGGAGAAAGGTCCGGCTGAAAGCGAGCAGCTCGTCGAAGACCCGGCTTTAGCCCGCTGGCTGCCGCCATATAAGCGCCGCCGTTCCTTTGTTCCTGGCTCATAGGTTTTCCCCGCGTTAGCAGGCAAGGATCGGCTGCTTTGAGCGGCGCGGTTCCCTGGAGCGCGGCGAATCATCCGGCCCGGGAATCGAAGTGCTGACCTGGCCGCATGGTAGCCCGCATTCCAGGACTTTGCCGGCTGAAAGATAAATTAAATTAAAAACACCCAACCAGTGCGCCGCCGATATCCAGCAGAAGCGCTGGCCCGCGCGTGACCATGAGGTACGAAGCGCCGATGCAAAGCACGGCGATCCCTCCGATCAGGCTCCATTTCAGGCTTTGAGGCATGCTTCGTCGCAATCATTCCGCCGCCGCAGCTGCAGGCCTTGGCGCAGGTTGCTCCCTGATGGGCAGATGGATCGCCGCCGCCAGCACCGCGACCGCTACCGCCGTCCACCACAAAAGATCGTATGAGTGAGTGGTATCATAAAGCCAGCCGCCCATCCAAGCCCCCATGAAACTTCCAAGCTGATGGGAGAAGAACACAATTCCATAGAGCATCGACAGCCAGCGCGGGCCGAAAAAGGTGACAATGAGTCCGCTCGTCAGCGGTATCGTGCCAAGCGAGAGCAAACCCAATAAAAAGGCATAGATCAGCACGCTTGTCTCAGTCAGCGGCAAATAGATTAGCGCGAGGAACACCGCCCCGCGCGCCAAATAGAGAAATGCGAGCGCCAAATGCTTCGGCGTGGCGTCGCCGATCCGCCCGAAGGCGTAGGTGCCGAAAATGTTCGCGCCGCCGATAATGGTCAGCGCAATCGCGCCGAGACTGGGGCTGAAACCCTTGTCCACAAGGAATGCCGGCAAATGGATGGCGACGGCGGCGATGTGAAAGCCGCAGACGAAGAACCCTGCCGTCAGCAGGAGAAAGCTCGGGTATTTGAGCGCTTCGCTGAGCGCATTGCCGAGCCGCTGCTCCGCATGCGCGCCGGGCTGCGGGCCTGCGTTCCCGCTCCTCGCCAAGGCAAACCCGAGCGGCGCCATCATCGCCGCTGTTCCCGCCATGATCCACAGCGTGGAAACCCAGTCCGTCGCCTCAAGAATAACATGCGCATAAGGAAGCGCCACAAACTGCCCGATTGCGCTGCCCATGGTTGTGAGGCCGAGCGCCGAGGCTCGCTTTTCCGGCGGGGCGGCGCGTGCGATGACGCCGAACACCGCCGTGAAACCGGTCCCGCCGACGCCAAGGCCGATGAGCGCTCCCGCCAGCAGAAGCTGATTTCCGCCCGAGGCGGCCGCCATCAGCAAAAGCCCCGCGATGTAGCAAGCCGTGCCGGCGAGCACGACACGGAGCGCGCCGAACCTGTCGCTCATCGCGCCGGCGAATGGCGCCGCGAGCCCCCAGACAAGATTGAGGATCGCCATGGCGAGCGAAAACACCTGCCTGTCGAGATCGAGATCCTGGCTGATGGGCTTCAGGTAAAGCCCGAACGTCTGGCGGATGCCCATATTGATCGCAAGCATTGCGCCCGCGCATAGAACGAGCGTCCAAACCGGATGCATGCGGCGCATCGCGTTCCTCCTGGATGACCCCTTTTTCGTAGCGCGTCCCGGCGCCGAAAGCAAAACGCATCCTTCTGCGTCCGTTCTTGCGGCGGAAACAATCAAAGGAATTATTCCGCGCTTGCGGATTCGCCGCGGACTCTTCACGGTGCGGCGAAGCCCTCGTCTCTCACAGTTTTGGAACCCTTGGCATGGCTCCCCGGCTCCCGTTCCAACTCGTCGCCGCCTATTGGCGCTTAACGCGCGGCGCCACCCTTGGCGCGCAGGGCGTCGTCATCGACGATGATCAGCGCGTCTTGCTCGTGCGCCACGGCTACAGGCCAGGATGGCATTTCCCGGGAGGCGGTATCGAGTGGGGAGAGACCGCGGAAACCGCCCTTGCGCGCGAAATGAAGGAAGAGGCGGGGGTCATCATCACAGGGCCGGCAAAGCTTCATGGCTTGTTCGCGAATTTCGCCAGCCTGCCAAGCGATCACGTCGCCCTCTTCATCGTTCCGCAATGGGAGCGTCCCAGCGTCCCGCCGCCAAACCGGGAAATCCTGGAGAGCCGGTTCTTTCACAGAGCGGAGCTGCCGCCGGATACAACGCGCGGTACGGCGCGCCGCCTTGCCGAAATCCTCGATGGAGCGCCCCTCGAACCGCATTGGTGAACCGTGAACGCCTCAAGATCGCCGGGGCGGGGACTATGCCCTCGTGCAGACGGGGGCGGGGACGGCAACGGAAGCGTAAACGGGCGCTGCGGCCGCAACCTGCCTCGGGCCATGGGCAAGCCGGTTCGCCCTTTGTGTAATAATGCCAAGGGCGCTACTAGTTGGCTGCCGAAAAAGGGATGTTGCCGATGGTCCGGCAGGCTCGTCATGACGATAAGCACACTGACAAGCCGGAATCTCATCCTGAGCTTGTCGAAGCATGAAGCTGCGCTTCCATACATTTCAGCTGCTTGGTGGTCTAGCTAAGCTGAGCTAGCTGCTCAGCTTCTCCATGACCTTGTCGCTCATCTCGAAGTTTGCATAGACCGCTTGCACGTCGTCGGAATCCTCCAGCGAGTTCGATCAGCTTCAAAAGCTTCTCGCCCTTCTCCTCATCTACATCCACCGTGTTTTGCGGACGCCAGACGATAGATGCAGATTTCGCCGGGCCGAATTTCTTTTCAAGCGCCGCAGCGACCTCGTGATAGGCGTCGATGCTCGCCGTGAGCCAATGCGCGTCCTTGTCGGTCTCGCAGTCGTCGGCGCCGGCCTCGATCGCCGCCTCAAGCATGGCCTCGGCGCTGCCCGCGGAAAGCGGATACTCGATCTCGCCAACGCGGTTGAAGCCGAAAGAGACAGCGCCCGTCTCGCCGAGGTTGCCGCCGTACTTCGAAAAGATGGAGCGCACCTCGCCAGCCGTGCGGTTGCGGTTATCGGTCAGCGCCTCCACGATCACGCCTACGCCGCCCGGAGCGAAGCCCTCGTAACGCACCTCGACGTAATCCGCGCCGCCCGCCTCCTGGCTCTTCTTGATCGCGCGCTCGATATTATCCTTTGGCATGTTTTGCGCGCGCGCCGCGAGCATGGCCGAACGCAGGCGCGGGTTCATGGCCGGGTCGGGCAACCCGATCTTCGCCGCCGCGGTGATCTCGCGCGCGAGCTTGGAAAACATCTTCGAGCGCTTTTTGTCCTGCGCGCCCTTGCGGTACATGATGTTCTTGAATTGCGAATGCCCAGCCATGGGATGCCTTTAGGTGATTTCGATGATTTTATCGCCGCTATCGAGCGCTTGAACAAGGTTTTGCATCACGCTCTCAAACTTGGCAAGCAAGGCGCCGCGGCGAAGGTTGCCTATGCGCACGAAAATGATGCGGCATGCGTCAAGCCTGCTTATCGCCAGCGACGCGAAGTCCTTATCCTTGGCCGCAATAACTGCCTGCTCAAGGTGGCCTCGTTTCCAAATATCGATGTCTCGGGCGTGTTCCCCCGAGCTCTTGAACGTAGGCGGCGCAATATCCCTTGGCGCGAAAGAAATCTCACAGGCGCGGCGGCAGTTTGGCGTCGGCGAGGAAATGCCACCTCGCACTTTCATGGATCATGCAACTTTGCTCCGCCCAATCGTGGTAGTCAGAAGCTTAAAGAGGTTTCGGGAAGCTTAAAGAGGCTTATTGGGCAGTCACGTCCAGGGCGACCGCAGGAAAGTTTGTATTTTCAAAGGCATGAAATAATTAAAAATGCTGTGGCCCATTTGCACCTGGAAATCTTGTGCTGATCGGCGTGATCAAGCGGCCTTGATGACAGTGTGATTGGCAGAGCGGGAGGCGTATTCGAGCGTAGCGGTTATGTCGCCGTCTTCCAGATAAGGATAATCCTCCAAAATCTCCTGCCGGTCTGCTCCCGATGGGAGCAGATCCAAGATATCGCTAACGCTTATCCTAAGACCTCGAACCGTCGGCTTTCCGCGCCAACACCGCCGGATCGGAGGTAATGCGATGGAGTTCGGTCATGCCTTTTGCCTATCGAAATGCCGCTAAAGCGGTAGCGCCGCGTTGAACTTCCGAAGTTACCAAGTAAGGTGATCGTCAATGCCGCCGGAAACACACGGCAGAGGGATGCGCCTGCGCAGGGTTTTGTTCGCGCCCGGCGGCGAGGAAAGCGCTATACCACAGGCGGATTGCGTAGACGCAAACGCTCCTACGGCGCCTGACGTCAAGCAAGCCGGATCGGAGCGGTTTGCCAAGCTGCAAATAGAGCAAGCGCTTTACGGGACGCGCTTAATGCACAGACGCTGTCTGCGATTGCGTCTGGCTCATTGCGGGAGGCGGCGGCGCAATCTCCGGCGTCTGCGCATAGCCGAAAAAGGCTTGGCCAAGCTCCTCCGCGAGCTGAATGAGGCTGAGCTGCACCCAGTCGTTGAAGGTGTGCAGGCTTTCGAGCAGACGCTCGTCCTTGCTCGCGGCGTCGAGCCCGAAGATCATCGCCTCCACCTGCTCGGCCGCCGCGGCGGCGTTCGTCAGTCCGAAATTGCGGCGCAGAAGCTCGATCATGGCCTGGATCTTCTCCGAGGCAAAAGGCGATCGACCGCGGGAGGCGCGGATCGAAGATCATGAAGCGGGCGACCTCGTGCGGGTCTATATGGCGGGGAAAGACGCGGCGATAGGAGTGGTAAGCCGAAGCTGCGCGCAAAAGAATGGTCCAGAAGGTGAAGTCGAACTGGCCTTCGTCGCGCGCCATGCCGGTCTGCTGCTGCGCAAAACGGACATCGAGCAGCCGGCTGGTTTGGTCGGCGCGTTCCAGATAAAGGCCGAGCTTGAAGAAGGGCCAGGTCTCATCGTGATAGAGCGTGTTCTCGGCCACGCCAATCTGCGCATAGCAGCCGCGCTTGATGGCGTCGCAAGTGCGCGACAGGCGCACTTCGGAAAAGTCGTTCGGTGCGAACGCGAACAGCCGGTTGCAGAAATCGTTCAGCTGATACCACATGTCGGTCGATAGCATGGGCCGCAGCGCGCGCGCATTTTCCCGGGCGGAGCGTATCGACGATTGGATCGAGCCCGGATTGTCGATATAAGCCATGTAATAGCGGATCACATTTTCCGCGGTCGTCTCGGGAAAGGCTTTGGCGAAAGCCTTCTCGTCGGAATAGAGCGCCACGATCCAGGCCCAGGATGTGTCCTCGCGCCCGCGCTGGAAGGATGTTTGAGTTTCGATGACGCGGGCAAGGCTTTCCGCCCGCTCGAAATAACGCGCCATCCAGAATACGCTTTCGGCGTATCGTGAGAGAAGGCTGCTCAAGCGCCGTCCTCCTTTAGAACCCATGTATCTTTCGTGCCGCCGCCCTGGCTGGAATTCACCACAATAGAACCTCTGCGAAGCGCGACGCGCGTCAGGCCGCCCGGCAGCAGCCAAGTGTCCTGCCCTGTGACCGCGAACGGCCGCAGATCCACATGGCGCGGCTCGACGCCGTCATCGGTGAGCGTCGGGCAAACCGAAAGCTCAATCATAGGCTGGCTTATATAATTCGATGGATCTGCCTTCAACTGTTCGCGGCATAGATCGATTTCCGCCTTGGTCGCTTTCGGACCGACGCAAATGCCATAGCCGCCAAACTCGCCCACGGGCTTCACCACGAGTTCATCGAGATGGCTGAGTGTGTAGGCGAGCCCCTCGGGTTCCCGGCAGATATGCGTCTTCACGTTCGGCAGAATGGGGTCTTCGTCGAGATAATATTTGATGATAGTCGGCAGATAGGCGTAGACCGCCTTATCGTCCGCAACGCCCGTGCCGACGGCGTTGGCGAGCGTGACATTGCCCTTGCGCACGGCGCGCATCAGACCTTTAACGCCGAGCACGCTCTCGGGCTTGAACACCTCCGGGTCGATAAAATCGTCGTTGATGCGCCGGTAGATGACGTGGACCCGTATCGGCCCAGACACCGTCTTCATGAAGATCTTGTCGTCGTCCATGAAGAGATCGCGGCCTTCCACGAGCGGAATGCCGATCTCGCGCGCCAGGAACACATGCTCGAAATAAGCCGAGTTGAACACGCCCGGCGAGAGCAGAACGATCTGCGGATCGACGATGCCGGGCGGCGCGACCTCGATAAGTTTGTCGCCAAGCTGGGCGCCATACTCGGAAACGCCCTCGATGGCGAAGCCGTGCATGAGATCGGGGAACGCCCGCTGCATCAAATGGCGGTTCTCGACGACATACGACACTCCGGAAGGAGTCCGCCCATTGTCCTCAAGCACGAAGAAATCGCCGAGAGGATCGCGAATGATGTCTGTGCCGCTGATGTGGATGTAAGTGCCGCAGGGCGGATCGTAGCCCACCATTTCCGGCCGGTAATTCGAATTACCGAGCACGAGACCGGCGGGCACCAAGCCGTCCTTGAGGATTTTGCGCTCGTGATAAACATCCCAGAGGAAGAGATTGAGCGCCTTGATGCGCTGCTTTATGCCGCGGTCGAGCGTGCGCCAATCCGCGGCCGTGATCACGCGCGGGATGACATCGAAGGGCAGGATGCGGTCGATGGCTGTGCGGTCGCTGTAGACCGTGAAGGTGATGCCGAGGGTGAACAGCTCCCGCTCCGCGTCTTCCGCTCTTCCGCGAAACTGCTGAAGCTCAAGCTGCTGAAGCCGATGCCAGAGAGCCGTCAAGTGACGGTTACGGTTCTCGGCTGAACCGATCAGCTCGCAGTAAAAGTGGCCCGGACTATAGTTATCGAGAGGGGCCACGGTGGACGGATTTTTCAAAGCTGTAATCGTCGCCATGCAACCCCCTGGAAGTGCATCAACCCTTTCCCGGCCCGGACGATGGATGGAAAACTCCGAGTTCAAATCAAGGTAAAGACTAGCACAGCAACCCACTGTCCCGGTACATAATTTTCGGCTGAATTATTGCGCACATTGCACGCATTTCTGCACAATTTTTCAGCAGAATTACTGCTGGTCTTCGCCCGGAGCAGCCCGCGTCTAACCTCACGCCGACTGGCTGCTCCAGCGTTTGAGAGGCGATCAACTTTTCCGCCTCTAATGGAGTCCGATTAAAGACGGGTTGATCCAGCCGCTGATTATCCTTGCACAAATGGCTCGAGCCCAGCAAGCCGCAGCCGAGGCTCGATCGCTGGGATGACCCGCGGCGAAAACTCCGCCACAGCTTCCGCGATGGCTTTAATATGATCCGGCGTGGTGCCGCAACATCCGCCGACGATATTCAACAGGCCATCGGAGGCCCAGGCGCGCATTGCGCTCGCCATGGACTCTGGCGTTTCGTCATACTCGCCCATGGCGTTCGGAAGCCCGGCATTGGCGTAAACGCTGACATTGGTATCGGCCACTTTCGAGATCTGCGCGATAGGCGGGCGCAACTGCTCCGCGCCGAATGCGCAGTTCATGCCGATGGAGAAAGGCTTCAGATGGCGGAGCGAATACCAGAAAGCCTCCGGAGTTTGGCCCGATAGATTGCGGCCCGAAAGGTCCGTGACCGTTCCCGAAATCATGAGCGGCAGCTCAACGCCCATCGCGTCGAACGTTTCCTTGACCGCGAACCCCGCCGCTTTCGCATTCAGCGTATCGAACACGGTCTCGATCAGGATCGCATCCACCCCGCCCTCGATAAGACCGCGCGTTTGCTCGCTGTAAGCCGTTACAAGCTCATCGAAGGTTATATTGCGAAATCCGGGATTGTTCACATCCGGCGAGAGTGAAGCCGTGCGGTTCGTGGGCCCGATCGCTCCCGCCACGAAGCGCGGTTTGTCCGGCGTCAGCGCCGTGTATTTGTCCGCCGCCTCTCTGCCGAGCTTTGCCGCCGTAACATTGATCTCGAAAGCCAGCGCCTCCATGCCGTAGTCCGCCATCGAGATGGCTTGCGCATTGAAGGTGTTGGTTTCGACGATGTCGCTCCCGGCCTCAAGATAGGCTTCGTGAATCCCGCGAATAATATCCGGCTGGGACAGCACCAACAGATCGTTGTTGCCTTTGAGATCGCTCGGCCAATCCTTGAAACGCTCGCCGCGATAATCGGCTTCGGTGAGCTTGTGGCGCTGGATCATGGTGCCCATGGCGCCATCGAGGATAAGGATCCGCTGCTTGGCGGCGGCTGATAGGGCGGCAATGCGTTCGCTGCGGGTCATGGCGGGATCGGTCCTCAAGCCAAAGCGCGTTCAATCGGCGCAGACGGTTCGTGCGGCCTGTGTCCGAGCAGATGGCAGATCGCATAAACGAGATTGGCGCGGTTCAAGGTGTAGAAGTGAAATTCGGTGACCCCGCCAGCCACGAGGTCCATGACCTGCTCGGCGGCCACGGCGGCTGCGATAAGCTGCGTGGTTTCCGGATCCTCCGCCAAGCCGTCGAAACGCTCGGCGAGCACGGCTGGCATCGAGGCGCCGCAACGCGAGGCGAAGTTCGCCACCTGCTTGAAATTATGGATGGGGATCTGCCCCGGCACGATGGGGATATTGATGCCGCGCGCGCGAACACGGTCGAGATAACGCCAATAGCAGTCATTGTCGAAAAAGAATTGGGTGATGGCGCGCGTGGCTCCCGCGTCGACCTTCGCGGCCAACATATCGAGATCGGCTTCTATGGTCGGAGACTCGGGATGTTTCTCGGGGTAGGCCGAGACGGAAACCTCGAAATTGGCGATGCGCTTGATGCCCGCGGTGAGATCGGCCCCATTGCAGTAGCCGCCAGGATGCGGAACGTAGGCCGCGCCTGCGCCTTCCGACGGATCGCCGCGCAACGCCACGATATGGCGAACGCCGATGTCCCAATAATCGCGGACAATGCTGTCCACTTCATCCTTAGTCGCCGCGACACAGGTCAGATGAGCGGCGGGCTTCAGCGAGGTCTCCGTCAGGATACGGGATACGGTCGCATGCGTGCGCTCGCGCGTCGATCCGCCCGCGCCGTAGGTCACCGATACGAACTCCGGAGCAAGCGGTTCCAGCTTGCGGATCGCAGACCAAAGCGTCGCCTCCATCGCAGCGGTTTTTGGAGGGAAAAACTCGAAGCTTACCTCAATCGGCGCATGTGTTCCTTGATGCGTGCCTCCGTGCGTCACGAAGCGGCCCTCCATTTTTGTGTCGTTGCGCCAATTTTCTGGCCTGTCCAAACGGCGACCGTCAGCGCTTTCTCATGACTGCGATCCGCCTGCAATTCCCGATAGACGCTGGAGACCAGCCCGCATTCTTCAAGCCACGCCGCGATTTCACTGGCCGCGAAACCGAGGCGCACATGGGCATGCTCCTTGCGCAGGAATTCGAGCTTGTGGGGCGCGAAATCGGCCACCACGAGGCGCCCTTCCGGTTGCAGCACGCGAACCGCCTCGGCCAGCGCCGCCTTTGGATTGTCGAGGAAATGCAGGACCTGGTGGATGATCACGGCCCCGGCGCTCCCTTCAGGAAAGGGAAGATTGTAAATGTCGGCGAGGCGGACGCTGCAATTGACAAGCTCAGCGTTGTCGAGGCGCACGCGGGCGCATTTCAGCATCTCGCGATTTGTGTCGATGCCAACAAGGCGAAGCGCGCGGCTGGCGGCAAGTTCGAGGATACGGCCGGTGCCGGCGCCAAGGTCGAGGAGAAGCTCGTAGGGGCCCGGTCCGAGAGCTTCCAGGATCGCTGCCTCCACATCGCGCTCAGGAACATGCAAAGACCGGATGCGGTCCCATTCAGCGGCGTTTTCATCGAAATAGGATTGGGCCAGAAGCGCGCGTTCGGCGCGGATCTGATCTGCACGTTCGCAATCGCGCAAGATTTGGGGATCGTCCGGGGCGATCATCGAAAGGGCGGCCGCGATAAAGCTGCGGACGGCGGGATCGGCGGATGAGCGCACGAAAACCCAACTCCCCTCCTGATAACGCTCGATCAATCCGGCTTCGGCCAGAAGTTTGATGTGACGGCTCACGCGGGGCTGGCTTTGCCCCAGAAGCTGGGTGAGGTCTTTGACATTGAACTCGCCATTTTGAAGGAGACGCAGGAGGCGCAGGCGCGTCGGCTCTCCGGCCGCCCGCAAACGTCCGACGGCATCGTCAAAGCTGTCCATGATCGCGCGCATCATGGATGCCTTATAAAGATATGTTTATATGTTTTCAAGGCGCGTTTTGCACGGCGATCCTGCGAAATAATCGAGGTAGCACATTTGCAGACTTCAAAATTACGGTGTCTGGGCGTATCGAGGCCGTGGCCGATACCAAATTGGGTCGCGTAAGTTATGGGAAGGCAAACGCATGGACCAGCAAATAATTGATATTTACAAAGCGTATCTCACTAATATCGAGAACGATATCGACAGAAGATTGATAATGAATCAGTATTTTTTTATGCTGGCAGCCTCCCTCACAACAGGAGCACTCATTTATTATTACCAATAAGAAAATCATTACAGACGGCCTTGCGGATAATATATATGTTGCATTTCTTCTTGTTATTGCTCTGATGGAATTTTCCATAAATTTAGCCTGGCTGTCCTATCTCTTTTCTTCCCGCCGGCTTCAGAAGGCGCAACCTGAGGTGGTTGAGTAAATAGAGAAGGCGCTGCCGATAGGGCCGATAACTTTGGAGTATAAAAAGTACGTCAAGTATGTAGGCCCATTCACGCGAGCTTTCGCGGAACGCATGGTCCCGCTTTCGTTCTTGGGGTTCGGAGTTGCTCTCTTCGCTTATACAGCGTTCTTGGCTTTGACGCTGAAGCCTAATTGAAAAAAAGAAGATAAATCGCGCCGACGAGCAGCATGTTCAACTGCTCCGAGATCGACATGGTCCCGAAGGGTTGGCGGCGGCGCTTTGCCGGGACGTATTTCACCACCTCTTTCGTGATCACCTTCGGGGCCGGAAGAGTGAGGGAGGACGTGGGAGCTCCACGAAGCCAGCGCCAGAAGATGTTCAGGCCATAGCGGCCATAGCGGAGCATGGCGACAGAGCCTGCCACAAAGCTGCGGTAGCGCACGCCGAGGATCAACCAAGCGACGATTAGAATCCAAACGAGAGTGGAAACGAGATCGCGAAGGACGAACCAGACGACCGACCACAGCATGCCGAACAGGAAACTGAGAACAGTCCAAATAAAATTCAGGATGTCCATAGCCCCCCCGGCAAAGAAGCGGACGCTTTGCCCGCTTCTCTAAGCAGAGTTCCCAAATGTGACTTCCCGGTATTGGGAGAAAACCGGGACCTAACGTTTAGAGCGAGCGACAAGCGCTCACTCTGCGAAAATAAAAAACTCTAAGCAGAATTCGTTGGCCAGCCAAGGAATGTCTGCTTAGTGTCAGCCCGCTACCGGCGCTCTTCATCGGGCGGGCCGTCGCCTCCGCTAAAGCGATCTGGCTGCGCTTGCAGAAGCGGTGTAAGCCGTCGAACAACCACGCGGCGGTTCCTGCGTTCCGGCTCTTCGGTAGGAATAAGCAGAAACTGTTTACCGTATCCTTGCGTTACAAGGTTTTCTCGCGGCGCCCCGAATTGCTGCGACAATAGATCAGCCACAGCTTGGGCCCGGCGATCGGACAGACTGAGATTATCCTCTTCCGATCCGACGGCGTCGGTGTGTCCTTCGATGAGGAAGACTTCGCCCGGATTATCGTTTGCAATCCTGCGGATGACGGCGCCGACCGTTTCAAGCAGGACCGCCTGATCGGGGCCAACGTCCGACGAGCCGAACTCGAAGTTGATGGTGTCGATGCTGATGCTCCGCATCCGCTCGCGGAGACTGACGCTCGCAAGAACCTCGTCGAGCGAGTAGGCGCGATCGAGAGGCTCGACCGGCGGCGCATCAAGCGCGCCATAAATATCGTCCTCCGAGGCGCCGCCCGCATCGACGATATACTCGCCGCGCGGGAGGTCGGCATGGAGGGGCGGCAGAGCAATCACCAACGCGCCAAGCGCCGCAATTCCGATCCCCGCTGCGATAGCGCGGTTTTCAAACAGGACGAACCGGCGGCCATCTGGAAGGAAACGGACACGCCGGATTGGGCGTCCGTATATATCGACCTCAACCTCGATGCGGCTTCCGTCCGGACGAACGATATTCGAGATCGTGTTCCCGTTCGGCGCGCGTTGGCTTTGTACGTTCCCGCCATACAACCGGAAGTTTGCCGATTTGTCGTGCCTGATGAACGCCTGATTGTTCACGCGGAAGATGGTCCGGTTGCCTGGCTCCTGAATGATCTTGTGGCCGCCGGCGTCCACAATTTCATGCCGCTGCGAGCTGATGGCCCGAAAGCGCTCGTTTTGCACCCTCAGGCGCTCATTGATCGCGGCTTGGCTGTGCTCATTCGCGGTGATTTGCCGCTGATGTTCGAGCAGCCTGTCGCGGTCGGCCCGATGGGCGTCGCGCCCGGCCATCGCCTTTTGCTCTTCGGCGGAAAGCTCGTGGCGCAAATTGGTCTGCTCATGATGGGCTTGCTGCTGTTGCAGGCCAACCTTTTGCTTCTCTTGCTGAAGCTCATGCTCTGTGTGACGCTGGCGCTCTTGCAACTCGTGCGCTTTAGCCTGCTCATTGCGCAGCCGCTCTTCTTCCAGGGCCTTCCGGTGAGCGTCCTGCTGCTCGTTCAGCTTGCCTTGCCCGGAGGGCGTCGCGGGCGCCTGGCCGAGGCGCTGTTCCTGCGGATGGTGCGAATTTGGCGCGCCAGACGGTCCGGGCTTGTGCTCTTTTAGTCTTTGTTGTTCGAGCGCCTTTTCGTGCTGTTCCTCAGCCTGCTTTTGCTGCTGGTGCTGCTGTTGCTCCTGCGCATTATGCTCCGGGCGCTTTTGCTGGTCCTGGGCGCCATGCGGCGGCTGACCATGCGGCTGTTGCTGCTGGTGTTGTGGCTCCTGGTGCTGCTGTCTTCTTTTGCGCTCTTCTTCCTGCTGCTCTTTGGTTTGAGCTTGAGCGAGGATGATCTGCGGTTCAGCCGAACGCGCTACGCCTGACGCTATAACAAACGGCGTTATACCTGTCAGGAGAAGCGACATGACCTTAATGGGTGACATGGCGTTTCCCTTATTCGAGGAGCTAAGAGGCTTGCTCCAATGCCTGGGCGGGAGATTGGTGCGCTGTTTCTGGCGGAATTTCGGCGGGGATAAAGGCTTCTAGGCGCGCAAGGCTTTCCGGATCGGAAAGCAGTGCGGCTTTTTCGCCCGGCTTTAACAAATTCAATAAATCCGTCAAATTTGCGGACACTTCCAATTTTGCGCGTCCGATCGCGAGATTGGGAGAGATCCGGGACTCAAGAGTAATGGGTTGCATTTGGATAAGCTCGCGGTGAAGCCGGCGCAGCTTCGAGCTTTGAACGAGATGCGTGATCGCTTCATGTTCGAGCCCCGCCTTTTCGAGCTGGCTCTGGGCGTCAGCCGCCTCTTTTGCGATTGGAGGCGGCGCCTTCTCTTCCTCTATCTGAAGAAGGCCGAGACGCCGAAAGTGCTCGCCGGCAGACCTTTGCGCCGACCATGCCGAGAGCGGCCCTGAAAACACCAGCCCAAGCGATGCCGGCAACATCCAAAGAAACAGAATTGTAGAGGAGTAGAACGTGAGCGAGGCAAGACAAATCCCAAGCGTCATGTGGACCGAGTGAAACTGCATAATCTCCCAGAAAGGCAAAGAACCGTCGTCGCGACGCTGCGGCTTCCAGCCGCTGTCTCGCCCGCGAAATACATCGATCACCGCCGAAGACTGCAACAGCATCATGATGTGGGCGAAAAGCGAGGACAGCACGGTTTCGATGAGAAGGCCTGCGAACAATTTGAAAGCGCCGCCGAACCCGCGCCGGAGCCGGCCGTCCATGAGGGCGAGCACGTAAGCGAAAACTTTCGGGAGCAGCAAGACGCCAAGCGTCAGCATCAACAACTCTAATGATCGCTCGCTGTCCTGCATTGGCCATTTCGGGAAAAGCGAGAAATCGTCCGTGAAATATTGCGGCAGCGTGTAGATCGATTGAAGCGTGAGCGATAATGCGATGATCAGAAACAGGAACCACACCAGCGCCGAGACGTAGGCCATGATTCCCATAGCCATATGCACCCTGCTGACCCAGTGGAGGCCGTGCGCGAACAGAACCCGAGAGTGCTGCAGGTTTCCTTGAGCCCAGCGCCGGTCTCGCATGGCGAAGTCGATCAGGCTCGGGGGAATTTCCTCAAACGACCCCGGCAAATCGGGAACCATGCAAACGCGCCACCCTGCCCGGTTCAGAAGAGCCGCCTCGACGAAGTCGTGACTGAGGATCTGTCCGCCGAATGGCGGTTTGCCCGGCAGCATCGGAAGACCCGCGCTTTCGATGAAGGCGCGGGTGCGGATGATGGCGTTGTGGCCCCAGAAATTACTGACCCCCCGATGCCAGAACGCGAGCCCGGTCGCGAGCATGGGGCCGTAAAGCCGTCCTGCGAATTGCTGGAGACGGGCGAACAATGTGTTCCGGCCGATCGACATCGGCACCGTCTGCACAAGGCCGAAGTCCGGATTTTTCTCGATGATGGCCGCGAGCTTCGTGATGGCCTCGCCCGTCATCAGGCTGTCGGCGTCGAGCACAAGCATGTAGTCGTAATTCGCGCCCCATCGGCGGCACCAATCGGCGACGTTGCCTGCCTTCTTTCCGGTGTTGGCCGAGCGGCGCCGGTAGAAGATGCGGGAGCCATGCGGCTCACGCTCGCGGACCGCCTGGAAAACGGCCTCTTCCTGCACCCAGATATCGGGGTCCGTCGTATCGCTCAGAATGAAGAGATCGAAGCTTCCGTGCTGGCCGAGTTTCGCGATCGACCCCATGGTGGCGACGGCCATGCCGAATATTCGGGCTGGAGCCTCATTATAGGTGCAGACAATGATTGCGGTTTTGCCGCTAAGTGCGGTTCGCGCATCGTAGTCCTTCGGATCGATCAGCGACTTGCGCAATCCAAGCGCAATGACTTCAAAGCCGGCGAGCGCCGTCATGAAGGAAAGTGAGAGCCAGAATATATTGATGGTGAAAAGCACCATCAGAACTATTTCGAGCGCTGAAAAACTTCCCACGCTGAGGACTAAATATAGCTCGCGGAAAAGGCAGCCCGTGATGCCGAAAGCGCCACCAAACACGAGGGCTCGCCGCCAGCCGGCGCTCACATCGGGGCTGGGCTGCCGGCGGGTGGCGCGATCGAAACTCTCGAGGCTCTGCGGCGCGAAAACAGACTGCACCCGCGAGGCGGGGATCGCCGGAGTCTCGGAGAGCGCGGGGGCCAGCGTGGTCTCGGTGAGCGGATAGGTATCGTGCATCCTTGACCTCAAGCCGTCCAGCGGTAGACCCAAACTTCAGAAACCAGCTTGCCTTCCGCAACCAAGGCGCAGCGCAAATCCGCTTCGAGAGCTCCAGTTGCAGGCTGATATTCGAAGCTGACACGATGGCCGCCGGAAATCCGGTTACGCCGGATGGCGACGTTCACGATAGTACCTGCGCTGGCAGTTAGTTCCACATTTCCATTCCTATCGCCGCAAAAATCGTCAACATCATCGCAGAGCTTGAATTCCTCCGTACCCGCGAAATCGATGTAGAAAAGACGCAGGCCCTTGTGCTGGGCGGATGCGCCGACGAGCGTTTCCATCACGTTTGCAAAATTGCGGCGGATCGGTGGTTCCGAACACCAGGTCAGCCGGTAGCGATAGGTGTAGGCGCCGCCGCCCTGAAGCGGCTCTCTTGGATGCCAGAAAGCGACGATGTTGTCGAAATACTCCGTCTTCGTCGGCAGCTCGACAAGGTCTACGGACCCTTCCCCCCAAGCGTCCTTCGGTTCGATCCAGACACTTGGACGCAGTTCATAATGGGCGTCGAAGTCCTGGTAGCGGTCGGCCCTTCGCTCCCGTTGAAGAAGCCCAAATCCTTTCGGCCCGTTATCGGCGAAAGCGGAATATTGGTTTCTGCCCGGATTTATCAGCGGCCGCCAAATATGCTCGCCTCTGCCGTTCCAGATCGAAAGTCCGTCGGAGTCGTGCACGCGCTGGCGCACTTCGTCGGCGAGATAGCCTCCGCTCGGGGCGAAGTAGAACATGCTCGTTAAAGGGGCAATGCCTGCGGCGGTCATCGTCGTCCGGGGAAAGAGCGTGCAATCCACGTCCATCACTGTGTTTTGCCCTGCGGAGATGACAAATTTATATGCGCCCGAGACGCTTACACTGTCGAGAAGTGCAAAAATCGTGACAAGTGTAGCGCCAGGCGCGGGCTTAACAAGCCAGAAACTCCGAAATATGGGGAATTCGTCCGCTGGGGGTTGCGCCGTGTTGATGGCGAGCCCGCGGGCGGACATGCCGTAATCCTGGCCGGGGGCCTTCGACCGGAAATAGCTGGCGCCCTGAAAAACAGCAAACTCGTCCATGACGTCCGGCCTGTTTATAGCCGTGTGAATGCGAAAGCCTGAAAAACCTGGACTTGTGTTCGCAGGCGGCCGGCTACTTCGGGGCCGTATGTGAAGAGATCCGGCTCGTATTTCAGTTCGGTGGCCTGGCCCGCGTCTACGACGAAAATTTGAACTGATGTTAAGTAAATATATCCCGCGCTGAAGAACTCGGCCGTGAAGTTTGAATTGCCGTGCGCCCAGAGCGCGAGATCCTTCCTGAACCGGATTGCTCGATATTGATCGTAGTTGAGGTCTTTGTAGGCAGGCGGGATGGTGTCCTGCGGCGGGGCAAAGGGTGCTTGCGCAAGCTGGCGCGCCCGCTCAATGACGGCATCGTCCGCGAACGGCGCGCTGACGCCCATCGGCAGTCCGGTCAAGGGTTCGGCGCTTCCGGCGGACACCGCTTGCCGCGCCAAAAACAGAGCGGCGGCAAATCCCGCGCCAAGTTTGAGGGCGTCCCGCCGGTCCATCGTGAGTACTGTGTCCTTGAGGTGTTTCTTTGATCGAAGACGAGATATGGCTGAGCTCGAGCCTAAGAGGAGAGGGGGCCGGAGCAAACTCCATTGCGGCCAATTAACGCGCCCATCGAAATATCCATGTTTCTGAAACCGGTTTCCCATCGGCGACAAGCTGCGCGCGCAAGTCGGCCGGGTCGCCGCCAGACGGCGCGTATTCGAAACGGAGCCGCTGGGCGCCTGCTACGGGCCCGCTCGCTAGCCTGACATTGCGCACCTCACCTGCCGAGGCAGTAACGTTTGCCATAAGAGCCGCTGCGTTGCAGCCATCGCAAAGATCGGTGTTCGCAAAGTCGACCACAAAGACGATTTCCCCCGTTTTCGCTTCTCCCACGCGCGTTTGCAGGACAGCGGCCTTCCTGCTTTCGAAGGGAGGGTTCCAGCACCAATGCATGCGATAGCGGAAGCGGTGGCCGATCCCTGGGCCAAGCCCATCCTTGGGACGCCAGAAGCACACGATATTCTCGTTGATTTCTTCGGGCGCCGGCAATTCGATCAGGTCGATGGAGCCCTCGCCCCAATCTCCAAGCGGCTCGATCCAGAGGGACGGCCGCTTTTCGAATTGCTGATCGGCGTCCTGATAGCTGGCGAAGGAACGCTCTTTCTGAATCAGACCAAACCCCTTCGGGCCCTTGTCCAGGAAAACAGAGAATTGCAGCCGTTCCGGATTGATGAGCGGGCGCCAAATCTGTTCGCCAGCGCCATTGACGATGCCAAGCGCCTCGGAGTCGTGGACGCGCGGCCGGTAATCGCGCCGCTTGGGAGGGACGCCTGGGCCGAAGAAGAAGCGGCTCGCTATGGGCGCAATCCCGGCATAGGGGATGCGCCGCCTCGGGTAGATCACGGCCTCGGTCTCGATGATGGTCTCATAGCCGGGCGTCGCCGTGAATTTGAACCGGCCCACTGCGCTAACGCTGTCGAGCAGAGCATGCACGACCAGAGACAGATCGACGGGTTTCGGCCGTTCGATCCAGAAACTGCGGAACAGGGGGAAATCCTCGCCGCCTGTCTGGCCGGTGTTGATCGCAAGCGCGCGGGCCGAGACGCCGAAAACTTGCCCCGTTGCGATCGCGCGGAAGTTGGTCGCTCCAAGGAAACTCAAAAAGTCCTTGAACACGCCGTTCTTGTCGATCTGAGCGAGGGCGTGAAAGCCGGCAAAATCGGACTGCGCGGCCGTTTGCGGCTGCTTGGCGGGCGGGTTGAATTCGAAAGCCTGCGCCAAGTATGGTATCTTTAACGCCCTGCCGGCCTCGACTGAGAAAAGCTCGACCGGGAAAGCAAAGATCGCCCCAGCTGTATGATACGGCTCCAGCCAGAACGGACCATTATCTTTCCGCCAGATGGCCTGGTCTTCCTTGTAAACGATGGCGCGGCTGTATTGATCGTATGTGAGCGCCGCAAGCGCCTCGTCGACGCGCTTTTCGGGCGCTTTGTAAGGATCGTCCGCGAGGCGCCGCGCAAAGGCGTCGAGCAGATCCTCGGAAAATGGCTGTGAATCGAGGCTTGCCTGAGACAGATTTATTTCGCCGAGAACGGGTAAAGGAAGCGCCGCGGCTGCTGCTGTGGATGCAGCAAGCTTGAGCCATGTGCGACGGTCCATCTTCAACTCCCGAAAACTGTGCCGTTGCACCGCGAAAAGAACTCTCGCACCAGCAAAAATGTCTCCAGTCCAGCGCCTGACAAGATGCGCTCCATCACTGGATACAAAAAATTATTCTGCCCTGCTTAGCTCTTGACGGTTTGGAGTTTTTTGGGGCGAATTTGAGGCGCTTTTCGCGTTTGCAAAAAAAGGCCGCCGCCATGTGCCGCCGTGCTATGAAATGCCGCGTGAAAGATGATTACGATACTTTCAAACGCTTGCGGCTTCGAGACAATGTGAAGCTGCCTGCAGGGTCCGACTCTTGATCTTAGTCGTGAAGCAAGCCTATCTCAGCGAATGTGATGGCACTTGGAGAGCAGGTCTGAATGGGACAGTGGCGAATTGCGTCCGTCTTGGCGCTATTTCTGGCTGCCGTTGGATGGGGGAGCGCTATGGCTGCCGGACCAGGGGCACAGCATCATGTCGAGGTCGCCTTGCTTGCGGAAAAATCCGCTGTCGAGCCCGGCAGGACGATCACAGTCGCAGTCCGCGAAAGAATGGAACCGGGCTGGCACACCTATTGGATCAATCCCGGCGATTCCGGCGAGCCGACTTCGATCGAGTGGGATGTGACGGGGGGCATTTCCGCCTGCCCGATCCTTTGGCCGATCCCGCATACGATCGCCGTTGGGCCGCTCGTGGAGTATGGCTATGACGATGAGGTCGTGCTGCTCACGGAAATTCAGGTTCCCGAAAAAATCGAGGGTGACAGCGTTACGCTCGCCGCAAAGGCCTCTTATCTCGTCTGCAGGGACATTTGCGTTCCAGAAGAAGCACATGTTCAACTGACGCTTCCGGTTGCAAGGAGCGGTAACGCCGCCCCATCGGACTTCGCCAGCCAGATCGAAAAGGCGCGCTCGGCGCTGCCCGTTCCATTGCCCGGCACGGCCGCTTATTCAGCGAACCTGGCGAAGGGCGCGCTCCGGCTTACGGTCTCGACCGGGGAAAGCCTTCTCCAGGGCGTCAAGGACGCACGCTTTTTCCCGCTGACATGGGGCGCCGTCTCGAATCCGGCGGCGCAACCGATGAAGATTGCGGGCGGCCAGCTCACGCTCGACCTGAAGCAGGGCGATACGAAAGAGACGCCGGAAAAGCTTGAAGGATTGCTGGTGCTGACCAAGGGCAGCGGCGAAGGCGAGCGGACTGGCTACGTTATATCAGCGACGCGAGGCCCCGACTCCGCAGCCGCCGGCGGCCTTTTCGACCATGCGAGCGGCTCGGCGATAGGCAGCGGCGCCGTGCAGTCTGCTGCGGCGGCGGGAGGCGCTCCGGGCGTGGGCCTCGCAGTTCTGTTCGCGTTTCTGGGCGGCGCTATCCTCAATTTGATGCCCTGCGTTTTCCCGATCCTTGCGCTGAAGGCGCTGGCCTTTGCAAAAAAGGCCGATTACGGACATTGGCAGCAAGGCGTCGCCTATCTTGGCGGCGTGCTTTTGAGCTTTGGCGTTTTTGCCGCTGTTGTCGTCGCCTTCCGCGGGGGAGCCGCGGCGCTGGGCTGGGGCTTTCAGTTTCAGTCTCCCGCTTTCGTGCTGGCGCTTGCTGTTTTGTTTTTTGTTATGGGCCTCAGCCTGTCCGGCGTCGTCTCGTTCGGCGGCGGGCTCATGTCAATCGGCGACAGTCTGTCCCGCAAACCCGGGAACGCGGGATACTTCTTCACAGGCGTTCTCGCGGCCATTGCGGCGACGCCTTGCACGGCTCCATTCATGGGCGCCGCCATCGGCTTCGCCATGACGCAGCCATCATACATCCTCGCCGCGGTCATGCTTGGCCTTGGGCTCGGTTTCGCCTCACCCGTTGTCGCCTTGAGCTTTAGCCCCGCTTTGCAGCATATCTTGCCGAAGCCCGGCGCTTGGATGGAAACGTTAAAGCAGGTGCTCGCCTTCCCTCTTTATGCGACAGCCGCGTGGCTTGTTTGGGTCTTGAGCATTCAGGCCGGAAGCGACGGCGTCCTCGCGGCCTCCTTGGCTGTTGTTGGGGCAGGATTTGCGGCTTGGATTGCGAGCAAGACCGCATTTTCATCTCTCCCGGTGAGGATGATCGCGCCGATCATCGGTTTAGCCGCGTTCGCCGTGGCTCTTCCGATGGCGGAGACAGCCGGGAGCGTCAGCGCGGCCGGGGTCGGCGATGCCGTCATTGCCGAAGAGCCTTTCACGGCGGCGAGGCTCGACGAGCTTAAGGCGCAAGGGCGGCCCGTGTTCGTCAATTTGACCGCCGCGTGGTGCATAACCTGCAAGGTGAACGAGCGCGTCGCCTTGAAATCCAGCAGCGTGGTGCTGGCGTTTCATTCGGGCGGCATCACCTATTTGAAGGGCGATTGGACGCGTGCGAACCCCGAAATAACCGATCTTCTCCAGCGCTTCGGGCGTGCGGGCGTGCCCCTTTATCTGTTCTACCCTGGACGCGGTGAGGAACCTCGCGTTCTTCCGCAACTGTTGACGGCAGGGCTTGTGCTTGACGAAATCAAAACGCAGCCCGTGATCGCAAGCCCTTCATCAAGCAAAGGAGCCTAATGAATGTCTTTGTTGAAGTCAGCCGCAACAGTTCTCGCAGGTTTTCTCATGACAGCAACAGCATATGCAGCCCCCGAAATTGGCAAACCGGCCCCCGATTTTACCGGCGTTGACTCAAACGGAAACACCGTAAAGCTCAGCAATTTCCGGGGCAAAACGGTCGTGCTCGAATGGACGAACGATGGCTGCCCCTATGTGAAGAAGCATTACTCGTCCAACAATATGCAGACATTGCAGAAGGAAGAGACCGCAAAGGGCATTGTGTGGCTTACCATAATATCCTCTGCGGCCGGCTCGCAGGGCTATGCGACAGGCGATGAGGCCAACAAATTGACCGAGACGCGCGGCGCCGCGCCAACCGCCGTCGTCCTCGACCCCGAAGGCAAGCTCGGCCATCTCTACGATGCGCGCACGACCCCGCATATGTTCATCGTGAACGGTGAAGGGACTCTGGTTTATATGGGCGGCATCGACGACAAGGCGACGACGGATGCCGATGACATCAAGACGGCCAAGAATTATGTCCGGGCCGCGCTCGATAATCTAGCCGCGGACGCGCCTGTGGAAAACGCCGTAACCCGGCCGTATGGCTGCTCGGTGAAGTACAAGGTCGCCTCTTAAATATGGACTGGCGGCCAAACTCTGGCCGCCTCTCAAGCTAAAACAGGGCTGGATTTGCACCCGATGCACTGTTGCCTTTGCGCCCCACTCCAGATTCGAATTGGAATCGGGTGGTTGAGGTTGCGAGGGGCGCGGGTATATGACAGTCCATGCATGTTCCGCGCAAAATACCTCTGAGAGTGGTGCTTGGCATCCTTGCGGCCGTTGTGATCGATACAACGTTGCAAATATTCTGGAAGTCGGCTGTGCTGGCCTTGCCAGACGAGCCCCAGTCTTTGATGTCGCTCCTCGCCATATTCCGCGAGCCGCTTTTCATCGTCGTTGTTTTTGTGATGGCCTTGCAGTTCTTCAACTGGCTTGCCGTGCTTAATCATGCCGATTTAAGCTTTGCGCAGCCGATTACGGCGCTGAGTTATGTAAGCGTCGGCGTTATTTCTGCGGTGTTTTTGCACGAGCCCGTCGACAGCCAGAAAATGCTGGGAATCGCCTGCGTCATCGCCGGGGTCTACTTCATCAGCCGGACGGACCACATTACGCAGCGAGACAGCAGCGAGAAGGCTGAGGAGATCGCGAATGCCGCATCGCACTCCACTATAGGCATGACATAATAGTGTTCATTGCTCGCCGCATGTTTCGATGACGCGAGGGTGTGCGCGGCTGGCGGAGGGGAAAATGAAGCGAATTTTGACCTTGGCGGCGCTTATGCTGTTTGTCCATGAGGCAGCCGCGTTGGCGGAAGATCTCACATGCTTGAGCACGACGTTCCGCCTGATTGGAAAAAACGACCAGGTGTGCGTCAGCGTTTTCGACGATCCCAAAGTTCCAGGCGTGGCCTGCCACATCAGTCAGGCGAAGACCGGCGGGATCGGAGGCTCACTCGGGCTTTCCGAAGATCCAAGCCGTTTCTCGATCGCGTGCCGGCAAGTTGGCCCTATCAGCGTAGACCTGGAAAAACTGCCTGAGAACGAGAAGGTCTATACCGACCATACCTCAATCTTTTTCAAGCACACCAATGTCTTCCGGGCCGTGGATAAAAAGCGCAACACTCTCGTCTATGTCGCGGTCAGCGACAAGCTGATCGAGGGATCGCCGCAGAACTCGATTTCGACTGTTCCAATCATGCCGTGGGGAAGCGCGCGCTGAGCGAGGCGCCCAGCGTTGACGCCGCGTTAAAACCCCTCGCCCAGCCTCTCCCAATGGAAAGGGAGTTGACCTCAAGCGCGGCCGGGCTTGTCGCCTTGTTTATTCTCGTCTGGATGGCCCGCGTAATCGTGATGCTGGTCAAGCCGGCCAACAGCGCGCTCCAGTGGCTTCCCGACCGCCAATATAATCCCAACAAGGACGACGGATGTCACAACAAGCGGCCAAGCCCCGAGGCCGCAGGCGACGCCGAGGCACGCCGTCAGCCAGATGGCGGCCGCGGTAGTCAGACCATGAACCTTTTTTCCCGCCGGATTGCGGAGGATCACTCCGGCGCCAAGAAATCCAATGCCTGTAATCACGCCCTGGATAACGCGGCTGCCTGAGGCCGCATCGCCGCCTGCGGGGTGCTGGCTTGCGAGCACGATGAGAGCGGATCCCAGCGCCACAATGCCCATTGTGCGGACGCCGGTCGGCTTGCCGCGCACCTCGCGGTCCAGACCGATCGCGCCGCCAATAACGGTGGCGGCTGTCAAGCGAATCACGGCGTCAGGCCAATCGATCATGGACCTGACATATTCCTCTTCCCCATTCAGATCAATGCTGGCGGCGAATAGGAACGCCATTCCATCAACGCCGCGCCGACCGGTCATCTCCCGCCTGCGAACTCAGCGCCAGTCTTTGCTGATCGGACAGGGTTGCATAAAAAGTTCCAAGCGCCGGCCGGATGGTCTCGATTGCCTGGATTAAGGCGGTGATGCGCCTTTTAGCAATGTCGAGCCTCGCGTTGAGTGGCCGGGGGACGATGGCCGGACATGATGCGCGGAGATCGTTCGCAGCCTTCTCCGAGGCCTTCTTCAGCTTATCGAGGTTGAATTGCTGCTCGCCGGTCAGGCTGATGGCCCGCGCAATTTCATCCGCGGGGACATTCGTAAGGCCTGTTTCGCCCGAGCAAAGCTCCGCTATGTTCATCGCCGGGGAACGCTCCTTATCCGCCGCCGGATTAGCGGCCGCGTTTTCGAGCCGTCCAATCTGCTCACCGCTCAGAAGCTCATAGAGCCGTTCGAGTGGCCCCCGGATGATCGTCACCGCCTGCTGCATGGCTTCGAGCCGCTGCTCCATGGCGTCAAGCCGCGCGACCGGCGTTAACGGGACTTGCTCGGGACACGCAGTCTGCAAAATGCGGGAGGCTTTGGCCGCCGCGGCTTTCAGATCATCAAGGGCGGCCCGTTGCCCGGGAGTTGGCTCGACGATCTGCTCAAGACGTTGCAATGGCAGGTCCGTGACGCCGGGAGCGAAACCGCTGCACAATGCGGCCAATTGCTCGGACCCGCCCGCGTTAGCTGCGCCCGTGTCCGCATAGTCATCGCCGCCGTAAAAGTCTGATTCATATCCGTTATAGGGCCAAAGCGCGCCCCAGAGGATGGCATCGGGGCCATATGCCCAGAATGGGCTGTCGTAGTCGTCCGGCCAGAAGGCGTAGGAGAAATAATCGCCGAAGAGGTAGGGCCAGAAGATTCCTCCCACCCAAAAATGACGAAACCGGCCTTCGCGGCCTCGCCAGCGGCGGCCGCCGAACCTTGCAGACTCGAAGCCGTTACCACGCCTGAATGCGGCATTGTTCAGCGGACCGCGTTCATTGGCGTCGGGCGCCGGCTCGCGCTGCGCCTCTGCCGCGTTGCGTCGGCGGCGCAAAGCGGCGACAGAACTGCGTTGTTTTTCTAACCGCGCCGGAGAGTTGGGGAAGCGGGATTTAGTGACTTGCCCACGCTCGTGGCGTCCGGCAAATCCTTTTTCAGCGGCTTCCTTTTGACGGCGCGATTGCTGCGCGAATTGCGACGTTCCTGCCCTGCGCAACCTGCCCCTGTTGGAACGCGGGGCGCCATAGCCGCGCGCCGTCAACCCGCCATAGTATCGCCCGCCAAGCGCTCCGTAACGAGGCGCCGTCAGCCTAGTTGAGCCCAAGCGCTCAGCGCCGAAGCCGCCCAAATGAGGAACTGCCGATAATCTGAATTGGCCGCCGCCAGGACTGCTGAGGACCGGGGGCGCTGTGGACCCGATGCCGCCCCGCGGTCCGCCGCCAAGGCCGCCGATATGGCCCCCGCCGAAACCGCCGCTGGGATGCCCTCCGCCGAACCCGCCGCCATGGCCCTCGCCGGCGCCAGCTTCCGCGCCGCCCAGCACGAGCGAGCCGGTTGCGAAACAGATGGCGGCTAACACAGTAAATCTTTTATGCATCTCCGCCTCGCGAAATATCCAGAACGCGGAGTTAAGCCAGAAACGGGCGCAGCGTTCCAAATGCGGGAGATGCCGCCTCTCCCTGCGAGAGAGGCTGTAGGGCAAGCGGCTCAAAATAAAAGGTTAAAACCTCTCACCCGGCCCTCTCCCGCGTAAGCTCGCCTTCTTAGCGAGCTTACCACTTCAAGTTTCCGCAAGCGGATGCGGATGGAACCCTAAGCAGGCGACGGCCCGGCTGCTTCTCCAGCCGAAGCCAATCGCCATAGAGACGCACCACCTCCGTGGCGGCGACCCAAATCGCGGCGATCATGAAGTCATCGGGTTTGGCGGCGCCGCTATGGCTTGGATCGAGCAGGGCGCTCAATTGAAGGATGGCGGCGCGATTAGGCGCGCTCAAACCTTTTAGAACATAGCTCATCGCAGCGATCTCGCGCCGCTTCCTTTCGTTGAAGGGAATGCGGCCGTAGGGAGAGGATCGCACTTCAGACTTCAAATAATTGATCGCGCCGACATTCGACAAACCATTGATGCACGAGGTCAGCCGTTCCAGCGCTTCCGCTTCCTGGTCCGACAGCATGCGGTCTAGAGCGGTCAGCCGGCGGCGCACCGAGCGCAGGCGAACAGTTTCAGGCTTCGAGGCGACGTCTTCGAGAATGGCGCGCCGCGCCTCAAGCGGCGTCAGGATCGTTCGCGCTCTGTGCCGGGCGACAATCGGGGCGCCGGGCGGCGTCAGCACATCGCGCGTGAACGGCGTGTGCTGGCGGCGATGTTGGGAGGGGCCTTCGGAAAGTTCGCGGATTGCGTTTCTTTTCATGGGTTGATGCACTGTTTTACCCCAGTTCTCGCAAAATGCGGCGTTCAGTTTTGATCGGCCTCGCGCCGGAAAGATTGCGCGAGATGGGTTGAGCAGTAGGGCGAGTGGCGCTCCGCGACGGGCGCTCCGCAAAACGCGAAATCCGGCTCTGCGGGATCCCCGAAAGACCAGCGGCAAGCATGATCGGGCAAGTGTTCGAGCGCCGCTGCGCCATAAGCAGCGGAAGGCCCGATGACGGAGCGCCGCACGACCAGGCCGCCTTCCGAAGGCTCCTCCCGCTTGGCGTTCTCCCGAAGGGCGCGAAGGCTGATGCCGTTCCGCCTCAACACTGAACGCAACGCTTTCGGATTGACGCCGAGGGCGCGCGCAATGTCGCTTGTTCTGAGCGTCGCGAGCGCCGCCAGAATTTCTGTGAGTTCGCCAGTCGTCCATCGCCGTCGCCCTTCAGGGGCAGGAATTGCGGGCAGTGGAGAGACACGAGAGAGGGCGACTGGGGAATAAGAACGAGTGGCGCTTGATGAAATTGCCATCTCGCTAGTCCGTTGTAATAAGGCATTACACATGGAGACACACGCCTAGAAGGAACGATTTCCAAAAACCGACCTTAGATTACACAAAACGTGTAAAAATCTCCTAATGCTTGCTACAAATGTGTAACTCAACCAAAAGGCTCCGGTATGCGGGGAGGGAAATGTCACAGCGCGCCAGTTTTTTGGGCTGAGCATCATAAATCCCGGCGAATCAGATCAAGTTACTCACACTTTCCCAACCTATCAGGCGCAAAAAGGCTCTACACGGGGCGTGTAGGCAGAGCAGAAGAAGAGATGCGAGACTGGACCGCTGACGAGATCAAATCGATTGCTGATCGGCTTCGGCGCGCCCGTATCGGCGCTGGCTTCGAGCGGGCCACCGATGCCGTGCGCAAATTCGGCTGGAGTTACAGCCGCTATATGAATTATGAAAACGGAGAACGGGCGGTCCCGCCAAAGCAAGCCATTCTTTTTGCAGCTGCTTACGGCGTTACGGTCGATTATATTTATTTTGGAAAAGGACATATTTTAAATCAAAATGAAGGTATGTATGCCGTATCTTCGCGCATGGTTCGGCGTATTCCCCTCGTGGCGCTTGAAAACATGACAGATTTACAACGTATTGCCTCGGGCTTAGAGCCCACCGCAGCAGAATCCGTCCCTGTGTTTGGCCAGGAAGCCGTTCCTGACCGGGCCATTTTTATCGAAATTAAGGACAAGTCGATGTCTGACCCGCGCGCGCCGGTCTCCTTCGAGCCCGGCGACAAGGCGATGATCGACCTCAACGCATCTCCATCGCCATCGGATTTTGTGCTGGCGCTGGCGCCGGAGGAGCAGACGGCGCTGTTCCGCCTCTACCGGGAGGTGGGCCGAGCCGAAGACGGGTCGTTGATCATCGACCTGGTTCCGCTCAACCCGAACTACCGCACCGTGCGCATCTCGAATACGAGCCCAGGCCAAATCATCGGCGTTTGCCGCAGCGTCCATCGGATCTTCGATCTGACGCCTGCATCGCAGCGGCCACGTTTCGAGTAAAAAAGATTTTCCCAGCCTGAATCGCGTTTGCAGGGCTGGGAACATCATAAATCGCGCTTATTGTTAGGCCGGTAGCGGCATAGGAGCGCGCGATGGAAATCCGGAAGTTGGGCCGCCAGGGGCTGGAAGTATCAGCGCTTGGCCTTGGATGCATGGGGATGAGCTTCGCCTACAGCGGGCGGGATGATAACGACAATGAGTTGATCGCGACAATCCACCGCGCGCTTGAGCTAGGCGTGAACTTCCTCGATACGGCAGAGATCTACGGTCCTTTCGAGAACGAGATCCTGGTTGGCAAGGCGATCGCCGGAAAACGCAATCAATTTGTCATCGCCACAAAATTCGGATTCAAGATCGTCGACGGGAAACAGTCGCAAGGCGTCAACAGCAGGCCGGAGAATGTGAAAAAGGTCTGCGACGCTTCGCTAAAGCGGTTAAACACCGATCATATCGACCTCTTCTATCAGCATCGCGTCGACTCCGATGTCCCAATCGAAGAGACGGTTGGCGCCATGGCCGATCTTGTGAAGGCGGGCAAGGTGCGGTTTCTCGGTCTTTCGGAAGCGTCGGCGAAAACATTACGCCGCGCGCATGCCGAGCACCCGATCAGCGCTCTTCAGAGCGAATATTCGCTCTGGGAACGCAACGTCGAACACGAGATCCTGCCCACATGCCGCGAACTCGGCATCGGCTTCGTCCCCTATAGCCCGCTCGGCCGCGGCTTTCTCACCGGCGCCGCAAAGCGGGCGGAGGATTATCCGGCGGGCGACTACCGCCGCCTGCAGCCGCGCTTCCAGGGCGAGAATTTCGACCGCAATATGAAGATTGTCCATGCGGTTAGGGATATTGCGAGCGAAAAAGGCGTCAAGCCTGGACAGGCCGCGCTCGCCTGGCTGCTCGCGCAAGGGCTCGATGTCGTGCCAATTCCTGGCACAAAGCGGCGCAGCTATCTCGAAGAGAATGTGGCCTCTATCGATGTGCGCCTATCACCATCGGAGCTCGAAAGGATCGATGCCGTGGCTCCGCGCGGCGTTGCGGCGGGCGCACGCTATCGGGAGGACATGCTGTCGCTTCTCGACCGATAGAGTGCATGGCGCCCGATTTTTGACTTTCATCAAAAGCGGGCTCTTGCTGCGCTTGCGATTCGTATCCTTAAGATAAGACCGCGCATTCCTCAAAACTGGAATGGCCGGTGTTGGCGAAATCTGCGTCAGCGTCACTACGACAAAGGTGTGGACAGAAGGCGGCCTTAAACGATAGTTGAAGGCGCTGCTTGATTTGGGGAATCGTATTTTGATGCAATTCCACACGCGCCAGACACGCGGCTGAACAGGTCATCTCAACGCTTCCGGGCGGAGAGATAAAACCAAGACGCGGCCCTTTTTACGAAACGCGCTGCCGTGACCACATTGATGCTTGATGGTTCCGCTGCACCGAAGCTTGCCCACAAGCCGCATGGCGGACGCATGGCGCTGACGGCCGGCGCGATCGGCGTGGTCTTTGGCGATATTGGCACCTCGCCACTTTACGCTGTCGATCAGATCTTCTACGGCCCCGCGCATATCGCCCCGGCCCCGGACAACGTTCTCGGCTGCATCTCGCTCGTCATATGGGCGCTGACGCTGATTGTAAGCTGCAAATACGCGATTTTTGTCCTTCGCGCTGACAGCGACGGCGAAGGCGGGGTCTTCGCGCTCTATAGCCTTCTGCACAAATACAGAGATCAGAAACCATATTTCCGCATCCTGCTTGGCGGCCTCATGCTCGGCGCCGGGTTTCTGTTCGGCGACGGCATCATCACGCCGGCAATCAGCGTACTTGCGGCCGTGGAAGGCCTTAAAGCCGCGACGCCAATGTTCGCCGATGCGATTGTCCCCATCACCATTGTCATTCTCGCGTTCCTGTTCGCCTTTCAACACAAGGGAACGGCCAAGGTGGGGAGAATATTCGGCCCAATCCTTATTGTCTGGTTCGGCATCATCGCCGTGCTTGGCGCGCTGCAAATCCAGCTGCATCCAGAGATCGTCAAGGCGTTCAACCCCGTCTACGCCTTCGCATTTCTGCAGGAAACCGGCGCCCGCAGCGTCCTGTTGACCATCGGCGCTCTGATGCTGGTGGTGACGGGCGGCGAGGCGATGTACGCCGACCTCGGTCATTTCGGCGCACGCCCCATCCGGATAGGCTGGTTCGCGGTCGTGTTTCCAGCGCTCATTTTGAATTATCTCGGTCAAGGCGCTCTGCTGCTCGGTCACCCGCCAGCCGAAGGGAGCCAGCTGTTTTACAGCATGGTCCCCCATGCGCTGCTTTATCCGATGGTGGGACTGGCCACCCTCGCCACGGTCATCGCGTCGCAAGCCCTCATATCCGGCGCATTCTCGCTGACGTCACAGGCGATTGCTCTTGGTCTTTTTCCTCGCATTCAAATTGTCCACACCCATGACGCGCACGAAGGACAAATCTACATTCCCTTCGTAAATTGGGCTTTGTTCGCAGGGTGCGTGGCCTTGGTATTCACCTTTCGTTCGAGCGATTCGCTAGCGGCGGCCTATGGCCTAGCCGTCTCGGGCGTGATGGTCATCACCTCCATCGCCATGATTCCGATCGGCACGCATTACTGGAGATGGTCTTGGCCCGCGAGCGCGGGCCTGTTCGGGTTTTTCACCGCCGTCAATGCGCTGTTTTGTGGCGCAAGTTCATTTAAGTTCCTGGAGGGCGGATATATCCCGCTAAGCATCGGCCTCGCGGTCTTCGCCATCATGCGCACCTGGCGATGGGGCCGGAAGGCGACCTTCGCCGCCTACACAGCGAAACGCACCATGACGATGCGCGATCTGTTGGAGTTCCATCGGAACGAACCAGCCTATATGGAGCGCATCGCCCTCTTGATGACGCCCAAGCATCTCTCGTCGCTCGACGACAATTCGCCCGCGTTACTGCAGCTTTTGCGTGACCGTTACGGTATACTGCCGCGCCATCTGATTTTCGTGGAGGTGGCCCACCTAAAGACGCCCTACATCCACGACGGCCGCTATGACATCAAAGTTTTCCACAAGGACCAGCATTCCAGCATTATAGCGGTCACTTTGCAATTCGGGTTCATGGAGGAGCCGAACGTCGAGGCCGTACTTGAGGAGATGGCCAGGCAGCACCAGATCGACCTGCCGATCCGAGAGAATCGCTGGATCGTGCATGTTTCGGTCGAGAACCTGCTGCCGTCCCGCAACATGACCTTGCTGGGCCAAATGCGGCTGAGGCTGTTTTCAATCCTGCGCCAGATGTCGCAGCCAGCCCACTATTTTTATGGCCTTGGCGATAATGTGCAATTGTCCGCGGAAATCATGCCGGTGCGGCTGAAATAGTCCCCGTGGCTTCGAAAGCAGCGATCTCGCTGTTCCGCCAGCATGCGGCCGAATGCCATGGGTAAATGTGTTGAAGACACATTTCGCAGCGTCACAGCGGTTGGAGTACGCTTACAAACGAGGCGCCCTGCTTAAGTCTTGACAATCGCGTGTTGCATTGCACCAACAAGTTTTCTAAGGTCGCGGCGCCTAAGCCGGGGGGCCGACGTAATTCCCATTCTCATTCCGGCGGGCGGCACCCTCGCCCAAATCTTACGTTCCAGGACCATGAACCCATGAACCAAGTACTTTGGATCATTATCGCGTGCGGCGCGCTTTCCATTGTGTATGGCGCGCTTACGACACGCTCGCTGCTGGCTGCAAGCGCCGGCAACGCCAGGATGCAGGAAATTGCTGCAGCCATTCAAGAAGGCGCGCAAGCCTATCTCACGCGCCAATATACGACCATCGCCATCGTCGGCGTAGTCATTTTCGGTGTGCTCGCCTATCTCCTCTCTTTTACTGTGGCGATTGGGTTCCTGATCGGCGCTTTCCTATCCGGCGCTGCAGGCTTCATCGGCATGCTTGTTTCGGTGCGCGCGAATGTCCGCACGACGCAAGCCTCCTCGGAGAGCCTTGCGCAGGGGCTCTCCATGGCGTTCAAGGCAGGCGCGGTGACGGGCCTTCTTGTCGCGGGCCTGGCCCTTCTCGGGGTCACCATCTATTACTTCGTTTTGACGAGCTATCTCGGTTATGCGCCGAATGACAGGCACGTCATCGATGCTCTCGTCGCGCTCGGCTTTGGCGCGTCGCTGATCTCGATCTTTGCTAGGCTTGGCGGCGGCATCTTCACGAAGGGGGCCGACGTGGGCGGCGACCTGGTCGGTAAAGTCGAGGCTGGCATCCCCGAGGACGATCCGCGCAATCCGGCGACGATTGCCGACAACGTCGGCGACAATGTCGGCGACTGTGCGGGCATGGCCGCCGATCTGTTCGAGACTTACGCCGTGACGGTTGTGGCGACGATGGTGCTCTCATCCATCTATTTCAGCTACGATCCCGCCCTCCTCTCGCGCATGATGATCTTCCCCCTCACCATTGGCGGCGCTTGCGTCGTGACCTCAATTCTTGGGACCTTCTTCGTCCGCCTTGGATCGAGCAACAACATCATGGGAGCGCTCTATAAGGGGTTCATCGCAACGGGCCTTCTGTCGCTCGTCGCGCTCTATCCTTTGACCAGCTACATCGTCGGCCTGGACACCACGCTCAAGGCCAATGGGGTGGCGTTTACAGGCATGGAGCTGTTCTACTGCGGGATCGTGGGTCTTGTGGTGACGACGCTGATCGTGGTGATCACGGAGTACTACACGGGCACGGGCTACCGGCCGGTGAAATCGATCGCGCAGGCCTCCGTAACGGGGCACGGCACGAACGTCATTCAGGGACTCGCTGTCTCGCTTAAATCGACGGCGCTTCCTGCGATTGTCATTATCGCGGGCATTCTCATCGCCTTCAACCTTGCTGGCCTCTACGGCATCGCGATCGCAGTGACGACAATGCTCGCACTCGCTGGCATGGTGGTCGCTCTCGACGCTTTCGGACCGGTCACGGACAATGCGGGCGGCATCGCGGAAATGGCGGACCTTCCGTCCAAGGTTCGCAAGACGACCGATGCGCTTGACGCGGTTGGCAATACGACCAAGGCTGTGACGAAGGGCTATGCCATTGGCTCGGCCGGTTTGGGCGCGCTCGTCCTTTTCGCGGCCTACACCGAAGACCTTCGGTACTTCAAGGAGCAAGCTCATCTCGATGCTAGCCACTTCCAGTACTTCAAGGACGTGAACGTCGACTTCTCCCTTTCGAACCCGTATGTGGTGGTCGGCTTGCTCTTCGGCGGTCTTCTCCCCTACCTGTTCGCGGCTATGGGCATGACTGCGGTCGGCCGCGCCGCAGGCTCCATCGTTGAGGAGGTCCGCAGGCAATTCCGCACCAAGCCCGGCATCATGCAGGGAACCGAGAAGCCCGATTACGGCGCCGCTGTCGATATGCTGACAAAGGCCGCCATCAAGGAAATGATCATCCCATCGATGCTGCCGGTGCTGTCGCCGATTGTCATCTACGTGGTGATCGATGCTATCGCCGGGAAATCCGCGGCCTTCTCGGCGCTCGGAGCGATGCTTCTCGGCGTGATCGTTACGGGGCTGTTCGTCGCCATATCGATGACCTCGGGCGGCGGCGCCTGGGACAACGCGAAGAAATCCTTCGAAGACGGCTTTGTCGACAAGGATGGCGTGCGGCATATGAAGGGCTCAGACGCGCACAAGGCGTCCGTGACCGGCGACACCGTCGGCGATCCTTACAAGGACACCGCTGGCCCGGCCGTTAACCCCATGATCAAGATCACGAATATCGTGGCGCTCCTGATCCTCGCGGTTCTCGCGCATCAATAGTTGCGGCGTCCCCAACTAAACAAAAGTGGCCGGGTATTCCCCGGCCACTTTTTTTTACGGCAATGCGCTCCCCCGGCCGAACCCTCGCTATGGAGCGCAAGCTCTACCCGCTGGAGCTAAAGCGGCGCTCCACGGCTTGGGGAGGCTGCAAGGCTCGGAGCAGCGTTCTCCTCGACGCCCGCGGATCTTGAAAATCTTGCCTGTTAACCGCGCAGTGGCTGGGCGATTGGTTTCTAGACAGAGAAACTCATTCAGTTTACCGTTAACATTCCTTTATCGTGACGCAGCCCGCGAAGCTTCGCACGAGGGGGGGCGTGTCTAGTACGGGGCTTAGTTCGAGTCATTTCTGGGGTAATCAATGCTTAACATTATAAAGGAACTCACACCTAAAGCGGCGAGGACGCAATTGAGATCCGCATATATGCTAGCTAAAAGCGAGCTTCAATATCTTGAATGTCACCTGGTCGATCACTGTAATCTCAATTGTAAAGGCTGTACCCACTTCAGCAATCTATCAGGGCCAAAGTTTACCGACTTGCAGCAATATACTTCGGATATGCATCGCCTAGCGGAAATATTTAGCAATATACGTATCATCCGTTTGCTTGGCGGCGAGCCATTACTTCACGATGATCCATGCTCATTCATAAGAGTTACCCGTAAATCCTTTCCAATGGCCTCCATTCGTTTTGTTACGAATGGGATTCTTCTGCCTAAGGCATCCGCACAATTTTGGGAGGCGTGCAGGAATACAGAAACAGCTCTCGATATCACCTTATACCCTCCATTTGAGAAGCTCGCCCCCACCTGGGAGGGGCTTTGCGATAGGGAGGGAGTGCCGGTGAAAACCTATTCCAAAAATGGCACATTCTCCGCTCGCATAAATCCCCACGGCAACTCCGACAAGGCCGAAGCGTTCAGACTTTGCCGGATCGACTGCGACTGCCCCTACTTGCGTCGCGGCAGGATTCACACATGCGCAATGTCGGCGCACGTTGAGCTTTTCAACGAAAAATATGGCGCACAGGTCACTGGAGACTCGGGGATCGATATTTACGGCCTGGACGTGTCGGCCAGGAAGATAAGCAAATACTTACGAACGCCGATTGAAACATGCCGGTGGTGCGCCACCAGCGCCAGGTGCTTCCCCTGGTCTCCCCATAAGAAGAACGAGCCCATTCAACTAAGCGATTGGTACGCAGCCGTCTGATCGGGCTCCTTTCGGCAAAGCACGCCTGCAGGTTGCCATCCCGGACAAGCGCTCAAGCGCGTTTCGGGATGACGCCGCCGAGAACCTTCTCGATAATGAGTCTCGATGTGTATCCGGCCGCATCATGACTTATGCTCTGTTTACGGATCAGCCGCTCGGGCGCCCTCGATGGCGCTCGCGCCTCACTGTCACGAAACTCAACTTGGCGATCCTTGGCGAGTTTCGTCCTTGAGATCGGGGCGGCGTTCCTTTCATCCTGCGGAAACGGATCAATGTGCGCTGTAGCAGCGTTAAGGAAAGCGCAACAGCACGGGCGAACCTTCGGCTATTGTCTTCCCAAGGTTGAAAGAGGCGTGGTCCAATGCGTAAGAAGAAACTTTCCGCCGCTTTGTTGATGGTCTGCTGCGCTCTTTCCGCGCGAGCGGCCGGCATCGAGTGCCCCGAGGCCGGCGCAGGCGATGCCTCCTTGCCTCCTTCCGAAGCGAGGCTGCTCACCCAAGGCAGCGGAATCGACATCTCCAATGAAATCGGCGAATTAATCGCGATTTTGAAGGCGAAACATCCCGGCATCTCTTACGCGGGCCTGACCAATGCGGCTTTAGCCGCCTATTGCCCTCTTGTTGCGAACGCGCCTTCACTCGATTCGCGACAAAAGCTCAACTGGATACGCAAGCTCGACAAACTCGTTCGCGAGCAGCTCAGCTCGGAGATTACGCCGCAGGACTATTCCATCCTCGCGCAGGTCCCGCTGTCGCAGGAGGTGTACCGGGCGCTGCGCGTGAAGGCGGAAGATGCAGGCCAGACGCCCTCGCAATATATGGCGGCGCTCCTTAACAAGGCTGCGGGCGAAGGAAAAGGGCAGTAGCGGTGGGCATGAAATCGAGCCCAATTAATCGAGCTTAGTACAGCCTGCGCGACGTCCCGCCGGAACTCGCTGCAAATGGGGCGGGGCTTGTCGCGGGGCGTACTAGTTTCGTTACATTTTTCGGCGCTTGAACCGGGCGTGGCCGGGAACCGGAGGGCTGGCGCGGGTGTCAACTCACTGAAGGGCGGCGATGCCACTCGCATCGCCAGCCAAAACGGAAAGTGAGTTCATCATGTTCAACAAAACGGTAGCTGGCGCCGCTGTGATGGCTGCGGCCTTCGCGATGTCAGGGCAGCCCGCCTTTGCGGACGTTACCTCAAGCATGACAGCCATCAAAGCTCCGGCCAGCGCCGCAAGTGCGGCTCAACCCATATACTACCGCACTTATGGCCATTACCGCGGACATGGCTATGGATGGGGCCATCGCCGTTGGGCCAGGGGTTGGTATAGGCCCTATTACGGTGGTTATTATCCGGGCTATTACAGCGGCTGGGGATATCCGGCTGGCTATGGTTACGGTTGGGGCGGGTACGGTTGGGGGCCGGGCGTCACCGTCGGCGTCGCGCCAGGCTTTGGCATCGGCTTCGGGTTCTAGCACTTAATGCGACCGGCAGCTCGCGCCTGCTCTCCAAGCGCGAGCACCTCATGTTGAAAGCACCAGCTCGTAAAGCAGGAAAAATTCGATATAAATCGAATGCTCAAGGGCGAGCTTCGCTCGAAATCCGGCATTTGCGATTAGGCTGCCGTAGAGATCGAGATCGGAATCTGACGAGATCATCAGATAAAAACGCCCGTCTGGCTTCAGCCGCTCCCTCGCTTGTTCGAACAGCGCAGCAATGTTCTTGTTGCCCGCGCCAGCGTGCCAGCCGGCATCCGCGAGATTGCGGGGCTGTCCCGCATGTTTCGGTGGGCTCGATAGGATCACATCGAACAGCGGCCGTGGCGCAAGCGCTGCAAGCAGATTGCTACAGAGCCCTTTCACCTGTCCGCCGAGCCCATTGGCGGCGGCATTTTCCGCCGCAGAGATGGCCGCGTTCGGGTTGATGTCTGCGGCGATCACGGTCTCGGCGCCTGCCCGCGCCGCCGCAAGGGCGAGGATGCCCGTACCTGTGCCCACATCGGCGACCGTTTTACCCGAGAGGTTCAGGCCATCGATGAACTTCGCGAAGGATTCGCTGCTGATGAAGTAGCGCGGATGAAAGACTGTCGGCCGCACCGTGAGGCGGAATCCCGCAGCCCTTGTGGTTTGCGTCGCCGGGCGGTTCAGCACGAAATGATAGGACAGAAAATGAAGCACGCCGCGCATTGCTTTGCGAAACGGCCCATGATCGCGGCCTTGCCGGTCCAGCGCGCTTTTTGGGCTGCTGCTTGCCACGCGTTGAGTGATGGCGGATTCCGAAACATAATTCATGGCTCTATGCCTTGTTGCCGGGGTTGGGGGGCTGAGGTGCGTCTCGCCCGTTTTGAAAGCCTCATGACGGCGAAGACTGCATGGTGCCACACTGATCGTTTATGTGCGGCGAGCACCTTCACTGTTTCGTCCCGCGCATCATCGTCTGTGAGCACGCCGCGCAACCGCAACATCTCCCATGCCAAGGGGTTCCAAGCGCGCCACGCGTCTTGCGCCTCCCGCAGAAGTACACCGCTCACTACTTCCGGGGCTGGACCGAAAACCGGAACACGGCTGGAGATATCCCTGTCCCGAAGAATGTTCCATTTCGACGCCCCGCCCATAATAGGCGAAGTGAGCGCGTAAACCACGCGCCCCACCCAGGCTTCCCGAATGCAGTAGGCGCACATCGCGCAAGGCTCGACATTGCTGTAGAGTGTGGCGCGGGGCAACTCCGTCCTGCCCGCTCTTTGTTGCGCAAGAGAAAGGGCGATCACCTCTGCATGACGCGATACATCGTTATCCCGGACAGTGCGATTTGTAGCCTCGGCTATGATTTGGCCATCGAGCGCAATCACGGCGCCAAACGGATATTCCCCCTCCGCCACCGCCAGGGCCGATAACTCGATGCAACGGGTCATCATGGCCCTGTCGGCCGCCTCGCACGAAAGGACCATCTAGGGCTCCCTCTTCCCTCGGCCGCTTTGCAGAGCCGGTCACAGCATCAATAAAAGTAATACCTCCCCAATTTAACCGATAGCTTTCCCATTTTCGCCTAAAAACGTAACGAACAATCGCGCTTTGTTATTCCGGCCTTTTGGATTCGGGGCGTCAACGGCCTCGTAAGGCGCCGAGGGGCAAGTGAGAGTGGCCGTCGCCCGCGAAGAAGTTCGCGAAGCCGATCCTTACCCCCGAGGAGACGATCAGTGCGCTGCGCAACATGCAGCAAAAAATCGCTGCCGTTCGAACCGCGTCCATCCTACAACTGACTGATTCGAAAGAGGACAAGAATAGGTGCGTCATCTTCAGGTTTCAGCCTCAACGCCCTGCGGATAGCCACACCATCGCTAGCGTCAACGCCACAAACGCACCAGCCGCGAGCAGCACTGCGCCGGTAGCCAACGCAACCGCCATCGCCTGGTTCGGCCCAACAAAGCTGCGGTAAGGGTCGAAGCCTAGCGAGGCGTCGCGGCTTCGGGTGCTGGCGGGCCGCTTAAGCCGCAAGCGGTTATCGTCGAACTTTTCAAGGAGCGTCCAGCCGGCGCGCGCCTCCTCGACAAGCACGGCCCTGAGCCGCGCGGGATCGCCGAACCTGCCGGCGGCGGTGCGCAGGATCTTGAACTCCCAGCCTTCCCCCGCGTTCTTCGCCCTTGCCGGTCCCATCCCGTCGTCCTCATCCTGCCGCACAGGCCTTAATGCAGGCCTTGGCGGCCCAAGATCGCGAACAGCACGCCGAGGCCGATAGCGGTCGCCGCCATCGTGCCGGCGATTATGAGCAGCGCGAGCCTCCCCTGCCCGATGCCAACCGAGCTCCGGTAGGGGTCGAAGCTGAGCGAGGCGTCGCGGCTGCGGGCGCTCGCGGGCCGCTTTAGGCGCACGCGATAATCGTCGAATTTTTCCAAAAGCGCCCAGCCGGCGCGCGCCTCCTCGTCAAGCACGGCCTTCAGCCAGAATGGGTCGCTGAACTTTCCGGTGGTGCTGCGCAAAATCTTGAATTCCCAGCCATCGGCCAGATCCTTCGCGCTATAGGGGGTCATCTCCTCCTCTTCCTCTTGCTGCGATCGCGCCGCCGCAATGATGGCTCCAACAGCAGCCATTTCTACCTCCTTGAACGGACCAGCGCAGCGCCTCGAATCGGATTTTCGCCTCAAATGCGGCCATGACGGAACGGCAAAACGGCAGCGCTTCGCCATTACTGTGGCGGATCGAGGGCGCACGAAAAAGCATCGCCCATGCAAAGAGCGAACGCGTCAGTATTTCCCACGGGCTTACTAGTGAATATGCGCGCCTTGACGTTTTTTGTGACAATGAGGAAGCGCAGAATACCTGCGCCGAAAACGAGATGTCAGTCCGTTGGTTTTGTGCTGGAAAAGGCAGCCGGCGCGGTAACCTTTTTCTCCAAATGGATCCAGGAAAATGTTGGGGAATCTATGTCGCTCAACGCTGTGCCGGTCGTTGCGGCACCGCGTTGAGCGGAACCATCAATTGAAGAAACCGAACAGGAACCGCGGAAAAAAACGCTGGTTAGAGGCGTAACGCTCGTAACGTCTCCGATGGGCCAATCTTGTCCTGCGGTGGGTTGGTTGGGCCACGCCGCCGGGCAGCCTGCCCGCGTTCGCATACGTGCCCGATCGATCTTTCGCCGACCCCTGTATCGGTGGCTCTGCTTTTCCCTGATATGATTGCGGAGGAAGATATGACTTGTCACCCTCCTGTGCTCCGGCGGCCGTAAAAGCCGCGCACGCAATCAAAGCCGACATTAACCCAAGTTTTAGGTTGGGAAAACGCATTAAAACCTCGCTTTGTCTTGTCATTCTGGACTCATGCTGCAGAATTATTATATAGATAAGCTTCAGCCGCTTGGTCCTATGTTACGGTTTTGCGTTCACGGATCACGCTTAAAACCCGAAATCGGTTAGCTTTCATTGAAAGCAATTCACACAATCGATCCATGTTCCATCTGGAAACTTAAATTGATCTTTTTCAAGTGCGCGATTGAACTCGCGCCGCGACCGCCCGCGGGAATGCATATGGTCATTTCTTGCGATGCGGCGTAAAAGTCCCGCATTCGAAAAAAGGGCGCCCTTCGATGATTACGCTTTACACTTTCGGTCCAGCCTTCGGCCTTCCCGATTCAAGCCCTTTCGTCCTCAAAACCGAGGTGCTCTTGAAGATGGCGGGTCTACCCTACCGGACGGACACGAAGGGTTTTGGCAAAGCGCCCAAAGGCAAGCTGCCCTATATCCGCGACGGAGAGGACATCATCGCGGATTCCACCCTCATCCGCTTTCATCTGGAACAGCGTTACAACATCGACTTCGACAAGGGGCTTTCGCAATCGGAGCGCGGCGTCGCCTGGGCCGCTGAGAAATTATGCGAGGATCATATTTACTGGTTCGTTGTTCACGCTCGCTGGATGGATGACAAAAATTTTCAGCGCGGCCCCGCGATATTCTTCGACGCAGCGCCGGCGCCGGTCCGGCCCTTCGTCAAATTCCTGATCCGCCGGCAAATACGCAGCGCGCTTCATGGCCAGGGCGCGGGCCGGTACAGCGAGGCGGAAAGGCTGATCCTGGCGGATCGCGCATTTGCGTCGATTTCAGCGATCCTGGGCGATAAGCGCTACCTGATGGGGGATGCTCCCTGTGGAGCCGATGCGGCCGTCTTCGGATCTGCTCTCGCCGCGCTCTGTCCTCTTTTCGAAACCGGGCTGCGCACGAAGGCCGAGGCCTATTCCAATCTCAGCGATTATTGCGCGAGGATGCGGCGCCAATATTTCGTCGACCAACCTGGTGTCTTGCCCGCGAAGGCGGGCATCCAGTAATCGGGACAGTAAAAGTTTTTAAAGCAATAACATAGCGCATCGTTTACTGGGGCGCTGCCGGAGTTTACCCTCGCGCATTGGGAGCGGGGACGACACAATGGAAGCTGTCAGGAATTTCGGCGGTGGTCTTAGCTGAATTTATAAAGCATGGCGGCCGCGCCTTCGGTGGCGGCGGCGATGCGAATGTCTCGCCCGGTCAGGCTCCTCAATCGCCGCAGCCGGCACGGGCGTATTGGTTTTGCGCTCGGCTGACCTTTCTTCGCCTCTAAGGGGCGCCTTCACGGCGCCGGCGCCGCGATGTTTCTTCGCTTCCTCGCGGGCGCGCAGCTGAGCGGGCGTGAAATCGCACAGCAGCCGCCTGCGCTCTTTCATATCCAGGTGGAAATGGTTCTTGTGCGCATCGTTGGCTTCCGGGCCGAGCGTCGTGCCGAAGATTTCGCAGGCCCCATCGTGGATATCGCGCAGGAAGGCGGCGCGTTCGTCGCCCGCGTCCCAGGCTTCACTCACGGCGATGCGCTCGCCCTTCGCTGTAATGAATTCAGCGATGTCGATCGCGTTCGCATAGGCGTGCTGGCTGATGCGTTGCGCGGGATCGTCGTAGCGCGTGCGGCAATCGTAGCCCGAAAGCGTGCTCATGCGCACGATGGTCGCGTGCAGATAGGCTTTCGCCTTCGGTTGCACCACGTCATCGAACCAGCGCCGCAACGCCTCGGCCATTTTGCACGAGAGTGTGGGCGGCGGAATGAAATCGAGTCGCGGCGCGCGTTCGCTTTCGAATGCCTTCAGCCGGATGGGCGAGGGGGAGCCGCAAGCGCCTTCTCTTATCGGATCGAGGCGGTCGAAGATTGCATGCAGGCCGGAAAGTTTGCGATCGCACTCCATGCGGCCAGCTTCCACTTCTGCTGCGCTCCAAGTCGCGGGCGGCGGTGGCGGTCCGAAAGGCTCGGGCGATTTGGGCGCGGCCTCCTGCGCTGGCGGGGCGGGCGGTTCCTGAACCTCTGGTTTCGCCGCTTTGCTTTTCTCCGGCTCGCGCGCTTTCGCCTCTTCTTTTGGTTCGTGATGGCGGCGATGCCTCCGAAGGCGGCGCCGAACCTCAATCGCGAAAGGCGAAGCGCGTTCGAAAAACCGGAAAGTTTCGGGTTTGACATGAGCTTGCAAGCTAGCGCTTGAAAAGCAGAGATCGCCTAACGCCAAGACGCAAGGAAACGCAATCCAAAGAAAGGCTGCCGGCTTAAGCCAGCTCATAGTCGTTCCCGGCCGCCTCGCCTTCCCCTGGAAGCGACCGCACGCGCTTCTCCAGATGCTTCAGCGGCTCGGGGCACGGGCCGCCATACGCCCAATCCAGCAGTTCAACAGTATGCACAACAGGCGCGGCTCCCGCCGACAATTGGGTGATACAGCCGATGTTCCCGGTTGCGACGCAGTCGGGCTTAATCTTGTCGATGGAAAGAAGCTTGCGCTCCTTCAGCTGCTTCGCCAGGTCCGGTTGAAGCAGATTGTACGTTCCTGCCGAGCCGCAACAGATATGGCCTTCGGGGATTTCAAGAACCGTGAACCCGGCGTTCCGCAACAACTGGCGCGGCTCCTCCTGGATCTTTTGGCCGTGCTGCATGGAGCACGCCGAATGATAGGCGACGCGGATGTCGCTCCATCCAACCGGCGCGTCCATCCTCTGCTGAGCCGCGAATTCGGTCACGTCCTTGGCCAGCGAAGAGACATATCTGGCCTTCTCCGCGTAGGCGGGGTCGTCCGAAAAAAGATGGGCATAGTCCTTCACGGTGGTGCCGCAGCCCGACGTATTGATAACGATCGCATCGAGCGGGCCTTTGTCCCGCTGCGCGTACCACACATCGATGTTCCGCTTCGCAAAGGCCTTGGCGCCGGCTTCTTTTCCCATATGCAGAGGAAGCGCCCCGCAGCATCCTTCCCCTTCCGCGAGAATGACGTCGAAGCCAAGGTGGTTGAGAAACCTGATGGTGGCGTCGTTGAGCTCCGGCCGCAGCACGCGCTGAACACATCCTCTCAGCAGCACAACGCGGCCCCGCCTCGGCTTTTTCGTCTTGACTGTCTGGGGCAGCGTGTAAATTCCGTGCCTAATGGCGCTTTTTGGCGCAAGTTCGAAAATCGCGCTCAGCATTTTCACGCCCGAGCGGCTTAGGACTCGGCGAAAAGGCCTTGCGGCAAGCAACGCGAGAAGCGCAAGCCGGAACCGTTTCGGATAAGGCAATATGTTGCGCAGCAATTTTCGGGTGGTCTCATCGTGCGGCGTGCGCATAGCCGATTTTTCGACCGCCTGGCGCGCGTAATCGGACAGATGCATATAATCGACGCCGCTCGGACAGGTCGTCATGCAGGAGTAGCAGGACAGGCAGCGATCCAGATGCGGCCGGACCTGCTTCGGCGACGCCTTTCCTTCAAGCATCGACTTAATGAGATAGATCCGGCCCCTCGGGCTGTCGCGCTCGTCGCCGAGCAGGAGATAGGTCGGGCATGTGGCGATACAAAAGCCGCAGTGAACGCAGCGCCGCAGTATGCTTTCGGCCTCATTCAGGCGGGAGTCCCTAAGCTGTTCGAGAGTGAAGTTTGTTTCCATGCCGGCATTACACTCCCGCGTATATGCGTCCAGGGTTGAGGACCCCAGCCGGATCGAATGCTTTTTTCAGCGCCCGCACCAAATTCATTTTCGTCAGCGGCAGGGGCTGAAAGACCTCAATGCCGGAGCGCACCGGGCGGGGCGCGCGCATGAGCATGGAGTCGGCCTCGAACTCGGCCAGCACCCGCCGCAGTTCCGTGACGCTTGCATCCGACGATGGCGGCAGCTCAAGCCATAGAAGCCCTCCGGACCACTCATAGGCGGCGCTCACATCGAAATAGGCCGACAGCGCACGCACGATAAGCGCGGCCTTCGAAGGGGCGACGGTGATGCGCCATAAAGGCCGGTCGAAGTTCGCGGATAGAAAAGAGAGAGAACGGATGTCGGCCCAGAAAACCCGGGATCTTTGGTTGTCGAGTTCGTAGGTGTCGCCAAATGGCGCAAGCTCCCGCCGAAGCTTCCCGGCTCTATAGGCGAGGCTTTGCGGGGCGCCTTCGAGCCGGAGCGCGGTCAGCGCCGTTTTCGCAGGCGCGACCTCGGCGTCGCTGAGCCTTTTTACAAGCGAGCCGTGCAAGTGGACCGTGCCCGACACCTCGTAGGGCGTCCCCATGGCCGCGCTCATTACCCCGGTAGCCGCCTCATCGGCGAGCCCGAGGAAGATGACCGTGCGGCTTTCCGGCGCCTTCGGAAGCACCTTGAATGTGAGTTCGGTCAGCACCGCAAGCGTGCCCCAGGAGCCGCACAAGCCTTTAACCATATCGACGCCCGTCACGTTCTTCATGACCTTCCCGCCCGATTTGATGGGGCAGCCCTCGCCATTCACGGCGCGAACGCCCAGGAGATAATCACGCGCCGCGCCGCGTAAGATCCGCCTTGGACCGGATATGTTCATGGCGGCGATGGCGCCAAGGCTCGCGGCCATGGGGTCCGTTCCATAAATGCGGCTGAGGTCGGCAGGTTCGAAGGGAAGTTCCTGATTTTTCCGCGCAAGCGCTGCTTCGACCTCATGCAGCGGCGTGCCTGCCTTCGCCGAAATCACGAGTTCTCCCGGTTCATAGAAGGTGATTCCGGAAAGCTTCGCCGTCGAGACGACCGCGGCGGGGTTCGTAGGGCGGCCAGCTTCGCGTTTTGACCGGAAGCCGCACACTTCCAAAGGATAGTTACCCGCATTCGCCGCCTGCACGAACCCTGCGAGGTCCGCCTCGTCGCCAGGCATGTATACATCAGTCATGGTTCAGCGCCTCTACCGCAAAGCGTGCTTGAAGATCCAGCGGGAAGACCTTGCCGAAGTTCAAGAGCCATTGCGGATCGAAGGCCGACTTCACGCGCATTTGCTGTATGAGGTCCGCTTCCGAATATTGATAGCGCATGAGATCCCGCTTTTCGATTCCAACGCCATGCTCGCCGGTGAGACAGCCGCCCGCATCTACGCATAGCTTGAGAATTTCCGCGCCGCACTCCTCGGCGATCACTTTTTCGTGTTCATCATTGGCGTTGTAAAGAATAATTGGATGCAAATTCCCGTCGCCCGCATGGAAGATGTTCGCAATCGTGAGTTTGTACTTCTCCGCCGCATTCTCGACCTGCTTCAGCACCTCTGCCAGCTTGCCAAGCGGAATGACGCCGTCCATGCAGTAATAGTCCGAGATGCGGCCGATTGCGCCGAAGGCGGATTTCCGGCCTTTCCAGATGGCGGCGGCTTCCTGTTCGCTTTGACTCACGCGCAGCGTCTTTGGATCGTAGCGGCTCGCTATCTCGGTGATGCGCCCGATCTGGTCCTCGATTTCGCTCGGCGATCCTTCCACCTCGACGATGAGCATGGCCTCGACGTCCAGGGGATAGCCCGCCTTCGCGAAGTTTTCGCAGACGTGGATCGCGGGCTTGTCCATGAACTCGATCGCCACCGGAACGAGCCCATCCGCAATTATGGCGGCCACGCAAGCGCCGGCCGTCCCGGCGGATGAGAACCCGATGAGCATCGGGCGCGCGCCTTCCGATTGCCTCAGGATGCGCACTGTCACCTCGGTGACGATCCCGAATTGGCCTTCGGAGCCGACGACGAGCCCAAGCAAGTCGTAGCCTTGAGGGTCGAGATAATCGCCGCCGAGCTCGACGATCTCGCCGTTCATCAGCACCATCTTGACCTTGAGGACGTTGTTCGCCGTAACGCCGTATTTGAGGCAGTGGGCGCCGCCTGAGTTCATGGCGATATTTCCGCCAATCGTACAGGCAAGCTGGCTTGAAGGATCCGGGGCATAGAAAAACCGGGCGTGCGCCACGGCGTTCGAGATGCCGAGATTGGTGATGCCGGCTTCGACGGTCGCCGTCCGGTTAAGAAAATCCACATCGATGATTCTATTCATGCGCGACAGGCCGATGACAACGGCGTCGGTGGCCGGAAGCGCCCCGCCCGACAGCGAAGTGCCAGCGCCGCGCGCGACAACCTTGACCCGGTTTTCGCTGCAGAATTTGAGAACGCGGCTAACTTCCGCCGTTGTTCGTGGCAATACCACAGCCAAAGGAATCGCGCGGTAAGCGGTGAGCGCATCGGTCTCGAATGCGCGAAGACCCGCTTCTTCGGCGATGAGCGTGCCCGATCGAAGCGAACGATAAAGCCCCGTCAGGATTTGTTCGCGCCGGCCAGTGACGAGGGCGTCGGCCTGTGGCATTTTTATCAGGGACATACTGATTTCCTTTTTTTTGCGGACAGCTTCTCGCGCGAGGGGTAGACCGTACGGGGCTGATTATATAGATATAGGAACATTATTTTTTGTTATGGAGCTATAAGAATGCTTGACATAGTGTCAAGCTAGGGCCTTATGGCGGGGTTGCGTATCTTGGGCCTTGGATTGTATACAATATCGGCTTATCTGAGGAGGGGTTGTGACTTCTATTGCAGACCTTGAAATATTTGCAAGGGTGGTGACCGCTGGCAGCATGTCAGCCGCGGGCCGCGAACTCGACCTTTCTCCGGCGGTAGTGAGCAAGCGCATAAGTCATCTTGAAACGCGGCTTGGGACGAGACTGTTTCACCGCACGACGCGACAGTTGCAGCTGACAGAGACAGGCCGGGGATTTTATGAGCGTGTCGTCCAAATTCTGGCGACCGTACAGGAGGCGGAAGCTTTCGTCTCATCCGGTCATGAGCGCGCCGGCGGCTCGCTCAAGATCACGGCGCCTACGGGTTTCAGCCGGATGCATATCGCTCCGTATCTCGGGAAGTTCATGAAACTCTATCCCGACCTTAGCATCGAAATCATCGCCACCGATCACATCCTCGACATCGTCCGCGAGGGCATAGACGTGGCCATCCGGCTTTCGGAGCTCGACAATTCGAGTTTGGTCGCGAAGAAGCTGGCGCCCTGCCGGCGTATATTCTGCGCGACGCCGGAATATCTGAAAGAGCACGGAACGCCAAAAACGCTCTCTGAGCTTTCCAAGCATAAAATCCTTGTCGAGAACAATCTGACATGGCGTTTGCAAGGCCCGGATGGCATCGTTTCCTTGAAGCTCTCCGGCGACATCAAGACGAATAGCAGCGAGATCGTGCATCAAGCGCTGGTGGCGGGATGCGGGATCGCGTTGCGTTCGACATGGCAAATCCGGGACGACCTTCTGACAAAAAAACTCGTGCAAATCCTGCCGCAATACCGGGAGGCGCCGGGCGTCGCCGTCTACGCCGTCTATCCCGACAAACAGTATATCCCGGCCAGGCTTCGAGTGTTCGTCGACTTCCTGGTGTCCGCCTACGGCCCCACGCCCTATTGGGATGAAGGTCTGGACCTCACGCCACCGTCCGCCCGGTCAGCTCAAAAAAAACCCGCGACTATCCAGGCTGAGGCGACGGCGGAGGCTTGATATATCCGCAGCCGGACCTCCCATGGTCTGCCTAGGAATAGAGAGTCAAAAGGGAAACATCCATGGAAGCGCCTTCGGGCGCGGCCCAGGACGGGCATCCCGTTCAGGTCGCGCTTTTTGTCACCTGTCTCATCGACTTGTTCCGGCCATCGGCAGGCTTTGCGGCGGTGAAGCTTCTGGAAGAGGCTGGGTGCAGCGTCACCGTCCCAGCCTCCCAGACTTGCTGCGGGCAACCCGCTTACAATTCTGGAGACCGTGAGACTACGAAGGAGATCGCCAAGCAGGTCATTGCGGCGTTCGAGACCTTCCCGCACGTCGTCGTGCCTTCCGGCTCCTGCGCGGGGATGCTGAGCAAGCACTATCCTCAACTCTTCGATCCGGAGACGGAGCCGTCCTGGCATGCAAGGGCTTCGGGCCTGGCGAGCCGCGTCAAAGAGTTGACGGCCTTCCTCGCGGATGATCTCGGCGTCGATTTTGCCGGACGCGAGTATCCCCGCCGCGTGACCTATCACAATTCCTGCTCATCGATCCGGGAGATTGGCGTCGTTTCCCAGCCGCGAAAGCTTCTGAAAAGCCTGGATGGGATCACCCTCGTCGAAATGAGCGACCGCGAAGTTTGCTGCGGATTCGGCGGCGCGTTTTCGATCAAGTACCCTGCCATTTCAAACGCCATGACCGCCCAGAAATTGGATCGGGCTCTTGAGACAAAGGCGGAAGTGCTCACTGCCGCCGATCTTGGTTGCCTGATGAACATTGCGGGAAAAGCTGCCCGCGAGGGCAAGGAGATCGAGGTCCGCCACATCGCCGAGATCCTTGCAGGCGTCACAGGCGAACCCGGCCTCTGTCAAGCAGAATAGGCGCGGTCCTCAGAGCATTCCAAGAATAAGCGCGGCCAGAAACCCGAATACAAGAAAAGTTGTGATTTTGCTCAGCTCGCTCGAAAGAGACATGTTTGCTCGCCCTCTGATTTGGCTACGTCTTCTCAAGTGATATAATCAAATCATCCAGCGTTTCATTCAAATGTGCAAATGCTTTCGTTTGTGCAGTGCAGCAATGGCGGTCAGCTTCAAGAATAGATTTTCGCTTTCTGAAGCCAGAGCAGGAGATTATGCCAATGCTAAATGGTCGACCGTTCAGAACGATGGGCTCGACGCCCAAGCGCTGCTAACCGATTTTTTTCGAGGCAGCTATGACCTCATCAATTCCATAACCGGAAAAGCGAAAGACATTGCAGCGCGCTCAGAATGCTGGCTAGCGATGTGATTGCCGCCCTCTGCAAACGGGGGTAAATTGATCGGCGGGGTCGCTGGGCCCAAAGTATTTAAGAGAAAACTAGTTTGCCTCTGTCACCGGCGTGCTCCTAAAATCATCGAGCTCTGCTTCGGGCGAAAACAAGTAACTTATGTTTATGGGTTATGCATGCGCACTAAGTGCGCGACTGCGGAGGCTGCGCGACGCCCTGCCGCAGATAGCGCTCGGCGCCTTCTGCGCCTGCGCCCCTGCCGTCTTGATCCTCCGCATTTTTCCTGGTGTTGACTGGAGGCGCGGTAACAGGGGCAAAAGTCCGGGCAGCCAGCAAACTACTCTCGTCACGGCCCGGCTTGATCGGGGCATCCAGGAGCAGAAAACACATGTCTTTCAATGTGATCTGGATGGCCGGATCAAGCCCGGCCATGACGTAATGTGTGCTCGCGAAAGATGTTGCCCGGACTTTCGCCCTTTTACGAGGCGCGCCAAGAGACCGCCCGATCAAAACTTCAATCGAGCGCCGGTCATGAAGAAGGTTGTGTTGTCGTTCAGGTAGCCGGACGAAAGGCCGTCGCCCACCGCCGAGTAGCTGACGCCAGCATAGACATCGAAGTGCTTGTTGAAGCGATAATCGACCAGGAACGATCCTTGATTGAGGTCGCCGGAGCAGTTGCTGCCCGTCGTAATGCCAGCGTACTTTCCGGTGGCCTTATTGGCGACGTTCGTTGCTGTCAGGGCTGTGCAGTTCTGGTTGACAAGGACCCCTCCCGCATTTTTGGCGTAAGCCACATAGGCGTCCTGGCCAAGATGATAGTAAGCGCCGGTGAAGCTCCAGCCGGACGGCAGCTCGTATTCGGCGCGGCCCAAGCCGTTTGCGTTATCTTGTCGCTCCCGATGGCGTATGGCTGGTTATTGATGACGGAAAGCACATAGCCGCCAATCGTCGTGGAATCTGCCGCGACCGGGTTTTGCGGGTTTGCCAAATCCATGTGCACATAGCCGGCGAAGAACGTCAGCTTGGCGCCGGGCCCCTCATCCTTGAGACCTCCGGCGAAGTCAAAGGTATACTTACCCATCACGGACCACGCCTCATCGTCTGTAATCGTGCCCGCGAGCGTGCTCGGATCTGCGCCAGCTAGGATTTGGGCGGAGGTGAGCGAAGCACTGCTAACTGCGCCCCTATCCCTTGTATAAACCGCATCGATCGCGAAGCCGCGCCATGCGCCGCCGAGGTTAAAGCCGTAGCCCCCGCCGAACATCGCCGTATCTTGGCCGCCATCGGAGTAAATGGCCGCTGCATGAACCGCGCCGTACTGAAAGACATATTTGATTGCATCGTCCCAGCGGCCCGTCTCCGTGTCTCCACTTCCCGCAGCAGTACCACCGGAATAGCCGATCAGCGAAAATGCGTAGGAGAGGTCCATAGGATCATAGCTGCCGATGGCGTCAAGTTCGAGCGATTGCTGGCGGCCAACCGTCACCGTCCCGAGAAAGGGATTGCTGACGCCGCCATAGGCCGGACCGCTGAAGGCCTGACCGCAGCGGCTGCCGTCGTAGTTCGTATCTTGCGCCGTCAAGGCCCTGCCGTTGTTCCTGACAAGGCTCGCGCAGGCATCGGCAAGCTCCCCTGAAACGGGGTTGAAAGCGGCTTCCAGCTTTGCGATGGCTATCCAGCCGTAACCGATCGGCTCTTCGACCTTGACGCCGATTTTTGACTGCTCAAGGCCGCCATCGCTCAGTGACGAGATCGCCCGATTGGCATCCTTGGACCCATTTATGTTGTCTTGGAGGCCGGTGTAGGCAGCGCCGCTGAGAGGAGCCCCGTGGGTCTGATAGGCATAGCCAGCATCGACCGTCCCGTAGACGGTAACGCCGTTCCAAGTCAAATTATCCGGAATAGGGTCTTTGAGGCTTATGTCCCCTGCCAGACCGTCAGCGTAGGCCGGCGCAATAAGACATACAAATAAAGCGGCTCCCGCCCAGGAATGCGATGGGAAAGCTATTTTGTAAGCGTTCAAGCGCTCGTGTGTCGAAGAAGGCATTATTATCCCCGCTAGGCGAAGCCAACGCGGGAACAGGCCTCGCATGGAAGCACAACCTCTGATTGCATCAGATTGCGAGCATGGTCAAACTCAAGTCGCCATTCCACAATGATTGGCGGGGATAAGTTGCTGACCAGCAACTTAAGCAGACATTCGCTGGTCCCCCAACAAATGTCTGCTTAGCGTCCTTTGTTTTAGCAGAGTTTTTATCCCAAAACCGGTGGCCACCTCCGGGGCAAGCCCGAAGGCATGCTTTTGGGAAACTCTGCTTAACGAATAAGGGCGCGCGCTCGCGGCCTTATGGAATGTCCGAAATCGGCGAAGAAAGCCCTGCAAAGCCAGGCCTTTGATGCTAAGATGAAGGCAGACTACGCATCATCGATCATGATCGGTGCCAAGCATCGCTGAAATATAAAATAACTCCTCTGAAACCTTCTTATTCTGCTCCAGGTTCGAGACCTCGATGCGGGTGTCCAATCCTTGGGCATCGGTGATGATCCACTGCTTCAAACTGGTATCGGGTTGGTTGAAGAACAGACGGATCCGGCCCGAAGATTTGCCGTTCTTGTCTTCAACTGTAAGAACAATGGTATCCGGCCCCTGCTCGACGTCTGTGATTTTCCCGTCTCTGGCGAGATCGACGTTATCGGACATCAGCAGCTTGAAAGGCGTAACATCCAAGGGATAATGCTCGGACGTGTTCAGCTCGTGGTCTTCGATGGCGAGAGACCGGCCGTCCGATATGACCTTCAGGCTGCTTGGTACGCTATAATCGAATCTCATTTTTCCTGGACGCGCAAAGTAGAATCTTCCTCGCTTTTGTTTGTTGTCCGGGTCTGTCTGAACAAAGACGCCCTCTAGCTCTGTCAGGTTGTTAAAGTAATCGTTCACTCTGGCGACCACCTTCAATTCGCTTTCCTGGATTGCCACAGGATTCTCTTGAGGTGGTTGAGCTACGCCGGTTTGCCAATTAACGCCCGGTCCGATGGGGCTGGCGGGTGAGGCGGGCGCTGGGATTACCGGCGCTGTCACGGCTGGCGGATTGGACGGAGGCGTCTTGGCGACCTCGGTTTGACCGCCCTGTCCGAACGCCATCGGGGCATATGCGGCTCCTAACAGAACGCCCATAGCGCTCAGCCTCAGACACCGGATGGCGCTGAAACTCACCGGAGTTTTGCGTCCATGGATCATAGTTCAGTGGCCCCTTACGTGAATAGCCCTTGATGATTTGCGATTATGAATTTGCAAAAAGTCGTCAAATTCACGGCGGCGCGCGGTGATAGTCCAAGCTTTTTGCAGACTAGGGTGAATTGGCCGCCAATCCGGCAACGCGCGCTGGGATATTGGCTCAATCGGCCCCGCGTCCAAAGCAAAATTTTCAAGGGGTGGCGGAGGAGGACGCGCTCGGGCGCTCATCCCAACACCCCCCTGCCAGCGCACGGCCCGGTGCAGCAGGCTTGACCCAACTATCCCGAAGGGAAGTAATTTACCATCTTTCAAACCGCTGCGACGGCCGAACTATTTCAGCCGCATTTACAGCCGTGCATGCCTAGGACGGGTCATGGCACGCTATTTGGTTCTAATTCTCGACGCGCCCGCTTATCATTGGGCGCCGGAACCGCCTTAAGTGTGACCGGCATTTGCGGTTGACGTAAGACCACCCTGGAGAAAACTATGGCACGCGCCCTCACAGCCTATCTAAAGTGCACGGACGTTCCCACGAGAAAGGCCCTGCAACGAGCTGTCGACGAACTTAATTTCGGCCTGACGCTCGACAGCGCTTACGCTCCGTTCGAAATGGCGGGATATTTGCCGTGCACTTTGGACGGCGAAGACGCCGGCTTCGACCTATGGTTCAAAACGGCCGATCCTGCGAGTTTCCCCGGGTTGCAGTCCCAAATCGGAGACCGCGACACCGTGATGTTGTGCAAATGGGGCGGAGACCCGCGCGAAGCAGCGTCAGCATTGATCGTTTGCTCGGCGCTCGCCAAGAATTTTGACGCCGTTGTGCGGGAGGGCGGCGGAGACGCACTTCTGTCCTTCGAGCAACTTCTAGCGAAGGCGAAAGCCTCCTTGGGGTAAAATTGCTCCGCCTCAACAGGCAGTAACCATCTTCTCGAGGCTAGAGGTCTTAGTTGCGGCAACGGGTTCTTACAAGCAACGTTCGTACCGTTTTTTATACCAAGTCAAGCGAGCATTCCGCGTTCGGGTCGTATCGGCGCAATTCGAAGGAAAGAGTTCCGTCGAGCCGCTTCACTCGGTCACGCAGCGCTGCATGCCTTTGGGATAGCCTCTACCTGGCCGCGATCGCGGCGATGGGTTTGCCCAGCGCCTTCGGCTTGTCTCAGGGCGCCGCTGCAACGCAGCCGTGGGCGGATATATTCACAGGCGCGGCTCCGATGTTAGCCAATCTTGCGAATATGAGCTAAAATCGAGAAGTTAGCCAATGTAATTCACCAATTCCCATAGGCTGATGCATTCCCGGCGCCTCAATCACCAAGGAACCTCGATGGCGATTCAACTTGATGGCCCGCGCTTGGCGCCCGCCTCCGGCCGCCCCCCGAAGCAACTCGTAGTCCTGCTCCATGGCTATGGCGCGGACGGGAACGATCTCATCGGGCTTGGCTCGGAGTGGGCGCGCTTTCTGCCGGACGCAGCCTTCGTTTCGCCGCACGCGCCGGAGGCGCTTCCGGGCCAATTCTCCGGCGGGCGGCAATGGTTCAACCTCGAGACCCGAAGCGAGAGGGAATGGGAGGAAGGCGTCCGCAGAGCGCACCCCACCCTCAGCGCGTTCATCCTGGAAGAAGCTAAGAAAGCGAAGCTTCCGCTCAGCGCCGTCGCGCTTGTTGGCTTCAGCCAGGGCACGATGATGGCGCTGCAAACGGGCGTGCGCTTGCCGGAGGCGCCAGCCGCGATCATCGGCTTTTCGGGGCATTTGGCGGGCGCAGCTCGCCTCGCTGCCGAAATCAAGGTGAAGCCTCCCGTTCTTCTCATCCATGGCTCCGCCGACGATGTGATCCCCTATCAGGCGATCCACCTCGCCCGCAACGCCCTCGCCGCGGCGGATGTGCCGGTGCAGTGGCAGATCAGGCCCGGTCTTGGCCATGGCATCGACCCGGAGGGTTTGCAGGCGGCAGGGCTGTTCCTCCAGGCCGCTTTCGGCCTGCGTTAAGCGTCTTGGCGAGCCGGAACCGGCTATGCGCCCTATTGTCACTTTTGAGACCAGAACTTCCTCGCGTCCCGGCGCCGGTGCATACTGCGACCCATGAATGACATTGCGAACGAGACACCGCCAGCAAGGAACCGGTCTCCTCACCCAAGGCGCGTAATGGTGTTGGGCGCGCACCGGCGCCATCGGCCGGGCAACCGTAAGCGCGCTGGTGCAGCGCGGTCATGATGTCGTGTGCTTCGTACGGTCCCGCGCAGGGGTTGGCGGCGCATTGACGCCAACCGAAAGCGCCAGTCTGCTGAAAGGGGCCACCCTGCGGTTCGGTGACGTAACCGATCCTGCAGCCCTTGCGCGCGAAGGCTTTCGGGGTGAGCGCTTTGACGCTTTGGTTTCGTGCCTGGCCTCTCGAACCGGGCGCCCAAGGATGCCTGGGCCATCGATTACCAGGCCCATGCCGGCGCGTTAGCCGCCGCAAAGGAAGCCGGCGTCTCGCAAATGGTGCTGCTGTCGGCGATCTGCGTTCAGAAACCGCTTCTGGCTTTTCAGCATGCCAAGCTGGCGTTCGAGAAAGACCTCATCGAATTTGGCCTCGCCTATTCCATTGTCAGGCCCACCGCCTTCTTCAAATCACTGTCGGGACAGGTCGAACGGCTGAAGCGGGGCAAGCCCTTCCTAGTGTTCGGCGATGGCGAACTGACGGCTTGCAAGCCTATCAGCGACAACGATCTGGCCCAATTCCTCGCCGAATGCCTGGACGAGGAAAGCCGCCGCAATCGCGTGCTGCCTATAGGCGGGCCGGGAGAAGCGATCACGCCGAAACAACAGGGCGAGCATTTGTTTGCCTTGCTGGGACGCGAGCCGCGGTTCAAGCACGTGCCTGTGGCGCTGCTCGACACAATCGCGTGGGTGCTCGGGGGGCTTGGCCGCATAATTCCACCGCTGGCGGAAAAAGCTGAGCTTGCTCGCATCGGGCGCTATTACGCCACGGAGTCCATGCTCGTTCTGGACCCGGCGACGGGGCGCTACGACGCCGCTGGAACACCCACGGCCGGATCCGAGACGCTGTTCGATTTCTATGCCCAGCTGGTCAAAGGCGAGGCCTCATCCGAGCTTGGAGACCACGCTGTGTTTTGATGCGCCGGCCGGTACGGAAACAAAAAAGCGCCTTAAAACTCAATTCGTTACTCCCTCATTCTGTCCTTCTCCCAGCAAGCACGCCATGGCGTGCTCGCAACTCAGAGTTATCGCGCTTGCAGGAAAACGCGATGGGAGAAGGGACCCCGTTGCGCGAATTCGCGAAAAACGAGCCTTTTTCTCAAGTGCAATCACGAGCGGCGTGGGAAGCATGCCGATTACCACTTAAGCGTAGCATGTAATCAGAATATCTTATCGGCATGCTCATTAATATTATTTCACCTGATGTGATATGTTGCGTAAAACGTTGGTCTACGGAATAGCTGACGGGAGAAACAACATGGCTGAAAACAAGTGCCCGGTTTCACACGGGCCTGAAAAGAACGCGGTCGTTTTGGAAATGTCGAACCGGCTCTGGTGGCCGAACCAGCTGAACCTGAAGATGCTCCACCAGAACCCTCCCCAATGCGATCCGATGGGCGAGGCGTTCAACTACGCGGAAGAGTTCAAGAGTCTCGATCTTGACGCGGTGAAGAAAGACCTTTTCGCGCTGATGACCACATCTCAGGACTGGTGGCCGGCCGACTTCGGTCACTACGGGCCGTTGTTCATTCGGATGGCCTGGCACAGCGCCGGCACTTACCGTATCGGCGACGGCCGTGGCGGCGCGGGCTCCGGCACGCAGCGCTTCGCACCTCTCAACAGCTGGCCGGACAACGCCAACCTCGACAAGGCGCGTCATTTGCTTTGGCCGGTCAAGCAGAAATACGGCCGTAAAATCTCATGGGCCGACCTCATGATCCTCGCCGGCAATTGCGCGCTCGAATCGATGGGAGCCAAGACGTTCGGTTTCGGCGGCGGGCGCGAGGACGTTTGGGAGCCGGAAGAAGACATTTACTGGGGCTCCGAAGACACGTGGCTTGGCGCCAAGCGCTACACCGGCGACCGGAATCTCGAGAATCCTCTGGCAGCCGTCCAAATGGGCCTGATCTACGTTAATCCGGAGGGACCGGACGGTAATCCCGATCCAGTCGGCTCGGGCAGTGACATTCGGGAGACGTTCGCTCGCATGGCGATGAACGACGAGGAGACGGTCGCGCTCGTCGCTGGCGGACACACATTCGGCAAATGTCATGGCGCCGCCGATCCGAGCAAGTATGTCGGCCGGGAGCCCGAAGGCGCCAGCATTGAGGAGCAAGGTCTCGGCTGGAAGAACAGCTTCGGCGCCGGCAAAGGCTCGGATGCGATCACGAGCGGCATCGAAGGCGCTTGGACCGCCAACCCGACCAAATGGGACAATGGCTACTTCGACAATCTGTTCGGCTATGATTGGGAGCTGACGAAAAGTCCTGCCGGCGCTCATCAATGGACGCCGAAAGGCGGCGCCGGGGCGAATACGGTTCCCGATGCGCAAGATCCTTCAAAGCGGCATGCTCCCATCATGACCACGGCCGACATGGCGATGAGGATGGACCCCATCTACGAGCCGATTTCGAGACGTTTCCACGCAAACCCGGATCAGCTCGCGGACGCGTTCGCCAGAGCTTGGTACAAGCTGACGCACCGTGACATGGGTCCCCGGTCACGCTATCTCGGCGCGCTGGTCCCTGCGGAAGAGCTTCTGTGGCAAGACCCTATCCCCGCGGCCGATTATGCCTTGATCGATGAGCGGGACACCGCTGCTCTCAAGGGCCAAATTCTCAGCTCTGGCCTTTCCGTATCGCAGTTGGTCGCGACAGCTTGGGCGGCGGCGGCGACGTTCCGCGGCTCCGACAAGCGAGGCGGCGCGAACGGGGCGCGCATTCGCCTAAGCCCCCAGAAGGATTGGGAGGTCAACAGGCCGGCCGAACTGGCGAAGGCGCTGCAGACCCTGGAGGCGATCCAGAAAGACTTCAACGCCTCGCAGTCAGGCGGCAAGAAGGTTTCGCTCGCTGACCTGATCGTTCTCGGCGGCGTCGCAGCCGTGGAGAAAGCGGCGAAGGACGCCGGGCACACCGTGACGGTTCCGTTCACGCCGGGACGCACGGACGCGTCGCAAGAGCAAACCGACGTGGCGTCCTTTGCCGTGCTCGAACCGGCCGCCGACGGGTTCCGCAACTATCTCAAGCCGGGGCATGTCCGCTCGGCCGAGGAACTGCTGGTGGACCGGGCGCAATTGCTGACGCTGACTGCGCCTGAGATGACGGTTCTGATCGGGGGCCTGCGTGTCTTGAACGCAAACTTCGATGGGAGCCAGCACGGCGTCTTCACCAAGCGGCCCGAGACGCTCACCAATGACTTCTTCGTCAACCTGCTCGACATGGGCACGACGTGGAAGGCGGCTTCGGAAGCTCAAGACGTGTTCGAGGGGCGCGACCGGGCAAACGGCGCACCCAAGTGGAACGGCACGCGCGTGGATCTCATCTTCGGTTCGAACTCCCAGCTCCGCGCTGTCGCGGAAGTCTACGGATGCGAGGATGCGAAGGAGCGGTTTGTCCATGACTTTGTGGCGGCGTGGAACAAGGTGATGAACCTCGATCGCTTCGATCTCGCTTAATCCCTGCGGAAAGGTCTTCGAGGGCTTCTAAATAAAACTAATCCGGCCGCGACGCGGCCGGCTCGCCTGAGCAGCGGGGTTTCCCAAGCGAGCGTCAGTCGCTCACTCTGCGAAAACAAAAGACAGGTTTCGGACGCCGCCGGTAGAGCGCGCCGTCAAGGGCTTCGTCACAACGTCCGGGAAACCTGCACCGAAGCTGCCGAAGCGGCAATGCGGCCGCTTACAGATTTCAGCGGACATCGCTGCCTTTCAACTCCTCTCCACGCCAGGATTCCTGTTTCCGTTCGTCCGTTAACTGCGCCTGCATCGGCCGGGCAGCCGGCCAGGCACGGACTGTGCGGCACAAGGTCTTGCGCTGGCTCTTTCGCCGACAGGTTTTAGTCAGGTCGAATGGATACTTTGCTCAGCCAAAGCAGCATCTTTTTTTCCATGAGCAAAGGGATTGTCAAATGGGCATCGAGGTTGCTGGCGCCTTGGACGGCGGTCAGAGCGCTTTTGAAACGGTTCCGCTTGGCGACAGCGCCGCATTCGAGAATGCGCTGGACAGGGCGAAGCCCAGGCAAACCGCGACAGCTTCCCAGCAGGCGCCGCAGCAAAGCTCGGCCCAGAAGACAACGGATCAGCCGGCCAGCAACCCAGCCGGTCACGGTGGCGGCAATTGGTTCACGCGCGGCCTGGGCGTACTGCAAGCGGGCGTTGGCGTCGTAGAAACCGTTGGCGGCGCGGCCTTTGGCGTGGCCACATCCGAAACGGGCATTGGCGCGGTCGCCGGAGGCGCGGTCGCGCTGCACGGGCTCGACGACATTCAGGCGGGCGTAAGGCAGGCCTGGTCGGGCGAAGCAACCCAGAATTTCACCACGCAGGCAGCCACCGGCGCTGCGCAAAAGCTCGGCGCCAGCCCGGCGACCGCCATGGTCATCGGCATGGGCGTGGACATAGCCGCGGGCGGCGGCTTCGGCGGCGGCGAGAAGGCGGCTGTGAAAGGCCTGGAGGAAGGCGGCAAGCTCCTCGAAGATGGCGGAAAAGTCCTTGAGGATGGCGGCAAGATTGAGAAGGGCCTGGAGGAAGGCGGCAATCTCGTCGAAGACGGCGGAAAAGTGCTCAAGAATGGGAGCAAGGCTGAGAGGGATCTGGAGGACGCAGGCAAGACCGGTGAAGAGGCCGCCAAATCGGGGCGAACGGCCAAGACCGAAGAGGAGGTTGCGCCGCACGCTAGACGCACCAGTCACAGCAGGAACGCCATTCCAGCAGGCGCCATCGACAAAGCTTTCGCCGGAGCCCTCGACGAATTTCCTGGCGGCGTCGCCCCGAAAATTCTCAATCCAAAACTGGCGGACAAGGTCCACGAAATCAGCAATGGCGATTACGCCGTGACCTATTCGGGCGTATCGCGAACCCCGCTCGTTTCCTCCGAGCACATCACGAAAGAGGGCATCGAACAGGCCGCCGCCACGGGCGGGCGGACGAACGATTTCAGAGCCGACCTGCGCCTGCCCGCCGATGAGCGGTCGGAGCTCAGCGATTACAAGGGCTTCATCCACGTCGACCGCGGCCATATGGCTCCTCACGGCGACATGTCGACCAGGACGGCCGGCAGCGAGTTTTTCCTGCTGTCGAACATGGTTCCCCAGGCGGCCAACCAGAACGAAGGCGTGTGGGAACGGATCGAATCCGGGGTGCGCGCGGCGACGGGCGCGGGCGACGCCAGCGATGCAGGGCGCGACATCTACGTCGCCACTGGCCCCGCCTTCATCGGGAACGAGCTGCAAAGCCTGAACGGCCGCGTCTTGATCCCGACAGACACCTGGAAGGCGGTTTATATCCCAGAAGAAGGCAAGATGGGCGTTTACTGGGTACCCAACAAAAATACCGTGGCCGTGGACGATATTGAAAAGATCTCCGTGAATGAGCTACAAAAGCGGATAGGGATCGACGTGTTTCCTTCGGTCACCGATTCCGCCTTGAGGGATCAGGCTGAGGTTCCGGCCATTGCGGAGCAGGGGCGGTTCGGCGGCCGGGTCAAGGGACACGGTCCAAGCGTCGACGATTTAACGCAACACAAATAAACCGAGGCATTCATGGGCCTTATCCATCCGTTTCAAAATGAGGAAGAGGCTGTCTCATTGGATGGCCTCGACATCGAGAACAGGACAACGCATATCAGCATCTATGGCAATATCGCGCTGACCCGCGATAAGGCAGGACTGGCGAACGCCCGCCAGCTTCGCGATCTCTTCAACGATATTGTCAGTGCGCTTGAAAGCGATCCGGCGTTGCCTGAGAAAATCGTCTCCAAAGAGACCGTCACCGTGAAGAACCCTTTCGCTTAATTCGCCGGTAGCGCGCATTTTCGAAGGCGATTTGCCTCCCGGTAAGAGCCCCCGCCAGCGCTGCAGTAGCATTTCCGATTAGGGTGCTTAGCGGCGCGGGCTCAGCCATTTTGGCTGCGCTCCCCGATGGCCGGCATCCGGACCCGTCATAACCACGCGCGTCCAACAGACTTGTCTTCCGGTTTCCACTACGGCACATAGAAAGCGGCCTTTAGGCTCAGTCCACGCGCTGGCTGGCATCTCCCGCATGTCCGCGTCCCGATCCGCCGTCTCGTCCCGCACCGTCAAAACGGGAGCGCGCTGCCGCTATTTTCCAATTGGCTCCATTGAATATACCTTCCGATTACTGGAATCCCGCCCTTGGCGTAAATGACCTGCGGAGCGTGTTGAGGAGTTCCTATCGCTCCACGAAGGCAAAGGCGTCATGACTTATGGCGGTTGCTTCTTCTGAGCAGGTATCGATAACTCGCCCATAACCGTGGATTGTCGACAGACTAAAGGCTAAGGCGTATGCAAGCATCAATGTGGGGGGGCCGAACCGTGCGTCACGCTATACTGGTTGCGATACTATTTAATATTCTTGTTTTCAAGCCGGCTTGCTCCGAGCCGATTGAGCTGATTTTTGGCCATGTCGGAGATGCAAATTCAATTCATGAAATGACTGCAAGGGAATTCGCGCGCCGGGTCGGGGCGAGGCTCAACGGGCGCGTGAAAGTGACCGTTATTGGCGGAAGCGCGCTTGGCAACGACATTGAGCTTGAGAAGAAAGTGCTCGACGGCAGCGTCACATTCTTCCTGCCGTCCGTGACATTCGACAAGGTCGATCCCGTCTTCTCCGTGTGGTCGCTTCCCTATCTCGTCTTGAGCCGCGAAATCATTCGCAGTTCCCGCGACAGGCTTCTTAATGAGTACTTCCGTCCGGCTGCCGAAGCCAAAGGTTTTCACTTACTTGCCTTGTGGGAAAACGGGTTTCGGCATGTTACAAACAATGTCAGGCCCATAGTCTACCCAAGCGATTTGAAAGATGTCCGGATTCGCGTTGGCCAAGGGAGCAGTACGAGAATAATTTTCGAAGCGTATGGAGCCAATGTCATCGATTATCCCTACGGCCAGGCGCTTTACGATGCTCTGAAGGATGGACGTATCGACGGCCAGGAAAATCCATTCGGCAACATTTACACCGCCCGCTATCATGAAGTACAAAAATATCTCTCTCTCACGGCTCATCAGTATCTGCCATTTTACATGGTAACGTCGAAGAAAACTTGGGAGTCGCTGCCTCCAGCCGACCGTGACGAGCTTCAGAAGATCGCCGAAGAGCTTCAAGACTGGGCCATGGCCCTCGGGGAGAAACTCGACAATTACTATCTTGAAAAACTGAGGCCGCACATCGCGATCAATAAGATCGAGACGCTGGCCTTCGTAATTGCAAGCATCCCCATTTACCAAAAGTTCGCCGCCACCGTTCCCCATGGAAAAGAGCTTATATCCCTGCTCTACGACAAGACCAGCCTTGCGGTCGCCGATCAGCGCTGGCAATAGGCGACCGCCAAGCCGGCGATGAGACCTGAAGGTTTCAGCTAAGTTCGCCCTTGGGGATGCGTCTACGCCTCATACGAAGCGAATAAGGCGCTTGCAACTAGATTGGGCCTTGACTTGCGTGAAGCGATGCGCAGCCCTATCGGCGAATTTCAATTGACGTTGGGCAATTCCGATATCTTCATCGCCGTCGATGTGGCGTAGTTCAGGGGGGCATCCACCTATGTCTACCGATCCCAAATTCGAAGCGAAAACCTATGCAAGGGTCGACAGGCGGATTATTCCGTTTCTGTTCCTTTGTTATATCCTCGCCTATCTCGACCGGGTCAATGTGGGCTTCGCCAAGCTGCAGATGGCCAAGGATTTATCCTTGAGCGACGCCGCTTACGCCTCAGGCGCCGGTCTGTTCTTCATCGGCTATTTCTTCTTCGAGGTGCCGAGCAACGTGCTCTTGAAGAAGTTCGGCGCGCGCGTTTGGATCGCCCGGATCATGGTGACTTGGGGCCTCGTTTCCTCGGCCATGATGTTCCTGACCGGCGAAACCATGTTCTATGTCATGCGCTTCGTTTTAGGGTTGGCCGAGGCAGGGTTCTTTCCTGGAATCATTTTCTATCTCACGCTGTGGTATCCCTCCGAAAAACGCGCGAGCAGGACCGCTTTGTTCATCGCGGCGATCCCGGTGGCCGGGGTGATCGGCAGCCCGGTCTCCGGCGCGACGATGGACTTCTTCTCCGGCGCATTGGGTTTGGCGGGGTGGCAGTGGCTTTTCCTGCTCGAGGGCATCCCCTCCATTCTGGTCGGCTTCTGGGTGCTGGGCTATCTGGACAGCAGTATCCTCGACGCGAAATGGTTGACGGATGAGCAAAAAGCCCTGCTGGCGAGTAATCTCGAAGCCGGGGAGAAGCAAAAGGCCGAGAGCAGGCTGATCGACGCTTTCAAGAGCGGCAAAGTCTATGCGCTCTGCGCCATCTACTTCACCTTGATGATCGGCCTGTATGGGATCGCCTTCTGGCTGCCAACCATCGTCAAGGCGCTTGGGGTCAAGGGATACCTCGATGTCGGCCTGATAACCGCCATTCCTTATGGCGTCGCGACCATCGGAATGCTGCTCCTGAGCTGGAACTCCGACCGGACGGGGGAGCGGCGCCTGCATTACGCGCTCAACGTCTCGGGGGGCGCCTTGGGCCTGATCCTCAGTGGCGTTTTTGCCGGGAGATCCGGTGCTGGCGATCACTTTCCTCTCCCTCGCGACCCTTGGAGTCATCGGCTCCATGCCCTTGTTCTGGCCGATTCCCTCGGCATTCCTGACAGGGACCGCGGCTGCGGCTGGCATTGGCTTGGTCAATTCGGTCGGTAATCTGGGCGGCTATGTGGGACCGAACGTGGCGATTTGGGTGAAGCCGCTCTCCAGCGATCCATCAGCGGCGCTTTACGCGATCGCCGGTCTTTTGCTGATCGGCGCCGCCATCACCCTAGTCTTCATTCCGAAGAGCGCGAAGACCCAAACGGCAAAGAAGACGTTGGATGTCCCGATCGGGCCGGCTTGAAACGATCTCGCGGGCGGGGCGGCAAATTCGCTCCGTCCGCTTTGGGTGGCGCTGCGGCAGCCGCGCGGATTTGTTAGCGCCGCTGGCTCAACGTACATTGTGCATCAGACGCGATAATAGTCGCGATACCAGCTCACGAGACGCGGGATGCCAACCTCAATGGGCGTCGAGGGGCTGAACCCCGTATCCCGGGCAATGCTTTCGATATCGGCGTGCGTCTCGAGCACGTCGCCTTGCTGGAAGGGCAGAAAGTTCTTGATGGCCGGCCGCCCTGCCGCCTTTTCGATGCAGGCGATGAAATCCAGGAGCGGAACGGGAGTGCTGTTCCCGATATTGTAAACCTTGAACAGCGGGACTTGCCCTTCGCCGCTGGCGCCGTGCGGAGGCTGATCCTGCACCTTCAAAACGCCATCGATAATATCGGCGATATAGGTAAAATCGCGGGCGTGAGCGCCATTGTTGTAAATATCGATCGGCCGCCCTTCCAGAATGTTCTTTGTAAAGCCAAACGGCGCCATATCCGGGCGTCCCCACGGCCCGTACACGGTGAAGAAGCGCAGACCCGTCATGGGAAGGCCGTACAGATGGGCATAGGCATGCGCCATCAGCTCATTCGATTTTTTCGTCGCGCCGTAGAGGCTTGTGGGCCTGTCGGCCGCGTCTCTCTCGCTGAAAGGCAGCTTGGTATTGAGGCCATAGACGGAACTTGAAGAGGCGAAGACCAGATGGCCGGTCCCGTGCGCTCTGCACGCCTCGAGAATGTTCACGAAGCCCACAAGGTTCGATTGAACATAAGCGTGCGGATCCTCGATCGAATAGCGAACGCCAGCCTGAGCCGCCAGATGAATGACGCGCTCTGGCTTGAAGCGCTTGAAAACGCCGCGGACCGCCTCTTCATATTCAAGGCCGCCCTTCACGAATGAAAACGCGCGGTGCTGCTCCAAAATTTGGAGCCGCGCCTGTTTCAAAGCGGGATCGTAATAGGCGTTGAGATTATCGAAGCCGATGACCTCATCGCCGCGATTGAGCAGAGCTTCCGCGACATGGAAGCCGATGAACCCCGCCGCGCCTGTCACCAAAATTCGCATATGTATCCTGGGCCTGGCTGTTTGCGATTGTTATTTCAGCCGGTATGGCCCAAATTCGCGAAGAGAACAATCCATCGCATTCGGGGCATCATGGTTGCACGCATCTATAAGCCGGCAAAAACCGCCATGCAGTCGGGACGGTCGAAAACCAAGGAGTGGGTGCTGGAGTATGAGCCCGCCACAGCGCGCGAGATTGAGCCGCTGATGGGCTGGACAAGCTCGGGCGATATGCTGTCGCAGGTGCGACTTTTCTTCGAGACCAAGGAAGAGGCGGTCGATTACGCGCAGAAGAACCATGTTCCTTACCGGATCTTTGAGCCCCATCCGCGCGCTTTCGTGAAGAAAGCCTACGCGGATAACTTCAAATATGGCCGGATCGGAAGCTGGACGCATTAGCGGGATGGCGCCCGCGTCGCGAATCATTTCCATCACCCTCGGCTTGGCCGCCTTTCTCGGCCTCGCTGTGCTGGGCTTGGGCAGTTTCGCCGCGTTTTTCTCTCATCCGGCGTTAAATGCGATTGTGTTCGTGCTCGCCGCGCTCGGCGTGGCTGCGTTCTTCGCCGGCGGCAACCTTAGCAGCGGTGAGCGGGAGGATCGCTCCAACCGCTGGGTATTGCCCGTCTTTGCAGTGATCAGCCTGCTGCTGGCCTATCTGCCGGCTTATACAGACCGTTCCAATTTTTGGACCATCGACGGCGAGACCACACGCTGGATTGGCGTCGCCCTTTTCACCCTTGGCGGAGCGCTGCGACTCTGGCCGGTGTTTGTGCTAGGCAATAGGTTCAGCGGATTGGTCGCGATCCAGCGGGGGCACAGCCTCGTCACCACTGGCGTTTACAGCGTTATCCGCCATCCAAGCTATCTGGGGCTGCTAATCAGCTCGCTCGGCTGGGGCCTTGCCTTTCGCTCCGGCGTGGGCGTGCTGCTTACCGCGATCCTCATTCTGCCGCTTATCGGACGAATACGCGCCGAGGAGCGGCTGCTGCAAACACAATTCGGCGGCGAGTACGACGCCTATCGCGCCCGCACGAACCGCCTTATTCCCGGCCTCTATTAGCCGGGCTCAACCGTTCTCGCAGGCGAATGCGCCAGGCTTGCGGCCATATTCGCGCGATCCAGCGTAGTGGTTGAAGTGGTCTTTATCGACCCACACAACGCCGCCGCGGCAGTGCGATCTCGCCTCCGCCTCGGTTGCATACTGGCCCGTCTTCGGCTTCGCATCCGCGCTGGCGGCTTTGGCCGGTTGGCTGCCTTGAGATTTTTTGTCCGATGGCTTGCTTTTGGCCTTCGGCGCCGCACCTGGGCTTGCCGTCGCGGGCGAGGCGCTATCGGTGTCTTGCGCGGTTTGGGCGAACGCTACGGAATTTGCAAAGACCATAACGCACGCAAATCCAAAGAGCCTTGAGCGGAGCATTATCCCTGCAGTCATAGACTCGACTCCTCCTTGCTGATATCCGAATCTCTTCGCCGGAGAGCTTTAATCCAGGAAAGTGGGTCAAATCTTGATGCTTGGCCTCACACCGCGAAACTATTCCAAAAATGGCCTCAAACAGTTCACCCTCTCCCCGGAATCGGCCTTCACGGCGGGGAACTCTGCTATATTTGGGCGAAACTGAGCGCCAGACCGCGGGGCGGCACATTTGCCGCCCGGAGTGACAAGATGCATACCCCAGCCGATGCAAAAACATCGATAGAGTTCGCTTCCAATGGGCCGACCCTTTCCTTCTTCAGGAGCAGCTCAGCGAGGAAGAGCGCCTCATTCAGGACACAGCTCACGCGTTCGCGGAAGACCGGCTTCGCCCTCGCGTGATCGAGGCTTACGCCCACGAGAAAACGGATCGCGCAATCTTCGATGAAATGGGAGCGCTTGGCCTTTTCGGGCTGACGCTTCCCGCGGAATATGGCGGCGCGGGCGCGTCCTATGTCGCCTATGGACTTGCCGCCCGCGAAATCGAGCGCGTCGACTCCGGCTACCGCAGCATGATGAGTGTGCAATCCTCGCTCGTCATGCATCCCATTTACGCCTATGGAGATGAGGCGCAGCGCAGGAGATATTTGCCGAAGCTCGCGTCGGGAGAATTCATCGGCTGCTTCGGCTTGACCGAGCCGGACGCGGGATCCGATCCGGGATCGATGACAACTTATGCCGAGCGGATCGACGGCGGATACAGGCTGCGCGGATCGAAGACCTGGATCTCGAATTCTCCCATCGCCGATGTCTTCGTGGTCTGGGCCAAATCGCGCGCGCATCAGAACAAAATTCGGGGGTTCATCCTGGAAAAGGGGATGCGCGGGCTTTCCGCGCCGAAGATCGGCGGCAAGCTTTCTTTGCGGGCATGCATAACCGGGCAGATCGCGATGGACGATGTCGAGGTTCCTGAAAGCGCGCTTCTGCCGAACGCCTCTGGCCTGCAAGGGCCTTTCGGATGCTTGAACCGCGCGCGTTACGGCATCGCCTGGGGCGTGATGGGCGCAGCCGAGGATTGCCTCCACCGCGCGCGGGGCTACGCGCTCGACCGCAAGCAGTTCGGGCGTCCGCTGGCGGCGACACAGCTTGTGCAGAAGAAGCTCGCCGACATGCAAACAGAGATCGCGCTTGGCCTGCAGGCGGCGCTGCGCGCGGGGCGTCTCTTCGACGAAGGCAAGGCGGCGCCGGAAACGATCTCGCTCATCAAGCGCAACAATTGCGGCAAGGCGCTCGACATCGCGCGCGCGGCCCGCGACATCCATGGCGGCAATGGCATCTCGGAGGACTATCACGTGATGCGCCACGCGCAGAACCTTGAAACCGTGAACACCTACGAAGGCACGCACGATGTGCATGCGCTGATCCTCGGCCGCGCGATTACAGGTATTCAGGCGTTTTCTGCGTGACAGGCATTTGCGGCTTGGCCAACGAATGGATGGCGAGATTGAGCCGCTTCATTTGCGGCCGGTAATAAGGGTTCCGATCATCGCACCTACTCCTGGAAGCCGCAAATTAGGGGTATAACTGCCGTTCGGAACCAGCGTATTTCACTCGGAGCAATGCTAGGACCATCTCTCAACAAATCGGTATTCGTGGACCGCGGGCCAGGAGGAGACATCAAGGTAAAACCAAGTTGCTACCTGTATACCCTTGCATAAGCTGCTCGCAGCGGCGACCTCATAGCTCTGCGCCGCGTGTTGAGGAGCCGAGATGCCACGGACGACAACGGGTCACGATAAAGCCCTGGAAGCCGCCTGCGGCGCCGGCAGTTACGAGTGGCGCCCCGCGGAGGATCGGCTGATCTGGTCTCCCGGGCTCATCCGCGTGTACGGCGTTACGCAAGCGCCCGAGACTGAGGAAGGTTTCTCGCGGCTCGTCCATCCCGAGGATAGGGTTCGCGTCGAGGCGGAGACTTCAGCCTATCTGGGCTCCGATGCCGAAAGCTTTAGCCACAGCTTCCGAATCGTCCGGCCGGACGGCTGCGTCCGCTTCATCCTGGATCGCGGCGCCATCGAACGCGACGAGCAGGGCGTAGCGCGCGTGGTGCGAGGGCTCAACATCGACCTGACGGACGAGCCTTATCTGAACGGGCGCACGATGGCCGGCGGCTGGAGCGGCTTTCGCCAGGTGGAAGATGTGAACGAGAGTCACACCAAGGGAAACGGCGTATTCGAGGATGGAAAGCCGGTGCAGATGGCCGGCATCGACAAGCACACGCGAGCCGAGGAGGCTCTGCGGGCGAGTGAGCAGCACTACCGGGCGCTCTTCGAGCACATGCTCGACGGCGCTGCCTATTGCCAGATGCTGTTCGATGATCATGGACGGCCGGACGACTTCGTCTACCTCGCTGTGAATGAAGCCTTCGGAGGGCTCACCGGCTTAAAGGATGTGATCGGCAAGCGAGTCACGCAGGTTATCCCTCGGATCAAAGAGCTGAACTCCGAGTTATTCGAGATTTATGGCCGAGTCGCCTCAACGGGCGGCCCGGAAAAAGTCGAGATTGACTTCAAGCCGCTGGGACTTCACCTGTCCATTTCGGTATACAGCCCGGCCAGGGGTTTTTTCGTCGCCGTTTTCGACGACATCACCGCGCGGAAGCAGGCCGGGAACGCGCTGCGGGAAAGCGAAGCGCGGCTGCAGGCGGTGCTCGACAGCAGCCCAGACCCCATCTTCTTGAAGGATCGCGAAGGCCGGCAAATGCTGGCCAATCCGGCCATGTTCGCCGCGATAGGCAAACCGGCGCAGGCCTGTCTTGGCAAGACCGACGAACAGTTCCTGGACAATCCCGCCGACGGCCGCGCCATCATGGCCACCGACCGCCGCATCATGGCGTCGGGCCAGGCCGAAACTGTCGAGGAAACGATCTTCACCCCGTTGGGGACGCGCCACTTTGTCAGTAACAAAGCGCCCTTCCGCGACGCCGCGGGCAACGTTATCGGCCTGATCGGTTCCGCCCGCGACGTCACGGGACTCAAACAAGCCGAGAAGGCCCTGCGCGAAAGCGAGGAGCGGCTGCGCTCCATCGCAGGCCTTGCGCAGGTTGGCCACTGGCACTGGGATCTCGCAGCCGACCGGCTTGAATGGTCGCCGTTATGCAGGCATCTTTTCAGCATCCCTCCGGAGGAGCCGATGAGCTATGCGCGCTTTCTGGCGGCGCTGCATCCCGAGGATTGCGAGCGCACCGGCCGCGCCGTCCGCGCCTGCCTGGAGAGCGCCGGCCAGCGAGACTACGACATTGACTACCGCACAATGCGGCCGGACGGGACCGTGCGCTGGCTTCACGCCAAGGGAAACGCAGTATTCGAGGATGGAAAGCCGGTGCGGATGGCCGGCATCGTGATCGACGTCACCGAGCGCAAGCGCGCCGAGGAGGCCCTGTGCGAAAGCGAGGAGCGGTTCCGGGCGCTGACGACGGCGAGCGCTGATATCATGTATCGCATGAACCCTGATTGGAGTGAGATGCGGGCGCTCGATGGGCACGGCTTCCTGTCAAGTACGCTGACGCCAACCCAGTCATGGCTCGACCAATATATTTTGGCCGCCGACCAACCCTACGTCCTGCAGGCGATTGCACAGTCCGTTCGGACAAAGACGATATTCGATCTCAAACATCGAGTACGCCGCGCCGGTGGCGGGATTGGCTGGACGCATTCCAGAGCTGTGCCTCTCTTGAACTCGGATGACGAAATCCGGGAATGGTTTGGAGCGGCCACTGACATTACGTCGCAGATAGAGGCAGAGGAGTCGCTGCGCCGCAACGCGGAAACTTTCGCGGCGCTGGTCGAGCAGTCGCCGCTGGGCATTTACACCGTCAACTCACAGTTCCGCATCCGCAATGTCAGCGCTGGCGCGATGCCGGCGTTCCGCAATGTGCGGCCTTTGATCGGCCGCGACTTCGGGGAGGTGATGCGTATCCTCTGGCCGGAGTCCTTCGCGAGCGAAGCGATCGGGATTTTCCGGCGCACCTTAGAGACGGGCGAGCCTTACGTGTCGCAAGGTCTGACCGAGGAGCGAAACGATATCGGGACGAGTAAGTCGTATGAGTGGCAGGTCAACCGCGTCACGCTAACGGATGGCCAATACGGCGTGGTCTGCTACTTCTACGATACGACACGCTTGCAACAAGCGTATCAGGCGGTTCGCGAAAGCGAAGAGCGGCTCCGCTTTTCCCTTCATGCCGCATCCGCTGGCGCCTGGGAATGGGACATTCTGTCAGACAAGAACACGTGGTCGCCAGAAAACCACGCTCTTCTCGACGTTGAGCCTGGCGCCGACAACCCGACCTATGCGCATTGGGAGGCCCGGATCCATCCCGAGGATCGAGAAGCTGCGAACCAACAAGTTCGCGATGTCCTGGAAGGGCGGGAGGCCGAGTTCAGAGCGGAATTTCGCGTTGTCCGTCGCGACGGGTCGGTTCGCTGGCTCGCGGGGTTTGGAAAGGTTGAACGGGATGCCGATGGCGTAGCGCTGCGCATGAGCGGAATCAATATCGATATTACGGAGCGCAAGCGCGATGAAGAGCACATTCAACTGCTCATGCGCGAGGTCAATCATCGCTCGAAGAACCTGCTGAGCCTGGTCCAAGCAATCGCGCACCGGACGGCCTCGACCGGCGCGCAGGACTTCATTCAGCGTTTTGGCGAGCGGATTCAGTCGCTCGCAGCCGCGCAAGACCTGCTTATCAGGCACGCGTGGAAGGCGGTGCCGCTGGAAGCTCTCGTTTGCTCGCAGCTCTCGCATTTCGCCGACCTGATCGGCACGCGCATCGTAATCGCCGGACCGGCGCTGTGGATAAATCCGGCTGCTTCGCAGGCCCTCGGCATGGCGCTGCACGAGCTGGCCACCAATGCGGTCAAATATGGCGCCCTCTCGAATAAGTCCGGGCGCGTCGACATTTCCTGGTATGTGAGCGCGAGCGGAGCAGCGGAGCCGAAGCTGACGATGTCTTGGGTCGAGCAGGGCGGACCGCCCGTGGCGAAGCCGCTGCGGCGCGGCTTCGGCTCCACGGTGATATCCAGGATGGTTGAGGGAAGCGTAGGCGGCGAGGTCTCGGTTGACTATGCCAGGGCCGGGCTGGTTTGGCGGCTCTCATGCCCCTCCGGAAACACTGTGGAAGGACGCCTGCCGTCGACCGTAATTGAGGCTCCACGGGCTTGCGCCGGGGGCGGCGGACGCGTGCTTGTGGTCGAAGATGAGCCGCTCATCGCGGCCGAGATCGCGACCACGCTGGAGCTGGCGGGTTTCAAGATAATCGGGCCGGCGAGCAGCGTCAGCCACGCGCTTGCTCTCATGAACGGGGACGGCTGCGACGCCGCCGTCCTGGACGTGAACCTCGGTCATGAGACGTCGGAGCCGATCGCGCGTGAGCTGATGAGCGACGGCAAACCCTTCGTTGTCGTTTCGGGTTACGCGCGCGCGCAACTGCCCCAAGTCTTAAGGGCTGCGCCGCTCGTCGGCAAGCCGCTCTCGCCCTCAGCGCTTGAGGCGGAGGTCAAGCGACTTGTCGAGACCGCCGCGCCGCGCCAGCTTCATTCATAAAGATGTGTTCCAGACAATGCCGGGTTAGTCTAGGCGATAGATGCATAAGCCGGCATGCGAACAAAGGCGCTCCGAAGCCGCCTCGTTCGTCTAATTTTTTATCAAGACAGGAACAGAGCCGATAGCGCTGTTTGGGCAGGTTAATTTAAGGGCTGGACGACCTCTTGAAGCTTATAGTTCAAGCCGAGGCGCACGGTATTGAAGTTTTGTTGGATGTTTATAGTACCCGGTCGCTCTATCGTCATTGGCGTGGTAGTATGCAAAGTCGTGCGCCAAAGCAGGCGTGTGGCGCGAAAGCTGCAGGCCTTATGACCTTTCGGTTCGGAAAGATGCCGCCTCCTGGCCAAAGCGCCTTTACCGAAAGCACAAAAATCGCAGGACACTTGTCCCGCTCTAACCCTGACAAGAGATCACGGCCAAGAAGGGACTCAGCCTGCCCCTGAGATGCAGGGGCTCTTTTTCAGAGTCGCCCTAGCCCAAGGTTTGCTTCCGGGGGAGCGCGCCGGTTCGTATCTGTATGCGAAACTGCGGAAGCTCGCGCTATGTGGAAAGCTGGTTATCGCCTTATGAATATTCCAAGAGTTTCACCGGCAAGTGTTAAAGTCTTAACTTAAAAACGAGCATTGTTTGTTAGCTAAGAATTGTGATCGATTGATCACTGCTTGTCACTGCCGATCGCTGATTGACTGTAAAAGAGGCGGGTCAACCCAGAAGGCGCGGCGAGGCGAATCGAAGCGCGGTAAGCAGGGCGCAACAGTTTCCGTGTCTTTTCAAATGAGTAGCCGCAAAACCTCGGCCAGCTGCGTGGACGTTGTGGCGATCGGGCTTGATCCGAAGTCAGGAGCGACGACCGCTCTTCCAGTTGGCCCTTGCTGTTGCGCCAAGCTCACCGGGTGATTGCCGGAAGGCGGCGCGCGGAGGAAGGCTGAGGTTTTTCAGCGGATTAGGCGCGCTTTCTCCATCTTTCGTTAACCATGACTTCCTACTTTCGAGAAACCGATTCTGAGCGCAGCCCATCTATGCTTGCGGCTCCCCAAGCAAACACAGCTCGAAGAGAAGATGACCATGGAAAATGCTAGCCCAGCGCGATCACAGCGCAAGACACAGAGAGTTCATAAAGCTGACCTGAAGCCCTGGCCGGATAATCCGGCCGGCTACACTTTCTTGGGCGATGTCGTGCGCGAGGTGTACGCGAGGCTATTCCCGTCAAGCGCTGAGCTTTCAGAGCAGCGCCTCTTTGCCGCGATTGAGCAGATCCGCGAGGACGCGCTGGCGGGGCGTTTGGCGCTTGGGCATTTCGACGGAGATGCTTTTGCAGTTTTGGGCCGGGCGAGACTTAGGGCCGACAATTGGCGGCAGCTCTTTCTCTCCTGCAGCGTGGAAAGCGCGGACGTATTTGTGCGAGACCGCGAGCTTGACTATTACGTTCAATTCATCGACCGGGTTAGATGCGCCAACTGACGAAGCGCCAAAAAACTATCTAGCTGCCAAAAATGCGGCAGGATAGCTGGCTGGCGTTGTGGTTCATCGGTTGGGTGAAAATCCGATTTCGCCGATGACTCTGCGGTGTCGTTTCCGCGAAAGCGTCTGCCTTGAACTGCCGGATTAGGTTTAGGCGCCAAAGCCGTCGCGCTTCAGCCGGACGATGGCGAGGTCGAGCGTGGACAGAAACTTGGATCGATCGCGGGGCTGGAACGGCTTCGGACCGCCGGTGATCTGTCCGGCCGATCGCAAATCCTCCATTAAATTGCGCGTCGCGAGCGCCATGCCGATGGACGTTTCGGTCAGGACGCGCCCCGCGGGCGCGATCACCTCTGCTCCGGACTTTATGCAACGATGCGCGAGCGGGATATCGGCAGTGACGACGATGTCTCCGCGTGAAACCCGTTCCGCGATCCAATCGTCCGCGGCGTCGGGATCGCCGCTGACGGCCACGCGCTCTATAAGCGGCGCTTTGGGGACGGCAATGGGGCTATTGCTGACGATATAAACCTTGATCCTGTAACGCTCGGCCACGCGATAGATTTCCGCCTTCACCGGACAGGCGTCCGCGTCGACGTAAATTGTGATCGCTTTGGCAGGCTCGCTCAATGCAGTGCTCCAGATCGGAGGAACGTTTGATATTACGGCCCTCTACGGGCGTGTGTGAAGATATCGGCATCACCGCTTCTGTCATGGACCGGCATGGTCTGGCTTGACCGGCCATCCAGTAAACATCACAGCCTGTCTCTGGATAGCCTCAAAAGCCCGCTCCCGGCTCGAACGGGGGGCTGCTATTGCAACCTGCGTAGAGCCAATTTTTTCAGGCGCTCTAAGGCAGAAATCCAGTAAATTAGAGTTGCTATTCAAAAATATACCATGATGATTACAGGGGGCTCCCAGTTTCATGGGGACGATGCTACGGCAAACTGCCGCCTTCAACTCAGGATTTAAGATTAACCACCCTCGCCCTCTAGCGGCGCTGCTTTTGAGAGACGGTCGATCTGGGCTTGCATGGCGGAAAGCTGCGCTTTGAGCTCTGCGATCTCGGTAGAGGTCGAAGGGTTGGGCGCCTCAAGCCTCGGCTGAGCGCTTTTCTCCTCCTCTGAGCGGCCCTCGAGCTTGGAGAACGGCGCGAACATCGCAAACGCACGTTCAAAGATGGCCATGTTTTGCCGGGCCTGCTCCTGCATCGCTTCAAATGCCGCGCTGCCGAAAGTGTCGGTGAATTGCTTGCGATATTTCTCCTGCTCGCGCGTCAGCGTTGCGAGGCTGAACTCCAGGTATTTGGGGACGAGCTGTTCGATCGAGTGTCCGTAGAACCTGATGAGCTGACGCAAAAAGCCGATGGGAAGCAGATTTCGAACCGCTTTTGCCTTCTTCTTCGACGATGATTTGCGTCAGCACCGAATGCGTGAGATCTTCGCCCGTCTTTGCGTCGTAGACCAGGAAATCACGCTCGGACCGCACCATCTCGCCGAGATCTTCGAGGGTGACATAGCTGCTGGTCTCGGTGTTATAGAGCCTTCGATTGGCGTATTTCTTGATGATGACAGGTTTGGACTTGTCGCTGATATCGCCTCTTTTGCCGACGGCGCTCAGGGAAAATTGTCGCCCGTCCTCTCGAAATCCGCTTGCGCGCGGCAGCTTCTCCACAGGTTTGTTCATTGTTTGTTGCCCATCCATTCTTATCGCGCCCATCATAAATCAAGTTACGCCTGTTGCGTGAATTTTTTTTCGCACATGCGAGAGAGTTGCATGCAAGAATTTCAGGCGATCACGCAACGGTGAAATGAAGCTGAGGCGGCGCTGCGTTTATCCATTCCTGTACAAGGTCAATACTGCTAAACTCCGCCCCGAAAAAATGCTTGAAAGGGAGAGATAATATGGCTGGGCAAGAGGCAATCGTCATCGCAAGCGCGGCGAGGACGCCGGTTGGATCATTCAATGGGGCTCTATCGACCCTACCCGCGCATGAGCTCGGCAGGATTGTCATCACGGAATTGCTTGCGCGGGCGAATGTCGAGCGTGGCGAGGTCTCCGAGGTCATTTTGGGACAGATCCTCACCGCTGGGCAAGGGCAGAACCCTGCCAGGCAGGCTGCGATCAATGCTCAACTGCCGATCGAGACAACGGCCATCGGCATAAACTTTCTTTGCGGCTCTGGCTTGCGGGCCGTCGCGATGGCCGCGCAGGCCATCCGGCTCGGCGACGCAGATATCGTGATCGCAGGCGGCCAGGAAAGCATGTCTCTGGCCCCGCATGCGCAGTTCCTCCGCACGGGCGCCCGCATGGGTAGCCTCGAGCTATACGATACCATGATCAAGGACGGGCTCACCGACGCTTTCAACGCCTATCACATGGGGGTTACGGCCGAGAACGTCGCGAGCCAGTACCAGATCACGCGTGCTCAGCAGGACGAGTTTGCGCTCGCCTCGCAGCATAAGGCGTCCGCCGCCAAGAAGGAGGGCCGGTTCAAGGAAGAAATCGTGCCGGTGACAATCAAAACCCGCAAAGGCGAAACGGTTGTCTCCGACGACGAGTTCATCCGCGATAACGTCTCGATTGAGGATCTTGCAAAGCTGCGTCCAGCCTTCGACAAAGCGGGCACGGTTACCGCCGGCAACGCGAGCGGCATCAACGACGGCGCCGCAGCGCTTGTGGTGATGCGCCAGTCCGATGCGGAGAAGCGTGGCATTCAACCATTGGCTCGCATCGTTTCCTACGCCTCGGCCGGCGTTGATCCTTCCATTATGGGCACGGGTCCAATCCCCGCCTCGAAACGCGCTCTCGAAAAAGCCGGTTGGTCGAAGGACGACCTCGATCTGGTCGAGGCCAACGAAGCCTTTGCGGCGCAAGCCTGCGCAGTGAACAAGGCGCTCGGTTGGGATCTGTCGAAGGTGAACGTCAATGGCGGCGCGATCGCTATCGGCCATCCGATTGGCGCTTCCGGCGCTCGCGTGCTCACGTCGCTGCTTTATGAAATGAAGCGCAGGGGCGCAAAGCGTGGTTTGGCGACGCTGTGCATCGGCGGCGGCATGGGCATCGCCATGTGCGTCGAGCGTGACTAGACAACTTCCTGTTCCGCATAGCCATGCGCCCGCTTTGGATAGCTGGGCGCATTGGCTCCGCAGACCGGGACAAAGTAAGCTTTTAGCATAACACCCATGACGAAGATGTGGTGTTACCGGCCGTGACAGGCCGTCCGCCGCTATGGCATGATCACAACAATCACTAAGATAAAGGGGAGGAATATGCCTCAGGTCGCAGTTGTAACCGGCGGTACGCGTGGCATCGGTCACGCAATCGCCGTCGAACTCAAGAACCGCGGTTATAGCGTCGCTGCTAACTACGGCGGCAACGATGAAGCCGCCAAGAAGTTTCAGGCTGAAACCGGCATTCCGGTTTTCAAATGGGACGTCGGCGATTATGAAGCCTGCGCCGCTGGGGTCCAAACTGTTGAAAGCGAACTCGGCCCAATCTCAGTCCTCATCAACAATGCCGGCATCACGCGCGACGCGGTGTTGCACCGCATGACGATCCAGCAATGGCGCGATGTGATCAAGGTTGATCTCGAAAGCGTCTTCAATATGACCCGGCACGTTATCAACGGGATGCGCGACCGTAACTTCGGCCGGATCATCAGCATCTCTTCGGTCAATGGCCAGAAGGGTCAGATCGGCCAATCGAACTATGCGGCCGCGAAAGCGGGAATTATCGGCTTCTCAAGAACGCTCGCGGCGGAAAACGCGAAGAAGGGCATAACTGTCAACGTCGTAGCCCCTGGCTATATCAATACGGAGATGGTCCAGGCCGTGCCCGAGAAAGTGCTTGAGTCCATCATAGCGCAGATTCCGATTGGCCGTCTCGGCAAGGCTGAAGAAATCGCGAAATGCGTGGCGTTCCTGGCAAGCGACGATGCCGGGTTCATTACCGGCTCAACCATTTCCGCCAATGGCGGACAATATTTCGTGGGCTGATCGCAGACGCTGCACTCCGGGGGGCGGCTTCCGCCCCGAAGAGCGAAGTTGAGGCTCATGCGTCCATGCTTGAGTTCAATGACGATCCACTCCTCGACATCGTTGCGATGAGTTAAATCAGTCGCCAAATCCGGGACTCAAGCACCCTCATTCCCAGTTCGGCCGGGGCAGGCTCTGACCTTCTTCCGCGAGGGGAGGGCCGCCGTGGCGGCGGGTGCGACCTGCCCCCTCTCCCCTCGCGGGAGAGGGCTGGGGTGAGGAGGCTTGAGTTCAGGAAATTCCGTGGTAGGGCGATAGGTGTTATGATATTGTTTCAAATGACTTTTATCCTTGCGATTGCTGGATTGCCGCGGACGCGGGCATGAAAACGCAGCGCGTGCCGGCATCTGATAAGCCAAAATCGCGGATTGCCTTGCGGCTTTCGGAGATAACTCTTTAGCGCGTGGTTTGGCGGAGACGGCAGGAGGTCACGCCTTCGACGACTTCACGTTCACGCCCCAGACGAAGGCGACGCGGGTCAGCGAAACATCGCCATAGCGCTCGGGCGCCGCCGCGGCCACCGCGCCTCCCAAACCACCATAAAAGGCGCAGGCCGCCTCATTGTCCTTCAGCGCCCATACCACAAGCCGGCTCAGGCCTTCGCGCTTCAGCGCTTTCTTGACCGTCACAAAAAGACGGCTGCCAAGGCCGACGCCCTGAAAAGCGGGCGTAACGTAAAGCTCGAAAATTTCGCCGGCGGCCCAAGGCCATGTTCCTCTCGCCTGGCCCCAGGTCGCGTAGCCCTGCGGCATGCCATCGAAAATGAGGAGCGTGACGTTTGCGCCGCGCTCGATTTGCTGCTGCCACCAGCGCGGACCGCGCCGGGCGATCATGCGTTCGAGATGAAGATGGGGAATGATGCCTTGATAGGTGGAGCGCCATGCCGAGTTATGGATGGCGGTCACCGCTCCCGCATCTTTCGGTACTGCTGTTCGGAAGGTAATGAGGTCCGCGCTCATGACGGCACCTTACATCCAACTCTTTTAGTTGGCGAGAGCCCTCAAGCAATAACCCAACGGGTTCCGTTGCTAAGAGCCATTTGCTGGAGATTGATCGTCAACTTTTCGAAGAAGCCGGTTCAGGATCTGGGCGGCCAACTTGCCGTCCTCGTCGCCGAGGCAAGAAAGCACAAGCCGGTCGGCGCGGCGCGCGTAGGGCTTTATCGATTCCAGAAGCCCGCGGCCCTCGGAAGACAAGCTTACGGCGTAGGTCCGTCCATCTTGCGTCGTGCGTTCGCGCTGGATTACGCCGCGCTTCAGAAGCCTTTGAACCAAATCCGCAAGAGTGGAACGGTCGATGCCCGTGAGACGCACAAGATCGGTTTGGCTAAGCCCTTCATGTTGCGCAACTGTCGTTATGACGGCGAATTGCCGCGCGGTGAGATCGAAATCCCTTGTCTCTTGCGCGAAGATTTCTGAAGCCCGCTGACTGGCGCGGTGGAGAAGATGAATGATCGACTTGTCTATGGCGTCGGCGCGGGCATTCGCCGCCTTCTTTCGCTTCCGCCCCACCTGGCCTAGCCCTGTTTTTGCGTCCAGCATCTTCGTCCGGTTGCTCGGTTAAACTATGAACATTACTGAGAAAATGAATGGAGCAACCGTTAGGTTCCATGCAGCGCACGGAAAGAAATATCTTCTAGGATGGTGAGACCTCTGTCGATTTAGAGGATACCTCCGAAATCTGATGCCGCATAATCAAAGTGATTTGAGACATCATAAAAAAGAATGTCAATGGCATCATGCCGAAGGATTTGAAGCTGACCCATGTGTCCGTGGAGAAATTCCGCCAAATGGCTTCATTGAGGATAGCCAGGAATATGAAAAACGCGATCCAGCGAAGAGTCAGCAGTCGCCATCCCTCGTCCTGCATTTGCAAGACCTCGCCTAGAGCGAGCTTCAAAACTGGCCTGCGGAAATAGAGCCCGGCGGCTAGAATGACGGCAAACAGAGTGTTAACGATCGTAGGCTTGATCTTGATGAATGTGTCATCGTGCAAATAAATTGTCAGAAATCCGAAGATCATAACGAAGACGCCCGTCACAAGGGCTAGGATCGGGATGCGTTTGAGAAAGACGCGGCTCGTCACGAGGGAGACTAAAGTAGCAGCCATGAAGGTGCCGGTTGCGTAGAAAATCCCGAACCTGCCGTTCATGATAAAAAATATCGCAAGAGGACCAACCTCAAGCGCGAGCTTTAAGATAGGACTGACATCGCGTTTTGCTTTTATTGCTTCTTGCAGCGCCACTTGAACCTCCTGGAACTCAACTCAATCCCGCGATAGCACGGGCGAAATCTTGCGCGTGAAATGATTGCAAATCTCCGACACTTTCGCCAACGCCGATGGCGTGGACCGGCAATCCGTATTTGCTCGATATGGCGACGAGGATGCCGCCGCGCGCCGTTCCGTCGAGCTTTGTCATGACAAGGCCCGTCACCCCGGCGACCTTCTCGAAGATCTCGACCTGGGAAAGCGCATTCTGGCCCGTCGTCGCATCGAGCGTGAGAATGACCGAATGCGGCGCCGCCCTATCCAGCTTGCGAATGACGCGGATTATCTTTTCGAGCTCCCCCATCAGCGCCGTTTTGTTTTGGAGGCGACCCGCTGTGTCGATGATAAGAAGATCGTAGCCCTCGGCTTTCGCGCGCTGGAAGGCGTCGAAAGCCAAACCCGCGGCATCGGCGCCCGCCTCGGAGGCGACAACCTCGGCGCCGGTGCGCTCGCCCCAAATCTTGAGCTGCTCAATGGCCGCCGCGCGGAAAGTGTCGCCCGCCGCGAGCATCACCCGTAAGCCTTGGCGGGTGAACTGGTTCGCATATTTGCCGATAGTTGTCGTCTTGCCCGTGCCGTTCACGCCGACGACCAGGACAACATGCGGCTTTCTCGACACGTCAATTTCGAGCGGCTCGGCGACGGGCGCCAGAACCTTCTCGACCTCTTGCGCAAGAATATCGCGAACCTCCTCCGAGGAAATATCGCTGTTATAGCGCGATTTCCGCAGCGCGCCCGTTACGCGGGCCGCGACATCGAGACCGAGATCGGCCTGGATCAACAAGTCCTCCAATTCCTCCAAGGTCTCGTCGTCGAGCTTCCGCTTTGTGAAGACGCCGGTGATGCCCTCGGTGAGCCGGGAGGATGTTTTTGTGAGCCCTTGGCGAAGGCGCTGAAACCACCCAAAACGCGAGGTCTTCTCTGGCTGCGCCGCCTCCTCCGCCTCTTCGGCGGTTGGAGGAGACTTATCGGCGAGAGGCTGCAGTTCCTGCTCCTCCGCCTTCGGAGGCGTCTCCTGCTTGCCGCCGCCGAACATGCGGCCAAATACGCTTCGCTTCGGCGCATCGCTCATGATGGCAGACACTCGCCGATAAGACGCTGCGTGGTCCGGCCCGTGGCGCGCGCCTTGACTATTGCGCCGCGCGAATCGCCGCCCTCGCCGGAAATCTCGATTTCGGTGAACCCTGGGGTCCGGCCTATGCCGTCGCGCTCCATGAGCACCTCGAAAATTTTGTCCTGCTGCGCCTCAAGATGAAGGTTCAAGCGTTCGCCAGCCTTCCGCCGGAGACGCGCGGCGCGCTCCTTGACAAGGCCACGGTCGAGTTGGGGCATGCGGGCGGCCGGTGTCTGGGGTCGTGCGGAATACGGAAAGACATGGAGAAAGCTCAAGCCGCATTCATCCGCGAGCCTGAGCGTGTTCGCGAACATGGCTTCGTCTTCGGTCGGAAAGCCTGCGATGAGGTCCGCCCCGAAGACCATGTCCGGGCGCAACTCCCGCATCGCCGCGCAAAACTGAATAGCGTCCTCACGCGTGTGCCGCCGCCTCATGCGCTTGAGGATCAAGTTATCGCCCGACTGAAGCGACAGGTGAAGGTGAGGCATAAGCCGCTCTTCCTCGGCGAAGGCGTCGGTCAGCATCGGATCCGCCTCCATGGTGTCGATGGAGGAAAGACGTAAGCGCCGCAGCTCCGGCACAAGCTTAAGGATGGTGCGCACGAGGCGGCCAAGCTTCATGCCGCCCGGCAGATCGGAACCGTAGGACGTGAGATCGACGCCTGTCAGCACGACCTCCCCAAACCCATCCTCGACGAGCCCGCGGACCTGGCGGACGACCTCGCCCGCAGGAACAGAGCGTGAGGGACCGCGCCCATATGGGATCACGCAAAAGGTGCAGCGGTGATCGCAGCCGTTTTGCACTTCGACATACGCCCGCGATCGGCTCCCGAACCCGGAGATCATGTGCGGGGCTGTTTCGCGCACCGAGGCGATGTTATTGACCTTAACTCGGGCGAGATCATTAGTGGCGATGCGAAGAAACGTTTCGGCGTCGGTCTTTTCCGCATTGCCGATCACAAAATCTGCCTCGTCCATCCCGGCGAAGGTGTCGGGCTCAATCTGCGCGGCGCAGCCGGTCACGATAATCTTCGCGCCAGGACGCTCGCGGCGCACCTTGCGGATGGTTTGCCGCGCCTGCCGGACAGCTTCGGCGGTGACAGCGCAGGTGTTGACGATGACGGCGTCCGCCAGCCCAGCCTCCGCCGCGTGCGCCTTCGCCACTTCGCTTTCATAAGTGTTCAGACGGCAGCCAAAGGTGATGACATCGACACTCATGATTGCGGCGTCACTTCGACAGTGACTCCTCCGCCGTTCATGTGAATAACGCCGCCAAACTCGAACTCGGTGGGGCCAGTCATCAGAACGTTATCGTCCCCGGCGCGCCATTCGATGGCAAGAACGCCTCCCGGAAGCTGCACACTAACCTTTCGGCCAGTTCTTCCGGTCTGCGCGCCCGCTACGGCCGCGGCGCATGCCGCCGTGCCGCACGCGCGGGTGATGCCCGTTCCGCGCTCCCAGACGCGCAACTTTATGGTGTGGCCATCGATAATTTCGGCGAGCGAAATATTGGCGCGCTGGGGAAAAAGCGAATGATGCTCAAGCTCCCAGCCAAACGAAGCCAAATCGTAGCTATCGGCATCGGAAACCCAGAAAATGCAATGGGGATTGCCGACATTGACCACGCAGGGGCCCGCAAGCAGGCGGCCGTCGGGCAAAGCGAACGCCAGATCGATCGCGCTTGTATCCCCAGCGGGACGCGCAAGCGGAATTTCTTCCCATGCGAAGCGCGGCCGGCCCATGCCGACCGTCACGAGGCCGTCGTCATCAATCTCCGCGTCAAGCGTGCCGGAGCGCGTCTCGATCGAAAGCCGGTTGCGGCCCAGGCTGGGATGAAGCAAGGCGGCGACACAGCGGCTGGCGTTCCCGCAAGCGCTCACCTCCGAGCCATCGGCATTCAAGATGCGCATGAAGACATCGGCGGAGCCCGAAGGCTCAAGCACAATGACTTGATCGCAGCCAGCGCCTGTTTTCCGGTTGGCGATCCACTCCGCGGCGGCAGCGGACAACCGGATGGGCTCGGCGCGCGCGTCTATCATGACGAAATCGTTGCCGAGGCCATTCATCTTCACAAAAGGAATATGCCGCAGGTCCATTGTCTCTCTGCGCCGCGTTTCGCCTCTTCGGGAGCCGGTTTGGGTTATATAGACGGCGGCCAACTGCTTTGCAAAGCTTGATGTGGCTTTTCAGGTTGCCTCAGTAACCGTTCCGCTCATGTGCACCACGAACGCCCACCTCTGGAGTTTCTTAGGCTTAGCGGCGCCTCGCGCTTATAAAAGCTGACAATGCAGCTGGCTGCAAGCTGCCCTAGACCGCGAGGCGTCCCCGGCAGCTATCCTTTTTAGGGGTGTCAAAAGACTACCACGCAATATTAAGGGCGCGATTTCACCCAGGAGACCAAACGAGATTTCCAGGCTCAAGCCCTCACACCCCAACCCTTGCAAGCTTGCCTTGGAGCGTCCGCATGCGCTCGCGGATGCGGACGGAAGAGGGAGTAGGCTAGCGTCCCTCTGGACACCGGCCGGGGTCCAAAGGCCGGATCGGCGGAACCGCGTTCCCCATGGCTCGAACCGTGGGTGAGCTCACCCCAGCCCTCTTCCCATCGGGAATAGGAGTTGCGTCGCAAATAGACGCTAATAGTCGCAGCGGATATGATGCCGATGCCGGGAATGCGACCGGTGGCGATGGTGTGCGGCCTTATGCGCAATGTGCCTGTGCGCCTTGCAATGGCGCTTTCCTCTTTTCGACCGCGTGCACAGCGTCTTGAGCTTCCTGTGCGAAGCCTTGCGAACGGCCTTGGGCAGCGCAGGCTGGTCCGCGACAGGGTTCGTGACGGTAAGCTTTGTCCCGGCCGGCAGCTTGAGGTCGTCCCAGGTAAACGACAGCTTAATCCCTTCGGGGAAGTTTCCCTTGCAATAATCCGGCTTCAAGCGCTTGAACTCGATCCGGGCCGCGCCTTGGGTAACCGGGCGTGTGCTGACCGCGAAGTCGCCCTTCTTGGTGCAGCCCCCTGTCGGGACCGTGACATTGATTCCGCCGTCGTTCGGCTCGGCCGCCATAAGATCGGCCAGCGGCGCCTCGGCTGCGTGCGCTTCCGCCGTGAGAATAAGACATACGGCGCCTGCCGCAATTTTGAATTTCATAACCATACTCCGGCAACTCCCGACGCCAACCTTCATTCATACCAGCCCAAGAGCCTTGGACTTGTCCATTTTTTTACCCTGCAAAAGTGAATGGATCATGTTAACTTTCGCGCCCTCATAAAAGATAAAGGGGGTAAAGCGGCGCGGCGGACACGCCCGTTTTTCAGGTAGATACCTGCTTTCAAATATTAAGTCCTGTGAAAGGTGAATCCATGGTTTACCGGCGCGACATTCTCAAAGCGGGCCTTCTTTTCCTGGCCGCTCCGCTGCTTAAGGCGCCGGCTTCGCCAAGAATCCCCGCCGCTTCATCGATGTTCATTGCCACTTCTTTAACGCGGCGGATGTCCCTGTCCGCGGCTTTCTGCAGCGTGTGGTTCTATCCGACTACGCCGCCAGCCAAATCTACACGAGGCGAGCCGAGACCTCGGATATGCTCAGCATTTGGAAAGGTATGGTGGCGCAGATCGCGGACATTGTGCTGAAATACAAGGCGCCGACGCCCCAGGATGAGATGGCTTGCCTGCGAGGCGCCGCGGCTTGCCCAGGGTTCGCAGCGAAGAGGGCGCTGCCCGGTGAGAAGTCGCTCAAGGCTGCTCCGAACGGCGAGAACGAAATCGCCGATATTTTGCAGCAGCATTATCAGGCATCGCAGTTCAAGAGCCTGAACCCTTCACCGGAAGCGGCTCAAAAAAACGAGGATGTCGATGCCTTCGTCGATTACGTGTTGAAGGAGATGAAGAGATCGGGCGCCGAGCCGCCGGTCCCTTCTAGTAGGGGCCTGAAAAGCCTTGGCTCATCGCTTCGCAATACTGCCGAGGCGATTGCGCAATTCCTCGCCGGGGGCAGGAGCTTCTTCTCCCGCTACTTCGACTGGGCGCATGTTCTAACGGCTTATCGCGAAAAAATCATCGAGACATATTATTCACTCTACGACCCAACTCATTCCCAGCTGATTTTGTCGGCGCCAGCGCTCGTGGATTACAGCTACTGGCTCGAAGACCATTCGCCGTCCGCGCTTCAAGATCAGGTCGAGTTGATGGGGATGTTATCGTTGCGGCAGCCCCGGCCGATGCATGGCTTCGTCGCCTTCGATCCGCTCCGGGCGGTCAGACGCAAGCCGGATGATCCTGCGCCGCTCGACATCGTGAAAGAAGCGGTGACGAAGCATGGCTTTCTCGGGGTGAAGCTTTACTCGCCAATGGGCTTCAAGCCCACGGGGAATGCGGACCGCGCGCTAAAGTTTCCAGCCTATGCTTCGCAAAACGAACCGGGCTTCGGCGAAAGGCTCGATCGCGAGCTCGACAGCCTTTACGCCTGGTGCCACGCCGAGGAGGCGCCGATTCTCGCGCATACGGCCGAAAGCCAGTCGGCCGGCCCCGACTTCGCGGCGCGCGCGGAGCCGCATTTCTGGGAGAAGGTGCTGTCGAAATATCCCAAGCTGAAACTGAACCTTGCCCATTTCGGCAATTTTTCGCAAGCGTTCGCGGCGAAGGGCGATCCCGTCCTGGAGTACAACAAAACCTGGGAACATGAGATCGGAGCTTTTATCAAGAGCGGCCGCTATCCGCATCTCTATGCAGACATCAGTTATTTCTATTGGGTGCTGGAGGGAAGTGGCGACAAACAGCACGTCAAGGCGGCCAAGAAATTATTCGAAAAGTATTTCGAAACCGATCGCAATGTAGAGCGGCTGATGTTCGGCACGGATTGGAACATGACCGGGAAGGCCCAAGGGGCGCCGGACTATGTCAGCAATGTCGAGGTCTTTTTCCGGGATGTGGGGCTGACGGATAAGCAGCTCGACAATTTGTTTTCTAAGAACGCGTTGCGCTTTTTGGGGCTCGATGGCCCCAGCAAAGCGACAACGCGGCTCAGGGGATTCTATGAGGCCGCGGGTAAGCCCTTCCCGGTTTTTACATGACATAGCGTGCGCCCTTTTCGGGGAAAAGCCGAGCAAGGGGCCATGCCTAAAATCTTTCCATTTGACGGAAGCTCGAAGAAGCCCCCTTGGAAGAGGGCTGACGGACGGACTATACACGCTCTTCCGAGGGAATTATTGTCTAGGGCACAAGTTCAGAGGCTTGCAACGCCCTCGGCAATTGCAGCGAAGTTTCCAGCCGCTCGTCCGAAGCTACATATCCGCCACATTCGCCGGGCAGGAATAAGTCAATTGGTTCTTTTTTGAGTTTTTGCCATGCCGCGCGCTCCACAACCCTACGATCTCGTGATTGTCGGCGCCAGCTTCGCTGGGCTCGTCGCTGCGAAAACCGCGGCCATGCGCGGCTTGAAAGTCGCCGTCCTTGAGGCGAAGCCATCCGCCGGGCATCGCGTTACGACAGCAGGGATCCTTTTCAAGGAAGCCGCCGAGGAAGTCGACCTTCCCCATAGCCTGACAAGGCGCGTGTACGGCGTCCGGCTCTATGCGCCCAATCTCAAGCATGTGGATCTGTTCGCGCCGGGCAGCTTCTTTCTGACAACGGAGACCGGCAAGCTCCTGCACTGGCTCGGCCAGGAGGCGATGCGCGCTGGCGCCCAAATTTTATGGCGCACGCCCTTCGAGGGCGCGGTGCGGCAGGGCGGCGTCTTCGTGTTTTCGGGGGTCAACATCTCCGCGCGCCACATTTTCGGCGCCGACGGCGCGAGATCGGCGGTCGCCCGCCATTTCGGCCTTGGGCTCAACAAACGGTTCTTGACCGGCATCGAGGTCGAATATGACAGCCTTGAGAAGGCCGACCCGCGCTTTCTCCATTGCTTTCTCAATTCGAGGCTTGCGCCCGGCTATCTGGCTTGGGTTGCCGCAGGGCCTTCGGCGTTTCATGCGGGCCTCGCCGCGGGACCGGGCAGGCGGCCGCATTTACAGGCTTTCCTACGCAAGACCGAGGCGATTTTCGGTTTCGGAGACGCTAGCATCGTGGCGCGGCGCTCGGGACGCATACCCTGCGGCGGGCTCGTCAAGCCTTGGGCCGCCGAGGGCGTCACCCTGATTGGCGACGCGGCGGGCATGGTCTCGCCCGCGACGGGCGGCGGCGTCGGATTCGCTTTTCATTATGGGCGGCGCGCGGCGCAGATCGTGGCGGATCACCTTCTGCATTTGGGACCGCCGCCTGAGATCGCGCTCGCCAAGGAGCTGCCCCGGTTCTGGCTCAAGCATGCGACTCGCTTCGCGCTCGATCTGGCGCCGCCGAACGCCCTGCTTTCGGCCGCTCTCAGCACAGCGCCCATGCGCTGGTTTGCCCAGCACGTCTATTTCCGCGAGCGCGGAGGGAAAGGTCTTAGTTTCACCGACTTTCAGGCCCGGCTTAACGGCCTGGAAAGCCAGCCGCTTCCTGTTAATAGCGCGGCGCCGCGAAATCTCCCATAGACTGCCGCCGATTGCTGTTTTACCAAACCCGCTATTCCTAATTGCGGCGTGGATTGGCGCGCCGCGTGGTATGCTCAAACCGAAAATACCCCGACCGAGATGGAGGACTTCATGCCGATGCATCGTTTTCTTGAAGGGCATGCAAGTGAGTTCATGACAAAAAACGTCAGGACGGTCCCGCCGACATTAACTTTGCGCGAGCTTGGAGACCTTTTCGATCGGAATGACTTTAACTCTTTCCCAGTGGTTGACGACGGCGTCACGCTGGGCCTCGTGACCAAGCTCGACTTCCTCAAAGCCTTTCTGTTCGACACGAGCCATTTGATGCCCCATTACAACGAACTGATGAGCCGCACGGTTAAAGACGTCATGACCAAGGATGTGGTTCACGTCGCGCCCGAAACACCTCTCACGCACGTACTTGAGCTTATGGTCAAACTGAGGACGCGAGGGCTTCCCGTGCTGGACAGCGATGGAAAGCTTCTGGGCGTCATTTCGCGGACGGACCTCATGCATGCGCTGTCCGACACGACGAAAGAGGTCTGAACGGGCCGCCGTCAGGGGATAAGGACGCCGGCTCCGGTTAGCCGGCCTTCGCGCAAAGCGGCGAGCGCTTCGTTAGCCTCGGTCAACGGAAACAGCTGAACCGTGGTTTTGACCAGCGCTTGCGGCGCCAGCGCGAGAAACTCGGCCGCGTCCCTTCGCGTGATGTTCGCCACAGAGCGCACCACGCGCTCGCCCCAGAGGATGCTGTACGGAAAAGCCGGGATATCCGACATGTAAATCCCGCCGCAAACGGCGATGCCGCCTTTCCGGACGGCTTTCAGGGCGGCGGGAACCAAGGCGCCAACGGGGGCGAAGATGATGGCGGCGTCGAGATCTTCGCCGGGCCTGTCGCCCGACCCGCCGGCCCAGCAGCATCCGAGCGACCTCGCAAAATTTTGCGCCGTTTCGTCACCCTCCCGCGTGAAGGCATAGACGCTGCGGCCTTCATAAATCGCGACTTGTGCGACAATATGCGCCGCTGCCCCGAAGCCGTAAATGCCAAGCCTTTTTGCAGGTCCGGCCATCCTTAGCGAGCGGTATCCGATTAGCCCCGCGCATAACAGCGGCGCCGCCTCCGCATCGCCGTAAACATCGGGCAGCGGAAAGCAAAACGCGGCGTCGGCCACCGTATAATCCGCGAAACCGCCGTCTCTTTGATAGCCGGTGAATTCCGCATTATCGCAAAGATTCTCCTCGCCGCGCCTGCAGAAACTGCACACGCCGCAAGTGTGGCCGAGCCAGCCAACGCCCACCCGCTGCCCGGCCTTAAAGCCCGTAACGCCCTCACCCAGGCCGGCCACCTCTCCGACGATCTCATGGCCGGGCACGATCGCCGCGCGGCAGGGAGCAAGATCGCCATCAACAACGTGAAGATCGGTGCGGCAAACGGCGCAGGCTCGCACCTTCAACAGGAGCTGGCCTGGCTGGGGCTTGGGATTTTCACGGCTCTCCAACACCAGAGGCGAGCCTGGCGCTCGCAAAACCATCGCTCTCATCGGCGAAATCCTTTGGCGGAAAAGCAACCGCATCGTAACATGTGATACCAAACGGCAAATCTTCCAACCCACTTGGTGTCTTGCCCGCGAAGGAGCGCGTTACCCCTTTTGTCATGGCCGGGCTTTACCTGGCCATCCAGTAAGCAATTGAAATATAAACGTGTTTCTCTGTATAGCCGCGTCAAGCGCAATAGTGTCCGGTTTAAATCCGTCTCGAAATCAACGGCTTGAGAAAATGCTTCGTTTTCTGCGAGATGGCGCAATAGGGTTCCTTCTCCGCATCGCGTTTGCTTGCAAACGCGATAACTCTGAGTTGCAAGCACGCCAAGGCGTGCTTGATGGGAGAAGGACAGGTTGAGGGGTAACGTGTTAACTTACAGGGCGTTCTACCCCTCACCCCAACCCTCCCAAAGGGAGAGGGAGTTCGATCGTGATTTCCGCAGAAATCGTGCATGACGTACTGGCCATTGATTTAATTGAAGATTTAAACCGGACGCTACTGCCTCCAAGAGCGGCTATGACAGCGTGCGTAAAGCCCCGAAGCTCAATTTTTTCACGTACATGGGCTTGACTTCAATCAAGGTAATGTTTTCGGTGATCTACAATTTAAGCGTGGGTCTCAAACTGAAGGAGCCGTGCCTTGAGCATAGAGCCGCAAACGGGAATCTCAGACTTTCCAGAGCCTCAGGAGGCCCGGTTTCATCTTATCGGCAGCGGGATCGCATCGCTCGCGGCCGCGGTGTTTCTCATCCGCGACGGAAAAATTCTGGGCAGGAATATAACCATATTCGGTGACCAGCCAAAACCCGGCGGCAGCCTGGAGGGAGCCGGATCGCCCGAAACCGGCTATGTCGCCCGCGGCGGCCGGGTGCTTGAGGCCCATTACGTCTGCACTTACGATCTGTTCTCCTCGATTCCCGCGCTCGACGGCTCCAGATCCGTCACGCAGGAAATATTCGCCTGTAATGAGGCTCTCAAGACCTACTCCCATTCGCGCCTTGTCAGGGACGGCCGCAAGCTCGCCTCGCCGGAATTCGGGCTTAGCGAAAGGCACCGTCTCGGCCTCATCGGCCTCGCGCTGAGCCCCGAAGGCGTGCTCGGCTCAAGCGCTATTCAAGACCATTTCGACAAGGCTTTCTTTTCGACCGATTTCTGGGCCATGTGGGCGTCCACTTTCGCCTTCCAGCCCTGGCACAGCGCGATCGAGATGAAACGCTACCTCATGCGCTTTGTGCATATGATGCAGGGCTTCAACCGGCTCCAAGGCATCATGCGCACCACTTACAATCAATACGACTCCATGGTGAGACCGCTCGCCAGATATCTCAGTGAGAAGGGCGTGCGCTTCGTCTCGGACACCATCGTCTCCGACATTCTCTTCGAAAACATCAAGGAGGCCCAACGCCCGGCGGCGCTTGTGCTGGAGCACGGAGGCGGCAGAGAGGAGTTAAAACTCGACGCCGCCGACTACGTTATCGTAACGCTCGGCTCCATCGCCGATTCCGCGACGCTCGGGAGCATGGACCAGCCTGCGCCCTTCCAGCCTGAAAGAAAGGGCGCGGGATGGCGTCTTTGGGAGAAGATTGCGGACGGCAGGCCGGAGTTCGGCAGGCCATCGGCGTTCGACGGCCGTGTCGATGAGTTCGAAATGGCTGTCGTTCACGGGCACTCTGCGCGATCCTGCCTTTTTCCAGATCGTCAAGGATTTCACCGGCAATGTTCCAGGCGAAGGCGGTCTTGTCACGTTCGCCGACTCCGGCTGGCTCCTGTCTATTACTTTGCCGCAGCAGCCGCATTTCATTGGCCAGCCGGACGATATCGATGTCTTTTGGGGTTTCGGCCTTTCGATCGATAACCCTGGTAACTTCGTCAAAAAACCTATGACGCAATGCACCGGACGCGAGATCATGATGGAGGTTCTCGGCCATCTCGGCGCACAACAGCACGCCGGCGTTGTCCTCGACAACGCGATCTGCCTTCCGCGCATGATGCCTTATGTCACGAGCGAGTTTCTGACGCGTTCGCCGGGAGACAGGGCGCATGTGATGCCGAAAGGCTGGTGGAACTTGGCCTTTGCGGGCCAATTCTGCGAGCTGGCGGACGATACCGTGTTCACCGTCGAGTATTCGATCCGCTCGGCGCAGACGGCGGTTTACTCGCTTCTTCAGCTCGATCGCGCGGCGCACGCTGTTTACAAGGGCCACCACAATCCGATTGTGCTGTACCGGGCTTTCATGTCGCTTCAGAGCTGATTGCCCGTGCGCCTGCCCGCCCGGGTGAAGGGTAAGGCCTGATAATGCGAGTCAGCGCCCCTCGTCCTGTCCTTCTCCCAACGGGAGAAGGGAGGCGCTCCAAACATATCGGGCCAGATCAACAAGACACAGTCACGAAGCTGCAAATATCTTTTGCTGCTCAATGTACTGCTCATTTATGCGATTGAAGCGTGGCCGCAAATTACCCATTAGATATTTTTCCTCAAAATGAGTTTTCATCTTCGGCGACCAATAGACTTGCTTGTTGAGAATTAAAGAAAAAACGAAAACATCTCTATCTCGTGCGAAGCCTTGTTCCATCTCCCGCTCGGTCATTTTTGCGCTGGCGTAGTAAGCGCATCTCAGAACGATGTCGTCCGCGAGAGGACTAGCCAGCATCGTGGTTTGTTTTTCAATGGGCGTCTCTTCATGAGCAGACTTTTTGCCCGTGACTAAAGCTTCAATCGCATTACGGGATTTGGGTTGCTCATAATATAGAGAAGCCAGGAAGCAGCAAAACTCTTCAACTTCGGGCAAAGAGGTCCATAGACCCCCTGTCTCCTGGTTCGAAGATTTGCCAAGCTCGAACTTCCTCCAACGCTTTATAATATGGCCGATCTCGTTTGTTTTTTTGACGTTCGTTGGATTGAGGTAGGCGACGAGGAGGCGAAGGGTCGTAAACCAGCGCTTTGTCACCGGCGCGGTTTCAAGCAGCTTATAAAGCGCCTTTTGAATCTGCCTGTGCCCGAGATCGGGGCCGCCCAGCACATCCCGGCGAAAAGCCAGCCGGATATTGCGGGCTGTGGCGTGCACCAATTCGCGGTGGCGTTCATCGCTGAGCCCATCGAACGGGCTTTCCTTGCAATACACTTTGATCAAAAGGTCGTCGCTTATGTTCTCGTTAGAAAGGAGCGCCTCGACCTCATCGGGTTCCGACTCTGTCAGGAGACGGACAGTTTCGGCCGCTCCGAGTACTGTCCAAGGCAGCGACGGAAAGAACGGATCTCCGACGAACTTGTTCGAGAGGCACGCGATCCTCAGACCCTTTTTGTAACGCGCATCAAGCTCATGACTGGCTGAGCCAAGGCTTGCCTTATAGATCGACGCCACAACCTCGTCGCTCAACCCATAGCTGGCGAGACCAAGATTTATCAACTGATCGTTGCGCTGAAGCAGGCTCTTTTCAATTTCAAGATCGCTCAGTCTCCGATAGGGGCGGCTTTGATGGCGAAACGCACGTGACCTGAGCTGCCCAAACACAACCTCCGGCGGTGAAACCAGGAGACGCGCTTCAAATACGCGAGGATGTTCCTCGATCATGCACTTTTGTCCACGCATAACAACACTTAAGCGTTTACAGAAAGAATTAATAAAATGCAACAAGGCTTGGGACTCGCCTCGCCGAAACGCTGAGACGCATTGACCGGTATCGAGTTCAAGCCGCGCAGGCCTGCGGGGATGCGCGCTTTTCCCCGCCCAGACAAAGCGGCATTCCTTCAATCGGTCGCAGTCGCATAAATGACTTGCTTAGCTTAAAAGGCGCGACGGGCTCGTAAAGGTGAAGAAGATCTTGCGGCGAACCGGTAGGCGCGTCATCTTTGACAGCGTTAATAATCGCGCGGCCGTTCCTCAGCGGCGTTAATTATCACGCCGAATGAGCGAGCCACGCCTTCGCAAGGTTGTGGCAATCTTGTGATGTGCTTCTTTAGGCTGCGGCAAGTGATTTGCGCGCCTTGGAGCAAGGTGTATTTTTGCCGGAGGTAAGACGAAATGAAACTCGCCGAAGCCGAGCCTGCCCCAGCCTACGCGGACAGAATCAAAGCCTTTGGCGCAGACCGCTTTTTCAACCGGGAGCTGTCCTGGCTCGAGTTCAATAAGCGCGTGCTTGAAGAATCCGAGAATAAACGCAACCCGCTCTTGGAGCGCGTGCGCTTCCTTGCGATTTCAGGCTCGAACCTCGATGAATTCTATCGCGTCCGGGTCGCCGGCCTTCACGAGCAGGCGATCGCGAACATCCCAGAGATCTCGCCCGATGGCATGAACCCCAAAGAGCAGGTGCAGAAAATCAACGCAGCCGTCGCGGCGATATCGGCGCATCAGCAGGCCCGCTGGAGCGCGCTGAAGAGAGAAATGGCCGCGGAGCGGATGCAAGTCCTTTCAGCGAGGATGCTGAACGAGGCTGACATGGATTGGCTCGAAATTTATTTCACGCGGCGGATATTCTCGGCGCTAAGCGCCGTCGCCGTCGACGCCGCCCACCCATTTCCGCATGTTCAAAGCCAGGAGCTCGTGCTCGTTCTCGAATGCAACCGCGAGGACGGCGAGGACGAAGGCGAGCCGCGATCGATGCATGCCTTGGTTGTCGTGCCAAACGGTCTCGACAGGTTCATCCGGATGCCTCAAACAGCCGGGTCCGGGAATGGCAAGCCCGCCGCGCGCTTCATCGCCATCGAGACCGTCATTTCCTTGTTCGCTCACACCCTTCTTCCGGGCTTCAAGGTGAACGACGCCGGACTATTCCGCCCCTTGCGCAACAGCGAGATCGAGTTTCAGGAGAAAAGCGAGGATCTGCAAAAGGTCTTGCGAAGGGCGCTGGTTCAGAGGCAGCTTGGCGAGGTGATCCGGGTTGAAATGAGCGCTTCGCTACCGCAAGACGCAAGAGAACTCATCCTCGAAGGCTTAGAGGCCACCAGCGACGATGTGGTGATCGTCGATGGCCTGTTTGCAATCGCCGGTATCGACCAGCTTATCGTCAGCGACCGCCCCGATCTGCTCTACAAGCCATTCGAGATCCGCTTCCCTGAGCGTATCGCCGAATACGATAACGACTGCTTCGCGGCGATCTCGGCGAAGGACATCATAGTCCATCACCCCTATGAATCCTTCGATATTGTTCTGAATTATCTGAAACAAGCCGCTTCCGATCCCGACGTTGTCGCGATCAAGTGGACGCTATACCGGACCTCGAAAAGATCGCCCATCGTCGAGGCGTTGAGGGAGGCGCGGGAAGCGGGCAAGAGCGTGACGGTCATGATCGAGATCACCGCGCGCTTCGATGAATTGAACAACCTCGACTGGGCCAAGCAGCTCGAAGAGGTCGGCGTCCACGTGGTTTACGGCCTCACCCAGCTCGATCTTAAGACACATGCGAAGCTGGGGCAGGTTGTCCGCAAGGAGAACGGTGAGCTGAGAACCTACTGCCACATCGGAACTGGCAATTATCACCCGGCCACGGCGCGGATTTATACAGATCTTTCCTATTTCACCGCCGACCCGGCGACCGGACGCGACGTGTCGAAGATTTTCAACTACGTCACCACCTACAGCCGCCCGAAAAATCTGGAGCGCATGTACATCTCGCCGCACGGGATCAAGGCGCGGATCATAGAGGAAATCCACGCCGAAATTGAGTATGCGAAGGCGGGACGCCCGGCCGCCATCTGGATGAAACTGAACGCGCTTGTCGATACGGATGTTATCGATGCGCTCTACGAGGCGAGCCTTTCAGGCGTCCCCGTCGATCTCGTCGTACGCGGGATTTGCTGCCTCAAGCCCGGCGTTCATGGGCTTTCTGAAAACATCCGGGCGAAAAGCATCATCGGGCGCTTTCTGGAGCACGAACGAATTTATTGCTTTGGCGCCGGGCATGGGTTGCCATCCGACGAGGCCCATGTCTATATCAGCTCGGCTGACATGATGCCCCGCAATCTTGAGCGACGGGTCGAGGCCATGATCGCGATAACGAATCCAACCGTCCACGAGCAGATTCTGGACCAGATCATGATCGCAAATCTTAAAGACAATTTGCAAAGCTGGAGAGTTCGCAGCGACGGCACGTCGGAGCGTTTCCGCCTCAGGCCGGGTGAGGAACCATTCAGCGCACACGAGTACTTCATGACTAATGCAAGTCTTTCGGGGCGAGGCGGCGCATTGAAACACACCTTCCCGCGCCGCATTGCGGGCGGTGCTACTCCCCACGCGTAGGTGACCCGTGGATCTTTCGACACAAGGGCGGCTTCAGGGTGTCAAGCCTGTGGCCGTAATTGATATTGGCTCGAACTCAATCCGTCTCGTCGTTTATGAAGGACTTGCCCGCTCGCCCACCCCGCTTTTCCAGGAGAAGGCGATGTGCGGGCTTGGCCGATACCTCAATTCGACGCGGCGGCTCAACGAAGCAAAAATTCCCGAGGCGCTTTCCTCGCTCGCGCGCTTCAAAAAACTCGCCGATATTTGCGGCGTGAGGGAGCGCGATATCCACCCTTTCGCAACCGCGGCCGTACGCTGGGCGGAAGATGGACCGGAGTTTCTCGCTCGCGCAGAAGCGGCATGCGGAATTCCTATCAAAGTAATCGGCAACACCGAGGAAGCGGAATTGGCCGCCACCGGCGTTCTGGCGGGTTTCATGACTCCCAACGGAGTCGCTGGCGATCTTGGCGGCGGCAGCCTGGAATTGGTCCGGCTGCGCGGCAAGCTGTTCGAGCACACTATTTCGCTGCCGCTTGGCAGCCTTTCGCTCCTCGAAAAAACACAAGGCGAAAAGACCGAGGCGATCCCCCTTATTGAAGCTGCTCTCGCGCCGCTGGAATGGCTCTCTGAGGGCCGTGGCGAAGCGTTCTACGCGGTCGGCGGCACGTGGCGGGCGCTCGCCAAGCTCCATATGCGCCAAACCAGCTATCCGCTCACGGCCGTCCATGGCTATCGCCTCGACGCGCGGAAAGCCTTGCAGATCACGGCGCGTTACGCCAACAGTTCGCCTTCGTCTCTCGGCCGTCTCGACGGGATATCGGCGGGCCGTGAGGAGACGCTGCCCTTCGGCGCATTGCTTCTGAATATGATCATCAGGAAGATGCAACCCGACGAGGTGGTTTTTTCGGCGTTCGGCGTGCGCGAGGGCACGCTTTACCGCCTTCTGAGCGAGGCCCAGCGCGCCGAAGACCCTTTGCTGTCCGCCTCTGAGGAAGTGGCGCAGCTCCGCGCAAGGTCAGGCCCGCACGCTAAGGAGCTCATCGACTGGACTGACGCGCTTTTTGTCGATCCGGGCCCCCGGGAAACGCCCGATGAGCGGCGATTGCGCCATGCAGCCTGCCTCCTCTCCGATATTTCGTGGCGCGCGCATCCCGACTACCGGGGCGAGCAGAGCGCCGTGCTGATCGCGCAATCTGGGTTGGTGGGCGTCGATCACCCTGGCCGGGCATTTCTAGCCCTATGCGTATACCACCGCTACGAGCGCAAACTTGTAGGCGAACTCCTGCCGAAGCTCGCCAGCATGATGCCGCGCCAGATGCAGAAGCGCGCACTGATCATCGGACTGGCCGTCAGGCTGGCTCACACCTTATCCGCCGGCATGAAGGGCGTTCTGCCGCAGACCTCGCTTTCCTATGAGAACGGAAAGCTTGTATTGCACTTGCCTCAGACCCTCGAAGCGCTCAACGGCGAAACGGTGAAACGGCGCCTTCGCTCTCTTGCGCGGGAGACCGGACTTCAGCCGGATGTGCAAATTTCGAAGCAATCTCCATCAAAAACCTCGTTTTTGGGGGGCCTTCTGGGTTGAGCAGCCGTGAATACATTTAGAACGTGGGAAAAGTTGCGCTTGACTCCTATCTGCCGGAGGAGTTTTGCGTCATAACTTTACGCACGCAGTCCAACCGCCCCAGGTTCCATGGATCAAGATCTCTACGCTATTCTAGGCGTGAAACGTACCGCTACGAACGACGATATCCGCAGGGCCTACCGGCGGCTGGCCAAGGATTTGCACCCCGACCAGAACAAGAACGACCAGAAATCCGAGGAAAAGTTCAAGCGCGTTTCGGCGGCCTTCGCCGTGCTCGGCAACCCGGAAAAGCGCAAGCGTTACGACGCTGGCGAAATCGACGCCATGGGAAATGAGCGCGCGAACCCGTTCTATCGCGAATATGCCGGCGGGACCGGCCGCGAGCACGACAGCGGTTTCGGCGGCTTTCATGGCGGCGGAGCGGGCGAGTTCTCCGATATTTTCGGCGATCTCTTCGGACGGCGAGGCCCTAGCGGCGCTTTCACGATGCGCGGGATGGACTATCGCTACAATCTCGAAATCAGTTTTCTCGAGGCCGTCAACGGCGTGAAAAAGCGCGTGCAGTTCCCGGACAACGAGACGCTCGACATTACGGTTCCGGCTGGCGTCGAGAGCGGGCAAACACTTCGCCTCAAACACAAGGGCGGTCCAGGCGCCGGCCGCGGCGAGCCGGGCGACGCGCTCATCGAGCTTAAGGTTCAACCCCACCCGCTTTTCGCACGCGAGGGCGATAACATCACGCTTGAGCTGCCGATTTCCCTGAACGAGGCCGTTCTTGGCGCGCGGGTGGAAGTTCCGACGATCGGCGGGCGCGTGACCGTGGCGGTCCCCAAGGGCGCGTCGAGCGGGCAGGTGCTGCGGCTCAGAGGCAAGGGCGTGAAAAACAATCGCTCAGGCGCGCAAGGAGACCAGCTCATTACGCTAAAAATCGTTTTGCCGGCCGTCATCGACGGCGATTTGGAACGGCTAATGCAGGAGTGGGCGAAGAAACAGCCCTACGATCCGCGCACGCGATTCCGGGAGGCGGCTGGCGCTTGAGGCTGACGCGGCTTTTTTGGCCTTCCCGTGGCGCGCACGATCTCCACTATCAGCCATGCCGCCAGAAGCGCCACAAAAGCGGGGATCGTCTCGACCGCGTACCAGCCGAAGTCCGCTACCGAAAAAAGCGCATCGCCAAAGTCGCCGCCGAAAATCGTGCATGGGACGGGCGTATTGGGATCCAGCTGGCAGTTTGCCCAGCGGGCGGCGAGGCCAACCGCAAACAGGCTCAAGGGCGGTACAAGGCACAAAAGCAAGAGAAGGATGATCAGAGTGCGAAAGGCGCGCATAGCCTGTCCCTCTTCCCGGCAGCCAATATTCTTCTTACTTCATATCGGCGGCTATTTGTAGCCCTTGCCGCATTAATCTTAGATATCAACTTTTCGCAATCACAAGTCCTGGGGATACAAGAGAATGAACGAGCTGTTTCCCATTGTTGCGCTGAAGTTTACCCTAATTCTGGCCGCTCTGACGCTCGCAGTTCCAGCGAACGCCAAAAGCGAACCGCCTCTGATTCCCCGCCAAGACTTGTTCGGCAATCCGGAGAGGAGCGCAGCGCAAGTAAGTCCGGATGGAAAGTGGATCGCGTGGCTCGCGCCTTTGAATGGCGTCATGAATGTCTGGGTAGCCCCGATCGATAAGCCGGAAGCAGCCGTGCCCGTCACAGACGACAAGAAGCGCGGCATCCGCATGTATCTTTGGACTTACGACGGGGCGCATCTCGTCTATATGCAGGACGAAGGCGGCGACGAGAATTGGCGCGTGTACGCCGTTGACGCCGCCAGCCGCACAACGAAGGATCTTACGCCTTTTCCTGGCGTTCGCGCGTCCATCGCCGGGGCCAGCCCCAAGGTGAAAGGAGAAATCCTGATCACGCTCAACAAGCGCGACAAGCACTATCCGGACCTATTCCGGGTCGATCTTGCAAGCGGCGAGTTGAAGCTCGTCGCTGAAAATCCGGGCTTTGCTGGTTTCGAGACGGATGACGATTTCACGCCTCTACTCGCCTTGAAGCCAACGCCCGATGGCGGCGCGGAAATCCTGCGCTCGAAGGACAACAACTGGGAACCGTGGCTGCAGATCTCCGCCGAGGATAACGCCAACACCGGCATGATCACGCTCGATAGCGAGGCGAAGACGCTTTTCCTGCATGACAGCCGCGGGCGCAATACAGCGGCGCTGGCGAGCATCGATCTAGCCACCGGCAAAGAAACTATCCTCGCGGAGGACCCAAGAGCGGACATCGGCGGCGTCATTACAGATCGAGACACCCACGTACCGCTTGCCTATTCCGTGAATTACGAACGCACCGAGCACAAGGCGCTTGGCCCTCAGCTCGTGCCCGACCTCGATTTTTTGGCGCAGAATTTCGGCAGCGAATGGAGCGTCGGCTCTCGGACGGAGGACGATAGGATCTGGACGGTTTCGGTCAGCAGCGATCTTCGGCCCGCCAGCTCATATCTCTATAACCGCGAAGCGAAAACCCTGACAAAGCTGTTCGACGCGCGCCCGAAACTGGCCGATGCGCCGCTTGCAGCCATGCATTCCGCCGTCATCAAGTCGAGAGACGGGCTCGATCTCGTCTCTTATTTTACCTTACCACTAGGATCGGGCGCCAGCCGCCCAGGCCGGCCGGATAAGCCGCTGCCCATGGTGCTTTTCGTTCATGGCGGACCTTGGGTGCGCGACCGTTTCGGCTATAACGCCATGCATCAATGGCTTGCCAACCGCGGTTACGCCGTCTTGAGCGTGAATTTTAGGGCTTCGGCAGGCTTCGGAAAGGCATTCTTCAACGCGGGCGATAAGGAGTGGGGCCGGAAGATGGACGACGACCTTCTGGACGCCGTCGCCTGGGCCATCCGCGAGAAGATCGCCGATCCGGAGCGGGTTGGCATCATGGGCGGCAGCTACGGCGGCTATGCCACCCTTGCCGGGCTGACACGCAATCCCGACACCTATGCTTGCGGCGTCGATCTGGTCGGACCCTCAGAGCTCGACCTCCTGATAAAGACGATCCCGCCCTACTGGGCAGCGGGGCGCTCGAGGATTGTGAAGTCCATCGGCAACCCCGATACCGAGGAAGGCCGGCAGCTTCTGAAGGAGCGCTCGCCGCTCTACCAGGCCGATAAAATCAAGAAGCCGCTGCTGATCGCCCAAGGAGAGAACGATCCGCGTGTGAAAAAGGAGCAATCGGATCAGATCGTCGAAACGCTGCGCTCCAAGGGTATTCCCGTCACTTATCTGCTTTACCGCCGGGAAGGTCACGGCTTCGCGGAGCCGGAAAACAATATCTCATTCACAGCAATCGCCGAGTCGTTCCTCGGCAAATGCCTGGGCGGACGCATAGCGCCGATCACGCCCGCCGATTTGAAGGGCACGTCTGTCGAAATTCCCGTAGGCGCCGATCTGATAGCGGGCTATTCCTCCGCGCAAAGCGCTTCCGCTGCTCAATAACTCCGCAAACAAGGGAGAATATTTATGGTTGACCGCCTTAAATTCTACATTGACGGGGCCTGGGTGAGCCCCGCGCATGGAAAGACCATACCTGTGGTCAACCCGGCCACGGAAGAAGCGATGTACGACGTCGCCCTCGGCTCGGCCGCAGACGTCGACAAAGCGGTTGCGGCGGCCCAAGCTGCCTTCGAGAGCTACGCTGTGACCTCTCGCGAGGAGCGCATCGCGCTCTTGCAGCGGATCGTCGAGGTTTACACCGGCCGCATGAAAGACATCGGCGCCGCCATTTCGGACGAGATGGGCGCGCCGCTCGCCTTCGCCGAGCGCGTCCAGGCCGGGGCCGGCCTTGGCCATCTCATGACAACGCTGCAAGTGTTGAAAACCTATCCCTTCGAGGAGCGGCTGGGCTCGGCGATGCTTCTGCGCGAGCCGGTTGGAGTGGCGGGGATGATTACGCCCTGGAACTGGCCGCTCAATCAGATTGCATGCAAGGTGGCCCCAGCGCTAGCTGCGGGTTGCACGATGGTTCTGAAGCCTTCGGAATATACGCCGTCCTCGGGCTTGATCTTCGCTGAAATCCTGCATGAGGCTGGCGTCCCGAAGGGCGTTTTCAACCTCATCAACGGCCTTGGCCCCGAAGTCGGAGCTGCGATGAGCGCGCATCCGGGCTTGGATATGATTTCGTTCACCGGCTCGGCGCGGGCAGGCGCCGATGTGGCTCAGCGCGCCGCCCCCACCGTAAAGCGGGTCACCCAGGAGCTGGGCGGCAAGTCGGCCAACATCATTCTGGATGATGCGGATTTTCAGAAGGCCGTCAGCGGCGGCGCCGCGCATTGCTTCATGAACACGGGTCAGTCCTGCAACGCGCCCACGCGCATGCTTGTGCCCCATACGCGCATCGATGAAACCGCCTCGATCGCGAAGGCCGTAGCCGGCAACACGCGGCCCGGCGACCCGAGGGCGGCGGAGACCACGATCGGTCCGCTCGTAAACCGGACACAATGGGAGAAGGTTCAGGCCCTCATAAAAAGGGGCATCGAGGAAGGCGCAACGCTTGCCGCTGGCGGCCCAGGCCGTCCCGCCGATCTCAACAAGGGCTATTATGTGCGCCCGACCGTGTTCTCGAACGTCACGAACGATATGACTATTGCCCGCGAGGAAATCTTCGGGCCGGTGCTGTCGATCATCGGTTACAAGGACGAGGACGACGCCGTGCGCATCGCCAACGATACGCCCTACGGTCTTGCCGGATATGTTTCGTCCGGCGATCCTGGAGGGGCGCGCCGCGTCTCCCGCCGCATCCGGGCAGGCAACGTAAACTTGAACGGCTCGTTAAATGAGAGAGCCGCGCCATTCGGCGGCTACAAGCAATCCGGCAATGGCCGCGAGTGGGGACGGTTCGGCCTGGAGGAATATCTTGAGGCGAAGGCCGTCGCGGGCTGGGGCGGATGAACAGGCCCGTGTTCTATAAGGATAGAAGTCTCCCCTCATCCTGTCCTTCTCCCGCGCAAGCTCGCCTTGGCGAGCCTGCCACTGCAGAGTATCCGCATCCGCTTGCGGATTGCGGATGGGAGAAGGGACGCCTTCTCAACCGTCGCTACCTGCTCCCTCTCCCCTTGCGGGAGAGGGCTGGGGTGAGGGGTTCTAATCGAAGGATATCGAAATGACGGCAATTAGCGTGCCTTTGGACTCCAAATTGCGGCTTCTCAGCTACGCGGATGAACATGGCCATCCCCGTCTCGCTTTCGTCCGGCCTGATGGGCATGTGACCGATGTGGCGCACGAAGCCCAGCGGACGAGAACAGGGCTGGGTTTCAACGGCGCGTCGATGCTGGCGCTGATCGAGGCTGGGCCGCAAGGCTTGGCCGAAGTGCGCGACCTGGCGGCGGCGGATGAGCACAAGGGCCTCAAAATCGGCGATGTGCGGGTGCTTCCGCCGATCCCGAAATTGACCCGCAATATCACTTGCGTCGGCTGGAACTATCTGGAGCACTTCGCGGAGGGCGCCAAAATGCGCGACGCCGCCCAGAAGCTGCCCGAGCACCCGGTGTTTTTCACGAAAGCGACAGGCGCACTCAACGGCCCTTTCGATCCGATCCCCTACGATCCATCGATCTCGCAGCAGATCGATTGGGAAGTTGAGCTTGCGGTCGTCATCGGCAAGCGCGGGCGAAACATTTCGGAGGCCGATGCCCCCCATCACATCTTCGGCTACACGGTGATAAACGACGTGTCCGCGCGAGACCTGCAGAAAAACTGGCATGGCGGACAATGGTTCAAGGGCAAGAGCCTCGACGGACATGCGCCGATGGGGCCGTGGATCGTACCGGCGAGCGAGTTGGACCGCGATAACCTACAGCTTCTTCTGCGTGTGAACGGCGTCGTAAAGCAGGACGGCAATACGAAGGACATGTACTTCAAGATCCCCCGGATCATCGCCGAGCTTTCGCGTGGGCTGACCCTAGAGCCGGGCGACGTTATCGCGACAGGCACGCCTCCCGGCGTCGGCATGGGCCGAACGCCGCCAGAATGGCTGAAGCCAGGCGACGTGATGGAGACGGAGATTGCCGGCATCGGCGCAATGCGCAACACGATCCAGCCGCTGTGAGCAGCCCTCGCTCCGAAAGTTGCATGAAGCGACGTTCACCCCTCCCAATGGGAGAGGCCGGGCCGCTTGGCGGCCCGGGTGATGGGTAAGCTGCTAAAGATAAACGTCGGGACCCCTCACCCCAGCCCTCCCCATGGGGGGGGTGCTAGGAAACCTTGACGCCCTTCCAAAAGGCGATCCGGTCTTTGATCTCGGCGGCCGCCGGTTTCGGGTCCGGATAATACCAGGCGGCGTCGGGGTTCTCTTTACCGTCCACAACGACTGTGTAGTAGTGCGCGGTCCCTTTCCATGGGCACTTCGTGGTTGTCGGGCTGGGTTTCAAATGGTTGCGGCTGACGGATTCAGCGGGGAAGTAGTGATTGCCTTCGACCACAACCGTTTGGTCCGATTGGGCCAGCGTTGCTTCATTCCATTGAGCCTTGACCATTTCATCGCCTTTGCATGCTTTTGTTTCAGGTCCATTGGAGCCACTCGACGAGTGTGTCCCTCATGAACTCGGGCCGCTCCAGGACAGAAAGGTGGCCGCACTCCGGCGCGATGACAAGCCGCGCGCCGGGGATGGCGTCCGCCATCTCCCTCGCAAGCTCAGGCGGCGTCAACTCGTCGCCATCGCCCACGGCGACCAGCGCCGGGCAGCGAATGGCGGATAGGCCAGGGCGTAAATCCGGGCGGCCCATAATCGCGGTTTGCTGGCGGATATGCGCTTCGGGACCGGCATCGAAGAACATCTCCTCCACGACAGCCCGCAAATCAGGATCGTTCCGGCGGCTTGTGTGAACAAGCGCGGGAAATAGAAGGCCGGGGATCTCGCGAAACCGGCCCGCCTGCACAAGCTCGATCTGCGCCCGGCGCCGCGCCGTCTGTTCCGGCGTGTCGGGGCGCGCGGTGGTGTCGAGCAACGCAAGCTTCTGAACGCGCTCAGGCGCTTGCCGCATAATTTCCAAGGCGACATAGCCGCCCATGGAAAGGCCGGCGAGCGCAAATCGCCAAGGCGCATGGGCTAGAATATCCGCGGCAATGTCGGCCAGCGCATCCTGACGCATCTGGTTGGCTATCATGACGGGTCCAAATCGCCAAAGCGCCGGGATCTGGCCGCTATAGAGGCGGGAGTCCGTCCCAAGGCCGGGGATCAAGACTGCCGGGATAGTTTCCATGCGCGGGGCCCTCCATGCGTCCCTAAAGCGTTCGATGAATATTATCGAAAATCGGCCGGCAGCGCTCGCCTTAACCGATTGTCGCACACAGCATGATAGACGAGGGACGGGTAACAGCCGCGCCGCATCCGCTTGAGGATGCGATCGCCTGGGTCAGGAACTCTCGCGGTTGGAACGACACCCGCCGAGCGGTTTCCGGCGTTCGTGGATTTGCCCTGTCGCGCATCCGCAAGCCCGCGAAGGGGAATGCACTCACGGCGCGCATTCTCGCCAGCGCTATAGCGGAACCCTTCAATCGCATCGCTGTTTGAAGTGATAGGCCACTGGCTTGACGGGTAGGGAATGGAGAGCAACATGACATTTGTGCAAATCGAAAGCGCATCATCTCTACCGCTAGCGAAGCCGCGATCGGCTGTCCGGCAAACCGTCCGGCAGCGGAGGCTGGCGCGTCTCGCTGAAATCCTGGACGAACACGACCACACGGTGCCGCTGCTTACGCGGATGGAATATGCGCCGTGGCACGAGCGTCCATACCTTAGGGAAGACCGTTCGCCTTTGTCCTTGGCCTTCGAGGATGTGGGCTTTAAGCGTGAAGGACTTTCGGGCGACCGGCTGGGCGATATCATGGACTTCTTCCAGCTCAACGACCGCGAAGCCCATCACCTGCTTTGCTACTGCCATTACGCTGCATCCGTGACCTCGAAGATGGTTGCTGAGCGCGCAAGAGAGCTGTCGCAGAAGAGGACGCTTGCGCAGATGTTGGACGGACTTCGGCTCCGGTTGTTCGGCGCCTGGGCGTAGCTCCAGCGCGGCTTCTTGCGCTTAACGAAGAAGAACGAGGCGTCCGCGAGTGAAACGTTCGCCTCGAATCGCGCCATTGAGGTTGCGGGGCTCCCTTTAGACAAAATTTCGTGTTTTTCAGGTCCATGGCTTGGATCGCGTGGCCTCTGCCGTTTTTGCCTGCCGCCAAGATAGCGGCATCGTAACTTGCCTCGATGTCGCTTACATCCTAACCTGATGGAAATGACGTGCCGCCAAGCACTGGGGCGCGTTTCTTAGTGCTCGGATCGAGAAGATGGGCGTAGCGGGACCGGCTGTCTGTTTGCAGGCTACACCTCGAAACGGGCGGTAGAGGGATAATATGATCGTAAAGATGGCTTCTCGCGTAACGTTCGCGGCTTTGTTCGTCAGTGTTGCGCCATTGGCGATGGCTCAGGAGGCGGGTAAACCCCACGCGCCGGTGAGCACGAACCTGGACGCGGCGGCCGGGAAAAGCGCTGCTCCGGATCCGCTGGCGCCGCCGGAGCAAGATGGCCCAGCGCCGCTTGCGCCAGGGGCGCCGTCCGCTAAACCGGCGGATAAACCTGCCGATGTTGCACAAGCGCCCGTCCCCGAGCCCGATTCCATCGCGGCTCACATCATCGCCCGGCTTGCCAATGCTGGCGGCAAGACCGATGCGCGCGACGATGTGACCGGATTGAACGCCTTCTATCATGAGACGAAGGGCCAACCTGTTTGGACGTCGAAGGATGGTTTTACCCCGAATGCTTTGAAGGCCATCAGGGAGATCCGCAACGCCGACGATTGGGGCTTGGACGCGTCGGCTTTTCAGCTTCCTGCAAATCCGGGAGCTGAGGCGGCCAAGGAGACTTCAGCCGAGGCTGAAATCAAACTGAGCCTTGCCGTCCTGAAATACGCCCGCCATGCTCGTGGAGGCCGGCTCGATCCACCGTCCATCAGCGATGTTATCGACAGGCGCCCCCATATTTACGACCCGAAGTCGGTGCTGCAAGCCATTGCTTCGGCAGAGTCCGCTGACGCTTATCTACGCGGGCTTCATCCCAAATCTGAGCAGTTCAAGCGCCTGCGGCAAGCTCTCGCCGCCTTGAACAGGGGCGGCGGCGGCGCCTCGCCTCTTCGTGTCCCTGCCGGTCCGAATTTCAAGCCAGGCGATGAGGATCCGCAAATCGGCCTCATCCGCAAGCGCCTGGGCGCGGCCGAAGAAGGCCCCCGCGACACGGTTTACGACACGGCGCTGCTGGCGTCTGTGAACCGCTACCAGAAAGAACACGGCCTCGATGTGACGGGCATCATCGATAGAAAGCTGCGCTCCTCGCTCAACGAGGCAGGAGGCGGATCGGCCGATGAGAAGAGAATGCGCATTCTCGTCAATATGGAGCGCTGGCGCTGGATGCCGGACAGCCTAGGCGATTTTTACGTCTGGGACAGCATCCCCGAGCAACTCACCCGGGTCTTCGATCACGGCAAAATGACGCTCATGGAACGGATCGTGGTCGGAAAGCCCGTTACGCCGACCCCAACCTTTAGCGCGAACATGCAGTTCATCATCTTCAATCCCGAATGGGGCGTTCCGGACGGGATCAAGGTCAATGAAATCGCGCCAAAGCTCCGGCGCGCGGGCGGGGGCGGCGGAGGCGACTTTATGTTCTTTGGCGGTGGCGGAGGCGGAAGCAGTGAAGTCCTGCAGCGGATGGGCGGGCTTCGCGTCAGCGTCAACGGCCACGAGGTCGATCCGGATTCGGTCGACTGGTCGAACGTGGACATCCGCCGCTACCAGTTCATCCAAGGAGCGGGCGCGCGAAACGTGCTGGGCGTGGTGAAGTTCCGCTTTCCGAACAAGCACGACGTTTACATGCACGACACCCCCGATCGCCATCTCTTCAATTCCGGTCTGCGCGCGTTTAGCCATGGCTGCATGCGGACGCAAAACCCGGTACATCTGGCGGAGGTCCTGCTTGCTCACGACAAGGGCTACTCTGCCGCACAAGTGCACGAGATGGTCGAGTCCGGCGTCACGAACGAAATCAAGCTCACGAGCGTCATTCCGGTTCATGTGGCCTACTTCACAGCCGAGGTGGACGATCAGGGACAGGTACGCAATTTTTCCGATGTCTATGGGCTCGACGCCAAGGTGGCGAGCGCGCTTAGAGGGCAGCCGGTCCACTTCGCCTCGGACCCAGTCATCGCGGCGGCGGATGATGGGAATCGCCCGCGTGCGGACAACCGGGACCCGTATCGGGATTCCTATCAGCGCTCGCGCGATCCCCGCTCACCCAGCCGCCCTTCTGACGGCCGGCCGTGGGATCCCTTCTGGGATTGGAACTGATCTGGAGAAACGGCATCAAAACGGTGTGTTAACGCAAGCGGCAGACTTCCGCGCGCCTTGACGCCGCTGCTTACGCATCCTTACTGTGCGAAAAATAGGAATCAGCGGCCGCGCCGCGCAACGAAAGAGGCTCTTTATGGCGACATCACCCGTGTCCGACGCGACCTTCGAGGCCGAGGTGAAAAAGGCTGAACTGCCCGTTCTCGTAGATTTTTGGGCGGAGTGGTGCGGACCTTGCCGCATGGTCGCCCCTATCCTCGAAGAGCTCGCGGAAGAATTCGCCGGGCAACTCAAGGTGGTTAAGCTCGACGTCGAGAGCAATCCGCAGATCGCGCAAACCTATAATATTCGAGGCATTCCCGCGCTCCTGCTGTTCAAGAACGGAGAGGTCGCCGGGCAGCAAATTGGCGCGCTGCCCAAACATCAGCTCAGGAACTGGATATCCGGGCTGGTCGCCTCCGCCTGAGGGACTTCACGAGCGGCCGTTGCGCATTCCATTCAAGAACTTCGAGGGCGTTAATAAGCGCGGCTCAGCCTGGAGTGTCTAAGGAGTTCTTGAAGCCACCAATTTGGCGGAGCAGATTATCAGATGCGACGTTACGACGGGAATGATGGCCGCCATCCATTTCCTAACCGGAGTTGCGGAAGCTGAAGACAAAGAGCCTTCTCTGGGCTATGAAATTGCCGGCGTTGGAAGTTGGGCCCTGCAACACGGCGGCTCCGGCTTTTGTGCTGTGTTCACTCTTGAATATACAGACATTGAGCATTGGCTTGAGCTCGAGGGTGGTTTTACTCCTCTCCCTTGGCCCTTAGGGCGGTTATGACATGTGATTCAGCGCGGCCTCGGTTCCAAGGAATAAGTCTCTGAGTCTTTGAGTTTTTCGATGGCGCTCTTGCTACATAAGGCCGCAAATTCTCATCATAAGTCTTGCCAAGAACCGCCCCTCTTGCGACGATGGCTATTCGCGGCTCTCTGGCAGCACGAGCCCCACAAATAGAAATATTCCGCGTAAGGAACAGCAACATGGGCGGAAATGGAAATGCGGAGGGCAGAAGTCCCCGCTGTGTCGCGTTGGTCGGTCCTCACCCTAGCGGAAAGACGACGCTTTTCGAAGCCATATTGGCCCGCACTGGAGCGACGGGCCATGAAGGCGCGGAGATCCGGAAGACGGTCGGCGACACTTCTGCGGAGGCGCGTAGCCACGGCATGAGCGTCGAAATGAACGTCGCCAATTTTGAGTTTCTTGGCGATAAGTTCGCGCTGCTCGACTGCCCAGGCTCCGTCGAGTTTCAATATGACGGCACGGGCGCCATCGCCGCTTGTGACGCTGCCGTCGTGGTCTGCGAGGCCGACGAGAAAAAGCTACACGCCCTGCAGATCATCCTGAAGAGCCTTGAAACGGCCGGCGTACCCCATATCCTTTTCATCAACAAAATCGACAAGGTTGGCCGCAGCATCGGCGAGGTTCTCACGATGATGCAACCTGCAAGCCGTATCCCGCTTGTGCTCCGGCAAATCCCGATTACGGAAAAGGGAACAGTAAGCGGATATGTCGACTTGGCTCTGGAGCGCGCTTTCGTCTACCGCGAGCACTCGCCAAGCGAAGTGATCGACCTTCCGTCTGAACTCGCTCAATTTGAAGCCGATCAGCGCTTCTCCATGCTCGAAAAGCTCGCCGACTACGATGACGAGCTGATGGAGCAGTTGCTGACCGATATAGCGCCAAGCCGCGACAAGATCTTTCAGGACCTCGTCACAGAGTTCAAACAGTGCCAGATTGTGCCGGTCTTCTTTGGCTCGGCCGAGAATGGCCACGGAGTGGGACGGCTTTTAAAAGCGCTTCGCCATGAGACGCCGTTCGCGCAAGAGACAGCGAAACGCCTCGGCCTCGGGTCCGCAAAATCCGCAGCCTACATCATGAAAACCTATCACACCTCCCATGCGGGCAAGCTTTCGCTGGCGCGGGTGTTGACCGGACAATTCGCGGATGGCGGCTCTGTTTTTGCCACCGGCGGCGAAGAGCGTATTTCAGGCGTGTTTTCCGTGACGGGAACCGACGTCAAGAAGCGCGGCCCCGGCTTAGCAGGGGAAACGGTCGCCTTCGGCCGGCTTGAAAGCCTCCCAACCGGAGCGACACTCACGGCCGAAAAGAACGGAACGCTGTCAATTAAAGCATCGGTTCCGCCAAAGCCCGTATACGGGCTCGCTATAACGGCGGGAGATCGCAAGGACGAGATCAAGCTCACCTCCGCGATCAATAAGCTTATCGACGAAGACCCATCATTGTCCCTCGTCCAGGATCGCGAAACAAATCAGATGGTTCTTTGGGGCCAGGGCGAGATGCATTTGCGCGTTGCGCTGGAGCGCCTTAACCGCCGCTTCGGCATCAAGGCGGAGACGAAGAAGCGCGAAATCCCCTATAAGGAGACGATCCGCAAGAGCGTCGAAATCCGCGGCCGCCATAAGAAGCAGAGCGGCGGCCACGGACAATTCGGCGACGTCGTGGTCGAGATTAAGCCGCAAGAGCGCGGCGAAGGCTTCGCTTTCTCCGAGGAGATCACCGGCGGAGCAGTGCCCCGCAACTATTTCCCCGCGGTGGAGGCCGGCGTGCGCGATTATCTTAGCTCTGGGCCGCTCGGCTTCCCGGTCGTCGATGTCGCTGTGATCCTCAAGGACGGCTCCTACCATACGGTCGATTCGTCCGAGCAGGCATTCCGCATGGCGGGCCGTATCGCGATGTCCGAGGGCATGCCGAAATGCTCGCCCGTGCTGCTCGAACCGATCATGGCGGTTAAAATCTCCGTTCCGTCCGAAGCCACGGCCAAGATCAACGGCATGATTTCATCACGACGCGGGCAGATCCTCGGTTTCGACGCGCGGCCGGGCTGGGCCGGCTGGGATGTGATCGACGCGCACCTGCCGGAAGCAGAAATTCACGACCTCATTATCGAATTGAGGTCCGTGACAGCGGGCGCTGGCAGCTTCGAGGCGAAATTCGATCATCTCGTGGACCTGACCGGCAAGCTTGCGGAGCAAGTCACGGCGGATCACGCGTCGAAAGCCGCCTAAGATCAACCGCCAGATATAGCGGGAGCAGCGTCGCGGCTCCCGCTAAAAAAGGGATGAGGTCAGTTAGCGCGGAGCAAGCCGGAGGCTGCCGTCGATTCGGATAAGCGCACCGTTTAACATGCCGTTCTCGCAGATGTGGCGCACGAGCGCCGCATATTCGGATGGATCTCCCAGCCTTGACGGGAAAGGCACCGTCGACTCCAGCGCGCGCCGCGCTTCATCGGGGAGTCCGGCGAACATGGGCGTGTTGAATAGGCCAGGAAGAATGGTGTTAACCCGGATGCCTTCCCGGGCGAGATCTCGGGCGATTGGCAAGGTCATCGCCGCCACGCCGCCCTTTGAGGCAGCGTAGGCCGCTTGACCGATCTGGCCATCCTCCGCCGCGACGGAAGCGGTGCAAACAATCACGCCGCGCTCGCCGTCGGGTGTGACCGGATCGAGCTTCGCCATGGACGCGGCCACATCCGTGATCATGCGGAAAGTGCCGATAAGGTTGATGGCGAGCACCTTTTCGAAGGCCGGAACGCTGTGCGGAACAAGTTCGCCGGTCGCCTTGTCGCGGCTTACCGTTTTTTGTCCTATTGCGATGCCGGCGCAGTTCACCAGGATGCGTTCCGGTCCGTTCGCCTTGCGCGCAGCTCCAAGCGCGGCTTGGACGGAAGACTCGCTGGTGATGTCGCAGAAGCAGAACACGGCCCCCAGAGATTTCGCGACGGCCTCGCCTGCTTCGCGATTTAGATCGAGGATCGCGACCTTGCAGCCAGCCTCCGCGAGAGCCTCCGCCGTCGCTGCGCCTAAGCCGGATGCTCCGCCCGTGATAATCGCCGCACTATCACTTCCCAATTTCATGAGCGTCCACCACCTTGAGTTCAGTCGCGGCCTTAGCGCCCAGGCCTTCATCCGCGACAAAATTGAAGCCGGTTCCATAAACCGTGATGGCGGCGCTGCCCTGGATCATGAAAGGGTTCGAGATGCGAACCGCTACTATTCCATCGTAGCCCTTTTCCGCTGCCCTCGCCTTTAAAATATCGATCGCTTGGGCGGTCACACGGTCGAGAAGCCGCTCGTAGCGCAGCATTTTTCCGCCAAGCGCGTTCGTGATCGCCTCGCGGGCGTCACGCAACAGGTTCGCGGCGAGAACCGTGCTGGCATAGATCAGCTCGCCCTCCCTGATGCGGCGGCCCGACAGGCTCTCAACAGTATAAAGCTTCATCGCAGTCTCCGAAGAGTGCGTCCGGAAAAGCGTGAAGCGGTTTTCCGATGAGACGCACGATAAAACAAAAACTTAGAGCCCAATCTTGATTCCATCAAAAGCGGATACGCTCTAGCGCGAACCTGACTTTCCCTGTTCCCTTATGATGATTTGAGGGCGGCCGAACAATAGCCTTCGTAGCCATGATAAAAAGATGAGCAGCACGAAGCCCGCGATCAGCACCGCGACCCAATAACGTTCCCAGAACACCCTGAAGCTCACGACGCCATTCTGCACCAGCTCGGCATCCTTGAGGATGCGGCTGTAGTTGAACAAACTCGCCTCGTCGTGAATGATCATGTTCAAGGCGGCAAGCTGGTCACGGCTGTTGAGGATCGCCTCCTGAAGCCCCTCCGCCGTGAGTTCCATCATCACCGAAGGGTCATCGACAACAGCGCGCAACAGCCGCTTTGATGCGTTCGGCTCCAGGTTGCGTTCATACCCGGCGAAGGCGGCGAGCTGGCGGTCGTTGAGCCGCCGTGCCAACTCACGCATCTGATCGGCGGGGAGGCTCAGGATTAAATCGCGCGCCTGCGGGTCGAGATTGGCGATGCGGGCCACCGCGATCCTGTCATTGATGGAGAGGATCTTCTGCAGATTTTCCGTCGTGAGCCCCTCGAGCGGAAGCCAGCGATAGACGCCAAGTTCGACAACGCGGGGCAAATCCCGGCCGGCGATGGCGGTCCAGCGCAACGCCTTGTCAACAGATTTTTGCTCCTCCGCGATCACGAGGCCGTCGTCAGTCAAATCGAGCAGCGCCTTGTTCAACGATCCGTTCGCCACCCGCTCAATAACTTTGTTCTCGCCTTCAGTGCCGTAGAGAATATCGACAATTTGGCCGAGCTTGCCGAGCTGGTCGAGACGCCGGTCTTTCAAAAACTCCGCGAAGGAAGGGTATTTTTCGCTGAGCAAAAGCAGGCGGTTATACTTCTGCTTGAAATCGAGCCAGACCGCATAAATCCTCTCCGAAGTTTCCTGCGCGATGGTCCCGACTTGCTGGCTGATATCGGTCTCGATCGTCTTTCCAATTTCATCCTTGATCAGCACTTTGGTTTCTTCCGATTTCATGCGCTCGGCGATAATCGGAAACACGCCATCGCCCGCCTCGTAAATATCCTTGGCGATAAGGGCCAAGCCCACAAGCCCCGCCACAGCGGATACGATCCGGCTCGCCACAACGCCCGCGATCCGCGCGCCCACGCTCTGGACGACTCTGGCAAGGACCCGGCGGGTGATGACGAGGACCAAGCCCGAGATCGACGCCGCATTGTTGGCGACGAGGTCGGATGTATCGATCTTGACGGGAGGCTGCCCGGCGTTCGTATCGAGGTTTTTCTGGCTTTCCTGCGCGAAAACCTGCGCGATCGCACCGCCATACCGCGATTGCAGCGCCGTCTGAACGCAAGCGATTATGGGGTTCGAGATTTTCGCCGTCGCCTTCTCGATCTGCGCGCCGGCGTCTTTCGCGACGTCAGTCGCCATTTCATTCAACGCGTCCTTGAACCCTTCTGAATTGTAAGCCTTGTCTGCGACGGCAGTCGCATAGCGGGTGGCTGAGCCTTTGCTGATGGTGGAGTAGGCCCGGTCGGCCCAACTCGTATCCGAGCGGACCAGCGCGACGGCGGCATCGATTTCACGATCGATGCGCGCATTCACGTCGGCTTTAGCCCAGTACAAGTTGATGAGAGCGGGGTAGTTGATAGACGTGAGCTCAGCCTTGAGGCTCGTGGAGGCGAGGTCCCGGATGCGGTCGCGCACGTCGGTATCGCTTAAGTTCCGGCATTCATCGATCGTAACCACAGGCGGTGTTTGAGCGAACGCCACACGGGGAGCTTGGCATACGAGGCTCGCGATCGCGCCCCAAGTCAATATCCAGGCTATAAGCTTACGCATCAACTGGCCCCCGGCTGGATGGTGAAAAGCGCATGCGCGATAACAGGGAAATGAGGTGTTCACGAAGGGTTACGTTCGCCATAACATAACCATGCGATGAAAAAAAAGAAGCTGGTAGGCCCCGCGGGAAGTTCCGCTCCATTTGCTGCGGACGGCGGCGGGACTTCTCGCGGATAAGGCGTACTAGCAACTCGTTAGCGTCTAGTACAGACTATCGGAGACAAGTTCGCTTGAGCGCGCGGCAAACGGTGTGCGAACTTGCCTACCTGGAGGTAAGGGGATGCGCATCCCTTTTCATCACGCGGTCACTTCTAACATAGCCCGCTCCCATACCGGCCGAAAACTTCGCCTATGGTGACAGGTCACGCCGTGTAGCTGTAACGCAGCGGCGTGCTCGGGCGTTCCATAGCCTTTGTTACGCTCCCAGGCATAGTTCGGGAATGCGCATGCCAGCTCGCGCATCATCCTGTCGCGTGTGACTTTGGCGATGATGGATGCGGCTGCGATCGAAAGCGAGAGAGTATCGCCGCCAATGAGCGCCTCTGCAGGCATGTCGAGTTTCGGGTATCGGTTTCCGTCTACGAGAACGGCTGAGGGTACGCAGGCCAAGCTCTTGATCGCCTCAACCATAGCGGCGTGTGTCGCATGGTAAATGTTGATGTCGTCGATCACTTCCACCCCGACGATGCCGACTCCGACATGGGCGACGGCGTGGATCTTTGGGAAAAGCTTCTCGCGGTCCTCGGCCTTAAGCTGCTTCAGAATCGTGAATGCCGCTTGGCGGTTTCCCGGTAAAAATCACCGCTGCGGCGACCACAGGCCCCGCCCAAGGCCCGCGCCCGGCTTCGTCGACGCCCGCGATGAGCCCGCCATATTTCCGCTGGAGGGCAAGATCGGGACGGCGCGTTGGGTTCGGAGATCGAGCTGCAGGAGGCATGGCCTCTTCTTGGACCGTCAAGCTTTAGCAAGCAAGGGCGAAACTACAAAAATGCAGCTTTTCCTCAAGCTCAGGAAACAGCCCGCGGTTGGACGCGGATAAGCTGCTCCAGCAACTTTAGATCGATCGATTTTTCCGCCTTCAATCGATTCCGGTTAAAGGCGGGTTGCAAGTTTACCGAATACGCCAACGCTTTCGGACCGTTCCGGCGTGGCCCTATGTTGAAGCCGCAGCAAACTATTGCGTAGAGTTTTTCGACACGACGCAGTCTTTCCCGCCGCCATACGACTCTCGTTGAGCCTTTTGTAAGTGCTTGTCGCCAATATTGCTTGAAACCAACGTTGTGAATTTATATCGTTTTGCTCCACGTCCTCCGCCAGCGCGGCGACGGCCGGGAAACCTCACAGGAACGAGACGAATGGCTGCAACTATCGGCTATTGGCTATCCGGCGCCATTGCGCTGGGCATCTTGTTCATAGGCGCGCGGTTCTATTTTGCGCCTCTGGCTGCGGCGGCGGGGTATGGCGTAGCGGTCGAGCCTGATGCTCGCTGGGGCGCTTATCTTTCGGTCAAAGCCATTCGCGATGTTGCGTGTGGGCTGTTCACAGCGATTCTCATTTTCAATCAATCCGCCCCTCTTCTGGGCATGTTCATGTTAGCCGCGACCATCATTCCTCTTGCCGACGCTGCGATTGTGTTGAAGCACGGCGGCGCCAAGGCAGCGGCTTTTGGCATCCATGGAACGACCGCCGCAATGATGCTGATCGTCAGCGGTCTTCTCTTGATGGGGTGAGCATTTTTGTTGCGCGGAATGCGCTGCTGGCATGCCAGATTTTGCGCATGAGGGTGTCATGCAAACGGCGGCGCCCGGCCGCCAGCGCGCAAAGCCCTGTTGCTGCCCTTATCGCTCCAATGGCCGCCTCACAAGACCGCGGGCAAATCCTCCACCGGGGTTTCATCGGCGAACCAATTAGCGGACATCCAAACGTTGGAGAAGCCGTGAACTCTTGCTTGAGGGGATGTGCATCTTCGTCAGCCCTTGCAGGTCTCAACGGTAATTTCCACGCGGCGGTTCTTCTGACGCCCTTCCGGGTTATCGCGCCCATCCTCGAACTCATTTGCGGCGACGGGCATCGACTTCCCAAATCCGACGATATCGGCCGTCGGGGAAAGGACCTTATGGCGGGCCAGCCAATCCCTGATAGAGCGGGCGCGTGCTTCCGAAAGCCTCATATTATAGGCGTCGCTCCCTTTCCCGTCGGTGTGGCCTTCCACGCGAGCAGGGTGCTTCCCGTCTTCGGTGGCCTGCTTGATTTGAGGGATTGCGGCTTCCAGCGCCGCTTCGGCGTCGGAGCGCAAATCCGCTTTGTCAAAATCGAAAAGAGCGTCAGCGAGCACTCCGATATGCGTTTCGCACGCCGTCACAGTCGCTTTAACCGCCTCGATCCCTTCCGGCGCCTGGATTTCGCGTGGCTTTTGGATCTCGCCGGGCGTCTGGATTTCGCCGACATGGGGATTCCAATTGCGGATGCGATCCATTTGCTGGTCGGATGGCCAGTTTCCAACGTCTCCCGCCCATGTGGTGCTATTGGCGGATAGGAAGGCGAGGATGAACGCCGGAGCGATGCGCGGAAATGAGGTTATCACGGGGGTCCTAACTCACGATGGCCATTTTGTCTGAAGTGGCGACCTCGCAGGCATGATCCGCGACTGCCGCTGACATCATCTAAGCATTAGCTTAGCATCCATATGCGAACGCTATGCTACCTTAGGTGGCAACAATTGCATGATTTTTTATAAATCTAATAAGCTGTCAAAGCTCCCTGACTACCAAAAAGTCCGGCTGAACAGCTTGCTAAGGTTGCAGGGCTTTGGCCGGTTGGGTGAAAGCCTCTTGCGTCGCCGCTGACTCAGCAGTGTCATTCCCGTGGAGGCGGGAATCCAGTAATCGAGGTCATTCTATGATATAGCACGGCGATTACTGGGTCCCCCACCTTCGCGGGGACGACAACGGAAGCGGTGAGTAATTTAGGGCTTCACCGCCGCAAGATAAAGGTGCCGGGGTCCGCGCGCTTCTCCCAATTAATGCGCTCCAGCTCGGGCGTGTCCGCCAGTTCGATCGGATAACCCAAGCAAAAATAGCCGATGAACTGCCAATGCGCCTGGCACTTCAAGGTCGCCAGCAATGCGAGCCGGGTCGAGAATGGAAACCCATCCCATGCCGATTCCCTCGGCGCGTGCGGCGAGCCACAGCGTGTGGATTGCGGACACAACAGAGTAAGCCACGGTTTCGGGCATTGTGCGCCGCCCGACTTTCAAGCCCTGCTCCGGATCGGGCTCGGCGAACGCTGCAAGCTGGACTGGCGCTTCGTCCAACCCTTCCAGTTTGAGCGCCGCATAGCGCGAAGCGCGCTCGCCGCTGTAGGAGGCGAGCGCCTCTGCGTTCGCCGCCGCGAAATTCTCGCGAATGTGCTGGCGCTTCGATGGGTCTTCAACGATCACGAAGCGCCATGGCTCGCTCAAACCGACCGAGGGAGCCAGGCACGCGAGACGAAGAAGGCGATCGATGCTTCCGGCCGGAAGCGGATCGGTGCGGAACCTCCGCACATCCCGCCGCCAAATCACAAGGTCCGCCAGCTTCGCGCGAAAACCCGCATCGAATTCTGGAATGGCGCTTTTTGGTGCATCGTCGTTCATGACCGGGTCACTTTCCCAGCCGGGACAGCAAAGGCGTAAGGTCGTATCCGGCCATCGCCGCCTGCTTCAGGATGTCTTCGACGGGGAGCTTGCCGGCTTGGCCGAGCGCCCAAAGCGCGGTGGAGCGCATGCCGCTTCGGCAGTAGGCCAGCACAGGCTTGGGAAGCTCGTCGAGTCTCTTGCCAAAGGCCTCGGCATCGCTGTCGCCGATCGCGTTCGGCGCCACAGGCAGGTAGACGATCTCGATCCCATTCTCTGCCGCGACCTTCTCGATCTGGCTGTAGGAGGGCTGATCCGGCGACTCGCCGTCGGGCCTATTGCAGATGATGGCGCGGATGCCCCCCGCGGCCACGCCCGGTATGTCTCCCGCATTGAGTTGGCCGGCCACAGCCAACTCGTCTGTAAGTTTGCGAAGTTGCATGATCGTGATCCTTTATCGCTCGACATCGGCCTAAGCACATATGTACGCCGGGCGAGAGTTTAAACAAGAAAGCGCCCCCAGGGTTGAGTTGCAGAGCGCAGCCCATTGCTCGCTGTGAGCCTGCTACGAGCCTAGAGCGTATCGCAAGGTAATGACAATGCGGCATGGAGGAAAGCGGGAATTAGGGTTCCCGCCGCCGTGACTGGACAGGGCAAACCATTACCCACATTTTACAGATCGAGACGGGGGTGCTAAACCCCAAGCTGACTCCAAACAAATCGGCGCGCCGAACGCGTTAAAGGGTTTTGAAATGGCCATAATCCGGCAAAAGACGGGGCTTACCTTCGACGATGTGCTTTTGCAGCCAAGCCATTCCGATGTCGTGCCGTCTGAAGTCGACGTCACGACCAGCCTGACAAAAAGCATCAAGCTCAATATCCCGATCGTGTCGGCGGCCATGGATACCGTCACCGAAGGATTGCTCGCAATCGCAATGGCCCAAGCCGGCGGCATCGGCGTCGTTCATCGCAATCTTACGCCCGAGGAGCAGGCGCAGCACATCCGGCAGGTCAAGAAGTTCGAGTCCGGCATGGTGGTCAATCCCGTCACCATCGCGCCGGGCGCAACCTTGAAAGACGCGCTGACCCTGATGAAGACTCACCGGATCTCAGGCATTCCGGTTGTGGAGGGTTCAATTGGCGGCGGGCAGGGCAAGCTCGTCGGCGTTCTCACAAACCGCGATGTCCGTTTCGCCACGAATCCCGCTCAGCCTGTCTTCGAGCTGATGACAAAAAAGAACCTTATCACGGTCAAGGAGAACATCGGACGGGACGAGGCCAAGCATCTGCTTCACAGGCATCGCATCGAGAAGCTGCTTGTCGTGGATGACAATTACCACTGCGTCGGCCTGATTACGGTGAAGGACATCGAGAAAGCTGAGCAGCATCCCTTCGCCTGCAAGGATGAGCAGGGGCGGCTGCGCGTCGCGGCGGCGACCTCCGTGGGCGATGATGGCTTCCTTAGAAGCGAGCATATTATAGACGCGGGCGCGGACCTGATCGTGGTGGATACCGCGCATGGCCACTCCCAGCGGGTTCTCGACGCAGTGAGCCGCATCAAACGCGCTTCCAACGCGGTCCAGGTGATCGCCGGCAACGTCGCCACCGCCGAGGGGACCCTCGCGCTGATCGATGCGGGCGCCGACGCCGTGAAAATCGGGATCGGCCCCGGCTCCATTTGCACCACGCGCATCGTTGCAGGCGTCGGCGTCCCTCAACTGACGGCTGTCATGGAAGCAGCGGAGGTTGCGGCGCGTCACGGCGTGCCTATCATCGCCGATGGCGGCATTAAATATTCGGGCGACATCGCCAAGGCGCTCGCCAGCGGGGCGGCTTGTGTCATGGTCGGCTCGCTTCTCGCGGGCACGGACGAAAGCCCCGGCGAGGTTTATCTCTATCAGGGGCGCTCCTACAAATCCTATCGCGGCATGGGATCGCTCGGCGCGATGGCGCTCGGGTCCGCCGACCGATACTTCCAGAGCGAGGTTGCGGACGCGTTTAAGCTTGTGCCCGAAGGCATCGAGGGTCAGGTTCCCTATAAGGGGCCGGTGTCGAGCGTGTTGCATCAGCTCGTCGGCGGCTTGCGCGCGGCTATGGGCTACACGGGCGCCCGGACTCTTGCCGAATTGCACGCGAAGGCGGAGTTCGTAAAGATCACGAATGCCGGCTTGCGCGAAAGCCATACGCACGACGTAACGATCACGCGCGAATCGCCAAATTATCCCGTCGGCAACGCTTAAGACTGCGACCTGCGATGCAGCCCGGCGCGAAGCTACAAGCAGCGATCGAGGTCTTGACCGAGATCTTGGAGCGTGGGCGCGCGGGATCCGTGGCGCTGGCCGATTGGGGCCGCGCGCACCGGTTTGCGGGCTCAGGCGACCGGGCGTGGATCGGAAATCTCGTCTTCGACAGTCTGCGGCGAAAACAATCGCTGTCTTATTTGATGGGCGCCGATACGCCGCGATCCATTGCGCTCGCCGCGCTGCGCCATTGGGGCGTTTCCGTCGAAGACTTTGCAGGTTTTTGCAGCGGAGAGGGTTTCTCTCCCGCTTCGCTAACGCCCGAGGAAGAGACCGGCCTTCAGAACGGCGATCTGTCCGATGCTCCGCCATGGATACAGGGCGACTATCCCGAATGGCTGCACGCTTCATTCTCTGAGGCGTTTGGCGAAAGCGCTGTCGCCGAAGGGCAAGCTTTGGCCGCCCGAGCGCCCGTGGACTTGCGCGTTAATACGCTGAAAGCGACGCGCGAAAAGGTTCTCAAGGCTTTCGCCCGCCATGACGCCGCCGCCACGCCATACTCGCCGATTGGCGTGCGTTTGCCCCCGCGCGAAGGCGGAGCGCGCAGCCCGAATGTGGAGGCGGACCCGGCGCATGGGCGCGGCTGGTTCGAGGTTCAGGACGAAGGCAGCCAAATCGCTGCCCTGCTCGCAGGCGCCGCGCCGCGCATGCAAGTCGCCGACATCTGCGCCGGAGCTGGCGGAAAGTCGCTCGCAATGGCGGCCCAGATGCAGAACACGGGTCAAATTTACGCCTACGATACCGATGCTGTCCGGTTCCGCCCAATCTTCGATCGCCTGAAACGGGCCGGCGCGCGAAACGTGCAAACGCTGCCGCCCGGCCAGGACAGCGCGCTCGACGCGTTGGAGGGGCGATTCGACCTCGTGCTTATCGACGCACCCTGCAGCGGGACCGGCTCCTGGCGGCGGCGTCCCGATGCAAAGTGGCGGCTGACCGGCGCTCAGCTAGCCGAGCGAGTGAAGACGCAAAGCGAACTACTGATTCGGGCAGCGCGGCTGCTGAAGCCTCACGGAACGCTCGCTTATGTCACCTGCTCCATACTTCCCGCCGAAAATGTCAAGCAAATCAAAGATTTTCTGGGCCATAACCCCAGTTTTGCACCAATTGACGCTGAACAGCAGGCTGAAAAAGTGCTTTCTCGCCCTGTAACCAGCAGTTCGATTCAAACTAATCCAGGACTGCTTTTAACGCCCGCCCGGCACGGAACTGATGGCTTTTACATCGCGCTTTTAATAAAAAAAGGCTCATAATGTCTCAATGGCTGGACTGAAGTCCGGCCTGCCCAAAAATGGACAAACTTGGTGCTTTGCTGCATTGGGGGTCCGGTCAAGAAGCTGTTACAAGCTGGATCTAAAGGTGCCTGGGGATGCTCATTCGGCAGCCCACCCGTCCAATCGACCAACCATCAAGAAAAGCGAGTTCCCCAATGAAAACGATCTTCACGCTGATAATTTTATTGATCATCGCAGTTAGCGCTTATTGGTACTTTGGCCCCTTGTCGCCCTCCGACGCTCCTTACTGGGCTAAGATTAACAATAGCCTGCCCGAGCAATACCGCAAACCGGCGCAACCCGTTCAACCGGCGCAATAAGTTAGGGGTGGACGCCCGGCGCGAAGGAGGACTTCAGCGCTGGACGCGTACAAAAACTGGTCTATCTTAGAGATGGGTCCGCGCTACGCGGACCCATTCGTTTCTGGGCAGCGAAAGAGGACACCCGCTTGCACGGTCTTCCCGTAACCGATGCCGTTCTCATTGTGGATTTTGGCGGCCAATTCACCCAGCTCATCGCAAGACGCGTGCGGGAAGCGAATGTCTACTCCGAGATCGTACCTTTTCACGCCGCCGAAAAAGCTATCGCCGGCCTGAAGCCGAAGGCGATCATTCTCTCCGGCGGCCCAGCCAGCGTGCTCGACGAGGGCGCGCCGCAGATGCCTGATGCAATCCTTGCCGCTGGCGTGCCCGTGCTCGGCATTTGCTACGGACAGCAGGGCATGGTGGCCCGGCTTGGCGGCGTGGTCGAGCCTTCTAGCGAGCGGGAATACGGCTCGGCTCTGATCGATATCAAGGCTGCATCGCCGTTATTCGAGGGTGTGGCCGGCGTTGGCGAGAAGGCGCCGGTCTGGATGAGTCATGGCGACCGGGTCGTGGCGCTGCCCGAAGGCTTCGTCCCCATCGCCACAACGCGGAATGCGCCATTTGCCGCCATAGCCGACGAGCGGCGGCGCTTCTATGGCGTCCAGTTTCACCCGGAGGTCGTACACACGCCGAGCGGCGCGGCCATTCTGCGCAATTTCGTGCACCGGATCGCGGGCTGCAGCAGCGACTGGACAATGGCGGCTTTCCGCAACGCCGAAATCGCCCGCGTTCGCGAGCAGGTCGGCGGCGCGAAGGTGATTTGCGGCCTATCCGGAGGCGTCGATTCCGCCGTTACTGCGGTGCTGCTGCATGAGGCGCTTGGCGACGCGCTAACCTGCATTTTCGTCGATCACGGTCTTCTGCGCCAAGGCGAAGCGGAGGAGGTCGAAAGCCTGTTTCGCGGCGCTTACAATATTCCGCTGATCCACGTTAACGCGGCGCCCCGCTTCTTGTCTGAGCTGAGCGGGGTCACGGACCCGGAGCAGAAGCGCAAGACCATCGGGCGCTTGTTCATCGAAGTGTTTGATGAGGCCGCGCATCAATTGGGGGGCGCGGAATTCCTGGCTCAGGGCACGCTTTACCCGGATGTGATCGAGAGCGTTGCGCCACGCGGCGGGCCGTCTGTCACCATCAAGTCGCACCACAATGTCGGCGGCTTACCGGAGCGCATGAAACTGAAACTGGTCGAGCCCCTGCGCGAGCTGTTCAAGGACGAGGTGCGTGTGCTCGGCCGCGAGCTTGGCCTGCCGGACGCTTTCGTGAAACGGCACCCGTTCCCTGGGCCAGGACTGGCCATCCGCATCCCCGGCGCGATCACGGACGAGAAGTTGCGCGTGCTACGCAAGGCCGATGCGATTTACCTGGAAGAGCTTAAAACCGCAGGGATTTACGACGAGATATGGCAGGCTTTCGCCGTGCTGCTGCCGGTTCAGACCGTGGGCGTGATGGGCGACGCGCGGACCTACGATCATGTGCTGGCGCTGCGGGCCGTCACCTCCGTCGACGGCATGACTGCTGATTTCTACCGCTTCCCCATGGACCTGCTCGGGCATATCGCGACGCGTATCGTGAACGAGGTGAAGGGCGTGAACCGCGTGGTGTATGACGTGACGTCGAAGCCTCCCGGCACCATCGAGTGGGAGTAAGCTGAAGACGCCGCATATTGCAGACTTATTTTACACCCGCGGAAGATTGAGCATGACAATCCCCGATTACCAATCGCTTATGCTTCCCGTGCTCGAAATCTCGGCAAAAGGCGAAACATCCGTGCCACAAGTGGAGGCCGAGATAGCAATTCGGTTTGGACTGAGCGAAGCCGAACGCCATGAGCTACTGCCCAGCGGCAGACAGCGCGTGCTTCACAACCGCATTCATTGGGCCAAGTTTTACTTAACAAGGGCAGGAAATTCTGGAAACTCCCAAAAGGGGCCGCTTTGTAATCAGTCCCTCGGGACGGCAGCTGTTATCAAAACAGCCCGCGAAAATTGATACGCAGTTTTTGCTGAGCATCCCCGTATTTCGCGAGTTTTATAGGAATGGCCAAACAGACGACACAGTAGAAGCTGTTCCAGTGATATCGCCAAAAGCTACGCCCGAAGAGGTCGTAGAGGCAGCCTACAACAAAGCCCAGGCCGCTCTGCGCGCGGATCTTCTCGATCGCATACTTCAAAATACCCCCGGGTTTTTCGAGCATCTGATCGTCGATCTTCTTGTTGCAATGGGTTACGGCGGCTCTCACAAAAGTGCATCCCAACAGCTTGGACGATCCGGCGACGGTGGAGTCGACGGCGTGATCAATGAGGACGTTCTGGGACTTGACCGCGTTTACGTTCAGGCAAAATGCTATGCTCCAGGAACATCGGTCGGACGACCTGAGATTCAGGCGTTCACCGGGAGCCTGGTTGGCCTTGGGGCCACCAAGGGTGTCTTCGTTACCACGTCCTCCTATTCTGCACCGGCAATTGAATTTGCAACGCGAATTCCTCAGCGAGTTATCTTGATAGATGGAAAGAGACTGACGGAGCTGATGATTGAGCACTCCGTTGGGGTCCGTTCGAGCCGAACATTGGAATTCAAGCGATTGGACGAAGACTTTTTCAGTGAGGAATAGAAAATTATTACCGACCGCTAAAATTACTGACCCATTTGTGTCTTGCTCGCGAAGGCGGCCATCCAGTAATCGGGACAATCAAAATCTTTGACTAAATGCATCGCTTACTGGGTCCCCGCCTTTGCGCGAATTTGCGAGGACGACAACGGAAGCGGTCAATACTTTCGGCGGTTGGTATATTAGAGCCAAGCTACTGGCATTTCTAAGAATCGCGACACGGTGGCAAAAGCGGCCTCGTGAATGTGTGGTCGAACGCTTCAGCGCCCGCCTCATCGAGCCTCCCCCCCGAATATCGGCATTGATAACAACGAGCACTGAACTCTCTGCCGGGCGCTTTCTCACGCGCCGCCCCCCAAAAGCATCTCCACAACCTAACCGCATAATCATCAACCGTTAACAACTTGGCGTTGTGCTTGACAACCTTTTCTGGCGGCGAGTAAGGTTGCACTACTTAAAGTTTAGTTCAATCTTTGTATACAACTCCCGGTGCGCGAAAGATCTTTCGCTGCACACCCTTTTGCTTGCCTGAAATAAGGAGTGACGATGTTGCTGCACAAGGATGTTGCCAAAACCGTCGCAAGAGCAATCCTTCCTCTACGCGCCCGGAATCGAATACGTCGAAGCGCCGTCTCACTCATACGGCCGGAAAAAGAGTTCGAGGGGCTGTCGAACAAGGACGTGTTTGAAAAAATCTACCGCGAAAAGCGCTGGGGAGTTAATCCCTCTGAGGACCGCGATTTTTGCTCGGGCAGCGGTTCGCATAATTCAGAGATCACAAGCGGTTACGTCAAACACGTTCGTAATTTCCTGGGATCTTTTGATGAGCCCAAGCTGCTTGTAGATTTGGGCTGCGGAGACTTCAATGTTGGGTCGCAAATTGCGCCCTTTGCATCGGACTATATCGCTTGCGATTTAGTCTACGATGTCATCGAGGAAAACAGAAAACGGTTCAAAATCGACAATGTGCAATTCAGGGTATTAGACCTCGCAAATGACGCTCTGCCTAGCGGCGATATCGTTTTTGTGCGGCAGGTTTTACAGCACCTAAGCAATCAGAATATCAAGAAATTTTGCGGCAAAATAGCGAACTATTGTTCTACCCTGATCCTGACTGAACATCTGCCTGCCACGAAAACCTTCAAGGCGAACATCGATAAGCCGAACGGTCCTCAGACCCGCTTGATGTTCGATAGCGGCGTCGTTCTCACTGACCCGCCATTTGGGTTGAAATGTAAAAGTGAAAAAATCTTGTGTGAATATCCAGAACAAGGCGGCATTATTCGCACGACGGTATTTACCTTTTGACATAGCCAATAGAGAAGCCTGTGCCGCCTTTTGAGATTGTCGCTGAAAGCAAGCTGATCGTTGCGCTCGACATGCCAGATGCAGTCGAGGCCTATGAGTTCTGGCAGCGGCTCGCGCTTCCCAATGCCGTCTGCAAAATTGGGCTCGAATTGCTGATGGCGAGCGGCGTTGAGCTTGTTCGCAAGCTTGCCTCTGCGGGCGTTCCAGTCTTCGTCGATGCGAAGTTGTTGGATATCGCCAACACCGTCGAGAGGGCCACTGCGCGCGTTGCTGGTCTCGGCGCCACTTTTCTCACAGTGCATGCCCAAGACAAACAGACCGTGGAAGCCGCCGTTCGAGGCCGTGCGGGGTCAGGCCTGAAGCTGCTCGGGATTACGCTTCTTACGAACGCCAAGCCCGATGATTTGGGCGTCCAAGGCATCGCGCTGCCGTCGAAGGAGCTTGTTCTGCGGCGCGCGGGGTTCGCGGCGGATGCGGGGTTCGAAGGTGTGGTTTCCTCGGCGTGGGAGGCGCGCGATCTGAAGACGAGCTTTGGGCGGTTGGCTGTGGTTTGCCCTGGAATTCGGCCGGCGCAGAGTGTCGCGGGCGACGATCAAGCGCGGACCGCAACGCCAGGCGATGCGTTGCGCGCGGGCGCCGATTACATCGTCGTAGGGCGTCCCATCGTTCGCGCGGCCGACCCCGCGGCAGCTGCCCGCGGCATCGTCGCAGACATGGCCGAGGCGCTCCGCGATGCGTCATCCCGGAACGGCTCTTGAGGCCGCATCTGGAATCGCGAAAAGCACAAACACCGGCAAAGCGTTAAGACCCCGGCAAAGAAGCGCTTTCCGCGGGTGGCATTGAAATCTCCCTCAAGTAAACAGCCTTGGGTGACAACCCGAGCCGATTAATCGAGGTCGGAGACGTTAGCCGGGCCGCCGCCATGGACGCGCTGCGCCAGGGCGGCCTCTATGAAGGCCGTCAGTTCGCCGTCCAGCACCGCTGGAGGGTTTGTGCTGACCACACCCGTGCGCAAGTCCTTCACCATCTGATAGGGCTGCAGCACATAAGACCGGATCTGATGCCCCCAGCCGATTTCGGTCTTGGAGGCGGCGGCGGCGTGGGCGGCTTCCTCGCGCTTTTTCAGCTCCATCTCGTAGAGTCGCGCTTTTAGCATGGCCCAAGCCGTCGCGCGGTTTTTATGCTGCGAACGCTCATTCTGGCACTGGACAACAATGTTGGTCGGAATGTGCGTGATACGCACCGCGCTGTCGGTGGTGTTGACGTGCTGGCCGCCTGCCCCGCTGGCGCGGTAGGTGTCGACCCGGCAATCGCTTTCGTTCACCGCGATGTCGATGGCTTCGTCGACAACAGGATAAACCCAGACGGATGCGAAGCTCGTATGCCGGCGGGCGTTGGAATCGTAGGGCGAGATGCGGACGAGGCGATGGACCCCGGACTCGGTTTTGAGCCAACCATAAGCGTTCTGCCCCTTGACCTGAATCGTCGCGGATTTCAGCCCAGCTTCTTCGCCTGCGTTGCTCTCTATCAGTTCGACCTTGTACCGATGCTCGTCCGCCCAGCGCATATACATGCGCAGCAGCATTTCGGTCCAATCCTGGCTTTCTGTGCCGCCCGCTCCGGCATGAACCTCGAGGAACGTGTCGTTGGCGTCGGCTTCGCCCGATAACAGCGCCTCAACCTCGCGGCGCTGAACTTCGGTTCGAAGCACGGCCAGAGAGGCCTCGGCGTCGCGCACAACCTCCTCGTCATGCTCCTCTTCGCCGAGCTCGATCAGGCCGGTGGCATCGTTTAGGCGGGCATCAAGCTGAGAATAAGCCGTCAGCGCTGTGTCCAAATGCTGCCGCTCGCGAAGCAGCTTTTGAGCACGCTGAGGATTGTCCCAGAGGGTTGGATCCTCAACGATGGCGTTCAGACTTGTCAGGCGAGCGTTAGCCTTATCCCAGTCAAAGATACCTCCGCAGGAGCGAGAGGGATTGCTTGATTTCGTCGACAATAGCGAGAGTTTCAGGGCGCATCTTGAACTTCCATTTGTCTTCGTGACCGGATCGCGTCAAGCGGATTCCGGTTCAGCTTATTGGGTGGCGTAAAGATGAGGCGGATGCGGCTTAGTACAAGCCTCCCGCGCTCGGTTCGCGTCCATATGGCGGCGGGTAGCTTCCCTGGCTTGGCTGGCGCGGCTGTGGAGGCGCACCCCAGGAGGGGGGCGTGTTCGATGAAGCTCCCCATGTCCCAAACCGGCTAGGTTGCTGTTGCTGCTCCGTTGAATAGTCCGCTGCCGTGGCGTAGCCCTCAGGCGGCTCCGTACCCGGTTTGAAATATTCGATAATGGCCTCGGGATCGTTGGGATCGGTGCGCTGGCCCGTCCTTTTGTTGATCCGCACCTGACGGAGATCGGGTGGAGTGCGGAATGGCACGGCAGGCTTGTCCTTCAAGGCCATCTTGAAAAAGTCGGCAAAAATGGGCGCCGCAAGTTCGCCGCCGGTCTCTCCGTGTCCCATGGGCTGCGGGTTGTCGTAACCGATAAACACACCCATCGCAAGGTCGGGCGAAAACCCGATGAACCAGGCGTCTTTCTCGTCGTTCGTTGTGCCGGTTTTTCCCGCAAGCGGCTTGCCGACTCGCTTATAAATGAGAGCACCGGTGCCTCGAATAGCCACTCCCTCAAGCATGGACGTGACCTGGTAAGCCGTCATCGGATCGATAATTTGTTTACGGTCGTCGGGAAGCTGCGGCTCGTCTTGGCCCCGCCACGAGACCGCGCTGCAGTTCTCGCACGGGCGCATGTCGTGCCGCCAAATCGTTTGTCCGAGACGGTCCTGAATCCTGTCGATGAAGGTGTAGCTGATCTTCTTCCCGCCATTGACGAACATGCAATAGGCCGTCGTCAATCTGACAAGGGTCGTTTCGCCCGCGCCCAGCGCCATGGAAAGCAATGGCGGAAGGTCGTCGTAAACGCCGAAACGGCGCGCATATTCGCTCACGATCGGCATGCCGATATCCTGAGCGAGCCGCACCGTCATCAAATTTCGCGATTTCTCGATGCCGACGCGCAAAGGCTGCGGACCATGCACCTGCTTGTCGTAGTTATCCGGCCTCCAGAGACCTTGGCCGTTACCTTGATCGATTGTTATGACCGCATCGTTCACGATAGTGGCCGGAGTGTAACCATTATCGAGTGCGGCCGCGTAGACGATCGGCTTGAAGGATGAGCCTGGCTGCCGCCTGGCTTGAAGGGCTCTGTCGAATTGGCTTTCAGCGAAGCTGAACCCGCCGACTAGCGCCAAAATCCGCCCGTTATGCGGATCCATCACCACAGTCGCGCCGCCGATCTGCGGAACCTGCATCAATTGCCACGGCGGATTCGCCGGCTTGATCTCGCCCTTCGGCATCCTCGTTTCGTGCAGCTCCTTGTTGAGCAAGTCGAGCTCTGTAGGCGGAGACACGTATACGATATCGCCAACGGTCAAAATATCGCTCACGCCAAGCGGTCCCTTCGCCCTGATATGATGCGCGGCGCTTTCCATGGCCCATTTGACGCCGTCCGAGCCAAGCTCGACGGTCTTCCGGTCCTGCTCGACGGTTCCATTGGCAGATCTGGCCGGCTGAAGACCAATCGCAGCCTTGTCTTTGCCGGACTGCAACACGACCCCGAGCCGCCACGGATCCACATCGGATAAAGACGGCACCTCGGCCAGTTTCAGACCCCAGTCGCCATCGGCGACATCGATCTTGGAAACCGGACCCCGCCAGCCGCCATGCTTCCTGTCGAAATTGACGAGACCGGCGCGAAGAGCGGCGCGCGCCATAAGCTGAAGGTTTGGATCGAGCGTGGAGCGAACCGAGTAGCCGCCCGCATAGACGCTCGAATTGTCGTTTTCATCCTGGCCGTAAAGATCCACAAGCGATCGCCGCACTTCCTCGGCGAAATATTCGGCCGCGAAGGTGGAGGGGCCAATCTGCCGGCTCGTCATTTCGAGCGGCATCTTCTTTGCGTTCTCGGCTTCTTCGACGCTGATGAATTTGAAGCGCGCCATGTTGTCAATGGTGGCGTTCCGGCGATTGAGCGCTTCCTGAAAATTCTTGCCGCGCGCGGTTGTGAGCTGCAGCTTGGAGGGCTCCTTTGGAAGCGAAGCCAGATAAGCGGCCTCATGAATCTGCAGTTCGTGAAGCTCCTTGCCAAAATAGCGCAATCCGGCTGCGGCGACGCCGTAAGAGCCCGCGCCCAAGTAGATTTGATTGAGATAAAGATCGAGAATGCGCTCCTTAGTATAGGCGCGCTCGATCCTAACGGCGAGAATCGCTTCCTTGGCCTTGCGCAGATACGATTGCTCGCTCGTCAAAAGAAAATTCTTGGCGACCTGCTGAGTGATGGTCGAGGCGCCTTCTTTCTTTTTTTTCGTTATATTATTGTAGACCGCGCGAAGAATGCCGCGAAAATCAAGGCCATTATGCTCGTAGAAATTTTGGTCCTCGGCTGCGAGAAACGCGTTGATGACTAATTTCGGCATGGTTTGAACGGGAACATAAATGCGCCGCTCTTTCGCAAACTCAGCTATAAGCCTGCCATCGCCTGCGTGAACGCGAGTAATAACGGGAGGCTTATAATTCGCCAGCTTGTCGTAGTCGGGCAAGTCTTTGGAAATTATCCAGAGAAAGTAAGCCGCGCCACCAGCGGCAGCAAGGAATATAAAAACGCCGGCGGTGAATGCAAAGCCAAGAAAACTCAAGAGCAAGCTCTTACGGCGCTTTTTCTTGACGGGCGGCTTCACAGGCATATTAATTTGCATCAGTTCCACGCTTGGTTATTCGGCCGGTTCCGCGATCGGACCAAATTAAGCGACCGGATGGGACTGGCGGCGCCATCACGAACATAATCGCATAGCGAAATTGTGACAGCATATCGTGCTCTGTCCCTGTCGACTAACCACAAGATCGCACACTGCACAACCATCAGTTAATACATGTCAAGCCTTCTAGAAATGGGCACGGCTGTAATTACCTACAATGGTATGTGAGCCTGACGCTCGGACATGAATGCAGTCACGGCATCCGCGAGCGCTGCGGCAGTCGCCGCCCGCCATTCGCCGGAGGTCAAAAGCTTCTCGTCATCATCATTGCTCAGGTAACCGAGTTCAATCAGCACCGCTGGCACGCCCGAGGCCTTCAAGACACGAAGATTTGCCGAGCGGTGCGGCCTTATGTTGAACTTCATCTTTTCTTTCATATGCTCGATGACATAATTCGCCAGCGCCAGCGACGAGTTCTTTTTGCTGCGGTTTTCGAGATCGCTGAGTATGTTCATGATCTCCTCTGTAACGGCGGGCGCTTGTTGCTCATTAGCCACACCCGCCTGAACATCAGCCTTATTCTCATTCTGCGCCAAGGCCTTCGCCTGCTCGTCGGAAGCTTCTTCCGACAATGTGTAAACCGTGCCGCCGCGCACTTCGTTCAAGCTTTTGACGCCGAGGCGTTTGGCGTCGAGGGTGTCGGCGTGGATCGAGATGAGCAGATCGGCTTTTTGCGTCAACGCCATCTGAACGCGGTCGTCCAGGGATACGAAGACATCAAGACTGCGTGTCATGAGAATGCGATAGCGGCCGGTCGCTTCGAGCTTCTGCGCGAAGGTTTTGCAAAAATCGAACGTCACATCCTTTTCAGGCGTATTGGTGACTTTTCCATGCGCGCCGGCGTTTATGCCGCCGTGACCGGGATCGACAATGATGAGAGGCCTCTTGTCCGCTGGGTCTTTCGAGTTGGTGGCTGCGATTTGGCTCGCCTCCTGCTTCTGAACCGGCGGCGGAATCCTGGTTGCCGCCATGAATGCTTTGTGGGTCGATCTCGCCAATTCGATAACAAGCCGCGCCGGAAGCTCGTTTTCAGGGGGAAGGAGTTCGGCCTTCTCGACGAGCGCAGGCTCGACTAGATCGATAACAATGCGCGATTTCCCTGGGGCCAGCAAACCGGAGCGCGACGAGAGAATGAGGCCGCGCCCTTCTCCCGGAACCTGGATTTCAGTTTCGGGCAAATCGACAACAACTCTATAGGGGTCGGCTATCGAGGATAAATGGTATTCCACCTTTTTTGAAAGGAACGCAACGAACCGGGTACGCTGAATGTCGCCGCCGATTTGTGCGCTCAAGAGAATTTGATCGGCTCCCGCCGCCGGTCTCAACCCGAACGCCAAAAGGAACAATAGAACCGGCCCCAACCCACTGCGCGGCCCAGCATTTCTTCGGTCCCTCTTCATCAAAAGCCCTTTTGCGCCCCTTCCCGTTCCGCGCTTATAGCACTCTATAAAGGCGCGTCTACAGTGCGATGGGAAGCCGGATGCCGAAGCAGCTTTTCAGATTTCCTGGGCTGATGCTTATGTCTTGCTTGCGGCCAAGGCGAACACCACGTATTAGAGGTATATCAACCCTGGCCGGATTAAGCTGGTTGCATGCTTAGCCGGTAATAAGGCCAGCGGGCGAAGATTTGACAATCGCAATAAACTCACGATCTTAGATCGGACAGAACACGCGGTCGTCAGAAGAAAGCAGCCAGGATGTTGAGTCCTGAATAATAATAACCCAGGATCGTGGTGACGCCGCCTCATTTCAATCTAGAATTGAGTCGTCGGCGAACCGAGACCAAGACAATGTCAACTTCGCGCTCCAACTCGCTTTTTTCGATTGATGTCAGACGTGGCTTCGAAAGCCCGTCGAGCCCCTATTCCCCAACTGAAAAAGGGACCGCTCCCAGCGTTATGCTGGACGGAAGCGGCGAGTGCGCGATCAACAAACAGTGCGTCCGGCAACGCGGTCCGCTCGATCATGCCATCATGATCGCGAGGCCTTACTTTGACGCGGGTGCGCCAGGAAGAATTTACCATGGGAAACAAAATGTTAATCGACGCCACCCACCCGGAAGAGACCAGGGTGGTGGTGACGCGCGGCAACCGCGTGGAGGAATTTGATTACGAATTGGCATCAAGAAAGCAGCTCAGAGGAAACATCTATCTCGCGAAAGTGGCGCGAATTGAGCCGTCGCTGCAAGCTGCGTTCGTAAATTACGGCGGTAATCGGCATGGCTTTTTAGCCTTCGCTGAGATTTACCCGGACTACTACCAAATCCCCGTCGCCGTCCGCGAAGCGCTCATGAAGGAGGACGCGCTAGACCGTCAGAACCGCTCCCACGAAAATGGCGATAACGGCAACTCGCACGAGTTCGACCAAAGGCCGGCAGCCGCGGGCGATGCGCTGCCAGAGGATATGGCTTTAGACCAGACCTCGACATACCTCTCTAGCCTCCTTCCATGCGGCTCCGGGCCCCGAAGGCGAAAACAGCGATGCCGAAGCCCACGTGGAGACGGTGGCCGCCGAAGCGCACTCAACGGCTGAGGAAGTAGGCCAACCTGAATCACGGGCAGAGCCCGATCAAGAGCCTGGGAACCATGAGTTGCCGATAGCTCTCGAAGTTGCGCTTCCGCCAACGATTTACGAGGAGTTCACTGCTGCGATAGCGCGGGGCGAGGAAGCGCGAGATGAGATCCCTTCGCATCCGGACGATGTCGAGGGAGAGGCGGCTTCCGCCGATCTTGACGAGGGGCATGTGACGTCCGAGGGCCTTGAGGAGGCTCAGGAAGAACGTTCTATCCAGCCCTCAGATCAAACCTCTTCCTCAGAGGAAGATCACGGCAATTGGGAGAGCGGAACCGCCTCAGATGAAGGCGGCATCATTTCCGTCCCCGAGGCGCCAAGTCCCGCTCCGGTTGAGGTCGTCGGTTCCGAAGACGCGCTGGAGGAGCTGCCGCAGCGTCATAAACGTCGCTGGCGCCACTACAAAATCCAGGAAGTCATCAAGCGTAATCAGATCGTACTGATCCAGGTCGTCAAGGAAGAACGCGGCAGCAAAGGCGCGGCGCTTACGACCTATCTGTCGCTGGCGGGACGCTATACCGTGTTAATGCCGAATACCGCGAGCGGCGGCGGCATCTCCCGGAAAATCACGGTTCCGGCAGACCGCAAACGGCTGAAGGAGATTGCGCTGGAGCTTGAGGTCCCGGAGGGAATGGGCCTTATAATCCGCACCGCTGGCGCTTCCCGCACGAAGGCGGAAATCAAGCGCGACTTCGAATATCTGCTGCGCCTTTGGGAGAATGTCCGCGATCTTACCTTGAAATCGACCGCGCCTTGCCTCGTCTACGAAGAAGGCGATCTCATCAAGCGGTCGATCCGTGACCTTTACAATAAGGACATCGATGAAATCCTTGTCGCTGGCGAGGCAGCGCACCACGACGCGAAGGAGTTCATGCGCATGCTCATGCCGAGCCATGCGAAGAACGTGCTGCTCTATAAGGAGCCAGAGCCTCTTTTCATCAAATACGAGGTCGAGCGGCAGCTGAATCAGATGTTCAGCCCGGTGGTGACTTTACGCTCTGGCGGCTACATCGTCCTCAACCAGACCGAAGCGCTGGTCGCCATCGACGTAAACTCCGGCAGGGCGACTCGCGAATACTCCATTGAAGACACGGCGCTGAAAACGAACCTCGAAGCCTCCGAGGAGGTAGCGCGGCAAGTTCGTCTCCGCGACCTCGCTGGGTTGATCGTCATCGACTTCATCGATATGGACGAGCGGCGCAACAACCGTGCGGTTGAGCGCAAGCTCAAGGAAAGCCTGCGCCACGACCGTGCGCGCATTCAGGTTGGTCATATTAGCCACTTCGGGCTTCTGGAAATGTCGCGGCAGCGGCTGCGCCAGGGCGTCGTTGAAGTTTCCACCGTGGCCTGCCCAGTGTGCCAAGGTGTGGGCCACATTCGATCGACGGAGTCTGTGGCGTTGATGGTCCTGCGATCGATCGAAGACCACCTCCGCACGCAGGGACCGGCCAACATCACGGTCAGCGCTTCGACCGAAGCCTCGCTTTATATTCTCAACCACAAGCGGGCCTATCTTCGCGACATTGAAACGCGCTACGGCGTAACCATTGTCTTGCAACTCGACGAAAAGGCGCATGGCGCTCACTTCGCGCTCGAGCGTGGCGTGGAAGCCATTCCTCCTGCCGCGGTGGAACAGAGAGCGGTGCATATGGAAGCCGCGTCCCTCGCCAGCCCTGAAGAAGAGGAAGAAGCCGCCGAGGGCGGCGATGATAAGCGTCCCCAGCGCCGCAAGCGCAGACGCCGGCGCGGCCGTGGCGATCAACCGTTCGAGCATGCCCTCCAGAATGGCAACGCGGCTCCCGCCCTGGAAGCCGGCGGCGACGATTCTGACGATGACGATGACGAAGAGCCGGATATTCCCGCTATTGCCGCCCAAGCTGCATCGCAGCCAACTTCTCAGGCAACAGCCGGCCTGCAGAATGGCGTTGAGGGCGACGCGGAAGGTCAGTTCCGCCGCAATCGGCGCAGAGGCAGACGGGGAAGGCCAGGCGTCATCGCGACGAAATTGGCGGGACTCCGGAATTTGGCCGGCAGCAGCAACCTGATTACATCCCAGGCCTCGGAGAGCAGCCCGTAATCGAATTCGATCAGGGCTTTCCGAAGAATTTGGCGCTCGGACCGATAAACCCAAGGCCGCTGACGCCGGAGCCAGAGCCGGCGAGCGAGCCCGAGATCGCGTTGAGCGAACCAGCGGCGGAGCCAGCCGATCCCGTAAAGTCCGTCTCCGAGCCGCAGACCGGGACTCCCCCGGAAAGCGAACCCGTCGCCACGGTGGTGGTGGAGGTGTCCCCGGATCAACCGATTGAGGCGGCGCCTTTGCCGGAGCAAGATCAAAGCCTGCCTGCCGAGCCCGCGGTTCTCGAAAAGGCCCAAGCGCCGGAGCCAAAACCAAAGCCGGTGCGAACAGGGCCGCCCCGCAAAGGCTGGTGGCAGCGCCGCATCGGCTGACGAAGGCCGCGAGACCTCCACAATCCGCTCTTAGAAAGCCCTCGGGCCGCCCATGCTGGCGGCCTTAATTCTGGAGGCCTGCGGTTTCAGCGGAGACAGCGATGACGGGAGGGAAAATGCAGCGCGTGCTCCCTGCAATGCTTGCAGCGTGCTGCGCGGCCCAAGCATCCTCCCCTGATGCCGGAATGCCCGTCGCCGCAATCGGGCAGGCTGCGCCGGGCGAAGCGAACCCGCCGCGCAGCCTGTAACGGCCTCGAGTTTGCGACGCAAGCGATTCTCAGCTGACGCCGCTCCGGAACGACGAAGGTTATTCGTCGCCCAAGTCAGTGAGTTGACGCCGGAGGGCATTCAAACCCTTGGTCTTTCCTTTCCGCACGCGGATGCAGAAGACCGGAAGCCGAAGGTGCTCGCGAGGCTTTCGCCCGGCGCGTACCGGCCTTAATCCGGATCCGGTTCACCGGCCCCCGAAGATCGCGGAACCGACGCGCACAATTGTCGCCCCGGCGCCGATGGCTTCCTCGAAGTCGCCGCTCATTCCTATGCTCAACTCTGAAAGCGCAAGCTCATCGCGAAGAGCCGCCAGCTTCTCAAAATGCGGCAAGGGATCGTCCTGCAAGGGGGGGATACACATCAAGCCACTGATGTTGAGGCCGAATTCGCGCTCGCACTGCGTCGCGAACGCCGCTGTCTCCGCAGGAGCAATCCCGGCCTTTTGCGCCTCCAGGCCAATGTTGACCTGGACGAGCAGCTTCGGCGCCTTGCCCTGGCGCTGGATCTCGGAGGCGAGCGCGGCGGCGAGCTTGGGCCGGTCCAAGGTCTCAATGCAATCGAACAAGGCGACGGCCTCCCGGGCCTTGTTCGATTGAAGCGGGCCGATCAGATGCAACTCAACCGCTGGAAACTGCTTGTGCAAGCCCGGCCACTTACGCATCGCTTCCTGAACGCGGTTTTCACCGAAGCAGCAATGTCCCTGTTGAAGGACGGGAACAATGTCTCTCTCCTCGAATGTCTTTGTCACGGCGACAAGTTTGACCGAGGCTGGCTCCCGCCCATGGCGTTGCGCCACCCGCCAGACGCGCTCTTTGATTGAAAGATAGCGCTCCTCGATGGCTCGCGAATTGAACGGTTGATCGTTTCTTGTCATTTCGCGAGCTTCTCTTGACCGGCGCTGGCTTTCAACTTCATATCACGCAAACCTTTTTTTCCGCGCTTAGCGCGCAGGACAGAACCCATGGCACTAGAACGCTACAACGCACCAGAGCGCGAAAAACATTGGCAGAGGATTTGGGAGGAGCAAGAGACTTTTCTCACCTCCACAGATCGCGAAAAGCCAAAATATTACGTCCTTGAGATGTTTCCCTATCCATCTGGGCGCATCCATGTGGGGCACGTGCGCAATTATGTGATGGGCGACGTCGTCGCGCGCTACAAGCGGGCGAAAGGCTTTAATGTGCTGCATCCATTCGGATGGGACGCCTTTGGCCTTCCCGCTGAAAACGCCGCCATGAAGCAGAATACCAATCCCCGCGATTGGACCTACGAAAACATCGAAGTGATGCGCGCACAGCTGAAGCGCATCGGGCTTTCGCTCGATTGGTCGCGCGAGTTCGCGACCTGCGATGTGGAATATTATCATCAGCAACAGCGCCTCTTTCTGGCGTTCTATAAGGCGGGCCTCGTTTACCGCAAGAAAAGCAAAGTGAACTGGGACCCGGTCGACCACACGGTGCTCGCCAATGAGCAGGTGATCGATGGCCGCGGCTGGCGGTCCGGCGCGCTCGTCGAGCAGAAAGAACTGGCGCAGTGGTTTTTCAAGATCACTCATTACGCCGATGAGCTTCTCGAAGGTCTGAACACGCTCGACAAATGGCCCGAGAAGGTCCGCCTCATGCAGCGCAACTGGATCGGCAAGAGCCAAGGCCTGCTGATGCGGTTCAATCTGGCCGGTGATGCGCTGCCTGCCGGGTTCCCAAAGGTCGAGGTGTTCACGACGCGCCCGGACACAATCTTCGGAGCGAGCTTTATCGGTATTTCGCCGGAGCATCCGCTGGCGCAGGAACTCGCGAAATCGGACCCGGCATTGCAGGAGTTCATCGAGGAGTGCCGCCGCATCGGCACGGCGCAGGAGGAAATCGACCGCGCCGAGAAGAAAGGCTATGCGACCGGCATCCTCGCCGCGCATCCATTCCGCTCGACCACAAAGCTGCCGGTTTATGTCGCCAACTTCATCCTCATGGACTACGGAACCGGCGCAATTTTCGGCTGTCCCGCGCACGACCAGCGCGACCTGGATTTCGCGCGGAAATATCGCCTCAAGGTGAAAGCTGTCGTCGCGCCGGATGGCGCTGACCCAGCCGAATTCAAAGTCGGCGCCGAGGCCTACACCGGGCCAGGCCGCCTGGTGAACTCGTCATTCTTGAACGGCATGTCCGTCGAGGATGCGAAGGAGGAAGTCGCGCAGCGGCTCGGCAAACGCAACATGGCCGAGAAGCGCACAACCTTCCGGCTGCGCGATTGGGGCGTGTCGCGCCAGCGCTATTGGGGTTGCCCTATCCCTATGATCCACTGCGATAAGTGCGGCGTCGTCCCCGTCCCCGACAAGGATTTGCCCGTGCGGCTGCCGGATGACGTCTCGTTCGAGAAGCCGGGCAATCCGCTCGATCTGCATCCAACATGGAAACATGTGAAATGCCCGTCCTGCGGCGGCAAGGCGACGCGTGAGACCGACACCTGCGATACCTTCGTCGACAGCTCCTGGTATTTCGCACGCTTCTGCTCCCCGCACGCGCGAGAGCCGGTGGAGGGGGCTTCAGTCGATTACTGGCTGCCCGTCGACCAATATATCGGCGGCGTGGAGCACGCGATCCTGCACCTGCTCTATGCGCGCTTTTTCACGCGCGCCATGAAGGATTGCGGCTATCTCTCTTTGAGCGAGCCCTTCGCCGCGCTTTTCACGCAAGGCATGGTGCTGCATGAAACCTATGCCGACGCAGAGCAGAATTGGCTCGCTCCGGCCGATGTGCGCATAGAGACGGAGGACGGCGTTCGCAAGGCGTTCCGGCTAGACGGAAATCGCGAGCCGATCCAGATCGGCGGCATCGAGAAAATGTCGAAGTCGAAGAAAAACACGGTCGACCCGGATATCTTCACCGAGCATTACGGCGCCGACACCGCCCGCTGGTTCATGCTGTCCGACAGTCCGCCCGAACGCGACGTGCTTTGGACCGAGGAAGGCGTGCAAGGCGCGTGGCGCTTCATCCAGCGAGCTTGGCGTCTCTTGAACGAAGCCCAGCCGCTTCTGACGGCTCCGGGCGGGAAGGCCCCGGCGGCTTTCTCTGCCCCGGCGCAATCGCTGCGCCGGTCGGCGCATAAGGGCTTGAACGCCGTCGCCGAAGAGGTCGAGGGGTTGCGGTTCAACCGGGCGATCGCAACGGTGTACGAATTCGCCAACGCGCTCACCGCCTCCTTGCAAGACAAGACTGTGCGCGAGGACGCTTCATTCGGTTTCGCTTTGCGCGAGGCGCTGGTCTTTTTCGCGCATATGATGAACCCGTTCATGCCGCACCTCGCCGAAGAAGGCTGGGCGCTGCTGGGCTACAACACGCTGCTCGCAAACGAGAGCTGGCCAAAGGTTGAGCGAAGCTTGCTCATTGACGATACCGTGACCATTGCCGTACAGGTAAATGGCAAGCGCCGTGACGAGATCGTTGTGCCTCGCAATGCTGATCGGGCGCACTTGGAAGCAGCGGCGCTTCGCCTGGAAAGCGTCACCCGCGCAGTCGATGGGCGGCCGATTAAGAAGGTGATCGTAGTTCCCGAAAGGATCGTCAATGTCGTGGCTTGAATTCTCGAAAAGCAGCAGACGTTTCCTTAAAGGAGCTGGTCTCGTTGTCATTGCGGGTTTTCTTAGCCTAAGCACAGGCGGTTGCGGATTTCATCCCCTTTATGGGCCGACGGCGAGCGGGGCGAACCTCACAGAGGTTATGAAGTCTGTCCAAATCGCCACGATCCCTAGCCGCACCGGACAGCGTCTCCGCAACGAACTCATATTTGGAACAACCGGCGGAGGGGAACCAGCTGCGCCCGTTTACCGGTTGGAAATAGCGCTGAAAGAGACCATCAGAAACGTGCTCGTCTCACAGATTGGCGCCCCGACCGGCCAAGTCCTGCAGCTCGATGCGGAATTCCGCCTTGTTCGAATTAAAGACAACGCAACCGTATTCAAGGGTTATAGCGCTGCCGAAGCGGCCTATGACCTCACTGGATGGTCGGGCACCACCGGCTCCATTTATGGCGACACCCGCGCAGCCTTGGATGCGGAAAATCGTGCGGCCCGCTCGCTTGCGGACACGTTGAAGACCAGAGTGGCCGCTTATTTGTCGAGCGCTGCATAATGGGAAGACGGCAAAGTCTCTCATTCGGTTAGCATCATGGTTGCGCCAAGCGCAGCATCAGCCAGCAAATTCCTGTCCGCACCTCCAGGCGCCGTGCGCGGCTTTCTCTTTTACGGTTCCGACGGCCTTCAAATTTCTGCAAGAGCCGAAGCCCTCGCCGGTTCGCTGGCGAAAAAGCTTGGCCCGGATGCCGAAATCATCCGGCTACACGATAGCGACGCCGCAGCGGCCCCTGACCGGATCGCCGTTGAACTTACCACCGGCTCACTGTTCGGCGGCTCCAAGATCGTATGGTTGACTTCTCTTCCGGTGAAGGCGCAGGCCGCTGTTCTTGAAGCAATCGCAAGGCCCCTCGAGGGCGCCTTCCTAATTGTCCAGGCGCCGGATCTTAAGAAGAGCCACAAACTCGCACAAACCTTCGAGGCTTCGGGCCATCTCGCGGTTATCGCTTGCTACGGCGAGGACCGCGACAGCATCATCTCCGCCATTCGCCAGCATGTGGCGTCCCTCGGGAACGAGATCGGCGCCGAGGCTGCGGCCCTTCTCGCCGCGCGTTGCGATTTTTCGGCGCTTCTCGCGCGAAGCGAGGCGGAAAAGCTCGTGACGTATGCCGGAAGCGCGCGCCCCATCACATCCAGCGATGTGGACGACTGCCTCGCCGATCAACAGACGGCTGGTCTCTCTGAAATCATTGATCACGCCCTCGATGGCGAGGGGCGAAAGGCGCTTCTTGCTTTCGACCGTTTCATGGCGGTCGAGCAGAATGTCACGCCTGTTTTCGCGGTGCTATCGTCAACACTGCTTCGCCTGCATGCCTTGCGTACAGCGGTGGACGCGGGCGCCCCGCTCATGCAGGCCATCAAGGAGCTGAGGCCACAGGTTTTTTTTAAGCAGCAGGATACCCTTGCGGGGCAGGTCCGCAGATGGCGGCGCATGCAATATTGGCGCTCTTCGGCGAGTTTAACGCCGTTTTGAAGGAAACACGGCTGAAGCCTGCTCTCGCCGAGGACCTGACGGCTAGTCTTATTCTTAGGATTGCTAAAACGGCGCGGGGTTTTCAGGGAGCCGGGAAGCCGTCACATTGACGGGGGGCTCGAGACTTAGGCTTTCAACGGTTGGGTGAAATCCGCCTGCGCCCTCAATGACTCCACACCGTCTTTCCCGCGGAGAAGCCTGTGAAATAATCGGCTTTTGCGGTTCTACGTACCTTGTCATAGCCGCGCTTGACGCCGCTATCCAGAGAAAGAGCCGGACGTTTCAATAGTGGATGGCCGGTTCAAGCCCACGGCGGTTCGGTTTGTTTTACTTTTCGGGATATTCGCTCGCCCTTCGATGTCACCCCGGAAAGAGCCCTCGCGCGCTTATCCGGGGTCTCTCTCGTTACTTGGGTTCGAGGTTTTGAAAGATCCCGGATAGTGCGTGAAAGGCGCCCTTCCGGGATGACAATGTTGAAAACGCTGCGGAATTAGACAGGACAGCCGTGGTTCAAAGCCCGGCAATGACAAAAAAGGGCGGCGCCGATTTTTTCGCAATCTCGAAGGGGGCCATCAAGGAATAGAGGCGTATATTCAATGATATAGAACGGCGATTACCGGGTCCCCACTTTCGTGGGGACGACATCGCGGCAAATTTGCATGGCTGAGAAAAGCCCGGCCATATAACTCAAGTTCGCTTTTGAGCCATCAGCGCCCGATGAAGCACCTCGAATTGCTCCATGGTCCTATATCGAATGATGACCTCGCCGGCCTCGCCGCTCCCTGGATTGATTACGACCGTAAGCCCCAAGGCGTCAGTCATGTCGCGCTCCGCGGCCCGTGTATCCGGATCCTTCTGGGGTAAGTTCGGCCGCCCGGAAACCGATTTAGGCTCTGACGATTTGCGTCCCATCACAAGGGCTTCGACGTCGCGAACGTTGAGTCCCTTCTTCACGATGTCCACCGCTACGGTCTCCGCATCCTCGCGGCCGATCAGAGCGCGTGCGTGCCCGGCGCTTAGCGAACCGTCACGGACAAGCAACTGCACGCTGTCCGGAAGCTTCAAAAGCCGCATCGTGTTTGCGAGATGGCTCCGGCTTTTACCGATGATCCCGGCCAACTCCTCCTGAGTGTAGCCGAACCGCTCGACGAGCTCGCGATAGCCGCCGGCCTCCTCGATTGCGTTCAAATCGGAACGTTGAACATTTTCGATGATCGCAAGTTCGAGCGCTTCCTGATCCGACAGAGAGCGGACAATCACGGGAACAAGATGAACCGAGGCCTTCTGAGCCGCCCGCCAGCGCCGCTCGCCCGCAACGATTTCATAATTCGTGCCGGTCGCATCGGCGGGCCGGACAATGAGCGGCTGAACAAGACCCTTTTCGCGGATCGAGGATGCAAGCTCGTCCAGTTCCGTCTCATTGAAATTCTTGCGCGGATTGAGCGGGCTTGGCCGCACACGATCGATAGGCACCATCCGGCTTTCGCCATTGGCCGGGAGTACTCGACCGCTCACCGGTGTATTGTCGCCAATAAGTGAAGCAAGCCCGCGGCCAAGGCGGCTCTTTTGAACGGGCGATGGCCCTGTCGCTAATGCGCCCGATCTTGTTTGCATGTCGATCTCCAGTCGAAGAGATTAGTGCTCAAATGTCCATGCCGCCTGAGGCGGCTGCCCACGACATACTCCACCTACGCGAACCTGACTTTGTATGGCCCCGGTAAGCCATGACTGGACAAAAGCCGGACGCGGGAACCTGCTACGCGGCTTGCGCCGCGCTCGCGCGTTCGCGATTGATCATCTCAGCGGCGAGATCCATGTAGGCGCGGCTGCCGGCGCTCTTGTGATCGTAGAGGAGAAGAGGCTTACCGTGCGAGGGCGCCTCGGCGACACGCACATTGCGCGGGATGATGGTGTCGTAAACCTTCTGGCCGAAGAAGCTGCGCACCTCGTTCGCGACCTCGTCGGCAAGCTTCGTCCGCGCATCGTGCATCGTCAGGACCACGCCATGAATCTCAAGCGTGGGATTGAGGCTCGACCGCACGAAGTCGATTGTCTCTTTCAGCTGCGTGATCCCTTCCAATGCGAAAAACTCGCATTGCACGGGCACCAGCGCCGCATCGGCCGCAGCCAAAGCATTCAGCGTTAGAATGCTGAGAGAAGGCGGGCAATCGATCAAGACGTAATCCAGGCGTTCGGCCAGAGGGCGGTCCTGCTCAGAAGCGCGCAACGACGCGATTGCGTCACGCAGGAAATAAGCGCGATTAGGCGCCGCCGAGATTTCGGGCTCAAGACCGGCGAGGTCTCGCGTGGCCGGCGCTACGAACAAGCCCGGCACCGCCGCCGGGGTCATCGCCTGCTCCAGCGCCGCCGCGCCCGCCAGCACGTCGTAAGTAGAGACGTGCCGCGCTTCTTCCGGCACGCCGAGGCCAGTGCTGGCGTTGCCTTGCGGATCGAGGTCGATCACGAGGACGCGTTCGCCCACCGCCGCCAACGCCGTCCCAAGATTGATTGCTGTTGTGGTTTTGCCCACGCCGCCCTTCTGATTGGCGACGGCGAAAACCCGAAGTCCTGCATGGTTTCTGTTTGTCACTGCTCGCCACCCTGTTTGAGCATTGGCTTTCTAATCTCTAAGATGCGGCCTTGCGCATCGCTCATGCTCGGGTGGATTTTCAGATCGAAAGCCCAATTTTTCCGCGCATCAGCGATTTCCACTCCGGCCTCACGGCCTTTAAGAAACAACCCGGCTGACGCATTACCGAAAAACGGCAGGGCTAGCTCTAACAGAGCTTCGAGTGGCGCTAACGCTCTTGCCGTCACCACATCGGCGGCGGAAACCGCTCCCGTGGACGCGGCATCGGCGATGCGCATATTGTGCACGCGAGCGGGAGCCCCTGTCCTTCTCGCGGCCTCTGAGAGAAAAGCGCATTTGCGACTATTGCTCTCGATAAGGTGCACACAGCACTCTTTCTGATTTGCGATCATAATAGCAATCGCAAGCCCTGGGAATCCCCCCCCCTGAACCGAGGTCAACCCAGGTTTTTGCCTGCGGCGCGAGAGCGCAAAGCTGAGCGGAGTCTGCGAAGTGCCTTTGCCATATTTGAGGAATAGTTGCGGGCGCCACGAGATTGACCGCCTTTTGCCATTGCAAGAGCAGGCGCTCGTACAGCTCAAGCTTTTCCACCGTTTCATGTGAAACAGAAAAAGCTCGCGCGAAGTCCGCGGCGGTCTCGATTTTCCTATCGCTGTTCACGGCGGTCCGGGCCCTCGACTTCCCACGCGCCAGCATGCGCTGCTTCGCCGTTTCATGTGAAACGGAAAGCGCATCTTCCGAAGACTTTCGCGCTTCCAAATGAGCCCGCGCTTAAGTATTTCTACACCGATATGTCCGGGGGCTTAGCGTGAGCGTTGTTCGTATCTTTTTCGCTGCGGCGATTTTTCTCGTTGCGAGCGCTTCCGGCGTTTTGGCGGAAGCTCCCAAGCTCGCACTCATTATTACCAACAGGGCCTACCCTGCGAGTATCGGCGCTCTCGAAAACACGCACCGCGACGGCGAGCGCATGGCTGCGGCGGGGCATCCTCGTCGCATTCGCGACCGATCCCGGCAAGACCGCCTCCAACGAGGGCCGATTGAGCAAAATCGCCCGAAGGCAGCCGAACTTATACTCTCAGCAATAAAGCAGCGGAGTGAGTTTACCGTGTACAAGGCCCCCTTCGCCTATTGGAGCGATGATTTCCGGAAGGAGTTGCAGCGCCGCCTGACGGCCGAGGGCTTCTATAATGGCCCCATCGATGGCAAAGCCAGCGGGGCGTTGCAGGATGCGGTTTGCCTGCTGGCGGGGTTGATCTGCAAAATCCAGCCCCGAAAATGAGCCTCCGTGACTACGCTTGCGTGACACTCCATGCAGACTGGCACACGGATGTTTCATGTGAAACGGAAATGGCGTCGCGAATTCGGCGCGCTCGATGGTCGGCAAGCTCACCACGAGGATTGGGCCGGCGACAGCCCGCAGGCTCATCCTCAAGTCTGTCGAAGGATCAGCCTCCGTGGAAGGCTGCCCCATCCCGCCCACGCCAGCGCCGTTCCCCTTCCAAAACTAGCAAGATGCGACCATTGGCCAATGGCCGGGCGAGCCCTGTTGCGTCAAAGCTCGGGCATAAAATTGAGGAGGCATTGATGTTCATTTTTCGCGCGCTCGCCGTGGTCCTATTGATCGCCATGGCATTGATCTCTCTCGCCGGCGCCATCTCCAGCGCCTCAGCCCAGGAGGATTATTTCTCCCTGTCCTGCGGCGAGCTCTGGTTGCGCCGGAACACGATCTTCGCCCGCAACGGCTATTGCTTCAAGACGGACCGCGCCCTTCGCGTTTTCAGCAACGACAACTGCCGTTTCGAGGTGGAAGCCGACGTTCCCATGTCGCGGGCCGAACGCGAGGAAGTGGAGATCATTCGCTCCGTTGAGCGGCGTAAGGGCTGCGGCGCGTAGCAGGGCTTGAACGGAACGGAAACGTAAAGTGAGAGTGTTCGCGTTTTTAACGGTTCTCTTATCTATAGTGGGCGCATGGCCGGCCGTGGGCCAAACCATCGGGCAAAAAGCGCAGGCGCTCATCGACGCCTATCCCGATCGTCTCGCGGGCTTCGACGGCGCGAACCTCATCTGGAAGGACGGCACGAAGATGCCGTTCGGCGACGGTCGCGCGGACAAATCGCCCGATGATCTGCTCGACCGGCCGGACATCGCGGACATGTTTCACTGGCCTTATGTCTTTGATGGCGCCGCATCGCCCGCGAGCTCGGAGAGCGATCCGGGCCGCGTGCGGAACGAAGCGTTCTTCGCAAAGATGTACGGCGATTGCCAGAAGCGCCCGGCAGGCTCTTGCGCCAGCGTGACGTGCAGAGCGGCCTCTCCCATGAAAAGCGTGCCGTGGATTGCGAAGTTCTCGGGTGGCTCCATGCAAGCGGCGACAGTCAACGGAGTCGATGAGAAGCTCCGGCTCGTATCGAAAGAGCTGGAGGCGCTCGGCCCGTCCTTCGCCAAATATCTGACCCCAAACGGTGGCGGCTATGCGGCACGATGCATCGCCGGGACTACGCGGCTCAGCGTGCACTCCTTCGGGATCGCCTTCGACATCAATCCCCAATACGGGAACTACTGGCAATACGGGCTGTCCTCTAAAATGAGCGAGGAGCAAGTCCGGCAAAAGAAGATCGTCCTGGTTTACAAGAACCGCATCCCCATCGAGATCGTTAAGGCGTTCGAGAAGCACGGCTTCATCTGGGGTGGAAACTGGTATCATTTCGACGGCATGCATTTCGAGTACCGGCCTGAGTTCCTGGCGCTCAAGGCGATCATGAGCCGGTGATGCGGCCCTTGCTGCGTCCGCGCCGCGAGCCTATTCTTAAAGAATGAACGTGCTCACCAAGCAGAAGATGACGGTCGATGAGTTCCTCGCCTGGGCCGATGGCCGGGAAGGACGGTGGGAGCTTGCCGACGGCGCGCCCGTGGCAATGTCGCCTGAGCGCGCCGGGCACGGCCGAACGAAATATGCCGCCGCAAAAACGCTGGAAAGCGCACTTTCCAGGTCGAAGCTTCCATATTACTTGCTGCTCGATTGTGTCGCTGTGCGGCTGGACGCGCGCACCTCGTTTCAGCCCGATCTCGTCATCCATTGTGGCGACTGGCTCCCAGACACCGAAATCGAGGTGACCAACCCGGTTGTTGTGGTGGAAGTTTTGTCGCCCTCCACGCGCGCCGTCGATATGCGCCTTAAGGTGCGCCGCTATTTCGAGCTGCCCAGCATTCAGCATTACCTCATCCTGGATCCCGACGACCGCTCGATCATTCACCACGCGCGCGGCACCGGCGACGTGCTTCTCACGCGCATCGTGAGCGAGGGAGAGTTGCAGCTCGACCCGCCTGGATTTAGGATCGAAGCCGCTTCGCTTTTCCCGGAACCTCGCGCAAGCTAGCCCCCTCACCCCCGCCCCTCTCCCGCAAGGGGAGAGGGGAGATACGGCGTTCCCTCTCCCCTTGCGGGAGAGGATAAGGTGAGGGGTGATTTCTAAGCCGCGCGAGTAGCCTTGCGGATGTGGGCAAGAAGCAGCATCAGCGCCGCCGGCGTCATTCCATCGATGCGGGCAGCCTGCGCAAGCGTTGAGGGACGGTGGCGTTCGAGCTTCTGCCGGACCTCGTTCGAGAGGCCCGGAATGGCCGCGAAATCGGTCGTAGCCGGGATAGCGGCGGCCTCGTCTTTTTTGAAGGCCAGGATGCTTGCCTCCTGTCGATCCAGGTAAACCGCATAGCGCGCATCGACCTGAAGCCGCTCCGCCGTGGCGGCGGGTATTGCCAATAGCTCCGGCCAGACCCGAGTAAGCGCATTCGTCGACATGCCCGGCAGCGCCAAGAGATCGAAAGCCGAACGGCGGCGTCCGTCGCGATTGAGCGCGATGCCATACCCCGCCGCCTGGTCTGGCGTCAGCGACAGAGTTCCAAGAAGCCGCCGCGCGCCACCCAGCGCTTCCGCCTTCGCCGCAAAAACCTGAAGCCGCTCGCCGCCAACGCAGCCAATCCGCGCGCCCAGCGGCGTCAAACGCTCGTCCGCGTTATCGGCGCGCAAGCGCAGGCGGTATTCCGCGCGGCTGGTGAACATGCGGTAGGGCTCGGAGACGCCGCGCGTCACGAGGTCGTCGATCATCACGCCGATATAAGCGTCAGTGCGGGAGACGGTGAAATCCGCCAGCCCTCCGCCCGCTCTCAGCGCCGCGTTCACTCCCGCAACAATACCCTGCCCCGCCGCCTCCTCATACCCCGTCGTGCCGTTTATCTGGCCGGCCAGGAAAAGCCCCGGCAGACGCTTCACCTCAAGCGTTGCGCTCAGCTCTCGCGGATCCACGTAATCGTATTCGATCGCGTAGCCGGGCCTGATCACAGCGGCGTTCTCCAGGCCAGGGATCGTCTTCAGGAAGGCGCGCTGAACGTCCTCCGGAAGCGATGTCGAAATGCCGTTCGGATAGACGGTGGGATCGTCCAAGCCCTCGGGCTCCAGAAAGATCTGGTGACTGCCGCGATCTTTGAAGCGGACGACCTTGTCCTCGATGGAGGGACAGTAGCGTGGGCCGGTGCTCTCGATCTGCCCGGAGTACATCGGCGCGCGGTGGATGTTCGCGGCGATAATCGCGTGCGTCTCGCGCGTTGTCGCTGTGATGTGGCAGGCGGTCTGCGGCGTGACGATCCGGTCCGTGAGGAAAGAGAATGGCGCCGGCGGCTCATCGCCTAGCTGCGCGTCGAGCTTGGAATAATCAATGGTGCGGCCGTCGAGCCGGGCCGGCGTGCCTGTCTTCAGGCGGCCCATACGAAGCCCCAGCGCATAGAGCCGGCCGCTCAGCCGGATCGCAGGCGCCTCGCCCACGCGGCCCGCAGCGACGCGCGTCTCGCCCATGTGGATCACACCATTCAGGAAGGTGCCCGTCGTGATAACCACCGCGCCGCAGCGCAGCTCGCGCCCGCTTGCCGTGATCACGCCAACGGCGGCGCCGTCCTCAACGATCAGATCCTCCACCGGCTCCGCGATGACTTCAAGCTTCGGCTGAGATGCGATCGCCTCCTGCATATGACGGCGGTAGAGCTTGCGGTCCGCCTGCGCGCGCGGCCCCTGGACGGCAGGCCCCTTGGACCGGTTCAGCATGCGAAATTGAATGCCGGCGCGGTCGATGACGCGGCCCATCAGCCCCTCAAGCGCATCGATCTCGCGCACGAGGTGGCCCTTGCCCAGCCCCCCGATCGCCGGGTTGCACGACATCTCGCCGATGGTCTCAAACTTATGCGTGACAAGCGCCGTGCGTGTGCCCATGCGCGCTGCTGCAGCAGCAGCTTCGCAACCCGCGTGCCCGCCTCCCACGACAATGACGTCAAAAGCCCGTATGCTCATCGTCTCCAACTCTCAGGTCTCTCCGGGAAATAGCCGCTTAGCCGCCCGAAGATAAGTTCACTGTACCTTCGTTGAAGCCTCATCTCGAGTGCACAGCACGCAGCTTCGTCCATCGTCCTAGCAAAGATAAGGATGAAAGATACCCCATTCCGATACCGTAGAAAAAGGAGCCTGCATGGTGGCGAACGGCACGAGGATCGAATACGCCGCTCCGAGCCTGCCCGAGAATACCACCATAAGGGACTTCAACAGCGGTGAGTAAATGAGCTGTTGTCCGCTCCTGTCGAAAAAAGGGAATGAGACGACAAAGGAATTAGCCAAGGCGCCAAGTCGAGGACGGCGCCGCGCAGTGTGACGACGGTGTTCATCAATGACGCCCCGGTGTAAAACCGCGGCAGAGATTAGCTCAGTGTCCGCTGTTCCACCAATTATTCCTGCCCCAACGGAAAGGAGCACACATGCAAGCGCGAGACATCATGACCACCGCAGTCGTCACGGTGCGACCCGAAACGCCGATTCGGAAGATCGCCGAAATCCTGCTCGAACATCGGATCAGCGCGGTCCCTGTCCTGGACGAGAGCGGCGCCGTCCTAGGGATGGTGAGCGAAGGCGATCTCCTGCGTCCGGATTCTAGCGAACGGGAAAAGCGACGGGAGTGGTGGCTTGCTCTGCTGGCTGAAGGAGAACCCTTAAGCGACGAGTTTCTGGCCAACATCCGAAACAGCCAGCGCACCGCGCGGGATATCATGTCGGCGCCGGTCATGACCGTGAGCGAAGATACCGATATCACCGAAATCGGTAAGCTTCTCACCTCGCTCCAAATTAAGCGCGTTCCTGTCGTGCGCGAAGGCCGTATCAAGGGCATCGTCAGCCGCGCGGACCTCATCCACGCAATCGCCCAACAGCCCGCAGAGCGTCCTCAGGGAGAAGGATTGTTCGGCTGGACCCTTCATTTGCCCTTCGGGCAGCAGGCCGAAACGCCAACCAAAACTGACGAGAACACCTCGCCTCCTGAAGAGAAGGAGGATGGACTAACCGCGGCGGACCTTCGCCACCTCGTGACGGATGCCGCGTCTCAGAAACTTCATCAGCAGGAGATTGCGCGTCAGGCGGCGGCGCAGGCTCGCGGCGCCAAGATCAAGGAACTTATCGACCACCATCTCACTGACGAACATTGGCGCTCCATTCTGCATCAAGCCCGGCTCTCCGCGGAGCACGGCGAGCGCGAGCTTCTGCTGCTGCAGTTTCCAGCGGAGCTCTGCAGCGACGGCGGCAGAGCGATCAACGTGGCCGAGCCGGATTGGCCATCGACATTGCGCGGGGAAGCGGCGGAAACGTATCTGCGCTTCGAGCACGATCTGAAGCCGCGCGGCTTTCATCTCATGGCCAAGGTGCTGAATTTTCCAGACGGCTATATAGGCGACATCGGCCTCTTTCTCCATTGGGGCGGTGCGAAGCAAGAGTAAATGTTTCATGTGAAACGAAATCGTTTGTCCTGACGCTCGACCATCTCAGGCTCAGCCTCCCTCTCAAGACAGCGCATGCGACGGCAGGCGGCTGCGGAAGCCGTCATTCTCGCGCAGCAGCGTATGAAGAAATCAGAATCACCCTCTTTCGTCGTGGCCGGGCTTGACCCAGCCATCCAGTCGAAATCACAGCTTTTCTGGATAGCCGCCACAAAGGCGCACCTGTCCGGTTTAATTTGCGAACCCTATCAAAGGCGTCATCCCCGAAAAACGCACTCGCGCGGCTTATCGGGGATCCATGTCTCAGCACGTGCAGGTTTCGTCATGGATTCCCGGTAATCGCCAAGGCGATTTCGGGAATGACGGCGAAGACGAACGCAAGAAAAACGAACCGGACAGGAGTGCCGATAGGGCGGCAAAGACAACCGGCGTGAGCCGATTTTTTCACGCACTGGCAGGCGGAAGTCCATGAACCCACAGGAAGAACAGGTGAGACGCCCGGCGACTAAAAGCGCGTCTATTTTCCAATGCAGAATTCGGAGAAGATCTCTCCTAGCACGTCCTCCACGTCAAGCCGGCCGGTGAGGCGGGCCAGAGCGCTTGCGGCCTCGCGCAGGTGCTCGGCGGCGACCTCGGGATGCTCGCTCTCGCGGGCGCTCCCCAAAAACTGGTTCAGCGCATATCGCGCGCGCTCGATTTCCTGACGATGCCGGGCGCGCGTAATGAGCGGGGTCTCGCCGCCATAAGCCTCTTCCGCAAACCGGACAAGCGCGGCTTTGAGACTGCACAGCCCCTCGCCCGTTTTGGCGGAGATGAAAATCAAGTCCTCTCTAGACGATGAAGGCATCGGCGCGGAAGCGAGGTCGATCTTGTTGATGAGGGTCATCGTCTTCCTTAAACTAACGCTGCTCCCCTCATCCTGCCCTTCTCCCCTTGGGAGAAGGGACGCCGCTGAACCGGCGTTAGGGGCGGAAGCATCGAACATCATCAAAACGATATCCGCGTCCTTAGCACTGGCGAGCGCTCGGCGGATGCCTTCCTGCTCCACAGGGTTATCCGTTTCCCGAAGGCCGGCGGTATCGCGCACAATGAAAGGAAAGCCGTCGAGATCGAGCGCAACCTCGATCACGTCGCGGGTCGTGCCCGGCTCGTGGAAGACAATGGCGGCCTCACGGCCAGCAAGCGCATTCAGCAAGCTCGACTTACCCACGTTCGGCGCGCCGGCGATCGCCACCTGAATGCCTTCGCGAACGATTTCACCCCGGCGGCCATCGGCCAAAGCGCGATCCAATTCCGCCACCAGCCCGCGAACCTCCGGCAGCGCCGCGCCGAATGCGCTCTCCGCTATATCGCCTTCGTCCGAGAAATCGAGGCTCGCTTCCACATAAGCCATCGCCCGAAGCAGCGTCGTGCGCCAAAGCTCATAATGTCCCCGCAAGGCGCCGCAATGCTGCGCGAGCGCTTGCCTGCGCTGGAAGGCCGTCTCGGCGTTGATAAGGTCGGCGAGGCCCTCAGCCTCGGTTAGGTCGATCTTGCCATTACCGAAGGCTCGTCTCGTGAACTCGCCAGGCTCGGCCAGCCTCAAACCGAGGGACGAAAGCGCGTCAAGCACGCCAGCCACCACAGCCCGGCCGCCATGAACATGAAGCTCGGCCATGTCCTCGCCCGTGAAGCTGGCTGGGCCTGGAAGCCAAAGCACAAGAGCCTCGTCAAGCACTTCGGCCGTTTCAGGATGACGCAATCGCCTGAAGCTCGCGACCCGCGTCGCGGGCAGCCTGCCGTGGCACAGCGCATGAACCGCGTTTCTCGACGCCCTACCGGAAATCCGGATAACGGCGATGCCGGCACGCCCTGGCGCCGTGGAGAGGGCGTATATGGTCATGACGGTTGTTTCCTGGCTGAGAAACCTAGCCTGATATAATCAAGAGTACACAAGCCAAAAAAGGGTATAATCCTGCACATGGCTTGTCGTGCTTCCGGCGCACTCTCATTAAGCAAAGCGGTGAACAAGGTTGCCTCATGGCGTTAAATCGTTTGAGCGAAGAAACTAGCCCCTACCTCCAGCAGCACAAATACAATCCTGTTCACTGGTGGCCATGGTGTCAGGAGGCGTTTGAGGAAGCCCAGCGGCTCGACAAGCCCGTCTTGCTTTCCGTGGGTTACGCCGCCTGCCATTGGTGTCATGTGATGGCTCACGAAAGCTTCGAGAAGGAAGACGCCGCAACGCTCATGAACGATCTGTTCGTGAATATCAAGGTCGACCGGGAGGAGCGCCCCGATGTGGACACGCTCTATATGACGGCCTTGCAGGAGCTTGGCGAGCAGGGCGGCTGGCCTCTTACGATGTTCCTCACCCCCGACGGCATGCCGTTCTTCGGGGGCACCTACTTCCCAGATAAGCCCCGTTTCGGCCGGCCAAGTTTCAAGGACGTGCTCGTAAACGTCGCCCGGGTTTACGCGAAGGAAAAGGAGACGATCAAGCAGAACACTGCTTACCTCAAATCGAGGCTCATGCCCCGGCTCAACTATGGCGCCGCGCCTGAGTTTTCGGAGGAGCAGCTTGCCGCCATCGCCAGCAAATTCATCGGCGCGATCGACCCAGCCCATGGCGGCCTTCGCGGCGCGCCGAAATTTCCGAACACAAGCATCTTCCATTTCCTCTGGAGGGCCGGTCTACGCTACGGATTGAAGACCTGTCTCGAGGAGGTGAAGAATACGCTCCTGCATATTTGCCAGGGCGGGATATACGATCATATCGGCGGCGGCTTCTCAAGGTACTCTGTCGATGAGCGCTGGCTCGTGCCGCATTTCGAGAAAATGCTGTACGACAACGTGCTGCTGATCGAACTCATGACCGAGGTCTGGAAGGAGACTCAATCCGACCGCCTGAGAGCGCGTGTGAGCGAGACGATCGGGTGGCTATCGAGGGATATGCTCGTGCCCGGCGGCGGCTTTGCCGCGTCCTACGACGCAGATTCGGAAGGCGAGGAGGGCCGGTTCTACGTCTGGACCGCAAAGCAAATTACAAATGTCCTCGGACATGACGAGCAGGCGGCGCTGTTCGCTCAGGTGTACGATGTGACCGAGGGGGGCAATTGGGAAGGCAAGACCATTCTGAACCGGCTCAACGCCCTGGCGCTTCTCAGCCGCGACGAGGAGCACGCCCTGGACGATTGCCGCCAAAGGCTTTTCAAGGTGCGCGAAAAGCGCAAGAAGCCAGGCTGGGACGACAAGGTGCTGGCGGATTGGAATGGTCTCGCCATCAGAGCGCTGGCAAGGGCGGGGGATGTATTCGCCGAGCCAGAGTGGATCAAGCTCGCGGAAGACGCCTTCGACTTCGTGTGCAACCGCATGATCTCCGGCGGCCGCCTTTTCCATTCGTACCGGGGAGACAAGCTGAAAGGCCCTGCGACTTCGGCCGACTACGCGAACATGATTTCCGCGGCGCTGGTGCTCTATCAGGTTACGAATGGGAAGCGCTATCTCGACAACGCGATCGCCTGGACGGCGATCATGAACCGCCATTACGACGCGGAAAGCGGCGGCTATTACCTCGCCGCTGACGATACCAGCGACCTTATCCTGAGGCCGCTTTCAGCAAGCGACGATGCGGTTCCCAATCCGAACGCATCCATGCTTCAGAATTTGGCGGACCTTTATACTTTCACGGGCGATGCCGCTTATCTGAAGCGGGCGGACGGTCTGCTGAGCGCATTCCAAGGCGCAGCGCAGACGATGGCGCTTGCCTACACCGGGCTCCTGTCCGGCGCGCTTTCTCTCATATCGCCGCAGCACATCGTTATTGCCGGGGACAGAATAGGGGAGGACGCAGCGGCTTGGCGTAAGGCTTTGGCCGAAGTATCGATGCCCGGCGCGATCATACAGTGGGTGGGCGATGGGGAGGGCATCCCGCCGTCCTCGCCCGCGGCAGGGAAAGGCCCGGCCAACGGGAAGACGGCCGCGTACATTTGCATCGGCCAGCGCTGCTCACCGCCAATAACCGACCCAGAGCTAGTGAAAGAAAAGCTAAAGGAAGAGCGCCACGTTTCCGTGCAGGTCGCGGCAATACATGTCTAGTACACCTCCCGCGGGAACTCCCGCCCCATTTGAAGCAGGGCTTTGGCGGGACTTCCCGCGGCACGGCCTGCGACCTCTCCCCTCGCGGGAGAGGCTGGGGTGAGGAGCTTAGCCGGGGAATCCTGCCGGTTTGTATAAGGCTAAATTTGCGTTGCCGTTTAATTTAGCTCTCCCGCAATTCGATCAACGATAATAAGCCTTGGCTGCCTGTCTAACTAACCGGCGTGAGACGCCCGAACGATTCTCCGTCAGGGAGCCGAAACAGCCGCGCAGAAAACATGCTTGGCCATTGTGCGCTTTCCCAACGACAGCACACTTATTATCTTCCAATCTAGTTTTAGAACCATAACGCAGCTGGCGTCGCATTGCGCGGCTTGCCGGCTTTCCCGTTTTGCGCGGAGGCGCGGAATGTCTGAGGCAATTCTGGAAGCGCTGCGCACCACGTTCGATCAATTAAGCGTGGCGGTTCTCATAGTTTCCTCGAGCGGCCGCGTTCTTTTCGCCAATGAGCCTGCCAAGGTTATGCTCGAAAAAGGCTGGCCCATCCGCATATCTGAGGAATACCTACAGGGCAAAGACCGTGCGACAAGCGCTGAACTCAGGCAGGCGATTGAACTCCTGGGCACAGACCAGCAGGGTGTGAGCGCTAGGGACTACGAACTTTGCCTCGCCCAATCATCGCCGGAACAGCCAGGGGCTATCGGATGCCTGCGGCCCTTGGCTTCCGCCGGCGGAGAGGAACTGGCTATAGCGCTGTTCATCACCGAAACCGGCCAGACTAGCCACTACGGCATAGACGCATTGGCGGAGGCCTACGGGCTGAGCAAAGCTGAAACGCGAATCCTCAAAGCTCTTGTGGAGACGCAATCACCAGCCGAAACCGCGGAGCGGCTGCACATCGCCATCTCCACGGTCAAGAGTCATATAAGAAAGATCTTTCACAAAACGAACACGTCCCGCCAAGCGGAGTTACTGCGTCTCGTTGAATGCAGCCGGTCGCCGTTTCGCAAGATAGAACGGAGCTAAAGAAGCGCAGCGTCGCAGCGACGGTGAGCCAAGCCGTGATCGAGGCGAACCCGCCGGCAGGGAAGCCGCCGGAGCTATGTGTTCATGGAGTTGAAGAAGTCGTTGTTCGTCTTGGTCTGCCGGAGCTTGTCGAGCAGGAACTCAATGCCATCCATCGGCCCCATCGGATTGAGGATGCGGCGAAGAACGTACATCTTGCGGAGCTGAGCCTGCGGGACGAGAAGCTCTTCCTTGCGGGTGCCGGACTTGGCGATGTCCATCGCTGGAAACACTCGCTTGTCGGCGACTTTGCGGTCGAGAACGAGTTCCGAATTGCCGGTGCCTTTGAACTCTTCGAAAATCACCTCGTCCATGCGGCTGCCCGTTTCCACGAGAGCGGTCGCGATGATTGTAAGCGATCCGCCCTCCTCGATGTTGCGGGCAGCGCCGAAGAAGCGCTTCGGACGTTGTAAGGCGTTGGCGTCCACACCGCCGGTCAGCACCTTACCGGAAGACGGCACCACGGTGTTGTAGGCCCTGCCAAGGCGCGTGATAGAGTCCAAAAGGATCACGACATCGAGCTTGTGCTCGACAAGACGCTTTGCCTTCTCGATCACCATTTCGGCCACCTGAACGTGCCGCGTGGCTGGCTCGTCGAAGGTTGAGCTAATGACCTCGCCGCGCACGGAGCGCTGCATGTCGGTCACCTCCTCCGGGCGCTCGTCGATCAAAAGCACGATCAAATAGCATTCCGGATGGTTGGCGGTGATGGAATGGGCGATGTTTTGAAGGAGAACTGTCTTGCCGGTCCTTGGCGGCGCCACGATCAAGCCGCGCTGGCCTTTACCGAGCGGAGCGACGATATCGATGACGCGCGGGCTGAGGTCTTTCGAATCCGGACGCTCGGTCTCCATCTTGAGCCAGTCATTCGGATAGAGCGGCGTCAGATTGTCGAAGTGGATCTTGTGGCGGATTTTCTCCGGGTCGTCGAAGTTGATCTTGTTGACCTTGAGCAGCGCGAAATACCGTTCGCCATCCTTCGGACCGCGAATTTGCCCCTCAACCGTGTCCCCAGTCCTGAGACCGAAGCGGCGGATCTGGCTGGGGCTGACATAGATGTCGTCAGGTCCGGGCAAATAGTTCGAGTCAGGCGAGCGTAAGAAGCCAAAGCCGTCCTGCAGAACCTCCACGACGCCGTTGCCGGTTATGTCGATATCTCGTGAGGCGAGCTGCTTCAATATTGCGAACATAAGCTCTTGCTTTCGCAAAGCGCTCGCATTTTCGACTGCAAACTCCTCGGCGACACTGAGAAGCTCGGTTGGCGATTTTACTTTAAGGTCTTGAAGTTTCATTTCTTGCATGATGATAGACGATTTCCGGGGGGTGAAATTGGCGCAGACGAAGCCTGCGGGCCGGATGAAATGAGGACTGTCGTTAGGCCGCTTGTCTTTTTGGGAGGGTTAGATTGCGGCTTCTTCACTCAAATTCGAGACCCGGCACGTCTTATTCCGCGTAACGGTGACTGCCGGAAATTTACGACAATCTGAATATAGCAGCGTTCTTCGCTTTCGAAAAGATAGGAACGTGCCGAAAACTGCATTTTCCAGTGAATACTGAATTAGAAAGGCCTCGCACGGCCAAGATTACGATGCCAATTAGAAGAAAAGCCAGGACCTCATCGACTATGTGGAAGCGCCGCGCTCGTGCGGGAACCGCTTCGAAATCCTCCGGCGAAGGCCGATCAAGCGAACGGCCTTCAAATGCAGATACGCCCGGTCCATGAGGTTAATCATGGAACGCACGTAACGATGGTGAGCGTTAGGCTTCGGAGCGGACGAGACGGATAAGCCTCTCAACATTCTCGATTGGTGTGTCGGGAAGAATGCCGTGGCCGAGATTGAAGACGTAGGGCTTTGACGACAGCGCGTTCAGAATCGCTCTCACCCTCAGCTCCATAGCATCCCCGCCGGCAAGCAGCAACAACGGATCGAGATTGCCCTGAACAGGCAGCTTGCCTTGCATCGCGGCCATGGCCGCGAGCGGCGCTGCTGTATCGCAGCCGAGCGCATCGACGCCCGTCTTGGCGACATAATCCGCATATTGAGCTGAGCTTCCCCTTGGAAAACCGATAATGGGAGTGGTTGGGTGGACCGCCTTCACCTTCTTCACGATCCTGGCCGTAGGCTCAATCGCGAAGGCTTCGAAATCATTATCGGCGAGAGCGCCTGCCCAGCTATCGAAGATTTGCAAGGCGCGAGCGCCTGCGTTCACCTGGCCGATGAGATAAGCGCTTGACGCTTCCACGAGCAGATCGAGGATCGCGCCGAAGGTTTCGGGCTCCTGGTACGCCAGAAGCTTGGCGGCCCGGTAATCCGTGGAGCCATGGCCCTCAACCATGTAGCTCGCAACGGTCCATGGCGCGCCGCAGAACCCTATCAAGGGCGCACGGCCCTCAAGACCCTTGATGGTCTTTCCGATCGCTTCGTAAACCACTTCGAAGCGGCTGAGGGCTTTGGAAACCGAGAGCTTGGACAAATCCGCTACGTTCTTGATCGGTTCGAGGTGGGGACCCTCCCCTTCGCGGAACTCCAGATGCTGACCCAGAGCATGAGGAACGACGAGGATGTCTGAGAAGATGATGGCGGCGTCGAAACCAAACCGCCTGATTGGCTGGATGGTTACTTCAGCGGCAAGTTCGGGATTGTAGCAGAGGTTGAGGAACGATCCTGCCTTTGCCCGGACTTCCCGGTACTCGGAAAGATAGCGTCCTGCTTGCCTCATGAGCCACATGGGAGGCGTTTTGTGAGCTTTCCCTGTTAGAGCTTCGAGGAACTTCGGCGCCCCTTCGTTGGAGGCGGCATTTGCGGGCGATTTCGCATTCGGCTTTTCGGGGGACGTCTTCATCAAAAAATATTCCACTTAGGATCTGTTGTTTTTTCTGGGGGAGGCAACACGTGGAAACTCATAGGTGTGCCGCGCTCATCCCCTGGTTCCGGCTGCAGGGCGTGCTGGAGGATGCGAACGGCCGAGTTCATGTTGAAAAACTTGTGCTCGCATTGCTTTCGTCTTGTGCTGTTTAGCCTTGCTTTGCCCCTTTCAGCAATGAATAACGTAAGGGGCAAGCTGTGAAGACTTAGCGCAGGTCGTGGAGCTGGCGCCAACCTAGGACTTCTTTTCCATAGCTCGTCAAGCTGTGCACTCTTTTTTAATTAGCGTGGAGGACTCAATGGCGGATGACGGAGGCAAGCCGGCCGATGGCGCCAAAGAGGCGCTTTCATCCCCGGAATCCACACCAATCCCCAGCCCAAAGCACTTCCACCTGCATCTTGTTTCGGATGCATCCGGAGAGACCTTGACGACGATGGCGAAGGCGGCCGTGGTGCAGCTCTCTGGCGCCAAGCCCAACCGGCATATGCATCCGTTGGTGCGCAATCCGAAGCATCTCGCGACCGTCTTGCAAAGCATCGAAACGTCGCCGGGCATTGTGCTTTATACGCTGATGAATCCAATCCTCTCCGAGCTTCTGGAAACCCGGTGCCTGGAGCTTGGCGTGCCCTGCATCGCTGTATTGAAGCCGGTTCTTCAGGTCTTCGAAAGCTATCTGAAGATGCCGTCGCGCGCTGTTGTCGCGGGGCAGCATACTCTCGACGCCGAGTACTTCCGGCGGATCGAAGCCATGAATTTTACGCTCGCCCACGATGACAGCCAGGCGACGGAGGACCTGGAAAAGTCCGACATCGTGCTGATCGGCGCCAGCCGCACCTCCAAGACGCCCACAAGCATCTATCTGGCGAACCGGGGCTACAAAACCGCCAATGTTTCGCTCGTTCCCAACATTCCACCGCCTCCAACCCTGAAAGGCCTGACAGCGCCATTCGTGGTGGGCCTCGTCGCAAGTCCTGAGCGGATTGCGGAAATCCGTCGCAATCGGCTGCTTGCTCTCAACAGCAATAAGTTCGATGATTATATTGATGTGGATGTTATAAAGAACGAAATGGCGTTCACGAAAAGGCTCTGCGCGCAAAGCAGCTGGCCGGTCATGGATGTCACGCGAAAGTCCATCGAGGAGACTGCCGCCGCCATAATTGCCCTTTATGAAGAGAGCCGCGGTTAGCCGGACCGCTATCCGCATTTTAATTCGAGCTCAAAAAAGGTTATATTTCGCGCGATGCAATCCGACTATCCCGAGATCATACTCGCATCCGCGAGTCCAGCGCGGGGGGCCATCCTTGCGAATGCGGGCGTGCGCTTTCATCAGCGGCCCTCGATGGTCGATGAGGCGGAAGAACATAGGCATTTTGCTAGCAACACCACGCCCGCCGAAGTCGCGAAGGCGTTGGCGCGACTCAAGGCCGACAATGTTCTGGAGATGGAGCCGGGCGCCATCGTCATCGGCGCGGATCAGGTTCTATCCGTTGGCGATGAGCTTTTGCAGAAGCCCCAAAGCCGGGACGAGGCGCGTGACCAACTCTTGAAACTGCGCGGACGCACCCACCACCTTCATTCGGCGGCGGTCGTGCTCTACAAGGGACACGCGGCATCCTTTTCGGATACCGCGACCATGACGCTTCGCGACTTCTCCGACGATTTTCTGGATTGGTATCTGGAAATGGCGGGCGAAGGCGTCCTCTCCTCAGTCGGCGCGTATCACATCGAAGGTCTCGGCATCCACCTTTTCTCTTCCGTGCAGGGCGATTATTTCACCATCCTCGGTTTGCCGATCATTCCAGTCTTGGACGAGCTGCGCCGTCTTTCGTTTCTTATGAAATAGGAAAGCCGGCATGAGGTGCGCCTGTGTGATCGGCTGGCCTGTTTCGCACTCCTTGTCACCCGTAATCCACGGCTATTGGCTCAAGAACTACGGCGTTGAGGGCGGCTATGTGAAGGCGGCCGTTGAGCCAAAGAATTTCGAGAGCTTTCTCAAGAGCTTGGCTGCTAATGGTTTTTGTGGCGGCAATGTCACCGTTCCTCACAAGGTCGAGGCGGAGCGCCTTTGCGAGAGTTCTCGATGCGGCCGCGAACGCCATCGGCGCCGTTAATACGGTTTGGCTCGACGGAGGACAGCTTGCGGGCTCGAACACCGACGCGTTTGGGTTTCTCGCCAATCTCGATAGCAGCGCGCCGGGCTGGGATCGCGCTGGCCCCGCCGTCGTCGTTGGCGCGGGTGGCGCGGCGCGCGCCGTTGTCTGGGCGCTTCGACAGCGCGGTTTTGAGCAGATCCGGATCGTTAACCGGACAAAGCATCGGGCCGAAGAGCTTGCCGCCTCTTTCCGTCCCGCATTCGCCTATGATTTTGCGGGCTTGGATCGCGCGGTCGACGGCGCGAGTCTCGTCGTAAACACCTCGACGCTCGGCATGAAAGGCACGCCGCCGCTCGATATCGACCTGTCCTTCGTCGCTCCCGGCGCCACGGTCTGCGATATCGTCTATTCCCCGCTCGAAACGGGCCTGCTGAGTCAAGCGCGCCGCCGGGGCCTTAGGGCAGTCGACGGGTTGGGCATGCTCCTGCATCAAGCCGTTCCAGGCTTCGAGATCTGGTTTGGCGTCCGCCCTGAAGTCACGCCGGAGCTGCGCCAAGCTGTCCTCGCCGCAATCGCAGCAAGGGAAAGTGCGCCGGCATGATCGTCGCAGGCCTAACAGGTTCGATCGGGATGGGAAAGAGCACGGTTGCGGCTTACCTTCGTGATCAAAGCATCCCCGTCCTCGACGCAGACAAGATTGTTCATGATCTCTATTCGGGCGAGGCCGCTCCGCTGATCGAGGCGGTTTTTCCAGGCACAACCAAGGACGGCGCGGTGGATCGCGTGGCGCTCGCGGCGCAGGTTCTCACATCGGAAACTGCGCTGAAAAAACTCGAAGCGATCATTCACCCGCTCGTCCGCGACGAGGAATGGGGGTTTCTGCTCGACGAGCACGATAAGGGCGCCGATCTCGCCGTTCTTGAAATACCACTCCTTTTTGAGACCGCGTCGCATGCTCTCTTCGATGCGATCATCGTCGTGAGCGCGCCGCCGGACGTTCAGCGCGAGCGGCTGCTGGCAAGGCCGGGCATGACCCTCGAAAAATTGGAGGCGATCGCCGCGCGGCAATGGCCGGACGCCGCCAAACGCGAAAAAGCCGACTTCGTTGTGGATACCGGCGTCCCGCTTGAAGACACCACCCGCCAAATCGATGCAGTTGTGAGGGAGATCCTGAAAAGGCCGCCGCTTGCTTACCAGCGCTGGGCCGATCTTCACGAAGACTGACCGCATCGATGGGGCTCTATGCGCGAACTTGTCCTCGACACAGAGACGACCGGGCTTGACCCAAAGGACAATCACCGCGTTATCGAACTCGCTTGCGTCGAACTCATCAACTACATCCCGACCGGCGTATCCTGGCACTGGTATTTCAATCCCCAGCGCGATGTTCCGAAAGCTGCGACCGAAATCCACGGTTTGACCGAGGCATTTCTCGCCGATAAACCGTTATTCGGAGCGATGGCCGCCGAGATCCTCGCAGTGCTCGAAGATGCGCGTCTCATCATCCACAACGCCCCTTTCGATGTGGGCTTTCTCAATCACGAATTCGGCCGGCTCGGCTTTCCGCCGCCAATAAGCTTCGAACGCGTCACCGACACGCTCGCACTGGCCCGGCGGAGGCATCCCGGCAGCCCGAACAATCTCGATGCGCTCTGCCGCCGCTACGGCATTGACAATTCGAAGCGTGAAAAGCACGGAGCGCTGCTCGATAGCGAGCTTCTGGCCGATGTTTACCTTCGGCTCATTGGGGCGGAGCAGGCCGGTCTCAATTTGACTTCCCACTCTGAGAGCGCCGAAGCCGCGAGCCACGCTGCTGTCCAAATCCGATTGAAGCCGCTGCCGTCGCGTCTCTCGGCGGAGGAGCAAGCCGCCCATGCCGCTTTTGTCGCATCGCTTGGGCCGAAGGCGCTATGGGCGCGCTATTTGTTGAGCGAGCAGCCGGCCGCATAAGCGTGGCTACGTGGAACATAACAAGAAAATCCCCTTCCGCCGCCGCCGCGGTCCGCCACGATTCGGCAAATGGCGTTTGCGCTAAGCATAATGCGTGATATTAAAGGATCTGTATCTCAAATTTCTGAAATCCGCCCGTTAATGAGGGCGGAAAAGCGTAAGACTTAGAATGGAACGATTTGCAATTGAGCACTTCATAGAAGAAGCAAACCAAGCCAAGTCTATAGAAGACGTTTCCAGGCTTTTTGGTAAAGCTCTTAAAGACTACGGATATGACCAGTTCTGTTACAGTCTTATAACAGATCATCCCTCTGTTGGCCTTAATGCTGGACATGGCCTTGTAAGCAGTTACCCAGACGATTGGATGGCGCATTACAAGGCCAATGAATACGAAAAAAAAGACCCGATACCCCACTACGGCGCCTGCGCCAGCCGGCCCTTCACTTGGGAGTCACTGCTTCAAAATCGCAGGCTGACGCCGGATCAGACGAAAGTCATGAACGAAGCAGGCGAGGCACGGCTTCTGGACGGCGTAGCAATTCCTATCTGCGGCTATAATGGCGAATTGGCGGGGGTGGGAATGGCTAGCAGCGTCGGAGGCATTCGCCCGGACAAAAACCTATTGTGCAAGGTTGGGGCCTTGGCTTCACAATTCCATCTTGTTTATACCGAACTCGATAAGAAAGGCGGCTCCGAAGCCAATGAAGCCAGGAATATCCATCTGACGAACCGGGAGAAAGAAATCTTGTTATGGGCTGCGGAAGGAAAAAGCGATTCCGTCATCGCTGAAATTATTGGCGTATCCCATGCGACTATCCGGTTTCACATGAGTAATATATTTAAGAAATTGAACGCGAACGAGCGTACTCTGGCCACAGTCAAGGCTATCCGCCACGGGCTCATTGTTCCATTCTGCGTGAGATGAGCACCTATCAAAGTTGATAGCTGATAATATGGGTCTGGAACGGCTCTACTGCCTCGGTAACTTGAGTTTACCGAGGCCGGCGCATGTTAGACTGCGTATCCATCAGCACCAGCCACTTATTCTCAGGCAACCCGATCTATGAGCAGCATAGGCTCAGGCACGAGTGCATCGTGCGGAGGCAATCCTGGAATATTCCTACGATCCGGAACATGGAATACGATCGGTACGACAATCCCGCAGCCTATTATCTTGTTTGGCAGGACGGAGCGGGAAAAGCGCGCGGGTCATCGCGGCTGTATCCGACTGACTGGCCCTATATGCGGGAGGAAGTTTTTCCTCATCTTGTAACCCGGATTCCGGCGCCCAAAAGTTCCGCCGTTTGGGAGGGCAGCCGCTTTTGTGTCGACGCAAGCCTGACCCCGCAGATGCGGCAGAGCATCATCCAGGAATTCATCATCGGTTATCTGGAGTTCGGGCTTGCCTGCGGCGTCACCAATATCGTTGGCGTAATGTTTCCAGCGTATCGCCGAAACATTTTCGTCCGCAATGGCTGGGATGTCGAATGGATCGGCGAAATTTCAAAAAGCGCGGAGGGCCACAAAATCATAGCCGGATCTCTGACTGTATCTGAAGAAGTGCTGCGGAAGGTCAGGGAAAGGACTGTTATCTACAAAGCCATCCTTAACTATGACGAAGAAACAAGAATGTTGCTAGCTGCTTAATCATAATAGAGAATGTGATATGGACGTGTTAGAGACGATCAATGAAAATAAAGATATTAGGGGTATACTGTTAGCTTTGCGTTATCTTTCACGTGAAGCCGAGTGCGCGGGGCTCATAGAGCTCGCAAAAACTCTGGAAGAGGCAGAATTAAAATACGATAAAAACTATGAAAGCACTGACGACCCTTGCCGAGCGTAGCGGAATTAGCCTCTACGAAACCAACGTCACAAAGAATTGAGATGGGTACATGCCACTACATTATGATTGCTCCGCAATATTAAGCGAAGTTGACGAAATGTCCGCGGGCAATGCGGAGCCGCCCGCGGATAAGGCAACAGAAATCTTGCAATCGCAACTCATAAACGCATTTGAGGTTGCGATTTATCAGGGGATGCAGCCGATGGATGCGCTCGCCGTTATCCTGTCCTGGATGTCATCCGAAGTGATGCGCATTCAATCGGACCAGGCAAAGCGCGCTTCGTGGTAGATGCCGTCAAGCTTCTGGCGCAGCAGTTTTGGTAATTCGAGCACATTTGTCATTGCAAGGCTAGCAGCCTGCGTCATTCAATTTGATTCAGGCGCGGCAAATTGATTCAGTTTGCTGAAAGGCCATCCCCAACGGCGGGCGAGTCGGCGGACAGGGCGAGAGCTGGAGCGATGGTCAGATCATAAAGGCGCTGTGGCGCTTCACAACCGCCGATGCCCGGATCAAGCTGAAGCGCCTTTATCCCCGGTTTGAATGACCCAAACCACTAGGGCTACCGCCGCGATCCATAGCGACGCGTCAGAAGCAGCCGGGGGACAGCCTTCATCTCGATCTGCCGATAGCTAGAACGAGCTGCATTCGGTGGCGATCCTGATTGATGCACGATTATTGAATGATCTGAACAGGCGAGACTGGTACGAAGAAACGCGTGACAAGCGCCGGATCGCGCGTTTATGCGCTACCCATTGCTCTATGACAGGTCTGCCTTCTGTCCTGCCCACGAATGCATAAATCCAAGCATTCGTTTCTTTTCCGTTGGCGAACCGGATCCGTGCTGTTTTCCTTCGAAAAAACGGAACGGTTCGATCATTGGAACCGCAGCCCTCATAGCGGTCTAATGCAGCGATTAATGTTGAACTTTTTAGAAAATAGACGTTTCCCCATATCCTCGAATTCGATGCGCTGTCGGGCACGGCGCCCGGAAAATGGCCCAGGTTATAAAGCCGGCCCGCGACCGATGCGTCGCCAGGCGAAGCACGCGCGCGCCTCAAGAAGCGACGCAAACGGGTTGCGGCTGCCGCGCAATAGCGTGCCGTAGACGAAAAGATATTGAGGAGAGCTGTTTTTAGTCACTTACTCAACTTCGCTCACCGCTCGATACACTCGTGTCCAACACCAGACAATATGGATATGCCGCGCCCGGCCGGCCGAGCTTCAGAGTGCTGCCGTCCAAGCTAAAGAAATCAATGCCTTCAATCACGCTTTCACATTGATTATCAAGGATAAAACTTGATATCCGCACGTCCACCCGGTTGGGAACGATCTGCTCATAATGGCTATCGGGAGCATTCAATGACGCTTCTATCTGCTTGCTTGAAAGTTTCGATCTCTCGAAGCCTACAGGACCCAAGTATTTATCGGCGCTATCTACCAAATTAAACGCGCCGTAACGCCCATCAAGAAGGCCCACAATGGTAGACACCTGTCTCCCGCCGCCGATATTTTCATACGGGATGATGACTTTGTCACTTCGCAGTAGAGATTCGCTTAATTCGTGGGGCACATGTTACCCTTTCCACCTGTGAAGTGAATCGTTTCAGGCTTGGTCAGCGTGAAGGTTCCCGCCGGTATATCGATCCTCGGCTTCAGGTCCGCGCCAATCCGTAATTGCACCCCGCTTGGATTTGATCGTTGGAGAATATCGGGCCGGAGGGGATTTGGCAAAGCTGTTATAGAGGTGTCTCCTGCCAATCGGCTCAAACCTTGAAGTACAGCCTCGGCATCTGAGAGTCCTCCCGGCAAGTCTGTTTTATAGCCGCCGCTTCCTAGCTTTGGATTTTCTCCTTTTGTATCCCCATCAGGCGTATACGCAACGAGATGTGTTTGTGGCGGAGACGGCTGCTGCTCTGTAAAAGTCAGCTGGCGAGCGCTCATTGCAGCCTCCGTCGCTTTCACCTGTTTAGTGGATTCGATCGGCGCACAATCGTTGGCTTGAATGGCGGAAACGCTCGCCGAAACGCCGCCGCCCTGCCGGGCCAACTCATCTTCAAAAGTTTTCTGATCGGATAATGTTGCTCCGAACGCTGCGGCCGGATCGCCGGCAGTCAAATTGGTGACAGGTTCGATAGCGGTCATGATAAGCTGCTCCAACTCATTTAGCCGCCTTAAAAATAATTACCTATCCTGACGATAACCTGTCCTTGTCTTGAATTGGGCTCCTACTCCTGCGCCTTGCGCCGGCTTAAAAACGCCAGCCGCTCAAAAAGCTGCACATCCTGCTCGTTCTTCAACAGCGCGCCGTGCAGCGGCGGGATAAGCTTGCGCGGGTCGCGCTCCTTCAGCGTCTCGGCGTCGATGTCCTCGTTTACCAGGAGTTTGATCCAATCTAACAGCTCCGATGTCGAAGGTTTCTTCTTCACGCCCGGCACGTCGCGGACATCGAAGAAAATGTTGAGCGCTTCGCTAAGCAGCCGCGGCTTGAGGCCGGGGAAATGCACATCCACGATGGATTGCATGGTCTCGCGATCGGGAAAGCGGATGTAGTGGAAGAAGCAGCGGCGCAGGAAGGCGTCGGGCAGCTCCTTCTCGTTGTTCGAGGTGATGAACACAATCGGGCGCACCTTCGCCTTCACCACCTCGCCCGTCTCGTAGACGAAGAACTCCATGCGGTCGAGCTCTTGCAGCAGGTCGTTCGGGAACTCGATGTCGGCCTTGTCGATCTCGTCGATGAGCAGGATCGGGCGCTGCCCGGACTCGAAGGCCTCCCAAAGCTTGCCTTTGCGGATGTAATTGCGAATGTCCTTCACGCGCTCGTCGCCAAGCTGGCTGTCGCGCAGGCGGTTCACCGCGTCGTAATCGTAGAGGCCCTGCTGCGCCTTCGTGGTGGACTTTATGTGCCATTCGATGAGCGGGGCGCCGAGCGCCGCGGCGACCTCGCGCGCAAGCACCGTCTTGCCGGTGCCGGGCTCGCCCTTGATGAGCAGCGGCCGCTCCAGCACGATGGCGGCGTTCACCGCGACGCGCAGGTCGTCTGTCGCGACGTAGGTTTCCGTTCCTTCAAAGCGCATGCTCGGCTTTCCCCGCTAAAGGCCCCTCACCCCCGCCCTCTCCCGCGAGGGGAGAGGGGGCGTCCCAGCGTTCCTTCTCCCCTCGCGGGAGAAGGACAGGATGAGGGGGACTAGTTATCCGTCGAAGATTTCGCATATCGGCTGGCGTCGAACCGGTAATGCGTGTTGCAGAACTCGCAGGTTACGGTGATGACGTCGTCCTCGGCCATTCCGTCCAGCTCTTCGGCTGAGAACTGGTCCAGCATGTACCCCACGCGCTCGCGCGAGCAGTTGCATTGGGCATCGAGCGGCGCCGGATCGAAGGCGCGCACCTCCTCCTCATGAAACAGCCGGTAAAGCAGGCGTTCAGGGGAAAGGGTCGGGTCCAGCAGCTCGTGATCCTCGACGGTCGAGGCGAGCGCCTGGGCGCGCCGCCAGCCATCGTCATCCGCGCTATCCGCAGCGGGTGACGAGAGGTCATCAGCCTGCGTACGGCCGCCCTCTCGCGTCAACTTTTGCACCATCAAACCGCCGGCGCGCCAGCTCCATTGTCCAGGCTTGGCGCCATCGCCTGCCGTGTAGTGGCGCGCTACCGCGATGCGGATGAAGGTTGGGATCTGCTCCGATTGGGCGAAATATTCGTGCGCCGCCTCGACAAGGGTGTCGCCAGCCAGCGCAACGATGCCCTGATAGCGCTCCATGCTGGCGCCGGGGTCGATAGTCATGGCGAGATGACCGTCGCCGAGAAGCGGCTTCGAAGCCCCTTCGCCGTTAACGGAGCTGGCGACGCTTTCCTGATTGTAGCTCGCATAGCCGCGCACATGACCGGGCGAGCTGTAATGCACCACGAGAAAGCTCACCGGACCGTTGGACTGGGTCTGCAAGATGAACTTGCCATCGATTTTCAGCGCTGCCCCCAGCATCGCGGTCAGCGTCACAGCCTCGCCCAGAAGCCGCAGCACCTGCTCAGGATAGGCATGCCGATTTAAGATCTCGTCCACGACCGGACCGAGACGGATAAGGCGCCCGCGAGCGCCGGATGCTTCAAGCTGGAAAGGAAGAACGTAATCGTTGAATTTATCTGCGCCAGTAACCCCGGCTAATCTTCCGTAATCTCCACCCATCAAACCTTCTCTAGGCACCACGCAAGGATTGCCCGCTGGGCATGCAACCGGTTCTCCGCCTCGTCGAACACAACCGATTGCGGCCCGTCGATAACGTCGTCCGTTACTTCCCTGCCGCGGTGCGCCGGCAGGCAATGCATAAAGATAGCATCCTTCGCGGCTTTTTCCATGAGCGGCATGTTGACTTGGTAGGGTGTTAGGAGGCCGATGCGTTCCGCGGTGTTGTCCTGGCCCATGGACACCCAAACATCGGTCACGACGCAGTCCGCGCCCGCTACCGCCTCGGCCGGGTCTTCGAGAATAACGAGCTTCCCGCCCTCCGAGCGCGCCCAGTCGATCAAACTAAGCGGTGGCTGAAGAAGCTTTGGCGCGGCAAGCTTCAGAGTGAATCCGAACCGGACGGCGGCGTGGATCCAGGAGGACGCCACGTTGTTGCTATCGCCAACCCAGGCCACGAGCAGCGGTTCGAGCGCGCCCTTCTTCTCCTCCAAGGTCATGATGTCGGCGAGTATTTGGCAGGGATGAGACCGGTCCGAGAGGCCGTTTATGACGGGGACCGTGGCGTGGTTGGCGAGCTCGATCAGCGTCTCATGAGATGAGGCGCGCATCATGATCGCATCGACGTACCGGGACAGCACGCGCGCTGTGTCGGCGATCGTCTCGCCGCGGCCGAGTTGCATGTCGGAGTGGTTCAAGACGATCGTCTCGCCACCGAGCTGCCGCATCGCGACATCGAAAGAGACGCGCGTGCGTGTGGATGTCTTCTCGAACAGCATGGCGAGAACTTCGCCTTCAGCCAGTTTCGGCCGCGACGCAGCAGGAGTCTTGAACGATTTTTTGAGCGTGTGGGCGCAGTCGAGGATAAGACGCAGCGTGTCGATATCGTAGTCGTCGATGTCGAGAAAATGACGTGGAGTCATTGGCCCCATTAGCGCGGAATCACGCTGTAAGTGTAACATTGAGCCTCGCACATGCGTTATCGATTTTCGCGCACGCCTCTTTTATTTCCGTTTCCGTTACAATAAGCGGCGGCAAAAGTCTCACGACATTCTCCCCCGCCGCGACTGTCAACAGTTTCTCCGCAAAAAACATGCCGGATACGTCTGTGTTCGGTACGTTGCATTTTAGGCCAAGCATAAGTCCTTCGCCGCGGACTTCCGCTATGATTTTCGCATTCCTGTCCGCAATTTCAGCAAGCCGTTGCTTAAAAAGCAAGCCCATCTCTTGGGCATGCGGAAGGAAACTTGGCTCCAAGACAACGTCCAGGACCGCGTTTCCAGCCGCGGCTGCAAGCGGATTCCCGCCAAAGGTTGAGCCGTGTGTGCCAGCCGTCATGCCGGCGGAAGCTTCCTCCGTCGCAAGGCAAGCCCCTATTGGAAAGCCGCCGCCGAGGCCCTTTGCGATCGCCATGATGTCCGGCTCGATCCCAGACCATTGATAAGCGAACAGCTTACCTGTGCGGCCCATGCCGCATTGAACCTCGTCGAGCATAAGAAGAATGCCGCGCTCGTCAGCAAGCTCGCGCAGCGCGCGCAAGAATGGCCACCCCGCGGGGCGGATGCCGCCCTCACCTTGTATCGGCTCTATGAGGATGCCTGCGGTTTCTTCCGTGATCGCTTTTCGCGCCGCCGCCAGGTCGCCAAGGGGGACCTGATCGAACCCCTCCACCTTTGGGCCGAAGCCCGCCAGGTGTTTTGGCTGATTACCGGCCGCGATGGTCGCCAAAGTGCGCCCGTGGAATGCGCCCTCGAACGTGAGAATGCGGTAGCGCTCTGGATGGCCGTGATGGCTGTGATATTTGCGCGCCATCTTGATGGACGCCTCCATCGCCTCGGCGCCGGAATTACCGAAAAACACCTTGTCCGCAAATGTCACGCTCGCGAGGCGCGCAGCAAGCCGTTCCTGTCCCGTCACTCGATAGAGGTTGGACGTGTGCCAGACCTTTTGAACCTGCTCCGTTAATGCCGCGACGAGGTGCGGATGGGCATGGCCCAGGATATTGACGGCGACGCCTCCAGCAAAGTCGAGATAGCGCTCGCCCGCGGCCGTAAAGAGATAGGCTCCTTCGCCGCGATCGAATTCGACATTGATGCGCGCATAGGTTCCAAGAACCGCAGACATTCTTTCCACTCGTTTTCCAATTAAAAAAGCCGCTCCGGTTATGGGCGGCTCAGGTTCATAGGCTTATTTTCCGCGTGTTGGGCACGGTGTCAACCGGCATAAAAGACACAGTGCCGTTTAAATGAAACGCCATCCATGCCTTTTAACCTCCGGGTAATTTGTCGAACCGTCGCTTTTGTGTAAATATCGACCTATGAAGATGGAGTGGTGGCATCTCCTTCCGAATGCGATTTCTCGCATCCACCACCTCGCAATGTGTTTTGCGAAGCTTGTATCCCAGTAAGTAGCGTTTTCGATTGTCCCGGTTTGATCCGGAGGCTGCCCTCAGTTCAGGGATTTCGAACGCTTACTTGTCTCCTTGTTTTGCGTTAGCGCCCGTGGCCCCGCTGGTCATCCGTCCAGCGGCCCCGTCCCTTATTCGCGGTTAATCCGCTGAAATGAACGAGGAGCTAACATTTATGAGTTGGACAGACGAACGTGTTGAACTCTTGAAAAAGCTTTGGGCGGACGGCCTTAGTGCGAGCCAGATTGCCACGAAACTTGGGGAAGTCACGCGAAACGCCGTTATCGGCAAAGTGCATCGCCTGGGTCTCGCTGGCCGCGCAACAACGTCTCGCGTCAGAACGGCCCGTCCGCGTTCGAATATCGCGCTCTTTCCTGCGCGGTCTTCGCAAGTGCAATACCGCACCTTCGGCAATGCTGCTCTCAAAGTGTCGCCTCAGCCGCAGGAACGGAAGGTGGCGGCCATCATTCCGCTGCGCGCTCTTCCCGACCTCGAACCTGCGCCAGACGGTCAGATCAAGCTGATCGACCTTAAGGATTGCATGTGTCACTGGCCGATCGGCGATCCCATGGAAGATGGCTTTCACTTCTGCGGCCGTAGAAAGTCTCATGGCGTTCCCTATTGCGAGCACCACGCGGCTATCGCTTATAACCCCGTCGCGCGTAAGCGCCGGGCAGTCTAAGCCACAACCCTCTAAGTTTCTAAGAGGGCGTCTATTACAGCGGGGCGGGAGCCGGGAATGCGACAACCCGGCTCCCTTCTTTTACTCCATCAGGCTTTGGCCAGGAAATTTTTCCCCGAGCGCGTAGCCCGCGCCGCGTACCGTGCGGATCGGGTCTTTTTCCCTGCCGCGATTGATGGCCTTGCGAAGGCGGCCGATGTGAACGTCGACCGTGCGCTCGTCCACATACACATCGCGTCCCCAAACGCCATCGAGAAGCTGAGTTCGCGAGAACACGCGGCCGGGGCTCTCCATAAGAAATTCGAGGAGCTTGAACTCCGTCGGTCCAAGGCGCACCTCGCGGCCGTTTCGCATCACGCGATAGGCTTCGCGGTCAAGCTCGATGTCCTCCACCTCAAGAGTTTGAGCGATGCGGGCCGGACTGGAGCGGCGAAGGATCGCGCGCACGCGCGCTAGCAATTCAGGCACGGAGAAGGGCTTCACGACGTAATCGTCGGCTCCGACAGTAAGGCCGCGAATGCGATCTTGCTCTTCGCCGCGCGCCGTCAGAATGAGTATCGGAATGCTGCGGGCTGTCTTTGCAGAACGTAGCCGGCGGCACAGTTCGATGCCGGACAGACCGGGCAGCATCCAATCCAGGATGATCAAATCCGGCGGCTCCTCGCTGATTGCGACTTCCGCCTCATCCCCGCGGCGCGCCAGCGAGACGCGAAAACCTTCCGCTTCCAGGTTATACTGAAGCAGCAAAGCCAGCGGCTCTTCATCTTCGACAATCAAGACCTTCGCACTCATCGGCTCAACTCACGGTTCAGGGCTTAGCGCCGAAATTCTTGACTGCTTCTGTAGTCGTCCCGGCAAAGGCGGGGACTCAGTAAGCGATGCATCGTGTTGTTTTTCCCAAAGACTTTCATTGTCCCGATTACCCGGCGCCCGCCGTCGAGTATGTGAAAAAATCGGGCTTTTCGCCTGTCCTGCATTGTCATAGCCACCCTTGAGGCGGCTATCCAGTAAAACAAGGTTTAATTTCAACTGCTTACCGGATGGCCGGGTCAAGCCTGGCCATGACAAAACGGGCGACGCCGCTTTTTCACACGCTCCTTTGCGGGCAAGACACCAGGCAAGTGGGCCGGAAGATTTGGCGCTTGGTCGCACCTCAAGCTTTCCCTGTCCCAGCGGCGGAGCCTAAAACAAGGGTCCGGCTGGTGCTGTCCGATTTCGGACGCTCCTCGCCGAGGGCCTTTCCATGGACCAGAAAATAAATCGTCTCGGCGATATTTGTCGCGTGATCGCCGATGCGCTCTATGTTTTTAGCGCTGAATAACAGATGCGCATAGAGCCCTGCGTTTTGCGGCTCCTCCATCATGGCCGTCAAAAGCTCGCCATAGAGCGAGTTGTACATGTCGTCGATGTCCTGATCCCGCTGCCAAACTCTTAACGCCATACCGGCGTTGCGTTGCGAATAGGCATCGAGAACGTCTTTCAGCTGCCGCATGGCGGATTCGCCGATATGCTTGAACCCCGTCATCATCTGGTTCGGACGCGGCTCGGCGGCTATCGCTATCGCCCGCTTCGAAATATTCTTCGCCAGATCGCCAATCCGCTCCAGATCCACGGCAATGCGGATGGCCGTCACGATTTGCCGGAGATCGGCGGCGACAGGCGCTCGCCTTGCGATTATCGAGATCGCAAGCTCATCGACGGAGCGCTCCAGGGCGTCGATCGTGCGATCGTTCTCAAGCGTCTCTTCCGCCAGATCGGGATCGCGATGGTAGAGCGCATCGATGCCTTGACCGAGCGCTTGCTCCGCAAGGCCGCCCATCTGCGCAATCATGGTGTCGAGCGACTTAAGCTCCCCCTCGTAAGCCTTTGCAGGATTGTCCGCCACAGCCGTTTCCTTCCGAATGCGGGGCTTCAAGGCAAGCGCCCACCCCGTTCATCTCATGGGCTGGGCGGCGCCATTTTTGCGGTGCTTAGCCAAACCGCCCAGTGATGTAGTCTTGCGTGCGTTTATCCTTTGGATTTGTGAAAATTTGATCGGTGACGTCTTCTTCCACAAGATAACCCAGATGAAAAAACGCGGTACGCTGAGATACACGAGCCGCTTGCTGCATATTATGCGTTACGATCACAATACAGTAGTTTTCGCGAAGCTCGTCGATTAACTCCTCAACCTTCGCTGTGGCGATGGGGTCGAGCGCGGAGCAAGGCTCATCCATGAGGATTACTTCGGGGCTGACGGCGATGGCGCGCGCGATGCAAAGTCGCTGCTGCTGACCGCCGGAAAGACCTGTGCCCTCTCCGTCGAGACGGTCCCGCACCTCGTTGAAGAGCCCAGCTTTCTGGAGGCTTCTCACGACGATTTCCTCAAGGTCTGCTTTAGACTTCGCAAGGCCGTGAATGCGCGGGCCGTAGGCGACATTTTCAAAAATCGATTTCGGGAATGGGTTCGGCTTCTGAAAAACCATGCCGACGCGGGCGCGAACCTGGACGGGGTCGACGTCGGCGCTGTAGATATTCTTACCTTGAACTTTGATCTCGCCCGTCACGCGCGCGCCGGTAATTGTGTCGTTCATTCGGTTGAAGCAGCGAAGAAAAGTCGACTTTCCGCAACCGGACGGTCCAATGAACGCGGTGACGCTTTTATCCCGGATATCGACGCCGACATTGAATAGGGCTTGCTTTTCCCCGTAAAAAACAGACACGTCTCGCGCGGTTACCTTTGGGGGGCCGTAATATTCAGCGCTTGATTGACGATCAATGTTTTCCGAGCCACTAGCGCTGCTTGGATCGATAGATATTTCTACCATTTTTGTTCGTACCTCTTTCGCAGGATGACGGTGATAATGTTCATGACCGCCAGAATAAGAAGAAGAACGATGGTCGCGCCCGCGGTCTTCTCGACGAAACCGCGCTCGGCTTCAGTCGCCCACATGTAAATTTGAACGGGCAATGCTGTCGCTGGATCGAGCGGCGACCTGGGGATGTCCACAACGAACGCCACCATGCCGATCATGAGAAGCGGCGCTGTTTCGCCAAGCGCTTGGATCAATCCTAATATGGTGCCGGTGATAATGCCGGGAAGAGACAAGGGAAGGACGTGGTGAAACACGGTCTGCACCTTGGAAGCGCCGATGCCCAGCGCAGCCTCGCGAATGGATGGCGGGACGGCTGTGATCGCGGCGCGCGTGGCGATGATGACAGTCGGCAAAGTGCGAAGCGTCAGCACCAGGCCGCCGACGAGAGAGGCGGATCGAGGCAACCCTGCGAAGTTGATGAAAACCGCCAGCCCCAGCAATCCGAAGACGATGGAAGGCACGGCGGCGAGGTTATTGATGTTCACCTCGATCAAATCGGTGAAGCGGTTTTTGGGTGCGAACTCTTCCAGGTAGATCGCGGCGGCGACGCCCAGCGGCACGGACAAAAGTACCACAATAAGCATGATGTAGAAGGAGCCGAGCAGCGCCACGCTCAACCCCGCCGTCTCGGGCTGACTCGACGCGGTATTCGTGAAAAGCCCGGTGTTGAAGAGCTTTTGCATAACGCCTGCGCCGGTGAGCTTGTCGATCCAGCCGGCTTGCTGGTCCGAAATCTGCCGGTTTTCCTGTGGCAGCTTGCGATCGATCTTGCCCTTAAGGAAGGCGTCGACATTGCCGCTCGCCAAAACCCAAACGTTTTTCGTTTTGCCGATGAGAGAGGGATCGGAGGCGACCAGCTTACGAAGCTGCGAGTCGATTTCGCGTGACAGAAGCGCGTTCGCCGCGGTCCTTTGCGGGCGGTTAGCCTGATCGACGCCAAGAACCTTGTAAAGCGCAGTATAGGCCAGTTTCTGGTAATTAGCTTCCGCGAGCGCGCTTGGGCTGCGGGCGCCATCCGGATCGATCTCCTGGGCGTCGAATGTGATCGGCAGTTCTACCGATGTCTGGAAAAATGCAGTCCAGCCGTTGCCGATGATGGACGTGAACAAGATCCCAAGAAAAGTCAGCGCCATCGCGATGGCGATCAGCCCGTAGATCTGAAACCGTATCTCCGCGCGCCGCCGGCGGCGCATGAGAGCCGGGTTATCAAAGCGGGTTGAAACCGAGGGAGCGGCTAAGTCGGTCATGGATGTGTCATCGGCTAGGACGCTCATTCATATTGCTCCCGGTATCTGCGCACAATGTAAAGAGCGTAGACGTTCAGCCCAAGCGTCAGAAGGAATAGGGTTAGCCCAAGGGCGAAAGCGACGAGGGTTTGCGGCGTATTGAATTCGAGGTCGCCTGTGAGCTGGCTGACGATTTTGACCGTGATGGTCGTCACAAACTCGAATGGGTTCAGCGTCAGATTGGCGGCGATGCCTGCCGCCAGCACGACGATCATGGTCTCGCCGATGGCGCGTGACGCCGCGAGCAGAATCGCCCCGACGATGCCGGGAAGTGCGGCGGGCAGGACCACGCGCTTGATGGTTTCGGATTGCGTCGCGCCGAGACCGTAGGACCCCTCCCGAAGCGCACGCGGAACAGCCGAGATAATGTCGTCGGAAAGCGACGAGACGAATGGGATGATCATGATGCCCATGACAATTCCCGCCGTGAGCACACTGGTCGGTTGGATCACGAGTCCGGCCTTCGATCCCCAGAAATTCAGGAAGGGCCCGACGGTGATGACCGCGAAGAATCCGTAAACGATGGTTGGGATGCCGGCGAGCATTTCAAGCAGGGGCTTGACGGTCGCCCTCACCCTGGGATGCGCATATTCCGACATGTAAATCGCGGCTAGCAACCCAATCGGGACGGCGACAAGCAAGGCGACGAACGAGATATAGAGCGTGCCCCACATCAGCGGCACGAGGCCGAACTGTCCTTCTGTGCTTCCTCCAGCGCCGGCGTCCGCAAAACGCGGGTCCCAGACGCTGCCAGTCAAGAAATCGATAATCGATACGCTTTTGAAGAAATCCAGGCTCTCGAAGAGCACCGAGAGCACAATACCTACAGTCGTGAGGATCGCGACCGACGATGCAGCCATAAGAGCGCCCACGATGACCAGCTCGACGCGGTTTCGGGCCCGGAGGTTCGGCGAAATCCGGAAAAAGGCGATAATGAAACCGAAGAAGGCCAGAACGCCCGCCACAAAGGTTTTCGCGAGTCTGCTTTTCTGTTTCAGGCCGTTGAGAATTTCGGCGCTCTCGATGATGGCTGGGTCAGGGGCGGTGGCGACGACAATCCCCTTTGCAGCGAGAAGACGCTGCGCCTCCTGCGGGTTGGCTTTCGCCGCCGCGATTTCGTCGCGGCTTAATTTCTGAAGACCCGAGGCGACGCTTCTTACAACGCCCATTGTGAGCCCGATCTGGGCCTGCGAGCCTGTCAATACTTGCGCGGGTAAGGTCGCCTGAACGTGCTGGTCGATAAAGCGCGGCTCAACGGCGGCCCAAATCAAAAGTATGATGAGCGCCGGAAGCGAGGTCCAAAGAGCGAGATAACCGCCATGATAGCCCGGGCGCGAATGAAACAATCGTTCCTTGCCGCGCGCCTTGACCTTGGCGCGCAGAAAACCGATGGCAAATGCAACGGCCCCTGCGGCCACCAAACCGAAAAGTAATGTGCTGAGAGACACAACCGACACCCAAACCAACTTCAAGTTACGGCGCAAGATAGCGTGGCGGCCGCCTCGCCGCCACGCTCTTTGCGTCTTAGCTGAGCGGACCCATCGTCTTAAGGGTCTTGACCGTTTCCCGCGTTTCCTTAGCCTCGTTGGCCGGAAGCGGCACAAGCCCATACTGCGCAAGAGGGCCGTCCTCGCCGATCATCTTGTCGCTGACGAAATACTCGGCATATTCCTTCAAGCCGGGGATCACGCCGACATGGGCCTTCTTCACATAGAAGAAGAGCGGACGGGAAACGGGGTACTTGGCGGACGCTATCGTTTCCACGGAAGGCGTTATGCCGCTCACCGTCGCAACCTTCAGCTTGTCGGTATTGTTCTCATAGAAAGAGAGGCCGAACACGCCGAGAGCCGTCTTGTTGGACTGAAGGCGCGCGAGCGTTTCGGTGTAGTCGCCATCGATATCGACAGCATGTTTACCGCCGTCATCTTTGCGGACCTTCGCACAGGCCTTTTCCACCGCTTCGTTGAGCTTCTCAGCGGGCGTGCTGGCCTTCAGCTTCTCTTCAAAAAGCTTGTCGGCGCCAGCAGCTTTACAGCCAGCGACGAGAACCTTCGTCTCGAAGACTTCGCGCGTTCCATGTTTCTCGCCCGGAATGTAGGACACGATCTCCCATTCAGGGAAGTTTGCGTTGACCTGATTCCAGGTTTTATTGGGATTGGCGGCAAGCGCGCCGTTAACGGGTACTTCAGCGCCAATGGCAAGGAACCAGTCCTTCGGCTCGAACGCAAAGGAGGGGCCTTTCACATCGGAAGCGAAGACGATGCCGTCATAGCCGAATTTCACTTCCACGATGTCGGTGACGCCGTTTTTCGCGCAGGTTTCCTGCTCGGTCTTCTTGATGCGCCGGGAGGAATCGGCGATGTCGATCTTGTCCTCGCCGACGCCATCGCAGAATTGCTTAATGCCTGCGCCAGAGCCGCCGGACTCTACGACGGGGGCCTTGAGAGTGGTATTCGCCTTGGCAAAATTCTCGGCGACAATCTTCGCATAGGGGAAGACGGTCGAGGACCCAGCGATCTTGACCTGATCACGGGCAGATGCGGAGCCAGCGGCAAGAAGGCCGAAAGCAGCCGTAGCCGCCATAATAGCAGCGAGACGATGATTCACTGTGCTCTCCCTTGAAAAATGAAAAACCAACCTGCGGGCGGTTCAACGCGCTTGATGAATGGCCGGGAAGCGCCACCACTGTTTTATGAAAGCGCAATGAAGCTTTAATGACAGGTTAAGCGCTTATTGCGCGGAAGCCTTTCGGTTGTATACCTAATGGAGAACACGCCTTCTCATTTTCACATTTTTGAGGCTCAAACTTCGCCGCGAGGCGGCGTGTGCTCGGCAAGAAGCACAGTAAACTTCGATCCTGCCCCCACTTTCGACGAGATGCGCAGCTCACCGCGGTGGCGATTTACAACGTGTTTCACGATCGCGAGCCCGAGACCGGTTCCCCCCTTCTCCATAGCTGCCGACCCCGAAACGCGATAGAAGCGCTCGGTCAATCGCGGCAGGTGTTGGGAGGGAATGCCAGGGCCGTCATCCTCGACGCTTATCGCGATCATGCTCGACGGGCCATTCTGCTGGCGCTCGAGCACAACGGAAACAGCGCCGCCAGGGCGCCCGTATTTAATGGCGTTGTGCAGTAGGTTGATGAACACTTGGGTGAGTTCGTCGCGATCTCCAAGAACGGTCACGCCATCCAAATCGGAGTGGATCTCCACATCGATGTCAGCCTGCGAGGCCATCGGCTCCAAGGCGTCGCAAGCCTGCTTGACCAGCTCGGCGATCATGACAGTGCCTTGCGGCTTCAAATGCGCCCGCATTTCCACCCGGCTGAGGGACATGAGATTATCGATCAGGCGGGCCATGCGCTCGGCCTGTTTAGCCATGATCGGCAGGAAGCGATCCCGGGCCGCTTCGTCATGGCGGGCTGCGCCCTGCAGCGTTTCGATGAACCCGAGCAGCGCCGCAAGCGGCGTCTTTATCTCATGACTTGCGTTCGCGATGAAGTCCGACCGGAGCTGATCGAGACGCCGCTGCTCTGTCAAGTCTCGCAGAAAGAGCAGAATGGATGGGTCCTTTTCCGTTCGCTGGCCAAGAGATGACACCGTCGCGGCCATGTAACGCTCGACCGGAACCCGATCGCTAAACGTAACAGTTCGCTGCTTTTTACCCGGCCCGCAGTCCATAACGGCATCGAGCACTTGAGGACTGCGCGTGGCGCTCGAAATGTGAAATCCCGGCTTCATGGCCCCGAACAGTTCGCGCGCCTTGCCATTGGATGAGAGAATGGCGCCGTCCCACGCAAGAAGAATCGCAGGCTCCGGAAGCGCATCGATGACCGATGTTGCAATATGCAGGGGGTCCTGCGCGGGCGGCGCAATGGCGGGGCCGGAGTTTGGTCTCATACCGGAACGCGGGATGATGCCCGCGCCGGCGATGAAAGCAAGAAACGCGGCCGCCCCAGCTTCCCAGGGCAGCGGGTACGAAACAAAGAGTGTGGACATGATGATGGCGAAGAGCAAGATGAGCCACCTCCGCGCGACGAGTCTCGTCAGCGGGCTATGCCGCAGAGTTGCCGGCAGAGAATCCGAGATCGTCTCATCCTCGTCGGGCGCAGCGTCAGCCGCGGAGAAATGCGAGTCATCCGGCGGTTGGCGGTTCGCCAAGCCTCTATCATAGATATTGAGCATTTTTATTTAATCGTTCGGCGCAGGGTAATTCGTCTGCGCTTGAATTGTTGCTGCATTTAGCCAAGCATAGCAGATATCTGCGACAGTTTTTCAACGCTGCTGTTCAGCTTCGAAAAAGACGGCCGGCTTGGCGATCACAGACCGCGGCTTAAGCCTGCGGCGGCCAGCTCATCGAGATAAGCGTCCCACATCTCGTCTTTCTTGCGGGCGATTTCGTAAAGATATGACCACGAATAGAGGCCGGTGCTGTGGCCATCGCTGAAAACGAGGCGGACTGCATAATTTCCAACAGGCTCGACGCCCTGTATGCTCACGTTTCGCTTGCCTGGCACCAGCTTCCGTTCCGAGGGCGAGTGCCCTTGGACCTCCGCGCTGGGGCTCACCACACGCAAGAGCTCCGCAGAAAGACCGGCCGCCGTTCCATCCGTGAACGTGACAGAAAACAATGTCTTTTCGGGGTTCAACCGCAATTCAGAGGGCAATGGCTCCTGCGATCCATCATGGGTCATGCGTTCTCTCCTCGCTGCTCTCTATGCCGGCTTTCTTCCCATTCTTACAATTTGAATTGCCGGCCTTACGCTTTTTTGCCGCAATCCAGATTAATACGTTTGGGCACACACCGGGCAAGCCATAATAAATTCCTTAACCATCGTAGACTGTGTGCGTAGGTAAAAATGCCAGCAATTCAAATGTCTCGCGGTGAACGATTTTCGCTCGAAAAAATCATCAGGCGCCCATGCCTCGTGACGGACATTCCCATCGACCATGCTGAAAAGTTGTTGAATTATGGTCTCGTCAAGCGCCAGGTGATGCTCCTCCACGCGACCCCGCTAGGTCAAGTCGAAATCCTAAGGCAAAGGTTTAGGCGCGACGACTTCGCGCCGCCCGTCGGGGTGAAGAGAGCGAGCTAAGGCGATTATATTTACGCCGTTGCAAAACCTCACTAGCACGATCTCGCATCATGCCTATACTGACTGAAATGGCGGAAGGGCTGGAACCTCAGCATCCGCTTGCGCTTTCACAAGGCATGCTAGCGGGAGACCATGATGTCGAAATCCTTTTTAGTGCGTTCCTGGCTCTTGCCGCCTTTGGAACATCCGTCGAGAGCTTCGCCGGCGACAACGCGCAAGGCTACCACCGAAGGGGCCATCACCACTATTCGCGCGGGCCGCGCCATCACGAATTTTATGCTTACGATCCTATAGGCGGCTATCTGTTTGGTTGGCAGCACAGGCCTTTCAATTACCAGGGCGCGGCGGGCAATAACTATCCCGGCTACTACAACAACCAAAGCTTCTGGGAGCGCGTTCAGACCCAGGCGAATTATCCGGTCCAATATTAGGGCTTGGCGGGGTTCTGTCCGAAAAGCGCCGCAAGCGACGGCACAGGCAGCTTGCTTACCATCAGAGCGCTTGCTGTCATCGCGGCGCCCGCGATAATCACCGGGATGTCTGCAGGCTGAAGACGGAGCGCAGCTGCGTCTGCGCCCATGATCGCCATGGCGGCGCCCGTTGATGGGAGACCGCAGAACCACCTCTTTTGCGGTCGCGGCGCGTTGGGCGCAAGCGGCGAAATCGCCCTCGACTGAACGTTGAAGCGAGCGAGGCGAAGGCCAGTGGCGATCACATAAATCGCCGCAATAATCCATCCCGCGGCTCCGAGCGAATGCAGGTGCCGGTCATATAGAAGCATAGCTGGGGCGACGCCGAAATTCAGGAAGTCGGCGAGCAAGTCGAGTTCCGCTCCGATCGCGGATTCCGCTGAAAGCCAGCGCGCAGCAAAGCCGTCGCACGCATCGAGCAGAGCCGCCGCCAAGATTGCTGCCATCGCCACCGCAAACTGCCCTTCACCGGAGAGGCGCAACGCGGTAAGTCCGCAGAAAACTGCCGCGAGCGTGATCAGATTTGGGATCAGACGCACCAGCCTGCGCAGGGGGGCAGCGGACGAAGCGGCGCTGTTCTTGCCCAACACTTTAAACGGGCGGCCGTGGTCATGCTTCATGGCGCAGCCCGCTTCCGGCAATCCCATCTTGCGCGACGCGCGCCAATAAAACAAAGGACTGCACTTCTATCTCCATCGCCAAACGACTTTCTAACCCATAGGGGCGTTTCGGCGCAAAAATGCAACTCAGCACTTCGTTCATTTCTACAAAAGCCTAGATGCGCTGGAAAATCCGATGGGGTTCCTGCGACGCCAGGTCGGCAATCACGGTCTCGCCGGCAAGCGTGCGCTGCCCTTCTGAAACAAGCAAAGACGAAGGCGGAAGATAAAGGTCGACACGGCTGCCAAACCGGATCAGGCCGATCCGCTCACCGGCGCTCACGCTGTAGCCTTGCTTGACGTCCGTCACGATGCGCCGGGCGACTAGGCCGGCCACGAGAACGACCCCCAGGCGCACCGCATTCTTGGCTTCAATCACGAAACTCTGGCGTTCGTTCTCCTTTGGAGCCTCCGGGGCTGCGGCGTTGCGGTAAACGCCCGGGCTATGAACCGACGTGTCGATGCGGCCCGAGATGGGAGCGCGCGTGACATGCACGTCGAGGAGAGACAGAAAGATCGACACGCGCGTTAGTGGCTCTGTTCCGAGATTAAGCTCCTGGGGCGGCGCAATGGGCTCGATCCCGATCACAACGCCGTCGGCCGGGGCAACCACGAGACCGTCGCGTTGGGGAACGATGCGCGAGGGATCGCGAAAGAAAAACGCCAATGCTCCGGTCGCGATCAAGCACAGAAAAAAAAGCGTGAACGAAAGCAGATAGGCGATGATCGTCACGCCTGCCGCAATAGCAACGAACTTGTAACCATCTTTATTGATGGGCGCAAATAATGCTCGGGCTTGAGAGAGTGCGTTAGGTTCGGACACTATATTCTCCGACGAAGTGTGTTGAAACCGCTCGACGCGCGACCGTTTTTATTGCAGTTATGCGCGGCGTATTGTTAGGATGCTCTTAGCTGTTTGCCACGCCAATGTCACAACCAACGCATACCCAAACGTGTAAATGCGCCGTCGTCCGAAGAGCGGTCCGCCAGCTTCGCTGAATCCCAGGGAGAGTTTCGATGTACGCGAGAATAGCCGCAACTCTTATCGTTGCATGTTTAACACTTTCATCGGCCAGGGCACAAGATGCGGAGAAGCTGACGCTTTCGATCCCGCCTGAGGTGACCGAGGTCGCCACCGCGGGCACATGGTCCGATGGCGATGCCTCCGGCGTCTTCCGCGCCACCGTGCTGACTGTGCCTGCGGGCGATACGACCCAGGCGCATCTCGTTCTCCAGCTCATGGCTGTGAGCGCGGACGGAAACACGTCGAAGGTTTTCAAAACCGTCGCCGTGAAAAAGATAGCTGAAAAGAAACTGCCGAATGCGTTTCTCGCCGTCGAGGAAGATGGGACGGAGAACGAGGTGACTTGGCGCGTCACGAGTTATGACAGCAACTCCAACGCCGACGTCGGCGCGCTTGTCACGATCAATGCGAAGGGTGATGTCGAGGTGAAAGACGCTCCGAAGGAAGAGGACACCGCCGCCCAGCAGCAAAATCAGGATAAGGGCAAGTAGGTCCGGGATTGGGCCGCTGCTCTTTGGCGGCTTTCTTTCCAGGTTCGGCGACAGTTGGATGAGCGGTGCGCCTTTTGAAGTTTCAGCCGCTTCGCGGGCCAATGCCGGCCGATGGTCCTGCTCCGCGCGTGGCAAAATGAATAGTAATCGAAAGACAGCCGGCGCTGAGGCGCGGCTCCCGCGGGCTTTCACGAATACGAGGCCCGCCGAAGTCCGCTAAGAAGGCTTGCATGCGGCCATCGGCCTGCCAGCGCAAAAAAGGCGGCTACGATGTGCCGCCTTTCGTTCTGTTCTTCATGCGGTGGAGGCATCGAATCCGCGCCTCCACATCTTTCATTAGAGATACTTACCCAAGATTTCCTGCACAGCCAGGCACTTAACGGACCTGTCTTGTCCAATATAGAAGCCATAGTCGCCCTTGAAGGCTGTGCTGTTGGTCAAACTCTTGAAGTCGGATTTTGTGCTTGCGTCGCAAGGCTTCGCAGAGACTCCGATTGTTATGGAGGCTATGCTGACATCGTTACAGGTCTTGGGCGTGACAAGAACATAGTTTCCGCCATTGACCCACGTAGAGGCGCACTTCTCTGCAGGTATCGTCGCCAACTGGTTTGATACCTTCTTTACGGGCGCCTCGACTTTTACTGGCGCTTCGGGCGCTTTTTCGACAACCGGTACATGGATGACCGCGGCGGAAACGTGATTCAACCGATTTACGGACTGCATTACCACTACTAACGCCACAAAACCCGCCAAAAGGACAGCAAGTGTCCGTGTGTTTGTCTCAATCATGTCTATCCCCTGTGATTGGAATTTGGCTGAACGGCGGCGTAGTTACCGTGAGCTGTAGAATAGATATGATCTCAGACAATACTGAAGACGTTACGATATGGTTAACAACACACTACTGAAATCTTATTGCAGTCTACTGTGACTTCCAGTCCATAGAATTAACAGTGGGTAAATGCAGCATATTGCGATGGGCGTGTTGCGTACAAGGCTCGAACGGGACCATTCAAATCGGACAAAACACGCATACATTGCCCTATACAACCTCGATCAAGCCAAGACAACGAACGAGGCGGGTCGAAGGCAGTCAGCAACCCGTCGGCGATGCAAGTTTTATTGCTGGCCATTGTTGTTCGTTATGGCGCGGTGCGGCGCAATATCGTTACCCGCGATCGCGAAGAAGCCGCCCCTTTTGCCGCTCCCAATCGCGGCTCTTCTCCGTTTCGCGCTTGTCGTGCAGCTTCTTTCCGCGCGCCAGAGCAAGCTCCAGCTTGGCGCGCCCGCGGTCATTGAAATAGATCCGCAAGGGAACTAGCGTCATCCCGTCACGCTGGATCGCCCCGATCAGCTTGTTCGCTTCGCGCTTATGCAGAAGCAGCTTTCGCGGGCGGCGCGTTTCGTGGTTGAGGCGATTCGCCTGGAGATATTCCGGGATATAGGCGTTGATGAGAAAGATCTCGCCGTTCTGCTCGGTGGCATAGGACTCGGCAATGTTGGCCTTTCCCAGCCTTAGCGATTTCACCTCTGAGCCGCCTAACGCGATCCCGGCCTCGAAGGTGTCATCGATGAAGTAGGAGAAGCGCGCTTTCCTGTTTTCGGCGACGACCTTGCGTACAGATGTTGCTGAGGGGGCTGCCATTGCAATTATGCGGCTTGACGCTGAAGCAAACCTGCCTTTTCGAGCGCCGCATCGACGAGCCCCTTTGGTTTGCTCTGAGACCGGCGCCAGCGGCAGACGGGTTTCGGGTTTGCACAGCCCGAGGCGCGAGGCGGCGTATTTCACCGGGCCGGGACTGGTTTCAACGAAGAGAGCCTCATGAAGGGGCATCAGCCGGTCATGCAGTTCGAGCGCCTTGCGGAAGTCGCCAGCGAGACAGGCGTTCTGAAATTCCGCGCAGAGTTTTGGCGCGACGTTGGACGTCACCGAAATACAGCCATGGCCGCCATGGGCCATGAACGCAAGCGCAGTCGCGTCCTCGCCCGACAGTTGGATGAAGCGCTCCCCAATCGCCAGCCGCTGCTGGCTCATCCGCACCGGCGAAGCAGTCGCATCCTTGACGCCCGCTATGTTCGGAAGTTGAGAGAGGCGGCCCATCGTCGCGACCGACATATCCACGACGCTGCGTGCGGGGATGTTGTAGATAATAATGGGGATGCCGATCGCATCGTTGATCGCTTTGTAGTGCTGGTAAAGCCCTTCCTGCGTCGGCTTGTTATAATAGGGTGTGACGATAAGCACCGCCGTCGCTCCGGCCTTCTGCGCGTGGCGTGCGAGCGCCACGGCCTCCTTTGTGCTGTTCGACCCTGCGCCTGCGATAACTGGAACGCGGCCCTTTGCTGCCGAGACGCAGGTTTCGACAACGCGAGCGTGCTCCTCATGACTGAGCGTTGGCAATTCACCCGTTGTGCCAACTGGAACAAGGCCATGCGTGCCCGATTGAATTTGAAGCTCCACAAGCCGTGCAAAGGCGTCATAATCGACGTCTTCACCATCGAAAGGCGTTATAAGCGCCGTGAAAGAGCCCTTGAACATTCCGTACTATCCTCACCTTCGGATCGATCTTATTCGGAAAAGAGTGACGCAAGATTAACCACTCCCCTCTTTCCCGCGGGAAACGGCTTGAGCCATCGTGAAGCTTGTCATTCTATTGCCGGAATATGGCGGCTATTAATCGGAGCGAATGTATGCAACACGGTTTGTTCGGTTCCAATCGCGGCGCGAAAGCATAGGTTTGATGTGAAGACCTGCAAACGATATTTTTAGCGCGACAGGGAAATGTCAACGCCCGACGCTAACACAAACCCGCCACACAATCCCTTCGGGCTTCTGAAGGCGATTTTGATTGGAACCGCGCTCGGCTTTTTTGCTGTGCTCGTTGTGCCCTATGTGTTGCCACCGCATCGAGAGCCGGTTTCTTACGCCACCGCCGGCCTGGAACCGGAACCGGTCATGGTTCCGGTCGCCGCCGCGAGACGTTCTTTGCATAAGCTTGGCTTGAAAGCCAGTTTCAAGACGGCCGACGCCAACCCCAAGAAGCCGGCCGAACCGGGCCATCGCGCCGATGATAACGGTCTCGCGCCCGAGGCAAAGGAGCGCCACGATACGGGGAATGGCCAACCACCCGTTCCAGCCGCCCCCGAGCCCGCTAAAGATAGCCCGAAAGAAGAGGCTGTCCTTGTTCCAGCGGTAAACCTGAAGTTTCCGAAGCCATTCTCCAACGAGGACATGACCGCGGCTCTGCAGCCACTTCTGTCTTTCAAGATCAGCGATGATGACGCGGCCGCGGTCAAGGATGTCATTTCGAGCGTATCGAGAGGCGATGACGCCGCCGCGCGAGCCGGGATCAGAAAAATCGGCGATCCTGCCGCGAAAACCTTCGCCGAATGGAAGCGCCTGAGATCATCCTCTGCCGACTTCAACGAGGTGATGGCGTTTCGGAAGGCGCATCCATTATTTCCGGAACCCGTCCAGGAGCCTGGCTTCGAAAAGAGTTTGTTTTTCTCAGACGCTTCAGCCGCCGACGTTCTGAAATTCTACGCGAAATCGTAACCCCATGACAGGCGCCGGAAAGGCGAGCCTGGGCGCGGCGCTTATGGATATGGGGGAGCGCGAACGCGGCCTTGGCCTCATAAAATTCGCCTGGAGCCGCTATAATTTGGATCCGGCGGTGCAAGAGCGATTTGTTTCCCGCTTCGGCGCGCTGCTGGATGCCGGCGATCAGCGGCGCCGGAAACTATTGATCGAGGCGCGCGCGCATCAGCAGGACGACCCTAACAAAAGACTGGCTTCGGCTTCTGAGGGAAAGGGCTTAAAGGGAGTTGTCCGGCTTCGGGCAAAAAGAACTGGGAGCTTAGCCTCTCGCAGAGGCCATCATGGCCGGAGAGCGAGATTGGCGCACCGCGGCAGGGGAAGGCGGCACGGAGAAATCCAGGGCGCCGTTGTGAAGGAAGCTGCGCTGAGCGGAAAAGCGCACGCCTTCTCGATAGCGAACCTCTCGACACTGGCGACGCTGAAAAAGGATGGCGCCCAAAAGGAAGATGACGCTTCCAAGGACGGAAAGGCCCAGGAAGCCCCGGCGGCAACGCCGGAGACGGGCGGCGCAAAGGCTGCGGAAACTGCCGGCAAGACGGATACAAAAAAGGCCGAAGCGAAAGAGGACAATTCTAAGAAGGCGCTGCAGTCGAAAGCGGCGGAGAATGCTTTCAAGCTTGCGAAAGAAAGCGCTGGTGGGTCAGCTACGCTCCTTTCGCGGCTGAAAGCTTTGCGGCGCGAGGGAGCCGACGATGACGTTTGGTCGCTTCTGCGCTCGATCAACCCCGATACCGCCGATGTGGCAGATCCGGAACGCTGGTGGGAATTCCGTCGGAGCGAAATACGGCGCGCGCTGAATGAGGATCATCCTGCAACCGCCTATGCGATTGCGAGCAAGTACGGCCCGCTCGACGATGAAAGCCGCTCCGAGGCGGAGTTTCTGGCGGGGTGGGTCGCGCTTCGCTATCTAAAGGAGCCCAAGCGCGCCGAGCCGCATTTCGAGGCCGCTCGCTCGATTAAGGGCTACGGCCGCGATGAGGCCCGGGCAGCGTATTGGCTCGGCCGCGCTAAGCTCGAAATGGGCGCGCGCAAGGAGGCCGAGGGTTACTTTCGCGAGGCTTCGAACCGCTTCTACACTTTTTATGGCTCACTCGCGCGGCAAGCGCTGCGCAAGGGAGCCGCTTGCGAATTCCGGGCGCCGCCTCAGCCAAGCAAGGAAGCTGTCGCCGTGTTCGTGAATGAGGACGCTTTCAAGGCCGTGATGATTGCGAAGCAGCTCGATCTTCAGCCGCTCGTTACAAACTATGTGCTGGACCTGACGCGGCAGCTCAACGATGCTCAGCAAATTACGCTGGCTCTTGAACTGGCGGAGCGCATTACGCCGCCTCACGTCGTGGTTCGCGCGGCAAAAATCGCATTGCTGCGCGGGTTCCCGGTCGACGCCTATGCCTTTCCAACGCTCCTGCCGAAATTCGACCCGGCTGGCGGGAATACCAAGCTGGAACCCGCATTACTGAACGCGCTGACCCGGCAGGAGAGCGATTTCCACACCGGCTCCGTGAGCCGGGTCGGCGCGCGCGGGCTTATGCAGCTCATGCCGCAGACCGCGAGGCTCGTTGCAGCATCCTATAAGCTGAAGTATGACGCCCCGCGGCTTATCTCGGATCCGTCCTATAACGTCACTCTCGGCTCGGCTTTCCTTGCCCAACTCATTTCTGGCTATGATGGCTCCTACGTGCTTTCTCTGGCGGCCTACAATGCAGGCCCTGGGCGGGTTAAGCAATGGATCGCGGATTTCGGCGATCCGCGCAACAAATCCTCCGATCCTGTCGATTGGGTCGAGCGCATTCCCTTTACGGAGACGCGTCATTATATTCAGCGCATTCTTGAAAGCACTCAGCTTTACCGGTGCCGATTTGAAAACGGCAAGACGAAGTTCCAAATCGTGGAGGATTTGCATCGGGGCCGTCCGGGAAAAATCCCTGATTTGGCCGAAGTGACCGGAAGCGGCGAATTGGAACAAGACCCATGATTTCTCCTGAGAGCGGTTCAAACGGCGATCCGGCATTCACAGAAGACATATATTATCGGAGCGATGACGACCTCCAGCTCTACGCCCGGAAATATGGCAGCGACGACGCCCCTGGGCGGCCGCTGCTCTGCCTCGCTGGTTTGACCCGGAACGGCCGGGATTTTCATGACCTCGCCGTCGCTCTGTCGACGCATCCATCTCATCCCCGGCCTGTCTACTGCCTGGATTACAGAGGGCGAGGGCGCTCAGAATGGGACAAGGATTGGCGGAATTATTCCGCCTACGTGGAGCTTTTGGATGTCGTTTCCTTCCTCACCCTTCGCGGCCTGACGGATGTCGCGGTCCTTGGCACGTCACGCGGCGGCATCATCGCGATGCTGCTCGCTGTGATGCGGCCTTCGGCGATCGGATGCGCTGTGCTGAACGATATCGGGCCGGTCATCGAGACGGCGGGGCTTGCCCGAATTATGGGCTACGCTGGAAAAATTCCCGTACCGGCTGATTGGGAAGCAGCGATGCAAGTTGTCCGCGACATCAATAAGCGCCAATTTACGGCTCTGGACACGGCGGGATGGCGCGCATTCACGCACCAGCTTTTCAACGAAGTGGAGGGCCGCCCGGCCGCAGCTTACGATCCGAATGTTGGAAAAGCGCTCTCGGACGTCGATATCGCGAAACCGGTGCCGACGATGTGGGAACATTTCGAATCGCTTCTCCAAGTCCCGCTAATGGTCCTCAGAGGGGAAAACTCCGATATCCTATCGACTGCGACCGTGCAAGAAATGCAAGCACGGCACCCAGCCTTGACTCCAGTGCTCGTTCGAAACGAGGGCCACGCGCCGCTGCTTTTGGATCGATTTACGCAGCGCCTGATCGGCGATTTTCTCTTCGAAGCTGATAAGACCTGGACGGCAGCGCCGACTTCACCTGTTCCTTTACATAAGGAGATCCAGGCCGTTTGAATCCCGGTGCTTTCTCCAGCGTCGTTACGGGTTCATCGACGCTTGGGATTCATGCGACGCCATACTCACATCGTCAGCCCTTGTGGCAGGGGCCCGAGCAACCGGCTGAAGAATGTTAGTTTCCAGGCTGAAGCCTCGCGGCAACCTCTTACTGTAAGATTTGAGGAGACCGGCCGTAGCAGGCGATGAGTAAATGCCCTCAAGTTTGATCACATTGTCGCTGATCGCGACATTGCCCGAGTGAAGCAGCGACAGCATCTCAAGCGCCAGCTTCGTGGCGGCGAGCCAATCTTGGGGCTCGCCTTTGGCGAACTCCATGCCATTGTTCACCTTCACGTTCTGAAAGAGTGCTTCAGCATGGGCGCATAAGATTTCGTCTTGCTGATCGGGCACATGACCGCTTAGGTTTAAAGCGCCTGGCTGCAATTGCGCGAGCCAAACGAACGGATGGACATCATGCGGCTTCAGCGCAACCCGCAAATGAAGGCCCTTCGGCGCTTCTTCGCGCAACTTTCTCTGCACGGCTGCAAAATCATCATCGGCCCTCGTTACGCCCTCGATGGCGATTGCAGTATTCTGCAGCACGGCCGACCCTGACTGTAGCTTGCCAAGCTGGCGCAGCGCGTAGGTCATTGCTGCGAGCCAAGTGTCACGATCTGGCACATTTGCGTTAACACGACTCTTGTCGATCAGCGACGCTCCGGGCGATGTCGCCGCCGCAACCCCTTGAAGTATCTTAAGATCGCTTTCTGAAGGCACATGCCCCCTGAGCGTGATCTTGCCTTCTTCTTTTGTGAGGCGGCTAAGGTAAGCCTGTTCGATCTTCTTAGAAGCCTCGTTTGAGGCCGCTGCCTCGGCTTGAGTGTCGCTATTGATGACGATGCCGAGGACTTGATCGAAAGCTACAAAGTACCACGGCCGCTGAGGCACAGCTTCCGCAGGGTTTGTTATAAATGCTGCAGCGCATAACAAAGCGGATGAAAAGACAGTCAGGTCTAAGTTTCCTAACCTCATTGCACGAGCTCTCCACCGCGTTGACAGTCAGTGTCCTGCATATGTGAAGGCCGCTTTGTCACCAGGGCGCTTTTGTCACGGTTTCGGTTTCCCCCGCCGGAACGAATAGGCCGCCCTTCGGCCCTTTTATCGGCCGATGCAAAGCAGCACCATTTGTCGGTAAATGCGACTTTAACGGAAGGTTTCCAATAATCCAAGCGAGTCTTGGCGCTTTTTCGCCTCTTTTTTTGCTTGCAGCGTGACAAGAATCAAAAAAGCCCGGTGTATGACCGGGCTTTCTAAGTCTCTGAGTTGCGGATCTATTCCGCCGCCTGCACCTGAGGGGATAATTCGGGCGCAAGTGATTCGCCCTCGTTCGCGGGCGGAAGGGCTTTCGCTCCCGCTTTGTTGCGCTCCTGCAGAATGAGATCGTCGCGATGGGACGCGACACGGCGAAGCTGGCTGATCATGCCGCCCGTGCCTGCCGGGATGAGCCGGCCCACGATAACGTTCTCCTTGAGGCCATCGAGCGTATCGACCTTGCCGTTGAGAGCGGCTTCGGTGAGAACGCGCGTTGTCTCCTGAAACGACGCCGCCGAGATGAACGACCGGGTTTGCAGGCTTGCCTTTGTGATACCAAGCAGCACCGGCACAGCCGTCGCGGGGCGTCCGCCGGCGGCCTCGATCGAAGCATTGATATCGTCGAATTCAAGCTTGTCGATTTGCTCGTTCTTCAAGAGTTCGGTATCGCCAGCGTCCGTGACCTCGACCTTCTGCAGCATCTGGCGAACGATCACCTCGATATGCTTGTCGTTGATCGTGACGCCTTGAAGCCGGTAGACCTCCTGGATTTCGTTGACGAGGAATGAGGCCAGCTCTTCCACGCCCTTGATCGCCAAAATATCGTGCGGGGCTGGGTTGCCATCGAGAATGAATTCGCCTTTCTCGATGCGGTCACCCTCTTGCACCGCCAGATGCTTGCCCTTCGGCAGCAAGTATTCGACGGGATCGAGACCTTCTTCGTCGGGCTGGATCAAAACCCGGCGCTTGTTCTTATAATCGCGGCCGAAATGCACCGTGCCGGAAATCTCCGCGATGATCGCGTGATCTTTCGGACGGCGCGCCTCGAACAGCTCGGCCACGCGCGGAAGACCGCCCGTGATGTCGCGTGTCTTCGCGCTTTCGAGCGAGATACGCGAAAGCACGTCGCCCGCTTTTACCGTCTGACCGGGTTCAACAGACAAGATCGCTTCCACGGACAGCAAGTAACGGGCTTCGCCGCCGCGCTGCAGTTTCAGAACCTTGCCGCCCGGTTTGTCCTTGATTATGATCGCTGGCCGAAGTGCAGACCCGCGCGGGTTTGCGCGCCAGTCCACGATTACGCGGTTGGTGATACCTGTGGTTTCATCGGACAGTTCGTTCACTGAAATGCCTTCCAGCAGATCCTCGAACTCGACCACGCCATCGGTTTCGGTGATGATGGAGCGGCTGTATGGATCCCACTCTGCAAGCCGCTGGCCGCGCTTGATCACGTCGCCATCGTCCACTTTGAGGTGAGAGCCCTGCGCGATCTTGTGAACGGCTCGTTCGCGCCCGTCCTCGTCGAGAACCGCGACCGCCATGTTGCGGCCCATTGCAACGAGACGGCCCTGGCTATCGCGCGCAGCGTTCCTGTTACGGATCTTGACCTTTCCGGCGAAGTTGCTTTCAACGAACGAGTTGTCGGCGACCTGCGCCGTTCCGCCGATGTGGAAGGTCCGCATCGTAAGCTGCGTGCCGGGTTCGCCGATGGACTGCGCGGCGATAACGCCGACAGCCTCGCCGATGTTGACCGGCGTTCCGCGCGCCAGGTCGCGGCCATAGCACTTGCCGCAGATGCCAGTCTTGAGCTCGCATGTGAGGGCCGAGCGGATCCGCACATCCTGCACTTGTGCTTCCTCGATCAGGTGCGCCTGGTTCTCGCTGATGAGATCTCCAGCCTTGACGATGACTTCGCCCGTTGACGGGTGGACGATGTCATCGGCAGGAACGCGGCCGAGAACGCGGTCGCCGACGGAAACGAGCACCTCGCCGGCGTCGATCACGGCGCCCAGCCTGATACCCTTATCGGTGCCGCAATCATGCTCGGTCACGATGCAATCCTGCGCCACGTCGACGAGACGGCGAGTCAGATAACCTGAGTTCGCCGTTTTGAGCGCCGTATCGGCCAAGCCTTTGCGCGCGCCGTGAGTGGAGTTAAAGTATTCGAGAACCGACAGCCCCTCCTTGAAGTTGGAGATGATCGGCGTCTCGATGATTTCACCCGACGGCTTCGCCATCAGTCCGCGCATGCCGGCAAGCTGACGCATCTGCTTCTCGGAGCCGCGCGCTCCAGAATGCGCCATCATATAGACGGAGTTGATCTGCTTTTCGCGGCCTGTCGCCTTGTCATATTGGACGGCGGAGATACGGTCCATCATCTCCTTGGCGATGCGGTCAGTGCACTTCGCCCACGCGTCGACGACCTTGTTGTATTTCTCCATCTGCGTGATGAGGCCGTCATTGTATTGCTGCTCGTAATCGAGGACGAGCGCTTCCGTATCGTCGATGATCTTTTGCTTCGTCTCGGGAACGAGCATGTCGTCCTTGCCGAAGGAGATGCCGGCCTTGTAGGCATGATGGAAGCCGAGGCTCATGATCCGGTCGCAGAAAATGACCGTCTCTTTCTGACCGCAGGACCGATACACCGCGTCGATGACTCGAGCAATGTTCTTCTTGGTTAGAAGCCTGTTCACGAGATCGAAGCTGATGCCGGGCTTTTTCGGCAGATGCTCGGCGATGATCATCCGGCCCGGCGTCGTCTCATACACCTTGGTGAGCGGTTTTCCGTCGTCATCGAGGCCCGTGAAGCGGCCTTTGACCTTAGCGTGGAGCGTGAGGTTACCCGCAGCGAGCGCGTGTTGTATTTCGGCGACGCTTCCGAAGATGCGCCCTTCTCCCGGCTCCTTCTCCATGCTGAGCGATAGGTAATAAAGGCCGAGGACGATGTCCTGGCTCGGCACGATGATCGGGCCGCCGTTTGCGGGATGCAGGATGTTGTTCGTCGACATCATCAGCACGCGGGCCTCAAGCTGGGCTTCGAGGCTGAGAGGCACGTGAACGGCCATCTGGTCGCCGTCGAAGTCGGCGTTGAAAGCCGCGCAGACCAGCGGATGAAGCTGAATCGCCTTGCCCTCGACGAGCACCGGCTCGAACGCCTGAATGCCCAGGCGGTGAAGCGTCGGCGCCCGGTTCAAGAGCACTGGATGCTCTCGGATCACCTCGTCGAGAATGTCCCAAACCTCCGGCCGCTCCTTCTCAACGAGCTTCTTCGCTTGCTTCACGGTGGCGGAATAGCCTTGTGCGTCGAGCCGCGAATAGATGAACGGCTTGAAGAGTTCGAGCGCCATTTTCTTAGGCAAGCCGCATTGATGCAGCTTCAGCTCCGGTCCGACCACGATCACCGAGCGGCCCGAATAGTCGACGCGCTTTCCGAGCAGGTTCTGACGGAACCGGCCCTGCTTGCCCTTCAGCATATCGGCGAGCGACTTCAGCGGACGCTTGTTGGCGCCCGTGATGACGCGGCCGCGACGGCCATTGTCGAACAGCGCGTCGACGGCTTCCTGAAGCATGCGCTTCTCGTTCCGGATGATAATGTCCGGCGCGCGCAGCTCAATGAGCCGCTTGAGGCGGTTGTTGCGGTTGATGACGCGGCGGTAGAGATCGTTCAGGTCCGACGTGGCGAAGCGGCCGCCGTCCAGCGGAACGAGCGGGCGCAGCTCCGGCGGGATCACGGGGATCACCTTCATGATCATCCATTCGGGCCGGTTGCCCGACATGATGAACGCCTCAATGACCTTCAGCCGCTTCGCAAGCTTTTTCGGCTTCAGCTCGGTTGTCGCCTCGGCGATCTCCTGGCGGATCTGCTCGCGCATCTGATCGAGATTGAGGGCCATGAGCATGTCGCGCACAGCCTCGGCGCCGATGCCGGCCTGGAAGGCGTCCTCGCCGTACTCCTCTTGAGCTTTTAGGAAGTCTTCCTCAGAAAGGAGCTGCCCCGCCTTTAAAGGGGTAAGTCCCGGTTCGATCACGACATAGTTCTCGAAATAGAGCACGCGCTCCAGGTCCTTCAGGCCCATGTCGAGCAGAAGGCCGATTCGGGATGGCAGCGATTTCAGAAACCAGATGTGCGCCACCGGCGACGCAAGCTCGATGTGTCCCATGCGGTCGCGGCGCACTTTTGTAAGCGTCACTTCCACGCCGCATTTTTCGCAGATCACGCCCTTATACTTCATGCGCTTATATTTGCCGCAAAGACACTCGTAGTCCTTGATCGGGCCGAAGATACGCGCACAGAACAGACCATCACGCTCAGGCTTGAACGTGCGGTAATTGATCGTCTCTGGCTTCTTTATTTCACCATACGACCAGGAAAGGATCTTCTCTGGACTTGCAATGGAGATGCGAATCTGGTCGAATACCTAAGTCTGCATCTGCGGGCTGAAGAGATTTGTGATCTCTTGATTCATTCGTTGCTCCTATGAGCCGCCCCCGCGGCTTCTCCGACCCATCTTGGTGTCCGCTCTGCGCGGAAGCCGAGGTAGTCTTCCTCGCACCTGTTCTTCAAACGCCGTTTGCGGGCATCGGCCGCGCCGGCACCCGCTTTCTCTTTACTCCGCTGCCTGTGGCGTTGCTCGGGGCCGTCTCGGCAGCGCGTATTGCGGTGGCCGCGATGCTTGCGCGGGCTGCGCATCTATCGCCGGCACCCGGCTCTGTTTCAGCTCCACGTTCAAGCCAAGCGCTCGCATTTCCTTTACGAGCACGTTGAAACTCTCCGGCACGCCGGCCTCGAACGTGTCATCGCCGCGCACGATCGCCTCGTACACCTTGGTGCGGCCTGCGACGTCGTCCGATTTCACCGTCAGCATTTCCTGAAGCGTGTAGGCGGCGCCATAGGCTTCGAGCGCCCACACCTCCATTTCGCCGAAGCGCTGCCCGCCGAACTGCGCCTTGCCGCCTAGAGGCTGCTGCGTGACAAGGCTGTACGGGCCGATTGAACGCGCATGGATCTTGTCGTCGACAAGATGGTGAAGCTTCAGGAGATACTTGTAGCCCACGGTGACCTTGCGGTCGAAAGGCTCTCCTGACCTGCCATCGTAAAGTGTGACCTGACCTGAGGTATCCAGGCCAGCGGCCTTCAGCATGTCCACGATGTCGGGCTCGCGCGCTCCATCGAAGACCGGCGTCGCCACCGGCACACCTTTCCCCATATTCTCGGCCAACTCAACCAGTTGGTCGTCGTTGAGAGCGCTAATGGCCTCGTCGTTGCGGTAAGCCTTATTCACGGCTGCGCGAAGGTCATCGGCGCGCATTTTATCGCGGTAAACTTCGAGCGCCTGATTGATGATGCGCCCAAGGCCGCGCGAAGCCCAGCCGAGATGTGTTTCCAGGATCTGTCCCACGTTCATCCGGCTCGGAACGCCGAGCGGGTTGAGCACGATATCGACCGGCGTCCCATCTTCCAGATATGGCATATCCTCTATGGGTACGATGTGGCTAACCACACCTTTGTTACCGTGGCGGCCCGCCATCTTATCGCCGGGCTGAATCTTGCGCTTCACCGCAACGAAGACCTTGACCATCTTCATCACGCCGGGCGGCAACTCATCGCCGCGCTTCAGCTTGTCGATCTTGTCGACAAACCGTTGCTCAAGGCGCTTTTTGGCATCGTCATACTGACGCCTGATCGCCTCGATACCGGCCATCGCCTGCTCGTCTTTCAGGGCGATATCCCACCACTGGCTGCGAGGCACATCACTGAGAAGCTCCTCATTGATATCCGTCCCCTTGCGCAAGCCCTTGGGTCCGCGGGCGACTTCCTTGCCCATGAGGATATCGCGCAACCGGCCATAAACGTTCCGGTCAAGGATGTGCAATTCGTCATCGCGGTCTTTGGCGAGACGCTCGATCTCCTCGCGCTCGATCGCCATCGCGCGCTCGTCTTTTTCGACGCCATGGCGGTTGAAGACGCGAACCTCTACTACGGTTCCGGCCACGCCGGGCGGCAGGCGGAGCGAAGTATCACGCACGTCGGAAGCCTTTTCGCCGAAAATGGCGCGGAGCAGTTTTTCCTCCGGCGTCATTGGGCTTTCGCCCTTCGGCGTGATTTTGCCGACAAGAATGTCGCCCGGCTGCACCTCCGCGCCGATATAGACAATGCCCGCTTCGTCGAGGTTCTTCAGCGCTTCTTCCGAAACGTTCGGAATGTCGCGCGTGATTTCCTCCGGCCCAAGCTTCGTATCGCGCGCCGCGACCTCGAACTCCTCGATGTGGATCGAGGTGAAGACGTCGGTCGAGACGATGCGCTCCGAAAGAAGGATCGAATCCTCGAAGTTGTAACCCTGCCAGGGCATGAAAGCGACGAGCACGTTCTTGCCGAGCGCGAGATCGCCGAGATCGGTCGATGGGCCGTCAGCGATGATGTCGCCACGCTCGACGCGGTCGCCGACGCGAACCAGAGGCCGCTGGTTGATGCAGGTGTTCTGGTTCGAGCGCTGGAACTTACGCAGATTGTAGATATCGACGCCCGACTTGGACGGGTCCGTTTCATCCGTCGCCCGGATCACAATACGGGTCGCATCGACTTGATCGATGATCCCGGAGCGTTTCGCGGCGATGGCGGCGCCGGAGTCGCGCGCGACCACGCTTTCCATGCCAGTGCCGACAAGCGGCGCCTCGGCGCGGATGAGGGGCACAGCTTGCCGTTGCATGTTCGAGCCCATGAGAGCGCGGTTGGCGTCGTCGTTCTCAAGGAACGGGATGAGCGCCGCCGCGACGGACACGACCTGTTTCGGCGAAACGTCGATGAAGTCTGCTTTTGCCTGCGGAACGAGAGAGACATCGCCCTGATGCCGGCAAATGATCAGCTCTTCGGCAAAGCTTCCGTCGGCGTTTAGCTTCACATTCGCTTGCGCGATGTGGTAGCGCGCCTCCTCCATCGCCGAGAGGTAGACAACCTCGTCGGTGACTTTTCCGTCGACCACCTTGCGGTAAGGGCTTTCAATGAAGCCATATTTGTTCACGCGCGCGAAGGTTGCGAGCGAATTGATGAGGCCGATGTTCGGACCTTCCGGCGTCTCGATCGGGCAGATGCGGCCGTAATGGGTCGGGTGCACGTCGCGCACCTCGAACCCGGCGCGCTCACGCGTCAGACCGCCTGGCCCAAGCGCGGACAGACGGCGCTTGTGCGTAATCTCGGACAGCGGATTTGTCTGGTCCATGAACTGGCTGAGCTGGGACGAGCCGAAGAACTCGCGCACGGCCGCACTCGCAGGCTTCGCGTTGATGAGATCCTGCGGCATCACTGTGTCGATATCGACGGACGACATGCGCTCGCGAATGGCGCGCTCCATGCGAAGCAGGCCGAGCCTATACTGGTTCTCCATTAGCTCGCCCACCGAACGGACGCGGCGGTTGCCGAGATTGTCAATGTCATCCACTTCGCCGCGGCCGTCGCGCAGATCGACCAGCGTGCGAATGACCGAAATGATGTCGGCCTTGGTCAGGATGCGCATCTCGTCGGACTGCTCGATTTCGAGCCGGATGTTCATCTTGACGCGGCCGACCGACGAGAGATCATACCGTTCCTCGTCGAAGAACAGGCTCTTGAACAGCGCGCGAGCGGCGTCCTCCGTTGGAGGCTCGCCCGGACGCATCACGCGGTAGATATCGAACAGCGCGTCCTGTTCGTTCTGGTTCTTGTCGGCGTGCAACGTGTTGCGGATGAAGGAGCCGGTGTTGACGTGATCGATGTCGAGCACGGGAAGCTCCTCAACGCCGGCCGCGCGAAGCTTATCGAGCGCCTTGCTGTCGAGCTCGTCGCCGGCCTCGGCCCAGATCTCGCCGGTGGACATATTGACGATGTCTTCAGCGAGATAACGCCCATAAAGCGCGTCGTCCGGCACGGCGACCGCCTTCACGCGCTCGGCGACTTGACGGACCGCACGCGCGTTCAGCTTCTTGCCGGCTTCGATGACCACTTCGCCCGTATCGGCATCGTAAATGTCCTGCACGGCTTTTACGCCACGCATCCGCTCGGCGATGAAGGGCGTTCTCCAGCCTTGCTTCGTCGCCTTGTAGATGATGCGATTGTAAAACGTGTCGAGGATTTCCTCGTTGTCCATGCCAAGGGCATAGAGCAGCGTCGTCGCCGGTAGCTTCCGCTTCCGGTCGATGCGCGCGAAGACGATGTCTTTAGCGTCGAACTCGAAATCGAGCCAGGAGCCGCGATAAGGGATAATGCGGGCGGCGAACAGCAGCTTCCCTGAAGAGTGACTCTTTCCGCCATCGTGGTGAAAAAAGACACCTGGCGAGCGATGCATCTGTGAAACAATCACGCGCTCGGTGCCGTTTATCACGAAGGTGCCGTTGGACGTCATAAACGGGATATCGCCCATATAGACGTCCTGCTCCTTGATGTCGCGGACGGAACGCGATCCCGTCTCCTCATTGACGTCGAAGGTGATCAGGCGTAACTTTACTTTCAGCGGCGCCGCATAGGTCATGCTTCGCTGCTGGCATTCGTCCACGTCATATTTTGGTGGCTCGAAGTCGTAGCGGACAAATTCAAGTTGCGCTTTGTCTGAAAAATCCTTTATGGGGAAGATCGAGGCAAACACAGCCTGCAAGCCGGTGTTAGGGCGCCCGCCAACCGGTTCTTGCACCATAAGAAATTGATCGTAGGATTGCTTTTGCACCTCGATCAAATTTGGCATCTCAGCTGCATCGGCAATAGTTCCGAAGCGCTTGCGAATACGTTTACGGCCGATAAACGTTTGCGCCATTTGATCTCCTCATTTTAACCGGCGGCGGCTTTTCCTCACGCCGCACGGGGACTTGGCGTCGGGAAAGAGCCTATTTATGGGAAGCCACCTGATATGGCGTCCCATTAACGATTTACAAGCCCTGTCACATGTCCAAATTCAGCCATTCTAGGCGGAACGGAGAATGTTCCCTGGGCAGTATGCTGCTTCTCGGCATGACCGGGCTGTCCGGGCCATGCCGATCCACTACTTAACCTCGATCTTGGCGCCCGCCGCCTCCATCTTCTTCTTAATTTCCTCGGCTTCCGCTTTCGACACAGCTTCCTTGATCGGCTTGGGGGCAGCCTCAACCAGATCCTTCGCCTCTTTCAGGCCAAGGCCCGTGATCGCGCGGACCTCCTTAATGACGTTGATCTTTTGTGCGCCGCCTCAGCGAGAATGACGTCGAACTCTGTCTTTTCCTCGACCTCAGCTACGGAGGCCGCCACCAGCACCGGCTGCTGGCATAGCAAACGCAGGCATGGCCGCAGCGGCGCTAACGCCCCATTTGTCTTCGAGGAGCTTCACAAGCTCGGATACCTCAAGAACGGTCAAAACAGACAGCTCCTGATAGATTTTTTCGAGTTTATCGGACATTCAGTAGACCTCAGTGCATTCCATGATTGGTTGGTGATTGGAGGCTCTGCCTTTGAGCCGTCACGCCGCTTCTTGCTTTTCCTTGTACGCCTGCAGCACACCCAAAAGGCTCTGCGCGGGCGAGTTAAGCTGCCGCACAAATTTGGAGCCGGGCGCCAGGAACACGCCCAATAGTTTGGAACGAAGCTCTTCCATCGAAGGGATGGCGGCTAATGCCTTTACACCATCCGCATTCAGCGCTTGACGCCCGAGCAAGCCGCCGACAATGACAAACTTGTCGTTGGTCCTGGCAAAATCGGCCGCCACTTTAGCTGCCGCCGTGGGGTCTTGCGCGAAGGCAATTCCCGTCGGCTCAAGGAAGAGATCCGCGCCTGCTCCATCAGCCGCGTTATCAAGGGCAATTTTGGCGAGACGGTTCTTGATGACTTTGAACTTCGCCCCGGCGCCGCTCATGCGACGGCGGAGGTCTGTCATTTGCGCTACGGTCATGCCTTTGTAGCGCGCCACCACGACAGAGCCACTTGTTGCGAAGATGTCGTTGAGAGTCTCAACCATCTCGCTTTTTTCAGCTCTATCCACTGCTTCTCTCCGTTTACGAGGCGGATCGCGTGTCATCGCGAACCGCCGCTTCGATCACGCCGCCGCCTCGTGAAGGCGAGCGACCGCTCATCCTGTCCCGAGGCGTGATCAGACGCGATCCACCAACCAGCCGAAACCGGCGTTGAGATCACCTGTTATCCATTCCCCGTCTCATGCAGGCGAATTTTAAGCCGCCGGTACTCCCTTTGGCGCCAGCAATCTCGGACAGGCTGCCCCCGCGAGGCGGAGACAGCGGCCTAAACATTTCTGCTTCGGCCTTATCGGACGGCGAGCCGTCCGAAACTCGTGCGCCGGTTGAAAGCCCTCGTTGAAATCCGGGAAACGCATCGGCGTTATCCAGGATCTTAAGAGGGAAGTACCGGCAATCTAAGAGATCCCGGACATTGGCCAAGGCCTGTTCCGGGATGAATTTAGAATTTATGTGTGAGCGGCTCCGCTGCTGAGCGTGGCCGGCTCGATTTTAACGCCCGGCCCCATCGTTGAGCTGAGCGCCACACGTTTCACAAATGTTCCCTTAGCGCCTGCTGGCTTTGCTTTCATCACCGCATCGGCGAAAGCCTTAACGTTTTCCACAAGAGCGTTCTCGGTGAAGCTTGCTTTGCCGATTCCCGCATGCAGAATGCCTGCTTTTTCGACTCGAAACTCGACAGCGCCGCCCTTGGCGCCGCGCACAGCCTCGGTGACATCCATCGTCACGGTGCCAACCTTCGGGTTTGGCATCATGCCGCGTGGACCGAGGATTTTACCGAGACGGCCAACGAGAGGCATCATGTCAGGCGTCGCAATGCACTTGTCGAAGTTGATGTTCCCGCCCTGCACTTGCGCGACCAAATCCTCGGCGCCGATCACATCCGCGCCCGCGGCCTTCGCCTCGTCGGCCTTACCACCGCGCGCGAACACGGCAACGCGCACAGTCCGTCCTGTGCCGTTCGGGAGAGCGCAGACGCCGCGAACCATTTGATCGGCGTGCCGCGGATCGACGCCAAGATTTATCGCGATCTCGATGGTTTCATCGAACTTGGCCTTAGCGCGCTCTTTGACGAGCTTCACGGCCTGCTCGATGGGATAGAGCTTCTCGCGGTTGACGCCCTGTTTGGCCTCGCGCAAACGTTTTCCGTCCATCGCGCTTACTCCTTCACCGTGAGGCCCATAGAACGGGCGGAGCCAGCAATAATCTTCGCAGCTTGATCTAGGCTGGTAGCGTTCAAATCCTTCATCTTCTTCTCGGCGATCTCGCGCACTTGAGTCATGGTCACGGTACCGGCCGAGCCAAGCCCTGGCGTCTTGGAGCCGCTTTTGATGCCTGCCGCCTTCTTCAGGAAGTGTGACGCTGGCGGCGTCTTCATCGCGAAAGCGAAGGACTTGTCCACGAAATAGGTAATGACGACTGGCACGGGCGATCCGGGCTCCATTTCCTTCGAAGCCGCGTTAAAATCCTTGCAAAACTGCATAATGTTCAAGCCGCGCTGACCGAGCGCCGGACCGATGGGCGGCGACGGGTTTGCTTGGCCTGCAGGAACCTGCAGTTTGATATAGCCGGCGACTTTCTTTGCCATAATGACCTCTCAAGGGCCTGCGCCCCGGGTTTGAGGGATGTGGTGCGGTCTATGGCGCCGCCTGGCGAGCAGGCGCTGACCTTCCACAACGAAAACCAAGTTTCAAAGATGTCGCGGGACGCGCTAAATCTTTTCAACCTGGCCGAACTCCAACTCGACCGGTGTCGCCCGGCCGAAGATGGAAACCGCAACTTTGAGCCTTGCGCGCTCCTCGTCAACTTCCTCTACATGCCCGTTAAACGAGGCAAAGGGACCGTCGGCGACACGCACCTGCTCTCCGATTTCGAAGGAGATGGATGGCTTAGGCCTGTCCACGCCTTCCTTTACTTGATTAAGAATGCGCTGCGCTTCCACCTCGGAGATCGGCTGCGGCTTGTTGTCCGCGCCAAGAAATCCCGTGACTTTCGGCGTATTCTTAATCAGCAAAAACGCTCTGTCGTTCATGTCCATCTTCACGAGGACATAACCCGGAAAAAACTTCCGCTCAGTGGCTACTTTCCTGCCACGGCGAACCTCGACCACCTCTTCCATCGGCACCACGATTTCCTCGAAGCATTCATCGAGGCCCGCCGCCGTCGCCCGTTCACGGATAGCGTCCGCCACCTTCTTCTCGAAGTTCGAATAGGCGTGAACGATATACCAGCGCTTTGTCATCAGTTTTGCTGCTTTTAGTTACGATTTTTTTAAGCGCTAATGCCCAAGGGTCAAAATAAACCCGATGAGTTTGCTAAAGACCTGGTCCGCGAGCAGGAAAAACACCGAAGCGAAGACGGCCATGATCACGACCATCACCGTCGTGACGATAGTCTCTCGCCTGGATGGCCAGACGACTTTCGCGCCTTCAGCGCGAACCTGCTGCAAAAATTCGAACGGACCTACTTTTGCCATTTCTTTCCAACGCCGATGCGAAGCGGACTAGCCCTCGCCATGAATCTTTTAACTTTTATGCCCGATTGTGTCGAGTATTCCCTGCCACCCTAAGGTGGCAGGAGTGGAGGGACTCGAACCCCCAACCCCCGGTTTTGGAGACCGGTGCTCTAGCCGATTGAGCTACACTCCTCCATCCAACCGGTTACGAGCAAGCGATTCGGGCATAGGATCAGCCAATCCGATACCCCACCTGCCTGCTACGAATAGCTTACCAGTAGTAGGGATTTGATAGCTATCACGCGGGGCGCCGCGATGCCAAGCGTTTTTCGTGCCAAAGCGAAACAAATCTGCGTTTGTCAAGGGGCATATGATAAGCTGTGGAAACCGAGCCTTCGCTTTTTTCATTGAGCGCGGCCCCAATCTTGCTAATGTAAGTGCTGCGCGGGTGTAGCTCAATGGTAGAGCAGCAGCCTTCCAAGCTGAATACGAGGGTTCGATTCCCTTCACCCGCTCCATATAAGTTCGTTACTGCTCGGGCGGTATGTTAATTTGGCGGCGCGATCGGTCCAGGCGCCGGCCACGCCATGAAATAAAATACTTGTTTGGAAACCGGGAAATAGATAGATAGCCCAGCATGTAGCGCGGCACGCCGGCGCCGCCTAGCTCGCGATCGAAGTTAAGGCAAGGCACGATATCGGAAAATTAAACGGTTTTCTTGACCGCGAACGCATAAGCGGCATGATGCATCCAACTGCGGATAGCAATGGATTGCGCTTCGGTCTTCAGATGCATTCAACTTATGCCCTCAATCCCGGTGCGCTCGGTCTCATGATCGAATCGGCGTTCGCGGCCGCTCTTTGTTATGGGTGCGTCTCGGATATCAGAAGCTTCAAGATACCGAATGCGGTTTCCTTAGCCGTGATTGCGCTCTTCTTTCTCCATCATTGGCTGCTGGCGCCTCAGGAAAGCATCACGCCGCACCTGATCGCAGGCGGCGGCGCTTTCGTCCTGACTTTCGCCGTTTATGTTTTGGGCTTCATGGGCGCCGGCGACGTCAAGCTCATAAGCGCTTTGATGCTTTGGGCAGGCGATCGCGACGGCTTTCTGTTCCTGATTGTCATGACGCTGATTGGCGGATTGTTGGCCGTGCTGCTCCTGCTGATACGCAAATCGATGACCCTTTGGCCATCGGTTGCGGGCTTCATCAAATCGCACCGCTTGAAGACATGGGCGCGGCTCGGCGTCTTTCCCTATGGCATTGCGATTTGCACGGCCGGATTGATCTTAATGCCGGTTCTCTTTGCGCATCCTCAGTAATGCCATCGCGGATCGGAAGGGCTTTTATTTCACGAGCCTCAAGCTCGATTGATTGATGGCGTTAAGAAGCGCCTGAAGAGCGGTTGAGATGCCGTCGGAGTCCGTCGCCTGGAAATACCAGACGGGCTGTCCCGTATATGGGCCTATAGGAAGCGCGGGATTTGTCGGGTCTTGGCTCGCGCAAACTTCAAGCGCTGGAGAAAGCTCGCTATACGGAGTGCCGGTACCCTCCGGCGCGGTAAATTGAGCGTTGGGTCTTCTGGCCCCTAACCAATACCAAAACCAGTATGTCGACGAGTTTTGATTATAATTACGTTGGGCATCCGAGACGTATTGGACTTCTATGACTGCGAGTGTAATGCCGCTATTCTTTATGGCGTCGCAATTGCCGGGCGAGGTTTGGGAGTTGCCAGAGCCGTTGATCGGGTTTTCAATGGGCCATGTATTCCAATATCTATCCGAGCGTACTCCATCGGTGATCAGAACAAGCATTTTTCGGGGATGCGCTTGAGAATAGCCGTCTCCCTGAGGCCCCATGATGTTCTGCACCATTGGCAGAACCGCCTCATAATACGTGTTTAATTTATAATCCGATAGGAATGTTTGGAGGGCGCTCTGCACAGTGGTGAGGTCGGAACTCGGTCCAGGAGTCAGCTCTTGAGCAATCGCAACCGTTGTGGGGTCCTTGGGGCCTCCGCTAGGGGGCACTTGCACGGAACCAAAGCCGATCACGTCGACCGCCCTTGTCGTGGTCAGGTCCGGGTTTGTAGTCAATACTGCCGAAACAAAGGTCGAAAAGGCTTGGTTGAGGACATCCTCGCGAAGCTGGATGGGCGGGTTTTGGGCCTTCGCTATTCTATAATACGAACCGGGTCCGTCTGGAGGACCCGGTGGATTTGAAGTCGACGAAGTGGCAGGCGAACTCGCAGCCGCCGGTGAGGTTTTCAAGTCTAGTACGATTGGCTGCATCGGCGGCGATCCCCATTGAGCCGGTCTGATCGACTGCGGCGTAGATGTTGAAGTAGTTGATGGACTTCGCGGCTGTCGATGAAACGGAGAGGGCGATCTGACTGGAGCCGAATATGCCATAAAACGGCGTTGGAACCGTCGCAGTGATAGAAACCTTAGCCTGACCGGCTTGCCAGCTTGGGAGCGTGGCGACAACGCTCATCGATTGCACATCGCTGGATAGGTTGGCTGTGACATAAGTTTGAAGCGCCGTGTTGGCGTCATCCTGAGTTATGGCGCGCGCTGCTACTAAAGCTCCGGCGTCGGCTGCGCGCTGAAGTTGTGTTTTCGCCTCCAACGCTCGCGCATAGTCGATCGAAAAACCGACGATAGCGATCAGTACGGCCATGAGGAGAGCGACAAGCACCAGAACAACGCCGGACTCGTCTTTGGAGAATGATTGGGCCTTAATGGAAAGACGCAAGAACCTGCGCCCGCGCCGGAACCGCAACATTTTACCCCCACGATGCCATCGAGAGCGCGCCCTGTCCGCACGCCGATGGAACTAGCCGAGTGAAACCTTTCGAATCTGCTTTTCGCCCAGGCGACCTAAAGGCAACACCGAAATTGTGTGCAAAAACGGAATAACCGGAGCACAAGCTGCAGCAAAGAATAGCCATTAGCCGGTTTGAAAATCAATGTCGAGCCAGTCGCGAAAACCGCTTGCCCGAATATCTTGGCTGGAATGTGGATTTGTGGCAGCAAGGCAGGGGATATTGGAGGGTCGATTATGTGGAGGGGCGAGCGCCGGGAACGGCAGTCAGAGACACGGTGGAGGTGGATTTCCGTTTTTCGTAAATTCCTTCGCCGGCGCGACGGCGCTTCGATGGTGGAATTCGCCATCATCGCGGCTCCGATCTTTCTTCTTCTATTCGGAATCATTGAAGCCGGCCTCATCTTCGTCGCGACCTATGCCCTGGATAACGCCACTGGGGACGCGGGGCGTCTCATCCGCACCGGTCAGGCGCAGGCGAACGCAATGCAAGCGAGCGATGTCATCGCTGCAATTTGTAACGAGACTGTTTTGTTGCTGAATTGCAGTTCGACTCTGCAGTTGGACGTCGAAAGTTTCTCGAGTTTCTCGCTGGCTGCATCTCCGCCTGGCTTGAACAACAAGGGTGTTCTGAATACAAACTTTCAATATAGTCCCGGCGGCGGCGGCGACATTGTGCTGGTGACAACCTATTACGAGTGGCCGCTGATTGGCTTGCTCAGTGGTTCGCTTGGCAACATGGGCGACGGCAACCGGCTTTTGCAGACTTCGGTGCTTTTTCGGAACGAGCCGTTCGGGAATTGATAGGAGGCGTGAAGCCATGAAGCTCGGGCGATTTTGGCCGGAGGAGCGCGGCTCGATCCTGGTTGAGGCGGCGCTGACAATTCCGGTTCTTCTCATGCTATTTATCGGGATGGTCGAGTTTACAGGCGCCTATTCAGCGAAGAAAAAGGCCGACGCTGTAGCGGCGGCCACAGCAGACCTTGTCGCACAGTCGCCATCCCCCATAAGCACGGCCAACCTGACCGACATCGCGACGATTGCGAATAATTTGATGCTCCCCTATTCGACAACGCCCCTAACCTTGACAATCACGAGCGTCACGCTGGGCCCTAACAACACCCCCGTTGTTGTTTGGAGCTTTCCAACTTCGGCGACAGGCCCTCAGCCAGGCGCTTCTTTCCCATTGCCCAGCAACGCACTCATCGCCGCAAATCAGTGCATTATCGTTTCACAGACAACATACGTCTATACGCCGGTCCTTGCGCAATTCCTGACAAGCGCCGTGACGTTCACCTCATCGGCTTACTTCCAGCCCCGGCTCGTGCCCTGTCTGAGTCTCAGTCCGTCGAGCTAGCGGGGTTTGCTCTTTGGCGGGATCGGCGCCGAGGGATTGCGAGGCGCCTAACCCTCTGCGTATCACCGCCAGCAAGAGCAGAGACACAATAACGGGCGTCCATGGGATCGCCAGCTTGGCTTGCGCGGTTACCTGTGCGATCAGCGGCAAAAAATACGCCAGAAGAAGCACAAACTTCTCCCACGGCCTGAATGCGGTCGAAAGGCCCTCCGCCGCGAGCCACGCGATCGGTACGCCCAGCATGGTCAAATCGTAAGGCAGCAGGAACGGGCTCACGAGGAGGGTTCCAGCGGCGATCGCGGCGCCCAAAGCGGATCCTGCTGGCTGCTTCCAGGCAAGCCATACCACCGCGCTCACGGCGGCAAGCGCGAACAGAAACTGCGCGACATAGGCGGCGCTCAGGTTCAGTCCCGCGAACCGGAGGAATGCGAACAGACTTTCTATTTTTTCATAGCCTATCTGGTTTTGCTCAAGCGCCTCGCGTGCGAGATGGTTCGAATTGAAAAAGGCTTCCCACGTCTTCGCGCCAAAAACTGCCCACGAGGCGAGACACAACGCCGCCGCCGTCGCTCCCGCCGCAAAAAGCGTGCGCCAAGCCCTCGCCGCCATCAAAGCGAAGGGAATGAGAAGTCCGAGATGCGGTTTAAAAATCAACGCGCCGTAGCAGAATCCTGCCAGGAAAGGCCGCCGGCTCAATGAAAGCGCGCCAAAGGCCATCAGGGCGCCGGATAGAAAGCCATTCTGCCCGTAAATCGCATTAACGAAAAAGGCCGGAAAGCCGAGGATAGGCAGGATCGCCTGCCGCTGCGGCAAGAACGTCCGCAGCGCCCGCCAATAGGCAAACCCCGTAACTCCCAGCCAAGCGGCGAGGGCCGCGCCATAAGGTAGAAGAGCGAGCGGCAGACAGATCAGCAGAAAGGCTGGCGGATAATAGAAGGCATAATAGGGGATGTCGCGGCCAGCGAACAACTGATGTTCACGCTCGCGATGCAGAGCGGGGTCGTACGCCTTTTCGGGCGATCCCTCGGCGGCCAGCGAAACCGCCGCCCGGTAGCTTGTAAAGTCGGTGCCGACCGGCGCGCCTGCCGTGGAAACCATGCCGTGCGACGCGCCAACCAGCCAGACGAAACTCATGCACAGGATTATAAAAACAATCGCCGGGTATCCTTGCACCCGGCTTTGTTCGATCCACCGGGCGTCGCGCAACACCGCCAGCATACGCATACACTCTTATCCTAATTCACAAATGGACTTGGCGGCCGCCAAAAGTCTTGATTGTTTTCAACGTCGCTCCCGCCCCTTCTGTATGAGGGCGCGGGTTTTTTGTCATGGCCGCCCTTGAGGCGGCTATCCAGAAAACAGCTGTGGTGTCTACTGTTTACTGGATGGCTGGGTCAAGCCCAGCCATGACAAAAAAGGTGGCGCCAAAACCTGCGGCAATGCCGCAATATCACCGCATTATCGCGATTCGATCCCAAATCGTTAAGCTGGTCGCAGCCGCGATTCGGCCTGCGCAAATGTCTTTTGTTCCAATCTGGAATGAATAATATAACTAAAATGCATATATGGGCCGGTCAATGGCGGGTCAGGAAGAGTTCGCGAAGTTACGGAGCCGAATCGGCGGCTGACTGAGTCGAGCTTTAGCTTTGCTTTCTTATACCGGTGTGAAGGTTATATGACCGGCGCGCTTGGCTGAAGCTAAGGATCGAACCTTTTTTTGCACAAAAAAACTTGGACGCGGCCATTTTTTTGGCATCGCTGCAAATGCGCCACAGGAACTCAGCTGTACACAATCGCGAGCCGTTATGAGCACAGCCAAGTGCAGTTACGCCCATGTATCCTTGCAGGGGGCTGAATTTTGCGAAGAAGACCCCGAGACACGCTTTCGAAGATGGTAACGTTTTATTAGAGAATTTATTCCAATCAACTTGGCCCGCGTTAAGCGCGTATAGGCCAAGACGCTCGGGCGTTCGCAAATGCTGGCAAGCATGCTCCAACTTCTAGGCGCCAACCTAAATACTTTTTTCATCGGAAAAACATTTGGTTTGCATATTTGGGGTTGAGCGGGTGTTTCGGGCAACAACGCTCGCTCTTTGCGGGCGCCTGAAAACATACACAACCCTTGGATGCTTTTTTGTCGCGTGTACCTGACGCAATATCCTCCCAGCCAGTTGTAATGGCGCACAAGTCCTTTGCTGTTTCTGAAGGCGCAACGCGCTGAAAGCATTGGAGTTCTCAATAACCTAATCCGCCGGGGAGTATGAAATGCGTAAATTATTTGCAGGAAAAGTAAAGTCTTTCGCCAAAAGCGAAAAAGGCGCCACGATGACGGAATATGCGATCGTCGTCGGCTTGATTGCGATCGTTGCGATCACGGCTGTCACCGCATTCCAGGGAAGCCTCTCTGCCGCTTTTACTAATCTTGCAAGACCAAACCGGTTCTTCACGACTAATTCGGTGCAGACCGCCTTAATAAGCTGCTCGGTCTGGCTCAACGCGGGTTAGCAAAGCCTGTCGGCCCGACCGGCTTTGTTCCTTCCGCCGCGGGGCTCTCTGCAAATTTGAGGTATATATATGAGAATGCGCTTTTTCTCGTATCGAAGGCTTTTCGAAAGACGAACAAGGCGCGACGATGACCGAATATGCGATTGTCGTCGGCCTGATCGCAATCGTAGCAATCGCGGCGGTGAGCGCCTTCCAGGGCAGCCTCTCTGCCGCTTTCAATAATCTCGGCAGCCAGCTTAGCTCTCACGCACCGCTGTAAAGAACCATGCGCCGCAGCACTATCATAATGTTCGCCATCGCGTTCGTTTGCGCCGCCGGCGCCGCGCTTCTCATGCGCGGCCTGCTAAACCGCGGCGAGCAGCCGGTGGTGACCGTTGTGCAACCTGCCAACACCGTCAAGCTTGTGGTGGCGGCTCGCGACATCAAGCCGGGCGAGAAGCTGAGCGCCGAGGCGGCTCGGGAGGTGGATTGGCCCGTGGACAGCGTTCCCAAGGGGGCTTTCTCCTCCAAGGACGCCCTTTTCAAGACAGGCGCGGAGCGGCAAGTGGCCGTCGCTCTCGCCGAGAAAGAGCCGATCCTGCAATCGAAGCTCTTCGGCTTTTCCGACACGGCGCTAGCGGGGCGCCTGTCGGAAGGCATGAGCGGGGTGACCATCCGCGTTAACGACACGACGAGCGTGGGCGGATTCCTGCAGCCGGAAGACAAGGTCGATGTGTTGATGACCCAAGCCGACCGCGTGGGCGAAGGGGCTGGGGGTAAAGCTTTTACGGTTACGCTGTTGCGGAATGTCAAAGTGCTTGCGGTGGATCAACAGACCATGCGCAGGCAGCAGGCGCAGCCGCCGAAAACGGTGACGCTTGAGGTTACCTCGGATGACGCGAAAAAGCTGACGCTCGCGGGAACTATCGGCCAGCTTTCGCTGACGCTGAACCCTGGCGGAACCTGGAACAGCGTGGATAGCGGCGTCGTCGACATCAACGACCTGCTTCGGATTCAGCCGCAGAAAGCTGCAGCCACAGCAATAGACATCGATCCGGTGGTGACGATTACGCGATCGGTTGAACGGAAGGACTATAAGGTGCCCGATGAGGTCCGGCGTTAGGGAAAAGCGTTGGATGCATCGGGAAAGGCGTGGGGGAGTTTCAGGACTTTTTTAGATGTACTTTGGTGCGGGGGCATTTTCATGACTGGGCATATTCCGGACGGGACAAAAGAGTTGCGGCTCCGGCGCGGCATCAGGTGGGGGATCGCTGCGGCGTTCCTCGTAGCCTGCTGCAGCCCGGCGGGGGCGGAGGGGCTTCGGCCCGAGGACGGCAAGCCGATCAAACGGAAGGCCGTTAAGCCAGCCGTTAAGCCGGTCGCCATCTATCATCTCGACGTGCAGAACGAGCGCATCGACGTGCATGTGACGCTGCACAAGTCGGAAAATGTGCGGGTCGAATATCCCTTCAGCGAGGCGCTGGTCGGCAATGCGGAAATCGCCGATGTGGTGCCGCTGACGAACCAGTCGATCAACATCCTCGCCAAGAAGATCGGCGTGACGCGGCTTTCGCTTCTCGATCAGAAAAAGCAGGTGCTGGGCATCGTCGATATCGAAGTCACCCACGATCTCGAGACGCTTCGCCGCGTGATGCGCGACAACCCCGCGTTCGCTAGCATTCACGCCACCTCCGTAAACGGGCGCATCATGCTCACGGGGATGGCGCAAGACAGCGTCGTGCTGTCGAAGGTGCTCGCGCTCGCCGAGCAATTCGCGCCGGGCGAGGTGACGAACGCCATGACGGTCGCCGCCCCGCAGCAGGTCATGCTTGAGGTCCGCTTCATCGAGGCGAGCCGGACGCTCAGCCGGGGCGTTGGCGTCAATATCGCGACTGGAGGCAAGTATTTCGGCGGCTTGACCGGTGTGGAGAACGTCACAGGCGGCGGCATCACCAGCACGCAAAGCGGCATTTCCACCAATGTCATCACTAGCCTTGCAAGCGGCATTGGCTCGAACCTTACCCCTTTTGGAGCCATTACGGGCCGGGTGATCGGCGGCGCGACGCCCGTGGATGTCACCATCAAGGCCTTGGAAGAGGAGGGCTTGGCGCGGAGTCTCGCGGAGCCGAACCTCGTCGCGCTCTCGGGCGACACCGCAAGCTTCCTGGCGGGCGGCGAGTTTCCATTCCCGGTTGCGGGCCAGAACAATACGATCACCACCGAATTCAAGAAGTTCGGCATCGGCCTTGCGTTCACGCCTACGGTTCTCGCCGGGCGGCAGATCAATTTGAAGATCGAGCCGGAGGTCAGCGAGATCGACAACAATAATGCTGTCACGATCGGCGGCGTCACCGTGCCCGGCCTCAGCGTGCGCCGCGCCTCGACAACAGTCGAGTTGCGCGACGGGCAGAGCTTCGCCATCGCCGGCCTTCTCCAGGGATCGCACACCGCCGATACGCGTCAGCTTCCCTGGGCCGGCGACGTTCCTGTCATCGGCGCATTGATGCGCAGCACCTCCTTCCAGAAGAAGGAGACCGACCTCGTCATCATCGTGACCCCGCATCTTGTCAGGCCGCAAATTCCTGGCGACAAGCAGTCCACGCCCCTCGATAACCGCAAGCCGGCCAACGACGTGGAGATGTTCCTCGGCGGCAAGCAGGAGATTCAGGTCAGCACGCCGCCCCAAAATGGCAGCGGGCACATCCTCGACTACACGCCAGGGCCGCAAGTGGATACGAGCTACAAGGGAGTGAAGTGATGCGCGCCAAATCATACCGGCCGGTCCGGCTCCCGGTTACAGCCCTATCCCTCGCGGCGTCAATCTTCCTCGCTGGGTGCTCCGAGGATCACTTCGCTAACAGCGACTTCATCACCCGGCAGGCGGGCGATAGCGTCGCCGTGAACAAAGCGGTCCAGACGATCGACCCCTGGCCGAAGGAAGCCAAGAACAGAAAACTGGACGTGGAAGGGAAGCGTGCGGAGGTCGCGATCAAACGCTATGAGCAAAACAAAGTGGTGCCGCCCAAGGGGATGAATACGTCAACCATTTCCGGGCAATCGGGTCCAGGCGCCCAGTCAACCACCTCGATCCAGAACTAATATCGTCTTCATAAGCTTAGCAGCTAGAAATTTCGGCGTTTGTGGGGCATTTATGCTAGAGAGTGTAGACCTAGAAGGAGGTGTGGGACCATTTGCCAACCTTTTTGGTCCGCCGCCGACCAGCGACGAAATGCCGATGGCCGTCAAGAATGAATTGAGATCAGATCAGAAGGTGGACGTCCTTCTCATCACACGAGACGCGGAGCTTAAGGAGAAATTTGTCCAGGTTTTCTCCGAGAAAGATCGTTTCAGTCTCCGCGTCATCAATGCGCGGGTGAGCGATTTCGAGCATCTTCTTCCAGACGTTGCGGTGCCGGAACTGCTCGTCGTCGACCTCGATAATGCGAGCATTATCGATACCGAAGCCCTTGAGCGTATCAAAAGGTCCAAGTTCGAAGCCGCCCCAATTGTCGTGGTGTCGAATTATCTCGATCAGGATACGGTGCGGAGCCTTGTCCGCATCAAGGTCGACGATTGGCTGCCCAACGATAGCAGCAGCATCGACATCTACAAATCTTGCGAGCGGGCTTTACGGAAGCCGGTCGCGGAAGTCGCTGTTCACGACGCGGCGTGCTATACGTTCTTTCCCGTCAGCGGCGGCTGCGGCAACACGACGCTCTCGATCCAAGCGGCTTTTCTGCTCGGCAAGAAGAGCGCCCGGCTAGACAACACCTGCCTTGTCGATCTGAACTTTCAGGACGGGACGGTCGCGGATTATCTCGATCTCACGCCCTCCTTCAAGATCGAGGAATTGTCGCTGGCGCCGGGCCGTCTCGACCGGCAACTGCTGGACGTGATGATTTCGCGTCATCCGTCGGGGCTCGCCGTGCTTTCGACGCCGCGCATGCCGGCCCGCTATCTCGACGTGAGCGAAGGCATTGTGGCCTCAGTGCTGGGCCTGTTGTCCAAGTCGTTCGAAACCATCGTCATCGACCTGCCAAAGATTTGGTATCCCTGGACCGACAACGTGATTTGGGGTTCGAACAAGATATTCGTCGTGTCATCCTTCACGGTGCCCGCGCTTCGGCAGGCGAGGTTCGTAGCGGATGCGGTGGCGGCGAAGGGCAACGCGACCGCAGAGGTGTCCGTGGTCATCAACAAATACTATGAACCGATGTTCGGCGGAGGGCTCCTGCGGAAGGACGCCGAGCGCGTCCTCGGTCCGAGACAATGCGCCTTTGTTCCCGATCTCGGCAACGCAGTCTCCGAAGCGATAAACCGAGGCCTTCCCCTTTCCGAGGTGAGCCCCGGCAGCAAGCTCGAAAAGCGGCTTCTGGAGATCATAACGGCCGATAAAGTTCGCAGATAGCTGCGTTCGATGGGTTCCATTGACGAGGCAAGGCACGATGCTGAGTAGGTTTATCAAAGAGCCGGCGTCTGAATCAAAAGAGACAAAACCCGGCTTGGTGGCCAGCATCGAGCGGCGTTTCGCCGAACTCGACCGGCTGTCGCAAGACAACAAATTCGTGCGGCAAGAGCTGCTTGAAGCCAAGGTCCGCCTTCATCGGAAACTCATCGACGACCTCAATCTCGCGACGCTTGAGCGGCTCCCGCAAGACGAGCTTCGCAAGCAAATCAACGAACTCGTCGCAGACTACGTCCGCGCTGAGCGGATCCTGCTTAACTCCCGCGAACTCGAAACTTTCGCGACGGAAGTCTTCGATGAACTGACCGGCCTTGGCCCGCTGGAGCCGCTCCTGAAAGATCCCGCGATAACCGACATTCTGATCAACACGCATGACAAGGTCTATGTGGAGCGCTTCGGGCAGCTTGAGCCGGCGCCGATGCGCTTCAAGGATGAAGCGCATCTCTTGCGCATCGTGAATAAAATCGTGGGAGCCGTCGGCAGGCGCGTCGACGAATCCCAGCCGATGGTTGACGCCCGTCTCGCGGACGGCTCGCGTATCAACGTCGCGGTTCGCCCCATAGCGGTCGATGGACCGTTGGTTTCGATCCGTAAGTTCGCAGAGCACGGCTTCGATCTTGAGAAACTTGTGAGCATCGGAAGCCTCAACGAGCGCATGGCCTCCCTGCTTTCGCCATGCATCCAATCGCGCATGACGGTCCTGATCTCTGGCGGTACGGGTAGCGGCAAGACCACGCTTCTGAATGCGCTTTCAGCTCACATTTCAAGCAAGGAGCGGCTTATCACGATCGAGGATGCGGCGGAGCTCAGACTTCAGCAGCCTCATGTGGGACGGCTTGAGACCAGGCCGCCGAACCTGGAGGGGCGTGGCGAAATACGGCAGCGGGAACTCGTAAAGAATGCGCTTCGTATGCGTCCGGATCGCATCATCCTGGGCGAGGTGCGCGGCGAGGAAGCCTTCGACATGCTCCAAGCCATGAATACGGGTCACGAAGGCTCGATGGCGACCATCCACGCCAACAGTCCTCGCGATGCGATTAGCCGCTTGTCGCAGATGGTCGGAATGGCCGGCTTGACCATGTCGGAGCAAAGCATCCGCACGCAAATCACCTCGGCGATTCGCATGATCGTCCAGCTTCAGCGCTTCAGCGACGGGCGGCGGCGCATCGTCAACATCTGCGAAATCACCGGCATGGAGCGCGACGTGATTCAGATGCAGGAGATTTTCAAGTTTGTCCGGACAGGCACGACAAGCGACGGCGTGATCAAAGGCGACTATATCGCGACAGGGCTACGGCCGACGTTCATGGAGGATTTGCAGGTTAAGGGGTTTTCTTTTCCATCGTCGTTTTTCGATCCGGTGCAGTAACAATGGTTGTTCCGTTTCTTTCGAATGCAGCTCTGATCCCGGTGTTCGTGTTTGCGGCGGTCTTTGTTTTCCTGATCGCGGCAATACTCGTGGTCAGACGGCGGTCGGCTTATCGCGGAAGTGTTGAGAGCCGCCTGCATACCGTCCAACAGCCGAAAATACGCTCTCAAGAGGAGATGATCCACATCAGGCGGAGCCGGAGCCTTTCGTCGGAAGGTCATTACCTTTTGCCGATGGTCTCCCTCAATAAGCTCTTGCTGCAATCGGGAACATCTCTTGGCTTTTCTGGGCTTCTTGCGGTGATGGGAGCGGTTGGCGCCGTTTTTTTCTTCGCGGCGCAGGCTGCCGGCCTTGGGCTTGTTCTGGCGGCGCTTTGCGGATCCCTTGCAGGCGTGAGCCTGCCGATCGCCTCGCTGCGCGGTAAGCGCGACCAGCGCCAACGAAAATTCGAGGCGCAGATTCCTGACGCGCTCGATACCGTTGTGAGGAGTTCTTAGAGCAGGACACGCGCTTGCCGTGGCGGTCGCCGCCGTGGGCCGGAACATGGCTGATCCCATCGGCGCCGAATTCCGATTAACGGGGGCTGAGGTCACCTATGGCCTCGACCTTGAAACTGCGATGGTCAACCTCAGCTCGCGGGTGGGGCAACCTGATTTGGCGCTCATCGTTCTCGCTGTATCGATACAGTCGAAAACCGGCGGCAACCTCGCTGAGATTCTGAGTAATCTTTCACGCGTGGTTCGCGAACGGCTCAAGCTTCGCAGGCGCGCTCAAGCTCTCTCGGCGGAGGGCCGCTTTTCGGCTTATCTTCTGACCGGCCTGCCAATCGCGCTCTTTTTGGTGTTGAAGTTCATTTCGCCAAACTATTACGGGGACGTTTGGACGGCCCCCTATGTAAGGCCGATTCTTGCCGGATCGATCTTCTGGATGCTGATTGGCGACTACGTGATGTATCGGATGGTGAGGATCAAGGTCTGATGCCCGAGTTCACAGCCCATTTCGGCGGCGCAGGCGGGCTCGCAGCTCCGGAGATGTTCGGAGCTGTGTTCTTCACATTCACCTGCGTTTTCTTCCTCGTTCTCGCCTTTCTGGACATGGCTCGAAGGCGAGGCGAAATCCGCCGGCGAGCGGTCATGGATCGCGGGTTCACGCGCGAGGGAAATGCGCTTGACGGGGATTGGCTCAACAAAACCCGGTCGCTGCGCTATCAAAGCCTTTCCGCGACGTCTTCTCTTCTCGGAGACGTAGAGCGGCGCGCCAAGGAAAAAGAGAGCGAGGCATCCAAGATCAAGCGCGAGCTTTCGAAGGCGGGGTTTTTTGGCCCGAACAGCGTCCTCTGGTATCAGTCGCTCCGAGCTTTCTTTTTCGTCGCTTTCGGCTTTTTTGCCTATATCGCAGCGTTGCGCTTTTTCCCGGCCGCAACCAACTCGACGCTATTGACGGTTGTTGCAGTCTCGGCAGGGTTTGGATTTATTTTTCCAAGCCGTTATGTGAGTATGCGCCAGAACCAAATCATCGGGGAATGCCGCGACGGCTTTCCCGACTTCATCGATCTTCTCGTCATTTGCGCGGAGGGCGGACTGAGCCCGCGCGCCGCGATCGATCGCATAAGCCGGGAGATCGCGCAGACCTATCCATTTCTCGGCGCCAACCTCTACCTGACCAACCTTGAAATTCGCGCGGGGAACTCTCTTCACGAGGCTCTTTTTAATCTTGGCCGGCGCACGCAAGTCGAGGAAGCGACGACGCTCGCTACTCTGCTTCAGCAGACAGAGTTGCTCGGCACCAGCGTCACCGACGCCCTCCGTATCTATAGCGACGAGATGCGGGACCGCCGCTTGATGCGCGCTGAAGAAAAAGCGCAATCGTTGCCGGTCAAGCTCGTTGTGCCGCTCGGGCTCTTTATCTTCCCCGTGATCCTCGTCGTTATCCTACTGCCTGTCGTTGTGCGTATGAAACATGCGCTGATGTGATTTTTAGGGGGCCGTCATGAAGGGGTTCGTTAAAGTTTTTTTCGCCGCCGCTTTGGTGATCATTGCGCCGGGCTGCCGCTATTTTGAGACAGAGGAGCCGCTGGTCGCGGAGCCCAAAGGAGACGTCGCGTCGGTGTCGACTTTCGGCAGCGGGCCAGAGCAGGTTTGGCTCGATAAGGCCAAGGAAAACTTCCGGAACGGCGAGTATGGCCTCGCCGAGCGATATTACCGTCACGCTGTTGAAGAGCGGTACAATAATGTTGAGGCGTGGATCGGTCTTGCCGCATCCTACGATCATCTCAAGCGTTTCGACGAAGCCGACCGGGCCTACAAAGTCGTGATAAAAATGGCGGGCCGCACGCCTTCCGTTCTTAACAATCTGGGTTATCACTACATGCTCAAGGGCGATTTTGCCGCGGCGGAGCGGGAATTGAGAGCCGCTGAGGCGCAGGACCCAAATAATCCTCACATCCAGAGTAACCTCAGCTTGCTGGCCGAATGGCGAACGAATGGCGTCAGGGGCTGATGCTATCCAGAAGATGGCGACGGGGGTGTACTAACGGCCCGGAATCCTGCCTCGCCGACGGAGATTGCCTTCGCCGCCGTTAAGCGACCCAATGCCGCCTGCAGCGGCTGGGGTTACGATTACTCGACGGGATATGCAAGCAGCGAAAGTGTTGACCGGTAGCGCCCCACGCCAACCCTTGCGAACTCGCCTTCGCGAGCTTGCAACTTAGAGCGACCGAATCCTCTTGCGGAAGGGGAGAGGGATTAGCTCGCGCTTTCAACAGCGTCCCTATTCCCATCCGCACGCGCTTGCGGATGCGGACAGTCCAGAGTGACAAGCTCGCCAAGGCGAGCTTGCGCGGGAGAAGGCGCCCTGGCTAGGCGTAGTCGTCGCCGCCGCCAAAATCGCTGTCGCCGCCATAATCGGCATCCTGGCCGCCATATGAGCTGCCGTCATCGTGGTGGCCGCCCTGATCGTCATAGTAGTTATTGATGGTGGTCTCGCTGAGACTGTCGTTTGGATTGACGCCCGGCAGCCCTGCGCCAGCAAGGCCGCTGTGGCCCGAAAACAGCGAGTTGACGCCCTGGAACAGCAAAGCTCCCCCTGCGACGCCCACCGCCGTGCTCGCAGCGCCGCGCAAAAAATCGCCCGTCTGCGATGGCTGCATGACAGGGCCTTGCGGTCCGTAACCATAGCCCGGGCCGGGGCCGTAGCCTTGCGGAGGCGGCGGTGGGGCGTCCTGCCGGCCCCACGGGTTCACGCGCGGCACGCTGCCGGACGTGGGCGGCAACTGCGGCTGCGAACTGCCAAATAATCCGCCAAGGAAACTGCCAGACCGCTGCTGCGGCGGCGGACTAAGCTCGCTCAGCTGGCGCTGCAGGTCTTCGATCTGCGACTGCGCGTTCCTGAGCGCGAAGTCCTGCATGATCACAGTCTGAGCCAGAATATAAGGCGTATCCGGGCGTTCCAGCACGAGCTGGCGGATAAATTGTTCGGCTTCCGGGTCTTTTTGTTGGGCGGGAATATTCTTAACGCGCTCGGCCAAGGCGCTGAGAAGCTGCCGTTCTTCGGGAGTCATGCAAGGGTCCTCCGGACTATGAGCGAAACCAATGGGAGCGGGTCATCGCCAGCTTCTGGCGTTCGTTCGCGTTCCGCATGCCTTTCATTTGGAGAGGCGTTCCGATTTGAAAAGAGGAGCTGTGACGCAACCTGAAAGATGGCGCACACGTGGCATTCGAGGCCGCGGCGCCGCCAAGATCGCGCCACGCCTTCACCGCGCGGAAATCCAGCTCAAGCCGCAAATTGCATGCAGCCTCCCTTTCTAACTTCGAAAGAGGTATCCCCATGCGTCTTCTCATTCTTGCATCTGTCGCCGCCGCCGCCGCTTTCGCCTCCGCATTTCCTGGCAGAGCGCGCGCCGAGGCCGGGCCGGCGATATCCGGCCCGTTCACCCACGGCAATCTCGCTATCTACTTCGTTCATGGCCTAAGCGCGCCGGGGCCCGTGCCTCTGACCTTGCAGGAGGCTCTGGCGAAAGAAGCGGTCCGGGTGGATGAAACGGGCTCGGTGAATGAGCTCAAAATCGAAAACCTGGGCGACGAGGATGTCTACATCCAGACCGGTGACATCGTCAGGGGCGGCCGTCAAGACCGCGTCTTGACCGTCAGCTTCATTTTGCCGCGAAAATCGGGAAGCGTTCCCGTCGCCTCCTACTGCGTCGAGCATGGCCGCTGGAGCAAGCGCGGCGGAGAGGACGCGACGAAGTTCGGAAGTTCGATCAACGCCATCCCGTCCCGTAATGCGAAGCTCGCTATGAAAGCTCCCCCGCCCGCAAAAGGCGCGTCTCCGGCAGGCGGCCGCGGCTCTTACAGCGAAACCAGCGAGCGTCAGCGCGCGGTTTGGGACGAGGTCGCCAAAACCCAGGAGAAACTCTCCGCCGGAGTGAATGCGGCGGTCGCTTCGCCTGCTTCTGCGACAAGCCTCGAGCTTTCCCTTGAGAACGAGAAGCTGAAGGACATGCGCAGCGACGCCATCAAATCGCTCGAAGGAACGGCAGGCGCAGATGACATCACGGGTTTTGTTTTCGCGGTGAACGGCCGCATCAACAGCGCCGACATTTACCCTTCGAATGGCCTGTTTCGTAAAATGTGGGCGAAGCTGCTGACGGCGAGCGTCACCGAGGCGCTTAGCGAGAAGACTGCAGGCTCTTCTGAAGCGGCCGCGCCAACGGCCGAAGTGGTTCGAGCTTTCCTGTCAGACGCTGAAAAAGGCAAATCGCATGCTCAGGAAATAGGCAGTCTTGCAAAGGAGGATATTCGCGATGCGGATAAGGCCATGTTTGTCGAAGCTGCCCGGCCCGATGGTCAGTGGGTACACCGGAACTATCTGGCGAAGTGAGGTGCGCCGAGGCGATGCGGGCTTGCTTTTGTAAGGCCCTCGCTTCTAGAACCGCAGGCTTGGCAAGCGCTCAACCACGTCGCCGTTACGAAGGGAGTAAATGTTTAAACATCGTTGATGGAAATAGTTGAGGACATGGCGCAGCGGCGGTGAAATGAGGTTGCCTCGGCGCCCTGCTGCCACTATGTTAGGCGCATCGATTTGGCCGGACGATTTGGGCCGTTTCGCCTTGCCTTTCGCGCTAGGCCGCACGTGTTCCTACTTCTCTCCAAACATCGAAGACCGCTGCGCCGCGCTCACGGTGCAGCAAAGTGCATTTACTAGCGAAAGGACTTCCCCATGAATATGGGTGTCGTGAAGTGGTACAACAGTCAAAAGGGCTACGGCTTCATTCAACCCGACGACGGCGGCAAGGACGTTTTTGTCCATGTCAGCGCGCTTGAGCGCGCCGGCCTCCGTGGTTTGGTTGAGGGTCAAAAGGTCTCCTTCGAGATCCAGACTGATCGCCGCACCGGCAAGACCTCCGCGGGCAATCTTCAGATCGCGTAATTGCGAGTTTTCGAGAGCGCGGTTAACCGCGCTCTTCTTTTGCCTGCCGTGCATTGGCGTAAAAAATGCGCGAGGCGAGGCGCGCCCGGGCTCAATCCGCAGCTATAGCTAGGCCACTGTAACGGATTTGCCTCGGAGCCGGCGCTCATAAATGATCTCTCCGAAAGGTTGTGCTTTTCAATCGCCTTGCCGATGCTTATTATTTAAGCGTCGGGCGGGGATGCGAGGGTTTTCGGCATCCGGTTTGCATAGGAACGTGTAGTTCCAGATTGGTGACGGGTTCCGCATTGGATCAAAGTTCAAATCAGACGTTTAATTTATGTCCATGCGAATGGACCCCCTTCCATTGGTCATCCTACGAACGACATAAAACTAGGGCACTCTTTCACGACGTATCCATTTGGGAGTGTCTGCCGGGGAGAATAGCCGGTACTTTTACGCATCCCAGCCCACAGCGGGCCGGGAGAAAGCGAATAAGGCTCTTCACCCGCTCGCCAGGACTGGGAATCAACGACGATCAGCGGGGTCGCGATGTCGAGTGACTTGTTTGACACCTATGCGCGCACTTTCGAGGCACGGCGCGAGACGGTGATGACGGTGTCGGAGTACCTGAAAGGGTGCAAGACCGACCCTCTTATGTACGCCTCGCCGCATGAGCGTCTGCTTTCCGCGATCGGAGAGCCGCAAATGCTTGATACATCGAAGGATGCGCGCGCAGGCCGCATCTTCATGAACCGGACCATCCGCGTTTATCCGGCCTTCGCGGAATTCTACGGCATGGAGGAGACGATTGAGCGCATCGTCGCCTTTTTCCGTCAGGGCGCGCAAGGGTTGGAGGAACGCAAGCAGATCCTCTATCTCCTTGGCCCAGTCGGCGGCGGCAAGTCGTCGCTTGCGGAGCGCATCAAGGCGCTGATGGAACTGAAGCCGATTTATGTTCTCAAAGCGGGCGATGATATGAGCCCGATCTTTGAAAGCCCCCTATGCCTGTTCGATCCAGAGGTGATGGGGGACAGGATCGAAAAAGATTACGGCATACCGCGCCGCCGCCTCACGGGTTTGATGAGCCCCTGGTGCCTGAAGCGGCTTGATGAGTTTGGCGGCGACATCACGAAATTCAGAGTCGCCAAAATTACCCCGTCGCGCCTGCGGCAAATCGCAGTGGCCAAAACCGAGCCGGGCGACGAGAACAACCAGGACGTGTCTTCGCTGGTCGGCAAGGTCGATATTCGCCGCCTGGAGCTTCTCGCTCAGAACGATCCCGACGCCTATTCCTACTCGGGCGGCTTGAACCGCGCGAACCAGGGCGTCCTCGAATTCGTCGAGATGTTCAAAGCGCCGATCAAAATGCTGCATCCGCTTCTGACCGCGACGCAAGACAGCAACTATGTCGGCTCCGAGAACATTGGTTCGATCCCGTTCAACGGCATTATCATGGCTCACTCGAACGAGGCCGAGTGGCGCAGCTTCAAGAACAACAAGACGAACGAGGCCTTTATCGACCGTATCTATGTGATCAAGGTCCCGTATTGCTTACGCGTTCATGAGGAAGAGCAGATCTATCAGAAGCTCATTCGCAGCTCCGAGCTGTCCACGGCGCCTTGCGCGCCGGGCACGCTTGAAATGCTTGCCCGCTTCTCTGTTCTGTCGCGCCTGCGCCCGCACGAGAATTCAAGCCTCTACGCGAAGATGCGCGTTTATGACGGCGAGAGCCTGAAGGAGGTCGACCCCAAGGCGCGCACGATGCAGGAATACCGCGATCATGCCGGCGTCGACGAAGGCATGGACGGCATATCGACGCGCTTCGCCTTCAAAACCCTGTCGGCGACCTACAATCACGATACGCAAGAGGTCGCCGCCGACCCCGTGCATCTCATGTATGTGCTCGAACAGGCCATCCGGCGCGAGCAATTTCCGGATGACATCGAGAACGCGTATATCGAGTTCATAAAGGCGGAGCTGGGACCCCGTTACGCCGAGTTCATCGGAAACGAGATCCAGAAAGCTTATCTCGAATCCTATCACGACTACGGGCAGAACCTCTTCGACCGTTATGTGGCCTATGCCGACGCCTGGATCGAGGACCAAGACTTCAAGGATCCCGATACCGGCCAGCTTATGAACAGGGAACTCTTGAACCAGGAATTGTCCAAGATCGAGAAACCAGCGGGCATCGCAAACCCGAAAGACTTCCGTAACGAGGTCGTAAAGTTTACACTGAGGGCGAGAGCTCAGCGTGGCGGCAAGAACCCGTCGTGGACGAGTTACGAAAAAATTCGCGAGGTTATCGAGCGGCGCATGTTCAGTCAGGTCGAGGACCTTTTACCGGTGATAAGCTTCGGTTCGAAAAAAGACAGCGAAACGGAGAAAAAGCACAGCGAATTTGTGGAGCGGATGGTGACGCGCGGCTATACTGAGCGTCAGGTCCGCAGGCTTGTTGAGTGGTATATGCGGGTAAGGCAGGCTGGCTAAAGCACCGTGCACATCATCGATCGGCGTCGCGACGCGAGCGGCAAAAGTTTAGGCAATCGGCAGCGGTTTATCCGCCGGGCCAGGGCGCTAGTTAGACATGCGGTTCGCGAGGCCACCAAGGGCCGCAAGATAACCGACGCAGGCCGCGGCGGAGAGATCACCGTCCCCGCCGACGGCGTGCATGAGCCGTCTTTGCGGCGAAGCCACAAGGGGGGCATGCGGGAATACCTCCTGCCCGGCAACAAAAATTATATTGAAGGCGATTCCATCGAAAGACCGCCGTCGGGAGGCGGCAAAGGGGGCGCGAGTGCTGATGGGGGCGGCGAAGACGAGTTTCGCTTCGCCCTCTCGGACGAGGAATTCATCGATCTTTTCCTCGAAGATCTCGAGCTGCCCGATCTCGCAAAGCGCCAAGTTATGGGCGAGAAAAAAGACCATCCCCGGCGCGCGGGCTACCGCTCGTCCGGGCCTCCTTCGATGCTTTCGGTGCCGCGCACCATGCGCAACTCCCTCTCGCGGCGGATCGCCCTCAAGAGGCCCAAACCGGACGAGATAGCCGAGCTTGAAGCACAGCTCAAGGTGCTGGAAGAGGCGAACGGCGACCCCGATGAGATTATGAAAGTCAAGACAGAGCTGGCCCGGCAAGCCAAGCGTTCTGTGTCCATTCCGTTCATCGATCCCGTCGATGTGCGCTACCGGCGTTACGAGTCGGAGCCGAAGCCTGTTGCGCAGGCGGTCATGTTTTGCCTCATGGATGTTTCCGGCTCTATGGACGAGCACCTGAAGGATTTGGCGAAACGCTTCTACAGCCTGCTATATCTGTTTTTGAGCCGCCGCTATCGCTATGTGGAGGTCGTATTTATCCGGCACACGCACGAGGCGAAGGAGGTCGACGAGGAGACCTTTTTCAATAGCCGCGAGACGGGCGGCACGGTCGTATCGACCGCGCTTGAGGAAATGATCCGTGTCGTGGCTGACCGGTTCCCGCCGGCGACCTGGAACATTTACGCGGCGCAGGCGTCGGACGGCGATAATCTTCCCATCGATAACGAAAAAACGGTTGCGCTCCTGAAAACCTCCATTCTCCCATTGTGCCAGTATTACGCCTACATTGAGGTCGGCCGTGAGCCGGAGGAGCGCCGCCGTGGCGTGGAGCCGCCGAGTACGCTTTGGCGGGCTTACGATCTAATCCTGTCTCCGCAAATTCCCATGGCCATGCGCAAGGTCCGAGACCGCCGCGACATTTATCCTGTCTTCCGGGAGCTATTCGAGCGGAAAAGCAACGCAGCGTCTGTGGGGGTTTGATGACGACAACGGCAGCGGGGGATCAACTTCTATTCAAGGGCGCTGATTGGGATTTCGATACGCTGGCGCGCATCTATGACGGGGTCGCCGAAATCGGTCTCGGCCAACTCGGGCTCGATATTTACCGTCCCCGCATCGAGGTGATCACGACCGAGCAGATGCTCGACGCTTACGCCGCGACGGGCATGCCTCTCTTCTACCGGCATTGGTCTTTCGGCAAGCAGTTCGTGCGTAACGAGACCCTCTACCGGAAGGGCTGGCAGGGGCTCGCCTATGAAATCGTGATCAATTCGAACCCCTGCGTCGTCTATCTGCTGGAAGAGAACACAGCGACAATGCAGACGCTCGTGCTGGCTCACGCCGCTTTCGGCCATAATCATTTTTTCAAGAACAACTACGTCTTCAAGCAGTGGACGGACGCCGACGGCATTCTCGATTATCTCGCCTTCGCCAAGAATTACATCGCTTCGTGCGAAGATAAATATGGCCCGGCAGAGGTCGAACGAGTGCTCGATGCCGCGCACGCGCTGCAAAATCAGGGCATTCATCGCTATCCGGGCAAGCGGCAGATGGATTTGCGATCAGAGGAGAAGCGCGAGCGCGAGCGCCGCGAGCACGGCGAACGCCTGTTCAACGACCTTTGGCGCACCGTTCCTGAGCAGGCCAAGAAAGCGAAGAGGCGGTCGGAGCGGGACCGCCGCCGGGCGCTCCTGGGCTTGCCGGAAGAGAATGTTCTCTACTTCCTGGAGAAGACCGCGCCGCGCCTCAAGCCATGGCAGCGCGAGGTGCTGCGCATCGTCCGTCTGATCGCGCAATATTTCTATCCGCAGCGTCAGACCAAAATGATGAACGAGGGCTGCGCGACCTACACTCACTATGAGATCATGCAGCGCCTTTTCGATACAGGGCAGATCCAGGAAGGGTCGTATCTGGAGTTCCTTCACTCCCACACGAACGTGGTGGCGCAGCCAGATTTCGACGACAGGCGCTACTATGGGCTGAATCCATACGCGCTCGGCTTCGCCATGATGAAGGATATCGAGCGCATGTGCGTCGCGCCCACACCGGAGGACCGTCAATGGTTTCCTGAAGTTGCGGGCAACGGCGACGTCATGGGCACGCTGAAAGACATCTGGGCGAACTACCGCGACGAAAGCTTTGTGTCGCAGTTTCTGAGCCCGCATGTCATTCGCAAACTTGGCCTGTTCCTCGTGGTCGACGATCACAAGGAGAAAGACTTAGCCGTCGGCGCGATTCATAATGAGCGCGGCTATACAAGGGTGCGCCGGGCGCTCGCCCGCCATTACGACGTGTCCCGGCACGATCCCGATATTCAGGTCGTCGATGTCGATCTGGAGGGCGACCGCCGCCTGGAGCTTCGCCATCAGGTCGTCGACGGCGTGACGCTGGAGGAGGACGACGCCGAGCGCGTCTTGCAGCACCTAGCCAATCTCTGGGGTTACGAGGTGCACCTCGTCGAGACCAACGATCACGGCGACCTGTCGACGAAGCACCACGCGGAGCCCATTCATCCTTTCGTTTAGGGCGCGCCCGTCCGCTGTGAGCAGCCGCGTCCAATAGGACGCGATGCTTGCCGTTCCAGGATCGATCAACTTTTCGCCCTTAGTTGGAGCCGTTTAAAAGGCGGGTGATCCAGGTAACTCAACCAACCGCCGAAGTTTTGACCGGTAGTCCTCGCCCTCATTCTGTCCCTCTCCAGCAGGCACGTCTCGGCGTGCTGGTTGGGAGAGTGCGAGGCTGAGAGGGCTACAGCCGGGAATTCTGACGGTTGGTATGATTTGCCCCGATATCTTGGATGGCCGTCCCCGCTCGAAGCAAGGGACGGCTGCGTATCAAACCCATTATTTTCGCATGTGAAAAACTGTTCTAATGGTTTGACAAAAAAGCCGCTATCCCGTTAGCTTTGTGCAGCCTTTTGGTTGCGCCCCCGAAGGTGACGCACGTTAGCACATGGCCGGCTGACACATAATAAAAACAGCTGACGCCGCATATGTTTAAAGAGGTTGTGGACAATGCTGCAAAGGATACATCGCAAGATATTAAGACGTCTCTCGCTGCCTAACTCTTTGACAGCCGCGGCAATGACAATAGATGGGCGCCAATTTCTAACGCCCAAGCTCCGTGATGATATGTGCGAGATCAGCGAGCCCTGGATGTTCGATCTCCTGTCGCGGCTGCTTCCGTCTAAGCAAGGCACGTTTCTCGACGTCGGGGTGAACCTTGGCCAAACCTTGCTCGCCGTGAAGGCCTGCGAACCGGATCGAAGGTATGTCGGTGTTGAACCTAACCCGCAATGCGTAGCCTACGCCGAGCGCCTCATTGAGCTCAATCATCTCCGCGGCTGCGAGATCGTGCCCGTGGGACTCGCTAGCGCAACGGGGCTAAGCCGGCTTCAATTTTACGATGGCACGACATGCGATTCTTCGGCGTCGATTGTCGATAACTTCCGGCCGGACTCGAGCATAAGCCTCATGAAAATTGTACCCGTGTTCCCCTTCGGGGCGCTGGAGGAGGCAATAAGCCTTTCAGTTCTCGGTATCGTCAAGATCGATGTGGAGGGCGGCGAGGCGGATATTCTAACATCTATGTGCGAAGCGCTGCGGCGCGACCGTCCGTGGCTGGTGGTGGAGATCTTGCCCTGCTATCGCGAGGACAATGTCATGCGCATTTCGCGCCAGCAGGTCATCGAGACGGTGTTGGCTGACATCGACTATGTCAATCTGCGCATACTTCGCTGCCCCGACGGACATCTGAACCGGCTCAAGCCAATCGAAAGTATTGGAATTCACGGTAAAATGGATTGGTGTGATTATCTGCTCTGCCCGCGAGCCGACATGAACAAAGTGGCCGAGCTTGTGCCGATCGAAAATTGAAGCGCGGAAGACCCTCTTCATCTGTGTGCCTGCTCCTTCCGTTGCGGTTCCTCACGTATGGTTCTCTGTCGCGCACGTGACAGCCAATCAGCAACTCAGGGTTAATCATCAAACTCCACTGCAAAATCGGGAACGACGCAAGGCGGAGCGAGGCTTTTTACCTTGGTGTTTATGCTTGACTCGTCTTCGGAGCGCCCGTATGTGTCGAGGTGGGACACCTCCCCCCAACGGGAGGCAACTATCTGAAAGGGTAGACGCTATGACGGCTCCAAAGCCCGCTGTGCGCCCTGGCGTGGCGCATTTTTCTTCAGGCCCCTGCGCAAAGCGCCCCGGCTATTCCATAGAAAATCTAAAATCCGCCGAGTTAGGCCGCTCTCACCGCTCGAAACCGGGTAAGGCGAAGCTAAAGCTCGCCATCGACAAGACGCGCCTCGTCCTTGGCGTGCCAGACGATTACCTGATCGGCATCGTAGCGGCGTCCGACACCGGCGCCTTTGAGATGGCCATGTGGTCCATGCTCGGAGCGCGCGGCGTGGATGTGCTTGCGTGGGAAAGCTTCGGCAAGGACTGGGTGACGGACATCGTCAAACAGCTCAAGATTCCGGGCGCCCGCGTTTTCGAGGCGCCATACGGTGAGCTCCCCGATCTTTCGAAGGCCGATTTTAACAACGACGTGGTCTTCGCCTGGAACGGCACGACATCGGGCGTGCGGGTTCCGGATGGCGAATGGATTGCCGCGGATCGCGAAGGGCTGACGCTTTGCGACGCAACATCGGCCGCTTTCGCGCAGGAGCTGGATTGGCCAAAGCTCGACGTTGTCACTTTCTCCTGGCAGAAGGTGCTTGGCGGCGAGGCGCAGCACGGAATGCTAATCCTGTCGCCGCGCGCGGTCGCCCGGCTCGAAAGTTACACGCCGTCTTGGCCGATGCCGAAGCTGTTTCGAATGACCAAGGGCGGGAAGCTGAACAGAGAAATTTTCGAGGGTTCGACCATCAACACCCCGTCCATGCTGTGCGTGGAGGACTATCTCGATGCGCTTCGCTGGGCGAAGGGCCTTGGCGGATGGAAGGCGTTGCAAGAGCGGTCCGACGCCAACTTCAAAGTCATTGCCGGCTGGGTCGCCAAAACGCCTTGGGTGGATTTTCTTGCCAGCGATCCCAAGACGCGGTCGAACACGTCTGTTTGCCTTAAGATCACCGACCCCGAACTCGCGTCGCCGGAGGCGCAAGCCGCCGTCGCGAAGCAGATCGCGTCCACGCTCGAAAAAGAGGGCGTCGCTTTGGATATCGGCGCCTATCGCGATGCGCCCGCCGGATTGCGCATTTGGGCGGGAGCGACGGTCGAGCGCTCCGATCTCGAAGCGCTGCTGCCTTGGCTCGACTGGGCTTTCGTAAGCGCCAAGGCGGGTCTGTCGAAGGCCGCCTAACCTCAGGATGCCGTTCCCGCGCATGCGGGAACCCAGCTAACCGACATGCGCTCGCAGATCGATTCCCGCTTGCGCGGGAATGACGGCGGGCAAGGAGACATTCCATGACCGGCCCGCGCGTTCTTATCGCAGATAAACTGTCCCCCGCAGCCGCGACGATCTTCAAGAATCGCGGTATCGAGACCGACACGAAGGTTGGCCTCGACAAGGATCAACTCGCAGAGATCATCGGCCAATATGACGGCTTGGCCGTCCGGTCCGCCACCAAAGTAACCGAGAAGGTCCTCGCCAAGGCGGAGGGTCTGAAGGTCATCGGCCGCGCAGGCATTGGCGTCGACAATATCGACGTGCCAGTCGCCACAAGCCGCGGCATCATCGTGATGAACACACCTTTCGGCAACTCCATCACAACCGCTGAGCACACCATCTCGATGATGATGGCGCTCGCCCGCCAAATCCCCGAGGCCGACCGCTCCACGCAAGCAGGCAAATGGGAGAAAGCGCGTTTCATGGGCGTCGAGGTCACGTCCAAGACGCTCGGCATCATCGGCTGCGGCAACATCGGCTCCATCGTCGCCGACCGCGCGCATGGCCTGAGAATGAAGGTAATCGCTTACGATCCTTTCCTGACCGACGAGCGGGCCATGGACCTTGGCGTGGAACGCGTTCCGCTCGAAGACCTTTTCCGCCGCTCCGATTTTATTACGCTTCACACGCCGCTTACCGAAAAGACGCGTTACATCGTCAACGCCCAATCGATTGCGACCATGAAGAAGGGCGTGCGCATCCTAAACTGCGCGCGCGGCGGGCTGATTGTCGAGGCGGACCTCGCCGAGGCCATAAAAGCGGGCCACGTCGCCGGAGCAGCGATCGACGTTTTCGAGACCGAGCCCGCCAAGGAAAACCCGCTGTTCGCCCTACCGAACGTGATTTGCACGCCGCATTTGGGGGCGAGCACCAGCGAGGCGCAGGAGAATGTCGCCTTGCAGATCGCCGAGCAGATGGCGGATTTTCTCTTGAGCGGGGCAATCTCGAACGCGGTCAACTTTCCGTCGATCACGGCCGAAGAAGCGCCCAAGCTGCGCCCTTTCGTGAAGCTCGCCGAGCAACTCGGCTCGTTCGCGGGACAGCTTACCGAGACGGCCCCCAGCTTTATTCGCCTCGAATATGCAGGCGATGTCGCGGAGATGAATACGCGAGCGCTCAGCGCGGCGGCGATTTCGGGCGTACTCAGGCCCTTCCTGCATGTCAACATGGTGTCAGGGCCGATCGTCGCAAAGGAGCGGGGCATCAAGGTCGAGGAGGTTCGCCGCGGGCAAGAGGGCGCTTACGAGACCTATATTCGCGTGACGGTCAAGACGGAGACGCAAGAGCGCACCGTTGCGGGCACGGTGTTTTCCGACGCAAAGCCGCGCATCATCCAGATCAACAAGATGCCGGTCGATGCGGAGTTTGCGCCGAACCTGTTATACACGGAGAATGCCGACAAGCCGGGAATTATTGGCGCGATTGGCACGCTCCTTGGCAATGAAGGCGTCAACATCGCCACCTTCAACCTTGGGCGGGATGAGCCGGGCGGAAAGGCCATCGCCCTTGTGAGCGTCGATGAGCCGGTGCGTGACTCCACTCTTGCGAAGGTGCTTGCGCTCCCGCACGTCGTTCGGGCGGCGCGGCTGAGCTTCTAACGTTCATGCGGCCACAGCGAGGGTAGCAGCTGAACGCAAATCCGGTTCTCGTCGAGGTGACGCGGGGCGAAGCGGTGGAGAGCCGCCACCGCGGCGCTTTTGTTGTTGTGGATGCGTCCGGCAAAATCGTGCGGAGCGCAGGCGATCCCAGCATTGCAATCTATCCGCGCTCGGCAGCGAAACCTTTGCAGGCCATCCCTCTGATCGAGACGGGAGCGGCCGGCCGCTTCGGCCTTACGGACAAGGAACTTGCGCTCGCCTGCGCATCGCATAAGGGCGAACCCGCGCATATCGAAGCCGTCAACGCCTGGCTCCGGCGCATCGGGCTGAGCGTCGCCGCGCTGGAATGCGGAACGCAGGCGCCGCGCGCGGCAGAAGCTTTCAAGAAAGCGATCCTCTCGGGCGTCACTCTCAACGCCGCCTACCACAATTGCTCGGGAAAGCACGCCGGATTTCTCACGGCCTGCGTAGCCTGTGGCGACCAGCCGTCCGGCTATATCGATCCCGGACATCCGGCCCAGAAGCGGGTCACACAAGCGCTCGCAGAAATGACCGGTTGCGATCTTGGCGCCGTTCCGTTGGGCCGCGATGGATGCGGCATCCCCACTTATGTCATGCCGCTGCAGAATCTGGCGATGGGGGTCGCGAGGCTTGCCGATCCGTCGAACCTCCCGAAGGCGAGAGCCGAAGCCGCGAAGCGTCTTATGAAGGCGATGACGGCGGAACCTTTCTACGTGAATGGTACAGGCGGGTTTACCACCGAGGTCATGACGGCGGCTCCCTCAGTCTGCGTCAAAGGAGGCGCCGAAGGCGTGTATGTGGCCGCTTTGCCTGCGCTGGGTCTCGGCATGGCTCTGAAAATCGACGATGGCGCAATGCGCGCCGCGGAATGCGCCGCCGTGCATATTCTTCGGGGGCTGAAATGTTTCACGGCATCGGAGGAACAGCGGCTGAAGCCATTTTTCTACCCGGCCATCAAAACTGACGCGGGGAGAGATGGCGGCGCAATCCGTCCAACGTCTCTGCTTGAGTTTAAGGCGGCGGCCTGAAGAGAGCTATCACCGCGAATGTGGCCCGGCGCTCGCCGTCACGCCCCAGATTTGACAAATTCCGAACACGAAAAGCGCTAAGCTTCCGCTCCTCTATCGCGTTTCCGGTTTGGAGGGCGCATGACAAACTTAGCTTCGTATAAAACGCCAAAGCTGCCGAAATTCCCCGGCTCATTCGGCGCCGCAAAAGTCGTCATTGGCGTTCTAGCGCTGCTTTACGTTCTCAGCGATAGCTACTTCATCGTACAACCCACGGAAATGGCGGAAGTCAGGCGGCTTGGAACGGTCCTCACAAAAGAGCCGTATCCCCCGGGCTTTTACTTCAAGGCGCCGTTTATCGACAACGTGGACAAGCTTCAGGTCTCCATCGACAGTTTTCGCATCGATAATTTGCGTGTCTACACCGTCGACAATCAGTCCGTCCAGATCAGCGTCGGCGTCACCTACCGCATTCCCCGCGATGCTGTTTTCAAGCTTCTCTACGACGTTGGCAGGTCTGGGAACTTCGACATCAACCACAATATCGAGCAGATCATCGCCGACCGGACGCTGCGCCTTTTTGCAAAGCGGAACACCGTTAAAATCTCCGAGGAGCGCGAGCAGATCGCGGGCGACGTGCGCGTCGCCGTCAGCCAATCCGTGCGGGAATTGTTCGGCGTCGACATATTCGACTTGCAAATTCCTTCGATCAGGTATTCAGATACTTTCGTCGCGTCGGTTGAGGCTGCGGTGAAAGCCAAGAACGACGCTATCGCCGCCGAGAACACCGTCAACCGCATCCGCTATGAAGGCGAGCAGAAAGTCGTAACCGCCCGTGCGGAAGCCGAAGCACAGATTGCACGCGCTCAGGCGCAAAAACAGTCTCAAATCCTTGCCGCGGAGGGCGAAGCTCGTAGCATCGAACTTCGCACGGCGGCGGAGGCGCAGGGCATTCGCGTTCGGGGTGAATTGCTGAAGGATCATGAGCGCGTGATCGAACTGACGCTCGCGCAGCGCTGGACTGGCCAGCCGCCGCAAACGATTTTGGGCGAACACGGCGCGGTTCCATTTTTCAACATCGGCGCCGCCTCCGCCCCCGCTCCAGCGGCTCAGCACTAAGCTTGGATTAGGCTTGAGTCGCACCGCTGCCTCTCCGATTGGGAGTGGCCGGATCGCTTGCGATCTGGGTGAGGGGTTAAGGCCTTGATTATGCAAATCAACACCCCTCATCCTGTCCTTCTCCCGGCAAGCACGCTCTGGCGTGCCCGCAACTCCAGAGTATCCGCATCCGCAAGCCGGCGCGGATGGGAGAAGGGACGCCGAAACGCAAGGCCGCGCAATTTGCGCAAGCGCTTCCAACGTAATCGGGCCGGATCCATAATCGATCTCCCGGTAGCTCAGCGGTCCCTTGCCGCTGCAATCCGCTCCCAGGAGCGGGCGGCGGCGCAGCTTTTTTGCTTCAATGCCTGGCGAGAAAGCTACCAAGGCTGCACGTTAAGGCTATATTGCGCTCTAGGTGAAAACACGGCATGCTGCAACGCAAACAAGAAGACATCGGGCTGCGCGCGGCAAGGAGCGAGTTTCATGAGTGAGGTCATTGCGTTTAAGCAATCCACAACCTCGAATTCCGGAGGCGGCTTGAAGGATCTCTATGAAGTCGGAGAAATTCCGCCGCTCGGCCATGTGCCTGAAAAAATGTACGCATGGGTGATTTGCAAGGAGCGCCACGGCCCGCCCGAAGAGGCGATGCAGATGGAAGTCGTGCCGACATGGCAGCTCGACAGCCACGACGTGCTAGTCCTCACCATGGCGGCCGGGGTCAATTATAACGGCGTTTGGGCGGCTCTTGGGGTCCCGATTTCACCGCTCGACGGACATAAGCAGCCCTATCATATCGCGGGCTCGGATGCGTCGGGCATCGTCTGGGCGGTCGGCTCCAAGGTAAAGCGCTGGAAAGTTGGCGATGAAGTCGTCGTCCACTGCAACCAGGATGACGGCGACGACGAGGAATGCAACGGCGGCGATCCGATGTTCTCGACCTCCCAGCGCATCTGGGGCTACGAGACGCCGGACGGCTCTTTCGCCCAGTTTGCGCGTGTCCAGGACCGCCAGCTCATGGCGCGGCCTCAGCATCTGACCTGGGAAGAAAGCGCCTGTTACACGCTTACGCTGGCGACAGCCTATCGCATGCTGTTTGGCCACCGGCCGCATGTCCTGCGTCCCGGCCATAACGTGCTCGTTTGGGGCGCGAGCGGCGGTCTTGGCTCGTTCGCGGTGCAGCTTTGCGCAACGTCTGGTGCGAATGCCATCGGCGTCGTTTCGGACGAGGACAAGCGGGACTTCGTGATGTCGCTCGGCGCTCACGGCGTGCTCAATCGCAAAGATTTCAAATGCTGGGGCCAGATGCCGAAGGTCGGCACGCCCGAATATGGCGAGTGGTTCAAGGAGGTCCGGAAGTTCGGCGCCGCCATCTGGCAGCACACCGGCAAAGGCAACAACGTCGATTTTGTTTTCGAGCATCCCGGAGAAGCGACCATCCCGGTTTCGGTCTTCGTTGTGAAGCGCGGCGGCATGGTTGTGATCTGTGCGGGCACCAGCGGCTACAATCTTACGTTGGACGCACGCTATCTTTGGATGCACCAGAAGCGGCTCCAGGGCTCGCACTTCGCGAATCTCCTGCAGGCGAGCCAGGCGAACCGCCTCATGATCGAGCGGCGAATTGACCCGTGCATGAGCGAAGTTTTCCCCTGGACCGACATTCCGAAAGCGCATATGCGCATGTGGAAGAACGAGCATCGGCCGGGCAACATGGCGGTTCTCGTCAGCGCGCCGCATACAGGCTTGCGTACATTCGAGGATGCGATTGAGGCATCCAAAGCGCGGTTCGGTTGACGACCCGGCTTCGTTCTTGACCCCGCGCAACGCGAAAAGAACTGGAGCCACGTATGACGCGAGCATCAGACGAGTTACTAAGGGCGTTGGACGGCCTTCGAAAGGCAGCCGGCCGCGAGTTGGATGGCGAAGGCCAGCAAGCGGCTTTGCAATACATCAAGGTTTTGTTCCAGCTTGCAGGCTTGGATGACGAAGGCGCCGCCAACGTTGCAAGCGAGGCGGATGTGGCGTTCTCACCGTCGCTCGCGGAGGTGCGCAGGCTTGCCGAAAGGGAGCTTTCGGGCAACGCGTTTTATCTCGCCTCCGAAAAACTTGATGCGCTCGGGGCGCTGTCCAAGACCATTGCGAACTCTCCCGTAGAGAAAGCGCCGGAAGAGCCTGCAGCAATCGCGCACAGCGAACCGGAGAGCGTGGCGGCCGAGCCTCCTGTCGCGGATGCCGGCGCAGAAGCTTCGCTGCAAGGCGCAAGCTTTGAGGAACTGGCCGCCGTTTCAAAGACCCGCGTCGACGAAGTGGCCGCAAGCCTCGGCATCGAAGGAGTTCATTCCCATCACGGCGCCCCCATCTTTCAATCGCATGAAATAGCCCAAGACGTGGAGCTGGAGAGGCGCAGCTCTGAACCTTGCTCCATGCCCGAACTCATCCCGCCAGAAATAGAGCCCGTAGCCTCACCTCCTATCGCGCCCGTCGAAGCGGTGTCCGCTCGTGAGGTCGCGGAGGCGGCGCATGATTTGGGGTCGCCCGCTGCTGCTGAAGCTGCGCACGTCCCGGACTATGCTGCGCCTCACCCTGAGACACCCGCCGAGGTTGAAGCTGCTCCCGAGGTTCCGGCTCCCGAGCCTTCGTATGAGGCCCCGCCTGCGCCGGCCGCTGAAGTTGAAGCCGCTCCCGAGGTTCCGGCTCCTGCGCCCGCGTATGAGGCCCCGCCCGCGCCGGCCGCTGAAGTTGAAGCCGCTCCCGAGGTTCCGGCTCCTTCGCCCGTGTATGAGGCCCCGCCTGCGCCAGCCGCTGAAGTTGAAGCCGCTCCCGAGGTTCCGGCTCCTTCGCCCGCGTATAAGGCCCCGCCTGCGCCTGCCGCTGAAGTCGAAGCCGCTCCCGAGGTTCCGGCTCCTTCGCCCGCGTATGAGGCCCCGCCTGCGCCAGCCGCTGAAGTTGAAGCCGCTCCCGAGGTTCCGGCTCCTTCGCCCGCGTATGAGGCCCCGCCTGCGCCAGCCGCTGAAGTTGAAGCCGCTCCCGAGGTTCCGGCTCCTGCGCCCGCGTATAAGGCCCCGCCCGCGCCGCCCGCTGAAGTCGAAGCCGCGCCCGAGGTTGCTGCCTCTGCGCCTGTGTACGAGGCGCCGCCCGCACCAGCGAAGAAGGCTGGAACGGGCGTCAAGGAGGAACCAGCGCCAAAAGAACCACAAAAGACGTTCTTCAGCCTTTGGCTCGACGTGGTGTTCGGCCGGAGAAAATGAAGCGCCTCTTTTGACACGGCCATCGGAACGATGGTCGCTGTCAAAGCTGGGAAACGATACAAGAGTTCAATGCAGCGGTATCAACCGGGCATTTCGAAACCCGGTCTGGCCGTGCTATACCGAGCTGGTCGAGCGCTTCACGGCGCGCGTGGGCGCCATTGGCAGGAACAGCGAGTTGCGACGGCAGCACCTCTAGTACCGGCAGCCAAAACTTCTGACGTCCCTTTGTGTCGTGCCTGCGAAGGCTGCATCCAGTAATCGGAACAATGAAGGTCTTTAGAGATAACAACTTAATGCATCGCTTGCCGGCTCCCCGCTTTCGCGGGGACGACAAGGGAAGCGGCCATTTCGGCGGTTGATATAACACTCAAGCGCCGGAGCAGCGTCATGTTATGCCGCTGGCCGCGCACGAATGGCCTCCCATGACGCATTCTGCCGGATTTAGTGTTAAGTTTGAGAATGCGAAGAACCGCATGAAACACGAAAGGAGAAGCCCAGTATGAGCCTCGCCGCAGAAAGCCATACCGCCGCTGCCGTTCTGGCTCCAGACCTGCTTGCGCTTTGCGCCGAGGCCGCGACAAACGCCGAACGGCTTCTCCGCCGCGCGACGGTCATTTTGCGAGCTAGGGTAAGCGAGAACGGCACGCTGAGCGGCGAGTTGATGGAGCGCGAGCAGCACGCCTGTCACGGGCTCGCATGGCTTGCCACGTATGCCGAGGCCATTAAGCAGATGGCGGCCTATGCCAGCCGTCTCAGCGAGGATCACCGCTTTGGCGAGATGGAAGCGCTGCTGACCCAGATCGGCGTTGGAGAATATGTAGCCCAGATCCTCGGCGGCATCCCGATGAGCCAATCTGAGACCGTTCGTTTTCACGATCTTGAGCTTGAGCCCGCCGACCGCGACGCGTTTGCGACCCAAGGCATCGTCAAGCTCATCAAGGCCAATTCCGCGCAGGCTCGCGCGCGTCTCGTCGAACTCGTCCAGCATGCGCAAGGCACGGGCCATTTTGGCGATGGCGGGCTCGATGACACGCTTGAGGCGATGCGAGGCGAGATGATCCGCTTCGTCGAGGCGGAGGTGAAGCCGCACGCGCATGAATGGCATATGAAAAACGAGTATATCCCGCTCGAAATCATCGAGAAGATGAATGAGCTTGGCGTATTCGGCCTGACCATCCCCGAGGAGTATGGCGGGCTTGGCCTCGGCAAGGAGGCGATGTGCGTCGTCTCAGAGGAATTGAGCCGCGGCTATATCGGGGTCGGCTCTCTCGGCACGCGCTCCGAGATCGCGGCGGAGCTGATCCTCGGCGGCGGCACGGCGGAGCAAAAGGAGCATTGGCTGCCGAAGATCGCGAGCGGGGAGGTGCTGCCGACGGCCGTTTTCACCGAACCGAACACCGGTTCGGATTTGGCGTCGCTCAAAACGCGCGCCGTTCGCGATGGCGATGTCTACAAAATCACCGGGCAAAAGACCTGGATCACCCATCCCGTCCGCGCCGATCTGATGACCGTGCTGGCGCGCACCAATAGCGCTGAGCCGGGCTATCGCGGGCTTTCGATGTTTCTTGCGGAGAAGCCGCGCGGCACGGATGCCAATCCATTTCCCGCAAACGGCATGACGGGCGGCGAAATCGAGGTGCTCGGCTATCGCGGCATGAAGGAATACGAGCTATCCTTCGACGGTTTCGAAGTTCCGGCGTCCGCGCTTCTCGGCGGGGAGGAAGGCCAGGGCTTCAAGCAGCTCATGCAGACCTTCGAGTTGGCGCGCGTGCAGACAGCGGCGCGCGCGGTCGGCGTCGCGCAATCTGCGATGGACCTCGCGCTGCGCTACGCGACTGAGCGCCAGCAGTTTGGCAAGGCGATCGTCAACTTCCCGCGCGTCTCGGACAAAATCGCCATGATGGCCGCTGAAACCATGATCGCGCGCCAGCTCGCCTATTTCGCCGGCCGCGAGAAGGACGGCGGGCGCCGCTGCGACCTTGAGGCCGGCATGGCGAAGCTGCTAGCGGCGCGCGTTGCGTGGTCGGCTGCGGATAATGCGCTGCAAATCCATGGCGGCAATGGCTTTGCGCTCGAATATCCCATCAGCCGCGTGCTGTGCGATGCGCGCATCTTGAGCATTTTCGAGGGCGCCGCCGAAATCCAGGCGCAGGTGATCGCGCGCCGGCTGCTTGAAGTGCGGAATTAGCAGGCTGCTGAAAAGGGATGTCGCCCAAGGTTCGAAAGGCTCCATGAGGATCAACTCTTACTCAACCTCATCCTGAGCTTGCCGAAGCATGAAGCCAAGATTGCATGCTTTTTCGGCAGCCTGCCGGAATTAGCCTGCATGATGGCGGCGAAACCCCAACCCGGCCTTCTCCCAGCAAACAGGCCTTGGCGTGTTTGCTGCTCAACGAGACCGCAAGCGCATGCGATTCGAGAGGGAGATATGAGCGTCCTATACCGGGGAGAGAGACAGGGTGAGGGGCTTCGGAACCCTCTGTGATATACCAACGGCTATAATTCCCGGCCGCTCCCGTTGCCGTCCCCTCGAAGGCGGGGACCCAGTAAGCGACGCATTAAGGTAATTGTTCCTAAAGGTTTTAATTGCCCCGATTACTGGATGCCCGCCTTCGAGGGCACACCAAGCGGGTCAGACTTTTCGGCGGTTGGTACGAGACCCTCACGGCCGCACCGCGCTGATAACTGGCGCTTCGGCGCAGCGCTATAATGGTAAGTTTACCGATATACCAGTATACGTCAATACATTGCAACCTGAAGCATAGGATGCTTACGTGCTCTCCCGGCTCAAGATCACGGCCCGTATCCGTTCCATCCTCATCCTGGCCGCGTTTGGAATGCTCGTCTCTTCCGGCATCGGGCTGTGGGTGCTGCGCTCGCAGATGCTGGAGGACCGGCGGGCCGAGCTTAGCAACCTTCTGGATTTGACCCTCTCGATTGCCCGCGCTGGCATGAATGCGGCTGGAGGGCCTGCAAGCGAGGCCGGCCGGAAGGCATTCTTCACAATCCTTCAATCGGCTCATTTCGGAGACCAACGCCAGGCGAGCTATGTATTTGCCTATGACTATAATGGCGTTACGACAGTTCTGAACGATCCGTCTAAAATTGGGCAGAATCGTATCGAACTTACCGATCCGAATGGCGTCAAGTTTATCCAAGAGTTAATCAATATCGCCAGGGGACCTTCGGGAACGGGCTTTCTAGCCTACGAGTACGAAAAGGGAGTCGGCGGCCCAATAAAACCCAAGATTTCACTCGTGCAAAACGTCCCTGAGATCGGAGGTTTGGTTGGCGTTGGCCTGTATGTCGACGATGTAAACGCGATGTTTCTGCGCCGCCTTGTCATGGAGGCCGGTTTGGTCGCTGTTGCGCTGATAGCCATCGCCGCTTTGGGGTACGTGATCAGCCGCTCCATCACGAGGCCGCTCTCAAAGCTTGTCATCAAAATCACCCGCCTCGCCAAGGGCGATTTGGACATTCCTCCGGCGCACGAGTCCGAAAAGACCGAACTCGGCGACATCGCCCGCGCGGTCGATATTTTGCGCTCAAACGCCATAGAGCAGCGGGCGCTTCATTGGAGGGTACAAGAGCAGACCAAACTTGCGCTTGAGCAAAAAGAAAGGGCGGAACAGGCGGTCAAGGCGAAGTCTGAGTTTCTGTCCAACATGTCGCATGAGCTGCGAACGCCGATGCACGCCATTCTTGGCTATACGGAAATCGGCCTTTCGACTGCTGACGAAGGAAACACGCAAGGCATCAAAAAATATTTTGAGAACATCAGGTTTTCTGGAAAGCGCCTGCTCGAACTTCTGAACAATCTGCTGGATTTGGCCAAAATGGACTCCGGCAAAATGGAGTACAATCGCGAGGCCGGCGACTTACGGCAGGCGATCGAGCACGCGCGGATGGAGCTGGACGGCTTGCTCTCCCAAAAACAACTTCGTGTTTGCGTCAAAATAGAGCACCAAAATACAGAGGCGGTGTTCGACCGGAATCGCATGGTTCAGGTGCTCGTCAATCTCATTTCCAACGCCATCAAGTTCTCGGGCGCCGGAAGCGAGATCTCCATCGAGCTTTCCAATGGGCGCATGCCAGATGGCGAGCGCGGCCTTCGCTGCCGAGTTGCCGACGAAGGTCCGGGCATTCCCGAAACAGAGCTTGAAACCGTGTTCAACAAGTTCATACAAAGCAGTAGGACGAAAACTGGCGCCGGGGGCACGGGGCTAGGGCTCGCCATCTGCAAGGAGATCGTTGAAGCCCATGGGGGCGCAATCTGGGCGGAGAACGCGGAACCTAGGGGCGCCGCTTTCAACTTCATCATACCGAAAAGCAAAACTATCGCGCGTCATCGCTGCGCGTGAGGTCAGGTAGCGGCCGGCGCTTCCGCTTGCCGTGCAATCAGTTCGTCATGGAGTTCTTGTTAAATTGTGAACCATTGTTCTGAGGGGGAACGGAAATGCCGCCGAAGGCTCAGAAGTGGATGTGGCTTTGCGCAATTAACGCCCTGCTCGGCTTGCTGGCGACTGGCTTGGTTCACGCGGAGGAAGCCGGCGGAAAGCCGGGCGCCGCGACGCCCATCAAGCGCGTCATCATCATTATCGGCGAAAACCGTACATTCGATCATGTGTTTGGCGTGTACAAACCGAGCGCCGGCCAAACGATTTCGAACCTGCTTTCCAAAGGCATCGTGAAGGAAGACGGCTCGCCCGGCGTGAATTTCAGCGCGGCGGCGCAATTCACAGCGCCCGCTCAGCCCGCGTATTACATTGGCGCCGGCGCCAAGACACCTTACGCAAGCTTACCGCCGCCGGAACTGCGCGACACGCCCAACTCGCCTCGCCAGTCCGAACCGCCGTTCGCCACAGAGGAGGCTGCTTCGGCCGCTGAACACGATCTGGCGCCCGCCGATGTGCATTTGCTGACGACCGGCGCCAGTGGCCTGGCCCGCACAACCGGCACGGATACGCGCATCGCCGGCGCTTCGAACCTACCCAACGGTCCGTTCCAGCTCAGCGGCCCGGCGCTCCCCTACGACGCCTATGCTGGCGATATGGTTCACCGCTTTTATCAGATGTGGCAGCAGTCCGACTGCGAAGCCGGCCGCGCCACGCCAGAAAACGCTAGCGGTTGTCTGAGCGATCTTTACCCGTTCGTGGGCACGGCCTTTTCCGGCAAAATCCATGACGGCGGGAACGCCATGGGCTTTTACAACGCAGAGCGGGGCGACGCGCCCTATTTGCGCCGCCTCGCTGATGAATACGCCATGAGCGACAATTATCATCAGGCCCAAATGGGCGGCACCATGGTCGAGCACCTCTACATCGCCATGGCCGATACGATCTTTTACAGCGATGGCAAAGGCGCGCCCGCAACGCCGCCCGCGAACCTGATCGCCGATCCCAACCCACAGGCCGGCACGGTCAACCGCTACGCGAATGACGGCTGGTATACAGCCTGCGCGGACGCAACACAGCCGGGCGTGCAGCCCATTGTAAGCTATCTCGCCTCGCTGCCCTATGCGCCGAAGCCCAATTGCGAGCTGGGGCATTATTACGTGCTGAACAATCTTGAGCCCGGCTATAAAGCGGACGGCTCGCTCAGCGCGGCGCCTAAGGCGATCCCGCCGTCGAGTGTGCGCAGCATCGGCGACGCGCTCTTGGAGAAGGGCGTTTCCTTCCGCTTTTATGGCGGCGGCTTCAACAAGGCGAAGGCGGGACTGCCAAACCGCTATTGCGACGTCTGCAATCCGTTTCAGTATCAGGCCTCGATCATGGCGGATGCGGATAAGCGCGCGGAACACCTGAAGGATGTGCAGGATCTGTTCGCGGATATTGCTGGGGGGACGCTGCCGGCCGTGGCCTATGTCAAGCCGGACTGGTGGCTCGACGGCCATCCGCAAAGCTCCAAGCTGAGCCTGTTTGAGGCGTTCGCCCGCAACGTCATCGAGCGCGTCCAGGCACAGCCGGAGCTATTCGCGGAGACAGCTATTTTCGTCACCTTCGACGAGGGCGGCGGTTACTACGACTCGGGCTTCATCCAACCGCTCGACTTCTTCGGCGACGGGCCGCGCATTCCCTTTATTGCGGTGTCACCCTATACGAGAGGCGGCCGCATAGTGCACACCTACAGCGATCATGCATCCGTTGTTAAGTTCATCGAGCACAACTGGGGGTTGGCTCCGCTGACTGCGCGCAGCCGGGACAATCTGCCCAATCCGGTTACGAATGAGCGCTCCGCCTATGTCCCGTCGAACATGCCCGCCATCGGCGACCTATTTGACATGTTCAGTTTCCCGTAGCGGCGAGGTTGCCATCGCGAGAACCTGATTACCCCGATGTTTCCTCTGGCAGAAGAAGCCTTGAAAACATTGGGAATTTTGGCCCTTTTACCGGCCATCCAGCTAAGCAATTGAAGCATTGTCAGTTCTCTGGATGGCCGGGTCGGAGCCCGGCCATGACAATAAGCGGTGCGGCCATGACGACGGAATTGGCGGAAACATTGGGGTAATCAAGTGCGAGAAACAGCCTGGAGGCGTCTCGCGCGACTATCAGCGCAAGGCGACGCCCGCCTTCCGGCGGCGCGTAGTCGCGGCCATCGCCAGAGAAACAAGTACAAACGATCCAACGGTATCCAGCACCACGTCCCGGAAGCTGCCAGCGCGGCCGGGCGAAAAACTCTGATGCCATTCGTCGAGTGAAGCAATTAGAAACGTGCATGCGATGGCCAAGAAAGCGCAAGTCAGGCGCCTGCTGGTTGGGAGCGTTCGCATGAAGGCGCGAAACCAGAGATAACCCAAAATGCCATAACCGAGGAAGTGTCCGCTCTTGCGCAAAATGTGATGAAAGGCCGCGAAGCGCGCTGGATCCACGTGTCCAAACAACCAAACGGCTAACGTCTCCAAAATAGAGCCGGTATTGGCCGAAGATCCTTCCGCGGATTCAAGGGCGATGATCGCGCTCCAGAACACCACCGGGAGCCAGGCGCCAAGCGCAAAGGGTTCTCGTTTCACGTTACAACTTCCTTGGCTATAAAACACATGGACGCGACGAACGCTGCTCTGTCAGCGGCGCCGAGGCGCCTTGTCTATCAATTGATGACTTAAGTATGGAGAAGGCAGACCTATCCAAGTATACATCCCTCAGCATGTCAACGAACATCCGCTTAGAGTGTTTTGCAAGGGCTGGGGGTGGAACTGCCGGTCAATATTCCGGCGCCTGGATAAGAGGCATAAAGGCGGACGCATCACATGGAATTGGTTTTGCGCAGTAAGTACATGTCCATGATCCAGCCGTGCTCGTCTCTCGCGCGCTTGCGCGCGGCCTCTATATCATCCTTCACCTCGGCGAGTTTGCCCGACAAAAGAATTTCGTCTTTGGCGCCGAGATAGGCGCCCCAGAAAATTTCGAGGTCTTCACCGGCCAGCCTGGCAAAGGTTTGTGCGCCGTCGAGCATGACAACGACGCTGTGGCCGATCGGAAAGCCATCGGCGAGCTTGCGCCCAGTCGTCAACAGCACGGGCTCCCCGATTTGATTCAGGGTGATGCGGTGTTTGGCCGCCAGAACTTGCACGCTGCTGATCCCGGGGATTACCTCGTAGTCCAGAGCGAGCCCTTTGGCGCGCACCCGTTCGATGATCCGCAAAGTGCTGTCGTAGATCGACGGATCGCCCCACACGAGAAGCGCGCCGGTTTGGCCCTCCTGCAGTTCCTCCTCGAACAGCCGTGCGTAAATGCCGGCGAGCGCGCCGTGCCAGTCATCGACGGTGGCCATATAATCCGGACCGGTTGCTCGCTTCGGTATATCGACGCCCACCATCCGATAGTTCTTGTGCTCGATAAAGCGCTCGCAAATTTCAGTTCGCAATTCACGCAACGCGGCCTTTTCGGCGCCCTTATCGGGTATGAAGAAGACGTCTACCCGATTCAGAGCCTTGATGGCCTGGATCGTGAGGTAGTCGGGATCGCCAGCGCCGATGCCGATAACGAGGATTTTTCGCATCCGTCCTCCGAATAGTAACTTGTTCCATTACATGCGATCGCACACAAAATCCTCAGCAATTGACGCAGATAGCGCGCCAGCCCTTGCGAGCCGGCCGATCCGTAGCGCAGGCGCTTCCATCGCGGGAAAGTGTGCTTCCCCACCGTCGCGATCCGGCATCTCCGGCCCGCCGGTCGCCTTCCCGATGTTGTTTCTGCGGCGCTACGGCCGCGCGATCGAGCACGATCCGGCTACAGTGGCGGCATTGCATGGGCGATCTCTCGCGGCGTCCTGTTCTCGTTTCGCCTCTCCCGAGGCGCCGGAGACTAAGGCAAAAAGCATGACCCGCGCCCTTTGCGCAAGAGCGGACGCGTTCGCTTCATAAGGCCACCCCGGCTCCAGCGGTTGACAACGCGATGAACGGGTTCCTATGAGTGCATCGACCGTCATCCTGGAGAACTGCCGCAACGCGTTGGGCAATAGGATTGGCTGGAAGGCATCATGAGTTCAGCACCGCCTCCGGGACGCATCGATGTGCTGGTGGCCGGCGGCGGCAGCGCCGGGCTGTGCGCAGCCATCGCGGCCCGGCGCAGAGGCGCTTCGGTCCGCATCGTCGAACAGGCGCCGGCGGCGATGCGCGGCGGCAACACCCGTCACGCACGCAATTTTCGCCTGATGCATGACCGGCCGGCCTGGTACGTGCCAGACGCCTATGGCGAGGACGCATTCCTGAACGACCTTCGCCGCGTCACGCAAGGAGCGAGCGACGAAATGCTGGCGCGATTGCTGATACGCGGGTCCGCAACGATCGCGCCATGGCTCGAAGCCAATGGCGTCCATCTGCAGGACCCGGCGAGCGGCGTAATGCCCTATTCGCGGCGCACCGCCTTTTTGCTCGGCGGCGGCAAGGCGATGATCAACGCGCTGTACCAGACCGCGGCGAAGATCGGCGTTGCGATCTCATATGACAGCGAAGTCGTGGCTCTTCGCTTCGACGGCCGTGCCTGCGAGGCTGACGCCGTTCATGACGGAGTCGCCGAGCGCATCGCTGCTAAGACCGTTGTGGCGTGCTCAGGCGGCCATCAAGCCGATCTCGCCTGGCTTCGCGAAAATTTCGGCGCCGCAGCCGATGGTTTTATGATCCGAGGCGCGCCCTACATCACCGGCCGGATTTTGCGGCTTCTGCTCGACTCCGGCGTAAAGCCTGCAGGCGATCCGGCTCAATGTCACATGGTCGCGGTCGATGCACGCGGACCGAGGTTCGATGGCGGAATCGTCACGCGCATCACCGCGATTCCCTACGGCATCGTGGTCGATCGCGACGGCAAACGATTCGGCGATGAGGGCGAGGACGCGGGCCGAACGCATTATGCACGCTGGGGCCCGCGCATCGCGCAATGTCCCGGTCAGATCGCCTATCTGATCCTGGACGCGGAAGGACTGGCCCGCGCGCTGCCTACGGCGCTGCCGCCGATCCAGGCGGACACCATCGCGGCGCTCGCGGCTAGCCTCGAACTCGATCCGGCGGCGCTGGAAACAAGCGTTCGCGAATTCAATGCCGCTACGCGGGCGCCCGGCGACGATGCGGCAAGCGCCGCGCATGGCGCTCACGGATTGAACCCGCCAAAGTCGCATGGCGCGTTTGCAATAGCGGTCCCGCCATTCGCCGCCTATCCGCTGCGGCCGGGCGTGACGTTCACGAATTTCGGCGTCACAGTCGATGAACGGATGCGGATCGTGCGGAACGATGGCCGCGCCGTCCCCAATGTGTTCGCGGCTGGTATGATCATGGCGGCGAACGTGCTCGGCCGTGGATATCTGGCAGGCCTTGGCGTGACGATTTCCGCCGTGTCCGGCCGCTTGGCTGGCGAGGAGGCCGCACGCCATGCAGCGGGATGAACTCACGGAGGAAGCCGAGAGGGTGCTGCGGATCTGCACCGCCTGCATGTATTGCGACGGATTGTGCGCGGTGTTTCCCGCGATCGCGGGCCGGCACGATTTCGCGATGAACGATCTGAATTATCTCGCCAATCTCTGCCATAACTGCCGGGGCTGCTGGTATGCCTGCCAGTATGCGCCGCCCCATCCGTTCGCGGTCAATCTGCCGAAGACGCTGGCCGAAGTGCGGCAGCGCTCCTACCGTGACTATGCGTGGCCGCCGCTGTTTGGGCATAGGTTCGGCGCAAAACCCTGGGCCGCCGCCGGGTTCGCGGGAGGCGCAACAGCTCTCACCGTGCTGATGGCGCTGATATGGATTCCGTCCTCGGCGATGTTCGCGGTCCATCGCGGACCAGGCGCCTTCTACCAAGTGATACCGTGGCGGCTAATGGCGTGCGCGGCCGGGGTCGCTCTCTTATGGGCGGTCGCCGCCATGATGGCGGGCGCAATCAGGTTCTGGCGCGCGATCGCCCCCGCTGCCTCGTTGAAGACAATGGTGCAGGCGCTCTATCCCGCGCTGGCCGATATTATCACGTTGCGCAATCTCGGCGGCGGCGGCCCCGGCTGCAACGACGAGGACGAGCGTTTTTCGCGACGCCGGCGGTTTTTTCATCACCTTATGGCGGCTGGCTTTCTGGCAAGCGTGGCGTCGACGCTGATCGCGGCGCTTTATCATCATCTGTACGGCGCGCCTGCGCCTTATCCGCTGACAAGCCTGCCGGTCTTGGCGGGCGGGATCGGCGGGTTCATGATGCTGATCGGCATCGGCGGGTTATTGTTTCTCGAACTGCGCGCTGACCGCGTGCCGTCCGTTAAAGCTGAGGTTTGGCTCAATGTGGAGTTTCTGATCCTGCTTGCGGTAGTGGCTGCGAGCGGTCTTCTGGTGCTTGTCTTGCGCGACACTGCCGCGATGGGTCTCGTGCTGACGCTGCATCTCGGCGTCGTGACCGGCTTTTTTGTTGTGCTGCCGGTCAGCAAGGCGGTGCACGCCCCTTACCGGGCGGCGGCCCTGCTGCGGGCGGCAATCGAGCGCGCATCGCCCCGCGAAAGGCGCGGAGGCGGCGAATGAGTCTCTCCCTATCGATGTTCCGGGCTTCACCATGGCAAAGCACGGCAGACGGTTTCGAACCGCTCCCACGCGGCCTCGTCGCCAGGGAGCCCGAAGCGAATGCGCTGTGGCGCCGCGGCAAAGCCACGGACCAGAATGCCGGCGCGGGCGAAATGATGGAGCAGGTCGGCTCCATCCGGCGCTTCGAACAGAGCAAACAGGTCTGTGGCGCCGAGCGCTTTGAGACCGGCGCTCTCAAGGATGCCGTCGAGCCGCTGGCGGTCTGCTGCAAGCCGCGCTCGCGTCGCCGCAATCCAATCCGCGTCACGCAGCGCCAGCGTGGCGATGGCGCAGGCGGGGCCCGGCACCGACCAGTCGCCGAGCAGCTCTCGCCAGGGTTTTGCATCCGGTTCGGCGGCCACAACAAAGCCAACCCGCAAGCCCGCCAGGCCGAAAAACTTGCCAAGCGAGCGCAGCACCACAACGCCTTCAGGCAGTTCCCGCATCGCCAGCAGCGAAAGATCGGGCCGCACATCGGCAAAAGCTTCGTCGACAATCAGCCGGCGCCCCGCCGCCGTCCAGGCCCGCGCGAACGTCGCGAGGTCATCACGCGCCACAGCGCGTCCGTCTGGGTTGTTGGGATTGACCAGAATTGCGACGTCATAATCTCGTGCGCCCGGGTCCGGCAGCGCGGCGATTTCATGCACTTCGGCGCGGCCTCGCGCCAAGCCGCAGCATGCGACCCGTAAGTCGGCCCGGCGATGCCAACGCGGCTAGGGCCAAGCATGCGCGGCAGCAACCGGATCGCGATCTCGCTGCCGGGTACGGGTATGATCGCCGCGCGCGCCGGCAGCCCATAGGCTTCGGCGGCGGCCGCCGTCATCTCAGCAATGTCGCGCGCCAGTGGAAGACGCTGATACAGCGCGAGTGGTATTTGCGGCGCCGGATAGGCTATGGGATTGATGCCGGTCGACAGGTCGATCCATGGTTGCGGCGCCGAAGGATAGAGGCGCGCCGCCACATCGATCCGGCCCCCATGAATGCGTAGCTCAGCCGTTCTCTTCCACGTCTCATTCCGCAACGTCATGTCACAATCCATGTTCGATCCGCCCAGCAGCATCCTGATCCTGATTATCGCTTTCGGCCTTGAAGCGGTGCTGGCTTATCCCGCGGCCGTGTTTCGCGCAATCGGTCATCCGGTGTCGTGGATCGGCGCGCTGCTGGCCTTCCTCGATTCGAGGCTCAATCAGCCGCAGCTTACGTTCGTCCTGCGCCGCGCGGGGGGCGTGGTAGCCGTGATGGTGCTGCTTGCCGCTAGCCTTGGCGCGGGATTAGCCCTTGAGTTCGCTGCCCGCGCCATTCCCTATCTTGGATTTGCGCTCACTGTCGTCATCGCCGCCACGCTGATCGCAGGCGGCAATCTCGATCTGCACGTGCGCGCAGTGGCTGCGGCTCTTCGCGCTGAGGGGCTTCTGGGCGGGCGGCGCAGCATTGCAAAAATCGTCGGGCGCGATCCCGACTCGCTCGACGAAGCGGCGGTGTGCCGAGCCGCGATCGAAAGTCTCGCTGAAAACGCCTCCGACGGGGTGACCGCCCCGGCGCTGTGGTTCTTGATCGGCGGATTGCCCGGCATCATCGCCTACAAGGCGATCAATACCGCCGACAGCATGATTGGCCACAGGTCCGAGCGTTATCTCGCCTTCGGCTGGGCGGCGGCACGGCTTGACGACCTTGTCAACCTGCCGGCTTCGCGCCTGACTGGCCTCATGTTCGCCACCGCCGCAGCGCTCGTGCCGGGCGCGTCCGCGTCATCGGCATGGCGCGCCTATTGGCGCGACGCCCCGCTGCATCGCTCGCCCAATGCCGGCTGGCCGGAAGCCGCGATGGCGGGGGCGCTCGGCCTGCGGCTCGCTGGCCCGCGCATCTACGGCGGAGTTTCGGTCGATGACCATTGGATGGGCGACGGGCGCGCCGGGGCGACGGTTCAGGACATCGACCGGGCGCTGACGATCTATCGCGTTGCGTTCGGCTGCGCGCTGTTGGCCGTCGCGGCCCTCAGCCTCGCCGCCGCAGCCATTGGAGGTTAAGCAGAGTTCGCGCGGCTGCTCCGGCGTGAGCGCTTCGTTTTTTCGTTCGAAGCAGATCAACGCAGGGGTGACCCGGCGTTTATGACCCGTTCGAGACATCTCTTCCGAACGCAAGGCTTTTTTTGGCAGCCTTTCGCGCTGAAGGTGGCGGGAAGGCTTGGAATGAGAGGCGGGCGGCATTGCGACATTCCATCGGAAGGGCATCCGTTAAGGCAGGATGGTAGGAGAAAGCGCCTTGCGAAAGTTTTAATCGGCAGCATCAAGTTGATTTTGATTGAGAAAATCCGTTCGCATCCAAAAAATCAAAATGATTGCAGGCGGCGCTCAAGCAACCCCAGATTGGATATTCCAGTTAACGCGCGCAATTATCTATATTTAACGGATTTTTCGGAGGCCGTTTTTTCGGCAAAACCCGGCGGGAGAAATTGCTTTTGCGGCCGGAAGTTATTTCGTCCGGCCGCCGTTAACCAGTTCGATTTTAACTATGTTCCGGAGCGGCGAAAATGGACCGCGTGGCAAGAGCGCATTTGGGTCGCTTATGTTTGAGAGAGGCGAGCGCAAGCGAACCGTCGATGAAGTGTCGAAAGCAGATTAGGCGATGTCAAAACCGAGGGTTGACCCTACCTTCGCGATCAACTCGGTGGATGTCCTGATGCTGCCCGGACGGCATCCGGCATGTAGGCGGCGCGAAGCTCAACCAGGCTCTTATAAGGAACGTGAGAATCTTGCCGCGATGCTAAGGAAAAAGGCGCAAGCGGCTCCAACCGCGAGGCCGAAAGTACCGATGCGCCGGAGAGGGACGGGACTGCCTCGTAGTCGTGATGAAGCGGGTGCAATGCTCGTGGAGCGAAGGCGGCGGGTCATCGGCGTTGCGTCGGCCAACCGGCAACGGGAGGAGCCTGACAACCAACGGAAGGCGGCAGCCTCGATCGATGGCACGAGCCGGATGATGCGAGAGTATCAAGTCCGGATTTGTGAGGGGCCCGGGGTGAAATTCCCCAGGCCTACTCGGCGACTTGAGACATCCCACACATAAACGGGCGCGGCGGCTTGACCTCCAGCTGCGAAAATCGCCTTGAAGTAGTTATGTGCGTCAAGTTCTGCAAAATTGTTGAGCTGGTCTACGGGTGAAGTTTCTTTGTTCGGCCGTCCCGGCCTGATTTCTGTAATTTATCTAAAGTTGCCGCCAACCTTTGGATAATCTCATCATCACACCGTGTTAAGTGCTTCGGAGTTTGCTCTGCAACCCGTTGCGCCAGATAGGATGGCCCGATTATGAAAATCAAAAACGCAGCTATTGTCTTCATTGGTTACCAGAATGACTATTTCGCAGAGGATGGGATATTGCAGGGCGTAATAGAGGAACCAGGCAGGACCCGTACCGTACTGGCAAATACGCTTGCCTTGATTGATGCTCTTAAAGAGACGCCGGCGACGCTTGTTGCAACACCAATTGTTTTTACCGCAGGCTACTCTGAACTCGTCGAACCGGAAGGTATCCTGAAGGCCATCAAAGAGGCTGGCGCCTTTAGGCAGGGGACAAAAGGGGGTAAGACAATACCTGAGTTTGTAGCTTATGAAGAGAGAATATTAGAGGTAACCGGAAAGCGGGGTCTGAATGCGTTCTCTAATACACAATTACACGAGAAATTAAAGCATAGGGAAATTACCGATATCTATCTTGCTGGCGCCGTTACATCAATTTGCATCGACTCCACAGGTCGTGCGGCTTTTGAACATGGTTATCGTGTGCATATGTTGAGCGATTGTATTGCGGGGCGCAGCGCCATCGAAGAGTCGTTCTACTGTGATATGATTTTTCCGCTTTACGCGGAAGTTCTCGATAGCACAGCGCTATTGTCCCGCTTTGGCTTGACGCTTCACTAATTCATGACTGAACGTCCAGATAAACGTGAACTGGATTTACAAATCCAGCATAGGCTTATTGAGCGGCTCTCTCGATCTGAGAGTCGCTACCAATCCCTTGTAGACAACGTACAGGAAATCGTTTTTCAATTCGACGAACAATTCAACTTTCTGTTCCTCAATAAGTCTTGGGCTTTAATAACTGGAATACCTGTCGAAAAGGCCATAAGGCGACCAATAAATAGCTTCCTCTGTGTTTCTTCCGAAGCTATGTGGCAGGAGTTCATATTAAAGATAACGAATGAGTCCTTGCAATCGGTATCGCTTGATGAACTTTGGTTAGCTCATGCGGATGGAAGCACCCGCTGTGTCACCCTTTTTATGCAGAAACAGAAGGTGGAGGGTCACTGGATCGGCTCCATGCATGATATTACGAGCGACAAAGATGCCGTGATATTACGCAGGCAGCACAAACAGCTTGATATTATTCAGAAAGCTCAAGCTAGATTTATTGCCCATGGCGATCCTAATAATTTGTTCAAGAGTTTTCTGCCTGAGATATTAGAGCTAACCGATAGCGAATTCGGCTTTATCGGTGAGGTTATCGCAAGCGCGGAGGGATCACAGTTTGTTAGTTACGCGATCCACAATGTGACGTGGGATGACGTTGAGCGCAAATTTTATAAAGAGATTTCCTCGTGTGCGGCTAAAATTCTTACGTCTGACGATTTGTTTGGTAATGTAATTCGCAATGGAAAGAGTATTATAAATAATAACTTAGCAAATAGCACAAGAGGTAAATGTATTCCCTGTGGATGTCCTCCTTTGTCTTCTTTTCTAGGAATGCCCATCTATTACGGGACGTCTCTAGTTGGGATGATAGGCCTTGCAAACCGCCCGGGCGGCTATGATGAAGAGGTCATCGAGCATCTTGGCCCTGTCGCGAGCACGAGCGCCCAATTACTCGCCGCGGTCGGCCGGGAGCGCGAGCGGCAAGAAACTGCGCGGTTGCTGCAGCAGGCAATACAAGATGCCGGGAAGGCCAATCGGCACAAATCCGAGTTTCTCGCCAATATGTCGCATGAAATCCGCACGCCGATGAACGCGATCATAGGCATGTCGGAGCTGGCCATGGCGACAGGACTTAACGAACGCCAGCGCAATTACATCGGGAAAATCAAGACAGCCGCGGAGTCTCTGCTGCAGATTCTGAACGATATTCTCGATTTTTCGAAGATCGAGGCAGGCAAGCTGTCGATGGAAGGCATTCCCTTTGCGCTCGAAACCGTGTTCGATCAGTTGACAAGCCTCTTCGCCATGAGAGCCAATCAGCAGGGCGTCGAGCTGATCTACGACATGGATGGCGATAGCCCGCTTTTGATCGGCGATCCGTTGCGTCTCGGCCAAGTGCTGACAAATCTTGCCGGCAATGCTCTCAAATTCTCAACGGAGGGAAATGTTGTCGTTTGCGCCAAAGCCGTCAAAAACGATGGTGGGGCGGTCGAACTGCATTTTTCCGTGAGCGACGAAGGCATCGGCATGACTGCGGAACAGACCGCCAGCTTGTTCCGTCCCTTCACTCAGGCCGACGCCTCGACGACTCGCAAATATGGCGGTACCGGCCTTGGACTTGCGATCAGCCGGCAGCTCATAGAGATGATGGGCGGGCGCATTTGGGTTGAGAGCGCTCCCGGCGCCGGCAGCACCTTTCATTTCACTGCACGCTTCCCGTTGGCTGAGCCCGGCCGCCGGCCTGACGCCACGAGACTGGCGGCCAAGCTGGCCGGCCATGCGGTGCGGGCAGCGCTGATCGTCGATGAAAACCCTGTGACGCGAAAGGTCTTGTCGCACCTGATTGGCCAGCTTGGCCTGCGGGTTGACAGCGCCTGCAACACGGTCGAAGCGCTTGCGCTCGTCAAGACTGCGCCTGAATATCTCTTTTGCCTGGTGGATCTGCGCATGCCGGAAAACCGCGGCATCGAAACCATCCACCGTCTGAGGGCGTCGTATGCCGTGCGGCAGAAAAAACCGCCGCCTATGCTCCTGGCGACAGCCCACAGCCATAAGGAGCAAGATCCAGCGGCTGGCGAAGATATTGGCTGCCTGCTGGCGAAGCCCATCTGCGCCCCTTACCTCTATGTCGAACTGGCCCGCTGCCTTGGGTTGGACGAAGAGCGGATACCGCCGGTCGACCGCCATAAGGCTGAAGCGCCCCTGCAGTGGTCGCGTTTCTCAGGGCTGGATATCCTAATCGCCGAGGATGTGGACGTCAGCCGGGAGGTGATCGAAGGACTGCTGGCCAACGCCGGTCTGTCCGTTCGTTTTGCGAAAGACGGCGTCGAGGCCCTCAAATTTGTTCAGAACAAACGTCCCGACCTGATCCTAATGGATTGCCATATGCCAGGGATGGACGGCTACGAAGCTACGCGCCGGCTGCGGATGGAACATGGAGCCCGCGACCTGCCGATTATCGCTCTAACAGCGAACGCCACGGTGGCGGACCAGGAACGGTGCTTTGAAGTTGGCATGAATGCGCATGTCGCCAAGCCGATACGCATGGATGTGCTCTATGAACGCATGGTGGGGTGCTTTCCCGGCGCCCGCCCCCCAGCGCCGCCTTCTGAGGTTGCCCTGGCGGTGAGGAAAAGCCCTGCAGAGAAATCCGAGTTCCCGAATTGCCCTGGCATCGATGTATCTGTCGCCCTTCGCTATGTCGGCGACCCATCTCTGCTGCTGGGCGTGCTCAAGACGTTCCGCGGCAATCTGGGAAAGAACTTCGAGGTGGATTTCGTGGCCGCCCAGGCCGGTGAGGATTGGGAAACGCAGATGCGTTTGGCTCATTCCCTGAAAGGGGTGGCCAAAACCCTTGGGGCGGCGGCGCTAGCCGAGGCGGCCCATGCCCTGGAACTCGCCGCCCAGGAGAAGAACAACGAGCGATGCGCCGCTCTCCTGCCAACGGCCCTCAATCGCCTTCAGATCGTCATGGATGGGTTGTGCGACCTTGATGGGCGATCGGAGGAGTTCAAGCGCCTCGAAGCCTGCGGTTGATGACGAAATGACAAACAAGATGTCTATCGCCGAAGCCCGGGTCTCTGCCGGCTATCAAGTACACGAGGTTGAAAATGCGACATGACCTGGGTTGATATGCCGGCAAGAACCCGAAGTTACCTAAACCTCCGCTTTAAAATTCAATTCCGCTCCTCACTCTATTGCCAAGCGAGACCTCTTTAGCCGGAAATGTCTGAGATCGTGCCTATTGCGTTCATTTCACACCGGCCTTTGCGGAAGCGGCCGTTCGTAGAATGTGGCGATCCAAGTTTTGGCGAATCTGAGAAATTCCGCCTAAATACGCGAGGCGGCGCTTGGCGGCCGGGGGGCAGCGCGTCGAGCCGCAAACGGATCGGTTTGGCTGAAAGGTGCGATGTACAGGCCTGGCGACACAAAAGCGGTGCTGATCTGCGGGCCGACGGCGAGCGGCAAGTCGGCGCTCGCCTTGGAGCTGGCGAGCGAGTTTGGCGGCGTGGTCATCAACGCCGACTCGATGCAGGTCTATGCCGAACTGCGCATCGTCACGAACCGGCCCACGCCTGCCGACGAGGCGAGCGCGCCGCACCGGCTTTACGGGTTCCGGCCCGCGCGCGAGCCTTATTCCGCGGCGCTGTGGCTCGCGGATGTGAAAAGGGAACTTGCGGACGCGAGCCGGAAGGGACGGCTTCCAGTCATCGCCGGTGGAACGGGGCTATATTTCAAAGCGCTCACCGAAGGGCTGTCCGAAATCCCCGATATTCCCGAAGCCGTTCGCGCGCATTACAGGCTCGCCGCGCAGGTCCAGCCGCCGGAAGCGCTCCATGCCGAACTCGCGCGCCGCGATCCGCTCACCGCTTCGAGGCTTCGGCCGAGCGATCCGCAGCGCATCGTTCGCGCGCTGGAGGTGTTGGAGGCGACGGGCCGTCCGCTCGCCGAGTGGCACGCCACGAAGCAGCCGCCGCTCTTGCCTTTGGCCCAAGCCTTCCGGCTGGCCATGAGCGTGGACCGGGCCGAGCTGTACCGCCGCTGCGATTTGCGCTTTGACATGATGATAGCGCAGGGCGCAATCGAGGAGGCGCGCGCCGTCGCCGCGCTCGGCCTCGACCCGGCGCTGCCCGCCATGCGCGCCGTCGGGCTGCCGCCTTTGCTGGCCTATGTGCGCGGCGAGATCGGTCTCGATGAAGCCGCGGCGCGCGCGAAAACGAACACGCGGAATTACGCCAAGCGACAGGTTACTTGGCTAAACGGTAATTTTTGCTCATGGATGCACTATCTTAAGAAAGAAACGGAAAGAACAAAACGTGACATCAAAATTTTTATCCAAAGTGGCTTGACCTCCGCGCCCTAACGTATTACCGCACTGTTACTGCTAGGGGCGGCCGGTTGCGCGGCCGCATTTATTTGGAGTTGGTTATGGCACGCGCGATGACAGGCGCTGAGATCGTCCTGCAAGCTCTCGCCGATCAGGGCGTGGAGCATATCTTCGGATATCCCGGAGGCGCCGTTCTTCCCATTTACGACGAAATCTTCAAGCAGACGGGGATCAAGCACTTCCTTGTGCGCCATGAGCAGGGCGCCACGCACGCGGCGGAAGGCTATGCCCGCTCCAGCGGCAAGGTTGGCGTGGTGCTGGTCACGTCCGGCCCCGGCGCCACGAACGCGGTGACGGGGCTCGCTGACGCGCTGATGGATTCGATCCCGCTCGTCTGCATCACAGGGCAGGTCGGAACGCAGTTGATCGGCTCCGACGCCTTCCAGGAATGCGACACGGTCGGCATCACGCGGCCCTGCACGAAGCACAATTACCTCGTGAAGGATGTGAACGACCTCGCGCGCATCATGCATGAGGCGTTCTACGTGGCGCAAAACGGGCGGCCGGGACCTGTGGTCGTCGATATTCCGAAAGATGTGCAGTTCGCGAAGGGGCCCTATATCGGCCCGAGCAAGGTCCTGCATAAAACCTACCGGCCGCAGGTGAAGGGCAACCCGCAGGCGATCCGCGACGCTGTCGACCTGATCGCAAACGCCAAGCGCCCGGTTTTCTACACGGGCGGCGGCGTCATCAATTCCGGGCCGAACGCCTCGAAGCTTCTGCGCGAACTCGTGGACCTGACAGGGTTCCCGATCACCTCGACGCTTATGGGCCTTGGCGCCTATCCGGCGTCGTCGAAGCAATGGCTCGGAATGCTCGGCATGCACGGCACCTACGAGGCGAACCTCGCCATGCATGGCTGCGACGTCATGATTTGCATCGGCGCGCGCTTCGACGACCGGATTACTGGGCGCCTCAACGCGTTCTCGCCCGGCTCGAAGAAAATCCATGTCGATATCGATGCTTCGTCGATATCGAAGAATGTCAGAGCCGATCTGCCGATCATCGGCGACTGCGGTTTTGTGATGGAGGAAATGCTGCGGGTGTGGCGGGCCCGCTCGCCGCAGGTCGACAAGAAGGCGATCAAGGCCTGGTGGGCGCAGATCAATGGGTGGCGCGAGCGCGATTGCCTGAAATACACAAACCGCGACGATGTGATCATGCCGCAATACGCGATCCAGCGGCTGTACGAGCTGACGAAAAACCGCGATACCTACATCACGACAGAGGTCGGCCAGCACCAGATGTGGGCTGCGCAGTTCTATCGCTTCGACGAGCCGAACCGCTGGATGACGAGCGGCGGGCTCGGCACAATGGGTTACGGGCTGCCGGCGGCCGTTGGCGTGCAGGTGGCGCATCCCGAAAGCCTCGTCATCGACATCGCGGGCGAATTGTCGGTGATGATGACGATGCAGGAGATGTCGACCGCGGCGCAGTACGACCTTCCCATCAAGATTTTCATCTTGAACAACGAATATATGGGCATGGTGCGCCAATGGCAGGAACTTCTGCATGGCGGGCGATACTCGCATTCCTATGCGGAGGCGCTGCCCGATTTCGTGAAGCTCGCGGAAGCGTATCACGGCGTCGGCTTGCGCGCGGAGAAGCCCGATGAACTCGACGATCTCATCATGGAAATGATCGAGACGCCGAAGCCCGTGCTCTTCGATTGCCGCGTTTCGAAATTGGCCAATTGCTTCCCGATGATCCCATCGGGCGAAGCGCACAACAACATGATATTTGGCGACGAGTTGGCGAACGAGGACATCTCGTTCTCGGTCTCCGAAGCAGGCAAGGTCATGGTTTGACCGGCGGTTGCCTGTAACGCAACTGCGGTTATCGAGAGCCAAAGGCAGCTAGTCATGAATAAGATGGAGTGGGGTTCAGCGATGCCGCCGGAAGAGCCGAAGCAGGCGCGGATTGAAAGGCACACGATCGCGGTGCTCGTCGACAACGAGCCGGGCGTACTCGCGCGCGTCATCGGGCTTTTCGCCGGCCGCGGCTATAACATCGACAGTTTGACCGTGACCGAGGTCAGCCGCGAAGCCAACGAGTTGCGCATTACCATCGTCACGAATGGACCGGTCGAGATCATCGACCAGATCAAGAGCCAGCTTGGCCGCCTGGTCCCGGTTCATGGAGTTACGGATTTGACCGTGAAGGGCGATCCGATCGAGCGCGAGCTGGCGTTGGTGAAAGTGGCCGGAAAGGGCGAGAAGCGCGTCGAGAGCCTGAGGCTCGCCGAGGCGTTTCGCGCGCAAGTCGTGGACGCCACCACCGACCACTTTGTTTTCGAGATCACCGGACGGATCTCGAAAATCGAGAACTTCATCGCCCTCATGAAGCCGCTCGGCCTTGTGGAAGTGGCGCGGACAGGCGCAGCCGCGATCGGCCGCGGACCGGACGCGATGTGATCGCCTTTGCGCAAGCGCCCGCCTCGTTTCTGAGCGGTGCGCTTGGCGCGATCGAAGGTTGCGCCGGTTCCGGAAGCTCAAGCGCGATTGAAACCGTTGACCTGGCGGCTTTCGCTGCTTAAGCCGGATTTCAAATTTCAGAGCGTATCGCGTCCCTAATGGATCTCGCGCCCTGATTTTCCAACAAAAACGCTGAAGAAGGAAATCTCTATGCGCGTTTATTACGATCGCGACGCCGATATCAATCTCATCAAAGGCAAGAAAGTCGCCATTGTCGGTTATGGCAGCCAAGGGCATGCCCATACGCTGAACTTACGGGATTCAGGCGTGGCGGAAGTGGCCGTCGCTTTGCGCAAGGGTTCGAACTCCGCGAAGAAGGCCGAGGCCCAGAAGGTTCGCGTTCTCGAAGTGGCGGACGCTGCGAAATGGGCCGATGTGGTCATGATGCTGACGCCGGACGAGTTGCAGGCGGACATCTATCGCGATCACCTGCACGCTAATTTGCGCGAGGGCGCGGCGCTGCTTTTCGCTCACGGCCTCAACATTCATTTCAATCTCATCGAGCCTCGCGCCGATCTCGATATCGGCATGGTGGCGCCGAAAGGGCCTGGGCACACGGTGCGCGGCGAATATTTGCGCGGCGCGGGCGTCCCGTGCCTGATCGCCATCGCGAAAGACGCGAGCGGCAACGCGCACGAACTCTGTCTCTCATACGCCAGCGCCATCGGCGGCGGGCGTGCGGGCATCATCGAGACCACCTTCAAGGAGGAATGCGAGACCGACCTTTTCGGCGAGCAGACGGTGCTATGCGGCGGCCTCGTCGAACTGATGCGCGCGGGCTACGAGACGCTGGTCGAGGCAGGCTATGCGCCCGAGATGGCCTATTTCGAGTGCGTGCATGAGGTGAAGCTGATCGTCGACCTCATCTATGAAGGCGGCATCGCGAACATGAATTATTCCGTCTCGAACACCGCCGAATATGGCGAGTATGTCAGCGGCCCGCGCGTGGTCGACGCCCGCGTGAAGGAAACCATGAAGGCGGTTCTGGCGGACATCCAGGGCGGCCGGTTTACGCGCGACTGGATGCTGGAGAACCGCGTCAATCAGACGAGCTTCAAGGCCATGCGGGCCAAATGCGACGGGCACCCTATCGAGGAGACCGGCCGCCGTCTGCGCGCAATGATGCCCTGGATCGCGGACCGCGCGCTCGTCGATAAGACAAAAAATTAGCGCTTAATCCCGCCGTTGTACGTTTGTGCACGGGACTGGCCGTCAGCAATGCAACGGCGGGCAGTTTTGATGAGATACTTTCTTTACGCCCTCGCGGCGTTAATCGTTCTCGATATTACCCGCGAGGTTACCGGCGCTGTTTCGCCGAACGTCTTCGTTTGCGGCGTCGTGGTGACGAATCGGGACGAAGCGGTTGAGGCGCTTAGCCGCTTCTTGAAAAGGGATAGCTTTATGCGAAGCCATCTCAAAAATGCCGGCGCTTCCGCTGACAGCAGCTTACTCAAGAAGAGGTGTGAGGCTTCGTTCTCCCATCCGGCTGGTTTTCTGGACAGGCCTTATTGGGATCTCGACTGCTATCTTCCCTCGCGCTGCTACGATGCCGAATACGTTTTCCGAGTCATGCAGTGCGGCGGAGGCGGCAGTTACCTCGGCGACATGCCAACCGATCCAGACATCAGCTACGGAAGAAAATCCGGAGAGTGTTGACAGGAGAGAGTTTACCCCTCCCCTGCAAAGAGTTGATAAGACTTAAATTACGGACTCGACGACAGGCAGATCGAGAACCGCCATCACGAAGCCGCTCGAATTGTCGACGGCTTCCTCCCAAAGTGAGATATACGTCGGGAGCGACGGGATCACGCGGCCGACGACCTCGCCATGATCGAAAACCAGCTCAGCTTCGTATTTTCTGCAAATACGCTGCATTTTGTGATTCTCGGCGAGGCAATTCATATAGAGCTTCGTCACGTTGCGATTGCGCGCAGCGCGGATTATACGGCCGAGCAGTTCAGTGCCGACGCCGCAATTCTGATAATCGTGCTCGACGGAGAACGCCCCTTCTGCATCTGACGACCAGGAGTCCCCGATCTGACGCATTTCGGCGGCCGCTCGCATTTCGTGGTCGACAAAAAACCCGTAGACTAAGCATTTCATCTCATTGAGACGGGACGCGTAGTCGATGATGAAGGCGTCGCTCACAGCCATACCGAAACGCATCCGGCGGCTGTCACGGTCAAGCCTCAAAAGGTGGTCCCGGAATTTTTCGGCTTCCGATAACCACATCTTTCTGATTGTTCCTCCCCAGATATGAGATTCAGGCATAAGAACCTCCGTCTGGATGTTGGGGGGCCAATTGGCTTGGCCTTAGTTAGTCACAACCGTATATGGCATGTGGAGGGTAAGTTCCACACCTTCTCGCATGCATGGGACCCATGAGCAGCCCTCATGTGCAAATTTGCCTCATGACGGCCCCGTCGAGCCAAACCCTCCCCTGCCACGTATGGTAGCAGTAACGGTATCTGCTATTTCTAAGTTTACCATTAATACCGGGCAGACCACAAGCTGGGCAATTCTATCGCCTCGCACTATGGTAAAGGGTTCTTTTCCAAAATTGATAAGTAAAACCTGTATTTCGCCCCGGTAATCGGCGTCAATCGTCCCCGGGGAGTTGAGCACCGTGACACCGTGGCGCAGAGCGAGCCCTGATCTTGGGCGGACCTGGGCCTCGAAGCCTGCAGGCAATTCCAGCACGATGCCCGCCGGGATGAGGGCGCGCTCGCCTGGAGACAAGATCAGGGAATCGCCATGCGCCAAGGCCGCCGCAATATCGAGCCCCGCCGCCTGCTCGCTTCGATAGGACGGCGGCGGCAAACCCTCGCCATGAGGCAAGACCTTGTAGCGCACGGTGACCATGTCAGGGCGCAGCCTTAACGGAAGCAGCGTCGCCATTTTGCCCAGCCAGCCAATCGCTTGCCGCCCGCATCAGCCGGTCCCCCACCTCTTCCTTCGACATTTCCGGCCAGCTCTGAACCCGCGAACGCGTAATAACATGTACAGCATTCCGGCCGCCTCCAAAAACGCCGCGCTCGGGCGAAACGTCATTGGCGACAATCCAGTCGCAGCCTTTGCTCTCAAGCTTCTGCACGGCCTGCGCAATGATATTGCCAGTTTCCGCCGCGAAGCCGATGACAAGTTGGGGCCGGTTCGCCGCCCGCTTCGCGATGGTTCTGAGAATGTCCGGATTCTCGATGAGGCGCAGTTCGGGCGCCGCGGCGCTCTTTTTGATCTTTTCCGATTGAACGGATGCGGCGCGCCAGTCCGCGACGGCGGCGCTGAAGACTGCAATATCGGCCGGCAGCGCGGCCTCGGCCGCCTCCAGCATCTTCTGCGCCGTTTCGACATGGACCGTGGATACGCCGCGAAGGTCGGGAAGCGCGTTGGGGCCCGCGATCAGCGTGACGCGCGCGCCAAGCCTGGCCGCCGCCGCCGCGATGGCGTAACCCTGCTTGCCGCTCGACCGGTTGCCGATGAAGCGGACGGGGTCGATGGGTTCGAAAGTTGGACCTGCTGTGACGAGCACATTGCGGCCCGCTAGCGGCTTCGACGCTTCGCCGGCCAAAACCCGCCCGGCCGCGGCGAGGATTTCCTCCACTTCCGCCATGCGGCCCACGCCCGTCTCGCCGCAAGCCATCGCGCCTTCATTCGGCCCCACGAAATGAACGCCGTCCGCCTTGAGCTGGCTCACATTCCGCCGGGTGGCGGGGTGCTCCCACATGCGCCAGTTCATGGCGGGCGCGGCGAGGACAGGCTTATCGGCGGCAAGGACAACCGTGCTGGCGAGGTCGCTGCACAGGCCATGGGCCATCTTGGCCAGGAAATCCGCCGTGGCGGGGGCGATAACGATCAGGTCCGCTTCCCGGGAAAGACGGATGTGGCCGATCTCCGTCTCATTCTTGAGATCGAACAAATCCGTGAAAACGGGCTCCTCCGAAAGAACCGCGGCCGACAGCGGGGTTATGAAATGCTGCGCGGCGGACGTCAGGATGCAACGGATTTTCGCGCCGCGTTCCTTAGCCCGGCGGATGAAATCCAGGCATTTATAAGCGGCGACGCCTCCGCCGATAATAAGGAGAAGTGACTTTCCTTGCATCCACCGATTCCCGCGCCTCTAGGCCATCCTATCGTGATGGAAAGCGCTCGTCATTACTCGCAGGCGAGCTTTCCTCAGGCATTCAGCAGCCTCACCTCTCCCAATGGGAGAGGCCGGATCGCCTGCGATCCGGGTGAGGGGTTACGGCCTTGATCATGAAAGTTAAAACCCCTCAACCTGTCCTTCTCCCGGCAAGCACGCCTTGGCGTGCTTGCCGATCAGAGTTATCGCGCTTGCGAGCAATCGCGATGGGGAGAAGGGACGCCAAATCGATTTATCCGAACGATAAAACCCGCGCAATTTGCCAAACATGATCGGGTCAGATCGGTAATTCGGACTGGAGCGCAATTGGGTCAATGTCACCCTCTTATTATAAAACGTGAACGGTGCAGCTCTTCAACAATCTGCGCTCAGCGCTGGGGCCAACCAGGATCTGCACTTCGCCAGCTTCAAGGCGGGGCTCCCCATCGTCGCCGGGGAAGCTTAGGTCATCGGAGGACAATTCGAAACGGACAACGCCGGCGCTCCCAGGCGCCAGGCCGACCGAGGCGAAGCCCTTCAGCTCCAGCACAGGCCGCGCTACGGACGCAATGGGATCGCGTATGAAAAGGAGAGCGGTTTCCTCGCCCGCCACAGCGCCCTCGTTCGAGATACCGGCCTCGACGAAGAAGCGATCGCCTTGGCGCAGCGAGGCCTGCGACACGCGCGGGTCACTATAGGCGAAGTTCGTGTACGACAATCCGTGGCCGAAGGGAAATTGTGGCTCCACCGGGACATCGAGATATTTACTCGTGTCGTGTTCAAGAGGATTGGCGGGCCTTCCCGTGGGCCGCTGCGCGTAGAAGACCGGGATTTGGCCCGAGTTCGCGTGGCCACGAGATCGGAAGCTTTCCGCGCGGATTGAAGGCTCCCGTTAACACATCGGCGAGCGCCGCTCCCGCCTCCGAGCCAAGAAACCAGGTTGCAAGGATCGCGTCGGCCTTTTCGAACAGCCAAGGGTCTATCAGCGGCCGGCCCGATGTCAGCGCCACAATCACAGGCTTCCCGGCGCCGAGTATGTCTTCCGCGAGCTTTCGCTGATCGCCGGGAAGGCCGGGGCGTGCGCGGCTTGTCGCCTCCCCGCACATATTTGCGCTCTCGCCAATGCAAAGGAGCGTGACACCGGCTTCGCGGACAGCATCGAGACATGCGCCGCCGTCCGCGGAGGGTGCATGTATAATGCGCCAGCCGGGGAGCGCATTGTTGAGACCTTCCAGAAAGCTGACGGTATCCTTTGCATTCCCGGAGGCATGCCACGGCCCGAGCATATCTGCTGGCGCGTCCGCCATCGGTCCCACAACGGCGAGATGGCCCGATGCGGCTTTCAACGGGAGAATCCCAGTCCGGTTTTGCAGGAGCACAATCGATTTTCGCGCAGCGTCGCGGGCAAGCGCGCGATGCTCTTCACGCTGCGCGCTCGTGAGAGGATGGCTTCCCCGCTCGAACGGACGATCGAACAACCCAAGCCGTAGCTTAAGGTCAAGCACGCGGCGGACGGCGGCATCGATTTGCTCCGGTAAAACGAGGCCGCGGGCCAAAGCCTCCGGCAACCCTTCGAGATAGACGCCGCTCGCCATGTCGATATCGACGCCGGCATTCAGGGCAAGCGCCGCCGCCTCCGCAGCATCGGCCGCGACGCCATGCGCGATCAACTCGCGGACGGCGCAGAAATCGCTGACGATAACGCTTTCGAACGCGAAGGCTCGCCGCAGCACTCCCTCAAGCATGCCGCGATGGGCCGTCATTGGCGCGCCTGCGAGGTCGATGAAGGCCGGCATAACGGCCGCCACGCCAGCGCGGACCGCCGCTGCGAAGGGTGGGAAATGCACCTCATGGAGCGTTCGCGCCGAGAGCTCGGCGGAGGCGTATTCGCGGCCGGCTGTCACCGCGGCATAGCCCGCAAAATGCTTCGCCGTAGCCGCCACGGCCTGCGAATCCGAAAGATCGCCTTGCTGGAACCCCCGCACCTTCGCTTCGGCGAAGCGGGACGCCAGCCATGGGTCTTCGCCGGGGCTTTCCGCGATCCGCCCCCAGCGCGGGTCGCGCGCCACATCGAGCATGGGGGCATAGGTCAGCGCAATCCCATCCGCCGCCGCTTCGATGGCGGCCGCCCGCGCGGTTTGCTCCCACAAATCGGGGTCGAAGGCCGCAGCTTCGGCGAGGGGAATCGGAAAGATAGTCTCGTAGCCGTGCAGCACGTCGAGCGTGAAGATCAGCGGAACGCCAAGGCGTGAGTCCTGGACTGCGGCTCTTTGACCTTCATCAATGCGCGCTGCACCCTTAAGGTCGAGAACGCTCCCTGCCCGTCCGGCCCGGATATCTTGAAGCTTGGCCGCGCTAAGCTCTGAGCCTGCATCGCCAAAGTCAGCGCGGATCATGGTGAGCTGGCCTAATTTCTCGTCGATAGACATGGCCCGAAGGAGCTCTTCTGTCCGTGCGGCTTTGTCGGTCATGGCAACCTAGCGTTGGCGTTGGTGGTAAATCGGCGCCTTACGGCTTATAATCGCAATCCATCGTGGTCAACCCATACCCGCTCGGTCAAGAAATACATGCAGCTATTCAAGCAAGATCCTGGAAGCGCCGATGAGAGCACACTTCGCCAAATGCGATTTTTTTGGCAAATGCTTGACGGGCCGAAATCGAGGCAGAGCCTTGCCAGGTATTTTGGCTTTATAACGCTTGTCATCGGAGGGAACGCGTTAGCACAAATTCAGCTCAATAATTGGCAGGGTAGCATTTATGACGCCATTGGGCGCCGCGACGTGGCGATATTCCTTCACCAAGTCGGTGTGTTTGCGATCATTGTTAGCGTTCTACTTTGCCTGGGGGTGATGCAAACTTGGCTTCATGAAAGGCTTAAGGTGAGGCTACGCCAGGCCGCGACCTACGACCTTCTGGACGAGTGGCTGAAACCCGGCCGCGATTTCCGCCTGCCGCTTAGCGGCGAGATCAGCGTCAACCCGGACCAGCGCATTCAGGAGGATACGCGCCGCCTCTCGGAACTGTCGGTGGATCTTGCCGTTGGGCTGGTTCAATCGACGCTCATGCTCCTCGCCTTTGTCGGCGTGCTTTGGCAATTATCGGCGCAGGTGATTTTTGTCATTAATGGCCAGAATGTAACGATTCCCGGCTACATGGTCTGGGCGGCGATCGGCTACGCGATTATCGGCTCGTTTGCGACCTGGCTTGTCGGAAGGCCCTTGATCAGCGCTCACACGCAGCTTCGCGCGGCTGAGGCGAGCTTCCGTTTCGATCTGGTTCGCTTGAATGAGTCCGCGGAGGGCATTGCGCTTTGCCGCGGCGAGAGGGCCGAGCGTAAGCTTCTCAATGCGCCGGTCAATGCCGTGCTTAAAATCATGCGCAGCATCGCCAACCGCCTGGCGACGCTGACATGGGTCACCGGGATTTACGGCTGGTTCGCTATCCTCGCTCCTCTTATTCTCGCGGCGCCGGGCTATTTCGGCGGGACGCTCTCGCTCGGCGGCCTGATGATGGTGGTCGGAGGTTTCTATCAGGTGCAGACGGCGCTTCGCTGGTATGTGGACCGCTTTCCCGCGCTTGCCGAGTGGCGCGCCATGCTCGCACGGGTGATCGATTACCGGAGCGCGCTCCGGCGGCTGGAATCGATAGGGGCCAACGAGGCGAGGATCCGGTACGTCTCCAACCCATCCGGCGCGCTTTCGCTCGAAAACCTTTGTGTATACGCGCCGAACGGCCGCATCCGGCTTTCTGAGCAAAGCGTGACCATCTCGCCCGGAGAGCGCGTCCTTTTCGTGGCGATGCCAAAATCCGGAAAAACCACCTTTATCAACGCCATCGCCGGTTTGTGGGTGTGGGGCACCGGCACGATCCGCCTGCCTGCGGAGCAGAGCATGATGTTTCTGCCGCAAGCGCCTTATTTCCCGGCCGGAAGCTTGAGGGCTGCGCTCGCTTATCCTAGCCTGGCCGACACTTGCAGCGATGACGATGTCCGCAAAGTGCTGGACCGGGTGCAATTGGGGCGGCTCGCGCGAGAGATCGACGTCAAAAAGAGGTGGGACAAGGAACTGTCGATCGATGAGCAGCGCCGGCTCAATCTTGCGCGCCTGCTTTTGCACCGCCCTCAATGGGTCATCAAAGATGAATCCATCAGCGATCTCGACGAGGAAAGCAGGCAGATTGCGCTGTCGATATTTAACTCAGAGCTTGCCGGTACGGCGCTTGTCAGCATCGGACGTCATGACCCCGGCCAAGGATTCTACCAGCGGACCTTGAACCTGCAAACGCGGCTGCCCGGGCTGCGGCTGCCCTTGAAGTTTCAGGACGGCGCCCCGGCGCAAGCCGCCGCCGCGTAAAGTGCACGGTGAGGTTGCGGATTTGTCATGAGCTTTGCCGTATCGCATGCGATAGTGTGCGTAGACTTAGCCATAAACTGCGAGGCGGCGATGAAAGATGCAGCAACGGGGCATAGCTCCTTCGGAAGCCCGGAACATCTCGCTGACGATGCGTTGCTTGACTTGGCGCAGCGGCAGACCTTCGGTTATTTCTGGGACTATGCGCACCAGAAGTGCGGCATGGCGCTCGACCGCGCCCCGGCGGATGGCGGCGGAGGCAACGATCTCATCGCCGTGGGCGGAAGCGGCTTCGGCGTCATGGCCATGATCGTCGCCGCCGAGCGCGGATGGATCACACGCGCCGAAGCCACTGGCCGCCTGCTCGAAATCCTCGGCTATCTCAGCGAAGCAGACCAGTATAACGGCGTCTTTCCGCACTATCTCGATGGTTGCACTGGCAAGGAAGTGGCGTTCTGGGCCGATAATGCGGGCGGCGACCTCGTCGAGACCTCTTATCTCGTTCAGGGCCTGCTATGCGCACGCCAGTATTTTTGCGCGAGCGATCATCGGGAAAAGGCGCTTTGCGCGAGCATCGATGACCTCTGGAGAAAAGTGAACTGGAACTGGCATACCAAGGGTGGCGATGTCCTGTTTTGGCACCGGAGCCCCAAGCTCGAACGCGAATCGCCGCAAACGATCGGGGGCTGGAACGAGTGCTTGATCACCTATGTGCTCGCCGCTTCGTCGCCCACCTATCCGATAAGCGCCAGCGCCTATCATGAAGGATGGGCAAAGGGCGATCAATTCAAGAACGGCAAGGAATATTACGGAATCCAACTGCCGCTCGGCCCCGATTATGGCGGGCCTTTGTTCTTCGCCCACTACTCGTTCTTAGGCCTCGATCCACGGCGGCTGAAAGACCGCTACGCGGACTATTGGGAGCAAAACCGCGCCCATACTCTCATCAATTACGAGCATTGCGTCCGCAATCCCCACAAATTCAGCGGATATGGCCCGAACTGCTGGGGCCTCACTGCAAGCGACGGCGACGAGGGATATTATCCGCACGCGCCCGATGTTGACCGTGGAGTGATTACGCCGACGGCGGCATTGTCGAGCATGCCCTACACGCCGGAGCAGTCGATGAGCGCGCTGCGCCATTTCTATGCCGATCTTGGCCCGCAGCTGTGGGGCAAGTACGGTTTCTCCGACGCCTTCAATGAAACCAAGGGCTGGGTTGCGACCGACAATCTTGCGATCGATCAAGGCCCAATCGTCGTCATGATAGAAAATCACCGCACCGGGCTGCTCTGGCGCCTGTTCATGAGCTGCCCGGAGGTCCGCGAAGGTTTGCGCGTTTTGGGATTCGAGGAAAGCCCCGCCATTTCATAGGAGAGGACCATTGGTCTCCACCGCAGAAGAGCCGCTTGAAGTCTGGGCGGAAAACCAGGCGAGGCATTGCGCCGTCAAGCTGGCGCGATGCATTTCCGCAACGAAGCTCTTCAGGGAGCGATCCTTCTTCGGGCAGACGGTGCGCGCTGCGAAGGGCTCGGTCCTGGCCAGCCCCACCAGCGGCGATCCCGACTACTTCTTTCATTGGCTCCGCGACTCCGCAACCGTGATGGATGCGGCGCGTATCCTTATAAGAAAAGAGGAAAACCCGAAGGAGTGGATCCAGCGTTTTGAAGATTTCGTGCAGTTCAGCCTTGGCCTCCGAGAGATCAGCGGACGCGAGTTTCTGAGGCATCAGCCGGAATTCCGCGAGAAGGCGATTCCCAGCTTTCAGCAATATATCCGGCCTGACGAGGAGATCGCCGCTGTTGAAGGCGAGCGCGTTCTGGGCGAGGCGCGCTACAATGCCGACGGCGCGCTCGATTTCATCCGGTGGAACCGCCCGCAGCATGATGGACCCGCGTCCCGCGCGCTCCTTTGCCTGCGATTTTGGGATGACGCGCCCGCCGAAGGCGACGCCAGGCTTCGGTTGGCGGAGCTGATCAGGGGCGACCTCGATTATACGGCCCGCCATGCCGGAGAGACCTGCTACGACATCTGGGAGGAAGATCCCGCGCAGCATTATTATACAACCTTGGTGCAATTCGCGTCGCTGGAGCATGGCGCGCGCTGGGCGGATGGGGAAGGCTGCTTGGCCTATGCCGCCCGCCTTCGTGAGACAGCGAGCGGCCTGAGCGCGCTGCTTGAACAGTTCTGGTTTGAACCGGGCGGCTTTATCCGCAGCCGCCTGCCGTTGGACGGCGTCGAGAGCGAGAAGGCGCTCGATTTCGCCCTCATCCTTGGCGTTCTGCATGCGGGGCTCGAAAACGGCCCTCATAGCGTGCAAGACCCCCGCGTTCGCTCCACCTTCGTCAAGCTTGAGGAGCTGTTCGCCGCGGAGTACGCGCTCAACCGGGACCGGACATCGGGGCTCGTCTTCGGGCGTTACAAAGGCGACAGCTACGTCAGCGGCGGCGCCTATTATTTCTCCACCTTCGGAGCGGTTGAGTATTATTACCGCCTCGCCGCGGCGGCGCCATCGGAGGCCGCTGACCTCATCGCGAAAGGCGACGCAATCCTTTCCCGGACGCGGGAGTTCATCCCGGCATCGGGCGATTTGTCAGAGCAATTCGATCAGACGACCGGCGAGGAGACCTCGGCGAAAGACCTGTCCTGGAGCTACGCCTGCTTCATAACCGCCTGGGATGCGCGCCGCGCTGCTTTCGCGAAGGCAGGCCTCAATGCCGCATAAACGAAGCTTCCATATCCCGAAGGAGAGCGGCCTCGGCCTCAGGCGCATCTCGAACACGGCCGGGATGGAAATCAGCGTGCTCCCCAACGCTTGCATTTTCGCCCTTGAGCACGAGCATGGGCCAAGCCGCACGATGCTCAGTCAGGTGCTCGGTTCGCCGCTTGGCGGAGGGATCATGCGCCTATTGCTTCGCCTCGGCGGCGCTGAGCCTTGTGTTATCGAGGTTGTGGGGCCGCGCGCGAAAGTGGGTTTCGGCGCTGGGCAAGACCGCTTCGTGTGGAAAGGCGAAACGGCGGGGCTTCGCCATTCCGTGACGCTGTGGCTTCATCCGTCGCAGCCTTTCTGGCTCTGGCGCCTCGATGTGGAGAACGCGAACGGCGGCGAAGCGCCCTGCGACGCGATCCTCGTCCAGGATCTCGGCCTTGGCCCGCGCGGCTTCCTCATGAACAACGAGGCGTATGCCTCGCAATATATCGACCATACTCTCGCGACGCATCCGTGTTTCGGCCCGGTGGTTATGAGCCGCCAGAACATGGCGCAGGATGGCCGGCACCCTTGGGTCGGCGCATGGCTGCTTCGAGGGAGCCGAGAGTTTTGCGACCGATGCGCTTCAGCTCTTCGGCCCAGCCTACCGCGACGCGGGAGAGATCGCCCTTGGCTTTGGCGAGAGCCTGCCCGGCGTGCGGCTCCAGCACGAGTTCAGCTTGCGCCATCGTTCAATCCCGGGCCATCCGCCTGAAAGCGGGCGAGAAATCGGCCTGGACCTTCTTTGGCCTTTACGACGCCGATCACACAGACCCGTCGAGCGAGAGCGATCTTTCCCGGATCGACGCCGCCGAGGGCGCCGCTAAGGCCTTTTCGGAAGCCGTATTGCCGCTCGATACCCCGGTTCGCAGCATCCCGCAAGACGCATCGCCGCTTCGCTGCCTCGACGCCGGGGACGCCCACCCCGCCCGCATTCATGAAGAGCGGCAAAACGGGGAGCTTCTGTCCTACTTCATGGAGGATGGGCCGCGTAACCGGCATGCGGTGCTTCGCGAGAAAGACCGCCTGGTCAGGCGCCGCCACGGGTCGATAATCAGGAGCGGCCAGGATCTTTTGCCGAGCGACGCCACGCTTTGCACGACATGCTGGATGCATGGCGTGTTCGCGTCGCAGCTCACGATTGGCAACACCTCTTTCCACAAGCTGTTTTCCGTGTCGCGCGACGCCTACAACATGACTCGCACGAGCGGGCTGCGAATTCTCGCCGAAATTGGCGGCGCGTGGCGGCTTCTGACTTTTCCGTCGCGCTTCGAAATGGGCCTGAGCGACTGCCGCTGGGAGTATGTGCACGATGGCGGCGCGATCAGCGTTCGCGCCATCGCCTCAGGCGAAGACCCGGCGCTGCAACTTGAGGTCCGTGTCGAGGGCGCGCCCTGCCGCTTTCTCGTGTTCGGGCATCTTGTGCTCGGCGAACACGACTTCGCCCATGCCGGCCGCGTAGAGGCGGACAGCTCCGCGAAACGCATCTCATTCCGCCCAGACCCGGATTCGCTCTGGGGGCGGCACTATCCAGAGGCCGTTTATCACATGGTGACGAGCACGCCCGGCGTGATCGGCGCAATCGGCGGCGATGAGTTGCTCTATGCCGATGGCGTGGCGCGCGGCATGCCCTACGCCGCGTTCGAGACGCTCCCCACCAACGAGGTGCGGTTTGCGGTTGTGGGGTCCATGACAGACCCAGCCGATGCAGAGCGGCTCGCCGCGAAATACGAGGCGGGCGTCGAGGCGGGCGAGATGCTGGCCTCGGCGGATGCGTTTTGGTCACGCGTAACCCGCAATGCCCGCTTCGAAAGCCGCAACGCCAGCGCCGCCGCGTTCAACACCCTGTTCCCGTGGCTCGCCCATAACGCGATCATCCATCTTACCGTGCCGCATGGCCTCGAACAATATTCGGGCGGGGCGTGGGGCGCGCGCGATGTGTGTCAGGGGCCGATGGAGTTTTTTCTCGCTCTTCGGCACGATGATGCGGCCAAGGAAATCCTGCGCCGTGTTTTTGCGCGGCAACGCAGGTCCGATGGCGATTGGCCGCAATGGTTCTTTTTGGAGCCTTACCCCTACATCCAGGCTCCGAACGCCCACGGCGACATCATCATCTGGCCGTTGAAGGCGCTCTGCGATTATATCGAGGCGACGGACGACATAGCCTTTCTGTCGGAGCCGGTTTCCTGGCCAACGCCAGACGGCGCAGCGAGCGCTGAAACCGCCAGCGTCGCCAGCCACATCGACACATTGCTCGCAGGCGTGAGCGCCCGCTTCATCCCAGGCACGCATTTGCCGCGCTATGGCGAGGGCGACTGGAACGACACCTTGCAACCCGCCGACCTTTCCTTGCGCGATTGGATGGTGAGCAGTTGGACCGCTGCCCTGCTGTTCCAGCAGATATCGCGCTACGCGGAGGTGCTCCGCCGGGCTGGATCGGGCCCCGAGGCGGACCGCCTCGCCAAACTGGCAGACGCCATCCGCGCCGATTTCAACCGCTTTCTCATTCGCGACGGCGTCGTGGCCGGGTATGCGCGTTTCGATCCCGATGGCGGCTTGGCCGAGCTTCTGCTCCACCCGAGCGACCGGAAGACCGGCGTCAGCTATTCGCTTATTCCAATGACATGCGCAATGATCGGAGGGCTTTTCACGCCCGAACAGTCACGGCATCACCTGCGCCTCATCCGCGACCATTTGCAATTTCCCGATGGGGTGCGGCTGATGGACAAGCCGCTGCCCTATCACGGGGGCGCCGAACGCATTTTCCGACGGGCGGAATCGTCGCCGTTCTTCGGACGCGAGGTGGGGCTGATGTACGTTCAAGCCCATCTTCGCTATTGCGAGGCGCTCGCCGTTCTCGGGGAAACGGACGCGCTATGGAAAGGGCTGCAGACGGTCAATCCGGTCGCGCTAAGCGAAACCGTTAGCAATGCCGCCCTGAGGCAGAGGAATTGCTATTTCACCAGCAGCGATGCGGCGTTTCACGATCGTTATCAGGCGTCCGCCGAATGGAGCCGCGTCGAAGCGGGCGCGGTGGGCGCCGAAGGAGGCTGGCGGATTTATTCGGGCGGCCCTGGTCTCTTCGCCGATCTCCTCATTCGCAGGGTCGCGGGACTTCGGCGGCGGTTCGGCGAGGAAGTATTTGCCCCTGTCGCCTCCGCCGATGGCGAAAGCATGGTCTTTGAAATGGACGTGGGGAGCCATCGCAGGCGTTGGGATGGCGCCAGGCTTGCAAAGTCATTTGATCCCTATCATAAGTAGTAAGTCTATGGTCTAGCTTGCCGCTGACAGCCTCCTTTTGAGATTAAAGGCTACCCCTCCCGAAAACCAAAAAAGGAGACCTCCATGGTTCGCAACTTTGTGGCCGCTACGCTCGCTGCGCTCCTGCTGGCGCTTACAGGCTCAGCCTTTGCGGATAGCCGTTCCGGGACCGCCGGCGAGGCCAAGGCCTTGCTCGAAAAGGCCGTCGCCGCAATCAAGGCCGACGAGAAGAAAGCAATCGACGATTTCAACAACCCATCCGGCGGGTTCCGCGATCGCGATTTGTACGTGTTCTGCGCCGCCGCGCCGGCTTACAATTTCTCGGCTCATCCCAAGGCGGAGCTAAGGGGAACGCCCCTGGCCGCTCTTGTCGACAAGAAGGGGAAGAAGCTCGGCGAAGAGCTTATCAAAGCGGCCGCCGAGGGCAAAGTCGCCGAGGTGGATTATTTCTACCCGCGGCCCGGCGGAACGGAGCCCGTTGAGAAGGTCACCTACGTGACCAAGGCTGGCAACCAGATCTGCGGCGTCGGCTACTATAAGTAATGGCCAAGCGCCGGGAATATTGAGCGTTAGCCTCACCCCACCCTCTCCCGCGCAAGCTCGCCTTGGCGAGCTTGCCAAACGAGGTGATCGGCCGGCAACGCGTTGGCGGTCCGGGGCGGCGTATCAGGCGGCGAAGAAGTCTTCGATGCGGATCGGAAGCGCGCGTATGCGCTTGCCGGTGGCGTGATAGACCGCATTGGCGACGGCGGCATTTGTTCCGACGTTCCCGAGTTCGCCAAGACCCTTAACGCCAGCCGGGTTCACCTTTTCGTCGATCTCGGGGACAAGGATCACCTTCAACTCTTTGATGTCGGCATTCACCGGCACAAGGTAATCCGCGAGATTATCGTTGACGTAGCGGGCGTTACGCTCGTCGATTTCGGTCTCCTCGTGCAAAGCGGCCGAAACGCCCCAAATCATGCCGCCCATAAGCTGGCTCCTGGCCGTCCTCGTGTTCATGATTCGTCCCGCCGCGAACGCTCCAACAAGGCGCGGAACGCGGATCTCATGCGTGCGGGCGTTTATCCGCACCTCGACGAACTCCGCCCCGAACGCAAACATGGTCCTCGTCTTCTCCGGGCCGCCGCTGATCTGCACCTTTCCCTGATATAAAGCCTCGCCCGCGCCGCTTTTCGCGTCGGGCGGAACCCACTCATGGAACTCCTCGATAACATTGGAGCCAAACTTGTCGAAAGCCGCCGCCAGTTGCTCCGGCGTCACGCCCTTCATGGCGTCCTCGCCCGTGCGCTGGAACAGCTTCGTCTGAATCAGCCCGCACGCGCCCTTCACAGCAGAACAGGCGCTGGCCGTCGTGATGGAGCCGCCAGCGACAGGCCCAGGCGGCAGTTCGCTGTAGCCCAGCTCGACGAAGACCTTGTCGAGGGGCTGGTTGAGCATGATCGATGCCATTTGCCCGATAACCGTATACGCGCCAGTGCCCACGTCGTGGGCGGCGACTTGAACGCGGATGTTGCCCTGCCGGTCGAAGCGGACGCGCGCCGCACACGGATTGAGCTGCGTCGGATAGGTCGCCGTGGCGCAACCCCAGCCGATCAGCCAGTCCCCGTCGCGCATGGACCCCGGTTGCGGATTGCGCTTCTCCCAGCCGAAGGCTTTCGACGCCTGATCGAAACACTTCATCAGCGAACGCGAGGTGTAGGGCGCGCCCGTGGTGGGATTGACCATGGTGTCGTTGACGCGGCGAAATTCGACAGGATCCATATTGAGCTTAACCGCCATCTCGTCCATGGCCGCCTCAAGCGCATACATATAGGGCACCTCCGGCGGCGAGCGCATGAAGCCGGGCGTATTGCGGTCGCCCTTCACGACGTGCACCTTGGTCCAGACATTCGGCGTTTGGTACATCGCTGTGGTCGCATCGACGCCGCCGACCACATAATCGTCGGTGCGCGACGTCATCTCCCAGGCTTCGTGCCAATACGCCATCAGCTTGCCGTCGCGCCGGGCGCCCAGCTTGACGTGGTGCCTCGTCTCGGCGCGATAGGTCGCAATGGTGAATCCCTGATCGCGCGTGGCGACGAGCTTCACCGGCCGATTGAGCTGGCTCGCCGCCATCGCCACAAGAACCGTGCGAGGCGTCAAGCTGCCCTTCGAGCCAAACGCGCCGCCAATGAAGGGCGACACGGCCCTGACTTGGAGCGGCTCGATGTTCAGCTCATTCGCCAGCCCGTGCTTCATGCCGACAACGAATTGGCTCGGCTCGTAGACTATCAGCTCTGCGCCGTTCCACACGCAGGTCGTGGTGAAAAGCTCGATCGGATTATGGTGTTGCGTTGGCGTGTAATACTCGGCGTCGAGCGTCACATCCAATTCGGCCAGAGCCTCCTCCGCATTTCCCGCCTTTGGATCTTTGTGCTTCGGACTCACCTTCTCCGCTTCACGGATCTCCGTGCCTGGCTGATCCATGGTCGCGGTTGGCCGTTCCGCCTGGTAAAAGACCTTGAAGCGGTGCGCGGCCTCGCGGGCGTTCTCGTAGGTTTCGGCAACGATCATCGCCACGTAGTCGCCGTCGTGGTAAACGCGGTTGTCGCTCAAGGGCTTGTGGGCGGTGCACGCTTCGCCGCCATTGGCGAAGAACTTGAATTCGCCCGGCGCCTTCGTGTTCTCGTGCGTCATGATCAGAAGCACGCCGGGGACTTTGCGCGCTTCGCTATCGTCGAAGCCGGCAATTGTCCCGCGCGAGATCGGGCTCGTGACGAGATAGGCGTAGGCTGGACGCGGAACCTGAAAATCGGATCCGTATATGGCTTCGCCCGTCACTTTGAGGCGCCCATCGATCCGGGGCGCGGGCTGGCCCATGTTTTCCTTTGGCTCTGGAGCTGCTTCTGACATTTAGACCTCCATCGCACGCGCTTGCAGCAGCGCACGGACCAGCGTTTCTTGGCCGAGTTTGATTTTGAAAGCGTTGTGTTTTCTAGGTTTGGCGGACTGGAACGCCGCTTGCGCCGCTCGCGCAGCAATGCCCTCGTTGAGCGGCTGCCCTCGAAGCACATCCTCTGCTTCGTGCGCTCTCCAGGGTTTCGTTGCGACGCCTCCGAGAGCGATGCGCACATCGCGCGCGCGATCTCCGTCGAGATCGAGGGCGACAGCCGCGGAGGTGAGCGCGAATTCGTATGACTTCGCGATCTCGGATCTTGAGGTAGAGCGAGCGCCGCGTATGGGCGCCGGATGGCACCGTGAACGCGGTGATAAGCTCGCCGGGCTTAAGGGTCGTTTCGATATGCGGCGTTTCGCCGTAAGCGCGATGCAAATCTGCGAAGGCGATGGTGCGCCGTCCGTTCCGCCCAAGCAGCTCGACCTCAGCGTCGAGCGCGATCAGGCCCTGCGCCCAATCGCCGGGATAGCTCGCGATGCAGGCGTCCGAGGCGCCAAGCACCGCATGAAGGCGATTGAAGCCGTCGAGCGCTGCGCACCCAGAGCCGGGATTTCGCTTATTGCAGGCGGAATAAGAGGTATCGCGAAAATAGCTGCAACGCGTGCGCTGAAGCACATTGCCGCCGAGCGTCGCCATGATCCGGAGCTGCTGGCTCGCCGCCATCCAGAGCGACTCCGAAAGTACGGGATAATCGCGCTTGATGGCCGCATTATCCGCAGCCTCCGCCATCGAGACGAGCGCGCCAATGCGCAAACCCTGATCCGTCGCCTCGATGCGCCTCATGGCGGGGTCTTGAATGCGCTTGAGATCGACGAGCGCGGTGGGCTGCATCACATCGATCTTCATAAGGTCGATGAGCGTCGTGCCGCCCGCGAGAAATTGGATCGGCGCCCGAACATGGGCCTCGGCCTGCGACGCTCCCAAAGCCACAGCGTCACCGGCGTCACGCGCGGGCTTGTAAATGAATGGGCGCATGTCAGGCCTCCATCACTTGGCGGGCCTGCTCGATAGCCGCGACGATGTTGGGATATGCCGCGCACCGGCAAAGATTGCCGCTCATATATTCCCTGATTTGATTGGGATCGGCGGCGTGGCCTTCCTTCACACAGGCCACGGCGGACATGATCTGCCCTGGAGTGCAATAGCCGCATTGGAAGCCGTCATTGTCGATGAAGGCTTGCTGCATCGGGTGCAGCTTTCCGTTCGTGGCCAAACCTTCGATCGTGGTGACCTCTTGACCTTGGACGGAGGCGGCAAGGGTCAGGCAGGACAAAACCCGCTGGCCGTTCACGTGAACGGTGCAAGCGCCGCATTGGCCCTGATCGCAACCTTTTTTGCTGCCGGTAAGCGCCAGATGCTCTCTGAGGGCATCGAGAAGGGTTGTCCGCACATCGAGATTGAGCGCGCGGTCTTGCCCGTTGATCCTGAGCGTCATGGCGAGAGGATCGCGGGGATCGGCGCGGGTTTTTTGCGCTCCGGCATCTTGCGCTCTTGCGCCGCCGATAAAAGGCGCCGCCATTGCGGCAGTCGCCCCCCCTCTTAAAAGGGACCTCCGGCTGACGCCGGCGGGCGCTTCGCCATGCCCGCGCGGCGTTTTAGGACCGGAGCCATTTGAACTTTCAAAATCCATGATTTAGCCCACTTCTAAGTGACGGACTGAGCGCCTGTTCGAGAACCTTTTCCCAGCGGGAGGGCTCCCGCCATGAAACCTTGAAGGAGGTATGGAGCGATTGGTTCCCGCTCGATTCAAAATGCCACTGCCTATGCGGCGATGATGGCTTGGATCGCAGCCGAGCGGCTTCACGCCGGAGCAATCGATGCGCAGGCGCTGCCCCGATCCCGCGGTCTTGGAGCGACGGTTCCAAAGCGGGCCGTGTACGAAACGCCTTGAGAGCGGCCTGATCCCAACCTCAAATCGGGCCTATCCAACCGCAAATTACCCAAGTACAAATCTGAACAATTTCCTGGTATTACGCCGAAAGAAGGGGTATTAATTGGCATACAGTCGACGTAATAACCTAAAAAGGCGTGTGTGACGCATGGTCTAGTAATCGCGGCCTCAATCTAAAGTTGTCGCCTTTCTCCGCTGAGTAAAGACATGATTTGGAGACAAATGATGCTTTGCTTGTCGTGACCCCTTCTCGCGGTTTCTACCGGGGATCGCTGAAAAGGGGAAGTTCACTTGACGCCTTCGTTTCGAATTTAGTTTAGCTATGTTGATGATTAACTTATTAAGGATACGCTTATAGTAGCGTTTAAGTTGTTGATTGAATTTCACGGAAGTTTGGCGCAAATTCAAATTCAAGCTTTTCAACGGAACAAAACTCGTTAAATTACGTATGGATTAATAAGATTGATAAGTAGCATATTTGTCTTCACACGAAATGTGAGCAAATATTCAGCCGCGGTAGGCATTGCCCATAGTGGATTTTGCAACATTCTAAATCTCTCAAACTTTAGGGAGGCTGGCGCCTATTGCAGGTCGCTGCCTTTCGCAAAAACGGAGACCTGGGTACCCGCATGTCTGCCGGGAAACAAGAGGATGGCGGTGAACCCGCCCGACGCATGAGTAAGAAAGCAGCCGCTATGAACTCGGCTTCCAACGCCAAGATGAAGCAAGGCGGACAGGGTCGCGTGAAGGATCCCTCGCGTGACAAGCGTCTTGCGCAAAACAGAGCCGGTCCAACCGGGCAAGGCCGTGTTAAAGATAGCGCCAACGACAGGCGCCTCGCCCAGAATCGGCCCGGTCCGACTGGGCAGGGGAGAGTAAAGAATCCCGACAATGACAGGCGTCTTTCTATCAACCGCGAAGGGCCGACCGGGCAGGGGCGCGTCAAAGACCCTCAACATGACCGGCGCCTATCCGAGAACCGCCCCGGTCCAACCGGCCAAGGGCGCGTTAAAAATCCCAACCGGGATAAGCGCCTTCGCGACAACCGTACGACTTAGACAAACACGCCTAAGAACGCCATCCCCCGGAGGAAGCGGTTGTGATGCTTGCGTGCGAGATAATTTTGCCGCAAGCTGCAACAAGGTCCATATTTTTGATTGTTCACACGGAACAGTTTGTTCACCCCATTGTTGCGCTTTGCTGGTTATCTCGTTACGAAAATCCTTACGCAATGTCTTTTTCCAAAACCATGCCGATGACAGAGCAAAAAAAGCTTGACAACTCAGGCGGAGCCGACGCCAAGCGTGCCGAAGTCCTGAAGGATGAGCGGCTTGCAGCGACGGTGTCGGCTTACCTCGATGGTCAACTCATGGGCCAGGATCTGAAGGAGTTCGAAGCGCTCCTAAAAACTGACGCGTGCCTTGCGCGAGAAGTTCAAGAAATGCGCAAGATAGAGCTGCAGCTTATGGAAATGGGCGCGGACATTCTTTCCGAACCGGTGCCGGATGCCCTTTTGGAGGCGCTTGCACGTTTGGGTCAGGGCTAAGAGGAGGGAGCAGGGGGCGAGGGCGAACTTCCAAGGACCCTGACATGGTCTCCAGCCGGGAAAGTCAGGATCGCGCGAGTGCCCGGGGTTAGCTTTTCGTAGCGAATCGACCCATCCAGCTTTTCAGCCATTCCGGCGATAATGCGCTGACCGAGACCACGCCTGCGCTTCCCCTCAAGTTGATCGTTTTCCCCTATGCCATCATCCTCGACCTTCAAATCGATCTCTGAAGCGCGAGCCTGAAGTCCGACGCGCACCGGCCCCCGCTCCTTGGGATAGGCATGCTTCAGCGCGTTGAGCACAAGCTCGGTCGCGACGATTCCTATCGCGACGGCTGCGTCCGGGGAGGCCTGGATCTGATCGCAAGAAAATGAAATTATGTGCTCCTCTCCCCCGCCGCCTGAGCTCACATTCTGCAGGTCGCGAATGATGCTCGCCAAATATTCGGCAAGCGAAACCCATCGCACGTCAAAGGATGTATAAAGCGAGCGATGCACCCGCGCCACCGCCAGAACGCGCCCATTGGCTTCCTTGAGAGCCGCCTTCACATCCGCGTTTCCAGAAATATCGCCCTGGAAATGCAGAAGAGACGCGATGAGCTGGAGACTGTTGCTGACCCGGTGATTCACCTCGCGCAGGAGCAGAGCGCGCTCATCCGCAAGCGCCTTGAACTGGTCGCGAGCGATGCGGACTTCCGCCTCCGCCCGCTCCTTGTCGCGTTTGATGGCGGTCGCGAACATGGCGTTGGTAACGGCGTTTTCGAGCAGGATCAGGAAATCGCCGTGCACGTCCTTCACGACATAATCGGCCGCCCCGGCCTTGAGAGCCGCCACCGCGACACGGCTGTCCTGACTTCCGGTGAGATAGACAACAGGCGCAGCCCCCTTTCCCGATTGAAGAGCGCTGAGAAGGCTCAGCCCGTCTTGCTCAGGTAAAACGTGATCGAGGATGATTACATCGATGTTGTTGTTTTGCGAAAAGGACAGCCCCGCCTCTGCGCTGTTGGCGCATATAACCTCAAAGGCGAGGCGCTCCATGTGGTTTTTGACCAGCCTGCAAAAGCCGTCATCGTCGTCGATAATAAGGATGCGCGACTTACGATTATTAGGCATTAAAGCGGGCCCGGAATCTTGATCACAGAAAAGAAAAGGCCAAGCTGACGTATGGCGGCGGCAAAATGCTCATAATCGACAGGCTTGGTGATGTACACGTTGCAACCTAAATCGTAACAGCGCTGGATTTCCGTTTCGTCATCGGTCGTAGTCAGAACGATGACGGGCGCCACCTTGAGATGGCCGTCGTTTTTTAGGTACTCAAGGATATCAATGCCGGACACGTCTGGCAAATTGAGATCGAGAAGAACGAGAATAGGTTTGGCGTCTGCGGGCTGAGTCTCAAGTTCGTTAAAAAAGGCGAACGATGAAGCGCCATCGGCAAAGTGGACGATCTCGTTCGTCACGCCAGCGCGGCGTATGTTCCTCTCGATAAGGCGCGCGTGCCCTTCATCGTCCTCGATCATGACAATGGTCACCGGCGAGTTCATGCCGCCATCCTCTTCTGATACGCCGCCGCCGTAGGAAGCGTCAGCTTGAAATTGCTGCCGCGGCCTAGCGCGGACTCGACCTTGATGGACCCGCCGAGGCGCCGCACAAGCGCCGAAACATAGGCAAGACCCATGCCATCGCCAGGCACGTCCTGAGGACCGGCCCGCCGGAAAAGCTCGAAAATCCGTTGATGATCCCTCTGATCAATTCCTCGCCCATTGTCCAAGACCGAATAAGTCACCTCCGCGCCGTGGGAAGCCCCTTCGACCCTGATTTCTCCTTGAGCGCCGGGCTTCAAGAACTTGATCGCGTTCTCGATGAGGTTCGAGAAAATCTGCTCAAGCGCCAAGCGATCCGTGACGACTGGGGGGAGAGCCCCAACCACAACATGCGCGCCTTTCTCGCGAATCTGATGCGCGACGCCTGCAACAAGCCCATCCACAAGCGCTTTCGCATCGATAGTCTCCGGGTTCAAGGGCCGGCTACCCTCGCGCGAAATTTTTAAAATGGCCCCTATGAGCCGATCCATGCGCGCGATGGAGCTTTTGATGAACCCGAACGCTTCGTCGAAGTCTTTGCTGAGCGTATCCGAGCCGGCCAGCGCATTCGCCTCGGCGAGCCTGTCAAAAAGCTCTTTCCGCAAGGTCTCCAGCTCGGAGGTGAAGCCCATGATGTTAATGAGCGGCGAACGCAGATCGTGGCTGACGATGTAGGCGAAGCGCTGAACCTCCTCATTGGCGCGTTTGAGGGCCGCAGTCCTTTGTGCGACTGTCTCCTCGAGGCTGGCGTTCGCCTTCGACAGCGCTTCCTGAGCGTCACGGATAGCCGCATTGGAGCTGAGCAGCAGCCAGAGCGAGAGAAACGAGAACGTCAAAATTAGAATGGCGCCGATGCCGTCGATAAAAAATTTGAAGTCCTGAAGGCGCCTGGTTTTCGCTTCATTCATGCGGACAAGCGCAGCGCCATCGTTTTGCATCGAGCGCACGCTGTCCTCGATCTGCTCTGTAAGCTTGAGGCCGTAACCATCCTTCACGCGCGCGATGGCGCCTTCGTGCTGGCCTATATTCGAGAGGGCAATCGTTTCTCTCATCTCCTCAAGCTTTGCCGAAAGCGGCTGAAGAACGGCGGTCACTCTTTCCGCAAACGCCAGCTCCTTCGGCGCGGTAGCCTGCAGCTCTTTCGCCAACGGCATAAGAAGGCTGCTCATGCGATTATAGGGTTCAAGAAAATCTTGCTGGTTCGTAATCAAATAGCCGCGCTGGCTGCTCTCGACGGTGCGCAGCAATTGCACCAATTGCGTAAGCTTCGCATTGAATGCGTTCAGCTCATTGGCTGTTGCGGCGTCGTGCAATCTGCGTTGGGTTAGCCAAAAGGAATAGCCGGTGACGAGGAGCAGAATAAGCGCAGCCGCCCCGATTAATGCGGTCTCGCGCCGGCTGCTTTGGACAAGGGCAAGCAATTCGGCAAAAAAGCCAGTCTTCACGCGCGCTTTCTCATGCATGCGGAAAATGCTATACTAACGGAACTATGGATGCAGGTAAAAAAATCCCCCTAATTCTGTTCAATTTTCATTGAACCTGTTCAGGCAGCGCTTTGTCTCCGTTCACATATTCTTCCAGGCGCTGCCTTGCCCTGCTGAGGCGGCTTTTCACAGTACCGACCGGACAATTGCATACAGCGGCTGCTTCCTCGTAGGACAATCCCTCCGCGGCTATCAGGATGATCGCCTCACGCTGCTCGGGCACGAGTCCGCCAAGGCCCTTCAAGACATCCTTGAACTCGATGTACTTATCCTGCGTGGCGCGAAATTCCAGGTTCACAGGATCGACGTCGTCGAGCGGCGCCGTCATATGATATTTTTTATAGCGGATGTCGTTGTAGAAGCTGTTGCGAAGGATGGTGAAGAGCCATGCCCGCAGATTTGTGCCCTGCTGAAACTTGTCGAGGTTCGATAACGCTTTCACGAGAGTATCTTGGACGAGATCATCCGAGTGCTGCGCGCTTTGTGTCAATGAGAGCGCGAAGGCGCGAAGATTGGGGATCCATTTGACCAGTTCGTTACGCAAGCTCGCTTCAGCATCACTCATTTACGTCCGCTCCTGCTTGCCGATCTCGTTAACGAGGCGAAGCATCTCCTCCGGAATTGGTTCCTTCAAAAGCGCTTCGTAAAGTTTGACCACCCCCGCGGCAAACCGTGCATCGTCTATTGCGTGGTTTGAAGAGCCGTCGCCCGATTTCGGCGCGCTCTGACCGCTCCCCAAGCCAGACGCCCGGTTCTTGCCTGGGTTCTCGGAGGCCGCACGGATTTGAAGTTTTTGTGTCTGGTCTTTCAAAGATGCAGCTGGCTGGGGCTGCTGCGCCTGGTGAGCGGGCACGCGCGTCTTCCCCTCGCTCATATCGCTTTCATTCATTATTCGTTCCTTATTGTCTGGAGGTCGCCGGCGCCACGGACATGGAGGATATTTTCACAAACCACCTGTCTCTTGGAACACCTTCGCAGGCTGTTTGTTGCAATTGGATGAACTGCGCCTGGGCAATTATTTAGGGTAAGAAAACGATGTCCGTCTCGCAATCCATCGCTCCCCACCTTCCTTCCTTACGACGTTTCGCTCGTGCGCTTTCCGGTTCGCAAGAGAGCGGAGACGCCTATGTTGTCGCCCTTCTCGAAGCGCTCGTCGAAAATCCTTCGACATTTCCATTGAACCTCGAACCCAAAACCGCGCTCTACCAAATCTTTTTGAAAATCTGGAATTCCGTGGACGCCAATGCTTTCCCGAACTTTAAATTCGAAAAGACTGACGGCATGCGGGGCTTGCAAACCCTAACCCCGAAACCCCGGCAAGCGTTTCTCTTGCTGTCTGTCGAGGGCTTCGACGCCGAGGCGATCGCCATAATCTTGGATACCGACGCGAGCGAAGTCGCCGCCCTGATCGCCGCCGCCGATCATGAAATTGCGAACCAGCTCCAGCGTGCCGATATTCTCATCATCGAGGACGAACCGCTCACGGCTGCTCACCTTGAGGCGCTCGTGACAAGCCTCGGCCACGATGTAACCGGCGTCGCCCGGACGCATGGCGCTGCGCTTAAGCTTGCCCATGACAGGAAGCCCGACCTGATTTTGTCCGATATACAGCTTGCCGATGGAAGCTCTGGGGTTGAGGCGGTGAACGAGATCCTGGGCGAGTTCGAAGCGCCCGTTATTTTCGTGACCGGGCATCCCGAGATGTTGCTCACCGGCGCGAAACCCGAACCCACCTTCCTGATAGCCAAGCCGTTCAATGCCGAGACTGTGAAAGCGGTGATCGGCCAGGCGCTGTTCTTCGAGGTTCGCTCCCGCAGAAAAGCCGGCGGTGCGGGCGATGCCGGCCATGTGGAAACCCGGTCCGCCCTTTGATGGGCTCGATATATGACAGCTTGTTTTGCCTGTGCGGGCATCCGTTCCCGCTGGGGCTGCTGAAGTTGTCCTAGCTGGTCTTGACGCGGCTATCCAGTGAAACGCTATAAGTTTCAATTGTTTACTGGATGGCCGGGTCAAGCCAGCCAAGCCCGGCCATGACAAAGAGGTGATGCCGATTTCTTCACAGACCCTTTTCCGCTGAAATGACGATCAGCGTCGAGCGGCTTGCTAACCGGCCGAGGCGACGACCTCGATTTCAACATGGGCGCCGCCGGGCAAGGCCGCAACCGCAACGGTGGTGCGCGCGGGATAGGGTTGCTCGAAGAAAGTCTCGTAAACCTTGTTCATGGCTGCGAAGTCGTTGATATCAGTGAGATAAACGTTAGCCTTCACGACATCGGCGAAGCCAAGGCCCGCCGCGCCCAAAACGGCGGCGATTCCGTTCAGCGCATGCTCCGTTTCCGGCCCGGCTCCACCCTCGGCGAGCTTTCCGGTTGCGGGATCGAGGCCGAGCTGGCCCGCGAGATAGAGGATATTCCCGGCCCACGCCGCGCGCGAGTAGGGTCCAAGCGCTTTTCCAAGCCCAGGTGCATCGATAATCGCGCGGTGCGCCATGCCGTCCTCCAAGTGTGATCCAAGTGTGGCATGGATAGCACGTCCGGGCGCGTAACGAAAAGGGGCCTATTCCGCCCAATCGAGCGATCGCGTCACAGCCTTCCGCCAGAAGCGGTAGAGGCCGTCGCTCTTGGATCGGTCCATTGATGGATGCCAGCGCTTGCTGGCGCTCCAGTTCTCAACGATGTCACTGGCAGATCCCCAATAGCCTGCCGCGAGCCCTGCGGCGTAGGCCGCGCCGAGCGCCGTGGTCTCGATCACCTGCGGCCGGACGACCGGCACATTCAAAGCATCGGCCTGGAATTGCATCAGCGTATCGTTGACGACCATGCCGCCGTCGGCGCGAAGCTCGGTGATGGCGACGCCGGAATCCTTCACCATGGCGTCGAGCACCTCGCGCGTCTGGAAGGCTGTCGCCTCCAGCGCCGCCCGCGCGATGTGAGCCTTGGTCACGAAGCGTGTCAGGCCGCAAATCACGCCGCGCGCATGCTCTTTCCAGTGGGGCGCGTAAAGCCCCGAGAAGGCCGGCACGAAATAGACGCCGCCATTGTCGTCCACGCTGCGAGCCAGCGTCTCGATCTCCGAGGAATGCTGGATGAAACCGAGATTATCGCGCAGCCATTGCACGAGAGCGCCCGTGATGGCGATGGAGCCTTCGAGCGCGTAGACGGGCTTTTGCCCTTCGAGCTGATAGCCGAGCGTGGTCAAGAGCCCGCACGCAGAGGGAAACATACGCTCGCCCGTATTCATCAGCATGAAACAGCCGGTGCCGTAGGTGTTTTTCGCCTCGCCTGGCGTGAGGCAAGCCTGGCCGAAAAGCGCCGCGTGCTGGTCGCCGAGAATGCCGCCGATGGGAACGCCCGCCAGCGCGCCTTGCGCTTCTCCATAGATCCCCGACGATGGCTTGACGTCAGGCAGGCAGGCTCGCGGAACCTGAAACAGCGCGAGGAGATCGGGGTCCCAATCGAGCGTCTCAAGGTTCATCATTTGGGTGCGGCTGGCGTTGGTCACATCGGTGAAATGAACGCCGCCGCTTGGTCCGCCCGTCATGTTCCAGACGAGCCACGAGTTGATAGTGCCGAACAGCGCGTCGCCCGCCTCGGCCATGGCCCGCGCGCCCGGCACATTCTCCAGGAGCCAGCGCAGCTTCGGCCCCGAGAAATAGGTCGCTAGCGGCAGGCCGGTCTTACCGCGAAGGCGGTCCTGTCCGCCTTCCTTGCCAAGCTCCGTCACCAGCTGGGCGGTGCGCGTGTCCTGCCAAACGATGGCGTTGCCCAGAGGCTCGCCTGTGCGCCTGTCCCAAAGAAGCGTCGTCTCGCGCTGATTGGTGACGCCGACGCTGACAAGATCGGAAGGCGAAAGGCGGGCAAACTCAAGCGCTTCGCTTATGGTTGAAACCGTGTTTCGCCAAATCTCGCTCGCGTTGTGCTCCACCCAGCCCGGCTTCGGATAAATCTGCTCGTGTTCTTTCTGCGCCGAGCCGATGATGGCGCCCTTCCGGTCGAAGATCAGAAAGCGCGTGGAGGTCGTGCCCTGATCGATTGCGCCGACATAGCCGCTCATGATGTCCTCCAGAAAAAGTCATTGACCTGGCCCGATTAAAGCGCTTGCGCGGATTTGGCGTCCCTTCTCCCATTGGGAAAGGACAGGATGAGGGGGGTAAACTTGCATCATCGAGTGTTTACTCCTCACCCGGATCGCAAGCGATCCGGCCTCTCCCATCGGGAGAGGTTGCGCCGCAACTCAATATCAGCGGCCTGATCCGTAAGCGGCGTGCCTTTCGCCGAAATACGAAGCGACCGCCTCAGCCTCGGCTTTTGAAAGATGCAGGCCGAGCTTGGACCGCCGCCACAGCACATCATCGGCTGTTCTCGCCCATTCGTCACGCGCGAGATAATCGAGTTCGGCTTGGCTGAGGCCGCAACCGAAGTCGCGGCCGAGATCCGCCATCGAGCGCGCTCGGCCTAAGATGCGTTCAATTTGCGTTCCATAAGCGCCGGCAAGGCGCAGGGCAGCCGCCGCATCGAGGAAATGCCAGCGCCGCCGCACGCTTTCGGCAAAAGCGGTAAAATCCCCATCCTCGATATCGCCGCCTGGAAGTTTCGCTTTTTCTGTCCAGGCTGGTCCCATATGCGGAAAATAGGGCCGAAGCCGCGCAAGCGCATGTTCGGCGAGCCGGCGGAAGGTGGTGATCTTGCCGCCGAAAACGGAAAGCGCGGGCGCTTCGCCGGGAGCGGCGTCCAGATCCAGAACGTAGTCGCGCGTTACCGACGCCGGATCCGTCGCGCCGTCATCGAAAAGCGCGCGAACGCCGGTGTAGCTCCACGCCACATCGCTTGGATGGACGGCATTTCGGAAATAGCGGTTCACGCTTCGGCAAAGATAGCCGATTTCAGCGGCGCTCGCTTCGAGATGACCAGGATCGCCCTCGAAGGAGACATCCGTAGTCCCGATCAGGGTGAAGCGGCGCTCATAGGGGATGGCGAAGACGACGCGATTGTCGCCGTTCTGGAAGATGTAAGCGTGATCGCCTGCGTAAAGCGCTGGCACGGCGATGTGACTTCCCTTCACGAGCCGCACCTTCCGTTGCGTCTTCGATCCAAGGAGGTTTTGAAGCACATCCGCGACCCAGGGACCGGCCGCATTGACAAGAGCCCTCGCGCGGATGCGTTTCACGGCGCCCGTTTCTGCGGAACGAAGCGTGAGCCGCCAAACGCCATCTTTTCTCTCGGCCGCCACAACTTTCGTTCGCGTCAAGATGCTCGCGCCGCGCTCAGCCGCGTCAAGCGCAGCGAGGGTGACAAGGCGGCTATCGTCCACGCAACAATCCGAATAGACGAAAGCTTTTGTGAAGCCGCATTTAAGCTCGCTCCCGATGGCGTTTTGTCGAGGAGCGATGGTCTTCGAGCCCGCTAAATAGCGCCTTGGCGCAAGCAAGTCGTAAAACATCAGGCCAAGCCGTATAAGCCACGCGGGCCTGATCGCCGGATCATGCGGCAGCACGAATCTCAGCGGCTTGATGATGTGCGGCGCGCTTTCCAGAAGCCGCTCGCGTTCGGCAAGCGCCTCGCGAACCAGCCGGAAATCGTAATTTTCGAGATAGCGCAAGCCGCCGTGGATAAGCTTCGTGCTGGCCGACGACGTATGCGAGGCGAGATCGTGCTGTTCGGCCAGCGCCACGGACAATCCTCTGCCCGCGGCGTCGCGCGCTATGCCGGCGCCATTGATGCCCCCGCCAATCACGGCGATGTCGAAAACTTGGTTACCGCCGTCTGCTGTGTTGCTTCGTAATGTGTCCAACTTGAGCATGGCCGCCGCACGTCATTCCGCTTATGAGCGCGTGAAATAATCGGGTGCTCCGCCGAGTTTGTCATAGCCGCGCTTCACGTCAACAGTGTCCGGTTTAAATCTGTCGGCAAATCAATGGCTTAAGAAGAAGGGCTCGTTCTTCGCGAGACGGCGCGACAGCGTTCCTTCTCCGCATCGCGTTCGCTCGCAAACGCGATGACTCTGAGTTGCAAACACGCCTTGGCGTGTTTGCCACCAAAAGTGATGGCATCCGCAAGCGGATGCGATGGGAGAGGGGGTTCGCTGCGATTGCCGCAAAAATCGTGCATGACTTGCCGGCCATTGATTTCATGATTCAAACCGGACACTATTGGGCTTCACGCGGCTATCCAGATAAAAATAGCTTACAGGATGGCAGGCTTGAGCCCGGCCATGACAAAAAGGGTTGGCCGCTATCGAGGCAAGGCTGAAGTCCCAGGCCTGAAACCGCCAAAAAGCCTATCGTAGACGGCTTGGAACAGGCCAGCTTTCAAGGCGAGCGCCACGGTGAGGATTATGACAATCCCCGTGCCTGTGACGATCGCATCGGCAAGAAGGGTGTGATCAAAGGTTATGACCACGAACTTGCCCGCAAACGACAGAATGACCGTCAGAGCGAAGATCGGAAGCGACGCCGCGCCCGCCGCGCATATCCACCGGATCACGGGCAGCCTGAGCCACGCCGCATCTTTGGGAACAAGCCGCGCGGCCAGATAGGCCGAGGCCAGAAGGCCAATGACGCGCCACAAGTCGAGGCAACGCTTGTTCAAACTGAAATACATAGCGCGCAGGCGGTTAGCCGCCGCGTCATCGAATGTCTCGAAGGCGATGGTCATGAGCACGCATGCGCTGAAGATCACGAACAGCGCGCAGCAAATGTCGAGAACCCGCCGGGAATCTCCCGCAGCAACCGGCGGCATGTTCGTGCGCGTCCGCCATCCAAAGGCGAGCCCGATCGCGAACAGGAATTGCCAGCAGAAAGGATTGAAGTTCCAGGCCACGTCGTAGGTCATAGTCGGGATGGTCGGGAAGAAGCGCGCGGAGAACATCCACATAAGCCCGGAAGCCGCCAGAAGCGCCAGTTCGCCTCGCGCCCTGAGCCAAATGAGGAAAGGAGCCAGAAGCATGACGATGACATACATCGGCAGAATATCGAGAAGCGGCGCCTGGAAGGCGAGCAGCGGGACGCCAAGCAGCACCTGAAGCGGGTCGCTCTCGATCTTGTCGAGGAATATCTCGTAATCCGTTTTTATGCCCCAGATTTCGGCCATAAAGTAAACGGCCGCCATGATGGCCGCGATCAGCACAAGGTGGTAGGTCCATATCGCCCGCGCTCGGCGGAGCGCCTTTAGGGAGAAAGCCTGAAGCCCCTGTGGCACAAGTCCATAATAGCCCAACGCCGCCGAATATCCGGCGAGAAACATGAACACTTCCGCGGAGTTGAATAGCGTGTATGTCCGCGATGTTAGGTAGGTGAAAGCATTTTCGGGTATGTGATTGATGAAAATGAAGATCAGGGAGAGACCGCGAAAGAAGTCGATGCGATAATCGTAATGAGGCTTCTCTTGCAGAGCCCTCGCCGCCGGACGCTCAAGCTGTTTGACCCGGGCGGCCTCAAACGTCTCTGTGGACGCCCTGCTTCCGAATATCCTAGCCGATGCGCCTGCTATGTCCACTTGACGACCTGTTCTCCATCCGAAAAGACGAACGCGTTCCAAACTTTATGGTTGCATGGCGAAGCAAGTCTCACGCCAAGGTGAACGCAGCTCCCAAGCAGAGTTCCCAAAAGCATGCCCCCCGGGGCTTTGACCGGGGGTGGCCTTCCCGGTCACCGTGAGCGACACACACACTCCGCGATAACAAGACACTGTAAGAGGCGTTCGTTGAGGGCCAAGGAATGCCTCTTAGAAACGCATCAACGCAAAAAAACGCAGCAAAAGCGCCATGTGTGTCCAACGCAGGGGACAGTATTGCCTATTTCTGGGCCGAAAACAGCCTTCTAATATGGCTGGTTACAATTTCACTGGTGAAAGCGCCCTCAGGTTGCAGCCAGGTCCCTCAATTGCGCTACGCCCACTGTCAGCTTGGCAAGCGTCAATGCACGCCCCGTGAGCATGCCGGCCAAACTGTTGGCGACGCGGGCGGCTTCTGCTTCATTGGCTTTTTTCCAGGCCTCGAAACCGGCGCCCTGAGGACAAGTCACAATGACGCTTCTCGCCAGCGCGCGTTGCGCCGATGCAATCGAGGCGAGGCAGCTGTTGATCGCGAGCCGGTTGAAATAGTCGCCGGCCGCGAGCGCTTCGCTGGCCGAGGCAAGCTCATCCAGGTGAAACTCGTCGCGGATCGCAAAGACGATCTTGGCGACCGCCGCAATCGGAGCTTGTACATCATTGGCGACGCGAACGATGTCGAGCGCCTGAGATAGCGGTTCCATCGCCGCGATGCGCATCGCAAGATCGGCGGGAAGGCCCTCGCCCCGAAGCCGCGCCTCCTCCTCCTGCAGCCGGGCGCTTGCCAGCTCCGGCAGCACGGCCGCCATATTCGTGATGAGGTAGCCGGCGCCGTCGCGATAGCGGGCGATTTCCGGTTCGAGCCCACCCTTGAAGCGATTGTGCCGCAAAAACCAGGCGGTCTGCCTCCGCAGCAAATCCCTCACCCTGCGATAGAGACAGAGCTGACTCTGCCCATCTATTTTACAGTCGAGCGCGTCGATACCTTCATAAATAGTTTGGATCTGATAAACGGCCATGACCGCCGCGAAAGCGTAGGCAATGTCTTCCGGTGAATTGCCCGTTTCCTCGATGAGCCGAACGGCGAAGGTGAGGCCGCCGCTATTGATGATGCCATTGGCGAGGCTTGTCGCGATAATTTCGCGTCGAAGCTGATGGTTCTCGATTTCGGATGCGAAACGCTCTCGCATAATCGGAGGAAAGTAGGCGAAAAGCGCCCGGCCAAGATAAGGATCGGCGGGCACGCTTGAGTGGACCAGATCGTCTTCGAGGCCGATCTTTGCATAGGCGAGCAGCACCGCAAGCTCGGGCCGGGTCAGAGACGCGCCCGCTTCGTATCGTTCGGGGAAGGCGGCGTCGGAAGGCAATGTTTCGACGGCGCGGTCGAGGCGGCCTTCCTTCTCCAGCATCTGCATGAGCCGCTGCTGAAAGCCGAGGTCGGAGACGCCATCCATCTCGGCAAGGCTTATCGCAAGCGTCTGGAGATAGTTGTTCCGCAGCACCGAGTTCGCCACTTCGTCCGTCATCGCGGACAGAAACTGATTGCGCGACGGCGTGTCGAGCTTGCCCTCCGAGACCGCGGCGCCGAGCGCGATCTTAATGTTGACCTCGACGTCGGATGTGTTCACGCCCGCCGAATTGTCGATAGCATCGGTGTTGATCCGGCCTCCGAGCAGCGCAAACTCGATGCGGCCGCGCTGGGTGACGCCGAGATTGGCGCCTTCGCCAATCACTTGCGCCCTAAGCTCTTTAGCCGCGACCCTGATCGCGTCGTTGGCCTTGTCCCCCACCTGCAGATCGGTCTCGCCACTGCCGCGCACATAGGTGCCGATGCCGCCGAACCACAGAAGATCCACCGGCGCCTTTACGATGGCGGTCATGACCTCGTTTGGCGATGGCGCCGCCTTGAGTCCGAGCAGCTTCTGCGCCTCGGCTGAGAGCGCGATGTGCTTCTCTCCCCGGCTGTATATGCCGCCGCCTGAGGAAAGCTTAGACCTGTCGTAATCCTGCCAGCTCGACCGCGGCAGATCGAATAGCCGCTTGCGCTCCTCCCAGCTCGCCGCGGGATCGGGGGCCGGATCGATGAAGATATCGCGATGGTCGAAGGCGGCCACGAGCTTGATTGTCTTCGACAACAGCATGCCATTGCCGAACACATCGCCCGACATATCGCCAATGCCGGCCACGGTGAAGGGCGCCGTTTGAATGTCGGCGTTCATCTCGCGGAAATGGCGCTTCACGGCCTCCCAGGCGCCGCGCGCGGTGATGCCCATTTTCTTGTGATCGTATCCGGCCGAGCCGCCGCTTGCGAAAGCGTCGCCCAGCCAGAACCTGCGTTTCAGCGCGATCTCGTTGGCGATGTCGGAGAAGGTCGCCGTGCCTTTGTCGGCCGCCACAACGAGGTATGGGTCGTCGCCATCGCGGCGGATCGTATCGGCGGGCGCTACGATTTCGCCCTTCACAAGGTTATCGGTGATCGAAAGCAAACTGGACACAAATGACTTGTAGCAGGCGACGCCCTCGGCCTGCGTGGCTTCGCGTGTACTCGCCGGGAGCTTCCGGGGCACGAAGCCGCCTTTCGCGCCCCTCGGCACGATAACCACATTCTTGACCTGTTGAGCCTTGGCGAGGCTCAAGATTTCGGTCCGGAAATCCTGCGGCCGGTCCGACCAGCGCAGACCGCCCCGCGCGATGGGACCGGCGCGCAGATGGATGCCCTCGAAACGCGGCGAATGGACAAAAATCTCGGCGTGGGGCTTGGGCGCCGGAAGCCAATCGATCTCGCGGCTGCGAAGCTTGAAAGCTATGGTTTCGGGCGCGGCGCCCTTATCGCCATGCCGGTGGTAGAAGTTGGTGCGCAGCGTCACGCCGATTAAGGTCAGGAGATTTCGCAAGATGCGGTCGTCGTCGAGCAGCGGAATCCTATCCAGCTCCGCCGTGACGCTCTCCGCGATTTTTGCCCGCTCGGCTTCACGCGCGTCTGCGCTCAGGCTTTTGGCCGGGTTGAACATGACGTCGAAAAGCGCGAACAGATCGCCCGCGACGCCCGCATATTTGTTCAGCACCTCGGAGACGTAGACAAGGCTGTAAGGCGCGCCCGTCTGCCGGTAGTAGGAACTGTAGGCGCGGAGCACCGCGGCTTGCCGCCAATCCAAGCCAGCGGCCAGAATCAGCCCGTTGAAACGGTCGTTCGGCGCCGAATCGCTCCAGACCGCAAGGAAGCCGTCCTCAAGATTGGCGCGGCGGGCGAGTAGCTGCGCGCCGCCGCCGTTAGTCAGGCGCAAATCGCTATCGTGAAGGTAAACGAGGCGGGCCTCGCCGTCCATTTTCGGAGTAAGCTGAAATGTCCGCTCCGAGATGACGTCGAAGCCGAAATTTTCGAGGATGGGAACGCGCTTCGACAAGGTGAGAGGCTCGTCGAGCTGCTGCAAGGTCGCGCGCACGCTGTTCGTGTCTGCTGGGCTGTCCCGGTAAAGGTCGATGTCCGTCCGGCGGTCCGGCCCAAGCTTTTCGAAGCGCAATATATCCTGCAAGGCGCGCTCCGGGCGGTTGGTTTCCTGATAACCGGCGGGGAAGGCGTTAAGGTATTTCCCTGCAATCTCGAACCCCGCGGCGCCGATACCGTTGCAAAATACAATCGCGAAGTTCGTCGCCCCAAGTCGTGATGATAGCCTCGACCTGGCTTTCGAGGTTGGGTTCCGCCGGATTTCTGAGGTCCGCGTCTTTGCGCCAGAGCACGAAGTGGATGCGCACCATGGCGCTTTCCGGAAAGAAAGGCGTCGCGGACTCCAATCGCCCGTCGAAGGCATTCTCCAGCATTTTCTCGATCGCGATACGCACTTGGGTATTGTGACGCTCGCGCGGAACGTAAACGAAAACGGAGACGAAACGCCTGAATTCGTCGCGCCGGACGAAGACCCGCGGCCTCGGCGTGAGGTCGATCTTGAGGACTTCCTCTGAGATGCGCGCGAGCTGGTCCGGCGATATCTGGAGAAGCTCATCGCGCGGGAAGGATTCCAGCACGTTCAACAGCGCCCGGCCGGAATGGCTTTCAGGCGGATAGCCCGAGCTGCGCAGAACCTTGCCTGCCTTCTGGCGCAGCAGCGGAATGTTGCGCGTGGGAAGGTTATAGGCGCTCGCCGTGAAAAGGCCCGCGATAAGGACGCCGCCGGTGATATTGCCGCCCGCATCGTAAAGCTTGACGCCGATCGTATCCATATGGATGCGGCGGTAAACGGTGGACTTGCTATTGGCTTTCGCAACGATAACGGGAGGCGAGTTCAAGAAGTAGGCGCGGCCTTGCGGCGTGAGCGTGCGGTCATCGCCCTCCTGGCGAAGCACCGTTACATCAGGATCCCGCAACAAACCGAGACCCAGCTCAGGATGCGGCATGAGCTGACCATGCTCCTGGTCGCCCGCATAGCCGTATTCGCGGATTCCGAGAAACACGAAATTGTTCGCCAGCAGCCACCGGAGGAATGCAAGAGACTCGGCAATGGTCTCGGCGGTCGCGGGCGGAGGGTTCCGCTCAAGCTGGCCGATGGCGATGTTGAGCCGCCCCGCCATGGGAGCGAAGTCCGAGACCACGGTCTTTACGTCGCTAAGGACGCGGCTCAGCGCCTCCTCGATTTGCGCGGCCGGCGGCTGGTGACCGAGCTTGCGGATTTGCAGATGAATGAAGCTTTCGCGAGGTATTCCGTTGGAAGCGGGCGCCGCGGCATTGAGCGCTGTCAGGATCCCTTGCGCGTTGCGGCGCACTTCAAAAATGGGATGCGCGACAAGCTCGGGCACAAGGCCAAGCGCGCGCAACGCGCCGAGCACCGAGTTGAGGAGAAAAGGCATATCGTCGTTGACGATATCGACGGCGAGCAACTCGGTTTCACCGGCGAAGCGCTGGCGCAGCACCGTCTTCGGTTCGCCCGGGCGCCGCTGACGGAAACTGTCGAAAGCATCGGCCGCGAATGCGACGAGATCGCTGGTGCCGTAAGTTTCGAATTCGGCGTCGTCGACCTCGTTGAAGAGCTGTTTGGCGAAACGGGCCGAAAGACCGTCCCCGGTTTTAAGGGACAGAGAATGGACGATCGCCGAAAGCCTGTTGCCGCCGGAGGTTTCAGCCGTTAAAGCCATGCTGTTGATCCCGTTGAAATTAGCTAAACCCGTTTACGAACCGTGATCGCGCCCTGATAGAATAGCAAGGGTAAGCAGCGCCTTGATTTTACAACTTTAAAGAGAGACCGGACTTATGAGCAAGAATGCGCCCGTAACGGCATTGCGGCTGCCGGAGGCCAAGCTCAATTCGGAGCTTGGCGATTATTTCCGCGTCTGTGAGGAGAAGCTTGGCTTTGTGCCAAACGTTCTCAAGGCCTATTCGTTCGATAATAAAAAATTGAAAGCGTTTATCGATCTCTCCGACGATCTCCTGCTGGGCGAAAGCGGCATTTCGAAGCTTGAGCGCGAGATGATCGCGGTCGCGGTCAGTTCCGTCAATGCCTGTCATTATTGCCTCACGGCGCATGGGGCCGCCGTCCGCTACCGGTCGAACGATCCTTTGCTCGGAGATATGATCGAGCATAATTATCGCGTGGCTCCGATTACTCCCAAGCAGAATGCGATGCTGGACTTCGCCGTCAAGCTGACGGAAACGCCGGACAAGGTCGAGAACGCCGACCGCGACTTGCTGCGGCAGATCGGCTTTTCAGATCGTGACATTTGGGACATCGCTGCTGTCGCCGCCTTCTTCAATATGTCGAACAGGCTTGCAAGCGCTGTCGATATGAGGCCGAACGCGGAATATTACGCCTTGGCTAGAACGAAGAAAGAAGAGACGGCATAGTCCAATTCGTTTGATGTGGAAGCCCCCCTCTCTCCAATCGCGAATTCTCGGAAGCGCGAACACTTCAGGGCGGCAAATACGCCGGGGCGTGTTTGCTGGAAGGGGATTAGGGGTTTTGCAGCCGCTTACCCTTCACCGGGGCCGCGATTCTGTGTCAATCGGGTAGACCCTTAACTTCAGGAGCTTGCCTCAACGTTACGAAGCAAGACTCCACCGGATGGCCAAGGGAACACCCGTTGCCCGCGTGAGCTTCGCGAGCTTTCTACTTCACGTCTCAGTGTCTGCAAGCGGATACTTGCCTTCTATAAGGGAGGAGGACGCATGCCGGCTAGCCGATTGGCAATACACATCCATCGCGTTAACTGTGGCAAAGCCTTTGGTGTTAAAAGCACGATCGGAAGGATTGCCGCGAAGCTGCAAGAGCGGCATTGAATGTGTGATGGCGATCGCGGCACGCTTTGCGGTTCTCAAGATGCGGGACGTTCGCAGGCTTGAATTCGCGGCGGTCGAAGGCTTTGATACCATAGCCGTCTCGTCCAGCGCCGCGCGCCTCGGGGGATCATTTCTGCGAACGCGACAATGAAATTTAGGTCTTATCGAGTTGCCGGGGAGTGTGATGAGCGGGTGAAGCACACCCGCGGCGCCGGATATGGCTTGCTGAACCGCTGGGTGAATAGCGCACTGGCCGCGATTGGCTTCGACAGCTGGAGCATCGGCGCACGCTTGGCCTTGATTGTCATTGCCCTTGCGCTCCCTCTTAATCTGCTTGGGATCTCGGCTGTCGAGCGTGTTGTGAGCGCCGCGAACGAAGCTGAGCGCTCCAGCCTGCTATATGCCGCACGCTCGATTGCCGCCGGCCTCGACGCCCAACTCGACAAGTACATCGCGCTAGCGCAGGCGCTCGCCAGCTCGCCGGCCCTGCTTGAGGACAATCCCGATGCGTTCGAAGCAGAGGCGCGGCGCACTTTCGCACCTGTGGCCGATTCCTGGGTTCTGGCCGCCGATCTCGATGGCCAGGAGATTATGAACACGGCGCGCAAGCCCGGCCAGCCGCTTCCCCGGCGCAATCCGCTTGCGATGGCCGCACAGAAGCGCGCACTCGAAACAAGCTCCATCCTGGTCTCAGATCTGCGGGCCGGTCCCATTCTCGGGAATTGGATCACAACCATCGAAGTGCCGATCTTCAAGAATGGCGAACCGTTCCGCGAACTCGCGGTGACAATGAGCATGGACGGATTTCTACGCCTGCTCAACGAGCAGAAAATGCCCGAAGGCTGGCTCGGCGGGATCATCGACCGGGAAGGCCGTTTCATCGCGCGCGTGCCAAATCATGATCGCTTCGCCGGTAAACTCGCCTCGGAAGGCTGGCGCAAGGTCAAAGATCAGGGTGGCGTGTTCGACGTCCGCAGTCTCGAAGGCTTCGACACCGTTACGGCTAATGCGCACTCTATAAAAAGCGGTTGGACGGTTGGCATCGCGGTCAAGAGGGAGCAGCTTCAAGCCGCAGCCTGGAACTCCGCGCGCGCAGCGGTCGCCCTCAGCACCGGATTATCCATACTGAGCCTGCTTCTGGCTGGGCTGATCGCGCAGCGCATCACGCAGCCCATCGCGGAACTGCGGGACAACGCGGCTGCCCTTCTCGATGGTCCCGCGCCAGCGTTCAAGCCTGGAACTCCGGAGATCCAGGAGCTATGGGCCGCCCTCCAGCGCGCCGCCGCCGAGCGCAATCAGGCGGATATGGCGCTGCGCGAGCTTAATGAACGGTTCATAGCCGGAGAAGAGGCGGCGGGCGGGCTCGTCTACGATTGGGATGTGAAGGCCGATCTGGTTTGGCGAAGCGAGGGCTTGCTCAAATTACTCGGATATCACCCCAGCGAGCTGTCGCCGTCGCGCACAAGCTGGTTTGCGATCATCCATCCGGAGGACCGCAAGCGCATCGAGTCCCAAACAGACTTGTTCGACGGTGAAGGCGGCCGCTACAGTGTTGAATATCGCGTCAAACACAAAGACGGGCGCTGGGTCTGGCTATGGGATCGCGGACGGGCCACCAAAGCCCCGGACGGCAGCCTCGTCCGGCTGATCGGATCGTCAATCAACGTCAGCGAACGAAAACAGATCGAGGCTGCGCTGGCCCAGAGCGAGAACCGCGCGAAATCGTCGCTCGCCGAAATCGAAGCGATATACGGCACGGCGCGGGTCGGGCTCTGCGTTCTCGATCGCGAGCTGCGCTATGTCCGCATCAACGAGCGCCTGGCGGAAATTAACGGCGTCGCAAGAGCCGATCATATCGGAAAAACCGTTCGCGACATTGTGCCCTCCATAGCGGACGTGGCTGGGCGAGTTGCCGCCACGATCTTCGAGACAGGCCGGGGCGTCTCAGATTTTGAACTTTCCGGAACCACCGCCGCCGCGCCCGGCGTGGAGCGCTTTTGGCTTGAGCAATGGACTCCTCTCCGCGACTCCGCAGACGAAATCATCGGCATCAACGTCGTCGTCGAGGATATCACTGAGCGCAAGAAGCACGAGGAGCAGATCATGCTACTGATGCGTGAGGTCAATCATCGCGCCAAAAACATACTCGGCGTGGTTCAGGCGATCGCCCGGCATACTGCGACTTCGACACCCGAGGGCTTCGTGCGGCGTTTCTCCGAGCGGCTTCAAGCGCTCGCGATGAGCCAAGACCTGCTCATCAAGAACGAATGGCAGGGCACGGATTTAACCGAGCTTGTCCGCGCCCAGCTTGCGCATTTCAAAGACCTCGTCGGCGGCAGGGTCATACTGAATGGGCCTGCACTCCATCTGTCTCCCGCGGCCACGCAGACTGTCGGCATGGCGTTGCACGAGCTTGCGACAAATGCAGGCAAGTATGGCGCGTTAAGCGACGCGGCAGGTTGCGTTGCGATAAGTTGGAATGTATCCGAAGACGAACCTGGAAAGCCGTTGTTCGCCATGAGCTGGATTGAGAGCGGCGGTCCTCCCGTCACGGCCCCGGTGCGACGCGGTTTTGGCTCAACGGTGATCGAATCAATGGCTCGCATGGGTCTTTGCGCAAACGTGAAGCTCGATTTTGCGCCCTCGGGGTTACAATGGCGCTTGGACTGTCCGAGCGGGAATGCCCTTGAGATCGTAAGAGGTCCCACAATCAGGAGGTGAGACATGGCCGAGCGCATTCTCGTCGTTGAAGATGAGCCGCTTATCGCCTTCGACGTCGCCGATTACTTGAAGGCGGCGGGTTTCGAGGTGGTTGGACCGGCCGCTTCGGTTTCTGCGGCTCTCAAGCTTCTGGAGAGCCCCGGTTGCGATCTGGCGGTTCTCGATGTGAATCTGGGCCGCGAGACCGCTACGCCAATCGCAGACGCGCTACGCGCCAAGTCGCTGCCATTTATCGCTCTCTCGGGCTATTCCAGCGACCAGCTCCCGGAAGGCTTCCGGAATTCTCCCATGCTTACAAAGCCAGTCGATCCCAGAAAGCTCGTGGCGGAGCTTCGCCGCTTCCTGGGAACGAAGATCGCCCAATAACCGATCGTTTTGGCGGAAGAGGCGGAAGGTTATGCGGTCGCGCGGGCTTTGATCGCGTGATCCGCCAGCGTTTTGCCCAGCGACCATACCGAACCCGGCACTTTGTGCGCGGCTGCGATGGTGGCCTCGAAAGCGTCCTCTATCCAACGGCAATCCTCATCCGTGATGGTGAGCGGCGGCAGAAGCTTGATGGTGTGGCTCGCGTGCCCCGCCACCTGCACGAGGACCTTATGCTCCTTGAACAGCGGAATCGTGATGATCTGGCAAAACAGCCCGGCATTTGCAGCCTCAAGCGCATGCCAGGACATTTTCAGCGCGAACGATTTCGGCGCCCCGAACTCGACGCCGATCATCACGCCTTTGCCGCGCACGTCCTTTATCAGCTCATACCGGTCCATCATGGAGCGGAATGAAGCTATCAGGCGCTCACCTTGGCGCGCGGCGTTCTCGATCACATGCTCCTCTTCCAGGACATCGAGCGTCGCCAGACCCGCCGCCATCGCCATGTCGCTCTTGGCGAAGGTCGAGCCATGCACGACGGCGCGGTCCATGCGGTTGAAGAGCTTGTCGAAAATCCATTTGCGGGTGAGGACGGCGCCAATGGGAATGTGGCCGCCGGACAGAGCTTTAGCCACGAGGACAACGTCGGGCTCGACGCCCCAATGCTCGATGGCGAGGAATTTGCCGGTACGGCCAAGCCCCGTTTGAATTTCGTCGGCCACGAACAGCGTGCCATATTTCTGGCACAGTTCCTGAACGCCTTTCAAATAACCATCGTCTGGGATGTTGACGCCTTTGCCCTGGATCGGCTCGATGAAGAAGCCAGCGATCTTCCTTGTTTTCAGCGCATCCTCGAGCGCTGTCAGGTCGTTGAACGGAACCTCCACGCAATCCGGCAGAAAGCCTTCGAGGCCCTTGCGAAAAATGGAATCGCCGTTGAGCGAAAGCGCTCCATAGGACAGGCCGTGAAACGCGTGGCCGCAATAGGCGATCCCGGCTCGCCCCGTCGCCGCGTGGACGAACTTGATGGCGGCCTCGACGGACTCTGTTCCGGAATTTGCGAAAAACGCTTTGTCAAGGTGAGGCACACGCTGCAGCAGGCGCTCTGCGAGCACGCCAGCGAGCGGCGATACATCCATCTGCACGAGGTTCGGGAACTCGCTGTCGAGCACCTGGCGCAACGCGGCGTGCACCTTGGGATGGTTGCGCCCAATCGCGAACACCCCCCAACCGCTTAGCAGGTCGAGATACCTCGCCCCCTCGCGGTCCCACAAATATTGCCCTTGACCGCGCTGGAAGCCCACATTGTAACCAATCGTCTTCAACACGCGGACCATCTGTTCGTTCATGTGCCGCGTATGTAGAGCGTAGCGGTCCGCCTCGTGCTCTGTGAAAAGAGATTGAATATCGATGCTCATGCTTAAGACCCCCGAATGCCCATCACGGAACCGATCATGATTTTCATTTTTTTGAAATAGTCTTTGTGGAAGTCAAGTTACAGGGAGCGAATGGCAGCGATTCGCTTCAAGACCTAACAAATTCCACATTGACGTCACATGACGCTGATGAGCAACACACGGGAGCGCGAAATCGTGAAAAAACTCATAATAGCAACCACAGTCAGCTTGTTTTCGGCCGGGATGGCATTCGCGCAATCCCCGTTGGGAGAATGGTTGGTCCAAGACGGCACGGCTCACATACGCATCGTTTCATGCGGAAAGGGGCTCTGGGGCGTAATCTCCTGGGTGAAGGGTCCTCCGGGGAAGGACGAAAACAATCCCGATCCGGCCAAGCGCGACCGCTCCGTGATCGGCCTACCCATTCTCATCAACTTGCAACCCGCGCAGAAGCAATGGGAGGGCGAGGTCTACAATGCCGAGAACGGCGAGACCTACACCTCGCATATCAGCCTTCAGAGCGCCGACGTTCTTCGCATTGAAGGCTGTGTATTCGGCGGCCTGATCTGCGGAGGCGAGAATTGGACAAGGGCGCCGCTTGCAAAGGGCGCCCCTTCCGATCAGGCGGTATGCTCGGGGGTCGCCAAATAAGCGGGCTTTTTGGGCTTCGCCTCTTCCTCCGGCTTTTCCTTCGGCTTTTCCACCTCCCGCGGCGGACCCATCAACAGGGGCTGGAATAACACCGCCGCGCACATCGTGCTTACGAGCGACAGGGCGAGCAGCTTGCCCATGCTTGACGTTCCAGGGTGGTTCGACAGCCACAAGCTGCCGAAAGCCACGGCGGTCGTCATGCCGCTGAAGAACACAGCACGCGTCAAGGGCGAGGCCAGAAGCCCGCTTCGCCCTTCACGCCACGCCATGATGTAATAGATCTTGAACGCGACGCCGACGCCGAGAAGAAGCGGAAGCGCGATGATGTTCGCGAAATTCAGCGGCATATCGAGAATCACGCACAGCTCAAGCGTGACGACGCAGGCCAGAAGCAGCGGAAACAGCGTCAGCGCCACGTCCAAAAACCGCTTCAGCGTGAGGAAAAGCAGGACAGCGATCGAGATAAGCGCCAAGGTGGCCGCCTGGATGAACGCGTCCACGATCGTTTCGCCGGCTTTCTGAATGCCGATGGCTTCTCCCGTCGCGGTAGGCGCGACCGCCGTCACGGCCTCCACGAAGTGGCGCAAAACGCCATTGTCGTTCGAATCGCCCCTAGGTGAGACGGAAATGCGCACGCGTCCATCGGGCGCTCTCCAATCTGCAATCAGGTCTGCGGGCAGGGACGCCAACGTGACCTGTTCCGGATCGAGACCTAGCCGGATGTCGTCCAGCGTCACTTTTAGGGGCCTCACGATCGTATCCGCCGCCTTCATCCGCGCCTCGGGGCTTGCTTTTGCGAGGTCCGCAAGCGCGTTGGACAATCTCTCGGCAGCCTTTACGCCCTTTGTTCCAGGGCTTCGCTTTGCGACGACGCTCAGATAGTTCGACGCGCCTTCGAGGCTGCTGACGATGTCTTGGTCGGTGGGCGCCGGCTGCATCTCTTTGGGATTGAGCGCATCGTTCAAGGCTGTTGCGGCTTGGCTTATGAGGGCGCGTTTCTTTTCCTGGTCCTCGGGCACGAAGCTGCTCAAACTCATGACCCTCGACACCTCCGGCAGCGCGCTCACGGATTTTGCTAGCGCATCCGCGTCTGCCAGGGACGGCGTCAGCACCTCGATTGTGCGGCCGGCGGTCTCAGGATCTTTTTTCAGGTCGAGATAAGTCGCGATCGACTCCGCCTTGGAGCTTCTCAAGTTCATCGGATTGAAATCGAAGCGCAGCCAGTGAAGAAGAGGCAGCCCGGCAAGCACAACGCAAAGCGTGCCGGTCAGCACCGCCATGCGGTTTCTTTCGAGAAAGTCGTCGACGGGGGTTAGGAAGGCATAGCCGAGCGCATGAGGCTCGGCCGGTGGATTAAGGAGACGGAGCATCGCGGGCAGGACGGTGATGCTCGTGAGGAACGCGATGAGCATGCCAACGCCTGCGATCAAGCCCAATTCCGAAAGCCCCTTATAGGCTGTCGGCGTGAACGCCAGGAAGCCTGCCGCCGTCGCCATCGCGGCAAGGGCGAGACGGCCCCCTGTGTGGTCCGCGTTCGCGACGAGGGCGGGAACAAGCTCGTCGCGCTCAAAGCGTTCCGCCCTGTAGCCGACGCTGAATTGCAGGCCGAAATCGACGCCGATTCCAACGAATAGTACAAAGAAGGCGACCGAAATTGGGTTAAATGCGCCGACCATGGCGAGCCCCAGCGCGGCCGTTATCGCGAGCCCAATGAACAAGGAGACGAACACGGCGAAGATAATCCGCACCGAGCGGAGCGCCAGCCAGAGAATAATCAGAACCGACAGGAGCGTCAGCGCTAAGTTCAGCCCCGCGCCTTCCTTCAACGTGCCGAATTCCTCGTCGGCGATGGGCACCGGACCCGTCAAACGGACCGTGACCCCTTCCCTGGAAAAGCCCAGATCCGTTGCGGTTTGATGGATTGCGTCTGTCGCATCCAAGCCGGGTTCCAGAGAATTGAAGTCGAGAATAGGCTCGATCTCAAGAAACTGCCGCGTCTCCCGGAGCGTCGACGGCTGGCCGCTCAGAAGCTCACGCCAGCTAAACCAGGCGGGACGGTTATTTGCAGCGTTTTCGATGGCGGTCGAGAGGGAGTTGAACTGTGGGGCCAGGCTATCGAGAGTGATCCTGCGGCCTTGCACGCCTTGGAGTGTAAGCCTGATAGCGTTCGTGACGCTCCTAAGGCTCGGATCGGCTGCCAGAGGCTCCAGCAAGGCGCGAGACTTTGTAAGCTGGGCGAGCGTGTCTCTAAGCTCGCTCTCGGATAGAAAGAGAAGGCCGTTCCGTTGGAAGAAGGGACCGCCCGAAGTCAGCCGAACGCTTCTGATGACTTGCTTTTCCTTCGCAAGCTTCTCAGTGAGTTTGCGGGCCGCCTCCTCGGCGAGCTCTGGCGTTGGCGCATCGACGACAGCGATGATCGTCGTCTCCTTCTTCGGAAACGCCTCAAAAAATGCGGCCTCTCGCTGACGCCAAGGCAAATCGTTGGAAATGAGCTTGTTGATGTCGGTGTTGATCTCGAACCGGTCGCCGACAAAATACACTGCGAGCGCCGCGATGGCCACCGCACCGGCGATCACCGGCCAGGGCTTCAAAGCGCAGAATTTGACAGTCGAAATGATGAGATTTTTTAGCATCGCCTACCACTGAAGATGAGCTGATTTTGGCTACTCGCGCGGCAAGACAGCCAAATGTGTTCGCGCCGGAAGAGCAGGTAGCATGCGGAAACGGTAATTTCTTCAAGACTTAACGGCGGGACCAAAGCAAAGTTCCAGCCGCACGGCGCCGTGAATCGTTGAGCACGCCGCCGGGGTACCAAGGTTTCGCATCCTCCATCCCCACCCCTAGATAGCTCCAATCTGTTATTACGTGTATCTGTTGCAAATGAGGCACGCTCGGGCGGCCCTGCGCAGGCGGCGATTAGACCCCCTAAAAAAGATGGAGATTCTATCAACTTCCGCGGCGTAATTGCGTGCGGAAGCTGCAATTTGTCGCGGCAGCGGAAAATTTGGATCTCGGCTTGGCGAGCTTGCGCGGGGAAGGGCAGTTCTAAGCAGATAAGCAGACGCGGACAAGGCCGGTGTTCAACGTTAATGGCCGCCGCCGAAATTGCGAAGCCGTTCGGCCCCACCGCGTTCCTGCTTCGTGCTCGCTTGAAGCCTTTTACCAATTATGCTTGAAGATGCATCTGTGATCATACTGTCAATCATAACTCCCACTTTCAGAAGGGAAGCGCTTCTGGCGGAAGCTGTCGCCAGCGTGCAAAATATCAAGGGCATTGAATGGGAGATGCTGATCGGCGATGATTCACCAGAGGGGTCGGCCGAGCCGTTTCTCCGGTCTCTCAGCGACGAGCGCATCCGCTATTGGAAAAACCCCCAGCCAACCGGCGGATTCCCCGCAGTCATTCGCAATCGGCTGGCGGAGGAGGCAAGGGGAAAATACCTTTATTTTCTCGATGACGACGACCGCGTCGTGGCCGATTCCCTTTCGGCGATGGTCGCCGCGCTCGAAGTCGGGCGCCGCGGCGGTCGCCGTCGCCGATGTCAGGCCATTCGGCGATGACGAAGGGGCGCTGCAGCACGAAAATGACTATTTCTCCCGGAGCAGAGCCGTCTGGGCCAGCGAGAAAAGTCCTCGTGTCATTGCGACGTACCTGTTGTTCATCCAATCGCTGCTGGTTTGCAGTTCCTGTGTCATCAGGAAATCCGCTTTCGAGGACATTCGGGGCTTTGATGTCACGATTGCGCTTTGCGAAGACGTCGAAATGTATTTGCGGGCAATTCGCACCTTCGGGTTTGTTTACGTTCCCCTGGTGCTGCTGGAACGCCGCTGCGGCGTCCCTTCGCTCATCAAGGGCGGTAGCGCCGCCCAATTCAAGGAAAGCTACCGGATCGTATACGCCAATTATCGGGCCAAGTTCGGGGCGATGGAGTTTTTCACCCTGAAAGCCGCAGAGTCTGCTGCTGAAAGTACGATTCAAGCAGTTGCGCTAATTCCCGGCGCCCGACGAAAAAAGCTGAATGAGACGGCGCTCATATTCAACCGGAGCCACATCGGCATACTGGCCGTGACCGGCTCCGGGAACGAGCCACAGGCTCTTGGGTTCCCGGGCGGACCGGTAGAGCCGTTCCGTCATCGAAGGCGGCACAACACGATCCGCGGTTCCGGCGATCAGCAGGACAGGACGCGGGCTTATCCGGCCAATGAGATCCTCGGAACGCCTTTCCCAGTAGCGCATGCCCTGCCATTGGGCGGTCAGCAGAGCAAAGCCGGAACTCAGCGCTCCCCATCGCCCGCCCTGTTGGACAAGCAGATCCTTCACGTCGGCGAAGGCGCCCGTCAGGGCGAGCGCATAAATTCGCTCATCGCGCGACGCGACCTGCAGGGCGATCCATGAACCGTATGAAAATCCCAGTAGTCCGACCCGGCGGGGCTTAGCGCCGGGCGCCCGCGCCGCCCAGTCAATGGCGCGAGTGAGAGCCTTGCGTTCCGATTCATCCCACTGAATGGTTCCGCCGCTTTCTCCGTATCCCGGCCAATCCAGGCTCAAAACTCCAAAGCCGTGGCGGGCAAGCATCCGGGCCTCCGGCAACAACTGGCTTCTGCTCCCGCCTGTGCCGTGAAGAAGTATGACGACGCATCCATTGGCCGGCGCGCGGAAAAATGCGGTTAACGGAGGATTATCCGCTTCGGCCAAATTAACCACTCGAATCCCCTCGAGATCCATGTCCACTGGAGTTGTCATGGGCCGCCGGCCGGGGGTGAAATCGATCTGGAGTTCATTATAGACCGCGCGTGCTGAGACCAGCGCCGCGAAGGTCAACGCTAACAGGATCGTGATTATCAGACCGGACTTGAGTTTCAGGCTGTTTGCCGCTTTCGGTTGCGCTTGAAGCCACTGCGATGTAACAAATTGTATAAGCCGTTGCGCTAGGATTTACCGTGGAATGCATATTGCCAGATGAATATTACAGCAAGCTATGACCAACTTGTTATGTGCGGCGGAAGAGGTTTCGATGAAACAAACTCATAAGCTTGTTTCATGTGATTCCTCGCTAAAACAAGTTGAGGTTCGTGTTGTGGATGGCTTCGCCGGATTAACCGCCGGTCAACGCCACGCGTGGAATGCGCTCTTTGAGAAGCTGACCGATCCGGCGCCGTTTCAGTCGCTGTTCTGGAATGAAGCTTGGTGGAAGTCGTTTGGGCGATCCTCGCGGTTGATCAAAAAGGACGCCGTTATTTTGGTGTTGAGCCTCCATGACGAAATCATAGCTTTCTTTCCGATGTTTCGCGCTACCTTGGCTGTGTTTGGCATTCCGCTCCTGCGCCACGTCAAACCCGTGGGGAGCGATCCCAATCTGACCGAAGTCAAGACGGGAATTGTAGGTGAGGGGCACGAAAAGGACGCCTATGCCGCACTCGTTAATTACTTCAAGGACAGCGATCCTCGATGGGAACTAGTGACCTTGCCGGCCGCGCCGGCCGGTGTGCCGGAGGCTCGCGATGTGCTGTCTATCGAGCATCCCACGCTGCCCGTGATTGAGGGGTTCGTGATCGCGTTGGCTGGCGACTGGGATGCTTTTCGCAGCGGACTGAAGCGCAACGTGAAGGAGGCAATCCGGAGATGTCACAACAGGCTCAAGCGCGATGGTATCGAGCCAGTTTTCACCTGCTTGAGCGACCCCGCCGCCATACGGGATATTCTTCCGGAGTTCTATCGGCTTCACAGCGACCGCGCGAGGAAACAGGACGGCGTCCATCATCCGGAATATTTTGAGTCCGAAGAAAGCCGTTCATTCATCGACCTACTGGTAAGCGATCCGGCGAACTCGGGTATCCGGCTGTTCCTATTGAAGGACGGCAGCCGGCTGATCGCGGCGCGTCTGGCCTTCCAAACTCCTGGCGGAACCTATCTGTATTACTCCGGATATGACCTTGAATACGGAAAATACAGCATCATGACCCGATTGGTGGTCGAGATTCTGAAACAATGCATCGAATGCGGACAGCAGCATATCCACCTTTCTTTCGGCCGCGACGGCTCGAAAACTCGGTGGTCTCCCCGGGAAGTCGCGTATAAGCAGCATCTGATTATCCGGAAGTCGATGCGCGCCCGGCTCTTGGCGGCGCTTTACGTGGCGGTCCTGAAGCGGCGCTGGAAATACGGCGATCCTCAAAGGGGCTCGGAACCTGGGTCCGAGGAGCAAGCGCTTCCCTCACGAAACAGGTTTTGTCCGCTGCCGGAGACCCGCTGACTTTATTTCGACTACAAGATAATCTCGCGACCAATCTTAGCCATTGCCGCAATTGCCCTAGGTGTGTCCCGAAGCAAGGATTAAATATTGGAGTAGAAATGAGATTGACGAGTCGATTTTCGATTTTTCTTGGGACAAATAGCTCTAACAGAGACTTCATCGTGCTGGATGGGCTTAGGGGTGTTGCTGCTCTTGCAGTCCTCACAAGACATGCGCCTATGTACTTCCAATCAATCTCTACAACTTCTTCGGGACCATTTTGGGAGAGTTATCTTGCGGTTGATTTCTTCTTTGTGCTTAGCGGCTTTATTCTTGCTCACGCTTATGGCTCACGGCTTGCTGCGGGCATGTCCCCGCAGCGGTTTATGTTAATCCGTCTAATACGACTCTATCCCCTATATTTTCTCGCTCTGACAATCGCCATACCGATAAGCGTCTCGTCCGAAATGAAGGGCATTTCTCACGGATACGATCTCGTTCTTAACATAATTTTAGCAGTGCTTTTTCTTCCGTCTCCAGTCTCTCAAGGCCTTTTCCCTTTAAATGGGCCTGCTTGGTCTTTATTTTTTGAACTCATAGCAAATCTCTGGTTTGCTATGTCGTATCGGGTTCTTAATAGTTATTTGATTCTCGTAATTGTGTTGGTAGCCGGTATCACTTTGGCCGCGGCGGTCTCCTATGGAGCGCTTGGGTTTGGCGCCGCCTTTCTGGTCGATGGCTTAAAACGCGGCCCCTTGGATTACGGAATGGAATGGAGTTCTTTGGGGGCTGGGCTCGCGCGTGTTGCGTACTCTTTTTTTGCGGGCGTTCTTGTCTATCGAGTATGGAAAAAGATACCAGCCGTTCGGGTTGATCCTTTTATTGTTTGCAGCATTTTAATAGCAATTTTAGTTTCTGCTCCACCTAGGGAATGGCAACCAGTTTTTGATCTGTTCGCAACGATGATAGGATTTCCAATCTTAATATTTGTTGGCGCCAGCTGTGTAGTTGGAGGCTACAGAGCGCGCCTTTTCTCATTATTGGGGCGAGCCTCCTATGCGTTATATGTATTGCAGGCTCCGCTCTACTGCGTGTCGTTGGCGTTAGTAAAGCGCGCATCCGTAAGTGTAAACGGGGCCATAATGCCTTGAGTTCTATTTACTTTATTCATGTTTATATGTGCTTTGATAGTGGATCGGTATTTTGATAGCCCGATACGTAACGCCGCAATGGCGAGGCTGTCCGCTAGCGTGCCGCTGGCCACTATCGATCAGCAACAATCGGTGAAAACGCCAGCTTAAATTCCTAATCCTAAAAACGGCGGGTGCGGCGCCGAAACGCCCACCATTGTCATGGCCGGGCTTGACCCGGCCATCCAGGAAGCAAGAAAATGCGTGTTTTCAATGTGTTGCTGGATGGCCGGGTCAAGCCCAACCATGACGAGGCGTGTGGCTCACCCGGAGGGCGCCGCCATAAAAACGCAAAGTACGCTGTTCCCGCTCAAGTTTTCCGGTACGGCATAAGTTCAACTGCCGGATTTAGGCTAATACGTCGCGGGTGAAATCCTGCTGCGTTTGCCGCGAGCGATGGCGTGCGAGCAAACTTATCGATTCTAGTTCAGCCTATCGGAGGCGAATTCGCTTGAGCACGTGCGGCGAATGGTGTGCGAACTTACTCCGGCTGCAATAGCCTGACTTAACGGACTTCTTGATTTCAACCAGGTCATTCAGACCGCGCAAAATCTCCGGCGCCTTCGGCGCGAATGGGGTCACGCCGCTTCCACAATCGACGCTTATCTCTTTGAGATGGAAGCCAAAAAGCTTTCCCGCGGCCGAAGGGTCGCAGGTTGAGGCTAGTATCAGTGAATCGCCAGTTGGCGCAAGGCAGGCTCCAGGCGTTCGGCGGCTTATGAGGTGTAGCGGCCATTTGTTGGGGACCGAAGAAATCCTCTCAGATTTCGACTTCACGGCCAATTTCGACGACGTCATTGACGGGAAGCCTGAAGAAATCGGTGACCTTGGCCGCATTGCGGTCCATGACGGCGAAAAGGCTCACGCGCCAATGCGGAAGACCATCACCGGCCTCTTTCGCAACGACCGTTTCGTGCCCGACATAATAGGTGATGTCGTCCAGCTTAATATCGCAGCCCATGCCTTTAGCCTCCCGCAGGATGGCTGGGATATCGGGCCTCTCCATAAAACCGAAATGCACCGTCGCCCGCCAAAACCCCGGCGCCTCTTGAACTAGACGCAGCCGCTCCTCCGCCGGCGCCGTGGGAACGGGTAGTATCGACACATTGATGACCACGACCCTTTCATGCAGAGCGCGATTGTGCTGCACGTGCCAAACCATGACTGGAGGCGCGCCCATTTTCGAGCGCGTCAGGAAAACCGCCGTTCCAGGCACGCGCGGCACGCCGTTTTCCTTGAGGCTGCTCATGAACTCTTCGACGGAAACGCGCTTCGCGGTAATCGCCTTTGTCACCGCTTCCCGCCCCGAGTGCCAGATCCACATGACGCCATAGACGAGCGTAGCAAGCGCAAGAGGCACGTAACCTCCCTCGGCGATCTTGGCCGCGTTCGACAAGAAGAAGGCGCTGTCCACGATGAGGAAGCATCCTGCAACGGACGCGCTGAGCGGCAAACTCCACTTAAGGTGCTCGCGCATGGCCATGTAGAGAAGCACAGTTGTCATCAGCATGGTTGCGGAGACCGCGATGCCGTATGCAGCGGCGAGATTATCCGATTTGCGAAAAATCAGCGTCAGACCGATCGTTACGATCATCATCAGCCAGTTCACCGTGCCGGCATAGATCTGTCCATAGCCGAGCGCGGAGGTCTGAGTGATGCGAAGCCGCGGCAGCCAGCCAAGCTGCATCGCCTGCCTCGTCATGGAAAAAGCGCCGGTGATGATGGATTGACTGGCGATGATGGTTGCGACAGTGGCCAAAACGACGAAGGGCGCGAGCAAATTTTTGGGGCAAAGCGCATAGAATATATTCTCGCCGGCAGGCGCTCCGTTCAGCACAAGCGCCGTCTGCCCGGCGTAGTTCAAAACAAGACAGGGAAAGACTACGAAAGACCATGCGCGCTGGATGGGACGGCGTCCGAAATGGCCCATATCGGCGTAAAGCGCCTCCGCGCCGGTGACGCAGAGAAAAACGGCGCCCAGGACGAGAAAAGACGTGAAACCGCCCGATAGGAGATAGCGGAAGCCGTAGGCGGGATTGAGCGCGGCGGCCACCGATGGATTTTGGACGATGCCCCAAAGCCCCAGCACGCCAATCGCTACAAACCAGACCGCCATGATCGGCCCGAACATCTTGCCTATCCGCTCCGTGCCCCGAGGTTGAACGAGAAACAGGAGGACCAGGATCGTGACCGTCATTGGCACGATGTAGGGATCGAATGTCTTGGTCAGGATCGAAAGCCCCTCGAGCGCCGACAGCACCGAGATCGCTGGCGTTATCGCTCCATCTCCGTAGATCAAGGCGGCGCCGAACAGTCCGGCGACGATAATCGCCGATTGTTTATTCCGCCCGGCAAGGAGCGCCATCAGCGCCATGATGCCGCCTTCGCCATGATTGTCGACGCGCATCGCAACCGCGACGTATTTGACCGACGTGATGATGATGAGCGTCCAAACGATAAGAGAAAGGCTGCCAAGCGCGATGGCGCGATCGGGGTGATCGCCGCTCACCGCCAGCACCGTCTTCAGCGTGTAAAGCGGGCTCGTGCCGATGTCGCCGAACACGACGCCGAGCGCGGACAGAGCCATTGCCGCAACGCCCCGTGACGGGAGCGCAGAAACTTTTTCTCCGGAGGAAACGGAAGGGCTCGGCGATATCATGGTCGATCCAGTTTGTAGGCGCATAGACAGCGGGCAGCTCTAGCACCGTTTCATGAGACCTATATTAAGCCGAGCCTTAAAGATTAGGGCCGCCGGCAGATCGAGCCGCAGCGCCACCTCTCTCAGATGCTCGCCCAAGCGAGCTTGCCACCTTTGCTGCCGTATCCGCAAGCGGGTGCGGACGGGGAGAGGAGCAAGTTGTGCCTCTGAAACAGGGCGCCATCTCCCTTCGCGGAAGAGAGCCGCCCCTCCGCTGTCCGCGCAGCCTTCTACCGGGAGGATGTTAACGGCGCCGCATCGATACCGTAGGGCAGCGGATAGGGGCGCAAAAGCCCATGCGCGCGAGTCAGCGTCACGATGCGCTCGGAGCGCCCGTAGCGTCCCACGGCGATCTCTTCGCTGGGATCGAGCCGTTCGAAATACGGCGCCAGCGCGGCCAGACCTTTTTCCGCTTTTTCCTTCGGGATCACGATCAGCGCGTCCTGCCCTAGCCGCTCCTTTGTGCTGCAGAGGAACGCGAATTCCCGCGGATCCTGGGTAAAGGCGCAGATGGGAACGCCGGGGCCGAACGCGGCGCCGGCTTTCCCGCCATTGCGCCAATTGTCGACAACGACGAAGGCGGGCGGCTCTGCGCCAGAGGAACGCCAAGCAGGCAACCCTCTCAAGGGCGGCCAGTTGTAGCTCCATTGAGTTGGATCGCGCTGAGCGCCGGGAGCAAGCCAAACAGGGCCCACGGCGACATAAGCCACAAACGCAGCGAAGCTCACCGTAGTCAGCGCCGCGCTCACTTTAGCCCAGGAGCGCAGCCATTTTACGCTCATGCCGCTCAACCAGAGCCCGAGCAGCGGGAAGGCGAACAGCCAGGCCGAATTGAACCAATGCGGGATCGCGGTCTTACCAAGAAACGGCATGAACAAGAACAACGAGAGCGGGACCGCAATGAGCCACAACAGAAACCGGCTGGGGCTTTCCGCATCGCGGGAGCGTAAGGCGCTCCACAAAGCCAGCACGAGCGGCACGCCGATCCACGGCGACACCAGCGCGATTTGAGCGCCGAATGCCTCGCCGAAATGCGCGAAGGCGGATGCGCCGAACGATGCTCCGCCGGACGCACGTCCCGACTGAAACGCGAACGAGACCCAATTATTCTGAACGTTCCAAATCAGCGCCGGCGAGAAAATCGCAAGCGCCAGGGCCGCGCCCGCATAAGGGTGCGGACGCCAAAGCCAACGGCGGTGATGCGGCGAGCCAGCCAGGAATGCGAACAGGCCTACGGGGACAAAAACCGCCGCATATTTCGAAAGGCCCGCGAATCCAAACGCCACGCCAGCCGCGAGCCATAGCCCCCAGAGCGAACCATTGCTCCGCCGCGGACCGAAAAGGATTTCCACGACCGCCCATACCGCGCAGCTAAGAAACAGGAACAGAGACACATCCGGTATGATAAGTCCGTCGGGCCAGACCATGAAATAGATCGTAGCAGTGAACCCGAACAGCGCCCAAAGCGCCGCGTCCGGACCGAACATCCTGCGGGTCAAGCCGTAGAGCGGTGCGTTGATCGCCAGGGCCATCGCCCAAAAAGGCAAGCGCAGCCACCATCCCTCTCCTGTCAATGCGGCGAAGCCATGCAAAATCCATTGATGAAGGGGCGGGTGATCGAAATAGGAGAGCTCCAGCGTCCTGGAGACGACAATCGTATAGGCCTCGTCAGATGCGAACCCGGTCGCCCAGGCGGCGAACAGTTTCGCGATGGCGCAGGCCCCAACGATCGCAAGTATGATTTTTGCCGGGGCGGGATTTTTAGCTACAGCGTCAACGTATTGGGGAGGAGAGGGTTTTCCGGCGAAAACAGCGGCTTGACTTATTTCAACCATGTGCACCACAGCAAATGAACCGGTTTCAGCACCGGTCTCATAGGGATGTCAACTTATAACATCCGCCGAGAAACCGCTTCCGTTGTCGTCCCCGCCTCCGTCTTTACGAAGGTAAACTTCGGCCGGGGACCCAGTAAGCAATGAGTTACCTCTTGTTCCAAAGAACTTTATTGTTCCCATTACTGGATGCCCGCCTTCGAGCGTGTGAAGAAATTGCAATGCCCCTTTTGTCATGGCCGGGCTTGACCCCGCCATCCAGTAAACAATTGAGGTTCAGCCAGTTTTCTGGATAGCCGTGCCAAGCGCGGCTATGACAACACTGGCGGGGCTATACCCCCGCTTTTTCAGACGCTCCTTCGCGGGCAAGACACCAGATGAGTTAGAAGTTTTGCGGTTGGCATTAGGGAGAACATAAGGACAGATGGATATCCGGGTTCGAAGATATGAGCGGCCGGCGCCGTGACTTTTGCCGAAAACGGTATAGGCGCCGTTCTGTGCTTTGTCGAGAAAAGCTTGCCCGGCGGTTGAGAGGATTACGATGCGGTGCAGGCCGCACGCGGACTTTTTGCATGATGCTCGCTCAACAGCTGGCGAGCGATGTCGAGGAGGCGGGCGGCGTTGAATGGCTTGCTGGCGAACGGCGCATCGCTAAACGCAGCCGGAAGTCTTTCCCGGTCATATCCCGTGACAACGGCGAAAGGAACCTTCTGCGCTTTTAGCGTCAAGGCGACGCCGCTGGCCAATTCTCCATGGAGATTACAGTCGACGAATGCAGCATGCGGCTTATTGCTGGCGATCAATTGAAGCGCGGCGGCGACCGTTGAAGCGGGTCCAACCACCTTATAACCAGCGTCAGTGAGGAGCGCCTTCAGCTCGAGCGCAAGCAGGAACTCGTCCTCGACGATTAAAAATCTTCGCTCGGTCATGGTTTGACATCCGCGGGTTTCTTGGCGCTTTTAAGCGGAAGCCGCATGTCGCAAACTAGGCCCGCCGCTTAAACCGCATGTCCGCATCGCCGTCAAGGCCGCTCAGGCTCTGCTCTATGATGAAGCTGCCAAAACCGCGCCGGGACGGCTCGGCTACGCGCGGGCCGCCAAGCTCCTGCCATCGAAGTTTAAGTATCTTGCCGTTTTCCGCAGCCTCCCAAAACAGTTTCACGTGTCCGCTGGCCACAGACAACGCGCCGTATTTGCTCGCGTTCGTGCCGAGCTCATGCAAGACAAGCGAGAGAGCGACGGCGGCTTGCGGATCGAGTTTGATCGCTGGCCCATCATACGTGAAGCGGCCCTCGCTTGCGTCGCCGAATATCAATTGATCCTTCAGGAGCGCCCCGAGATTCGCCCCCTGCCATGACGAGGCGGTAAGCACATCGTGCGCGCCCGCCAACGCCTGGATCCGTCCCGAGAAGCTTGCGGCGAAATCCTCCGGGCTTTTTGTTTGCCGCAGCGTCAGGCGCGCGATCGACTGGACCATGGCAAGAGTGTTCTTCACCCGGTGGTTCAACTCGTCGAGCAGCAATTGCCGAGTTTTCTCCTGCGCCTTCCGCTCCGTGATGTCATGCGCAATGGCGGCATAGCCTGTGAGCTGGCCTTGCTCATTGCGAAGCGGAGCAAGACAGAAAATCACGTGCGCGATCGAGCCATCTTTCCGGCGGCGGCGCGCGTCGCAGGAGCGCGCGTGGCCGCATTGCTGCACCTCGTCGACCAGCGCTTCAAGCGCTTCGCCGTCGTCTGGGTGGCAAAGATCGCGTTCGGACCGCCCGATAATCTCGGCTGGCGCATATCCATAAAGTTTCTCCGCGCCCGGATTCCAGCTCTCGATGACAAGGCCGGGCGTCAGCGAATAAACGGGCTCGCCGATGGACTCTACGATCGCCTCGTAACGCAGCCATAGCTTATGGCCGGTGAGATCCGTAATCACAGCGGAAATTACGGGCTGGCCTTCGACGGACAGCGGAACGGAGGAAGCGGTCACCGCGGCGTACCTGCCGTCGACTTTCTTGAGCGACATTTCGCGGCCGCCGCAGCCGCCCGGTTCCGCCAAGCGCTCAAAATCGTTCAGGCTAATGAAATCAAGCACGGACGACCCGATAATGCGATGCGCGGCGTTGCCCACGAGGTTCGCGAACGCCTCATTGCAATAAAGGATGACCCCCTGCCGCGAGAGTGTCAGCGCGCCTTCTCGCATCTGCTCGACAAGAAGGCGATAAGGCTCGGCGGCGCTTTTCAGGGTGAAGACTTGCGGACCGCTCTCGCCCTCGATGACAAGCGCGTCTACCTCGCCGGAATGCAACGCGCGCAAGGTATCCTCAGCCTCCGCGAGCCGGCTCCTCAGATCAGCCATCTCTCTTTCGCTATCTTGCGGCGAAAGCATGCTCAAGCGACCTTGATCGCCGCTTTCAACCTTGCCCGGTCGGACATATCTCCGATGACCCGGCGAACGGGGCTGGGCTCCTCGCGAAGGAGCGTGGGCGCTGCAATAACCTGAGCCGTCTTCGCTCGCTCGGGCGCGCGGTAAAGATCGACAACCTCAAGATCGTAAATGCCGGTCAGCTCCTGCTCGCAAAAGTCACGGACACGGTCCACCGCCATCATTGAAAGACGCGATGCGCCTGTAACATACAGGGTCATCGTGTAGTGCGGGACACCCTGCAGTCCGGCTTTAGCAATCATGGCAGACCCCTTTGCGGGCGGACATCCAGACCCACGAGCACACGCTCTTCGCTGGAAAGATCCCCGATGATCTTTTTGATCGGCTCCGGCAACCGCCGGACAAGCGTTGGGACCGCAAGGATCTGATCACCCGCTGCAAGCTGCGGCCGCTGCAAAAGGTCGATCACCTCGATGGAATATCGCCCCTCAAGATGCTCCTTGCATAAACGCGTGAGATTGTTGACGGCGCAAATCGACTTGTCGGTTTGGCCTGCGACATAAAGCCGCAGCTCCCAATGCTCTTCCCCCTCCGAAGGAGCAAATTCGCGCTGCGCTTGCTTCATCACGCATCCTTCCGGGGGGAGATCTGTACGCCCTTGGCGCCGATCACAAGCTCGCGCACATCAGCTGAATGCGACATGCCGCGCGACTTTACGATTGCGAGCTGGCGCTTGAGCTCTTTCTCGCCCTGAGTGTTTGTAATGGCGATCCAAGTATCCATCAGCGACGAGATGCTCAAATCGGACTCGCTCGCCTCCTGGACGCTAAGGTAAAGGGCAGTCGCGCCAGTGCACTTCACAAAGTCGATCAAGCGTAACACCATGCCGGCCGTCTGAGCAAGGCTGCCGCCGTGCTGAAGCGCCGTCAGCGGATCGATGACGACGGCGCTGGGCTGCGTTTCTTGAATCACATGCATCATCCGCGTCAGATGCATCTCAAGGCCATGCGTTGTCGGACGCACCGAGATTATGGACAGCAGCCCGTTATCGATAACCGGTTTTAGGTCGGCGCCGATGGAGCGCATATTGCGGACAAGCTGCGGCTCCGACTCCTCGAATGAAAAATAGAGGCAGTGCTCGCCCCGGTTGGCGGACGCCAGCGCAAATTGAGCGCCGATGCTGGTCTTTCCCGTGCCGGGGCCGCCACTTATAAGGATGCTGCTGCCCTTATAGAAGCCCTTGCCTTCCAGCATCAGGTCGAGCCCCGGCGTCCCGGACGGAACCCGGTCCGATGTCACTTTATGATCAAGCCCAAGCGAAGTCACAGGTAGGAGCTTGAGTCCGCCATCCTCGATCAAATAGGGGTATTCATTGGTGCCGTGCATCGAGCCGCGATATTTCACCACTCTCAGCCGCCGCGTCGTCAGCTCCTCCTGGACGCGCTGCTCAAGAACGATGACGCAGTCCGACACGTATTCCTCGATGCCATGCCGGGTCAGGTTGCGGTCGCCGCGTTCCGCCGTGACGATGCTCGAAAGATTGCGCTCCTTAAGCCACGTGAATAGGCGCCTCAGCTCCGAGCGCAACAGCGCCTGGTTTGGAAGGCCGGCGAACAGCGTATCGATGCCGTCGAGAACGACACGGCGGGCCTTGATCTGGTCGATCGCGTAACCAAGCCGGATGAAGAGCCCTTCGAGGTTGTATTCCCCCGTCTCGTGGATCTCCTGGCGATCGATATGGATGTAATCGATGGAGAGCAGGTTTTTTTCCTGCAAGCCGGCAAGGTCGAAGCCGAGCGAGCGGCTGTTGATGTCGAGATCGCTCGCGGCCTCATCGAAGGACACGAATACGGCGGGTTCGCCATGTCTCGCGCCTTGCACGATAAAGGATGTGGAAAGCAAAGTCTTGCCGCAGCCTGGGCCGCCGCATATGAGCGTCGCGCGACCCGCAGGCAAGCCGCCGCCTGTAATCTCGTCCAGCCCTTTGATGCCCGTAGAAACTTTTGGTAAACGCGCTGGCATCCCTTCGCTCCTCTTCGATGCCAATCTAAGCTCTTCGCGCTAACCTGTGTCAATGCTGGAAGCTTAAATTCCTAACTCGTGGAATGAAGTATTCGCGCTCGTCAGGCCCAGCTGCGTCTACCTCCGATAGCCAAGCCGAAGATGCAAGCTTAGCGTTTATCGTCGGGTCGCCACGCTTGCATGCGTGTGTGGGCGACCATCACCAAATTCATATATACTTCGCAAGTCGCAGCAGGAATTTGATCAGGGTCAATTTTTTGCCGCCCAATGCGAAAAAGTAAAGGCTCAGCTTTGCAACCTATGCCTTCTTCAAGAAGCAGGTCTTCAGCACAAGCCCTTTGACTTTCTCCGCGTTACACTCGATCTCGCCCTCGTCCGAAGTGAGACGGATATTCTTGATGATTGTCCCTCGCTTCAGCGTGACGGATGTGCCTTTCACCTTTAGATCCTCGATGACTTGCACGGAATCCCCGTCACTGAGAGGGTTTCCGTTGCTATCGTTGACCTCCACGCGTCCCTCCATCGCCGCTGGCCTGGCTGATATAGATTAGGCCGGTGATATGTTGAGCCGCAGCCGCCTCTCCTATCGGGAGAGGTCGGATCGCTTGCGATCCGGGTGAGGGGATACGGCCTTGGTAATGCAGGTCAACACCCTCATCCTATCCTTCTCCCAATGGGAGAAGGGACGCCAGCGCAAGCGCTCCAAACATAATCGGGCCAGATCATTAATCCTTTACCTCAAGCAATTCCACGTCGAAGATCAGCGTGGCGTTCGGAGGTATGACGCCGCCCGCGCCGCGCGCTCCATAACCAAGCTCCGGCGGTATGATGAGCGTCCGCTTGCCCCCCGCTTTCATCGTGGCGACGCCTTCATCCCAGCCGCGGATGACTTGATGCGTGCCGATGGCAAACTCGAATGGCTGGCCGCGGTCGACCGAGCTGTCGAACTTCTTGCCCTTCGCGCCGTCCTGATAAAGCCAGCCGGTGTAATGCATGACGCAAGTCTGACCGGTCTTGGGCGTGGCGCCGGTTCCAACTTTGGTGTCGGTGATTTGCAAGCCTGACGGTGTGGTCATGGTTTTTCCTGGGGCCTGAGCCATTGCGTTTGTGGGCGCGCCGGCCACGATGAGACCGGACGATGCGGCGGCGACGGCAAGCGCCATCAGAATGCCCGTGCTTGGGAAAGCTCGCATAATGGACTTCTCCTTGTCGTGGATGGCGCAAGAGCGAGCCGTCTGTTTAGCGTCGCATTATGCGAGATCCTATCTTTTTTTGGCGGCGGCGCCTGCGCCCTTCGTATGGCTGCGCGACATTCGTGCATAACAAATGTGAGCGCGCACGAGACGCCATCGCGCGTCTTGCCAAATCGCTGCTGGCGGGCGAAACAGGGCGTGCATCCACTTTTGAGCCGGAACGGAGCAGCCATGCCGCAGGTGTTAACGCCGGATCTCTGCGTGATCGGGGCCGGATCGGGCGGCCTGTCCGCCGCCGCGATCGCCGCGGCCTTCGGCGTCCCCGTCGTCCTCGTCGAACGCGGCAGCATGGGCGGCGAATGCTTGAACACGGGCTGCGTCCCATCCAAGGCGCTGCTGGCGGCGGCCAAGCGCGCGCACGACATCCGCAATTCGGCAAAATTCGGCATACGAGTTCGGCGATCCCGGCATCGATCACAAGGCCGTTGCCGCGCATGTCAAAGGCGTGATCAACTCGATTGCGCCGAACGATTCCGTGGAGCGCTTCAACGGGCTTGGCGTCGACGTCGTCAAGGCAAGCGCGCGCTTTATCGACAAGGACACGGTTGAGGCAGGCGACAGGCGCATCAGGGCGCGCCGCTTTATAATCGCGACGGGCTCAAGGCCGCTCATCCCGCCGATTCCTGGGCTCGACCGCATTCCGTTCTTCACGAACGAGACGATCTTCTCCAATACCTACCGTATCTCGCATCTCCTCATTATCGGCGGCGGTCCGGTCGGCCTGGAACTCGCGCAGGCCCACAAGCGGCTCGGCAGCGAGGTGACGGTTGTCGAGGCAGGCCGCGCTCTATCCAGAGACGATCCAGAACTGAGGGACTACCTTTTGAAGCGCCTGCGGGAGGACGGCGTGCGCGTGCTGGAAAACGCGCGGGTGGAAAGGATCGAGCCCTTCGGCTCAAATATCCAGGTCGTTTTCGCCACGCTCGGGAAATCCTATTCTATCGAAGGGACGCACATTCTTCTCGCGATGGGGCGGGCTCCTGCGGTGAGCGGGCTCAATCTCGAAGCGGCGGACATCAAATATAGCGAGCGCGGCATCCAGGTGAGCAAGGGCCTGCGCACATCGAACAGACGAGTCTACGCTATCGGCGACGTGACGGGCGAGGTTCAGTTTACGCACGCCGCCAACTATCACGCGTCTGTCGTTATCAAGAACGCGCTGTTCCGCCTGCCCGCGAAGGCTGACCATTCCACCATGCCCTGGGTGACCTTCACCGACCCGGAAGTGGCCCATGTGGGCCTCACCGAAGAAAAGGCGCGCGAGCGGTACGGAAAGCTTAGAATTTTGCGCTCGCCGTATCACGAAAACGACCGCGCCCAGGCTGAGCGCCAGACGGGCGGTTTCTTAAAGGTGATCGCGTCGCGGCGCGGCAAGATACTGGGAGCGGGCATCGTGGGCGCCCAGGCGGGCGAGCTTATCCAGATGTGGAGCCTCGCCATGCAAAAAGGCATCCCCCTCAGCGCTATGCGTAGCATAGTTTCTCCCTATCCAACGCTCTCCGAGATCAACAAAAGGGCTGCCGTGGCCTATTTCGCTCCACGTGCGCAAGACCCTCTGCTGCGGCGAATAATTGCCTTACTTGCGAAACTCGGGTGATCGACGCTATTTATAAGGAGAGCAACAACAGGCGCTTTATCACACTTTGGATACGCGACCCTCACAGAACGCTGATTATCCGGGCTCGGCGTTCCCCCCGCCGAAGGGAGGATATTGTCGCGCGCCGGGAATTTGGAGCCTCGTTTCCAGCCTGCCGGCCAAGCTCCTGTTTCTCACGATCGCATTTGTCATGCTGGCCGAAGTTTTTATTTTCGTGCCGTCTGTGGCGAATTTCCGCCGAAACTGGCTGATGGAGCGCGTCGTCGCGGCCAAGATCGCTTCGCTGGCCTTGGAAGCTTCGGGAGGCGCGGATGTGCCGGAGCGCTTGCGCCAAGAGCTGCTGATGACCGCCGGGGTTCACGCCGTTTCGCTCAAACGGACCCATTTCCGCCAGCTTGTGCTCGGCCTGCCCGGCGAGGCTGAGATCTCGGACGTGTACGATCTGCGCACCGAAGACATCCTGCAGCTTATTCCGGATGCTTTGGAGGCGTTCGCCGCGTCCCCCGGCCGGCTCATCCGCGTCATCGCGGCGCCCGACATGATGCCGCCCGGCGACGAGATCGATGTCGTGATCGACGAAACGCCGCTCCGCGCCGCGATGTGGCGCTTTGCGCGCAATATCTTTTGGCTCTCGCTTATCATTTCCATCACGACCGCGGCTTTGGTTTATCTCGCCCTGACTGGGCTTTTGGTGCGGCCGATGATGCGCATCACCCGCAACATGGTGCTCTACCGGGAGAACCCCGAGGATAGCTGCCGGATCATCACGCCATCTGGACGGCAGGACGAAATAGGGGTTGCAGAGCAAGAGCTGGCGACGCTGCAAATGCAGCTATCCGGCTTCCTTAGAGAGAAAGCGCGCCTCGCCAATGTCGGGCTCGCTGTTTCGAAGATTAATCACGATCTGCGCAACATTCTCGCAAGCGCGCAGATCGTGTCCGACCGTCTGGCTACAGTGTCCGATCCGACGGTTCAACGTTCGCTGCCCCGGCTCATCCGTGCGCTCGACAGGGCTATCACCCTTTGCACGAACACCATGAAATATGGCCGCAGCGAGGAAGCGCCTCCGAAGCGCAGCCGCTTGCCGCTTCGGGCGCTTGTTGAGGAGGTTAGCGAGAGCCTCGGTGGCGAGGAGCTAAGCGGCGTGCGAATGACAATCTCCGTGCCGCCGGCGATCAACCTTGTTCGCCGACCGCGATCAAATCTTCCGGGTGCTTGCAAACCTGATCCGGAATGCATTGGAGGCTCTGCGGGAGATCGAACCTCCTCTCCAGCCAGCTATCGAAGTGTCAGCCCGGCAGGAAGGCCAAACGGCGATCATAAAAGTGAGCGACAACGGCCCTGGCGTGCCGCCCAATCTGAGGGAGACCCTGTTCAAGGCGTTCCAAAGCTCCGCCAAGAGCGACGGCAACGGCCTCGGCCTTGTCATCGCCTCTGAGCTGGTCCGCGCCCATGGCGGCGACATTCGCCTTGAGGACACGGCTAAGGGCGCTTCCTTCGTCGTAACCCTGCCAGCCGCTGTTGTTGCGGGACCGCAGCCTCTTATGCCGGCCGTGAATCTGTGAGGAATTGCGCCCATTGATGCCGAACGCCAGGTTCTCCCAGCAAGCATGCCACGGCGTGCTTGCGACTTAGGAGTATCGCGCCCGCAAGCGAGCGCAATTGGGAAGAAAGAACGCTGTTGAAAGCGCGAGTTGCTCCCTCTTCCATCCACATCCGCTTGCGGTTGTGGACACTCAAGAGTGGCAAGCTCGCCAAGGCGGGCTTGCGCGGGAGAGCAAGGGCGAACTTCGGGTCAAAACCTTCGGCTGCTGGTATGAGGCGTTTCGCGCGGCGGCGATCAGATCACACGCTTCACTGCCCGGGCGCCTCACACGCTATAGTTGCATGATTACATCGCTTTTTGGAAAAGTTGCATCTTTAGGAATTAAACAATGCGCCGGTCTTGCAACCAAAGCGTGGCTTGAGTAATACAACTTATGGTCACATTCTTTGTGTGGCGTTCAACCAAAAGGTGGCCTGCGTCAATCCGGGCTGAGGTTTTTAATCATGAATGCACGTCGCAGCCAAATTTATTTGGCCCATGCCTTACCCTCTGAAGAGGTTCAAGATTTTGCTGATGGCGATGACGATTGCGTTTTGGACCTGAGGCCCGAGGAAGCGGCGGAGTATATTGCATCTCTGCTCGCTACCCTGCGTCCCCTTGCCGTCCAGGCGCACTTTCGCCTTCTTTCCGACCTGATTTCGGTAGCCGAGGAAGAGGCGAGATTTCTCTGCCGTCCCTAATTTGCCGCCTTTCACGGCCTCAATGCCACCATCCGCGCGCCGCGGCGCTCGATTTGGCCCGCGAGATCCAGGGACACAAGCGCAGCATGCACATGCCGCGCTTCCAAACCGCTCAACCGGCACAGTTCATCGATGTCGATGGGCGAGAGGCTTAAAAGCCGCAATACGTCACCGATCGCATCCTTAAGAAACGCGAAGCCGTCCGCCAACGGCGCCGCTGCGGAGGAGCGGCCCGAGGCGTGGCTCGCCGGGCCGTTCGCCGTCTTCGCCGCCGCGTTCTCCGCGCTTTGCGGCAGGGTCGTCTGCGGGCGTTGCCTTGTCCATGCCTTCAGCAAAACTTGCAGCGCATCCTCGACATCGTTGGCGCATGTCGTGAAAACGGCTCCATCCTTGATCAAGCGGTTGGCGCCGGCTGCTCTTGGCTCGAAAGGATGACCTGGAACGGCGAAAACCTCGCGGTTTTGCTCGCCGGCGAGCCTTGCCGTAATCAAAGACCCGGAGCGTTCGGTCGCCTCAACGACAACCACTCCAAGGCTGGAGCCTGAGATGATCCGGTTACGCCGCGGAAAATCCTGTGAGCGGGCAATGAAGCCGGGCGGGCATTCGCTGATCAGGACCCCGTTCTGCGCGATCTCAGCCGCAAGGCCGCCGTGCTCTGGAGGATAGATCGAATCGACGCCGCCCGGCAGAACCGCGCAGGCGCCAAACGGAAGAGAGGCGCGATGCGCCGCCCCATCGATCCCGCGGGCGAGGCCCGATACGATGAGAAAACCCCGGCGGCCGAGATCGGCGCTGATTTCGGCCGCAAACTTCAGACCCGCTCCCGAAGCATTCCTCGATCCGACGACGGCGACCGGCGGACGGTCCCAAACGCTTCCGGCGCCTTTCACATAGAGCAGGGGCGGTGGCGCTTCGATATGGGCGAGGAGGGGAGGATAGCCCGGCTCATGCGCGGCGTGGAGCGTCATGCCTGCGGCGGCGGCCCTTTTCAGCTCGGCCTCGATCGCTGCAACAGGCGGAATGCTGCGGGGCGTAACGCGGCTTCCGAATTTCGCGAACTCGGGCAGCCCTTCGAGGGCGGCGCTCGCCGAGCCGAAATGCGACACAAGCTCCCAGAACGTGACGACGCCGATATGAGGCGTGCGGATCAGCCTAAGCCAGGCGCGCTTTTCGTTGTCGCTGAGTGTCGCTGACGCTTCACTTTCGTCAGGCTCTTTTCGCGCCCGCCGCGCCTTGGCCGATTTTGCTTTCATGGCCTGAAATCAAATTCCGAATATTTTGATGATGCTTAGCGATAAGAAAAGCGGATAAGGCAAACACGAAGACGAAGAGTTGGGGCGACTCCAGCACCAGCACGAAGAAGGGAGTGAGACCCGCCGCGATAAGGGCCGAGAGTGAAGAATAGCGGCTGATAACCGCGATGCAAAGCCAAAGGGCGCAGAAAAAGGCCCCCGCCGGCCAGTAGAGAGCCGCGATCACGCCGATATATGTTGCTACGCCTTTGCCACCGCGGAAACGAAGCCAGACCGGATAGAGATGGCCCAGGAAGGCGCCTGCCCCCGCGAGTAGCGCGGCTTCAATCCCCAGATACTGCCTGCACAGGACGACGGGTAGAACGCCCTTGCTGGCGTCGCATATCAGGGTGAGCAACGCCAGGCTCTTCCGCCCAGTGCGAAGCACGTTTGTCGCGCCGATGTTGCCGGAGCCGATATTGCGGATATCGCCCACGCCAGCGAAGCGGCTAATGAGATAGCCGAAGGGGATCGAGCCACAGGCATAGCCGAACAAGAAGGCGCCGCCAAAGACGAGCCATGGCTGCGCGCCCAGCATCACAGCGAACCAAAGATCTTTTTCATTCAGCGGCATGGTTTCCTTCGGAAGCCTGTTTGATGGCGGTTATTTGACAAAGACATGCACATCCGTCAAAGGGCCGCGTTATGAGCTTTGCGCCAGCCAGATGAAAAGGGGAAGTGTCACCGTTGACGCAATGCTTTGAAATGTAATGATTTGCGCCATCAGCTCCGAGTCGCCGCCCATTTTCCGGGCCATGGTATAGGCAGTCGCCGCCGTTGGCACAGCTGCCGCGATCACCGCGACTGTGCGCGGAATGCCCGACAGCCCAGCCAGCCAGCACAACCCGAAAACGAGAAGCGGCATGAAAACAAGGCGCAACACCATGCTCGCCGCCACCAACTTACGAGCTGCGTGGGCGCGCGCGATATCCAGACCGGCTCCGACGGATAACATTGTCAGCCCGATGGAGGCCGCGCCAAGGATCGAAAATGTTTCATAAACGAAGTTCGGCACGCCGGTGCGATTGAGGCTAAGGCCAAGCGCGCACGCCAAGGTGAGCGGATTATAGGCGAGGCGCTTAAGGATGGACCAGAGCCCGATTTCGCCATTGCCCTGGCCGAAAATCAGGAGCGTCAGCACCGTATAGAGCTGCACTGTGGGGACAAGCGAGGCGACGGAAAGGGCCGCAAATGTTAGCCCGCGCTCGCCAAACAGCGCAGCGGCGATCGCGACGCATATCATGCTCTGGAAACGGATCGCGCCTTGAAAGAAGCTTGTGAAGACGGGGCCAGAGGCGGGCTTTTGGAGAATAAGATGGGCGGCGAGAAGCGCTGCCCCCATGATGGTCACGGAGCCGAAGGAGACCAGGAAAAAATCGCGCGCCGGCACGCCGCCAAGGCCGGCCCGCATCAGCGTTTTTGTCAGAAGCGCCGGGAATAATACGTAGAACGTGATGTGATCGAGCGCATGCCACATCTCCGCGCCGCCGAATTTGACCTTCGCGAGCGCATAGCCGATCGCGGTGATCAGGAACAGCGGCGCGAGCGCCGAGAGAATGGCGATCATGGCGCAAAGGAGCGAGAGCCATAATTCAGGCGGTCGAGCGCGCCTTGCAGGATGTACGCCGCCGCCATCTTGTCGATGACCTCCGCGCGGCGCTTCCGGCTGGCATCAGCTTCGAGAAGCGCGCGCTCGGCGGCGGCCGTGGATAGCCGCTCGTCCCAAAACGCCATCGGCAGATCGGTTAGCTGGCCGAGATTGCGGGCGAAGGCTCGCGTCGACTGCGCGCGCGGGCCTTCCGAGCCGTCGAGATTGACCGGCAGCCCGATGACGAAACCGCCCACGCCATGCTCTTGCGCGAGGTGCAGAAGGCGCGCCGCGTCCGCCGAGAATTTCGTGCGGCGGATCGTTTCCAGCGGCGTCGCGATCTGCCGCATCACATCGGATAGCGCAAGCCCAACGGTCTTCGTGCCCACGTCGAGCCCGAGAAGCCGCTCGTCGCGCTTCAACCGCGCGCACAGTTCAGGAAGCTCCAAAGGCGGTGATGGCACAAGTTTGTCCTTGCATGTTTTTATAAATTGCGGGCGCGCCGCGGTTTCATATTATGCGGGTGAAGTGATCGCGCGCCTCAAGGAGAATTGCAATGAAGCTGACATGGTTTGGGCATTCCGCTGTTAGAGCCGAAAACGGAAGTCACGTCATCCTCATAGACCCCTTTCTGTCGGGCAATCCGAAGTACCAGGGCTCGGTCGAGGAAGCGGCGCAGGGCGCGACCCATGTGGTGTTGACGCATGGCCACGACGACCACGTCGGCGACGCGGCCAGCATTTGCAAAAACACAGGCGCCACGCTCGTCGCGGTCTATGAGCTTGCCATGTTCGTGTCCGGGCGAGGCGCAGAGAACATCCAGCCGGGTAATCCTGGCGGTACGATCGATCTTGGCGGCGGGGTGAGCGTGAGCTTCGTGAAGGCGTTCCATTCGTCCTCCACCACCGTCGATGGCGAGACGGTGTATCTCGGCAACCCCACCGGCGTGGTCATCGAGGGTCTGGGCAAAACCATCTATCACATGGGCGACACAGAGATTTTCGGCGACATGGCGCTTGTGGATGAAATTTTTGCCCCGAAGGTCGGCTTTGTGCCGGTCGGCGACCGCTTCACCATGGGCGGCAAGACCGCCGCGCTCGCCTGCAAGAAATTCTTCAAATTCGACACGGTGGTGCCGATTCATTACGGCACGTTTCCCATCATCGATCAGGACCCGTCGAAGTTCGTGGCTGCCATGGCGGGGCAGAATGTGGTGATCCCTGAGATCGGGAGGGCTTTCGAGGTTTAAGCGGGGCTGCCTTGGTTTTGGTGGCGCGTGCTGCTATTTTAAAGTGCATGGAAACTGCGCCAAAACCACCGATGACTGAGCTGCGCCACAAGACCGGCCGCGGCGAGGGGCGCTGATACCAATCGCCTTCCTCTCCCGCGAGGGAGAGGCAGCAGGCTGTCCACTGAAATTGCGTCCCCTCTCCCGTGCAAGCTCGCCTTGGCGAGCTTGCCACCCTGGAGTGTCCGCATTCGCAAGCAGAGCGGGGAAGAGGGAGCCACCGTAAGGACTATCGGCCTTGCTATGAGTTGGCGGCGGCGCTTCGAGTGAACATCTTCCCGTCGATCTTCAAGTCTTGAAGTGCTCGAAGCCTTTGGCGAGGAGCCGAAGGGTTGAGCCGTCCACATTTTTGAAGGTTGGCGCGCAGGATCCTGCGGCGATCCTTCCGATCCTCGTGACCGGCACGCCTGCTACTTCGCTTGCAGCCTCGAAAGCGGCGGCGTCGGCTTGCGGAACAGCGGCGAGAATTTCATAGTCGTCGCCGCCGGTCAAAATCGCCTCGACGGCGCCGGGCGACGCCGCCACGGTGGCGCTTGCAGCCTCGGACAAGGGGATCGCGGAAACGTCAACGTCCGCGGTGACCTGCGAAGCTGAGCACATCCGGGATAGATCGAGAGCGAGGCCATCGGAAATGTCCATAGCTGCCGAGGCATGGCTCGCGAGAGCTTGCGCAAGCGGGAGTCGCGGTTCTGGATAGAGATATCGTTTCAGCAGAAAATCGCGATGAGGGGCGGCCAAGTGCAGCCCGAAGCCCTCCTTGCCGAGCCGGAGCTGCAGGCCTAAGGCGGCGTCGCCCAGCGTCCCGCTTACATAGAGCAAATCGCCCGGCTGCGCTCCGCCGCGCGGAACAAGGCCCCGCGCACAGGCTTCGCCGAATGCGGTGATGGACATCCACCAAGAGCCGCGCGCCGTGACGGTGTCGCCGCCGATCAGCGCGATGCCGAAGTCAGCCTGAGCCCGCGCCAGCCCCGCAGCAAAGCGCTTGGCCCAATCCTCCAACGGCGCTTCGGCGAGCGCCAGCGTCAGCGTGTACGCCAGAGGTTTCGCAGCTTTGGCGGTAAGGTCCGACACGTTAACCGCGAGCGCCTTATAAGCGGCGTCGCCGGGGTCGTCGTCCTCAAAAAAATGAACGCCGGCCACAAGACCGTCAGCGGTGACCACAAGGCCGTGCGCCGGGAGTGCGGCCAGGAGCGCGGCGTCATCCTTGAGGCCGAAGGCGGCGGGGTTGGTCGCGAGCGGCGCCAGATAATCGGCAATGAGTGCGATTTCGCCGAGTCGGCGCATCCGTCAATCCGGCTTCTTCGCCGCCTTCCGCCCGAACTCGCCTTGCCGTTTTTCGCGTGCGACGCGGTCGAGAACGCCATTTACGACGCCCGGCTCGTCGCCGCCAAAGAAGTCACGCGCGATCTCGACATACTCGTTGATGATTGCGCGGGCTGGCACGTCGCTTCGCGCCATAATTTCATAGATGCCGGAACGCAGGATTGCGCGCAAAATGCTGTCGATGCGCGACAGGCGCCAGCCTTGCGCCAGATGCGAGCCGATTTCCGTGTCAATCTCGGTTTGCCGATGGGCGGCGCCGGTAACGATCTCACGGAAGAAGCCGCGATCCGCGCCTGCATAAATCTCCACCGTCTCGAACCTGTGGGTGAGAAATTCCTCCAGAACCACGCTCAAGTCGCGCTGTGTCATATCCATTTGGTAGAGGGCCTGAACGGCGGCAAGCCTGGCGCGCGTGCGGGAGGGTCCCTTTGACGCACCATCTTCAAGGCCGGGGTCGCGGCCGTTCCCAATTTCCATGGTCATGCTTTCAGGTTAAATCGGCCTGCGGCTCTATGAGCGGCGTCTTTTGCCGAAATCACGTTTGGCGCGGAGAACTTCGAGGCAAGCCTCGGCGGCTTCGCGTCCCTTGTTCTTGCCGTTCACGGCAGCCCTTGCAACAGCCTGGGCCTCGTTTTCTACAGTCAAGATGCCGTTTCCGGCGGGAATGCCATAAAGTGTCGAAAGGCTCAGAAGCGTTCGCGCCGATTCGATGGCGACGATGTCGTAATGAGATGTCTCTCCCCGGATGACGCAACCGAGCGCCACACAGCCATGAAAGGGGGTGGCCGTCTCGTTCTTGAACAGTCCAGCGTCCCAGGCCACCGCCAAAACCTGAGGAATTTCAAGTGCTCCCGGGACCGTCACAACTTCCCACGTCGGCGCCAAGCTCCCTCAGCGCCATCTCGGCGCCAAGAAGTAGCGCGTCCGAAATATGGTGATAATAGCGGCCTTCGATGACCAGGATATGAATAGGATCTCTCATTGTTCGTCAATGGTGCGGCGCGCGACAAGGTTCAACCCGTAGCCCTCCAGGCCAACAATTTTGGGCGTTGGCGAGTTCGAAAGCAGGATCATGTTCTTGATGCCAAGATCAAGCAGGATCTGCGCGCCGATGCCGTAATCGACGAGACGCTTCTCGTTCGGCTTGCCATCCGGCGATGCTGTGGGATCGATGAGCCGGGACCGGATCGTTCCCTCGCGCACATCGCGGATCACGACCACGACTCCGCGGCCCTCCCGGCCGATGCGCCGCATGGCGCGCTCGACGAGGGAGCGCCTGTTTCCGTTGCGGCCCATGCCGATCAAGTCTTCCAGGATATTGACGGCGTGCATACGCACTAGCACCGGGTCCGCAGTGGCGACATCGCCCTTGATCAGCGCGAGATGCTCAGTGTTATCGATGGAGTTGAGATAGACGCGGAGCTTGAACGGGCCGCCATGCGGGGTCGTGATGTCCTGCTCATGGACGGCGCGCACATAGCTTTCGTTGCGGCGGCGATGGGCGATCAAATCGGAGATCGTGCCGATCTTGAGCCCGTGCCGCTGCGCGAAGGCCAACAGATCGGGCATGCGAGCCATGGTGCCGTCGTCGTTCATGATCTCGCAGATGACGCCGGCCGGAACGAGCCCGGCGAGGCGCGCGAGATCGACGGCGGCCTCTGTGTGGCCCGCGCGAACCAGCACGCCGCCGTCGCGCGCCACCAGCGGGAAAACGTGTCCGGGGCTGACAATGTCGCGCCAGTCCTTTTCCGGATTGATGGCGACGGCGACGGTTTTCGCCCTGTCATAGGCGGAAATGCCGGTCGAGATGCCTTCCTTGGCCTCGATGGATACGGTGAAAGCGGTCGTTTGCCGCGATTGGTTCGAGCGCGCCATGCGTTCCAGATGCAGCGTCTCGGCGCGCTCAGGCGTAATCGCGAGGCAGATCAGGCCGCGGCCGAAGCGGGCCATGAAGTTGATGGCGTCGGGCGTCGCCATCTGCGCCGGAATGACGAGATCGCCCTCATTCTCGCGCTCCTCGGCGTCCACAAGAATGAACATCCGGCCTTGGCGCGCATCTTCCAGGATCTCGTCGATGGAAGAGAGCTGCTCATACACCTCAGACTTGTCGAGGACGCGCAAATTATCGCTCTGCATCGATTACAACCTATTGCCCCAACAGCCTTGCCACATAGCGGGCGATCAAGTCCACTTCCATGTTCATGGCGTCGCCCGCTTTGCGCTCACCGAATGTGGTGACATCCAATGTGGTAGGAATGATATTTATAGCAAAAAGCGAGCCAGACACTTCATTTACGGTGAGTGAAACGCCATCGAGCGCGACCGATCCCTTGGGCGCAATGTATTTTGCAAGATCTTCGGGGACGCGGATCTCAAATATCTTTGAAAACCCCGATGGCTTGACGCTCACGACGCGGGCCACGCCATCGACATGGCCGGAGACGAGATGGCCTCCGAGCTCATCGCCAGCGCGAAGCGATCTTTCGAGATTGATGCGCTGGCCCTGCCGCCAATCGCCGAGCGTCGTCTTGCTGAGCGTTTCATTCGACACGTCGAGCCTGAATTGCGCGCCGCTTGGAATTGGCTCCACCCCTGTCACGGAGAGACAGCAGCCGTCGCAACAGATCGAGGCGCCAAGCGCAATCGAGTTCGTGTCCCAGGGGCAAGCGATGGTGAAGCGGCCATTTTCGGCCGCGATGACAGTCCCTTTTGCCTGAACGAGTCCGGTGAACATTGTTTCAATTCCGCCAATGCGATGTGGAGCGATAGAAGAAGATCGTGTCCGTGCCGGCCTTTCGCAGCGCGGCCGGTACGAATGCGGGCGACGCGGTCACGATGTCGAGCCCCTTATCGGCGAAGGGCGGCATGCTTGCGTTTGCCTCCAGCGTCCCGTTCCCCTGCATGATGACGATTTCATCGGCAAGGCCCGCTTCGATGAAGCCGCGCGACGTTGTGGGGCCGCCTTCGACCAGGAGGCGCGTCACACCCTCCGCCGCAAGCCGCATCATGGCAAGCCTAAGGTTAAGAATTCCGCTAGACGAGGCTCCAATATCGAAGATCCGCACGCCACGCCGTCCAAACAGGTGGCCGCACTTTGAAGAGTTGCCGCAGACGATCCAGACGGGCGGCCGTTCGGCTTTAAAGATGCGGGCTTCGAGCGGCACATTGCATCGGGGCGCCAGCACAATCCGCACAGGCGACCGATCTTCAAGGCCGGGCAGCCGGCAGGTCAATTCCGGATCATCGGCTTCGATCGTCTTTCTGCCAACCAGGATGGCGTCCGCTTTCGCCCGCAACAGATGCGCCCGTGCCCGCGCAGCCTCGCCCGTCACCCAAACTGGCTTGCCTGCGCCGAGCGGGATCCGGCCATTGGCGTCGACGGCGAGCTTGATTTGCACGAAGGGACGGCGCTCCGTCACCCGCAATGTGTGGCCAAGGTTTAGCCAATCCGAGTCCTTCGCGAATTCGCCCTGCACGGCCGCGACTCCGTGCGTTTCAAGCCAGCTCAGTCCCCTGCCGGATACGCGCATATCGGGATCGAGAGAACCGTAAACGACAAGCGCAACCCCGGCGTCGACGATGGTATGGGCGCAGGGCGGCGTGGCCCCGAAATGGCTGCAGGGCTCAAGCGTGGTGAACAGGACAGAGCCGCGCGCTCTTGGGCCGGCTTCCCGCAGCGCCAGAACCTCCGCGTGAGGACGCCCGCCCCGAGCCGTCACGGCGCTGGAAATAATCTCGCCAGTCGATGCGTCCGCGACGACAGCGCCGACGGATGGATTTGGCGATGTGGCGCCGAGATTGCTTTCGGCAAGGAAAAGCGCGCGCTGCATCAAGGAAGCCATCGCCTCAGGCGGAAGCGGCAGGTCAACGCCCGCGCGCGAGGCCGCGCCGAAGGACGATACAGGCATATCGGTCATCACTTTTCGTCCGCGGCTCGATTGAAGGAATTGCCCAGCTCGCCGAGGACGCGGTGAAAATCCTTGGCCTCGCGAAAATCGCGATAGACGCTCGCGTATCGGACGTAGGCGACGCCATCGAGCGCCTTCAGGCCCTCCATCACGAGCTTGCCGACCGTTTCGGAATTGATTTCCGCTTCGTTGCCATTCTCCAGGGTTCGCACAATGGAGCTGACAAGCTGCTCGATTCGATCCTCACCGACGGGGCGCTTTCTGAGCGCGATCTCGATGGAGCGCCTGATCTTCTCGCGCTCGAAAGGAACACGCCGCCCGCTCCGCTTGATAATAGTAAGCTCGCGAAGCTGCACACGCTCGAAGGTCGTGAACCGCGATCCGCATTCCGGGCAGGAACGCCTTCGCCGTATTGCGGCATGATCTTCCGAGGGACGGCTGTCGCGCACTTGAGTATCGAGCGCGCCGCAATGGGGGCACCGCATAGTGTTTCAAACTGCCTTATACGGCGCCATCGACCGCGTTGCCTTACGCCTTGTTGCTTGGATAGATCGGAAAGCGATTGCAAAGGGCAATCGCCTGGGCCTTGACGGTCTCAGCAACTTCGCGTGACTTATCCGTCCCCGCCTTCAGGCCGTCGAGAACGGCGACTATCATGGCGCCGATCTCCGAGAACTCCTTCACGCCGAAGCCACGCGTCGTGCCTGCTGGAGAGCCGACGCGGATGCCGGATGTGATCGTAGGCTTTTGAGGGTCGAAGGGCACGCCGTTTTTGTTCACCGTGATGTGCGCGGCGCCAAGGGCGGCCTCGGCGGCTTTCCCGGTGAGGCCCTTTGGACGCAGATCGGCCAGCAAAAGATGCGTATCGGTGCCGCCGGACACCAGCTCGACTCCGCCTGCCTTGAGGCTTTCGCCCAACGCTTTGGCGTTGGCGGCCACCGCGCGCGCATAGGTCTTGAACTCGGGGCCAAGCGCCTCGCCAAAGGCGACAGCCTTCGCCGCGATAATATGCATCAATGGGCCGCCCTGGAGCCCCGGAAAGATGGCGGAGTTGATCTTCTTGGCGAGGTCGCCGTCATTGGTGAGGATTATCGCGCCGCGCGGCCCGCGAAGCGTCTTATGGGTTGTCGTCGTGGCGATATGGGCGTGCGGAAACGGGCTTGGATGCACGCCGCCCGCAACCAGCCCCGCGAAGTGAGCCATGTCCACAAGAAGAAGCGCGCCCGCCTCGTCCGCAATCTCCCGGAAGCGCTTGAAGTCGATAATGCGTGCGTAGGCCGATCCGCCCGCGATGATCAGGCGCGGCTTGTGCTCGCGGGCCAGCCGCTCAACCTGCTCGTAATCGATGAATTCATCGTCGTGGCGAACGCCATAATGAACAGCGTGGAACCATTTGCCCGACAAGTTCGGCGCGGCGCCATGCGTGAGGTGCCCGCCCGCGTCGATCCCCATGCCGAGAATGGTGTCGCCCGGCTTCAAAACGGCGAGAAACACGCCCTGGTTCGCCTGGCTGCCGGAATGGGGCTGCACATTGACGAAGTCGCAGCCGAAAAGCTGCTTGGCGCGGCTGATGGCAAGCTCTTCGGCGACATCGACAACATGGCAGCCGCCGTAATAGCGCTTTCCGGGATAGCCCTCGGCATATTTATTGGTCAGCACCGAGCCTGCCGCCTCAAGCACGGCGCGCGACACATAATTCTCCGATGCGATCAGCTCGATTTCGTCCTGCTGGCGAACGAGTTCGCTCGCCAAAACGCCAGCGATCTCAGGATCGATTTGCGCGAGCGGCGCCGAGAAGAACTTGCCTTCCACGGAAAGCGGATCTTGCGAGGGATGAAATTTCGCGGGTGCGGCTGACATAAGGCCTCTATGGTATGAAATCGCTTTGGGGGCGCAGTATAAAAACTTCCAGCGGGAATGCAATCAAGGGCCGCATCATCCTTTTCGCAACCCCACTCATTATATAAGAGTGCGCACATTATTAGTGGGCGGCTAAAGTTCGTGCATGGCCTGCACGCCAACCGGGACCTCGCCGCCGCCAAGCCCGTCGTGGTTGTAACCGTTTGAGTTTGCCGCCGCGTTCGTGGCGGGCGTGATCGCTGGAATTTTGAGAGGCGGCCGGGGCTGCGCCTCAGGCTGAGCGATATGCAAAGACGCTTCTATTTCCTGCCAGATTTGCCGGAAGCGGTGGATGTAGAGATCGTCCATGATCACACGCACCAAGTGCTCGATAACCTCGACATTCACCCAAGAGGTCAGAGCCTTATCGAAATCGCGATAGGTGACGTCAAGCGGCCTCACTCCGAAGTCTCGAAGGATGCTTGTTTTTCCGTCGTTCGCCAAAAGCACGGCGCCAACCATCTGCTTTAAGCCCATAGGCGCGGACGGATCGAGGACTGCGCGCTCCAGATCGAAGATCGTCCGCAGGTTGAGCCTTCTCAGCAACAGAAAGCGCTGCGGCCCAACCGCCGCGCAAAGCTGCGCCTGCGCAATCCAATCCATTATAATGAATATGCAGGCAGAGGTTTCGATGTGAAGCTGAATTGGATTCGCCATCGCTAGACCGCGGACGCTGGCGATCTTCATCTCCTCAAACCGGTAGGCCGTCAGGAAGTCGATGCCGTCAATCACCGTGAGCGGCGCGCCTGCGGCGTGCCTCGCCATTTTCGCTGAGCTGCGGCTCAGGATCAGGCCGGCTTGTCTTAATATCCAGGAAAACCCGGCGTCAGGTACAAAGCCTACCGCAAAGGCGACCAACAGCCAGAGTTTTGGGACCGATTCCGTCCTAACCGTGGCGGCTGCATCGGCTACGGGGTGGGTCAGCCTAGTCGCGGCTCGTTGATCATTCGACGTGGAGCTTTGAATTTGTGTGACGCCTGTGGCGAGGGGGCGGGGATCGGGCGCAACACGCCAGATAACGGCCGCGAGCATTGTTGCGAACAGCACGTGGGCGAAAGCCCTAAGAAAAGTGACTGCGGAAAGATCAAAGGCAATCAGCGACTTGAGAAGCAGTCGCAAGCAGTAGAGAAAACTACCCGCGAACGCCAGCGACGCAATCGTTACGGCATTCTCGTAATCCTTGGGCCCGGCGCCGCTCAGTCCACCGACGCTCAGGATATTGGATCCGAGCGAACCGCCCAGCAGCTGAGGAAGCTCCGCGGCAGGAAGAAAAAGGATAAAAAATCCAGACGCGGCAATAAGTACAAAGGGGATGCTCGCTGCGATCAGAAACCAGTCCTGCGCGGTTGGGAACCGGGGCCGCGGAGCGCCCTCGCCGGACTTCGATGAGAGATCGGGCAGGTAATGCGAATATTTTCTACTTAAAAACTCGAAGTGGAGATCGATTGCTGGCGCCGGCCCGAAATTTTTCCTTAAAAGCACAGCCGCTTCCACCCGGCCGATGCGCATCTGATGCCGCACGACAAGAAATACAGCCGGAACCAACACCGAGAAAAATAATCCAAGGCACATGGCTAGATTTATCGAAGATGGATGTTGTTGAAGTATAAGCCAAAAAAACCCTAACGCCAGTATCGATAACGATACAGCGCCAACACTCTCCGACGAGTACTTCATACTCATTCTCGCAGCTTAGCTTGGTGGCGGAATAAACTGTCCGGCAGAGAAAAACTTTACGATGAACTAAGGAGGAATGCAATTTGAAAATACAATGTGACGTTGCAACTGTTTTGCTACGCCTACGGTTGCGCGTATAGCCGGCGGCCGGTACGCAGTCAGCGAAAAAGCGCATCCGAATCTAGAGACGCCCGCGTCGCTTATTCTCCTCAAGCGTTAACCATTGATGCGTTCGTTTGCCGCATGACATGGCAAGTCTCGCGTAAGAATAAGGACGTAAAATAAGGATTTGCAATTATACATAATTAAATAGTTCAAACATTAACTTACTGAAATGTTTCCCAAAAGGCGCCAGCGTTACGCCAATTATACAATCTAAGGTCTGCGCTATGCAAAAAACGCATACCACATATTCCTTTTTGATATCCAAATTTACGCCTTATTTACCCGTTTCATCGCGGCCGTCCTCATCCTAGACAAGGAAAGGTTGTGATGAAGAGAGTGAAGCGTATCTATGCGGCTGTTTTGTTTGCAGCGGTGTGGTTTATCGGCTGCCAGCAATCGTATGCCGAGTGCGGTATGGCCTCCACCTATTCGTCTGGCTCACGCACGGCAAACGGCGAACGGTACGACCACACTGGAGTATCGGCAGCGCACAAGACTTTGCCTTTCGGGACACGCGTAATCGTTCGTAATCAGCGGACAGGCCGCAGCATTACGGTACGTATCAACGACCGGGGTCCATTCGTTTCGGGCCGGATTATCGATTTGTCCACAGGCGCGAAGAACGCGCTGGGCATGGGCGGCCTCGCCCCGGTTTGTCTCGAAGTTGTGAGCTATGGCAGTGGAAACAAAGGTTTCCGGAACAAGAACCTTCGTGAGCCTCTTGTGATGGCGAGTTCGGGTGAGCCTCGCCAATACGGTCGCCACCATGCCAGGGCGCGCTACGCGCGTAACGGCAGGGCGCGGTACGCCAGGGTTCATCACCGTAGCCGGTACGGGCATCGCGGAAGCCACAGGCGGCAATACGCGTCAAGCGAAGATTAAGCTCAAGCCAAGCGGCGGCGCGTCTTGAAAAAGGCGCGTCCCGCTTGTTCATTTCGCCGAATCTTTGATCGGCTTCGGCGCAGTATCTCATCTCAACGGACTTTCTTTTTAAGTATTATGGATGGTGTTAACGTTAACAGTTTTGCAGAACAATCCCACGATTGCGACTGTTGAACAAATCAAGTCAGCAATCTTGAGGAAAGGTTACAGATGAGACTCTTGTCCCTGATCGGCAATGTTTTGGTCAGTCTCGGAGTTAGCGGCGCGCTATCGGCGGCGTCTGCCGAATGCGGAATCGCTTCTCACTATTCGAGCGGGAATGTCACGGCGAATGGCGAGAGGTTCAATCCCGATGGGCTGCCGGCCGCCCACAAGCAGCTGCCCTTCGGCGCCAGGGTCGCAGTCTTAAACAGGCGCACCGGCAGGAGCATCGTTGTGCGCATCAATGATCGCGGGCCATTCGTAAAAGGGCGCATCATCGATTTGTCGAAAGGCGCGGCGCGCGCGCTCGGCGGCGGCGGATTAGCGCGAGTCTGCGTCCGGGTTTTGAGCTACGGCGGCGCGACCGCGCGTCTCAGCCAGGCCTCTGTCCACGGAAAGCAAGGGCTCAGGGTGAGGTTAGCTGTTGCGCGAGATTAGGAAACGCCATAACGCTTCCGCAGGCGGAGGAACTCATGGGGAATAATTCATCCGCTATGTCGTGAAAACGCCGTCATTTCAAAATTTGTGGGGGTTTAGAAACGAAAGTTTCAGATCAGAGTGACTGTAATTTCGCTAGACCTCCACTGTTAAATCCCATCAAGTTCAGGAGCCTTTCATGAACACGAGATTTGTCGCCGCTATCGCGGTTTGCGCTGCATTTGCAGCCACCTCCGCATTCGCGCAGCAGAAAGCCCCCGCAGACGAGCCGGCTGCGCCGAAAGCAAGCAAGGCCGATGTGCAGAAGCTTGTCGATAGCATCAAGGCCGACAAGGCGAAGACGACGCAGTTCTGCGCCCTCATGAAGCTGCAAGACCAATATACGGCCGCAGCCGAGAAAAAGGATGAGAAGAAGCTTGAGGCGCTCGACAAGCAGATGGAGGAAGGCGCGAAGAAGATCGGTCCGGATTTCGATAAAGTCACGCAATCCGAGCTTGACGACGAGTTCGACCGGTCTCCTAGATGGCCTTGCTAAAGACTGCCCAAAGTAACCCTTTGTAATACATGCGCATTCATGGCCGGATTCTCCGGCCATTATTTTTTGCAACTTTCCAACAGGATATTTTTGCCGCTTAAGACCAGATGATAACTTGGCCGCGCCCGTTCTGAGACGCGTGCAAATCACATACCCCTCGATTGGACTTACCGTCGTAAGTCCAATCTTGGGAGACGCCCGTGGCTCGGATTTCCTGTTTCCAGGCGTTTGCGTTCTCTGTGTTTGCTTTATTGAGTTCCCCGGCCGCTGCTGAGAGCGGCTGCACATCGCAGCTCTATCACGGCGTAGCCCCCGCCATCAAAAGCGAAAAGCTGTCGGCGCAAACCCATGCCGTCTGCTTTTCCGAAATCACCGTCTTGTATTCAGGCATAGCCCGCACGCCGCTCTGGTCTGCGGAGCATCTGACGCCGGTCAGGATCGAGCGCGCCCGCGGCTTGGCGAGGCTTCACTCGAACGCCTTCCATGAAGAGCCTCGCCTGACCGAGGAAGAGCGTTCCGCGCTTTCAGATTACAAGCGCAGCGGCTTCGACCGCGGTCATATGGCGCCCAATGGCGACATGTCGACGCCCGAGTCCCAGGAGGAGTTGTTTTCGCTGGCGAACATGATCCCGCAAGACCCGTGCAATAATGAAGTGCTTTGGGAAGGGATCGAATTCGCGGTCAGGGAGATGGCGCTTTCAGGCGAAGACGTTTTCGTCGTTACCGGCCCAGCTTTCCTCAGCGCCGAGCTGCAAAGCCTGAAGGGCCGCGTGCTTGTGCCGACCCACATCTACAAGGCGGTCTACCTGCCATCGCGCAATGCCGCCGCAGCCTACTTTGCGCCAAACGATGCGAGCCAGACTTATGAGACGGTTTCCATCGCGGAGCTGGAATTGCGGGTTGGCGTCGACGCGTTTCCGCAACTTGACGGAGATGTGCGCCGGGATGCTATGATTTTGCCCGCGCCAACACCGCATTTCGGATGCCGCCTCCAGACAACGGAGGCTGCGCCGCAAGCTTTGAGCCAAGGACGATGATGAACTTGGCGCCATTCAGGAACGAGAGCGACGCGATTAGGCTCGGCGATCTCAAGATCGAAAACCGGGAGGATCGCGTCGCCATATACGGGACGCTGGCGATAACGCGCGACCGCGCCGGCCTAGAGGCGGCAAAGGCGCTGAAGGAGGCAGCCGGCAGGATCGTGAAGGAACTGGAGGATGGCCACGATCTGCCGGTCAGAGGTCGCCTAAGGAGAGCCTCAGCGCGAAAGTGAGGAACCGTTTTGGCCAAAACTTAGAGCCCCGTCGAGCGGTGAGCAAACGCCCTATATTAAGCGCGTCCCGATCATTTTTGCGGCACCAATACGGATTGCGGCGCCAAGCAATGCATAAAAGTTCGTTTTGAGCCCAGGCACGTCGCCAAATGAGTGACTTTTCCACCAATCGAGCGAACCGATGTCGCCATCGATGCGGAATTGGGCGCAGTCTTGGCCCGTCAGTTCGAGCCATTGAGAGACGAGAGACCGTTGCATGCTCGGCGAAAGCATGAGGACATTTTTTCTCGGTTCCTTCACTTTCACGCAGAGCGCCTGGAATATCCCCGCTAATACCAGCGCACGAGTTAAAACGATTTCCATCGCACTCTCCTGCTCGACAGTGCGATCGAAATTTATCGGGAATCCGCCATTTTCGACGAAGTGTGGCCGCCTTTCTTCGAAGCTAACCTCCAGCCTACCGAAACCGTCGCCCACAGTTTCCGGCTTTATTTTCCCAACTCTCAGCAAATCCAAAAACTCGGTGTCCCTCGAAGAGCAGCTTACAAAATGAATGGAGTGATCCGGTTGATCTTGCGCAGGTGTTCAATTTCTATAAAATTCCGGCCTGTGCAACCGAAGACAAGATCGCAATTATTGAGAAATGCTCCGATTTTCGAATACCGCGCAGACGTTTTTGGACGATAATAATCCGGTTTGATATCGTAGAGATGTACCCACTTTCCCCGCTTGGATAGGTCTTCGGCAAGCGCGCCGCCTAGCGCCCCTATGCCGGCGATGCCGACCCGCTCCGACCCCTTTAAAACGTCAAGATCACTGATTTTTTTCAAGATGCCGGCCGAAATGATCTTCGATTCGAAATGCCTTTTGGCTGCGGATCTTGCGACGTCTATTTTCGCGACCTCGCTCGGCCGAGGCTCCCTGCGCGTGCCGGAAGCAGTCTGCTGCACAGAAACCACTTCGAACTCGCCCGTTTCGAAGGTTTTCCACCATGTCTCAGTCAGCATCCCTCCGTCATCAACGAGGACAAGACGCGGCTTCCGGCCCCTTTTTATGACTTCTTTGCAGATGGAAAAGGCTCTTTGACACCCACTCTTGAGGAGCGAACTCGCTGAACTGTCATAGTATCCGGGCTTAAACGGCGCCTTCTCCGAAAGGATGGCTATGCCCAATTTGTTCAGATTGTTTTCGGCGCTTTCGATGGTGGAGTATGACTTTGGAATTAATACGATTTGCTTGCCTGGAATTGAGAGATCGTCTCTCAATAACATGTGGAAGAATTCGATCGTGGACGGCAGGCAATGGAGATGTGCGAGAATTACGGTATCTTCATCTTGCACCTGCCGTTGGTAGCCATCTCGTTCCAGTATGTGAAAGTCCACTCCGAGTAGAATATCCCACAGTGCGGCCTTTCATTGTTTTGCCTCATGCCGGCTTCGTTGATATTCGCATGGAATTACGAAAGAAGGCAGACCGCTCCCTCGGAATGACCTCGAAGAGCGGGTGGAAGAAATTCTGCTGCGTGAGCGCCTGAGGCTTCGCATTCGTCAAGTGCTCGTCGATCGATATCTTATAGATGCTTGGACCCTGCGTGGGGGCCGAACGCGATTTAGTCGCCGGGGTTTGAAAGGCGATATGCGGCAGCAAATCGACATACAACTGCAAGTCGAAATTAGCCCGATTATGATTTTGCAGCCGTCTTGCAACCTGAGCTGCAGCACGAAGAACGCTCATAATCTCTATAACCTTATCCTTTGCAGCCTTTGAAGAACGGCCGTTGAGAATCGCAGGCGAAGCATGATCTAGTTTTATATAGCCAACTTCCGTCGCCGCGGATAGATAGGCTGGCGCCAACACCCAGCATTCCTGTGTAAATTTCTGGATTATCTCCCGCGATATTGCTCCGAAAGGCCCCGCATCGCTGTCAGCGATCATGGGAACAAAGCAGGGTCGCCGTCCAGCAAGGATCTCCTCCACGCAACTCAAGAGCGAAACGGCGGACTCCGCCAATTGGGTTTGATTGCGAGCGGCATCGTTAAGATGCTCCCGCAGCCGGTTGGATTTTTGCTTGCGGACCCTTGCGAAGGTTTTCCATGCTCTATCTATAAGGAGTCCCCTGAGCGCATTTGCGGCGGGAAGGTCGGTGTATTGCCTCAGCGCTTGAAACCAGCTGCGCGAGAAAAACAGGATCTTGACAGTCCATTTCCGGCGGATGCTGTTGAAAATGTCGAGCAAGAAAAGCTGTTCGATCAGGGAGGGTGAATTCTTGAGCCTCAGGAAATCCACCGTTTCCCCGAATTGCCGCTCGATGATCATGCGGTTTTGCTGCGTCGCCAAGTTGGGCAGAACGTAGATGGACGTGGCGCCTGCCGTGATGTGCCAATCCGGCTTCTGCGGATACGGCACCCCGGTGAGACAATCCGCGATTTCAAACAAGCCGATTGCGCCGCCCGGATCGAGCAGCGCATTCGAGAATTGCTCAAGAGAATCTGCGGTGAAAATGAAATCCGAAGCCTCGCAGCAGTTCTTGAGAATAAACCCAAAAGGCAGGACCGCGCTGGCGATGAACTGCTCTGGAATTTCGGTTCGATCCGGCCAATAGGGATAGCCGTCGTCGACGATCTTGTCGCCGTAAGGATATTCCGCGATAGCGACTTGAAGCGAGTTTCGTTGGTCCTCGGGGAAAGATGTATAGAGGTTATTGAACGAATTCGCGACGCGCTCGTTCACGGCCCTCAATTCGGCATAGGCTTGAGCCCAAGGAACCGGAGCTCGGGATGGCGGCGATGTTCATGTAACTCTTGTCTTTGCCTGCGGCGCAACCACCAGGCCGATTACTTCAAATAGGATCGACGCGCGAGTTCGCCGCAAGACGGCAGAACCAGGTAATAATAATAGCTCGCCGATGAAAATGCCATGCTCTTTTTGGATAGAAAATTAGCCCTCAAATGAGCGGGCAAATGTCCTGGCGCAAATTTTAGGCTCATCCAGGTCGCCTATTCAATCTTAACATTTTGGGAAGCCTTATCATTTGAAATTTGCCTGGTAAATCCGGAATCCCTTGTTCCATGCCATTGATGCTTCCTTGCCAATTAATCTGAGCATTGCATTAACTCATTATTCCGTTTTTGAGATGCTTTATTTATATCTGCGATTAAAACTTCGCTGTTTTGAATATTCAAACTCAAATTATATAGATACTATAGTCGTGTACTCTCTATTGTTAATACCACTATTTATGAACGCGCATTGTAACCGGCGAAAGGTTCCTCGTAAGCCAAGAAGTCCACGCAACGAGATTGCAGAGAGAGCATTTTGACAAAGACGCCTTTCCTAAGTGAAGCGTCCAAAGGAGACAACGCCATGCAGCTCAGCCAGCACTGCATCCCTTTATTTTCGATGCCGCGCAACAGGTGTGGACTTTATTAAATCCGATGAAGGGAAGCTCCTTATTACCCTGATCGTTGCCTCGCATACATTCGCCCGCACATTGAGAAATTTGGCTCTCCGGAAGCGAGGGACTTGCCGCTGCGCTGCTGGTCGTTCTGATTGTGTTTCTGTCGTGCTGATCACAGAGAGATGGCCAAGTCCGTCATTGCGTCGAATGTTCAGCAATGCACTTACAGCGACAGAGAGATCGCATCGCTGACACGCCACTGACCCAGGTAGCTATCGAGCCACGCATGGCAGGCGCGCGCCGCCTGCCATCAAGCCGGGAAGCCCCTTCGCTATAAAGCAACGTTGCGCAACCGAAGCGAGTTGCCGATCACGCTGACCGATGACAGAGCCATCGCCGCCGCCGCGATAACGGGAGAGAGCAAAATCCCGAAGAAGGGATAGAGGATGCCGGCGGCGACAGGAACGCCGGCCGCGTTGTAGATGAAGGCGAACAGCAGATTTTGCCGGATGTTCGCCATTGTCGCCTTGGACAGCGCGCCGCGCGCGAACGATCCCCATGAGATCGCCCTTTAATAATGTGACGCCCGCGCTTTCCATGGCGACATCGGCGCCGGTCCCCATCGCCACGCCGACATCGGCTGCCGCGAGTGCCGGTGCATCGTTGACGCCATCTCCGGCCATGGCCACCACCCGGCCCTCCCGCCGCAGACGTTCGACAACCTTGCTCTTATCCTCGGGCAGCACCTCGGCCTCGACTTCCGTGATGCCGAGTTTGCGCGCGACAGCTTGCGCCGTTGCGGCGTTGTCGCCGGTCAGCATCACCACGCGAATGCCGTCCGCCTTGAGCGCGGTAAGCGCTTCCGGCGTTGCCGGCTTGATGGGATCGGCGATCCCAGCTACGCCCGCCAAACGGCCGTCGATGGCGATGAAGGTCGCCGTCGCGCCTTCTTCGCGTAGACCATCCGCTTTCGCCGCCAAAGGTCTGGCGTCTACGCCTGCCTCTTCCATGATCCGTAAATTGCCGATCACGATACGCCGGCCATCGGCGCGGCCTGTAACGCCCTTGCCGGCGGGCGCATCGAAGTCTTGCCCATCGCTCAGCGGCAGGCCGCGCTCCTCCGCCGCCTTCACGATTGCCTCTCCAAGCGGATGCTGGCTTCCCCGCTCCACGCTCGCGGCGAGCCGTAGAACATCGGCCTCCGCAAATCCAGGCGCGGCATGCAGCGCCACGAGCTTTGGCTTGCCTTCCGTCAGCGTGCCGGTCTTGTCGACCACCAGCGTATCGACGCGCTCGAATCGCTCCAAGGCATCCGCGTTTTTGATCAGCACACCGGCTTGAGCGCCGCGTCCCACGCCCACCATGATCGCCATCGGTGTTGCAAGTCCGAGCGCGCAAGGGCATGCGATGATGAGAACGGAGACGGCCGCAACGAGCCCGAACGCAAAGCGCGGCTCCGGCCCCCAGATGGACCACGCCAGGAATGCAGCGACCGCCGCAGCGATCACAACCGGCACGAACCAGCCCGCGACGCGGTCTGCAAGCCGCTGGATGGGCGCGCGGCTTCGTTGGGCTTCGGCGACCATTTGCACGATCTTGGCGAGCGTCGTCTCACGGCCGACCTTTTCTGCGCGCATGAGAAACCCGCCGCTCTGGTTCATCGTCCCGCCGATCACCTTGGAGCCAGGACCCTTGGAGACCGGCATGGACTCGCCCGTCACCATGGCCTCATCGATGGCGCTGCGTCCGTCCAGCACCTCGCCATCGACGGGCACGGACTCGCCCGGCCGCACGCGAAGGCGATCGCCCGCCACCACCGCTTCCAGCGGCACATCCTCTTCGCTGCCGTCGGCGCCGATGCGCCGGGCCTGCTTCGGGGCGAGGTTCAATAAGGCGCGGATTGCGCCGCTGGTCCGCGCGCGCGCCTTAAGCTCCAGGATTTGCCCGAGCAGGACAAGAACCGTGATGACCGCGGCGGCCTCGAAGTAAACGGGAACCGCGCCGTCGCTTGTGCGAAACGCGGGCGGAAACAGGCTGGGCGACAGAGTGGCGGCGACGCTGTAAACCCATGCCACGCCCGTGCCAATGGCTATGAGCGTAAACATATTGAGGTTGCGCGATTGGAGCGACCGCCAGCCGCGTTCGAAGAAGGGCCAGCCGGCCCAAAGAACCACAGGCGTCGCGAGCGCGAGCTGCCCCAAGTTCAGGCTTTGCCGATCGAGCCAGCTATCCAAATTCAGAATATGTCCGCCCATTTCAGTCAAGAAAACAGGGAGGGTGAGAACCAGTCCAATCCAAAACCGGCGAGACATGTCCGCCAGCTCCGGATTAGGCTCCTCATTTGCCGAAGGAAGTTCCGGCTCCAAAGCCATGCCGCAAATGGGGCATGACCCCGGCCCGGCTTGCCTGATCTCGGCGTGCATGGGGCATGTGTAGATCGTCCCCTCCGGCGCAGGAGCCGCCTCAGATGCATCCGCCTTCAAATACCGCCCGGGATCGCCCTCGAACTTGGTCTTGCAGCCGGCGCAGCAAAAATAATAGGGGCGTCCCTGAAAGGTTGTTCGATGTTTGGCCGTGTGAGGGGACACAGTCATGCCGCAAACGGGATCGGTGGCGCTGCCCTGGTCCGGAATGGTTTCTCCTGAGTTCCGGCAACAGTTTTTATGAGCGGTCGCGTCCATTAGTTCCTCCACCGGGGCAGCCCAGCTTGCTTTTATTGCTATACCCCGGTATGGTATATGTCAATCGGACTTGTGAGATCCCGGCTCATAGGACGCTTTGCGATATTGCTCGGTATACCCTCCGGTAGTATAACCGTTCCATGCAGAGAGATATCAGGGACAACTGCCTGCAGCGCCTCAGCCGGATCGAAGGGCAGGTGCGCGGGATCGCGCGAATGGTGAGCGAGGATCGCTATTGCATCGACATCATCACTCAGATCTCCGCCGTGCAGGCTGCGCTCCGCAAAGTCGAAAGCGAGATCTTGCAGAACCACGTCAACACCTGCGTCGAGCACGCCATAGCAAGCGGCAACGCGGAGGAGCAGCGCCAGAAGGTAGCCGAGCTTATGGAGGTTTTGAACCGGAGCATAGGCTGAACGGGAGGCGGCGCCGTTTAGCTGTTACGCCTAAGTTCGGAGGCCGGTTTGTTACGCAGTTGTCTTACAACGAGGCGATTATGAGCGGCAAACGCCAGCATGTGATAGCATGTGCAAATGTAATTCAACTTTAAACGGGGAAGCGTCACTCCCCATTTAGCGCCTCGATTTGCAAGCTTGCATATAGAAGGGACAGGGAAATGACCGCCCATACCGTCACCTCTTACGATGAGGATCTGAAAGCACTCGATACCAAAATCTTGCGGATGGGCGGCCTGGCCGAACATCAGCTTAAAATCGCGCTTACCGCCATCGCGCAAGCGGACCCGGAACAGGCTCGGCAAGCGGTAGCTGGCGATCCGGCGATCGACGCGATGCAGCGCGAAATTGAAGAATGCGCGGTTCAAATCATCGCCAGACGTCAGCCGGTCGCCATCGATCTCCGCAACGTCGTGGGCGCGATGCGCATCTCGGGCGATCTCGAGCGCATTGGAGACATGGCGAAAAACATCGGAAAGGGTATCGAAGATTTCGACGAGATAGCCTGGCTGTCGCCTGTGACCAAAAGGATTGGCGCGATGGGGGACATGGCGCTTTGGCAGTTGAAAAACGTGCTCGACAGCTACTCGCAGCGTGACACTGCATTGGCGCTCAAGGTTTGGAATGAGGATGAGGAGATCGACCGGCAATACAACTCCCTGTTCCGGGAGTTGCTCACTTACATGATGGAAGATCCAACGACGATCACATACAGCGCGCATCTGCTTTTTTGCGCAAAAAACATCGAGCGCATCGGCGACCATTGCACCAACATCGCCGAAGCCGTGACCTACATCGTTAGCGGCCAGACGATCGCCGATGGGCGGCCACGTCACGATGGCCCGGACGGCGGCGCGGCAACATAAACGGCTCCTGAGGCGACTCTCAACTAATTTTCAATCTAACTTATAAAGTAAAAAAGGATCGCAGAGAGGGCGATCGTGGCCGGCAACGTCAATCCGCCAGAGGGTGGATCTTTGCACGCCGGCTCCGGAGTCAACCATGGTTCCGGCGATACCTCCTGTTAGGACGTGTGTGGTGCTGACGGGATATCGGGTGAAGCCCGCGCCCCCGATCAGGACGGCGGCGACCAGTTCCGCCGATCCTCCCTGGGCCGGCGTGAGCGGAATGCCGTAGCGCGTGCATTGCCTCGCCCGCGGAAGCCGCGCTCCTCTCTCTTTGTTTGTCTCACGCCGCCGTCAGCCTGTATGATCGGCGCTCGAATTGCGCCGGCATGTGCGACGGCCGGCGTCATGACAGTGGAGCAGTGATTCATGAAATCCATCGAACAGCGGATTGCGGAAGAGCTTAGCGTTAGGACGCAACAGGTGCAGGCGGCGGTCGAGCTTCTGGACGGCGGCTCAACGGTGCCCTTCATCGCGCGCTACCGTAAGGAAGCGACCGGCATGCTCGACGACGCGCAGCTGCGCACGCTGGAGGAACGGCTCGGCTATTTGCGCGAGATGGAAGCGCGCCGCTCCGCGATCCTCGATAGCATCCGCGAGCAGGGTAAGCTCGATGCCGCGCTCGAAGCGCAGATCATGGCTGCAGATACGAAAGCGCGCCTCGAAGACATCTATCTGCCTTACAAGCCGAAGCGCCGCACCAAGGCGCAGGTCGCAAAAGAGGCGGGGCTGGAGCCGCTGGCCGATGCGCTGCTCTCCGGCCCAATGAAAATGCCGGACGCGATCGCCGCAACTTTCATCGACGCGGAGAAAGGCGTCGCCGACGCGACCGCAGCGCTGGAGGGCGCGCGGGCGATCCTGGTCGAGCGCTTCGCCGAGGACGCCGATCTCATCGGCGATTTGCGCGAGGAGATGTGGGGCCGTGGCCGCCTCGCCGCGAAGGCGAAGGATGAAAAGAAGGACACGCCCGAGGGCGCCGAAATTCGCCGACTATTTCGACAAGGCGGAGCCGCTCACCAAGATGCCGTCGCACCGCATCCTGGCGATGTTTCGCGGCGAAAAGGAAGGCGTGCTCGACCTGAATTTCGAGCCGGAGGACCCCGCGCAGGCGCCAGCCGCCGGGCCAAGCCTTTACGAAAACCGCATCGCTCGCAAATTCAACATCGCAGATCGAGGCCGCCCGGCCGACAAGTGGCTGAACGATACGGTTCGCTGGGCCTGGCGCACGCGCGTACAGGGACATCTTGCGGTCGATATGCGCATGCGGCTTTGGCAGGCGGCGGAGGAAGAGGCCGTGAGGGTGTTCGCCAGCAATCTGCGCGATCTTCTGCTCGCCGCGCCGGCCGGAACACGCGCAACCATGGGCCTCGATCCGGGCTTCCGCACCGGTGTGAAGGTCGCGGTTGTCGACGCCACCGGCAAGGTCGCCGCCACCACGGCGATCTATCCGCACGAGCCGAGGCGGGCATGGACGGAGTTGCTCGCCGTTCTCGGCCGGCTCTGCAAGGAGCACAAGGTGGAGCTGATCGCCATCGGCAACGGCACCGCTTCTCGCGAGACCGATAAGCTCGCGAGCGAGCTGGTGGCGATTGCGCCGGAGCTGAAGCTCACGAAAATCATGGTGTCGGAGGCGGGCGCCTCGGTCTATTCCGCGAGCGCCTATGCCAGCGCTGAACTGCCCGAACTCGATGTGTCGCTGCGCGGCGCCGTCTCCATTGCGCGCCGGCTGCAGGACCCGCTCGCCGAGCTCGTGAAGATCGACCCGAAATCCATCGGCGTCGGCCAATATCAGCACGATTTATCCGAGACGAAGCTGTCGCGCTCGCTGGACGCGGTGGTGGAGGATTGCGTGAACGCGGTCGGCGTGGACGTGAACACGGCGTCCGCGCCGCTGCTGGCGCGCGTGTCCGGCATCAGCGAAAGCCTCGCTAAGAACATCGTCGCGCACCGCGATACAAAAGGCGCGTTCAAGAGGCGCTCGGAGCTTCAGGAGGTGCCGCGGCTTGGGCCGAAAGCCTTCGAGCAGGCGGCGGGCTTTCTTCGCATCCCGAATGGCGACGATCCGCTTGACGCCTCCGCTGTGCATCCCGAGGCTTACCCCGTCGTGCGCAAGATCGTAAAAGCGGCCAAGACGGACATCAAGAAGCTGATCGGCAACGCGCCCATCCTACGCGGCCTTGCGCCGAAGGAGTTCGCGGACGAAACCTTCGGCCTGCCGACCGTGACCGACATCCTGCGCGAGCTGGAAAAGCCCGGCCGCGACCCTCGTCCCGCCTTCAAGACCGCGACCTTCCAGGAGGGCGTTGAGAAAATCAGCGATCTTAAGCCAGGCATGGTGCTGGAGGGCGTGGTGACGAACGTCGCCGCGTTCGGCGCATTCGTGGACATCGGCGTGCATCAGGACGGCCTCGTGCACGTGTCCGCCCTGTCGAAGACCTTCGTAAAAGACCCGCGCGACGTGGTGAAGCCCGGCGACGTCGTGCGCGTTAAGGTGATGGAGGTGGATCAGCCGAGGAAGCGCATCGCGCTGAGCTTGCGCCTCGACGATCAGCCCGGCGCAGGCGATAGGCCGCAATCCGGCGCGCCGAAAGGGCAAATGCCGCCGAAAAAGATGAGCGCCGCGCCGAAGGGCGGGAAGTCCGAAGCGGCGGGCGGCGCTTTCGCCGACGCTTTTCGCAAGGCGGGGCTTACGGGAGGAAAATAACAGGCCCGGCAGTCAACCATGAACGGCTGGCTGGGGGGTATCCGTTTCACGTGGAAACGCGATCCGCATGAGGGGGTAGCTGCTGAAAAAAAAAGCTAGCCAGATCCCCTCGGCCGGGTCCTCTCCAACGGAAGTAGCGAGCGCATGGCGACTGGAGCGGATGGACACACGTGCAAGCTGTGAATTCGCATGGCTAGGAAGCTGAAATCGCATAGGTGCTGCTGGAAACTGCGCAACTCTGATTCGAGAAATCACCTTCGGTTGGGAGTGACTTCATACTCTACTTCGCGGATGTCGTCTGAGAAGAAATTCACAAGGCGCAAGCCATATTCCAGCAGGGAAACTCCAGACATAAAACGTTCTCTTTTTGTTCTTTTTCGAGACACGCCAACAATACGGCTTGCAGCATTTGATCCACTGCCGTCAGAATCCGGTGAACAAGCCGGAACGTTGAGATGACCGCCAAACGAGGGGCGATGTTTAAAGAGTTCGCCAAGAGGAATTGTATTTGGTAACGTCGCTTGCTTGGAATTTCTCCTGCAAGTTGATGTAAGCATACCCCCGCTCACGGTTATGTCAAGAACAATTGAAAGCCGCAACTACATGTTCTATTTTTGTTCCTTGCTGTCCTAATCGACCACTCGAACACCACCTGTCACTGCGGCGGTTTGAAATAGAAGTCCTCGTCCGGAATGCGACCGTAGACGAAAGGCTCCTGCCGGTTTTTCGTCGCCGCGAGCACGCTGCTCGTCACCTTGCGGAAGAAGCGGCCCAACTCCACACCCTCTTCGTCCATGTGCTTGACGAGCGCCATCGCGAATGGGCTGTTCGCGCCAGGCCCGTCAGCCGCCACGGTGCCGTCGCGCGCTGCGTAGAACACCACCTCGCCATGCGCGGGCTCGATGGCGGCAAGCCCTCGCGCCACGGCCTGCGCGGCGCCTCTGTTCATCGCCATGCGAGCAAGGAACGGATTTGTGCGGCATGCATCGAGGATCACGATCCGCAGCTTTTTGGCGCCGGATAGACGCTCCAGGACACGCTCTGCCGGAATAGCTTCGTCGGGGAGGTCGGTGGCGCGGTCAAGCACGGCATCCACCGGGATGAGCCAATTCTTGCCATTCAGCTCCATGCCATGCCCGGCAAAATACACCAGCGCCCATTCCGCGCCTTCGGCCTTATCCTCGAAATCCTTGAGCGCATCGCGCATTTGCGCCGCGCCGAGATCGCGCTTTTCAGCGACGTCGAAGCCGAGGCGGGTGAGCGCGCCGGCTACGGCGTCCGCATCGTTCGCGGCGTTCGTGAGCCGGTCGACCGAAGTGTAGGCGCCGTTGCCGATGACAAGCGCAACCCGGCGCTCTCCTGGCCCGGCCCGGAGCGCCCGGCTCAGAGCCGGCGACGATAGGGAACGGGGTGTCTGCAGCGATTTTGGCCAATAAGCCAACGCAAAAATCAAGACCGAAAGAAATGCGAACCCGATAAGGACAAATTCCAACATGCCGGTTCATCATGTGTTTCGTCACGCCTAGGCGATAGATTTATATTCGCTTGTCCCGATACACAAGCGCCTGCTGCTTGGCGTGCATTGCGGCCTGGTCACCCTTAGCCGCCGAGCAGAAGCAGAGCTGACAATAGGTAACACAGGGCGTCGCCGCGACGTAAAACGCCCGTTGCGTTCAAGCTTAGCTTCTGTTGCAACTGTACGATTGGTTTCCTAGTTTGGGGCTATCGCTGCTGGTCTCGATATAAAAAATCCCGTTGCCGCGAGGCAGCCCTCAGGGGCGCAATGCCAGCGGCACATACTCGCGGGGCTTCTCGCCAATATAGAGCTGGCGCGGCCGGCCGATTTTCTGCTCCGGATCGGCGATCATCTCTTTCCACTGTGCAATCCAGCCCGCGATTCGTCCCAAGGCAACCAGCACGGTGAACATCGAAGGCGGGAAACCCAGCGCTTTCAAGGTGATGCCTGAATAGAAGTCGATGTTAGGAAAAATCTTCTTCTCGATGAAATAGTCGTCCTGGAGAACGGCGCGCTCGAGTTCCAATGCCAACTCAAAGATAGGGTCATTCTTGACGCCCGTGGCCTCGAGCACTTCCTTGCAGATTTCCTTCATGATGCGCGCGCGCGGATCGTATGTCTTGTAAACGCGATGCCCAAAACCGGCTAAGCGGAACTTATCGCGCTTGTCTTTCGCGCGTTTGATGTAAATCGGGATGCGGCCGGCCGTACCGATCTCCATGAGCATCTTCAGCGCGGCTTCGTTGGCGCCGCCATGGGCGGGACCCCAGAGGCTGGCGACGCCCGCCGCAATGCAGGCGAAGGGATTTGCTCCGGAGGATCCCGCGAGCCGCACCGTCGAGGCCGAGGCGTTCGGCCCGTGATCGGCATGAAGGATGAAGATGCGATCCATCGCCCGGCCAAGCACCGGGTTCCCCTTGTATGGTTCGCTTGGCACGCCGAACGTCATCCGTAGGAAGTTCGACGCGTAATCGAGATCGTTGCGCGGATAGACGAAGGGCAGTCCAATCGAATATTTATAGGTCATCGCCGCAATCGTCGGCATCTTGCCGATCAACCGGAGCGAGGCGAGTTCGCGCTGGGCCGGATCGGCGATGTCGGTGAAGTCGTCAAAAAAGGCGGACATGGCGCCGACCGTTCCGATCATGACGGCCATCGGGTGAGCGTCACGCCGGAACCCGGAAAAGAAGCGATGCATCTGCTCATGCAGCATCGTATGGGAGGTGACGCGGTTCACAAAATCGAGGTAGCGCTGTTTGTTTGGCAAATCGCCATAAAGCAGGATGTGGCAGGTTTCCAGGAACGTGCTGTGCTCCGCAAGCTGCTCGATGGGATAACCGCGATAAAGGAGAATACCCCGCTGGCCGTCGGTAAAAGTAATGTCGGATTTGCAACTCGCAGTCGAGCTAAAGCCGGGATCGTAGGTGAATGCGCCAGACAGACCGTAAAGCTTCGTGATGTCGATCACATTTAGCCCGCTGGTGCCTGAGATGACTGGAAACTCATACTGCTTGCCATGCAAGTCGAGCGTCGCCGAACCAGCCTGCGCCGTTGCTTCTGGCTTGTGGGTTGTGCGTGAATCGAAGCTCATGCTTTCCTCCTGCCGAAACATAGGGAGGCATCGTTGGCGTGGAAGGGTGACATGACCTCGCCAAATTTCCTAGGGAATTTTCGCAGTGCACCATGACCGGGACCCTTTGGCGCGTCAACGGCGATGCTGCGACTTTGCCTCGGCGCACGAAAGGCCAAAATCTGTGCAGGGCGAGGACGGATATGCGTAAAAGGGGCAAAAGTCCGGGCAATATCTTTCGCGAGCACACATTACGTCATGGCCGGGCCATCCCTCGGGCTTGACCCGAGGGTTGACCCGGCCATCCAGACCACATTGAAAGACATGTGTTTTCTGCTCCTGGATGGCCCGATCGGGCCGGGCCATGACGAGATTGGCTGGCTGCCCGGACTTTTGCCCCTGTTACGGATATGCGCGGTGACACGACACTGCCATGTGTCGTGCTTAACCCTCAGGAAGAGACGTGGACGCCTACAATCTAGAGGACGCCTTTCAGCGTCCTCGAGCCCCGCTTCCCGCGCGAGGCCTCACTAACACAAAGCGTCGCCGCGCCGCAAAACCCGGGTTCCGTTCAAGCTCATCTGCTGTTACAACCATGAAAAATTCTCTCGCATCGCCAAAAGAAGCGGGATTGCCGGAACGGCTCTGCGCTGAGCGGCGGCAGGGTCGGCGTTATTGTTCCGCAAGGCTGACGGGCAGGAAATAGCAGGGTCGGCGTTCAATCACTAAACGGGTGGCCCTTCAGTGAAATGTTGGCGCGCTTTTCCGTGTATCGCATCGACGATCATGCGGCTGGGTCCCAAGCATTCCGCGGGAGAGTTCTGATGTGTTCCGCTTCCACAGGTCGCAGCGAGCAGTACGCATCCCAGCCGCCCCGCGAAGGCGATGCCCCAATCAAGCCCGCGGCCCGCAGGCGTTTCTTGTGGCCGGTGGTTCTAGCGGCCGGCATTCTCGCGATGATCGTGGCGGCGGCATCCTATTTTCTCTGGTTTGCCGCAGTCCCGCGGGCGAAGATTGCGGTGCATGTTTCCCTTACTGGCGAGGGCAGCTTCTCGGGCCAGGCGCTTTCCGAGGCCGTCCAGATGGCGGAGCGGGAAGTCAACGCCAAAGGAGAAAGTCCCCGCATCAAATTAATGCGGGTGGACGATCAAAGCAGCGCACAGATGGCGGCCGCCGTTGCGGCTAGGATTGGCGCAAGCAACGCCGTTCTTGTCATCGGTCCTTCGCTGACCCCAGCAGCGGAGATGGCTGCGCCTGTTTATGAGAGAGCCGGCATCGCCGCCTTGGTTGCGACAGCCCATGGCGATGACATTACACGCAAGGGCAAGACCTCGTTCCTCATGACTGTGAGCGCAAGCGACATGGGCAAAGCGCTGGCAAACTACCTACGCCATGTTCTAGGGCAGAAGAATGCGGTGGTGATTTGTACTGGCGACGGCTATGGCCAGACCTTTGCGGCCGGCTTCAAAAGCGCGGCTGACTATGCAGGAGTTGAAGCCGTTTACCACACCGTCAAAGCACGCGATAAACGCGTGGCGGAAGTGATCAGGACGAACGCGAAAAGCGTGAGGCAATCGTTGATGACATTGTCTCCGATCCCGGAACGGCGCGCTGTGATTTTCGGCATGACGCAGGATGCCGTTAAACCCATTCTCATATTGCTTCGCCGCGAGGGATATGAGGGGCTCATTCTGGGGACGACGAGCTTGGCTCGGGCTTCCTTTGCGAGCATGTTTACGAATGAGCCGGAGGAGAAGAACAAACCTGGCTTTTTCACCGATGGCGTTTACGCGGCCTCGCCGGTCATGCTGGACAGCGCCAATGCCGCCACGTTGGCCTTCGCCCGCCGTTTCCGGGCGCTCTACCGGCATGAACCTTCGTGGGAGGCCGTAGAATCCTACGATACGCTCAAGGTGGCGGCGGAGGCGATATGGGCAGTCTCTGCGTCCAGAGGCACGCTCACGCCGCCTGAGATGCGAAAGGAATTGCTTGCCTATTTCAACTCGGCAGGCTCCGGCCTGACCGCCAACAGTCTGAGCAGCAGCGTGTGGCTGCGGGAGGAACGCCGCCGCCAGCAGCCGCTTAGGATTGGACGCTACCAGGGAAGAATGTTCAAGTCGGCGCTGGTGCAACTCGTGCCGGTTTCCAGCGAGAGCGGCGATAAAATTGCGTCCGGCTTGGTGGGCCTCGGCGGTGGAAAGTATGCGCGCCGTCAGCAAGTTGTGTATACGGGCATACACCTTATCGAAATTCCGCGCTTGAACATCACGCAGCCCAGCTTCACAGCCGACTTCTATCTTTGGATGCGCTATAACAAGCCGGAAACTGGCGTCCCCAGCGCTAATCCGGAAACCAACTCGAATCCGGAGAAGGACTTAGACCCGGAAAACATCGACTTTCCCGACGCGGTCCAGGGCCTAGAAAAAACTGAGCTTCAAAGCAGGCAGTTGAACGGCATATATTATCGCCTCTGGCATGTGCGAGGCGAGTTCAAGAATAACTTGGATTTTCATCACTTTCCGCTCGACAGTCAAAGCTTGAAACTGCGTTTTGTTCATAACAATGCGGATTCCAGTCAGATCGTCTACGTTAAAGATCAGGATGAAACCGGCGTCCCCGAGACTGAGCCGTTCCGTAATCTCACCCAGTGGAATGCAATCCGGATCGGCCAGCAGCGATACGCCTCCTCAACGCGCTCCGATCTGGGTAGCGAGCAGGGGGCCGGGTTGGAGCAGGGACGTGAGCTGTCGGGCTACAGCCTGACGGTGGAGCTGCACCGCAGCGTAATCAGCGCAGTGACCAAAACCATGCTGCCGCTCGCGGTTATGACGCTGATCATGTGGGCATCGCTCTTCTTCCCGCATTCGCTGGTCAAGGAGACCGTCATGGTTGTGATCACGGTGGCGTTGTCGGGCACCGTGCTGCTGTCGTCGATCAACTCGCAACTCGGCGATGTTGGCTACATCCTGGCGGTGGAATACGTGTTTTACCTCTTTTTCGTGCTCTGCCTCTTCAGCATCGTCGGCGTGCTGGCTGCGGAGCGCCTGCGCAGGGCTGAGCGCAAGCCTCTCGCGCGCACGGTGACCCTTTGGATGCGCGTGATTTTTGCTTTAGCCATCGTAGCATCGGTAGGGGCGGGATGGCTGATTTCGGAGCGATGGCGGGGGCCGCAGCCGGGCAGGAGTCGTTGCCACCGATGCGGGGGCTACGTCCTTGCCGCGCAGCTGAAGACGGCGGGCGAATCCGATAGTGCTAACCCAGACAGCGGCTTTTGGCCTCCGCAGTTCGCCGGGCAATGCCTCACTAACACAAAGCGCCGCAGCTCCGCAAAACGCGGGTTCCGTTCAAGCTCATCTGCTGTTACAACCGTGCAAAATTCTCTCGCATCGCCAAAGGAAGCGGGATTGCTGGAACGCCTCTCGAACTCAGCGACCGAAGCATGGGCGCGCGCGCAAGACGCGGCGGCGCAGCTGCTTGAGCCTTCGATCCGCCTGGGCGTGACGGGGCTGTCGCGATCCGGCAAGACCGTCTTCATCACCTCGCTCGTTCACAATCTTCTCGCGGGCAACGCGCTGCCTTTCTTCGAGCCGCTCGCCCAGCACCGTGTCGTGAAGATTTACCTGGAGCCGCAGCCGGACGACGCCGTTCCGCGCTTCGATTACGAAGGCAACCTCGCCAAGCTCACCGCGCCTATGCCGGAATGGCCCGAAGGCACGCGGCGCATCAGCGAGCTTCGCCTTACGCTGGAGTTCTCGCCGGCAGCCATGATGCGCCGCGCGCTCGGCACAAAAACGATGCACCTCGACATCGTCGATTATCCGGGTGAATGGCTTCTCGATCTGCCGCTTCTGGATTTGAGCTACGAGGAGTGGTCGAGGCAATCGATTGCTCAGGCGCGCGAGGCGGTTCGCGCCCCGGCCGCAAAGGATTGGCTCGCCTTTCTCGCATCCACGAATGCGCTCTCCAAAAAGGATGAGCAGGTCGTGCAGAAGGGCACGGAGATTTTCACCCAATATTTGCGGAAATGCCGGGAGGAATCGCTTTCGCTCTCATGCTTGCCGCCGGGCCGCTTCTTGATGCCGGGCGACCTCGCGGGCTCGCCTGCCTTCACGTTCTTCCCGATCGAGACGCCAGACGCCGCGATCACGCCGAGGAACAGCCTGTGGGCGATGCTTGAGCGGCGGTACAGGGCTTATAAGACGCATGTGATCCAGCCCTTCTATCGCGATCACTTCGCCCGGCTCGACCGGCAAATCGTGCTTGCCGATGTGCTCACCGTCGTCAATGCGGGCGCCGACGCCGTCGCCGATCTTGAGCGCGCGCTGACGGATGTCCTGCGCTGTTTCCGCCAGGGGCAGAACGGCTGGGGCTCCTTGATCAAGGGGCGCCGCATCGACCGCATCGTGTTTGCCGCCACGAAGGCCGATCATCTCCACCACACCAATCACGACCGGCTAGAGGCGATCTTGCAGCTGATCGCATCCAAAAGCATGGAGCGCGCGTCATTCTCGGGCACGGAAGTGCGGGCCTTCGCGCTGGCCAGCGTGCGTGTCACGAGCGAGGCGGAGGCGCGCCAGGGTAACGAGCGGTTTCCCTGCATCGTGGGCGTGCCGCTGAAGGGGGAGCGCCTGGGCAGCCGCGTCTTCAACGGCCAGGAGCAGCTTGCGATCTTCCCCGGCGATCTCCCGGAGGACCCGGCGCTGGCGCTTTCTCCGGAGTGGCTTAAATCCGGAAACGCGGCCGCGCATTTTGTGCGCTTTCGCCCGCAACGGCAGCCCGCGCTGGAATTTGGGCAAAGCGCCGTGCTTCAACACATCCGTCTCGATCGGGCTTTAAACTTTCTCATCGGTGATAAATTGACATGAGCGGCGCACCAAAAGGCCGCGCGCCAGCGGCATTCAGTCTGGACGACCCCCGTTTGCTGGTCGACGGGCCTCTTCCTCCCCCTCCCGTCGAGGATGCGCCGCAGACCAAGCCCGAGGCGCCGAAGGCCAAACAGGAAGCGCCAAGGGCTAAGCCTGCCGCTGAACCGGCCGGCGCTCCGGCGGCCGTCAAACCGCGTGACATATCGGGCATGCCCGAGATTGTGCGCGTCGGCCGGAGCTGGGGCGGCATCTTCCTGAGCGCCGTCGGCGGATTGCTCTTCCTCGGCTTCCTGCTATGGGTTCAAGACACCTTCCTCTCCTTGCTCGGCCGGAAGGATTGGCTCGGATGGGCGGCCACGATCCTGCTTGCGGTCGCGGTCTTCGCCTTCGTAATGATCCTCGCGCGCGAGATCGCGGGCCTTTATCGCTTGTCCGCGATCACGGCGGTCCGGAAGCGCGCGGAGGCGGCGTTAGCTGCGGAAAATGCTCCCGAAGCCCGCAGCTCCGCCATGGAAATCCGCGCCATGCTGGAGGAGCGCCGGGAACTGGCCGATGGCGTCGCGCGTCTCAGACAGCATCAGCGCGACATCATGGACGCGAAGCAGGTGCTGACCCTCACCGAGCGGGAATTGCTGACGCCGCTGGACAAGGTGGCGCGCACAACGATCGGCACGTCGGGCCGCAGGGTCTCGATGGTGACGGCGCTGAGCCCCGCCGCGGTGTTCGCCGTCGGCTTCGTGGCGTATGAGAATTTCAGGATGCTCCGGGGCCTGGCGGGCATTTACGGCGGAAGGCCGGGATTTTTCGCGATTCTCCGGCTCATGCGCATGATAGCGGGTCATCTTGCTGTCACCGGCGGCATCGCCTTCACCGACGATATCCTTGGCCAGTTCGTCGGCCACGGCATGACGTCCCGCCTCTCGCGGCGGCTCGGCGAGGGGCTCATCAACGGCGGTTTCACGATCCGCATCGGCATCGCCGCCGTCGAGGTATTGCGCCCGCTGCCATATATCGAGGCGCGGCAGCCGCGCCTTCGCGAGTTCGTATCCGAGTTTCTGAAGGTCGGGCAGAAGCAGGAGGCTGCCCAGCCGGCAGAACGAGACCGAGGCTGAAGAGCACACGAAGACGGAGTATTCCCCGATTTCGCCGCCGCCTTGCAACGCGCCGGCGATTGAGCTACGCAGACGGCTATAGCTTCGCTAACGAATTTCAAACGCCGCCCCTTATACCAACCGCCGAAATTACTGAGCCAGTTGTGTCTTGCCGGCGAAGGCGGCCATCCAGTAATTGGGGCGGCAAAAGTCTTTGTGAACAATAACATAATGCGTCGCTTATTGGGGGCCCACCTTCGCGAGGACGACAACAGGAGTTTCGGCGGTTGGTATTATGCGGAACTCGCCGGCCGAGAAGCGTAAGAGGGGCAAAAATACGGGCAGCCAGCAAACTACTCTCGTCATGGCCGGGCTTGATCGGGCCATCCAGGAGCAGAAAACACATATTTTCAATGTGATCTGGATGACCGGGTCAACCTCGGGTCAAGCCCGAGGGCATGGCGCCGGCCATGACGTAATGTGTGCTCGCGAAAGATATTGCCCGGACTTTTGCCCCTTTTACGAGAAGCCTCGTAAGCCTCTGTTAACTGTAATGCTTTCCATGGTTTTCTAGCTTCCGGCAAACGCCGCCGCCTCCGTTCATTGGCACATCGTAGACGAAAGCGCCTTGGGCGGTCCCGGCGTCGTTGCCGATGAAATGAAGTATTATACCCCCGATGTCTCCGTGACCTGCGGGGAGCGGGTTCCAGACGATGCGGGATATCTTTCCAACCCCGTTATCGTCGTCGAGGTGCTCTCGCCCTCCACCAAGCGTTTGGACAAACACGCCAAACTGCGGGGCTATTTTCCTGTCCCGAGCATTCAGCATTACGTTGCGATCGGCATCGCTGAGCGCGTGGTTTTCCATCACCGGCGCGCCGAAGGCGGGTTGATGCTCACGGCGATTTTGCGGGACGGCGATCTCGCGCTTGACCCGCCTGGCCTCACCATCTCCGCCAGCGATATGTTCGGCTAAGTAAGGATTACAAACCGCCCCGCCACGCCGGCGCTTTCTACTGTTCATGCGACGAGTACACCGCATGGGCGCGTTGATTTCCTCCAGTTGAACCGGCGCAGCAGTGCAGGTTTCCCGGACGCCTGAAACGCCGGGCTTGCCACGCACGCTGACGGCAGGCGTCCGGGAAGCGCCTATGCAGGAAATCGCGTGAGACTGGGCACGCCCTGGCAGCGGGCACGCTATGGAGATTCGGCCGGCGGGGAACCTGTAGCAGGAAATGGGCGCGTCCGCTGAAGCTGTTGCGGCCGGTTCGCGGTGAAGGCGGTTGAGGCTGGGAAGCGGGAATTGCCGTTGTTTGACTGGGCGGAGAGTGTTCTGGGCCAACGGCGGCACGCCTCGTTCCGGGCGCCGCGGAGGCTGGGCAAGGTGCGGCGGCGTTCGCGGTCAGCACTAGGGTCGAATTCCGGCAGTTTTGTCATGATGTATCGAACCAGATGACGGCGGCGCGGTAGCCTGTTTCGCATCCGCGTTCGACGGCGCCGGTGATGATCATGCGCCCGCCGCAAAGCGGACAGGGACAGCGCAGGACGCGGGGGGCGCCAGGCTCAGGCTTTTCGGAGTTAGCCGCGCTTGCGGTTTCTACTGGTTCCACCGGCTTGGCGGCGAGCAGTGCCTGGGCTGCCGCCAGATTTTCTGCCCGGCCGCCATTGGCGAACAGCCCGTAGTGCCGGATACGGTGGAAGCCCTTCGGCAGCACGTGCATAAGGAAGCGCCGGATGAATTCATGCGGGGGAAGCGTCATGATTTTCTGGCGGCCCGCGCCTTGGGCACGGTAGTCTTTGTATTTGAAGGTGACGCCTTTCTCATCGGCGGCGATCAAACGCCGGTTGGAGATGGCAACGCGGTGCGTATAGCGGGATAGGTAGGCAAGGACCGCGTCCGGGCAGGCGAAAGGCCGCTTTGAATACACCGCCCATTCCTGCCGCCGCAGCGGAGCGAGGAAAGCGGCGAAAGCCCTCTGATTTGCGAGGGCAACGTGGGTATTGAAGAACTTGAGCCGCCCTTCTTTGTGAGCGGCGGACAGCCTGGTCAGCACGAGCCGCCGGAAGAGCCGCGAGAGCACCCGGACGGAGAGGAAAAAGTTGGGGCGGCTGGCAATCCAGCATCTTCCATCGGGAGAAAGGCCGCCGCCCGGCACGATCATGTGCACATGGGGATGATGCGTCATGGCCGAACCCCAGCTATGGAGCACGGAGACGATGCCGATTTTGGCGCCCAGATGCTTGGGATCGGCGGCAATGGTCAGCATGGCTTGGGACGACGCTTTGAACAGGATGCCGTAAATGACGGCCTTGTTCTGATAGGCGATATCCGCAATGGCCGCAGGCAGCGTGAATACCACATGGAAATAAGGGACGGGCAGCAGTTCGGCCTGGCGCTGGGCCAGCCATTCCCGTGCGGCCGCTCCCTGGCACTTGGGGCAATGCCGGTTGCGGCAGCTGCAGTAGGCTATGACGGTGTGCCCGCAGCTTGCGTTTTCGCATTGGGCAACATAGCCGCCCAGCGCCGCCGTGCGGCAGCGCTCGATCGCAGACATCACCTTTTGCTGCTCAAGGCTGACATGGCCGCGGTTGGCATGACGCCAAGCGGCGCCGTGGCTGCGGAAGATGTCCGCAACCTCCAGCGATGGCCGGGGCATGCCTGCCGTCTACGCAGCCGCCTGCCGTCTGCCTTTCTTTCTCTTCGGCGGCTGCGGCTGTGTGGGCTTCTGCATGCCGGAGACCTGGCTGATCGGGCTCTCTATAGCTGCGATCCGGCCGGTGGCGACGCGGGTATAGCGCGCCGTCGTGTCTAATTTTTCGTGGCCCAGAACCGCCTGGATCAGGCGAATATCGGTACCCTGTTCCAGCAGATGGGTGGCGAAGCTGTGCCTTAAGGAGCGCAAATTGAGCGGCTTTTTGAGGCCCGCTTCGTCTGCTGCCTCGTGGAACAGGCGGTTGAGCTGGCGGGTGGTCAGGGGCCGGTCTCTCTTGCGCCCCGGAAATATCCAGCGTTCCCGCAGCGGTATACCCTCATCATGACGGCTGGGACGCACCTTCCACCATTGCCGTAAAAGTTCCAGCACCTCGGGCGGCAGCATGACGTGCCGGTCTTTGCGGCCTTTGGACTGGACGACGCGGATGATGTTCTGCTGGCTGTCGATATCGCCGGCCTTGATGCGGCAGATCTCGCCCGCCCGCAGCCCGCAGCCGTAGCCCAGGGCCAGCATGAGCCGGACCTTGAGTTTTTCCGCCGTGACGAGCAGCCGTTTGGCTTCCTGCTAACTCATGGTGTTGGGCAGTGTCTGCGGCTGCTTGATATGAAAAATCTCAGCCGCCAGATCGTGCCGTCTCAGCGTCACCCGGAAGAGGAACCTCACGCCTGTCATGATCTGGTTGCGGCGGCCAATGCTGGTGCCGTTTCCTGCCAAGTGCAGCATGAAAGCGCGTACATCGTCAGGTGTCGCGGTATCGGGCGAGTGCTGCAAAAACGCGGCAAACCGTTTGCAAGCTGCGATATGATTCCGTTGTGTATTCAGGCCAAGTTTGCGGGCGTTCATGTCATCGATCATGCGCTGGCGCAGCGGGCTGACCGTACTTTTAACTGTAGACATTGGGGGAATCCTGTCTTGAGGTGGACAACACCTCGATTGTCCAGGACAGGCTCCCGGCGCGGTACTGGATAGACTTTAGACTTCCTGCTCAGTACCCTCAGGAAGCTGACCGCAGCAGCGGGCTATCGCGCAGCGATTTAGTGCAGAGGCCGATTCCTGCCGTTCCAGCATTTCGAACCAAATGCCGGAAGAAATCAATGAGCGGAAATCGGCATGCCGATATATCGACGCGTCACATGCGCTATCCGGTCTTCTCTCAAAAACGACGGTATTGGCCCGTAGCCACCTTCGCAGACCCAATTCAGAACTCGACCCTGTTCACAGTAGCGCGAGTTCCCCGCCCAGCGTGAGAGGGGCGAGCGCGCGCTCCTGCGCGTCGATGAAGGCGCGTGTAAGGCCCAGACAGCGCCTGCACGCCTTGTACACTGCCCGCCGCGGTCCCGCCCGATCCGCGTCGAGCTCGAGGCCTGCGGGAACAAATTTGGAAAGCCTGGCATTTCAAGATGCTCTCGAAATCCTGCTCGCCGTAGTCCAAAAGTGGCGGAAGCCGGCCCTCGCGGCGACGGGAAATGACATATCCGAATCGGAGACGTCTATGAACCAAGTCCAAGTCGACCAGAAAAGCTATCAAATGCCGCCGCAGGATGGGTTTACCGTCGCACACTTTCTTACCGTCGCCGACGTCGAACGATCGCTTCGATTTTACGAAAAGGTGTTCGGAGGGCGCATCCTGAGCAGAGGCGACAGCAAAGGCGCGCCTGGATACATCCAGATCGCGAACACGTGGCTCCTCGTCAACCCCGGGGGCGGTCCGACGCCGGACAAACCAACGGTAACGCTCAGCGTCCCACCCAACCCCGATAAAGTCAGCAGCTTTATGAATATCCGCGTCGCAGATATCCAAGCGTGCTATGAACTATGGCGAAGTCGAGGAGCCGAGTTTATCACAGAGCCAAAGGACAAGTACGGCGAGACCCGCTGCTACATTCGCGATCCTGATGGTTATATTATAGAAGTTGGGCAAAGGAAGCCGGACTTCACTTACGCCTAGACGTCAAGCTTACTTGAGCTTCATCATCAACGAGCGCAGGACGTGGGCAGCCCTGCCGCCTTCCGGCTGAGAGACAAGGCTTCGCGAGTGTCGTTGCGCGTGGCCGACGCGGCTTTATCGCCTGGGAGCCGAGATGATCGACGCGCTATTCACTGGTATCGGGTGGGCCGATATCGCGCTAACTCTTAACCGCGTCGCGGCTGGGACGTTTTTCCTGTTCTCCGGCTACCACAAGCTTTTCGACGCAGAGCGCCATCGTACGTTCGTCGACGAACTAACGGTGCTCCACGTACCTCGCCTCCGGTTTAATCAATGGTGGGTGCCGGCGATCGAGTTCACCGCGGGCTGCGCCGTGTTCATCGGGCTCCTTGCCCCGCTGGCCGCGCTTGGTCTCTTGGTGATCATATTGGTTGCGCTCGCTACATCAGGCCGGCAACGCATCAGGTCCTACAAGGTCATTGATGAAGCCGACCGCATCGACGATTGGCTTTACCTGCCTGAGACGCCGTATGCGTTGATGCTGATTATGATCATCTGCGCCGGCGCCGGGCCGTACAGCCTCGATGCCGTGGTCTGGGGCCGCATCGCAAAACCAATGGGCGCCCTAGCCGGTGAAATCCCCCGGGCCTTAGAACTCCTTGCTTTGTCCAATCTTCCCAATCGCTTGAAGTCCACCAGCCCGTATTAACTACATCGGCGCCATGCCACAGAGAGTAGGAAGGTTCTTTCGAAAGAGGGTTCGCTGGCGATCAGTAAACAAAGGAGAAAGTCATGAAAGTGCTGTGTGCTCACATCCCACGACCAACTGGGTAACACTGGACGAAAGACTGGGTTCTTGAGGCAAGTCCCCTCCGGATATCGCGACTGGGCGTTGATCTCAGTGGCCCACGAAGAAGGCGACCTGAACGATTTGCGCCCTCGCTAAATCCTGCCAAGTGATGCAAAATATTCGGAGTACCAGAATGGCAAGAAACCACCAACCAGGCGAAGCCGTATTTAAATCGATACTCCCGGAAGATGTCGATTGGAAGCCGTTCCCCTCGTTTCCGCCCTCTGCACGACTGGCAGTGCTTGCCGGAGAACCTACTCAAGCAGGACCTTACCTGGAGTTGCGAGGGTAGCGTTATGACAAACGGCATCACCGATGTGGTCATTCTCCTGGCGCGCCTTCTTCTCACGACACTATTTCTGATTTTCGGCTGGAGAAAACTGAGAGACTATTCCGGCACCGTAAGTCAAATGGTACAGCTTCGCGCTCCGATGCCTGTACTGGCGGCCGCCGTAGCAATCTTCATGGAGCTTCCGGTTGCGTTCGCGGTCGCTGTTGGCGCGTTCACGCGTCCTTCGGCTTTACTTTTGGTGTTATACACGCTGGGAACTGCGCTTATCGGGCACCGCTATTGGACAGTCACAGGCGCAGATCAAGTCGCCAGCATGGATGGCTTTTACAAAAATCTCAGCATTATGGGTGGCTTCTTGCTGTTGTATATTACTGGTGCGGGAAAATATTCGATCGATGCATTGCACGGTATCGCTGCGCCGTAACGTTTGCTCTTGAGCCGGCGTTGACGTCGTGATCGCAAGGGTCTTCTGCTGGCATAAGGCTGAGTCCAATGTCAGGCGCCATAAGGCGCCTGCAATGAGCAGGGAAGGATATTGACGCCGGCAGAACCACCAGCTTGAGACAGAGCCTTTTGAGATCACATTGGCAGCTCTCGACCCGAGGCAGAAGAAGTGCGCGGGTGTACTACCGGACGGGCGACGCCGCCTATTCGCCGGGGTAGAGCCATAGGTAGTATCTATCGTAAAGCATAAGCAGGCCAAATGCGTGAGCAGTCTATTGTAGCGCCCGAACATAGTTAAAATCGGGATGGTTAACGGCGGCGCGGCGAAATAACTTCCGGCCGCAAAAACATTTTCTCCTGCCGCATTTTGCCGAGAAAGTGGATTCGCAAAAGTCCGTTAAATATAGATCATTGCGCGAGTTAACCAAAAATAATAACCTTGGGTTGCGCTGGCGGCATTTGCAAACCGTCTCGTGCTGTCCGGCGGTGAGCATATTTTCTCTTATAATCAACGAGATATGGGCCGCTTAAAGCTTTCGCAAGGCGCTTTCGGCTAAGGTTACACTATGACAGGAGGCGGCGGGAAGTGTTGAGACCAGGAACGCATGCCAACCATTGCGGTTAAGAGCGGGTTAACGGACAGCGGCGGCTTCCGCGCTCATCCTTCGACAAGCTCAGGATGAGGCGGAGAGCTATCAACGGCTCGACCTCATGGTGAGCCAAGCAGAGTTCCGGAAAGTGGCCTCCCGGTTTTGGGAGAAAACTCTGCGAAGACAAAAAACTCTAGCAGGAATTGTTGGCGGGCCAAGGATTGCCTGCTTAGATTGCCTGCATAGTTCGACACCGGCCTTACGGCCGGCCAGCTGGGAATGAAATGGGTTGTAGTTGTCATGTTTTGCACCTCTAGATAGCGAGTTTCTTTCTTGTCGAACCATGGGCGGCATCGCCTGTCTTGTTTCATTGGCGGTGGTGGATCGTGCAGCATGAAAGGTTGCCGCGCCGCGAAAACCGGTCCATCTTAGAGGAAAGTAACAATCGCTGTTGTGATCCATGGTTTTTCAGTCCGGCGCCTCTAGCGTTAAGCCATCCGTGCTGGCCGCCATCGGCAATACGCCGCTGATCAGGCTGCGCCGCGCCTCGGAGGAAACGGGGTGCGAGATCCTGGGCAAGGCGGAATTTCTCAATCCCGGACAATCGGTGAAGGATCGCGCCGCGCTCTTTATCGTTGAGGATGCGATCCGGCGCGGGGCGCTGCGGCCGGGCGGCACGATTGTCGAAGGGACCGCCGGCAACACCGGCATCGGGCTCGCCCTCGTCGCGAGCGCCATGGGCTTCAAGACGGTGATCGTGATCCCGGAAACGCAAAGCCAGGAGAAGAAAGACACGCTCCGGCTGATGGGCGCCGCGCTCGTGGAAGTGCCTGCCGTCCCTTACAAGAACCCCAACAACTATGTGAAATACTCTGCGCGGCTCGCCGAAGCGTTGAACGCGGCCACGCCCGAAGGGGCAATCTGGGCCAATCAGTTCGATAACGTCGCCAATCGCCAGGGCCATATCGAGACGACCGCCGAGGAAATCTGGAGCCAGACCGGCGGTAAGGTCGATGGCTTCATTTGCGCGGTCGGGACGGGCGGCACTCTTGGCGGCGTTTCGCTCGGGCTGAAGGCGAAGCGCCCTTCGATTGCGATTGGCGTCGCCGATCCTTTGGGGTCCGCGATCTACAGCTATTACGCGAAGGGCAAGCTCGAAGCCGAGGGGTCCTCCATTACGGAAGGGATCGGCCAGGGCCGCATCACCGCAAACCTCGAAGGCGTGGCTGTCGACAAGGCATATCAGATTCCCGACGCGGAAGCGCTGGAGGCGGCTTTTCGCTTGGCGGCCGAGGAGGGCATGTGCCTCGGCGGTTCGAGCGGCGTCAACATCGCCGGAGCGATCCGTCTCGCCCTCGATCTCGGCCCAGGTCACATCATCGTAACCGTGCTATGCGATTATGGGACGCGCTACCAATCCAAGATGTTCAATCCGCAATTCTTGCGGGAGAAGAAGCTGCCCGTTCCGGCGTGGCTTGAGGCGGCGCCTCGCCTGCCGGACGTTTTTCAGCACCAGCTATAAATGCACACGATCGGGGGGAGCATGACCGATTTCTCATCGAAATGGCTCGTTGAAACGGATTGGCTCCAACAACACCTCGGAGCTCCCGGCCTCGTTGTGATGGACGCCTCCTTGGCCATGCCAGGAGAGCCGAAGGCGGCTTACGATCTTTATCGTGAAGCGCATATCCCAGGGGCGCTCTTCTTCGACATCGAGGATCTCTCCGACACGTCCTCCCCCTATCCCCATATGCTGCCTCCGCCGGAAAAGTTCGCGTCGCGGATGCGCAAGCTGGGCGCCGGCGATGGCATGAAGATCGTTGTCTACGACAACAAAGGCATCTTCAGCGCGCCGCGCGCCTGGTGGATGTTCCGGGTCATGGGCCACGACGACGTGGCGGTGCTGAATGGCGGGCTGAAAAAGTGGCTCGCCGAGGGCCGTCCGGTGGAGGTTGGGCCAGCCCCGTTACGTTCGGAGAGGCATTTTACGGCTCGCAAGAATTCGGAGCTTGTGCGCGATATCGCGGATATGATCGCAGTGGTGGAGTTGAAACGCACACAGATCGTCGATGCTCGCTCAAAAATTCGTTTCGAGGGGCACGAAGTGGAGCTTCGGCCGGTGCCGCGGCTGGGTCACATGCCGGGGGCAAGCAACGTCCCGTATGGCGCGCTCATCGCGGCCAACGGCACGATGAAGCCCGCGACAGAGTTGCGCGCCGCATTCGAGAACGCCGGCATCACCCCCGGAAAGCCCGTCATCGCCACCTGCGGCTCTGGCGTCACCGCTTGCGTAACTGCGCTTGCGCTCGCGATCCTCGGTAATGAATACGCGGCCGTGTATGACGGGTCTTGGGCCGAGTGGAGCTGTGTGCCTTCCGCGCCGGTCGTCGCGGACACATAGGGCAGACCGCAGAACGAGGCAAGCAATAGCAAGCTCCCCGCCCGCGAACTTTGCTCAGTCTACTCCGCCGCGCCCAGCGCCGCGTGCTCTGGCTCTGGCGCCGCTTCCTCTTCGTGGATGGGCTCAGCCGATTGAGGAGCGATGCTGTTCAACAGCGGGAACATCGCAATAAAGGTCGCGAAAAGCAGCACCAATTCAATGGAATAGACGGTGACATATCCCGTCGCCGGGCCGAGCGTGCTTCGGTCGGCAAACCCCGCGACGACGTCCCGGATTATGCCGCCGAGCGCGATTGAAGCGCCCGCGGCCGTAGCCTGAACCGCGCCCCAAGCGCCAAGCGCCAACCCCGCCTGATTTTTCGGCGCCAGGTTCATTGTGGCCGTCAACGTGCCATGGCCAAAGAGGCCTGCTCCAAAGCCAATAAGCGAAGTTCCGATGACAAACAGCGCGGTCGAGTTGAACGGCGCCGCGAAAATGACGCACATGAACGCCGGTATGCCCACAAAAGCCCCGTAAAGAGCCATCCGGAACGGATCGAAGCCGCGGCTCAGGATGCGGGAGGCAAGTGCGAAACCGAAAAGGCCGCCGATTGCGAGAGTAGCCGTCAGCCTCGTTGTGGCGCTAACGCTGAGGTGAAGGATCTGGCCGCCATATGGTTCGAGCAGCACATCCTCCATGCTAAATCCCATGGTTCCAAGTCCAACCGCCACCAGCCGCCGGATGGCGTTGCCGCCCTGTACGTAGGCTAACCAAGATTTTTTGAAGAGCGGGCGAGGCTTTGACTCTTCCCTTAGTTCCTCCGGCGTCATGAGGCGGGCAGGTCGGCGTGTCTCCTGCTTCCACAGTGCAATTGTATTCAGAATCAGCGTCGCGACAGCCGCGCCCTGGATTACGCCGACCAACTGTCCGGGCGAAAGCCGTTCATTGTCTGGGTGAGCAAGCAAAACCCCGAATAAAAGCGCGCTGGCGATCATGCCGAAAAGCAGCATGACATACATCAAGCCAACGACTTTGGGCTGCGATTCCTTCGGCGCTAAGTCAGTAGCTAGCGCAAGGCCGACGGTTTGGACTGTATGCAAACCTGCGCCGACGAGGAGAAACGAGATGCCCGCGGCGAGTTGACCGATCCATGCCGGGAGGTGATCCGATTCGCCCTGCCCAGCAAGGACGAGCACCGCAAAAGGCATGATGGCGAGACCGCCGAACTGAACGAGCGTGCCCTGCCAAATAAAAGGCACGCGCTTCCACCCGAGCACCGAGGCGTGCGTGTCGGAGCGGAAGCCAATCAAGGCGCGGAAAGGCGCAAAGAAAAGCGGCAGCGAGATCATGACCGCGACCACTGACGCGGGCACTTCGTATTCAACGATCATCACGCGGTTGAGTGTGCCGATGAGCAGCACCAGCGCCATTCCGACCGACACCTGGAAGAGAGAAAGGCGAAGCAGTCTTGAGAGGGGCAGCTCCGGCGTCGCGGCATCGGCGAACGGCAGAAAGTTCGCGCCCTGCCGGAACCAGAAATTCGTCACTCGGTGGCCAACGCTAGTCATCGATTGGGCAACTCCAACTGAAGGGGCCTTAAGCCTCGGAAAAACCTTCGCCGATGGGTGACCGGAATTTGCGCGGCGCCTCAAACGCATACGAAGCGCCGTGAGACGACACCACCGCCCCAGCACCGCTTTTCACCCTTGTCTAGTCGCAAACCAACGAATCTGATCACACTAATCAGAACACTCTGGCCGTGACCTGCCGCCCCACGGGGCCTCCCTACATACCCCACGTGAACACTGCTGCTTCACGCGATCGCCTGCGCGATAGCGTCAGCTTTCGGCTCCGCGCAGGCTACGACTTCCGGCACATGACCACTGGCTTTTAAGTTTCAAGCCGCCCAATCATGGCACACACCCGTCCTAGGCTGTGTCGCCGGAAGGTATCGCTGTACTAGCCCGCACAAATGGGGGCCAGGATCCCTTGGATCCGGGCCATCTGACGGGCTATCGAGACAAAGCTAAGCGCTCTTTACGAGGGTCTCGATCTGAGCGGACTTTTTGCCGCCTTCCCAGTACTTCGGGAACCACTGGGTATGCGTGATAAGAGCAGCGTGCACGAGGACCGCGATCAGCGTGACGGTGCCGAGAAACAGAGGAAGACCGACTTTGGGAGGAACGACCAACCAAATGCCAGCTTGTCCATCAACATCAGCCATGTTCAATTCTCCTAGTTAGATTGAGTGATTAGTGGAGCCAAGGGGAATAGACGTAAGCAAGGATGTGAGCGACGACAGCAATCGCGCCGAAAACGCGGGTGCCGTTGATCACATGGCCGTGCAATTCCTCAGCTTCGGCCAAGGTCAAACCCGTCGGATAGACCTTATTTGGATCAGCCATAATTGTACCTCCTTAAAGGACCTGCTAGGTTTTTTTCGTGCTGAACCCGCACGTAGGTGCTCATAAGCTGCATAGGTCGAGCGGACGTTTTTTTAGACGCAGCTTGAGTGTAAGCATATGCTGACATTTGCATGCGTCAACTCCATTTGACACACCTTTGCATTTTGGGTCAATATGACGCAAGGTTGGTTCTGGCAAAAAAGCGTCAGTTTCAATCTAAGATAGCAACAATTGTCCAGCACGCTTTGTTTTTACCGGCGAGTTCGTGTATCCGGGACAAAAAGAGCGAGGCGGCAGCTATTGTCTTGACGTAAGAAGCCGGGGAAGACCTGTGGAGAACCTGTGCTTAAGGGGATCCGGCGTCTCGGCTCGCGCTTCACCCGCGACAGGGACGGAAAGGCAGCCAGGACTCGAGACGCTGACCGCACACGCAAGGTCATACCTGCGAACGAGTCGCTCCCGTGATCGCGAGGCGAAGCGATCAGTCGAGACCCTGCCTCATACATAGGCACGCTGACGAGCGATATGGGCTTATACATCGGGCGCGTTCAACCACGCGCGCATAATCTCGTTCTCACGAGGTGAAAGTGCGAAACCGGTTTAAGAGTTGTGAAATTTTGAGCTCGGAGCGAGGCCTCGCTAGCTCTGAAGCCGCCAGTGGCCGCCGGTATATTTAACCGCCTGCGAGCAGAGGGGAGGGTGCTGCTGCGCGCAGGCGTTCGACCGGTTTAATTCGATCTATGTAAAGTCCTAGAGGCCTTTATGCCCAATCACAGCGAAGCGCCGTGGGTTCGGAAAGGTTCTTCGGTCCACGTTGGTAAGAGGTTTGCTACCGTCGATACGGTAGCGAACGCCTTAGCGAACCGGAGCCGTTGTCGTTACAGCAGCTTTGCCGCCTTCCCAATATTTCGGGAACCAAGCGGTATTGGAGATAAGAGCAGCATGCACGAGAACCGCAATCAGAGTAACGGTGCCCAGGAACAAAGGAAGCCCAACGCTTGGCGGAACGACCAACCAAATGCCGGCTTGTCCATCAGTATCAGCCATTTTTAGTTCTCCAAGTGGTAACTAGTGAAGCCACGGGGTGAGGGCATAAGCAAGAAAATGTGCGAACACAGCGGCGGCGCCGAAAACGCGCGTGCCGTTGATCACGTGGCCATGCAGTTCTTCAGCTTCCGCCAGCGTCAAGCCCGTCGGATAGACCTTATTTGGGTCAGCCATAATTGTAACTCCTTCAAGGATCCGGTTTGTTTCACTTCTAGGGCCGACGTTGAGCGGCTCTATAGCTCGACCATATTCGTACAGGCGAATGTGTCAATGCTAATTGACAAACCAAATCCGCTTTGTGTCAATCTGCCACAAGCGAGGGCACGGCAATGTGCTGCAACTGTTAACAAAATTTGAATTTAGGGCGTCCTGAGCGGCTTGGTTTCGCGCGCAACTAGCATGCAGTTAGGCTATCGCTCGCGCGCTTGTTGAAGGCTCCGGAGGCTTGGCCCCAGGCGCCCCGCTTCCTTGACGGCAGAGCGATGCGGGACCCGATCGCAGCTCTATGCTGCGCGGTGCGAAACCCAGGAGACAATCGCGAGCGTAACTTGCTGGAACGCGCCGTTCAAAGCTTGAATGCCTGCGCCGGGATCGTTGCTTGCCGCCGGAACGCGCGCCTGGAAGCGCTTGGTGGTGACGACCGCATTGTTTTTCTCGTCCACGAGTTTGACATAGACATCGATGACGGCCTCTGCCCCGCCAGCGGTTGTCTCCACCTGGAAATCACGAATCTCGGTTGCGAGAGACAAGTCGCCCGTGACTCGATCCTGGTTCGTCAAGATCGCGCGGAATGCTCCCGAATTTGCTAGAGCCTCGACAAGCCTCGCCTGGAAGAGCGCCTGGAAGCGATCGCCCCAGGCGGCGCCTGAGAAATAGGCCACGCGCCCGTTCGCGCTCTTTACAAGTATCTCGACAGTATCGATGGTCTTGACGGCGACGGGGGAATAAATCATCAACTGGACCGTGCGCCCGCCTGGCGCCTTTTCGACAGAAGGCGCTTGAAGGTCATAGGTAGCCGGAGGCGAGCTGGTCAAGCCGAATGCGCAGCCGCCAAGCATGACGGCTACCGCAACCGCGGCTATCTCACCTTTCAGCTGCATCGATTTACCCCATATAGGCCTGCGGGTACGCCTACCAAATAAACACCAAGCCGACAAACTCTTAGGGCGGCTTGCATTTTCGCTAATATTTCGGAGATTGTTGGCCGCCAAGCAAAAATCCGCTTGGATTGCGTTCGACTTTTTGAACGACACGATCGAGGCTATCCGCTAAGCGCCTGCCATCCTTCATAAAAAGTTCGAACTCTCGCAGCGACCGCTCTGCCTGCTGTGTAAGTTCGCCGGACTTGTCGCCGAGAGATTTGTCCAGCTTCTCCGTCAGCTGACGAAAAGAAGTCGCCGCTTGTTGCACCTGCGACACAACGGAGTTGGGGTGATCGGCAGCCGAGCCCGCCAACCGGTCGACGGCGTTGTCTACCTTCTGGCTGATTTCGTTGAGGCGGCCGGAAAGCGTGCGCACATCCTGCAGGATACTCGCGACATCGTCCTTTCGCTCCGCCATCATCGTCGTGAAGATTTCAGGTTTGCGATGGTGTGGCGCAAGGAATCTCATTGTTCGCCACGAGGTTGTTCAAGCGAACAGCCAGCGCGTTCGCCTGGCTCGCCGCATCGGTCATTCCGGCGAACAGCGACCCCGATGAGGGATCGGCGTAGATCACAGGATATTTCTCGCCTGGCTTGGCTTGAAGCATGGCGGCGTCCGGCGTGCCGGGCGTGATTTCCATGGCGGAGCCCCCCGCCAGACCTTGTTGCGAAATGCGTGCGTGCGAGTTTGTTCTGACGGGGGTGTCATTCCGGATTGTGATGATCAGGCGGACCTTGCGCGTATCCTCCGGCACGAGCTCGATGGAGCGTACAGCGCCATAGCGGATGCCATTGAAGAGGACCGGCGACGCCACTGTGAGGCCCTGAACGGAGCCGTCGAAAATCGCGTAATAGTCCTTCCCTGAAACCCCCGTGGCGTCGCTTTTCATCCAATAAATAAAGCCCAGGAGCAATCCGAAAAGGCCAAGGACGAATATGCCGATGATGAGATAATTAGCTCGTGTTTCCATGCCTTAAGACGCCCTCGCAATAAGCCGGCCGCGCTCCCCGCAGAAATACTCCCTGACCCAAGGATGCCGAGGGTCCCGGACAAGGTCTGTTGGCGCGCCCTCGCGCACGATACGCTTATCGGCGAGCACCGCTACCCGGTCGCACACGGTGAAGATGCTGTCGAGGTCGTGCGTGATCATGTACACAGTGAAACCGAGCGTTTGCTGAAGATTGCGGATGAGCCGGTCGAAAGCCGCCGCCGCGATCGGGTCGAGCCCCGAGGTCGGCTCATCCAGGAATATGATGCCGGGATCGAGAGCAAGCGCACGCGCCAGCCCTGCGCGCTTCCTCATTCCGCCGGAAAGCTCCGACGGCGGCTTATAGGCTGCGCTCGCAGGAAGGCCAACCATGGCGATTTTCAACAGCGCGAGTTCATCCATGATCTTCTGCGGCAGATCGAGGTGCTCGCGCATGGGCACTTGCACATTTTGCAGCACGTTGAGCGAGGAGAACAGCGCGCCGTCCTGGAACAGCACACCCCACTGGCGCTCGATGCCGATCCGCTCCTGACTCGATACGGTCCTGAAATTCTTGCCGAGCACCTCGATCGTGCCCGACTCGAAAGGCAACAAGCCTAGAACGGTGCGGAGCAGAACGGATTTACCGGCGCCGGAGCCGCCGGCGATGCCGAGGATCTCGCCATGCATCACGTCGAGGTCAAGGTTGTCGAAGACGAGTTGCGTCCCGAACCGCTTGGTCAAGCCCCGAACGCGGATCGCATATCGATCCGGAGCGCCGTTTGCGGATGAATGTTGCTTCGGAGAAAGGGTTGTGTTCATCATTTAGAACCCGCTCGCCGACAGAAACATGGCGAACACCGCATCGAGGACGAGCACAAGGAAAATGGCTTTGACGACGGCGGTAGTGACCTGCGTTCCGACAGATTCCGCGCTCCCCTGCACGCTCAGTCCTTCAAGGCAGCCGACAAGGCCAATGACCAGCGCTGCGAATGGGGCTTTGATAAGCCCAACATAGAGATGCTTGATGGGCACCGCGCTGTTCAGCCTTTCGAGGTAGACCGGAATGTCGAGCGAAAGATAGATTTTCGCCATGACGGCGCCGCCGGCAAGGCACATGATGTCGGCGACGAAAACCAGGAGCGGCAAGACCACGATCAGCGCCAGGATCCGCGGAACGGCCAGCGTCTCGATTGGATCGATGCCTAGCGTGCGCATCGCATCGATCTCTTCGCGCATTTTCATGGTGCCGATTTGAGCGGTGAACGCGGAAGCGGAACGCCCGGCGACCATGACGGCGGCAAGCAGAATGCCGGTCTCGCGCAGCGTCAGCACGCCGAGCATGTTGATGGAGAGGCTTTCCGCTCCGAAAGTACTGAGCTGGTAGGCGGATTGTTGCAGGACAACGCCGCCGATGAGGAAGCAGACGAGTGAAATGATCGGGACGGCGCTGAGGCCGGTCTGCTGAATTTGATGGACGAAGGATGTGCCGCGAAACTTCGCTGGCTGGACGGCGACGCGGCCCAAAGCGGCCGCTGTCTCGCCAAGGAACATGGTGAGCCGCAACGCGTCCAGCCCGATCGCGGTCATGGCGGTCACGAACGATGCGGCCATCTCCGCGAGAGGCCGGCGCCGCGGCGGCGCTTCTGCGGTGAACGGCGCCGCGCGCGCCACCTCGTCGAGCAAAATCCGGTGCTCGCGGCGTTCGTTCACGAAACCCGCCGCGTTGCCGCCGATGCCGTTCCGCAAAACGACGAGAGCGAGCGCGCCGGCGGTGTCGAGCGTTTGCAACTGGCTCAGATCGATCTCGGAAGAGCGGCCGTTCGCCTGGACATCGCCCAACTCAGCGAGAGCGCCGTGGACTTTTCCAAGCACCGCGAGCGTCCAATCGCCCGACACCACGATGCGCAGAACGCCGTCCCCCAACACCACCCGGCAGGCGGGGTAAAGCTTTTGGTCCAGATTTGTGGCGTCGCGATTCAGCATTCGGAAGATATGAGACCTTTGAGCGCGTCCGGAAAAGCGTAGAAGGGGTACTCCGGTAAGACGCACGGCAAAACCAAAAACGCGCCTCCGGAAAAGTGTGAAGCGGTATTCCGCCAAGCCATAGCCGGGATCGCCGCGAAAGTCTGCGAAAACCTTGGCGGCGCTGAGGCAGGCGTAAGCGGCTCCTGCCATCCAACAATGACGGTATCGCGGCGCTCGCAAAAAGGACCGGTTTTAGCAAGCGTTTGGAAAGATTTACCCGCTACTCTCTCGTCAACTAACCTTTGCAAAGACCGGCGGCGAGTATGACGACCCTTTCAACGGCTCCCCTGTCCGAAGCTGACTATTATGCTCTTGAGGACGCGCTCCTATCGAACGACAAGGGCCGGCGCTTCTTGCGTGCCTATGTCGAACGGAACCGCGGGCTCGAAACTCTTCGGCTTCTCAGATCCATCTCCCGGATGCATCGCGCAGCGCTCGGTGTGCCGGGTGTCAATGCAGAGGTCTGCCGCGATTTGACCGGCGTTCTGAAGATCGTTTCACGGCGGCGGGAGGAGGCCTCGGAATGCGCGGACGGCGCGGTCAGGTCTCAAAGCCTTATGGCCGGTCTGGAGGAGATCGAGGCCTGCGTTATTACCCTTATCGAATCGATTGAAGAGAGAATGGCCGGCCCGTTGCAGGATGAAGGGCTGGCAGGCCAGCACCTCGAGCCTCCAATCGGAGGTTACTCCTCCGAGCGCACCGCAAAATTGTTCGGTGAACTTTCCTCCTACTTCACGGCCGAGCCACGTTGATGCTTCGTATTATCGTGCGTCTTGCTGGAAAACCGCTTCAGGCTTTTCCGCACACACTTTAGCCGCCGAACTGGGCTATAGGCTTTTGCGGCGGTTGCTGCGCTGGGGCGTTCTCAAACTCGAAAATCTGACGGAAAAAGCCGGGCGCAAGCACAGAAACTGGGTTCACCGCCACGTCCGGGTTCGATGTCCTTCCCTGCACACCGAACGTGATCCCAAAAACCCCCTCATTATCGCGTCCCTTGAGAAGATCGCCCAGAAGGGGGACGACGCCGAGAACCGCGTTGAAGCCGTAGAGGGGGACGTAGGTGCCCGAGAGGGCGAGCGTTTCATGCCCGAAATCGATGCGGCCTCTCAACGTGGCGCCCACCAGCGGCCCGTTGATGGCGGCGTCGCGCAGCTGAAATTGGTTCGCTCCGATTGAAAACGGCACGACCAGCCGGTCGAATTGCAGCGGGTCTCCGGACGAGACATGCTGAGCGGCGCGGCCATCGGGCTTGTAGCGGGCGCCCTCCTTTTCGGCCTGTGAAACGACCCTGCCGACAACCTGGTCGCCGACCACCATGAAGGGTCCGCGCACATCGAGTATGCCTGTCTTTTCGGCGCCGCCAGCGCCGTCGAGATTAACGCGCAGGTTCATGGTGCCGCCCCTCAACGCAGAATAGAAGCCGGCAAGCCGGAAGGCCGAGCCGGCGTCGGTCGCATCCGAAACGAGCATTCGGGCGCTTTGACCTTGCTGCTCGACATGGACGGCGACAGGGGCCTCGCCATTCAGCCGCCCCGCCACCTCAAGGTAGGTGAGCTTGCCGGCGCGCCTCTTGGCGTCGATCAAAACGGACTTCACCGAAGTATCGTAATAACCGAATATCGTCTCGATCTCGACATTAAGGTCGAGACCGGGTTCGTCCTTCAGCGGAGCGGGCTGATTGTCCGCTATCTTGCCCGCGTTCAACAACGACTGGAAAAATTGCCGCGCGTCGTAGGAAGCGCCTTTCGCATGCACCTTCAGGATGTTTTGCGGCGTGAGTTCGCCGTCGATGGCGATCTGCGTGAGCGCGTTCGTGGAGAATTCCGGGAAGGCAAATCCAGCGATATGATGCTTGTCGTTAAAAAGAAGACGGCCCTTGACGCTGAGGCCGTCGCCGGTCATCGCGAAGTTGTCGAGAAGGAGATAGCTGTCTTGACGCTGGCTGACATCGAAAGTCACGGTTGCTTTCTGACCCGGCGGCTTTCGCCATCCGATGGCCGTCAGGAACACATCGGTGTTGGTGAGATTCGCCTCCATGAAAACCTTCGGTGGCCCGTCCCTTTGCATTGCGACAGCGAGCGCAATGGGAAGATCCCCTCTCACGATATGATTCACGTTCAAGCCGAGGTCGTCGCGCGCTTTCTCATTGAGGATCGTGGCGAGACGCAGCGTGGGCTGCTTCTCTGGAGGCGCGTCGAAAAAGCGCTGCCAGACGAGCGAAACCGGCACATTGTTGACTTTGACCTCCCCGCTGGCGCTGATGCTGTCTTGCGAAACGTCGAAGTTCACCGCGCCGCCGTTTACCGCTAGTCCGGCGGGAAGGCTATTCGATTTGAGGTCGAAGACCCGGCTCTTGCCGGAAATCGAGAATTGCTTGAACTGCAAGTCCGGCATAGCCGGAAACTTCACTTGGAACGCGGTCTGGACCTGCCCGTTGATGAGGTTCGGTTTGAAGCCAACCGCTTTCACATAGTTCAGCGGCGGCTGATCGAGCAGTTCAAGAACCCCGGCGACGTCGCTCGAACTCTTGAAATGGATATCCACGTCCGGGAATTCCGGCCGGAAATCCTCGACGAGAAACTCGCCATCCGATAACGATATCGACTTTCCGCTCGGCACATCGATGCGGGCATCGCCCTGAATTTTGTAGACAAAGTGGCGTCCGTTTACGCGAGCAACGGAATCCTTGGTGATGATCGGCGGCAACCCCTTGATGTGATAGATTTGGGCGCCGGAAACTCCGATCCGGACGGTCACCGCCAATTCAGGGACGTCGCCGCCCTTAGTCATTTGCACAAGTTCGTTCGAGGACAGTTTGATGGACAAGGTGGCGCCGGTGATTTGCGCCGTTGGCACGTAGCTTCCTACCCACTCACGCGTCTTGTTAAACATGAAAGGAGGCCACAAAGATTTCAGGAACGATAACGGCATCGGAGTTGCTGTGCCGTTCAAGACCACAGGGCCGCCCGAACCTATCGAGGAAGCGTAACCTGCAAACGCCATCCGGGCTCCTCCAGCCTGGACATGGAGGTCGTCCAGGATGGCGCTGTCTGTCGCCGCATCATATGTTCCTGCGATCTTGAAGCTGTCGAGCGCAACTGGCTGCGCCGCGAATTGCGACGCGCCCAACCTCGTTCCGCCTCCATTCAAATCCACCGACCAGACGGACCGGTTCGAGCCCCGTTCGGTCCGGCGCGCGATTGCTCCGGCAAGGGTGAGCAGGCTGTCGTCCCAGCGCAGCTCAAACGCTTTGATCAGAATCGCTTCGCTCGATTTGTCGTAAGCAAGCTTAAGGGTGCCCCCATCGATTATCGCCGGATTCTTCTCATCGAAGGGCGCAAAAATCCGTCCGCTTCCAAGCTCGATCTCGGCTTCTCCGCCAAGAAACTCTCCGCCGTGGCTGACGTCGAATCGGGCTTGGCCGCTCACCGGCGCGTCGACAAGCTTCAGCGGATCGATTGATGGAACGCTACGCCAAATCGCGCGGGGAACGATATCCTGCACAGACGCCGTCAACGAGTAGCGTTTGTCCTGAGGCCGGTTGATCGCTCTAAATGACGCCTGCCAGATGGTTTCATCGCGCTGAACCGTGAGTTGACCGCGCAGCGCGCTTGCGCCGCTTCCTTCGTCCAAATCGACGTGAAAGTCGCCGACGCGCCAAGTCGAAACGCCATTGCCGCTAACGAAGTAGACCACAGCGTCTTGAAGCCCAATGCGTTGAAGCGCTGACGAAGCGCCGCCGCGCTGTTCGAGGGTGGCGAATAAGCGCGATAGGAGCGGCGCCGGATTGAAGGGGATGGCCGGCGGCGCATTCAGCGCCTGGCGCGCCATCTGCTCCACGCTCGCGATCTCGTGCGGCTCAGCAAGGCCGGTGGGGCCAAAAGCGCCAGCAGGCTGCGCGGGAGCCGGCGCCCAGTTGGCGCCGGAAGCATTCGGCGTTTCGGCGGAGGAGGTGAGCGTCAGCCCTTTTCCCGGCAGATTGAATATGAGGACTTTGGGGCCAATAAGATCGATCCGCGAAGCCGCCAGAGAAAACTTAAGAAGCGATCGCTCGCTGACATCGACGGCGGCCAGGGGAGCTGTGGCGATTTCCTGATTGTGCTCGTCCACAACCCTGACATTGGCGAGCCGGAATTCAAGCCCCCAATCGCCAGACAGCCTCAAAATGGCGTCGCCGACACGAAAGCTATAGCCTTGAAGTTGTGCGTTGAGCTTTTCCTCCACGGCCGGAACGAGAAAGGCGAACGATATGGGGCCGTTGAGGAGGCGAATATAAAGCGAAGCGACGGCTGCGAATGTTATAATGACGAGCAAAGCCGTGGCGCGGCCGCCAAACCGGATCGAGTGGCGGGAGGCCGTCTTCACCGGCCCTGGAATGGCGCTTGCGATGACCTTGCCGCCCTTGGACAAACGCGCCAGCTGCACCTGAACTGAAAAACTCTTCGCCGCCGCACGGCCTCGCTTTGAGGGAACAAGAGCCCGATGCGTTTCTTTCGGAAAAGAACGGTCATCCATGGCAGTATGTCAGGACCACGCTTGCAGGCGCTGTTTAATCGCCTCCAGCATGCCCGCTTTCCCCACAAGCGTAGCTGCGTAACCTTGCCCCGCGCGTGTCATTTGCCCGGCCGCTTGTAACATTCTTGTGCTCATCCAGCCGGTTGCAGATGACGTTTCTTTCAGGCATTCCGCTTGTATAGACCGTAAAAAAAGACAAAAGGAAGGCTCAACGATGCTTCAAGAAGGTGATGCGGCCCCAGATTTCGCTTTGCCTGACGCCGATGGGAATATCAGGAAGCTGAGTGACCTCAAAGGCCATTTTAAGGTGGTGTACTTTTATCCAAAAGACGATACGTCAGGTTGCACGAAGGAGGCGCAGAGTTTCACGGAACTCATGGCGGAGTTCGGCAAACTGAAGGCGGAGGTCATCGGCATCTCGCCCGACACTACAAAATCGCACGCGAAATTCCGCGATAAATACGGGTTGCAGGTGACGCTGCTCGCCGACGATCAGAAGGCGGCGATCGAAGCCTACGGCGTTTGGGTAGAAAAAAAGATGTACGGCAAGGCCTATATGGGCGTCGAGCGCTCGACCTTTCTCATCGGTCCGGACGGCGAGATCGTGCAAGCCTGGAAGGGCGTCAAGGTCCCAGGGCACGCGGCGGCGGTGCTCGAAGCGCTGAAAAAGCAGCGGTAGCAAAAAAATCTAAAGGCGAATTCGCGCGCCCCCTGCGCCCGAAATGCCACTACGCCGCGGAATGTCATGTCAGAAAGTCATTCCCGGGAGGTGTCGCGTTATTAACGGCGTTGAAATAGCGCGGGCTGTGCCTTACAACGAAGGCGCCCGCCCCGCATCGCTCCGGAGACGCGCTGATGTTCAGTAAAAAGCCAGAGACCGATATGAGCAATTTTGATCAGCAAAAACCTATAACGAAAACTACAAGCAAGGCCATTGGCGGCCAGCCTGGGCCCGCCCCGGCGGGTTTGGCGCCGATCGGAGGGCCGGCCCAGGCGCCTGGGCCGAACCAGCCATCATTTGCACCGAAACCGCCAGCCTTCAGGGGACCAGACCGCATGGCGCCATCGATCATCGGGGAAGACCTCACTGTAACGGGCAATGTTCTCTCCCGGGGCGAAGTGCAGGTGGATGGTCAGATCCAGGGCGATGTTCATTGCTCCTCGCTTATCGTCGGCGAAAAAGCGCAGATTACGGGCGGAATCGTCGCCGAGGACGTCGTTGTCCGCGGGCGGGTCATGGGGTCGGTGCGTGGCAATCGCGTTACCCTGCAGGCGTCGAGCCATGTCGAGGGCGACGTTTTCCACAAGTCTTTGGCGATTGAGCAGGGAGCCTTCTTCGAGGGCAAGTCGCGCCGCTCGGAGGATCCGATCGCAACAGCCCCGCGCCTTGAGGGAATGAATACGCAATCGTCTCAGGCGGCGCAATAAACGGCGCGGAGCTAAGCAGGCATTCCTTGGCGGGCCAACGAATGTCTACTTAGAAATTTTATTTTGGCAGAGTGAGCGCTTGCCGCTCACGACATACTTGCGCTCCTTGTTTTCTCCCAAAACCGGGAAGACCACTCCTGGATTAAGCCCCGCGGGCATGCTTTTGGATCTCTGCTTAATGCGGGGCCTGGGCTTGTGTCAGTGCGTTCGAGAGCGTAGGCGCAAGCAATCTCAGACTTTGATTGGCGCTCGCCGCGCTCAAATCCTCTTGAGACGGGCCGAGCGTTATCGTCAGCTTATGCGTGTCGGTTCGAGAGACCGAAGCCAACGATCCGGTTCCCGTTTGCCCCTTGAAACGAACCAATGTCCAAGCCGGAGCAATTCCGGCGCTCTTGACGATCGTAAATTCGAGGGTGTGTACGATCGAATCAATGGGGGGCCTGCACGCTGGGTTTTTGAGAGGCGGCGAGCCAGGAGTCCAGCGGCATTTCGTCGAGGCGATCGATTGCGGCGGCAATGCAGACTTGGCCGCCTTGGGTTTGGCAGTCGAGCCGGCGACCGCTCCGCCCCAGTTTAAAAGAGCGGCGTCTCCTCCTCTAACAGGGCCGAGAGCCGAGTCGACCCACTGCTTCAGGCCAAGGTTGCCATTCAACTCCGAGCCTTCGGGAAGTTTACAATCGTCAAACTGGCGGAGCTTGTTTTTCGCGACCTGCGGGTTCAACTGATCCCTGACTTCCAGGAACGTGGCCGAGAAGCTGACAGTCTCTGTTCGGATGGCGTTGCTCGTCAGTCCGCCGTTCAGGCCCATAGAAAAGGATTGAGAAAACGAACCGAGCGTATTTTTTACAGTGGGGAGGGGATCGAGAAAAGCTAGCGAGGGGGTGACTCCAGCCTGCTCGTTTACGATTAAGTCGAGGTCGATCTTTGCGCCCCAATATTTGAACCACCAATATTCCTTTTGGACATCCTTTGTCGCATCATAAAGCTCGCACTTTACTCTCTTGACGACGTCACGGATCGGAATGCTGCCGTCCGCCGCGGCTTGAGTGCCTTCTATCGGGTCCAGCGATGGCAGACTGGTGCAAGCCGCTAATCCAGCCAAAAAAAGAACTGCCGCACAACCTCTGATGCACATCGGCCGCTATTACCCCTTCTGCCCCGCTTAAGCCTAGGAGCGCGTGGGACGCGGGTCAAGGCGCGCGCCTTTACGACCTTTTAATAATTGCTTACTGTAGCATTTGGGCGCCTGCTTTGGGGATTGCAGGCGTGAGGTCAAACGCTACTTGCGATTCAGCCGCGCGATGAGGCTTGACGTATCCCAGCGCTTGCCGCCCATCGTCTGCACCTCGGAATAGAACTGGTCGACAAGGGCGGCCACGGGCAAATGCGAGCCATTCCGGCGGGCCTCGTCGAGACAGATGGCGAGGTCTTTCCGCATCCAGTCGACCGCGAAACCGAAGTCGAACTTGCCCTCCGCCATGGTGTTCCAGCGATTCTCCATCTGCCAGGACTGCGCCGCTCCTTTGGAGATGGTGTCGATCACGGCCGCCACGTCGAGCCCGGCTTTCTGCGCAAAATGGATCCCCTCCGCGAGCCCCTCCACGAGGCCTGCGATGCAGAGCTGGTTGACCATCTTGGTGAGTTGACCTGCGCCTGAAGGACCGAGAAGCTTTACGGCGCGAGCATAATAGGAAATGACCGGCTCGGCTTTCGCGAATGGCTCCGCATCGCCGCCCACCATAACGGTGAGCACGCCGTTTTGAGCGCCAGCCTGGCCGCCCGAAACCGGCGCATCCAGAAAGTGCGCTCCGCGTTCATCGGCGGCGGCGTAAAGCTCACGGGCGATTGTGGCGGACGCCGTTGTGTTGTCGATGAAGATCGCGCCCTTCTTCAAGCCGTGGAACGCTGCGTGCTCGCCAAGCGTCACGGACCGCAAATCATGATCGTTACCGACGCAAGCGAAGACAAAATCGGCGTCTCTCGCAGCCTCTTCCGGCGTCGTGGCTACATGGCCCCCGAACTCCGCCACCCAGGCCTGCGCCTTCCCCAGCGTGCGATTGAAGACCGTAAGGTCGTGTCCGCCCTTTGTGCGGATATGCCCGGCCATGGGATAACCCATGACGCCCAGTCCAATAAATCCAACCTTGCTCATCAACCTCTCCTGCGTCGCGCCGTTTCCGGAATTATAGCATCGCCTGCGGCGGCTGCCCTAATCCCCGGCGAGCGATTGCGTCGCCAGCACCTTGTCGATGCGCCGCCCATCGAGGTCTACAACCTCAAACCGCCAATTCTTCCACCGGAACTTTTCCCCCGCGGCGGGAATGCGGCCCAGCTGCGAAAGCACAAAGCCCGCCAGCGTTGTGTACTCCGCGTCATCGATGCCGAGACCGGATAGGCCGAGAACGCGTTCCACCTCGAAAACGGGCATCTGCCCGTCAAGCAGCCAGGAGCCGTCCTCGCGTTGCACGGCGCTGGGCTCAATGTCCGCTTCCTCTTCTGGGAGGTCTCCTGCAATGCCGGTGAGAATGTCTGTCGGGGTCGCAATCCCTTGAACGGTCCCGTGCTCGTCGAGCACAATGGCCATGTGCACGAGCGACGATTTGAACATATCGAGCAGCTTCAAGACGTTCGTGCTCTCGTGCACGTAAAGGGGTGTTTTGATAGCGGCTTCCAAGTTGATAACGCCGGTCGAGTGGAGCTGTTCGAGCAGCGTCTTGGCATGCACGATGCCAATGGTCTCGTCCACGTCGCCCCGGCATACCGGAAAGCGCGAGTGGCCGCTCTTGGCGATGTCCTCGTAGATGCAGGCTTCGCTTTCGGTGATGTCGAGCCAGACGATATCGGGGCGCGGCACCATGATTGAGCGGATGGAACGGTCGGCCACTCTCAGCACGCGCTCTATGATCTCCTGCTCCGCCTTTTCGAAGACGCCAGCCTCAGTCCCCTCGGCGATCATCGATTTCACCTCTTCCTCGGTGACGTCGGGCTCCGCGATTATGGCGGGGCGGACGAGGCGCAGGACCGCGTCGGTCGACCAGCGCAGCAGCGTCGAGACGGGGGTAGCTACCGTCGCCAACACGCTCATGGCAGGCGCCACGGAGCAGGCGATCCGCTCCCGATTGGCGAGTGCAAAGCGCTTTGGAACGAGTTCTCCGATGACAAGCGAAACATAGGCGATGCTGCAAACCACGATTGCCGATGCGGCTGCCTCAGCGTGGCGGCCGAGCAGGGATGAGCCAGCCAAGGCCGTCGCCAGCGCCGGAGACAGGGTTAGTTCGCCGAAGGCGCCGGACAAAATCGCGACCAGAGTGATTCCGATCTGGACGGAAGCAAGAAAGCGAGAGGAGTTTGCGTTCAAAGACAAAGCGGCTTTTGCCCCGCTGAGGCCGTCATTGGCGAATTTTTGTAAGCGTGCGGGACGCGATGAGACAATCGCCAGCTCGGCCATGACAAGGAAGCCGTTCACGGCGATCAAAAGCAGGAGTATGAGGAGCTGCGGCCAAGGCATGGGAGCGGGGTATCTTGTTCGCGGCACTTATAGCGGGTCTTCGCGAAGAACGTGATGATTCGATGCGCCGCCCAACAATTTTTTTGCACTGCAGCGTTGCAAGCAAGGCTCCGAACGAGAGAAACCGGGCGGAAACCCGGTTTCACGTCGTCATGGGCGGAGCCTTTGTTACTTACGGCAATCAGTCAAAAACACATCAATCCTTTGCATTGGAGCCGCCCGCCGCCGAATTTTAGCGTCTTCGTGGGGGATAAAGATGTTGTGGCATCCGGAAAAGATCGCTCCCGGGAAAAGTCCTGCCCATTGCGCGAAACCCACATTGAACAACGTTTCGCGAACGGCGCCCGATAAGACCTTCGAGAGCTGATTTTAGCATCGGTCCTCCGCTCTTCTGCTGTGCCGCGGCTTTGTGTTCGAGGAGAAAGCCCCGGAATTCGACGTATAGCCTCCTCACGCCAGTTTTCCGCGGCCGCGGAGACTTTACGTAAGGGACAGTGCGCCGAATGCGGCTTGCAGCCGTCGTAGCCTCGTCCCCGGGCAAACCCCAGCGATTGCGCGGCACACCAGCGGCAGAGCCGCCGGACACGCAACAAAACAAGCGATGACAGACGGGGCGACTTACGGGCCCAAATCGTTCATAGCACGATTCTGATGGTGTGCGGGGATGCTTAACAAAGTGTTAACAGCGGGGTGGCCAAGGCCGTCCGGTCAAGCTTGCTTAGTTTATTGGTTTATATGCATTTTGTAATCGAATGCAGCGTAAAATCAAACTAAAGCGAAACAATAAATATTTTTTAAAGATCCCGAGCCGCGCCGCCTCATCAAAGCGGGCGCCTTACGGCGCGGCTGATCACGCCAACGATGCCCTCCCGGAAAAGCAGGACGCAGATAACGAAGATCGTGCCTTGCACAATCGTCACCCAGGCGCCGAGATTGTTAAGGTAGTTTTGAACCGAGACAATAATAGCGGCCCGGCCACTGGGCCAAAAATCGTGCCCATCCCTCCCACAAGCGTCATGAGAATGACCTCGCCCGACATGCTCCAGTGGACATCGGTCAACGTCGCAAGCTTGCGATACGATCGCTTTCGTGCCCCCGGCCACACCGGCCAAGGCGGCGGAAAGAATGAAGATCACAAGCTTGTATCGCGATGTGCGGTAGCCGAGCGAGATCGCGCGCGGCTCGTTGTCCCGGATGGCTTTAAGAACCTGGCCAAACGGCGAATGGATAATCCGGTAAATCAGGAGAAAGGCGAGCATGAAGATCACCACGACGGCGTAATAGAGCGTGCGGTCATCTTTGAGGTCGATAAAGCCAAGCGCCGTCCCCCGCGGAACGGCCTGAATGCCGTTTTCGCCGCCCGTGAAAGGCGCTTGCAGCGAGAAGAAATAGACCATCTGCGCGAGCGCGAGCGTTATCATCGAAAAGTAGATGCCTTGGCGGCGGATTGCGAGCGAGCCGATGATGAGCCCGAGGAGGGCGGCGACGGCGGCGCCGGAAAGTATCGCGAGTTCCGGCGCGAAAGGCGGAAGCCCGATCGGGACATTGAACCAGCTTACGCCGGGCAGCCAGAACGGGAGAGAAGCGAGACCGTTCTTCGCGGTGTGCGCCGCCACATAAGAGGCAAGACCGAAGAACATCGCGTGGCCGAAGGAGAGAAGGCCTCCGAATCCCAGCATCATATTAAAGGCGCAGGCGAAAAGAGCGAAACAAAGCACCTGGGCGAGAACGAACGGATAAAAACCGAGCGAAGGCAGAGCCACGAGAAGCATCGCCAGCGCAGCGAATAGAATAGCGTGCAGGCCGGGCGAGCCCGCGCTGCGGCTGACCGCGCCGGAAGCGATCGGGTGCGCCTCCGTTGTATTATTCAAGCTTGTCATCGGGCGTTTCTCCCGAATAATCCGGCTGGCTTAATCAAGAGGACTATGGCCATGATAACAAAAATGGCTGTAGAGGCTGCCTGCGGATAAAACACCTTCGTGAGCCCCTCCACAATGCCCAGCATGAAGCCGGTGACGATCGAGCCCAGAATTGATCCCATGCCGCCGATCACAACGACGGCGAACACCACGATAATGAGATCCGCGCCCATGTTGGGGTTGACGGAATAGATGGGGGCCGCGAGCACGCCCGCGAAGCCCGCCAGCGCGACGCCCAAACCGTAAGTGAAGGTCACGAGGCGCGGCACGTTCACGCCAAAGGCCTGGAGCAAGGCCGGGTTTTCGGTCGCAGCGCGCAAATAGGAGCCAAGCTTGGTCTTCTCGATGACGAGCCAGGTCGAAATACAGACGATAAGCGACGCCACAATCACCCAGCCCCTGTAGATGGGAAGGAACATGAAACCAAGGTTGCGGCCGCCCGAGAGTTCGGCAGGTATCGTATAAGGCAGGCCCGACGAGCCATAGAGATTGGTGAACAGGCCCTGGATGATGATGGCGAGACCGAAAGTCAGTAATAGGCCATACAGATGGTCGGTATTCTGGTCCGCGTCGTGGACTGTAAGGACGTTTGTTGCGGCCAGGAATGAGGTGAACAAAAGTGCGCCGATCGCGGCGGCGCCATAAGCCAAGGTCGGCTCGACATTATAGCCCGCCAGGGTGGCGACGTCGGGAATCCCATTTTGACCAAGCCCGCTTGCCAGATGCGAGCCGTAAAGCGCGAACAGGATCGCGAAGAAACTGCCGATGAACACCAGACTCCTGGTCTTGCTGCGAATATTGAGCTGTGACAGGAGATTGCGCTCCAGGAGCATGCCGATCCCGCCAACGGCGAGGGGAGCAATGATGAGCGCCTGCGAATATCCGATCGAATAATAAGGGTTGTTCAGGAGGAGATAGGCCCCGAAGGCGCCCATCATATATTGCGCGCCATGGGCGAAGTTGATGATGTTCAAAAGCCCGAAGATCACCGCCAAGCCGAGGCTCAGCAGGGCGTAGAACGAGCCGTTGATCAGCCCGATCAAGAGCTGGCCGAAGAGAGCTTGCGGGGTGACGCCGAGCAACTCAAACATCTATAGCGATACCCAAGAGTGCCCGGCTTGAAGCTTCAATGAAATCAAATACCAACACTTGATGCACGAGAGCGAACTCCTTCTCCCTGTGGGAGAGGGTTGGGGTGAGGGGTGAAGCGCCTTGCAACTCAAGTTCGATACCCCTCCTCCTGTCCTTCTCCCACCGGGAGAAGGGACGCTGTTGCACGATCTCGCGAAAAACGAGGCCATTATCTCAACACTGATATCTAGATTAAACCGCACAGCCTTGCGAGATACCCACCCCATTCAGGCCGCTCCCCCGTGGCCTCTTTCATCGCGCGTCACTCCTTGTAGCCTTACTTCGCGGCTGTGACGAGCGCGCAGCCGCCTTCATTCAGAGGTCTGAACGCCTTATCGGCGGGGATCGTCGCCAGGAGCTTGTAATAATCCCAAGGACCCTTGGACTCGTCTGGCTTTTTCACCTCAAACAGATACATGTCGTGGATTTCGCGGCCGTCGGCGCGGACCTCGCCTTTGCCAAATAGCGGGTCATCGGCCGGGATCTCCTTCATCTTGGCGACAAGGGCTTTGCCGTCCTTCGCGCTTTTCAGCGCCTCCACCGCCTTCAGATAATGAAGCACCCCGGAATAAACTCCGGCCTGCACCATGGTTGGCCGCCGCCCAGTCGCGAGCATGAAGCGGTCAGACCAGGCCCGCGTCTTGTCGTTGAGGTCCCAATAAAACGCCGAGGTAAAAATGAGACCTTGCGCTGTCTGCAAGCCCAAGGAATGAATGTCAGACAGGAAGATCAGGAGTCCGGCGAGATTCTGGCCGCCTTGCACAATACCGAACTCGGCGGCCTGCTTGATCGAGTTGATGGTATCGCCGCCGGCGTTCGCAAGTCCGATTATTTTTGCGCCGGACGATTGCGCCTGCAGCAGGAAGGACGAGAAGTCCTGCGTATTCAGCGGAGCCTTCACCGAGCCGAGCACCGTTCCGCCAGCATCCTTCACAACCTTCGAGGTGTCGCGCTCGAGGGCCGCCCCAAATGCGTAGTCGGCGGTGATGAAGAACCAGGTCTTTCCCCCCCGCTTCACGATGGCGCTGCCTGTACCGTTCGCGAGCGACCAAGTGTCGTAGGTCCAGTGCACGGTGTTCGGAGAGCATTTTGCGCCGGTAAGGTCGGAGGACGCGGCGCCAGAATTGATAAAGACTTTATTCTTCTCCTTGACGAGCTCGCTGACGGCCAGAGCCACGCCGGAGTTCGGCACGTCGACGATAATATCGACGCCTTGCTGGTCGAACCATTCGCGGCCCGTATTCACGGCGACGTCGGATTTGTTTTGGTGGTCGGCTGAGACGATCTCAACCTTCAATCCCTTCTCCGCAGCCTTGAAGTCTTCGGCCGCCATTTTGGCGGCGACGACGGAGCCCTCGCCTCCGAGGTCGGCGTAAAGACCCGACCGGTCGTTGAGTACGCCGATTTTGACCGTTGTTTCGGCGCTCGCCGGCGCCGCAGCCGCCATGAACGCCGCAGCCGCCACAAGCAATGTTCTGAAGCGCATGTTAGTCTCCTCGATTATCGCAATGTTGAAGCTACACGCCCAGATAGGCCTGCAGTTTTTGCTTGTTACTTTCGAGTTCGGCATTGGGTATCATATCGATCACCCGCCCCTGCTCGACGACGTAGTGACGGTCTGCGACCGTCGATGCAAATAAAAAATTCTGCTCGACGAGAATGATATTGAAGCCCTCTTTTTTTAGTTCCCGGATCGTTCTGCCGATTTGCTGCACAATGACCGGCGCCAAGCCTTCGGTCGGTTCGTCGAGGAGAAGCGTATGCGCTCCTGTCCTCAGGATGCGCGCGATCGCGAGCATCTGCTGCTCGCCGCCGGACAGCTTGGTGCCTTGGCTCGCACGCCGCTCCTTGATGTTCGGAAACAGTTCATAGATGCGGTCGAGACTAAGGCCGCCCGGCTTGATCTTGGGCGGAAGCATCAGGTTCTCTTCGACCGAGAGGCTTGAAAAGATGCCTCGCTCCTCGGGACAGTAACCAACGCCGAGGCGCGCAATGTATCGCGAAGGAAGGCGGATCGTTTCCGTGCCCTCGACAACGATCGAGCCGCGGCGCTTGGCCAAAATGCCGATAATGGCCCGAAGGGTGGTGGTCTTGCCGGCTCCGTTGCGGCCGAGAAGGGTGATGACCTCGCCCGGATAAAGCTCGAAGTCTATGCCCTGGAGGATATGGCTTTCTCCGTACCAGGCTTCCAAGCCGCGCACGCTCAGGACCGGCGCGCTCTCCGCCGGTAAGACCGGTTCGGATTGCGCCGTTGCGTCAGCCATGACCGGCCCCGATATAGGCTTCGATCACGCGCTCATCCTTCGAGACTGTGGCGTAATGGCCTTCCGCAAGCACACGGCCACGCGCGAGCACGGTGATGAAGTCCGAGAGGCCGGCGACAACCGACAAATTATGCTCGACCATGAGAATTGTCCGGTTCACCGACACTTTCCTGATCAGGGCCGCAATCCGGTCGACATCCTCATGCGCCATGCCGGCCATCGGCTCGTCGAGAAGCATAACCTCAGGTTCGAGCGCCAGGGTTGTTGCGATTTCGAGAGAGCGTTTGCGCCCATAGGATAATTCCGCGGCGGACGTTCCTGCGAACTCCGTCAGCCAAACGGCGTCAAGCAACTCGAGGGCCCTTTCATCCATGGCGCGCAGAACCGATTCGGACCGCCAGAAATCGAAGCTGCCGCCGCGGCGGCGCTGAAGCGCAATGCGGACGTTCTCAAGCGCTGTCAGATGCGGAAACACGGCGGAGATCTGGAACGAGCGCACGAGCCCTTTTCGAGCCACATCGGCAGGCGGCGTGCGCGTAATGTCCTCACCTTTAAAGAGGATTTTTCCACTCGTCGGATTTAGGAACTTCGTCAGCAAATTGAAGCAGGTTGTTTTTCCCGCGCCGTTTGGGCCGATCAGCGCGTGAATGGTCCCGCGGCGAACAGCGAGGTCGACGCCGTTGACGGCGAAAAACCCACTGAACTCCTTAGTTAGCCCGAGTGTCTGCAGAACGAGGTCATCTGCCATTTGCTTCGCCTTCTGACTGGACAGTGCTCGGCCTGCGCCCGATTGTCATCCCCGACAAAAGTCGCTAAATTGTATGCTTACTACTGAATCGCTTCCGCTGTCATTCCCGCCCCCGTCTGCACCAGAGTAAACTCCGGTGGGGACCCGTTCCGGCGACTGGATGCACGTTCGCGGGCGAGACCTCAGGCGGCTGGCCTAAGCTGCAAGGCGTGTCGCGGCTGCGGCGCTTACGGCTTGCCGCTTCTTCAACCTGGCCGGCAGCTCGAGCGAAAGAAGGGCAAGGAAATACGCACATCCGCCTTCCTCCCAGCGTCCAAGAACGGCGAGGCAGTGCATGCTGTTTCCACCAGCGCCGAGAACGGCAAGCGTGTCTTTGGAACATCGCGCTTTGTCCAGCTTCTTAAGCATGCGCCGCAGGACAGCCTGCTCGACAGGAAGCAGAAGATCGGCGAATGGCTTTCCATGAAGGCTCGCCTTGCGCCAGCCGAGCCGCTGCGTGCGGTGCTCTACCCTCATGATGTCGAGGCCGCGGTCAAGTAAGAGAACAAGGTCGAAAGCCGAGAGGACATCCTTAAGAGCCTGCGCTGCCTGCTCCGGCGCCTGTCCAGCGCTTTCCAAGGCGAGAGGCGAGGGCGGCGAGGCTGCAGTAGCCGCTTGGGAGCGTTTTTTCTCCTTACAGAGGCGCCGCACTTTGCGTCCGATGGCCTTAAAGGCGCGCATCTCTTCCGCCGTCAGCATGGGAGCGTGCGCTGGCTCTTTCAGATAGTTCGGCGCGCGGGGGGCTTTTCTAGCAGGCTCTTTTGGACTTTTCGCTGTCTTGCCTGAGGCGGCGCGGCTTTCGCCTTCAGCGGGGACCTCGGCGATTATCAAGCCGTCCTGTCCGCCCGCGAGCTTGAGGGGCTCGACCGAACATTTAAGAGCAGCCTGGCGGCCGATTTTGACTTTCAGGGGGCCGCCAGCTCCGACTTCCACGCGGCGCGCGAAGTGGCGGATCAGGCTTAATGGAAGCGAGTCTGAAAAGTCTTTCAGGCAGAGCCCAAATGCGGCCCGCGCCGCGGGATTCATCCAGGCGACGCCCTTGCGAGTGTGATTCCAGATAAAAGCCGCGCGCGGCGAAAACAAAAGATCCGAAAAAGGCTGATGACCGGCGACGGTTGAAAGCGGGCTTGTTGCCAATTTTATGTTCCTGCCCCGATTGCGCCCATGCAGCACTCACCTCACTTAAATCGCAACAAGGAGGTATTCGCAGGCAAAAGCAAGGGCGGCAAGGCTGGCGCACGGCGTGGTTTTTTGTGGAAATTCGCATCGCTCGTTAATTTTGTTGCAGTGCAACAAATCTGTATTGCATCGCAGCAAAAGCCGTCATATATAGTTGGGAGAGGTTGAGGCTTGCCCCTGCCTCAGCGTCCGAGGATGAAGTCCATAAAGGAGAGACCGCTATAAATCAGCCAATAGACTTTGAAATTCCTGCCTCCGTGCGCGACATCGCCAGCAAGAGCGTCGACCAGGCTCGCGAAGCTTACAACCGCTTCCTTGAGGCCGCCCGCCAGGCTCAGGACGTTGTGGCCAAGTCGTCCGACGTGTTCGCCACGGGCGCCCGTGAGCTCAACGAAAAGACCGTAAAGTATACGGAAGCCAACCTCCAGGCGAATTTCGAGCTTGCTCAACGCCTCGTTCATGCGAAAGACCTCAAAGAGGCCATCGACATTCAGAGTCAGTTCGCGCGCCAGCAAATGGAAACTTTCGCGCATCAGGCCCAGGAATTGACCCGTCTTCTCGCACAGTCCGCGCAGAAGGCCACTCCTTCGGGCCACTTCTGAGATCGATTTGCCAGCCCGGGCCAAGTCTCCGCTTGGCTCGGCGGCTTTTTCGTCTGCAGCGCACTTGGCGCGCGCTGCGCAACAAGAAACGCCAAGCAAACATTCCTTGGCCAGCCAACAAACGGTTGGAAGAGCTTTTTTGAGTTCGCAGAGTGAGCACTTGTCACTCTGGATAAATGTTCGCTCGTTGTTTTTCCCAAATCCGGGATGGCCGCATCCGCGTCAATTCCGGGGACATGGGTTTGGGAACTCTGTTTAGGCGTATCACGCTTTCCTTGAGGTAATGGCTATGGAGTCCGGTAAAACATTGTTGCCGCTGGTTGTGACGGCATCGGCTGGCGCAGCGCGCGTGTCCCCCCCTTTTCCATTGTTCCTGAAAAACTAGCCGAGCACACAGAAGCGTTCGGCCAAGCGGTCATGCAACTCATCGCTGCGCCCGTTGGCGGCCAAGATCAGAACGCCGATAGCATCGGCCACCGCCTCGAAGACGTTTCGCACTCGCTTGACCAAATTTATCAGGATGCCAACGACTCGGCGCAATCGATCAATTTTGCCGCCAGCGAAGTTTTCCGCCAGCATTTCGAATTGGGCATGCACTTTTTTGAGGCGCTCGCGGTGGCCAGGGGGCCGCTGGAGGTGCTGAATTTGCAATTCAATTTCTTCTCGGCGCAGTTCGGGCTTTTGGCCGAGCAGTCGAAAGAGCTTCAGCACGGGATTGCAAAGACTTACCTGTTGCCCGCCGCGAGAGCATTTGGATCAGCGACGGTCGCCGAGCCTGCCGCCGGCCGATCCGGGACATTATTGCGCCCTTGAGTTTTGGCGAGAAACGCGGTTTACTGCGCTTCGCGCGCGTTTGCCGCTGTAGCTCAGTTGGTTAGAGCACCAGATTGTGGATCTGGGGGTCCCCCGTTCGAGCCGGGGCAGCGGTACCAGCAAAATCAAGGGCTTAAAGCCGTTATCGCCAAGCTGCACTGTTAGAAAATAGGCACTGTGTAGGAACCATAAAAGCCAGCCTGTAGGCTTAAGAGCGGTCGCAGATAGGCTCGGCCTCGCCGGAAGCATGATATTCGGGAGGGCGCGGTTAAGCTGGCGGAGATCCGCCAAGCCTTCGAAGCCGCCGGTATCGATTTCACCGATAGCGGCGGGATCCCGCCTAAGAAGTGAAATCAGGCCTTGTGAGAAGCTGGCAAATCTGGCTGCCGTCATCAGGCAGGCGGCGGCCTTATAAGGGAATCTCGTTGCAATTTGTAGCGCGAGTCACTACCTTCTTTGTGTAACCCACCTGCAGCGTGCTGCAGGCCCAGAGGCCGTTTGAGCGCAAGCTCCAGCGGCCTTATGCTTTTAAAGGGCCTCTGAAGTGCGCACCATCGTCTACATCGACGGCTTCAACCTCTATTATCGGGCTCTTAAGGGAACGGCGCATAAGTGGCTCGATATCGCCGCCATGGCTCGCGCTGTCCTGCCTGCGGCTTATACAATTGTTCGTGTCAATTACTACACCGCACGCGTATCAGGCCGCACCGATCCCGACGCGCCAAGACGCCAGCATGCATATTTGCGTGCGCTCGAAACTCTGCCGGATGTGAACCTGCACTTTGGCAACTTTCTTGTTAGCAAAAAATGGGCGGGGCTGGTCCAACCACCTGACTTCCGCCCGCAGGTCGCCCTACCAGCCGGACCGGCGCCGCAGGTAGCGTTTGTTTGGAAGACTGAGGAGAAAGGTTCGGACGTAAATCTTGGCGTCCATTTGGTTCGAGACGCTTTTGTCGGCGCCTTTGATGCCGCCGCGGTGCTGACCAACGATACGGACTTGCTGGAACCGATCCGCATTGTCGTCGCCGAAATCGGACTTCCGGTCATCCTGCTGAGCCCGGTGGCAAAACCAGCCGCCTCACTTTGTCAGACTGTCGGTCCGGCGAACGTCCGGCACGTTGTTCCCTATCTTGGACCGTGCCAGCTTCCCAATCCGATCATTGTCCCCGGAAAACCGGAAATCCGAAAACCCGCAACGTGGTAGCGCGCGACAAAGCGGTGACGGCCGCGCGCAGGTGGCGCGCATCCAAGCGCGCGCGATACGGACGGCGTGGAGCAGATGGGAAATTCAAGTCCGCAGGTGACGCAGCGAGTTTTGCTATTCCATAGCAGATCGCGCATCGATTTCATTCGCGCCTGTTTCGTCGAGCCGAAGGCGAGTAAGAACCGCGTGATGAGGCCTCGGCGAAGCCGAATGTAGGCCTACATCACACATCTTGCCATCCGCATCTTCTAAATTCTCAGAAACTCTCTGAAAATCTCAGAGCCGTTTAGAGCCGTTTTGGAAAACTCTGAAATTCTCGCAGACTCTTTGAAATTCTCCGACATTCTCGGAGCCGATCGAAAAAAGTCTGAAAATGTTGGAGCAGAACTCGGCCGAGCCCGTGGTTCTGCTTGGGACACTGTGATAGCGTTTAGACGATCAGCGTCTGGAGAGCGCCGTGGCCGAAAAGGGAACAGATAGAGCGAGGTGGGGAGAGGCTCGACATTCGTTTCGTGTGCTCGCAGCCGAGATAATGGCCGACCTCGATGCGTCGGCGAGCAAGAAGCAAGTCTATGAGAAGCACCGGGCTCGTTTGAGGATGAGCTACGTCACCTTCACACGCTGGGTTCGTGCTCACCAGAAACGTCGCGATTGTGTCTCGCACTCCACGCTTGAGGCTTTTAAGCCGTCTAGTCGCGAGCCTGCCCCTCACCAAGCGCCAGCGCTTCACGAGAGGCCGAGACCTTATAAGCAGAGTTCCGGACCGCTTATCGTGCGGTCCGAGAAAGAGAGAACCTTTCACTGGGATCCGACGGAAGCGTTCGACAAGAAGTTCGATTGACCGGGTGCTACAGCGCGAAATGGACCACACGCGATGGGTGCGAACTTTTTCTGAGCGGCCAGCCCCGCAATGCTTTGATCGTAGCTGGAAGCGTTCAACCGAAAAGTTCGACAAAGACATCCGCACGCGAATGATCGCAAATTTATTGGCGACAGTAACAAAGAAGCTGCCCCTGCCTTCCTGCCGCCGCTTCCTCGATCAGCACGGCCAACGCCAACGATCAGTCTTTCACTAAATCCCAGAAGCCGGCCTTGATCGATACGCGACTTCCGACGGGGGAAACATCGCCGGTCGCGTCCGCTGATTGGGGCATAGCGTCAAGGATCTACTGTTGATCTAGCCGGCGATCTCCATCGTGACCTCGAAGCCGAGGCATTTCGCAGCTGCAGCAATTCCTTCGGCTGCTAGGGGATGAGCGGCCTCACAGATTCTGTTCAGAAAATTACCGTCCCTGACCCTGAGTTGTCATTTCCACTGCGAACGATGTGCTCAAAGCGTCTCCGCTGCTATGTTCGAATGCGGCGGCGTTATCTTCTTAAGCTGCCGGATCGAACCATCCGCCGCCTAATATCGTAAGGCGCAGACGCCAGGAATTGGCGTGTTCGGCATAAGCGATCCGGGCTCTAACCATTGCGTCGATTTCATCGCGCTTCGCGGGCGCCGAAGCCGAAGGCAAAGACGACGTCGCCGGGGACGAAACGCATGGGTAGGCGTGGAGCCATGCGGAGCATTCATACCGAACGAAACTTTGGGCGCATCCTGTCCTTGTCGAGAGGACCTCGCAAACCTGGGAGCGAGCCTATTTCATCGCGGCCAGCCGTACAACCTAAACGTATATAAAATTGAACCCTTCTTCTACACGGGAGCTAAACAGGGAACGGTTAGAGAAATTCATAGTGCTGCGTGAATGAGGCCGCCCCGAGACCGGTGCGGGCCTAGGGCTCTTCTTCCAACCCTTGCTCTGCAATCTGGTGGCACGATGAATCTTGCGCTCCAAAAAGAGGCCGAAAGTTCCGGCGCCCAAGGGAAACTGCTGCGGGTTTCCGCCGACAAGGTGAGCCGGCTGATGGACCTCGTGGGCGAACTGAGCCTCAGCGTGTCCGAGGTGATCCGCTCGCCCAATCTCGCGGGACTCGACCTGACCGAGTTCGAGAAATCGGCGCACCGGCTTACGATGGTGGTCCGGGAAGTCCAGGATGCCGCGGCCGAATTGCGCCTTGTTCCCGTGGGCGAGGTCTTCCGCCGCCTGCGCCGGATGGTGCGAGAGCTGGAGCGTCACACAGGCAAGAGGATCGAACTTGTCCTTGAGGGCGAGGAAACGGCGATCGACAAAGTGGTCGCCGACCGGCTGTACGAGCCTCTCGTTCATGTGATCCGGAATTCCGCTGACCACGGGCTTGAATCTCCCGAGGAGCGTAAGGCCGCCGGTAAGCCGGAAGCGGGGCGGATCACGCTCGCTGCCGCCCAGGTAGGCAGCGAAATCCAGATCACGGTCAAAGACGACGGGCGCGGCCTCGATCGTGAGCGCATCCTCGCTGCCGCTCGCGAGCGCGGTTTGATCGGCGCCGGCAGCGAGCCGGACGACGCGGCGCTTTGGCCTGTGATTTTCGAGCCGGGCTTCTCCACGGCGGGGGAAGTAACGGCGCTCTCTGGCCGCGGCGTGGGGATGGACGTGCTGAACAGCGCCATGAAGGATCTGCGCGGCCATATCGCCATCGACAGCCAGCGGCGGCGGGGCTGCAGGATCGTATTGTCGATCCCCGTGACGCTCGCCTTCCTCGATTGCCTGGTGATGCGCCTTGGCAACCGGCTGTTCGCAACCCCGGTGGACGTGGTGGCCGACATCTTCCGGCCAAGCGAAGACCAGATCTTGGAAATCGCGGCTGAAGATGGCGCGGAAATGGTTCGGGTGCGGGACGCGTTCGTCCCGATCTGCCGCCTGCCCCAATTCTATGGGGAAGAGACGAAAGACCTCACGCCGCTTGGCCGGTCCATTGTCATCGTCTTCAACACCTCCTCGGGACCAATAGGCCTGCCGGTGGATGAGATGCTGGATCAGCAGCAAGTGGTGATGAAGCCCTTGACCGGCCGGCTTGAAAGTATCCGGGCCAGCTGGGGCTGCGCTCTGCTCGGGAATGGCGAAATCGCGCTGGTGCTAGATTGCGAAAGCCTCGCTCGCAAGAGGGCGCTTTGATGCTGGCGGAACGCGACGGCTACGATTTCATCCGCTGCTGGCTCGCTGAGCGCTGCGGCATGAACTATCCCGAAAAGAAACGCGATTTGCTGACGCATCGGCTGAACCGCGTTCTGGCCCGCTTTTCGCTCACCGGCCTCGACGCTCTCGCGCAGCACTTGACGAACGACGAGGCCGTCGAGTTGCAACTCGCAGTGATTCACGCCGCCTCGACCAACCATACGTTCTTCTTCCGGGAGCCAAGCGCCCTGGATGTCTTCAGGAAGCAAATCTTGCCCGCGATGCCGGCCGAGGGGCTTCGCGTGTGGAGCGCGGCGGCCTCCTCGGGCGATGAGGCGTACACGCTCGCCATTATCGCTTCTGAAGCGCTCGGACCTTTGGCGGCCTCCCGCGTCGTCATTCTCGGGACCGACATCAGCCCCCCCGCTATCGCCCAGGCCGAAGCGGGGGTTTACGGCCCAAGCCACCTGGAGCAGGTTCCGCTCGAAATCCTCCAACGCTATTTCACCCCGGCCGGCATAGGGCAGTATCAGGTCATCCCCGAGATCAAGCGCCTTTGCTTGTTCCGCCGCCTGAACCTGAAGGCGGCGCCCTATCCATTCCGAAAGGGTTTCCACGCGGTCTTCTGCCGGAACGTCCTCTATTATTTCGAACGCGCTCATCAATTTCAGATCCTGGAGCAGCTCTATGACGCGACGGAGCCGGGAGGCTGGCTGCTGACAAGCGTGACGGAGGTGGTCCGCGACCTGCGGACCCGCTGGCAGCCCGTCGCCAGCGGCGTCTACCGGAGGCCTCAGTCGTGACGGGAGGCCGCAAAATCCGGGTCTTGGTGGTGGATGATTCCGCCCTGGTGCGGAAAATCCTCTGCACGGGTCTTTCCAAAGATCCACAGATCGAGGTGGTTGGCCAGGCAGCCGATCCTTACCGCGCCCGCGACCTTATGGTCGAGCTGCGGCCCGACGCGATCACGCTCGATGTCGAGATGCCTCGCATGGACGGCGTGACCTTCCTCAAACGGTTCATGCCCATCATGCCGATCCCAACGGTGGTGATAAGCTCGCTCACCCAGGCGGGCAAACGCATCACGCTGGAAGCTCTTGAGGCTGGCGCTGTGGACGTGATGGCCAAACCCGCCGTCGGCATCACCGACGGCTTGCCGGTGATGCTGGACGACATTTGCGATCGGGTAAAGGCCGCGGCCCGGGTCGATGTCTCCCATTTCACGCTCACAAGAGAACGCGCGGCGGTCGAGCCGGTCGCGGCAGTTCTGGGAGACACGACCGACCGGGTTATCGCCATCGGCGCTTCGACCGGCGGCGTGCCGGCGCTGGCCGAAATTCTGCCGGCCTTCCCCGCAGACGCCCCCGGCATCCTCCTCGTCCAGCACATGCCTGGCGGTTTCACCGCAACTTTCGCTGAGCGGTTGAACGCGGTCTGCCCCATGCAGGTGAAGGAGGCTGAGGAGGGCGACAGGGTGCTGCGAGGCCGCATCCTCGTCGCTCCGGGCACTTACTGGCATATGAGCCTTGTCCGTTCGGGCGGCGAATATCGCGTCGAGTTGAGGGAGGGGCCGCCCGTGAACTTTTCGCGTCCCTCGGTGGACGTTCTGTTCGAGTCCGTGGCCAAGCACGCCGGACGCAACGCCGCGGCGGCGCTTCTGACGGGCATGGGAAGGGACGGCGCCGCCGGGCTTCTGGCTATCCGTAAGGCGGGCGGACGCACCTTCGCCCAGGATGAAGCCACCAGCGTGGTTTTTGGAATGCCTCGCGCCGCTCAAGAGCTGAACGCTGCGGAGCAGATGCTTTCCTTGGGACGGATGCCGTCTGCCCTCGTGGCGGCGGCGCAATCGAATGTGCGATGAACATGAAAGGGGAAGGGCTTATGGCGGAAGAAATAAGCGAAGGCGAACTGAGCTTTAATGAAGAAAATAATCTCGATGATATGTATCTGACTTTCGCTGTCGCCGGCGAGGAGTATGGCATCGGCATCGGCTACGTGACCGAAATCGTCGGGATGCAGAAGGTCATGGAGGTTCCGGACGTTCCCTCCTTCATCAGGGGCGTCATCAATCTACGTGGCAAGGTTATTCCGGTGATGGACGTGCGCCTGCGCTTCTCCATGGACTGGAAGCCGTACACGGAGCGCAGCGTAATCATTGTCCTCGACGTCGACAGCGTGCCGATCGGGCTCGCGGTGGACGCGGTCAGCGATGTCCGCGAAATTCCGCCGGCAAATATCGACAATCCTCCGCAGTTCGGTGGAAACCGCGAAGGCAGGGGCATCATCCGCGGTCTCGGCAAGCAGGCCGATAAGGTGGCGATCCTGATCCACACGCCGCGCCTCGTCTCGGACGACGTCCGCGACCTTCGCCAAGACGTTCAATCACTCAAGAATGCGGCCGCCTGAGCCTAACAAAAAGCCGAAGCTAAAGCTTCCGGTCCAACCATGGTAGCAAAGGGAACAAGACGATGACAGAAGCGACCTCGCTGGATGAATCCGGCGGCAACGGCAAGGGCCTGAAGGAGCTGAAAAGGATCATCTCCGCTCTCCAGTCCGGCAGGCTCGATCAGCGCGCAAACGCGGCGGCCGTTTCCGGCGAATGGAGCGAAGCGCTCGACGCGATCAATAGCTTGGCCGGCACGTTGGCCGGTTTGATCGGCGACTTGAACGTTATGTCGTCAGAACACGACAAAGGTGAAATCGACGCGGTGATTGACTCCGGCAAATATCCGGGCGATTTCGGCCGCATGGCCCAAGGCATCAACGCGATGGCGGCCGGCCACATCTCGGTGAAGAAAAAGGCCATGGCCTGTATCAACGAGTTTGCCAGCGGCAATTTCGAGGCCGCCCTTGAGCGCTTTCCCGGCAAGAAGTCTTTCATCAACGACACGATCGAGAAGCTGCGCTCCAATCTGCAGACCGTGATCGCCGATATGAACGCGATGTCCGCCGCGCACGACAAGGGTGAAATCGATGTAGAAATCGACGCAGGCAAACATCCGGGCGATTTCGGCCGCATGGCCCAAGGCATCAACGCCATGGTGGGCGGCCACATCTCGGTGAAGAAAAAGGCCATGGCCTGCGTCAACGAGTTTGCCAACGGCAATTTCGATGCCGCTCTTGAGCGCTTCCCCGGCAAGAAGGTGTTCATCAACGACACTATCGAAAAGTTGCGCACCAATCTACAGACTGTGATCCGCGACATGAACGCGATGTCCGCCGCGCACGACAGGGGCGATATCGACGAGGTGATCGACGCCGGCAAATATCCGGGCGATTTCGGCCGCATGGCTCAAGGCATCAACACCATGGTTGTCGGGCACATCGCAGTGAAGAAAAAGGCCATGGCCTGCGTCAACGAATTTGCCAATGGCAATTTCGAGGCCGCTCTTGAGCGTTTCCCCGGCAAGAAGGCGTTCATCAACGACACTATCGAAAAGTTGCGCACCAATCTGCGTGCGCTTGTCGCCGACGCCAATTTGCTGTCCGCCGCCGCGATTGAGGGCAAGCTCGCCACCCGCGCCGAAGCCTCGAAGCACCAGGGAGATTTCCGCAAGATCGTCCAGGGGGTCAACGATACGCTCGATGCGGTCATTACTCCCTTGAACAACATAAGGGAGGTGATCGAGGCGCTTGGCCGGAACGATATGAGCGCCAGCCTGAAAGGCGACTACCGCGGCGACTTCCTGGCGCTGAAGGAGGCCTTCGAGCGGGCGCTGGAGGAGGTCAACTCCACCTTGCATCAGATTGTCGACGCTGTCGAACAAGTGGGGCAGTCCGCGGAGCAACTGCGCTCGGCGTCGCAGAACATGGCGTCCACTTCCGAGGAGCAATCCTCGTCCGTAGAGGAGGTGACCTCCAGCCTGGAAGAGACAGATAGCCAGGTCAAGGCCAACACCGACGCCGCCAACACTGCGAACCAGCTCGTCATGGGCACGTCCCAGGCCGCCAATATCGGCCAGACCAAGATGAATGCGATGACCGCAGCGATGAGCGAAATCAACGCCTCGGCGCAGAACATCGGCAAGATCATCAAGGTCATCGACGAGATCGCCTTCCAGACCAATCTGTTGGCTCTTAACGCGGCGGTAGAGGCCGCCCGCGCCGGTCAGCACGGGCGCGGCTTCGCGGTGGTCGCCCAAGAAGTTCGGAATCTCGCGGGACGCTCCGCCAAGGCGGCGCGCGAAACTGCCGAATTGATCGAGAACTCCGTCAAGCAGGTCGCGGGCGGCGTCGGCATCGCCAAGGAGACGAGCGAGGCCCTGGACCAGATTGTCGGCAATGTGGTCAAGGTCAAGGATCTCGTTGGCGAGATCGCAACCGCCAGCGCCGAGCAGGCGCGCGGCGTGTCGCAAATCAGCACCGCCATGAACCAGGTCGCCAAGGCCGCGCAGGAAGGCAGCCAGCAATCCGAGGAATTAGCCTCCTCGTCGGGCGAACTGGCGAGCCTTGCCGACCGGATGCGCGACTCTGTGCGGCGCTTCAAGCTCCGGGAACAGACCCGTTCGGCGCAGACCGTGTCAGGCCTTGAGGGACTTAGCCCAGATATGCTGACCCAGTTGAAGGCGTTGCTCGCGGCTCAGCAAGCGCAGGTACGCACGGTGAGCGCGCGCCCCGTTTCCGGCTCGCGGCCGGCGTTTTCCCGTCTCGCAACAAATGGCGCCAAGAGCCCGAAGGCGATACTGCCACTCGACCAGGATGAGCGCGGCTTCGGCAAGTTCTAGCCCGTCCCCGGCGGCGGCCCGCACTGAGAGCCGCCGCTCTTTTCACAAGGCGCGAAAGGAAATCTCCATGGCACATAACGTAATGGTCGTCGACGACTCGACGATGATGCGCGCAGTTGTCAGCAATTTCATATCACACCTTCCAGAATTTCAGGTTGTCGCCACCGCCAGCAACGGAAAGCACGCGCTGGAACAGTTGCCCAAGCATCCGGACCTTTCGCTGATCCTGTTGGATATCGAGATGCCGCAAATGGACGGCCTTGAGTTTCTGCGTCACGCCAAGCTCAAAACCCGCGCGAAAATCATCATTCTCTCGTCGGTGGCGGTCTCGGGCTCGCCGCATGCCGCCAAGGCGCGCGAGCTTGGCGCCGACGCGATCGTAACGAAGCCGTCGGGCGCTGTCTCGATGGATCTCGCCGACAAGCGCGGCGCCCAGTTGATCCTTACCATGCAGCAGTTGGTGAAGGGGTGAACCTTTCCCGCCGGTGATAGGAGGCCGCCTTGTCCGCAGAATTAGACGAAATCTGGACTCTGTACGCTGATGACGGCGCGCAATCCCTCGATGTCATGGAACAATCCTTGTTATCCCTCAAGGAGAACCCTGAGCAGGCGGAGCATATCGCCGCGCTGTTCCGGTCTATTCACACCTTCAAGGGCAATGCGCGGGTTCTTGGGCTTGCGGCGATCGAGGCCTGCGCCCATGCGTCGGAAGACTTGGTCGGGCTTGTGCGCGATGAAAACGTCCCGCTCGACGCGGACCTTATTGCTTTGCTGCTTGACGCTGGAGATGTGTTGCGGGCGATGATGAACGACTCCTTGGCGCGCCGGGCCGACCCGTCGCCAGAGGGTTCGAGCGACTTGATCGGCCGTATCAAGGCGAAGATCGCGCAATGCCGGGCGAAGCAGCGTGAAATGTCTGAGCCGCAGGCGATTATTTTCGAGCCGGTCGAACGAAAGACCCTCGCGCAAGATTTGCTCTACCTTGAGATCTTCCAAAGCATGGCGGCCGAAACACTGGAGGAGGCGCGGAAGCTTCGCCCGAGCTGGCAGGCCGGCGAGGCTGCGGACTGCCGCCAACTTTTCGCGGGTGTGGAGCGTCTGGCCTTTGCTGCTGCGCAAATAGGCAAAGCGGCCTGGGCAGAAGATCTTTCCAAGTTTCTGGCGTCCGGCGTTCTCACCGTCGCCAAATTTTATGCGCTAATCGCCAAGATAGAGAGCTTTATGAGTGGCGGCTGCCAGGCTGAAGCGCCTGAGCGCGCGCCGGCGGAACCCCAAGATGCGAGCGCTGGTCTTTTAGACGCGCCAAGCTTACCGGTAACCGGGCTTGCCGCCCTGATCGGCGAGAGCGCGAAATTGGAGATGCCCGCCGTCGCCGCCGGCCGCTCCATGCTGGCCGCGGACGACACCTATCGCGCAATCTTTTTCGATATGGTCAGCGATATACTCCGTGAGATGCAAGCGGCCCTTGGCGAGTTTGAAGCCGATCCGAAGCTATTGCGCGAGGCGCTTGCTCAGCGGGCCGGCCTGTTCCACGCCAGCGAGCAGATCGGCATGCCGGGATGGCTGGACTTGTTATCGGAGTTTGCCGGTCGGCCAGAGGTCACCGCCGAAGAAGCCCGGGATTTTGTCGCCAAGCTCGAAGCGCTGGCCCTGAAGAACGGCGAGGCGGCCTACGCCGTCGCCGAAGAGGCCTGCGCTGGCGATCCGATTCGCCGCTTCTTCGACAATCTGCCGGCGCAGCTTGCCACGGTTTCGACTTATGGCGGTCTGCTGTCCTCCGGCAGACCCGTCGACGCCGATGCATTTTTCGCCGCCGCCGCACAAATCCGCGAAATGGCTGAGGAGCTCGGTTTCGTTCGCATCGCCGATATCGCTGGGCAGATCGCCTGCGAGCGCGAGTTTTCAGCCTTCCGCCGCCTGGAGTTGAGATTGTTCGAGGAGTTGGCCGCCGTTGAGCAGAGCGCGCCGTCGCAATTGGCGGGAGCGGCGCTCGTTCCAGGGGCGGTGCTGCAGAACTGGTGCGCAGATCAGGCTTTTGACGCGCTGATCGAGCTTAGCCATTCGCTTGATGAGATGCACAAAGAGCCCGGATCTACGCCATGCGACGGCGTCATCGAGCTGTTTCGCCTCATCTACCACGCCTGCCGCCACTACCACATGGAGACGGCGGCGCACCTATCCATGTCGCTTATCGATCTGTTTTCGCGGGCGAGAGACGATAGGACGCCGCCGGATCCTATGCTTTTACGCATATCGCGATCCTTCAGCGCCGATCTCGAGATATTGCTCGACACGGCCGGAAGCGGCGGCACGCCGGACATGGCTTTAATAGAGCGGCTTTTCGAAGAGGCGGCGAATGTCACGTTTACGGCTAACGGCACGATATCGTCGTCCATCATAGAATCACGGCTCGGCCTGCCGAAATCATTCCGGAAAGTGCTAACCCCGGAAAGCCTCAAGACGGCGGCTGCGGCGATGAACCAGGGCTTGCAATTTTATATCGTGCGCGCCGCTCTCAATGGCGACGAGAAGATCGCAGGCGGCTTCCTCGATTGGATAAACTCGGGGACGGCCAGCGTCGTCAGCAACGTCACAGTGTTCGACGGGGCCGATACTCTTTTCGATTTTCTTCTGGCCACGCCGCTTGGCGAAAGCGAACTTGCGGAGTCCCTGGCGACGCTCGATCCGAAAGGCGCGGCTCTTAAAATAGAGATGGTTCTCAACCGCAGCGGCGCTGCGCAAAGGGGCGCGCAAGAGGCCGGAAAGCGCCCCGGAAACGAGGTCAATGGCTCCGTCCACAAGCCGGCCGCCCAAGATTCGATGCCCCGCGACATGCTCGAAGGCATCGGCGAGATCGTCACCGGTCATGCCATGATTTACCGGACGCTGGGCGACCTCGTTTCAGAGGATATAGCGCGTACCGTGGAGGCGGAGGTTCGAAGGAGCGGCGGCGATTGGACCAAGGCCAAGGACGCCGTGCGTGCGGCGCTCGAAGCATTTACCGCGCGCATCGAGAGGGCCTACCAGGCTGAAGCGCAGCTCAGCACTCAGCTGGAGCGCCTTCAGGAGGAGGCGATAGCGGTTCGCTCGCGTCCGGCGGCTCTTTTGACCAAACCTTTGGAAGCCTTCGCGGAGTCCGTTGCGCGAGAAAATGGCCGGCGGATAAAGATGGATGTGGGCGGGAACGATGAACTCGTTCTCGACCATGCGATGCTGGAGGAGCTTAAACCGCATCTGCGCAGCCTGTTGACGTTTTGCGTGACTCTGAAGCATCGAAGAACCTGATCGCCGGACTTCTCAGGGTAAGGATGCGTGCGGTCGCGTGCGCCTTTCCTTGGCCCGGAGCGACGACAGGGTCTTGGCGACGCTCGAAGACGATGGGCTCGGTTTCGAGGCCATTCCGGGCGAGGATGCCGATGCGCTATTCTCCGAAACGAGGACTGCTCTTCGCAGCCAAGGCGGCGACCTAAGGGTCGAATCCCCATCGGGCGGAGGCATCCGCTTTCACCTCATGATTCCAATGGCCATGGTGGTTTTGGACGGCATGGTCGTTCGAGTTGGCGAGTTCCGCTATGTCGTCCCGCTGGAAGCGGTTCAGAGGATCGTGCATTCGGGTTTTCAGGATGTGATGCGGGTCTCGGCAGACGGAGGCCGGCACATGCTGAAGCTCGGGCAGGAAGATGTCCTGCCGGTGCATTTCCTAAAGGCGGCCGCCAATGGAGGAGGGTCTCTCGACCGTGCTGCCGCCCAAGAGCAAATGCGGCTATTCGTCGTCGTGGGAAAGCAGTCCCAGCGCGTCGCGCTTCTGGTCGATGAGCTGATGGGCCAACAGCTCGTTCTCATTCGTCCCTTGCGCGGTTATTTGACGGGCATTCGAGGCGTCACGGGCTGCGCGCTTTTAGGCGGCGGCGATGTGGGCATGGTGCTCGACATCGGCCAGCTCCTTGTTGGGGCGGATCAGGGATGAGAGGCCGGGGGAAGACGATGGATGATTTCCGCTTGAGCATTTAAAATGACGGGTTTTCTTGCTGTCATTCTCGCTCTCGCAGTGAGCATCGCCGCTTTCAAAATTTGGCAGATTCGGCGCCGCATTCAACGCATGGTGGAAGTCGTCGATACTTTCGATCTTGGAGATTTTGAAGGACGCCTGGCGGCGGCGAGCCAAGGGGGCAGCCAATTGGCCGAACTCGCGGCGCGGATCGCCGGGCTGGTCTCGGCCCTCTATATCGGCGCCTCCTCGGTATCGACACACGCCTCAAGCGCGATCGCAGAGAAGGAGGCCGAGACGCGCCATGTTAAAGATGTATTTGTTGAGCGGCTGCGCGGCGTCCTCGACCGTATCCGCGCTGCTGTGAGCGGAATGGAGACTTCCGCCTCAACTATGGGGCGCGTCGCCGGCGAAACGGAACTTCACGCTGCGGAAATGGTGGCCGCGCTGGAGAATGCCGCCGCCAACGTCAAAGGCGTCGCCGACGGTATCGACAGCCTTAGCGATTTCATCGGAAGCGTCAGCGAGACTGTCGGTCAGTCGGCAGGAAAGGCGCGTTCGGCGGTGACGCAGCTTGAGCATGCCAACGCTTTGATCGAAAACCTCTCCCATTCCGCTCAGACCATTGGCGAAGTCGTCAAAATCATCGCCGGCATCGCAAGTCACAGTAATCTGCTTGCGCTGAACGCCACCATCGAAGCGGCAAGGGCGGGCGAGGCCGGCAAAGGATTTGCCGTGGTGGCGCAAGAAGTCAAAATGCTTGCGCAACAGACAGCTAAAGCGACGGAAGATATCCGAAGCCAAATCAATGATGTCCAGGCGGCGACCCGTGCGGCAGTCGAAGCCGTCGGCGTCATTGGCGCGGAGATCCGGGACTTGAGCCAGCTCACGGCTGAAATGCGATCCTCAATCGACAGGCAAAACGAGGCCATCCGCGCCATCGCCAATCACGCCAAAGGCGCCTACGACTCCACCGGTAGTCTGCGCAACCGGATCATGACCGTTGACGAGGCGATCCGCGCAAACAGCGCCGCCACCAAAAGCATCCAGCAAAACGCCAACAAATTTGCGGGGCAGGTGGAGACGCTTTCCAAGGACACGCTCGTCTTCTTCGACGAATTGGTGGCCGCTTCCGCATAGGCCGGACGGGGAGCCGGTTTGGCGATAGCCCTTATCAAAACCAAGAGACCGAAGACTTCGTGACATGATCCCTGCTCGCCTAACACAGCTCTCCCACCTCAAACCGGCGATTGTTTCACGGTTAAACGTTCAACCATGATCGCCGCCTGGGTTCGCGTATTCACGCCGAGCTTACGCAAAATCGTCGAGACATGGACCTTAACAATCTGTTCGGCCAGATTGAGTTCAGCTGCAATTTGCTTATTCAACTTGCCTTCTACAATCATTGACAGAATTCGCATTTGCTGCGGCGAAAGAGAAACCATGCGGCGGCTTACATCGGCATCGTCATCCTGCTGACCGGCGCCAGTCATATCGAAAGGCGCCCAGATCTCACCGAGCAAAATCCGCCTAATCGCGACGCTCATCTCGGGTAGACCGAGAGACTTTGGGATGTAGCCCGAGGCGCCGAACCCGATGGCGCGCCGTATTGTTGAAGGATCTTGGAGTGCCGATAGGATAGCGACAGGGACTGTGGGATGTTGCTTCAAGAGTATGAATAGGCCCATCAGCCCTTGCGTTCCCGGCATGAGAAGATCGAGGAGAACAAGATCGACGCCGCCCTCTGCGGCAGTCAACGCGTGCAACACTTGCTCGATATCGTAGCAGGCTATAACTTCAGCGTTCGGCAAACACTCTGCAAGCGCGGCAAACAATGCCGCCTGCACCAAGGGATGATCGTCGCCGACGACGATCCGGCTCGTTTCCGTGGCGTCCACCTCATAACCTATATTTACGCGGCTCCTCGCCTGGAAGACAGCTGACGCCGGAGCGTAGCGCCCATGAGAAAACGCCGCAGAGACGCAGGTTTCACCGGCTTATAAAGCACCTCACATGAGCGCTCTTTGCACGAATGACGAACACCGGGGCTGCGATCAGCCGTGACGATTATGGCTTCCACCTCACATTGCCAGGCTCGCCGGAGCTCATCCAAGATATCGAGGCCGGTCCCCGCCTCGCCAAGGCGATAATCGATCATGACAATATCAGGGATCTTCCCTTGCAGCCGATGGAGGGCGTCCCGCGAATCTTTCGCGCAAACAGTGCGATAATCCCAATTTTTCAGGAGCGCCTCGAAGCTCCGTAGGATTGCTTCGTCGTCGTCGATGCAAAGGAGAAGGCTCCCCGCGCGCCTCGCGCTTTCACTCGGATCAAGACGTTTGACCGCCGAAGACGCCGTTTGAGGCGTGACAGGAACTTGGACGCTGAAGCAGGAGCCTTTTCCGGCCATTGAGCGGACCGCTACCTTGATTTCGAGAAGCCGGCTGATCCGTTCCACAATCGACAGCCCAAGGCCGAGCGCGCGATCTGGGCCTGCCCCGTTTTGTACGCGGCGGAATTGCTGTCTTCGAGATCGCCGAATTGCGGGCCTGTTACGTTGCTCCGGACGCGGGCAGGAAAGGTGTTGGGGCGGCACTCGTCAAAGAGATCGAATGCGCCGCGCGCGAACAGGGGGGTGCGCCGTTTGGAATTGGAGTCCTCCGTGACGGCCGTATCCTTCTATCGAAGGGAAGGCTATGAGGTGATCGATCGCGGTGAACACATCCTGCGCAATGGTCAGCGGATGGCCTGCATAAAAATGCGCAAAGACCTTAGTGTGTAACTCCTGAATCTTGCAACAAAAGGCAGCCCCAACAAATCCGGGAGGGGTTGGCCTACACTCGGGCGCACGACTGCTCCTGGCCCCGAGCACCATTTCTCGCACTTGCAACACTTCCGCCGGCTGCGAGAGGTTAAGCGGAGCCTTTGAAATCGTCAATCAAGCCGCCGCCCTTGACCTGATGCGGTCATCACAGTCGGCATCGCAACGCCGCGCCCGGCGGCGCTTCCACTTTGCCGGCGGGGCGCGCGCCTTGAGCCCGCTGGCAGCAGGCCGCGCATCCAGACTTCAATATTTTTTTACCGGCCAAGCCAGCCACGACCCAATTACCGATAGTTGCTTTTTGCGGCCGAGTTGTTGGAGCTCGGAAAAATCTAAGCACTTCGGGAACAGCTTCGTTAAGCGCTCGCCTTAACTTTATGCTTCAGCTCAACGTTATTCGAAGGTGAATAAGACATACTTCAATGCGGCTCCATGCGAGCCGATTTTGAGGACCCAGATGCGCGCGTATCGCTCAGACGAGTTTTAAAGCCTTTCGCACAATGCTTGCCGGAGTGAGCCACATGTTAAGTTTTCCTGTCCCCCAAAATGAAGACGAACGCCTTAAGGAGCTGCATAGACTGCGTTTCCACGAATGGGGCGCGGGCGCTGCCCTCGATCAACTGTGCGCAATCGCCTCCAGACTGCTTGAAACCCCCATCGCTCTTGTTTCGCTTGTCGATCAGGTCGAAACAATATTTGCCGGCAAGAACGGCCTCGATGCGGATCGAGTGTCGAGGGAGATCGCGTTCTGCGCCCACACGATCATGGAATTGCAGCCGTTAATCGTTGAGGATACCGGAAGCGATCCGCGATTTTCCAAGAACCCGCTTGTGACGGAAAGCCCGAAGCTCGGAGCCTATTTGGGGATCCCCCTTGAGACGTCGCCCGGGCTTCGGATCGGCGCCCTGTGCACCGTCGACCGAAAACCGCGTTCGTTCAAGGAAGGCGATGTCCAAATCCTCACAAACCTTAGCCAGATCGTCATTTCGATCTTCAATAGCTATCGCATGACGCTGGACCAGGACGACCAGTTAAAAAACGCGATGGCCCTTCAGAACGGCATGCTGCCAAGCGCCGCGAGCGTGGCGAAGCTCCAAGAGAACTGTGCCTTGGATCTGTTGAGCTATTTCAGGCCGATCGACGGCATTGGAGGGGATATTTGGGGAATCGAAGCCATTAGCCCCCAGCGTCTTGTGCTCTACGCGGCGGATTTCACCGGTCATGGCGTTGCGGCCGCGCTCAATACCGCTCGCTTCCATTCCTTCATGCATATCAATAGCCAACGGACCGGCAATCCAGGGTCGATGCTGCGACGGTTGAATAAGAGGCTGCGCGAGGTGCTGCCCATCGGCCAGTTCGCAACCATGTTCTGCGCAACCCTCGATTTCAATGCGGGGACGATGGAGTACGCTTCAGCGGGCGCGCCCCCTCAGCTCTATCGCCGCTCGTCAGCTCACCCCTTTGAACTCCTTTCCCAGCCAAACCTGCCCCTCGGGATTTTCGGCGACGCCGTCTATGATTGCGAAACGGTTCCGTTCCAGGCGGGAGGGGCGCTGGTTCTTTACACCGATGGGGTCGTTGAAATGCCAAGACCGCCGCATTCGGCGTTTACGCCCGGCTCTCTGAGGGAATTCCTGAACGCCTCCGAACAGAGCAGCGCCTTCGATATTCTCCAAAGTATCACGAGCCGGCTATTTTCTGAGCCAACCGCCAAAGCGAACGATGATCTCACGCTGATCGTCGCAAGGCACACGGGCGAGGAGAAGGAATAGGTTGCCGATTACGAGATTTAACAGCCTCAGTTGTAGCAGGCTGTCAGAAAGAGCGTGAATATGGCTGTGGGCCCGACGCTTTCAACGATCCGATCGAGCCTCCCGCATCCCGCAATTTCCGCTGCCACTAACTGTGTTCGGTTGAGGTCGACGCCGCCTGCATGCGGCCCCGCCTCCTGAACGCGTTGTGGACAAGCCTCACAACTTTTTGTGCAATTTGCAATGAAAGCACAACCCAAAGCTGAGATCAAATGCTAGAAATTGATTATTATCAAATTTGTTGGGGTGTACGAGCATGCCCAGGCGCCAGGAAACGGCCAGTTCAAATAATGCAGCAGAAGGACCAATGTGCCGTGCGTGGAAATCGGAGCTAACAGGCGGCGGAGTTTCGACCGCTCGTTTGTCTCGACCCGTGCTGCCGGAGGTTAAATCGTGGCGGGAAACCGCCTCGCAGAGACGCGCCTTTTCTAAGCGGCTAAACGGCATGAGTTGATAGCGCTACGAAATCAGACAGGGATTCCAGACAACTACCTTATTACGAAAGCGCCAGTGCGTCGCTCAAGGCGCGCGCCAATTGATCCCGGCTGTAGGGCTTACCCAGAATAACGTTGTCACGAATCGCCCCTTGGTCGCTGCCGCCGCGATCTCCTTCATTATAGCCGGAGGACAGGACAACCTTAATCTGCGGCTTATTTGACCGCACCCAGCGCAGCACGTCGAAACCCGTCATACCGCCCGGCATAACGATGTCGCTCAGCACAATCTCAACGGGATCGCCCGACTGCAGCCGCTCTAACGCCTCCGGACCCGTTCTCGCTTCCGCGACGGCATAGCCCAGGGCTTCAAGCCGTTTGAGCGTCACCTCGCGAACCTGATCGTTGTCTTCCACCACCAGCACGAGTTGGCCATCGCCGAACGGGACGGCGCATGCGGCAATCGCCCGGGCCAGCGGCTCTTTAATGCAGCGAGGCAGATAAAGGCTCACGATGCACCCTTGGCGCAAGGCGCTTTCAATCGTCGTAAAACCGCCCGTCTGCTTGGCGAAGCTTGCAACGCTTGCAAGTCCGAATCCGTTCCCAGCAGGCCCCTTGGTGGTGAAAAACGGCTCCATCGCTTTCTCAAGGATCGCCTGCGGCATGCCGGCGCCATCATCGGCAATCGACAGCCGGACGTATTCTCCTGGGAGTGCATGAGCATGCAACGTTGCGGCTGTCGGTGCATCGAGCGTGACGTTGGAGGTCGCGATTTCGATCCTGCCACCCTTAGGCATCGCATCGCGCGCATTTGCGGCTGTGTTCAAGAGGGCGCTATCGATCTCCCCCGGGTCCGCCAACGTCATCCAGAGATCGGCGGCAAGATCCATGCTGACCGTAATGTGCTCGCCAAGGGAGCTCGTAAGAAGCCTTGCCGTTTCTTCGACGCGCCAATTGACACTGAGGTACTGCGGCGCAAGCGCGCGTTTGCGCGCCAGGGACAGAAGCCTGCTATTTAAGTCTCTCCCCTTCTCGGCGGCATATCGAGCGCGCCGGATAAGCTGGCGCGTTGGCTCGTCCGCGTCGCGATCCTCGGCGAGTTCGAGGTTGCCCGCGATGACCGCGAGGAGATTGTTGAAATCGTGCGCGACGCCGCCCGCGAGCCGGCCGGCTGCTTCCAGACGGCGGGCGCTCGCGAGCGCTTCTTCGTTGCTCATGCGCAGCGCTTGCTCGGCCAGGATTCGCGTGGTGATGTTCGAGTGCGAGATGATCGCCCCACCAGACCCGCGGGAGATCGACGCCACGGTCATCAAGAACCACCGCTGTTCGCAAGGGCTGTGACAAGGGTATTCTATCTCGAAAAGCGGGAGGCTTCCGTCGAGCACCGCATGGATGCCCGACAGGGCGCGGTCAACATGCGCGTCCGTGGAGGCGGCTTTCCGGCAGACTTCCAGGTAGTTCGCTCCCACTGCGACGGCTGGGGAGCCTGCCGCCCCGTTGCAGCGTGCAAACGCCGTCCACGCGTCGTTGACGAGAATAATGGTCCCCGACCGGTCTAAGACCGCGGTGTGCGCGGGAATTGCCTGAAGCGCCCTTTGGTATAGGTCATCAGACATGACGGCGCCTTTCCAACCGATGCTCTGACCCTTGCTGGTAGCAGAGGTTTCACCAGCGCTCCCAGGTAACCGTCACACCGCGTCGCAAACGTTTCGCGGATCACAGTCAAATCACGTTTCGATGCCGCTTCTCCAGCTGACCTTGCACCAATTCTAAGCCTTCGCTTTAAAGCCTTACATAGGTCACCGGTCTGTGTCGAGAGAATGGAAAAGAGGTCATCGCGCGAAAAAGCGGGCGGGTTTATGTGATTATGGACCTCAACACGCTGATCCGAGGCCGCCATGTCGATGCCTTGCGTCCGAAGGGTTAGGAGATTCCAAATTGCTTGCGATATCGCAGGTCCATATTGGGTTGATCTCGGAGGGAAACAGCGGCCGCGTTCAAAGCCGAGGAACTTCCGGAAATGTGAACGTTTTCGGATGCCTGCCCATGCCGAACCTCTCGGCATGCGCCACGGGCCGGTGTTCGAAAACGTTCACAGGAGCGGCCCTGGCGGTTTTCTCGCGATGCCATGCGCGCCACTTCGGCTTCTGTAACGGGCCCTTAGTTGTCAATCTCCAACCTGTGGTCATCCTCCTTTTTTTGCATCGTATCCACCGCCGGGGTCATGCTTCTGTACGGGGTCAGCGCTGGGCTGCCACCTGATGGTGTTAGAAAAGGAAAGGGCCGGTCCCATCTAATAGGGCGGGGTCGCCGGGCTTGCGCCTGGCGCCACCGAGCGGACGTGCGGCCTGACCCAATCCATCGTCCCGGCAGGGACGTCGCTCCGGGAAGGAAGGCGTCTATCCTGCCCGGAAACTGTCGAATGCTTCTCCTTTGGCGCCGCAGCAAGCTGCGGAAAGTTTCTTTGTCAGGCTGAACGGCGTTTCTCCGCCCCGGCTTAACCTCTGAATGGCGGCGCGCGCAGCGGCGGTCAACGCTGGCCGCAAGGCCACCGCCGCAGGCGGCGCGGAACGCGGCGTTGACGGCCGCGAGCACGGCGCCATCATTGCAGAAGCTGGGCCGCTCATGCCGCTGCCGCCTTTGCTGCATTGAAGGGAGCGCCGTCGGCCAGCATGCGGTGCAGGATCACCGCCAGCTTCCTGGCCAGGGCCACTTTTGCCCTCTTGACGCCTGCGCGCTTGGCGAGCCTCGCCGCCCAGCTCTTCAAGGCGCCGCCTTTGACCGGCATGGTCAAGATGACATGGGCGGCCTCGTAAAGCATCGTGCGCACCCCGTTGTCCCCGGTCTTGGAGATGCGTCCCGTGATGTCGGTCTCACCCGATTGGTATTTCTTTGGCGTCATGCCGAAATGCGCGCCAACCATTTTCGACGATGTGAAGCGGGCTGGATCGTCGATGGCCGCGACATAGGTCAGCCCCACAATGGCGCCTACGCCCGGCGCCGTCATGACCAGCTTAACGCGGGCATCGGATCTCGCCTGCTGGCGCGCCTGCTTTTCAAAGCCGTTCAGTTCCCGCAGCAGAACCTCGTGTACGGCCAGCAGAGCCTTGGCGATCGCGCTCAAGGCCGGGTGATGCTCCGTCAGCTCTCTGATCCGGCGCGCAAAACCTGCAGCCGTAACCGGGCCTACTTTCAAGCCGAAGCCGCGCAAGATGCCCCTGAGGCTCATCGCGACATCGTGGAGCTTCGCCTGGACGAGCTTGCGGGCGGTCAGGAGCGCGCGGGTCTCCTGCGCGGACATCGATTTGCAATGCACTGGCCGGAACCAGCCAAGCCGCATGAGTTGGGCGATGCCGCGCGCGTCATTGCGGTCCGTCTTCACCGGCATTGCCTTGAAAGCGTCGCGCACATGCCGCGTCTCCAGCAGTTCCACGGCGAACCCAGCCTCCTTCAAGCCGGCATAAAGCCACTGCGATAGCGGTCCCGCTTCGAGGCCAATGCGCGCCAGTTTAAAGGGCAGCGCCTTGAACCAGGCGATCAGGTCTTCCCGCTCGCTCAAGACCTTCGCCTCTTTCACAATCTTGCCGGCGGCGTCCACAATACAGATGCTCGAAGCTTCCAAAGACACGTCTATCCCAGCATAATAGTCCATGGTCATCCCTCGCTATGCTTGGAGCTGCCTGCGCAGACTCCGTTCGCGCCACCAGTTTGAGGTTTGACTGCACTGCCAAATGCTTAATGGCTTGGCTCCGGCCCGTTACACCATCTAATGGATCCCATTGCGGGCTTATCCGAAAACGCCGACACAATCCCGCCTTTGACCCGTAGCTGATCCAGCGATCTTTTCGCTTTGACAAAGCGGGGTTGCGTGGAGTGGAGAGAGCGGCTCCCTCTCCTCGAACCCTTAACGAGTTAGCAGAGGCTTCCGGCGCTTCATTCCAAGAAAGGGTTAAGCCGCCTCAACAAATGGGCGGATTAACTCCGGAATCGGCGGGCGGCTTATCTTCGGAAGGGTGGGCGCAATTACTCTGGAATCATCACCCAGGCGCGTTTCTGCCCCTCGACCGGTTCGGGCTCACCCTCCCAATTGCGGCATAATGACTGGCCCATATCGTGACAAAGACATAGGGCTTCTGGGTAAGCTATTGGAAATATAGCGGTGGATCAGTTAACTAGCTTAAGCTTTGGTTTACTTGGCCACCTGAACTGGGACGCCAAATGTTGGATGTCAGTATCATGAATATTTACACAGGGTTGACTTGGGCTTATATTCATTCACTAAGCTGAATATTAGCCATGCGGTAATAGGCAGGCGGCGGCTGAAAGAGACCAGCTCGCCAACCCTCTCTTGCCGGAAATGGTGATTTTATTCAACTTAGTTGGGAAGTAACCAGCGGAGGCTCAAATAGCGAACGAGGCCTCCGAAGCCCGTAATGACGAAAGGATAGCGCCCATGTCACAGGATACCCATAAGCTTGCTCGAATGTCGAAAGTCGCGAGTCTTGCAGCTCTGGTTGTCATGACCGTCCCCGCGCTCGCCGCGGATAATGCAGTGGCTCAATTCGACCCATTATGGATTTGGGTTGGTATCCTCGTTGGTGGAATTGCTGTGACGACCGGCTTCCTTAATTGGGATTGGAAGAAGAAGTAGGCCTGTCGAAAAGTGGCTCACTCCAGCGGCTTCGCTGGAGGCACGTGCGCTCCGGCTATACATCAACGCAACGTCATTGGGAAGACATGCGAAGCACCAGCATAGGTTTCTCGTCGGAGCGCAGCCGAAACATTCAACTCATTCGCCCATCAACACCCAATATCATAGAAGCGGGTGCGAGGCGATTTCGCAACGACGTTGCGTTCTTCTTCTTAAATCATAAAGAGATTGGTTCTCGTGCCGCGAGAGATTGTTCTTCCATCCGTGGGCTCCGCCGCACCGATGCGTCGCGCCCAGACCGTTGATCAGCTGAACCAACTCACCCTGCCGGTCGCCAGATCATGCATTGCGGAAACGACCTTCAATTGTCCCGCCTGATGGGATCAGACATGACCTCGCGCCGCTCCTAGTAGCCTCCGTCATTGATTTTGAGGGTTAACTCTGAATCTCTGTCGCTGCAAAGCAGCGATGGGGGATTCGTGGCCGGGAAAAAGGTTGCCGTTAAGAAATACATTGTGAGGCTGAACGCGGAGGAGCGCGAGCAGCTTGCGTCCTTGATCCGCTCGGGAAAGCGGTCAGCGCAAGTGCTGACGAAGGCGCGCATCCTCTTGAAAGCGGATGTCTCGGAGGCAGGCGAAGGCTGGAGCGACAGCCGGATCGCCGAAGCTCTGGACACCAGCGTCGCCACTATCGAGCGAACGCGACGGCAATTGGTGGAGGAAGGGTTCGAGGCGGCGCTGACGCGCAAATACAATCCGAACTCTGCCCGTCCCCGGATTTTCGACGGCGCTGCGGAAGCAAAATTGATCGCGCTGGCCTGTGGGCCTGCTCCGGCGGGCTACGCCAGATGGACTCTGAGCCTGCTCGAAGAGAAAGTCGTCGAACTGAACATCGTTGAGAAAGCCAGCGACAACACCATTGGACGGACGCTCAAAAAAACATTCTCAAGCCGCACCTCAAACAGCAATGGGTAATCGCGCCCGAGGCTAGCGCGGCTTTCGTCGCCAACATGGAAGACGTGCTGGAAGTCTATCAACGCCCGCGCGATCCGCTGCGCCCGGTGGTGTGTCTCGACGAGACCTCGAAGCAAATGATCGTCGAGACGCGCGCCCCTATTCCCGCTGCGCCTGGACGCAAAGCGCGTCATGATTACGAATACGAACGCAACGGCGTGGCCAATCTGTTCATGATGTTCGCGCCGCTGGAAGGCTGGCGTCACGTGAAAGTAACCGACCGCCACGCCGCAATCGATTACGCTCACGTGCTCAAAGACTTGTCAGACACGCATTTTCCCGGCGCGGCGAAGATCGTGCTCGTGCAGGATAATCTCAGCACCCACAAGCCTGCTTCGCTCTACGAGGCCTTTCCGCCGTCCGAGGCGCGCCGCCTCGTCGAGCGGTTCGAATGGCATTACACACCCAAGCACGGCAGTTGGCTCGACATGGCCGAATCCGAACTCGGCGTTCTCTCAACCCAGTGTCTGGATCGCCGCATCCCCGACAAGCAAACCCTGATCAGCGAAATCGCCGCATGGCAGGACAATCGCAACACCCATCACGCCAAAGCCGACTGGCAATTCACGACCGAGGACGCACGCATTAAGCTCAAAAGGCTGTACCCTCAGTTCCAATGACTCAGGGCACTAGATGTTTTGCGCGGCCAGTTTGGCATTGGCGATTGCGAATCACGCTCGCCCAATCGGCCCGGAGCTGGCGCTTCCCGCAAATGACCGCTATCAGTTCCGAAAGCAGGCGTCGCCGCTTGGGCATTTTTCGCAATACGCTATGAGCGCGGGCTCTGCGGCTTTCCAGTCACGGCGCCGCTGTCAAATAAAAGCTCCCGCTGAGCTTTAGGCTTGGGAGCAGGCATGAGGAAGGGGCCCTTGCCAGGCCAAATAAAGTGCCTCGCATAGGCCTGTTCGAGTCTCGCATCGCCCGTCTTGGTGAAGCGTAGCCGCTGACGGGTTCCGTGGCGCACATACGCGGCTTCCGAGGGCACGAGCTTCAGATCGTGAGCGTCAAACCGAAGTATCCGCAAGAGCCGCGAGAGACGGGTAAGGTTACAGTCTATCGCCTGCTCCAGGTAGGGAATGCGCCCGCGCCGCCAGCCATCCACGCGCTCCGGCGCGAGAAGGCCCATGCCGGCGAGAACGTCTACTGGGGCAACAACCTTGCCCTTTTCGAGAAGGGCCACGACCGCGCATACGATCCTTGGGTAAAGGGGATCGCTTTGGTAGGACGCGACGCTGACTGCAGCATTACCCGAGCTTCTATTTCGCATTGCAGGGGTCTCGTCGCGGCGAGCATCGTTTCAGTATGCGCGGCCAACGATTCCAAGAGCATCCCGAGAGAGCGGCTCGGCCCGGTAGCTGGCGAGATAAAGGTTGGCGAGATTCCACGCCGTACTTGGCCACGGCATTTTCGTCAGCACTGGACCAATCATGGCTGGCGAGAGAAACACGAGAGAGCGTTCGAGCAGGGCGAGCACATTTTCTTGCTCGATCTGCGGAAACAGTCCGCGCACCATCGGCTCCGCTTTTTTTCGCGCGAAAGCTGTGATGTTCATAGCGGCGAGTTCCGCGGGCGCCGTCGCGTTGGGGACTCGCTCCGTCACAGCGGAGACAAGCGCTTCCCGCCAAGCGGCATCTATTTGTTTAGCACGCGCGAGCCAGTTTTCTCCCGGCCAGGCCTTGATGGGATCATCGAGATCGCCGGTGCGAAGAAAGCGTCCGACGATAGCTGCTGAAGGTTCCTGCATTTGTTTTGGGCCGTGAGCACTCCTGTTTTCTGAGGTATAGCGGGAGCAGTCGAATCTCAACATAGATGGACCATTGTACAGGCGTATCCGCCACCAGGAGAGCCGCTGGCGAAATATGACGCCGCCCAAATTAGGCGCCGTCGGAGTTCCGATCTTTTCTATCCCGCCGCCTCGGAGAACCGACCCCAAATAGGATCCGGTCGGAAGGTTTGGGCGGACTCCCGCTGAGCAGGCCGTCAAGACGTTCGGACAGGTGGGTAAGGCCAAGCCCTTCGAGCGTCCCAATCCAGTCACTGCACAAGTCCGAGGCCAGCAAGTCCGGCTCGTCAGTCTTGAGCCATGGCTGCAAGACGACATCGCCTTCTCCGGCGCCGCAATCTCCCTTGAGAAGAAGGTATCGTGTTTCGTTCCAGGCGAGTGCATCCTCCACTTCTTCCGGTCCTGTCAGTTCGTCTTCAGCGATCATGGCCTCCGCGTGAGGTCGATAGGCGGTATCGTCGAAGGGTTGCAACTGCCAGTCGGAGTCTGAGAGGCGCTGCGCCTGCTCGATCGCCTTCCGCTCGGCATCGCTGTCGTCGGATGCTTGGACCTCAACCATCGCAGCATCGAACCGGAGGCGTACAACCTGGACGTGGTATTTCACGGATTTTGGAGGGCTTTCCATGCCTGCCTCAACGATGGACATCGAACTCAATCCCGGGCCCGGTTTCTTGTTTGAGGATTTCGACGAAATCGGCCACCTATTTCTTTCTTACATATCCGGCCACCGATAGCGACATCATTCCGGCGACCCTTGGCGGTGTCCCTGCCGGGCAGCGTGGTTGATGTGTGCTTTTTCTTAGTTCGCGTCAATCTGCGTTTTGGGGCGCCTTCTCCTCGCGCCTGGTTCAGCCCTTGAGGGCGATGCGGCGTCGTGAAGACGCCAATCGAGATCGGCATCGGCAAGGGCGAGGTTGCCGATGATGCCACTGCTCAACCGTCAAGTCGCTCGTTCGCGCCTGACAGTGCTGCGGTCACAACCGCGCCGCCGAGGTGATCCCAAATTTAGGCTTTTCGCAAGTGCAGCATTTTCGTCGGCTAACCAAAGAAAGGCGGAATCATCGAAATCTTCGCAGAAACAGTCACTTGAGGCCGAAAGCGGCCTCAGGGACATTAGAAACTTTATTAGAACGGTCCGCCCGCTTTCTGATCGCTTTGCGGACTACTTGGCGGCATGCGGTGAAGGTGGACGATAAAGGTCATTGCCAAGCGGCGGTCATTACCAGCGTTCCAAGTTGGCCAACGCGCCATACATTTCGATATCACGCTGAGAGAGTGATGGTGTCACCTTCTCAATCGCCCGCATGATAGTCGCTTCGTCAATCTCTGGCTCGTCAAGGATGACGGCATCGCGTGCCGCCTCGGTTACGATAAGTTCAAGATCGGAGCCAACGTAGTTTTCCGTCATTGCTGCGAGCTTCGTGAAGTCTATCGTTGAGCTATGTGGGCGGCCATCGAGGCAAAGACGGAACATTTCTTCCCGAGCCTCAAAATCAGGTGGGGGCACAAAGATGCGCTTATCCATCCTTCCCGACCGCAGAATCGCCGTATCTATCATCTGCGGTCGATTGGTCGCGCCAATTACCAAAATCCGATCAGCACCCGCATTATTGAGCTGAAGCAGAAATTCATTAACCTCTTCTTTCTTTATGTCGGCGTGTGCCCCCAACTCTTCACGTTTGGGGATCAGGCCTTCAATTTCATCGATGAAGACAATCGCGGGGCTTTCCTTGCGCGCAATGTCGAAAACTTTGGCGATATTGCCGACTGCGCCATGGACATAAGGGGTTCCTACAGCCGAGGGATTCATCTCGAATAAGTGATAACGAAGCTCCTCCGCCAACTTCCTGACGATGAACGTCTTGCCGCATCCCGGCGGACCGTAGAGAAGGAGTCCATTGGGGATAGACAACTTGAACTTCACGTACTTTTCCGGATTGAGGAGCGGATTGATGACATCCCTGATAAGAAGGTTTTTCAGGTTCTTCATCCCCGCAACACTGTCCAAGCCGCAAGTTGTCGAGATGTCCTCGATGATCGCCGCCAGTTGCTCGCGCGTATGAGTGGGGACGAGAACCGCGGTATATTTCTCGTCGGCAACCGTGATTTCTGTGAGATCGTGGCGGCTGCGGCTCGACACAGATTTGGGGGTTGCCTTGGGAAAGAGGTAAAGAAAGCGCCCGTCAGAGAGCGAATAGACCTCAGCAAAATAGATCCGCTCGATACGGTGCTTGACTGTCAGAGCCTCTGCGACCTTAAAGCCATTGTGTAGGGTGGGCTTCGTGGCGGTGGTCATTCTAGCGACTTCTCCTGCAGTGTGTTAGGAGATAGTTATTCCGCGCTTGGACCTGCTGGTTATAAGTATCGACGCGAGTTTGATACGATAAGGAACCCGCTTTAAACGAGGAAAGTTGTTCATTATATTGCGATACTAGTATGTTGTAGCTGTTGATCGATGCCTGGTCTGAATATTGAGTGACCCCGCTTAAATCGATCTGAAGCTTGAGCGAGTTCAAGGCGTCACGCTGGCGCTCAAGCTGTTGCTGCTCGAAAGTGAGTTCAAATTCGTTTTTCGGAGCCATTAAATCCGCTTGATTTGAATCATAGCTGGAGCATCTAAATTGGCCATTGTTGGTATTGGTAAAGCTGTTGGCTCTGGGCGCGGGTTCCGGGTCTTGATCGTTGATCTGATCGAAAGGATTAGGCTCATACACTGGTTTCTGCGGCTGGTATGTCGACGGAAGTGTGCCCGATGCGGGTGCGGATCGTCGGCTTGGGGCGTTATCGCTAGATGCGATCCAGATGAAAAATACAAGAACGAGACCGCCAATGACGGCGATATTTCGCCAGTTAACTTTGTATGTTGAAGAGGCTTGTGCCTGAGCCTCACGAGGTTTGGCCTCGTCCAGGAACCCGAGATCGACGTTGAGATGTTCTTTATCTCTTTGCATTGGTCAACATATTCACGCATGCCCTAATCAACTCAGGCAATACGACCGCATTAGGAGTGGACATGGGAACCGTAGCAAATGAGACGCCTTTGCCGTTTTTGTTTTTCCAAACCGTGACACTCCCCGCGCCAAATTGCGGCACATAAATAGTATTGGTCCAGAGAACTTTCTCGCGGCCGCCGAACAGTTTGCCGCGCGAGTATCCCTCCCGTGTGAATTCAATTTCGCCGATATGCACAGCTTCACCATTGATGAAGATACGGCGTACCATTTTCTCGACGATTGGGGGTTGGATCACGTGGGACGCGATGCCAGCAAGTCTCTGCCACACATCCTGTTTCTTATCGTTATCGATATAGAGCGTCGTACCCCAGGAAATATCGATGGTTTGGTCCGCCGAGCCGACCATAAAGCTATAGGACTGCGAAATGGGAACCAGATTCACCGAGCGCCGCATCGCGTGATAGGCCATCCTGGTTGCGTCCTTATAATAGATTTTCCGCCGGTCATAAGTCACGTGGTCAGGTTTGAAGACGATTGTTCCTCCGCCGAACGTACCGGGGATTTCTATGGCGAGTGTGTTGTCCTGTTCGAAGGAAATGTTCTTTTGAATCTGCTCCTGATCGGTTTTGAGTAATGCCTTCAGGCTGTCGGTGCCTGCGATTTTGATAGCAAAATCAAGCAGCTTAGAGGATGAATCCAAATCGTTATGATGATTGTGGATATCCAGGATCACTTTACGCAGGGCGGTCGCTGCACGATCACGCAACAGCTTAGTCGTGCTATCTTCATAAAGACCCTCATCGATGAGCTTGTTTAGCTCGGCCTGTATCGTGGCGACAGGACTTTTTAGCTCATTCGCTTTGGCGCTGTCGTAGTTGTCTTTCTCGCCAAGCTTTAGCTGCTCAAGCTGCTCAATAGCCCGCTGAATTGTCAGAAAGACGGGGTTGAGAATTTGTTCTTCGATTTTCTTGCCGCGAGCGCTGAAGACCTGTTGGAATTTGTAGATGAAGTCCCCGCCACCACGGACTTCCTGTATCTCCGCGTAAATATCCGAAAGATAGCTCGCCGCATTCTTACGGAAATCGGAGAGAACTTCGTCGCTCAGGAGTTCAGCATCTTGCTTGTATTCCTCCGCAAACGCCTTCCAGAATTCCGGTGATTTTAGCAACGCGGCCCACGTTGAGAGAGATGCCTCTATCCGGTCAGCAGGGTTGGCGCGGTTAAGGAGGGATATGGTCAACGCCAAAGCCAGATTGCGCTTATGCGTGAATGCGTCATTGTTCTGTTCATCCAAGGCCGCCTGCCAAACGGCGATCGCATTATCGAAGTCCATTTGTGCGAAAAGAGCAGCGGCGTTGTTGTCAACATCATTAGCAATGCGAAACCAGAAGAAATATTCCTTCAGGCGCGTCTTAGGCGCCTGAAGACGCCGGAGAGCTTCCTTTACTGACTCTTCGGTGCGATAGGTTTCGAAGGCCGAAATATCAAGGCCGTATTTCGCGAGGTCTTCAATCTTTAGGCGTTGAATGATCTCGTTGGATCGCTGAAGTATTTGCTTGTAGGTAGCGGTACCGGTTAGGCCCAGCACATGATACGCGTTGTCCTTAAGTGATGTGGTCATAACATTACCGGGTAATTCCGGAAGTATTAATCTTGGGAGCCTGAGGCGTCTCAATCGGGCGGAGAGCGCTTAGCCCCCGGCAACTTCGTTTCAGCGCTTCGGTATCGTTTTTCTCGATCGCCTGCTGGCCCTGCTCGATAAAATAGGTGGCTTCCCTTGGGCTACTAAAATTGCCCTCATTGACGAGAGTACGGAAGTGATGAACCCAAGTTGCCGGATGTGAAAACAGGGCTCGGCCACCCAAGTCGCGCAGTCGCTCGTTGATGGCCATCAAGAGTGTCTTGTCATCCGCTCGAATGGCTCGCTCGCCCTCGGTTTTGATCTCATCCAACTGAAGCGATTGCTTGCCGCGATCATCGGCGTCGGGGATGTCGGCGACCATCTCCGCAACGCTGCTTATTCCTTCGTTAAACTCCTTTGTGAGTTGAGGCATCTCGGTCGCGTGCTGTGCTTCGTCGAGAATCTGCTTGAGGTCACGCACCTGCTTAACGGCTTTCCGCTTCTCGTCCTCGTCGATGCGTGCGTTCTGTAGGCTCGTTGTGGCTGAGTTGAGGGCAGTGACAATTTGCGCAATTTGGCCATCCGAGTAGTTGGACGACATCGAGCGCGCACGTACTAGCTGGGTATCCAGCTCTTTCTCTACATCACCGATCTTGACGAACTCGTCAATGTAAGTGGAACGCGCGTTTAAGGTCAGGTCGATCGAAGGGATGTAAGCGGTAACCGACAGCTCGCGAATCTCGTTGATCTCGATGGTCAACTCGACGTCCGTGCCCTCAGGTAGGTCACGAGGCAGGTCCCTTCCCTTGATTCCCACTTCACATACAAAGGCGTTACGGTCGGGAATGTCGGATTCGCCTTCGCCAACGCGAATCCAGAGCGCATTGTCGTCTTGCGCTTTCTTGAGGGCGCGGACGGTCTTGTATCTCTCGGTTTTCTTGGCGGGAAGCACGGTGCCCTTCTCGATGACGCGCTCGAAGATATCTGTAGTTCCGAGCATTTCCCGGAATCCCTTTTTTGATACGGCGACACCAATGGAATGGGGCAGCGGTGCACCGGCGATAGATAAGCCGTGTGTAATGGTAAAAGAGTTCTGGTTCAACAGTTACTGAATTATCGTTGGCGTCGAAGACATAAATCCAAAACAGATTGGACTTGTAAGGTTCAAGCGTTATGGATGTAAAAAACTTGCCATTCTTGAGAGGGATTTTGAGGCCGGAATAAGTGCCGCTATCAGATTGAATCTTGATGTAGTACTGACCGCCGTCCAACTTATCAACAATTCCTGTCACGGTCTGTTCGGTCTCTGCCGTTAGCGACTCATAGTTCAGGCTCAAGGCGTGCGTGCCCACAGGAAGCGGCCGGTTCCTTGTGCTTTCATCATCCGTCACCTTCTGGCTGATTGCGAAGATGCAGGCCCCGCGCGCGACGACGGTTAGAGGATCGACCGACGAATCCGTTGCGATGCTCAGCTCAGCTTCGAGCCGCTGCCGGACGTATGGAATTTCTGTTGGACCTCCGACAAGGATGATTTTTGAAACGGCAGAGCTGGGAAAGCCGCTTTCCCTTAGCGTCTGTTTGCAAAGGCCGATGGTCCGGTTCATCAGCGGGTCCATCAACTTTTCAAATTCTTTTCGGGTTATGTCGACAGAGAGAGAAATCGGGTTTCCGCCATCATCATCCCCGATACCGTCCACTTCAATAGCAGTGGTCTCATACGAGGAGAGTTCCACTTTTGCCCGTTCCGCCAGGAACTTTAGGCGAGCAAACTTGCTCTGATGAGCCCTGTTGTCGCGACGGAAATTCTCGAAACTGAATGCATCCGCGACTTTGGGCGTAAGTACCTTATCGACGATTTCCCAGTCCAAGTTCTTCCCGCCGAGGAAGTTGTCGCCATTGTGGCCAAGAACCGAAAGAACGCCTTCTTTCGAGGAAATGAGCGCAACGTCGAACGTGCCGCCGCCCAGGTCGTAAACTAACCAATTTTCATTGGCGGTGGTGGCAAAGCCATATGAAATGGCCGCAGCAATTGGTTCCTGCAATAGCACCACATGCTTAAAGCCAGCGAGATTGCCTGCGCGCTTGGTCGCCTCACATTGAAGGACGGAAAATGCAGCCGGAATGGTTATAACGGCGGCAGTCGTATCGAACTTTGGGTATTTCCGCAGGATGTCCTGCACTAAGCTCTTGAGTATTTCTGAGGAAATTTCCTCCGCGCTCATCTCAACACCGGCGCGCTCAAAATAGAATTTCTCGGGCGTTCCGATAATGCGCTTCACCTCGGGCCTGAAATTTTTGATCCCCGTATCGGAGGCATCAAAATAAAGAAACTCATACGCTCTCTGGCCAACAACTTTGTTTTTGGCTTTGTCGAAGCCGAATACCGAAGGCGTGTACTCCAAGCCACCCGTTTTCTTCACAATTTCAATGATGCCGTTGTTATTGACCGCTACCGAGGAATTCGTGGTGCCAAGGTCAATTCCGATAGAGATCGTTCTAAATAACACATCCCCCTCCAGCCTTCGACGGCCCGTAGCAAGAGAGGTCGGCTCCTCTTATGATTGCCCAGTGGACGTCCTCAAAGCCTGCTGCCTCAACTTCATAAAGCGGCACCTTTGTAACCATTATGGCCATTCCAAGCGTGGTGCAATAGCTTGATGCGACGCGCCCACAATAACGTCAAGCAGATGAGGAAGCACCCCCGTCCTGTGGAGGAGGCTCAACGAAATTCAGTCTACGGCCCGCATGTTTGGCTTTTCGGTGAAGCCCGCAAATGGATCCCAAAGCCGACTCGCCGCGCATGGCATCGCGAGAAAACCGCCAGGGCCGCTATCGACCCAAGTTTCCATTTTTCGCACACGCAGCAATTCCTCCCGCTGACAGAGGCGCAGCGGACTAATGAAACTCGTGCTGAGCTCGCCTATCGCGCAGGATGGCGATGTCTGCTACCCGAGGTGGTGCTGACCTCTGATTTGGTGAATGGCGAAGGCTGATCGAAACGAGCTGTGTGTCGGCTTCTGGGATTTAGCGACTGCCGTCAAACTCCGTCCGGGAGGGACGGAGTTTGAAACAAGAAGGACGGAGACGGACAGAGGCGGTCGGAGACGGACTTAGTCGGACGGAGCTGGACCAAGCCGGACGAAGAGGGACGGAGAAGGACGGAGATTTTAGCAGGCAAGATGTGTGGCAATGGCCACGCTCCGATCCTTACTCGGCTTTGCTTTCGACGGGGTCCGCCAGGCGGACGCGGCTGCCGCCACGGAACAAAGGCAGGCGTCTCTGACCAGGACCGGCATCAGAGCGCAGAACAAGGCGCTGAACGTGCCCGTAACGACGGCGAAGCGCGCCGGCGCCGAGCGGCTACCTGTATCGTCTTATCTGCGATAGCTTGCCTCGACTACCGGTGCAAATCCACGTTCGACCATGAGGCCGTGCTTACGCTCCTGAAAGTCGATGCCGGCGGCGCTGCAGAGCGAGGCAGCGGCGCGCTGCGCCGATGGCGCGCCCATACCGTCGCAAACCCAACTCCCGCTCTTCGAGGGAGACAAGGACGCCTACAAGGTTGCGACCATGGAGGAGTAATCTTTTCGAACAGACTTCCCCTTGAATCTAGCCAGCGCTTCCTGTGCAATTAGGGCAATTAGGGCAATTAGCGCAGTTAGGTAAAAGGATTTTGATATCAATGGTTTATCCACCTGCAGTTTGCCTTCAGATAGGTCGGAATCGCCTGCAGTTAGGCCCGGCCCCCCCCGTTGGCGCCGCCGCCCCGAGCTAACTGCAGGCTATCTGAGGCCTAACCGCAACCAAACTGCAGGCTACTAACTCATTGTTTTCGCAAAGTTTCCTACCTATCTGCGCTAATTGAGCGGATTTGCCGGCGCTCCCTGTATTTCATAAATCCGCGGATTGACCTCGAAGTCCTTGCTCTTGCGGCCTTTGCCGGCGCCCGCCCGCACACCCGCTGGACAGATCCAGCCTGCGTCCGCCAGTTCAGCGCAGGCCTCATCCATGTCCTTGGCGAGCCGCAAACCGGCCAAATGCTGAAAGCTCAGGCGGCGTAGATGGGAGGCGTTGAACCGCGCCAGCCGCTGCTTCAATAGCCAGCGGGCTAGCCCGGATATCTCACCAGCGTATGATCGGCGAGTTCGGTTTTGTGTGGAGACGGTTGATAGCTGCCCAGATGCTTTCATAGGCGCAGCTTTTGGGCCGGAGAACCTGGCGGCTGAAGTTTTGGCGATGTATCTTTCTTCAGGACGCGGACTCGGGCCGCTGCTTTACGCGGCGGCGCTGCATAACCGCCGGTGAGCATTGGCGAACACGCCTTTCAGCGGGCAAGCCGAGGCGATGGCGATCTTGATGCGGCGGACGCTGACCGTGACCAGTGCGCCCAGCTTCAACAGTTTGAGCCGGATGGTTCCGGCGGTTGCTTGCGCAAGCTCTGTCCCCTGCAAAGCCATGCGCCGCAAGGCGGTCATGAGCACATAAGCGAGCGAGGCGAACCACAGCCTCAGCTGGTTGGCGCGCAAGCTTGCCGCCGAGGTCCGGTCCGCGAAGAGGTCGAGCTGGCATTCCTTGATGCGGTTCTCCATCTCGCCGCGGGCACAGTAGATTTTTTCGTAAAGCTCCTTCGCTTCAACGGCTTCGCTTGTCAGTGAGGTGACAATGAAGCGCGGATTTTTGCCTTTGGGAAGGTGCTCCGCCTTGGCTACGACGCGGCGCTCACGGCTCCAGCTCTTGAGGGTTTGGTAGCGCAGCTCCTTGAAGAGGCGTTCGGGTTTGCTGCTTTCCTTGGATTTGGCCTCAGCCGCGGCCAACTCGTCTGCGATCGAAGCTTCGAGCCGTGGATTGCGGGCAAGGCCGAAGACATATTCGACGCCATTGCTCTCACACCACGCCATCAACTCCTCGCGGCAGAAGCCGGAATCCGCCCGAAGCCAGATTTCAACGCTGGGCCAACTCTGCCGGATTTGCGCGACGATAAAGGCGATCTCCTCCTTGGCGCCCGCCGAGGCGTCGATGTTCGCGGGCCGCAGTTTCGCCAGAAGCAGTTCCCGGCCGCAGAAAATGTAAAGCGGCAGATAGCAATAGCATTTGTAATAGCCGTGGAAGAACCGGCCTTCCTGATCGCCGTGGATAGGATCGTCCGTGGCGTCGAGATCGAGGATAATGCGCTTGGGCGGAGTCGCCTGGCCTTTGAGAAAGACACTGACGAACAGCCGCTTCATGGCCTCCTCGTCCAGACTGAGTTTGCGGTAACGGTCATCTTCTGTCCTTGGCGCGTGTTCGAGCCGGTTCAGCGTCGACTTGCCAGCCAGCGCCGCGCAATCGGATCGCTTCGCTTCAACTTTGCCGGACACAAGGCCAAGAACCGGATCGTGACGTAACTCGTCGTGATCGTTCAGGTCTTCGTAGCCAAGAGCGATGCCATGAATGCGCTGGGCTACCAGCGTCTCGACCGCATGCTCGATCCGATCCTGCCTGCGGCCATCCTTGAAACAAGCCGACACCTGCCGCGATAGGCCGATACGGCGATCGGTCTGCCGCAAAAGCAATGCGCCGGCGTTCGAAGTGATGGCGCCGCCGTCAAACGCCGCTGTGACTTTCCGGCTGCCGACCCTGGCGAAATCCAGGGAATCCTGACTACACTCTGTCAGCATCGGGGTATCCTCCTGCGTCAGAAAAATCCTTTGTGGCAAAAGAACTTCGCTGATTTACAGCCCCGATGCACCTATCCCTCGTGAGATTTCCGGGCTAGCGCCATGGCTCTGGTATCGGCTTTTGGCATACCGGCATCGGCCAGAACGCGGTCCAGATGGGGCGTGACACCGCGCCTGCGGGGAACACGATCTGCCGCAGAAACTCTGTTAGTTCAATGGCGGTTCAGCCCCGCGCCTGCGGGGAACACCGCCCCGTGGCTCCCCTGACGATATGGAGGAGCGGTTCAGCCCCGCGCCTGCGGGGAACACACTGAGCTTGGCTATCTCAGCCGCCCGCTCGGCGGTTCAGCCCCGCGCCTGCGGGGAACACGGTCATTTTAATACCTTAAACAATAGGTTCGTCGGTTCAGCCCCGCGCCTGCGGGGAACACGCCTGGATAGCGCGGCCACCGCGCCGCGGAAGTAGTCTTGGTTCTCCGGCTTGGCGAGCCAGCGGGCTTGGCTGGCGGTTTTGCTGGCAGCCTTGCAGGTAGGGGCGGAACAGTAACTCTGGTGACGGCGGTTGCGCGGGTCCGGACGGAATAGCTTCTTGCAGCACATACACTTACGGCGGTCCCCGTGAGCCATCGCGCCCCTCCTGCGAGGACGCATCATCGGCCAAGGCAATGCTCGCCGCTCTCAATGTCTAAACGGGCCGCGCGCTCCGTCCCCTGCCGTTCCGGAGCATTCAATCCGCTGGGCCAGTTACAGATTCAAACCGCTGGTTTTGGAGGATTTTCAAGCCGCTGCTGACACCTTCCGTTGGCGGAAAACAGATGCGTATCTCGCGCCCCTCCGCTGTCCAGCGGGCGGCCGCCTTTTCCGCCGCCGCCTCACCGGCGGCGCCGCGATCGGCGCAAATGATGATGGATTGCGCCGCCGCGGGCAGCTCCATCGGCCGGCATCAAAGAGGCCGATAGGGCCACCCACACCTGAAAACCGCTGGCATGCCGGCAGGCGATAGCCTTCTCGATGCCTTCTGTAATGATGAGCGCACCATCGTCGTCTGGCCCGCACAGCCAAACGGCGCCGCCTTTGACCGGCCCCAGCATACCCATCGCCTGCGCTTAGAGATGACAAGCATTGGCGTCGGTAGGTTGATTTACCTATGGTAAAGTCTCAATACGGGATTGGTTTTTTCTGACCGCAGAACAGTCAGTAGTGGCGCAAACCGTGGATGGCCATGGGAGCTTCCTTAAGTTTTCTCTTATCAGATTTTTGATGCAATGGAAATGTTGTTCGGTCTTTTCTTCCAATAAAGCTAGTAAACGTCATTCGGCTTGTGAGAGCTTAACGGTTCTGCTTTTAATTCTTAGTTCATGTGCTTCGGTAAGTTCCTTTCCTGCTTGATCAGAACTGCCACAGTTCGCGTCTTCCCATTCCGCAAAACTGGGGGAACGCTTAAGCCCTTCAGTATCTGTACTAATCCAGCGGATACTAGATGAACTTGTGGCTACCATCGCCTCTATGAACTCTTTGGGGACCTCCATCTCCTCAAGATATTGGGAGATCAAAGTCAAAACAGGTTTATACGCGCGTTCCGCTTCTGCTGGGGAGAGTTTCTTGAACTCGGGATCATCAATAATTGGACGATGAAGGCCGACACTTCCCATTCTCTTGGGAGAACCAAATAAGATGATGGCACATGAGCTAGCACAAAAACATTCCCGCCCGCTACAGAGATGTCGTAGACTAGCGGTGCTAGACACATCCAGACGGTTAAAAAACTCAACGTCGATAGCGTCATTTAACTCTTTCGGGCCAAAATCAAAGCGGAAAGGTGCATCGGCATAAATAATGTACTTTCTCAATAAGCGACCTATTTTCATTGCCTCAGCTACGTCTCCACCAGGAGACTGTAAATAAAGCGCCGTAACATATGCGTATGAACGAGCGCAAAACGATACAAATTTATCGTAGTCTCCTTTTACTATCTCACCCTGTAGAAAAGCTGCGACGCAATACCTTTCATCATTATTGATATATTCTACACAACTTATTTCGGCTCCCTTGCATGGAAGCGCCAGCGTTGCCAACAGCCCCAACAGCAGCCCTCGTAGTATCGTACCCATGCGACGCCCCTAAAAAGTCATTACAAATGTTGGCGCTTGCTTAGCCGGTTATGAGGTTGCGGACAAGGACGTCAGCCACAGACAGCCACTGTGGAGAACCGAATCAGTGCTAAGTTGGTTAAAATTAATGGGCGCACGATGCTCGATGGGCGGAATATCAAGCACAAGGGGCTTCGCAAGCTTTGGGTCGATAACGATCCAAGTGGGCTGAAAGGCGAGTGGGTGGAGAGAGCCGGTCGTATTTTGCAAGCCCTTGACGCGGCGGCGACGCCGGAGGAACTGCTAGGCGTTCCCGCGTACCGCCTGCATCCGCTCAAAGGAAGACGAAAGGGCGCGTGGTCCACGAGAGTGAGCAAGAATTATCGTATAACCTTCAAGTGGGCTGACGCTGGCCCTTTCGACGTGGATTTGGAGGACTATCATGGCCGTGCATAGCAGCAGGGGGTTGCCGCCGACACATCCCGGCGTCTACTTGCGCGAGGACGTGCTTCCCTTCATCGAGCCCGGCGAAGCCGAGTTCGCTGAGCTGCTTGGCATCGATGAGGAGCTTTTGCGGGCCATCCTTGACCAGCGCGAAGGCATCAACACAGAGACCGCGTTGCGGCTTGGCAAGGCGCTCGGAAACGGGGCGCGCTTTTGGCTGACGCTTCAGATGCAATATGACATTTGGCGCGCCGAAAGCAACTTCCAGGTGAGCATCCACAGGTGAAGCGCGCGGGGTTGGGCGAGGGCAAATAGTTAAACAAGTAATTGCTCTCAAAAACGTATGCGTTTTGCCGGGCAAGGGCAAAAGCGACATGCCCCCGCCTTCGATAGGGAAGTTAACACCCAAAGATGCGCCGTCCGCTTTATTGCGCTCTGGTTGCTTTTGCCAATTTGAAAATGCTAAGCGCGCTCGCACAGGCGCAACCGAGCCGAAAGACGCGAGCGCGAAGAGCGCGTGAGCGAGACAGGTTGCGAATGAAGGAGGCGGCGAAGGTCGAAAGCACGCACGCTTTCCGGCGGCACACAAAATGCTGCTTCCCTCTCCCCTTGAGGCGGCTTCGCCTCGCAGGCTTGAGCTATCCGCGAAGCAAGATGCGCGAGTGTTGAGGTGAAGGGAAAGCGAGCCGAACGGCGGGAGGTCGCGCGGGGCGCGCCGAATGCGTCATGGCGCGAAACTGGTTCGCAGCCGCGCGAAGCGCGGGAGGCGACGTTCTGTAGTGAAGCCGCCACTGACCTGCTTCGCAGCTCAAGCGCGGCGAAAATCGCGCTTCAGGTAGCCCACAGGTAGCCCAGCAACCGTACTCGCATTGACAAAGCCTGCTAACCCCTTGAATTTGTTGGTAGCGGAGGAGGGACTCGAACCCCCGACACGCGGATTATGATTCCGCTGCTCTAACCGGCTGAGCTACTCCGCCATTTCGCTTGAGAACACGGCGCCAAAGTTCCGCAGTCTCAAGCTGGTATAAGAATGTACGGCCAAGCCGTCAAGGCAGCCAAGCAGGAAGTTTTATACCACTTTCTGAAGGCGAAGAAGAGTAAAAAGGCCAAGCGGCGGAAGATCGATGGCTTCGACGAGCCGGAAGCCAGGCGCTCCTGTCACCGTATGCAATGGGAACACAGGGTGCCACCCAAGGCGGCGCGAAAATCGCGCGAGGCCCTGCTCAACCGCCGCACGCAAACCACGGTCCCGGCTGAAATGATTAACGACGGCAGCCATCCCGCCTGGCCGCAACACGCGCCACATCTCCGCCATAACTGCCGCGGGGTCGGGCACGACTGTCATGACATACATGACGGCGGCCGCATCGAAGCTTTCATCCGCAAACGCAAGCCTGCTTGCGTCCATGACGAGGAGCGTCTTTCTCGAAAGGCCAAGGCGCTCGACGCGGGCCGCCGCCTTGGCGAGCATGTCTGGCGAAAGATCGATTCCGGTGACCTCGAGTCCAGCCCTATAGCCGGGCAGCGAAAGTCCGGTGCCGACGCCGATTTCCAGCACGTGCCCATGCGCCTCATTCAACTTCCGCACCGCGAGCCGGCGGCCCGGTCCGGCGATAAAGCCGAAACTGAAGTCATAAACCGGCGCCCACCCTCGATAGGCGGCGCGCACGGCTATGTCATCGAGCGATGGCCGGTGGAGCAGCGTCTCGCTCATGCTAAGCCTCCGCCGAATTCAATGAAGCCGCCGCCGAGCACCCGCGCAGCGCCGTCTCCGTCCTCGTAGAAGACGCAGGCCTGGCCAGCCGCAACGCCGAATTCGCCGTCTGCAAGCGCCACGCACGCGGCCCCATTTTTGGCGGCAAGAGCCGCGGGACGGGGAGTCTGCGTCGAGCGAACCTTGACGAAGACAGTTCGGCGTTGAGCCAGCGCGTCAGCCAGCGTCCCGCAACCAATCCAGTTCACGCCGCGCAGACGAAGCAGCGAAGACCGGAGCATGTTGCGCGGCCCCACGACCACGCGTCTTGAAGGTGTCTCTATACGTATCACGAACAGCGGCTCTCCCGTTGCAATGCCCAATCCCTTGCGCTGCCCGACCGTAAAATCGATGATGCCGCGATGCGTCCCAAGAACGCGGCCGTCAACATGGACGATTTCGCCCGGTTGATCGCTTTCGGGTCTAAGCTTGCGAATGACCGAAGCATAATCGCCTGCCGGTGCAAAGCAGATGTCCTGACTATCGGGCTTTGAGGCGACGGGCAAGCTGAGACGACCTGCCAGCGCGCGTGTGTCGCTCTTCTTCATCGAGCCAAGGGGGAATCGAAGGAAGTTAAGCTGCTCCTGAGTAGTCGCGAAGAGGAAATAGCTCTGGTCGCGCTCGGCGTCGGCTGCTTGCAGCATCTCCCAGCCCTCGGGTCCTTCCCGGCTCCGCACATAATGGCCGGTGACCAAAGCGGATGCGCCGAGTTCGCGGGCAGTCTTCAGAAGGTCTGAGAACTTCACCGTTTGATTGCAGCGAACGCAGGGGACGGGAGTTTCGCCCGCCATGTAGCTCGCTGCGAAATCGTCAATAACGGCCTCGCGGAACCGGTCTTCATAATTCAGCACGTAATGCGGAATGTTAAGGGAACTCGCCACGCGGCGCGCGTCCATGATGTCCTGCCCTGCGCAGCAGGCGCCCTTGCGGGATATTGCGGCCCCATGGTCATAGAGCTGAAGTGTGATCCCTATTGTTTCGTAGCCTGCGTGCTTCATGAGAGCCGCAGCCAGCGACAAATCCACGCCCCCTGACATGGCCACAACAATCCTATGAGCGCTTGCAGGCCCCGCCAACCCCAACGGCGGAGGATTGAGATCGGTTTCATGAAACACTTTACTTGTCAGCATAATGAGCGCTCGCGGCAAGTTTTCCAGCGGTTTTCATATTGGGAGGCGAAGTTGAGGAGTCGATAAAATACATCCTGGGCGTGTAATAATTAATAAAACAATCTAAGGTGGAGCATTATGTGGATCATTATACCGGTCCGGTTAAGCGTGTTTTAATTAGCAGGGCATAAGGTGCCTTCCGTGGTCTTGATCGCGTGTGAGAGTACTATGACCGATTTGTTCCGTCCCCGCCTGCGTTACGTCCTTGGGCCCGATGGCAGTCCTTTGACAATAGCGGATCTTCCCCCTCCAAACACAAAGCGCTGGGTCATCCGCCGAAAGGCGGAGGTCGTCGCCGCCGTGCGCGGTGGACTTCTCAGCCTCGACGATGCTTGCAAACGTTATAAGTTGACGATTGATGAATTCTTGACTTGGCAACGCCTCATCGACCGGCATGGCTTACCGGGATTGAGGGCTACAAAAGTCCAGGATTACCGGAACTGATAGTATAAGGCGGACCTGATTAAGCAGAGGCGACTCTGCTTAGTGCTCCGCCTTGCTCAGGTCTTCGGGATTGTCGAGAAAGAGCAGCCCTTCCTCTAAAGAAACGATCTCCGGCCCGTCGAACTCGTAATCTTCTCCGTCCGGCAGGCGAATAACACAGCTCTTTTCACAAAGCTGCAGTTTTTCGCCCGCCTTAATGGTGCGCTCGTTTTGTTTGTCGCCTTCAGTAATAATGAGCGTCTGGTCGCCGGTATCGCGGTTCGTCAGTGTTATGCCGAAAGCGCAGGCGGGCCAAAGCGCGAGAGGCGCCAAAATCAAAACCCTACTAGCAAGCCGCATGGGTAACCTCATCCTGGATTGGAGCGATGCCGTGCTTGCCATGCTTATAGGAGGAATATGAAAAAGGGGAAGAAATTGTCTTCCTCCTTTTCCATTGACGCGAGCCCTACTTTTTGCCGCCCTTTTTGGCGCCCGCTTTTTCGCCGGATTTCTCCTGCGGTTTAGGGGCTTCCTTGGGCTTGGCTTCAGGTTTCTTTGCCATAGTCGTCTCACCTCTGAAAGAGCGCCAAATCGAATTGACGCAACTCAGAGTTTGCGAGCAACACGATCCTAGCGCAACGAAAATTTACTGAGGTTCTAGTGGAATCTGTGAACGGATTGAGAGACTAGAAACGATGAGAATGCATCGGCGCCTGATAATCGTTGGTATAGCTTGTTACGCTCTTCTTGGCGCAAGCGCATCCCCAAGCTCGGCCCAAACTCCGGCATCAGATGGGGCGGCGGGATGCTGGTCAGCGGAGGCGCTGGCCGGACGCGAAGGCGAGAAAGCGATCCGCCATATTCCCTATAATTCCTCGATTGAGCCGAAGGGCGACGCTGTCCGCTTTTCTTCCTTGCCGGACGGCATGCGAGGCTCGATACGCGGCGTGAAGCTTGCGCACGGAGAGAGGCTCATCGCGCTCACCTTCGACCTCTGCGAGAACGCTGGCGAAATCTCAGGCTACGATTTTGAAATCGTCGATACGCTGCGGCGGCTTGGCGTGAAGGCGACTTTTTTTGCAAGCGGCAAATGGCTTCTCGACCACAAGGAGCGCGCGGAGCAGCTTCTGGCCGATCCGCTTTTCCAGGTCGGCGCGCATAGCTGGACGCACCGCAATTTCCGGCTTTTGAAGGAGGACGAGGTCAAAGCCGATCTGGCGCTCGACCTCAAGGCGGACGCTTATATGCGTCAAAGCCTGCGGGCGAAGGCCTGCTACCGGCCCGATGCATCCGCCAAGGACGATGTGGATCACGCGACCTTGTTCCGCTTTCCGTTCGGGACCTGTAACGCAGAGAGCCTCAATGCGGTGAATGCCGCAGGGCTGGTCGCCATTCAATGGGATGTCGTTTCGGCCGATCCGGCGCGGGCCCAAAGCGCGGAAGCGATCCGGCGGGGCGTCGCTGCGGGCGCCAAACCCGGCTCAATCGTTGTCATGCACGCGAACGGCCGGGGGTGGCACACCGCAGAAGCCTTGCCGCTGTTGATTGACGATTTGCGCAAACGCGGCTTCGATTTTGCGACGGCCGGCGAGCTTCTCACGAAAGGGCAGCCCATAATCGCCGAGAACTGTTACGAGCTGAAACCCGGCGACAACGCGCGGTATGACAAGCTTTTTCCGCTGGAAAGACCTGCGAAGTCTGGGCAGCCGGCGGGCACGGAAGGCATAGCGGGTGTTAACCAGCCGCAATAGCTCACCGCCCGCTATAATACCAGGAGCCGAAATTCCTGACCGCTCCTGTTGCCGTCACTCCCGCGGGATCCAGTAAGCGTTGGGTTATGTTGTCGTTCGCAAGAGTTTTTATCCTAAATCCGGCAGGCACGTTTGCCTTGGCGTAATCCCCAGGAAAGTGGGGATCCAGTAATCACCGTGCTATACATTAAATACACCTTCCGATTACTGAATGGCCGCCTTCGCGGGCAAGCCATAAGTGGCTGGTATAGCTTGCCGCCGACTATACTAGAGAGAGGGGCTGAACGGAACAATGCTGGGCGCGGATTCTGGCCCGGCGATCAAGACATGGCTCTCCGGAACCGGGGTCCACAGGTCCCGGTCGGCGTCGAGCGGCTCGGAAGCGATCACAGTGCCATCGCGGTTGCTTCTGTAATAGAGCGTGTTGGCGTTATCGTTCACAGCATATCGGAAGGCGTAGATCGTGCGCCCGTCCGTCAGCGCAGCGGTAAAGCGAAGCTGATTGCTCTCTCCTCCGTCAATACCTGCGATTCTGACCATAATTCGTTCCGCCGCCGTGACCGGGTCTTCGGCTGCGCCGGCGCCTAGAATGGCAAGAAACATCGCCTCCGAATCCGTCGTCCCGACACGTGCGGGGTAAAGATGATCGGGGATCAGATCCTCGACGGCGCGCCGGAAGCGCCGCCAATCGCCGACGAAGCCGTTATGCATGAACATCCAGCCATCGTAGGCAAAGGGATGGCAATTCAGGTGCGAGACTGGCGTCGCCGTCGCCGCGCGAGCATGCGCGAAGAAGAGATGCGAGCGGACGTAGCGGCACAGATGGCGCAGATTCTGGTCCGACCAGGCGGGCCTGACCTCATGGTAAAGGCCCGGCTCTTTATACTCGCCATACCAGCCAAGCCCGAACCCATCGCCGTTGATGCTGGCGGTGGCTTCGAGCGCATTCAGGCTTTGCGAGATCAGCGAATGGTGCGGTTCGGTTACATAATGTTCGAGCGGGATTTCCAATCCCCGGTATGCGATCCAACGGCACATTATGGCGCGGCGGAAGCTGCTAACAGGCTAGCGTTTCGCTCGCGATCCACCGGGCTACGGTCCGGAGCGCGGCTTCGCTGCCTTCTTGCTTCCTCTCCCGCAGTAAACTTAGCTGGCTATCGGCCGAGGCGCCACCGGTAATGATGAGGCGGCAGGCCTCAATTTCGTCTGAGCAGCCAAGGGCGCCAGCATCTTCGGCAGTCGTGGCGATAACTTCGTCCAGAACCTCTGCGACGGTCCGCGGCCCGCGCCTGCCCGCGAATATCCCGCGAACGCCGTAACGCTGCGCAATCCATTTATTTTCGACGGCGATGGCGCGGTCGGCGGCCCTCAATCCTGCGTTCACTTCCGGTTTTCTTACGAGATGCCGGACAATCGCCCGGTATAGGCAGGCGATGGCCATTGCATCGCTAAGCTTCGTGCAGACATCCGGAGCCCTCAATTCGAGGGTCGGATATTTGAGGGATGGCCGCACCATCCACCAGATGAAGCTGGCGTCCTCGATGGCGCCGGCCTGGGTCAGGGCCGAGACGTAACTGTCATACTCATCTGCGCTCCCGAACAGCTCGGGGATGCCGCTGCGAGGCAACTCATCATAGGCTGCGGGCCGGTAAGCCATAAGTCCGGTCTCCCTGCCGAGCCAGAACGGCGATGACGCCGAGAGGGCGATGAAAAGCGGGAGATACGGGACGAGGCGCGTCATCACATCGACCCGGCGGCGCGGGTCTGGCAGCTCCACATGGACATGCATGCCGCAAAGCATATTGCGCCTGCCAATCATTCCGAGCATGTCCATGACTTTAGAATAGCGCTCGGAGGGAGAAGGCGACACCTTCCGCCAGCGCGCGAGCGGGTGCGTGCCGCACGCCAGAACGGCGAGGCCGCGCTCCTTCGCAACTTCCGCGGAGGCGAGGCGAAGGCTGCACAAATCTTCCCGCACTGCGGCCACGGAAGTGGAGGGCGCCGTGGCGACTTCGAGCTGAGCCTGCAACAATTCCCTGGCTGTTTTGCTACCCGTCTTTTCGTCGAGTTCCTCAAACAGGTTTTCGGGCGTCTCGGCAGGGGCCTCGAAGCTGTTCACATCCGCGAGGAAATATTCCTCCTCGATGCCGAAACCGTATTCCGCGTTAGGCGCGTTGCTAGAGGCCATTGGCTTGCAACCAATATTCGAGGACGGCGATTTGCCAGAGCTTGGAATTTCCTTTGGGGGTTAACTCCCCCTCGGGATTCCACAGCAGCCGTTCGACGTAGGACTGCTGGAACAGTCCGCGGCCTCTCGCGGTCTCGCTCGTGAGGATGCTGCGGACGAAATCGAGAATTGGCCCTCGAATGAATTTCAAAGCCGGCACCGGAAAATAGCCCTTGGGCCTGTCGATGACCTCGGCCGGCACAACCTGCCTCGCGGCTTCCTTCAAGATGTATTTGCCGCCCTCCTTGACTTTAAGACGGGCAGGGATGCGGGCGGCAAACTCGACGGCCTCGTGATCGAGGAAAGGCACGCGGGCCTCAAGACCCCAGGCCATGGTCATATTGTCGACGCGCTTGACGGGATCGTCGACGAGCATGATCTGTGTGTCGAGCTGAAGGGCCTTATCCACTGGAGACGAACTGGCGACGCCGTCGAAATAGCGGGCGACAAAGTCGCGGCTGTAATCGCCGTCGAGATAGTCCGGACTTAGGACCTCGCGCATCTCGCGATGGTCGCGATCGAAGTAAACCTTTGCGTAATCCGCCGTCGCATCCCTGGAGCCGATAAGCTTCGGATACCAGTGATAGCCGCCGAAAACCTCGTCTGCGCCTTGGCCGCTCTGCACCACCTTGACATATTTGGACACTTCCTCGGAAAGAAGATAAAAGCCCACTGCATCGTGGCTCATCATCGGCTCGGACATGGCTGCGATGGCATTTGGAAGAGCATCCAGCGTCCTCGCGGCATTGATGCTTAGGCGATGATGCCGCGTTCCGAAATGCTTCGCGATGAGGTCCGAATATTTGAACTCGTCGCCATCTACCCCGCCGACGGCCTCGAAACCGATGGAGAAGGTTTCGGGCATACCAGCGCCCATATCCGCAAGCAGGCCCACGATCAGCGAGCTGTCTAGCCCGCCGGACAGGAGCACGCCCGTGGGCACATCCGAGACGAGCCTGCGCTTCACCGCGGCGCGAAGCGTTTCAAGCACGCCCTGCCGCCAATCCTCCTCGCCAAGCGAGCTGTCCTCCTCGCGCGCGCCGACACTCAGCGTCCAATAATTCTCTTCGCGCTGCGAGCCATCTGGATTGATGGTCAGTATCGTGGCCGGAGGCAGCTTGCGGATACCCTTCAGGATGGTCAAAGGCGCCGGCACGAGCGCATGCAAGCTCATGTAATAGTGGAGCGCTTCGGCATCGATTGCGGTATCCGCGCCACCTCCTTCCAGCAAGGCCGGCAGCGTCGATGCAAACCGGAATTTTCCCGCAACTTCGGCGAGATAAAGCGGCTTGATCCCGAGCCTGTCGCGCGCCAGCACGAGCCGGCCGTTATCGCGCTCCCAGATGGCGAAGGCGAACATGCCGTGGAAGCGCGTGACGCAACCTGCGCCCCAGGCGGCGTAAGCCTTCAGGATCACCTCGGTGTCGCCATCGGAGAAGAAGCGAAAGCCCAGCGCTTGCAGATCCGCCCTGAGTTCGCGGAAATTATAGATGCAGCCATTGAACACAATGCCGAGGCCAAGCTGTGCATCGATCATCGGTTGATGCGAGGCCGCGTTGAGGCCCAGGATCGAGAGGCGGCGATGCCCGAGGCCGATGCGGTCTTCGACGAAAAGGCCGCCAGAGTCCGGCCCGCGGCGTCTCAGAACCTCAGTCATCCTCGCAAGGGCGTATGGGTCGGCCGCCTCTTTGACGGCAAGTTCGCCGCTGAAACCGCACATGAATCTCTTTCCGTGTCAGGCCCAGCAAATCGCGGCCAACGGCATCGGAACTGATTTGGGAGCTGAAAGTTCCAGCGCAGCGAACACACGCGCCAGTTTTGGTTTCGAACACTGCCATGCGTTGTCCATCCCTGCCGGCAGGGATGATTGCCGGCGCTTGATTATCTAGATGTTTCCGCCAATTCCGTCGTCGCGCCGCTTATTGTCATGGCCGCGCTTGACGCAGTAGTGTCCGGTTTAAATCTTCAATTAAATCAATGGCCAGTACGTCATGCACGATTTCTGCGGAAATCACGATCGAACTCCCTCTCCCTGTGGGGTTGGGGTGAGGGGTAGAACGCCCTGTCAACACGTTACCCCTCAACCTGTCCTTCTCCCATCAAGCACGCCTTGGCGTGCTTGCAACTCAGAGTTATCGCGTTTGCAAGCAAACGCGATGCGGAGAAGGAACCCTGTTGCGCCATCTCGCAAAAAACGAAGCATTTTCTCAAGCCGTTGATTTCGAGACGGATTTAAACCGGACACTATTGGGTTTGACCCGGCCATCCAGAGAATTGGTAATGCCTTCAATTGCTTAGCTGGATGGCCTGGTCAAGCCCGGCCATGACGGTGAAGGGAATATTCGCCAATGTTTTCAAGGCTTCTTCTGCGGGTGGGAACATCTCGGTCATCAAGCGCCAGCGAGCGATGTTTTCAGCTTTCGGCTTGCCCCGCGCTGCTGCTACCACTTATAAATCAGGCCCGATGATATATTTAGTCGCAAACGCTATCGCGGGGCATCCGTTTTCAGTTCGTGCTTTGTCCGAGATAGCGCAGAGCGCCGGTGCCGAGAGCCCCGCCGACGACGCAAGGAATGCCCGCCTCCACCTGTCCAGCCACGGCGAGACCAAGGCAGCCAAAGGAAACCGCCGCTTCGCCGACCGAGCCCCAGGTCAATAGATCGCGCGTCGAGCCGGGGCCTTTCCGCTTCAGCTCGTCGAGGGCCGCCATCGCTTCCTTGCCAAGCCGTGCGGTGTCGGAAAGCTCCGCCGCCTCGATCACCTCTGTCAGCACGGGCTTCACCTCTTTCGATTGCTTGTCTTTCAACCCTTTCAGAACGCGAAGCAGATCGGCGTCGCGCGCGGCGTTGGAGGCGAGCGTGAACTTCGCCATGCTGCCGATGGTGAGTTTTTCGGCGCTATCGCGCTCCTTCGCCCAGGGAAGAAGCGTCACGATTTGTGCGATGGGCGCCTCCTTGCCCGTCGCGAAATAGATGCCCCAAAGCGTATCGATGAGGTCGGCGTTGGACTCGAACGTCACGCGCCGTTTCGCAGGCTCCTCCTTGGCCTTGAAGAACATATCTCCGTTGAAAAAGCTCTTCACCTTGTCCAACGTGCCGGGACGGGTCTGTTCGAGCGCGACTTCGCTCAGCGGCGGCAGATCGCCCGACAGGTATCGCTGAACCATCACCTGACGATCCGGCAAGCGAAGCGCTAACCCGCGCATGTGGTCTTTCCAGCCGGGAAGGCCGGAATAGGCGACGGCCCGGATCAAGATCCATTGGTCTTCGAAGGGAAGGGGAAGTGTTTTCTCGATGAGGGGCCACGCGTTGCGCGGGTTCGAGCCAAGCACGCCCGCGAAAAAGCCGGCGTAAAGGCCAGAACTCTCCGGTTCCTTAAGGTTGCCATGCTGGCTAAGGGTGCGGATCACAGCGGGGACTACCGCGGGCTCCGGCTTGGTGCGGTATTTTTTGATCCATCGCTGGGCCGCCTCAGGCCAGGGAGCATCCGAGGGTGGAGGGGCCGCGCTCGCGGCTTGCAGAAGCGAGGCGATAATGATGGCGGTTAAAACGCGGCGCATGGACTCCTCTCGCTAGCCGAGACGCCCGGCGGGCCGGTGGCCGGACAAATACAGGCCTGCAACTTAAGCCCGTCCGCGTGGCCTTTTTGTGAAGGCGAGGCTGAACATGCTTTACCGTTCTTATTCAGGAGCTTAGAGTGCAATCCGGCATCTGTTTCGGGTGTGCTGCGAGCATCTTGTTTATGGTTTGTCTCATTTTAGCCTCCCAGGCGGCCAAGTTAGCTTCCCAGGCGGCCAGAGTCCGTGTGCTGCAGTCCTGGCGCCAATGACGAGAGTGGTTAGGAGAGCGGCTTAGCTGACAGGGGGCGCGGGGAGCCGCGTCTTCATGGCCTATTGAAAGAAATTAGAATTGTTGCGAAAGCTTAGCCAAAGGAATTGTAAAAGGGGCAAACTTCCGGGCAATTTCTTTCGCGAACACACATTACGTCATGGCCGGGCTTGACCGGCCATCCAGGTCACATTGAAAGATATGTGTTTTCTGCTCCTGGATGGCCCGATCAAGCCGGGCCATGACGAGAGTAGTTTGCTGGCTGCCCGGACTTTTGCCCCTGTTACAAGGAATTCGGCGTTCACAGCTCTGTGCCCTGAACGATGAATAGAATAACAAATGCCAAATGGTTGAGGCGATCATATGAATTCGATTATTTGGTGGCTAGAGTCACCTTGGCAGATCCGGGCATTTGTGTTCTTCCTTTCGTTCGTGGCATGCTTCGTCGCGCCGTGGCTCTATAGTTCCGGCACGCTTGGCATGACTGCCTCCAGGAAGTCCCTCCTAACGGAAAATGACGCCAAGCCAGCCCTCACGGTAGAGGCTCCGCTTCCGCAGGCTCAAAGTCCTGCTCTGGAAAAGGCTGCGTCTCAGCAAGCGCCCGCTCCGGCGCAGGCGAAGGCGCCGCTTCAGGAAACGCAGGCTCCGGTTCTGGCGCCGGCCTCAGATCAGGCGGAGGCGCCGCCCCAGCAAGCGCAGGCCCTGGTTCCGGCGACGGCTCCGGTTATGACGGAGGCGCCGCCCCAGCAAGCGCAGGCTCCGATTCCTGCGGCGGCCCCAGGTCAGCCGGAGCGGCTCGCCGCCGTCGACGCTCCCGCTCTTTCAGCGCCTGCCGCCGCGCAGTTTGCAGGCGGATTTCATATTAGCAACACGGCCAAAAGCGCACTCTCAATTCCGTCAGGCAGCCCCGTAGAAAAACAAGAGATCTCCGTAACTTCGGAAAGCGGTGGCACGGCGAAAGTCGACGTTTACTTACTATCCAACAGGGCAAATTGGAGTTTTGGCCGTTCCGATCGGTTCGTCGATGCTTCGAACCGCCATATCGAGTTATCGTCCGTTCTGAACAATGATGCTTTCGCCAAGAAGTTTCGTGTTTACGACGCCGTTATATGTCTTGGCCTTGGTTCACGAAGCAGGGTGCTTTCGATCAAGGAAACAAACCGCCTTGTCGATAAGAGAGCCGTTCACCTTTGCGGCCTATTGGCTGGAAAGCCATTCGTTCGGCACAATGCTAAGATTTTCGGCTTGCCGCTCGGCCAAAACCTGGAAGCAAAAGCCGGTTCGCCAGAGGAAGAGAGAAAGCAGCGGTCTATTGTCATAATAGGCATAAAATCCGCAACAGGAGATTTGGCGGGCACAGCGAAACAAAAGAAAATGATTTCGGAGATCATACGAGGGGACAAGCTATCGAACTTCCCGCTTAGCTCCTATTCCGAAGTAACCTCGGGAAAGGAACTTCGGTACATCGAAGCTAAGCCGGTGAAGCTCCGCCACAAACGCAGGCCCATCAAGCCGAAGCATTGGGCGCCGCGGCCTGAGTTTCTATGGGACGAAGAGGATGAAATATCCGGACGCGAGCGAAAACTGCGTCATAGACGGCGTTCGCGCGATGGCGATGATTCTTGCGCGCTCTGGGATCGATCTGCGTTGAAGGTTCGTGGCGCAGCATCGCAGCCGCTTCCAATTGGAAACTGGATAGCCTCCGCGAGATCGCCCGCGAGCGCACTTTACCTTGCAAGACTGCTGCAATCTGAGGGAACAAGAACGCCCCCGGATCTGCCGTGGAGCGTTAATGTGACGTCCGGTCAGCCCCGCGGGGCTGATTCAGGACTGAACATTGCGGCCACGCCCACGAAAGAGGTCACTCGCGATGGTTCGCGAGAACGCTACCGTATTGCCTTTTCGCGGGTCGCCTGACATTCTGGGATCGCTGAGAAAAGCTTCAGTGAAGAGCAGAGCAGCGCCATCATAGTAAACCCATCGTTGCTGCGCCGATTATGCGTTAACCCCTGATAGTTAACGGCGGCGCAGAAGGATTTATTTCCGGCCTGAACTAGCGCTAAAAATGCGCCTTTTAAGCGCAAAAACGCGAAAAAGCGGGCTCGCAAAAGTCCGTTAAATATGTTGCGCGCGCGGCTATTAACCATAGTTTCGCCCTTCGCGGCTGCGCCGGCGTAAGCCATCGCTAATATTCCATTTATATATCAATAGCTTAGCTCCGTTAACATCTCGATAAGGCGCTTTGCCCTAACATCCCGGCCGAGGCAGTGCGGACACAAACGCAAGCCGATCCAGGGATTCGAGCGTGATGCCGCCTTTCCAACGAGCATGCAAATAACCAGTTGGCCTGAAAGCCGGCTTCTAGGGGCAAGCCGCCGGAGGCGCTCCTCCTTAACCCTTTGCGCAAATGCGGAAGATACCCGCCCCCGCGCCAATTCGAACCCTAGCGCACGCTCGCGTTTTCTCCTATGAAGAGCAGCAAAAGAACCGGCGATCCCTGGAGACATCCATGAGCGACATGCGCGAGGCGAGGCACATCACCGTTCCGGTGAAGGTTGGCGGCGTGACCGTCGGCGGGGGCGCGCCCATTGCAGTGCAGTCGATGACGAACACCGACACCGCGGATGTGGACTCCACCGTGGCCCAAGTTGCGGCGCTGGCCCAAGCGGGCTCGGAGCTGGTCCGCGTCACCGTGGATCGCGAGGAGGCTGCCGCCGCTGTCCCGCACATCCGCGACAGGCTGTTGAAAATGGGCATAGATGTGCCCATCGTCGGCGATTTCCACTATATCGGCCACAAGCTGCTGGCGGCCTATCCGGCCTGCGCCGAAGCGCTCGCGAAATACCGCATCAACCCCGGCAATGTCGGCTTCCGCGATAAGCGCGACAAGCAATTCTCCGATATCATCGAGATCGCGCTGAAGCACGACAAGCCCGTGCGCATCGGCGTGAACTGGGGCAGCCTCGACCAGGAACTGCTCGCCCGCATGATGGACGAGAACGCGAAGAGCGCCAAGCCGCGAACCGCGCGCGAGGTGCTGCACGAAGCCATCGTGCATTCGGCCACCGCCAGCGCTGAGCTTGCGCAAAGTCATGGCATGAGCGCGGACAAGATCATCCTTTCGGCCAAGGTCAGCGCCGTTCAGGACCTCATCAGCGTCTACGACATGCTCGCGTCGCGCTGCAATTACGCGCTGCATCTCGGCCTGACCGAGGCTGGCATGGGCTCGAAGGGCATCGTCGCCTCGTCGGCGGCGCTGGGCATCCTGCTTCAGAAAGGCATCGGCGACACCATCCGCGTGTCGCTCACGCCGGAGCCGAACGGCGCGCGCACCAAGGAAGTCGAGGTGGCGCAGCAAATTTTGCAGACCATGGGCTTCCGCACTTTCCTGCCGATTGTCGCGTCTTGTCCCGGCTGCGGGCGCACCACCTCCACGCTGTTCCAGGAGATGGCGCAAGACATTCAGAGCCACCTCGTCGCCAAGATGCCGGAATGGCGCAAGGTCTATCCCGGCGTCGAGACGCTGAACGTGGCCGTGATGGGCTGCATCGTGAACGGGCCGGGCGAGTCGAAGCACGCCGATATCGGCATTTCGCTGCCGGGCACGGGCGAGTCGCCCGCAGCGCCGGTGTTCATCGACGGCCACAAGGCCGCGACGCTGCGCGGCCCGACGCTGGCGCAGGATTTCATGGCGATGGTCGAGGAGTATATCGAGAAGCGCTTTGGCCAGGGCGGCGTCAAGGAGAGCGAGCACACGCCGCTGAGGGCTGCGGAGTAGTTCAGCCCCCTCACCCCTACCCTCTCCCGCAAGGGGAGAGGGAGCAGGTCGCGACCATTGCATTGGCGTTCCCTCTCCCGGTGGGAGAGGGACAGGTGAGGGGTTGATACGCTATGCCACCAAGCCTAGATGCGGCGGCGCTTTATAGCCTGGGAAAACGGCTGCGTTAAGCGGCGCGCCGCCGTGGAACTCCAAAAGCTCAGTCAGCACATGCCGGTAGTCGGTCTTAACCGCGAGATCGACGCGTTCTTCCAGCGCGCCTTCCTCTAAGCCAGGCCACGGCCCAAGGATACGGCCGCCCTTAACGCCGCCGCCCATGACAATCATCACCCCGCCGCGCCCGTGATCGGTGCCGCCGCTCTTGTTCGCCCTGAGCCGCCGCCCGAACTCGCCATAAGCGACAAGCGTGATCCTGTCGTGATAGGCGGAGAGGTCGTTCCAGAACGCGCCCAGCCCGCTCGAAAGCCGCTGCACGTTATTCTGGAAGCGGCCCGGCTGGCCTTCGTGGGTGTCCCAGCCGCCAACATCGACGCTCGCCGTGACGAGGCCGATATCCAGCTTGACGAGGCGCGCCACGGTGCGCAAGCCGCGCCCAATGTCGCCTGCCTTGTCGTAGGCTTCTTTTTGATCGTTATAGGGGGCGAATTTCCCATCCGGACTGCGGGGCAGCTTCTCAGAGACACGCTTCGCCGCCTCCAACGCCCGCACGCCCGCCGCTCCAACCGCGCCCGGCGCCTGCTTATAAAGCCGCTCGATAGCCGCCGCCGCCTTGTCATCCCAGGGAAGCGGTATTCCATTCGTGAGGTCGGCGACCGAAAGCGCCCCGCCGAATCCAGCATATTCACCCGCGAGCGCGCCCGACGCCGACACCGCCGGAAGATCGGCCTCGGGGCGTTTCGATTGCGCCAGATAGCGCCCGAGCCAGCCGCCCTTGATGTGCGCAAGCGCTGCGCCGTCCGCCGCGCCGTGATCCATGATGTCGGTGGCGACGAAATGGCTGCGGTTCGCCTCCGGGATGCCCGCCGCATGCACAAACGCGAGCGTGCCCGATTTATAGAACTCCGCCAGCTCGGGCGCAGCCGGATGCAGCCGCCAATCGATGTTGGGCGTTGCTTCGGCTTTCAGCGCATGGCCGGCGTGGTCGCCATCGGCAAGAACGCGCAGTTCCGCCGGGCGCGCCGTGGTCAGGTGAATATCGTTGGAGGGGCACACGAGGTTGAGGCCCATCGCAAGCGCCGCGCATATGCACGACAACGAGTATGCGCTGCTTGGTCTCGGGCGAGGCGGCGAAAGCAAGCTGGCGCAGCGCGCCCGTTTCGAGTGTCAGAAAAGCGCTCCCAGCGAGCGCGCCTTCGAGGAAATTGCGGCGGTTCATTCGCATGGCGGCCTCAGGTGATTTGGAATTGTGGCGCGGCGGCGCACACAGCCGCGATTTGCGCGATGCGTTTTTCATCCGCGATGGGCTGCGCGGGATCGGCGCCAAGATCGGCGACGAAATTCTGCGCGATGGCGCCAGTCCCAGCGAAGACCGTCAGCCAGCGCTGAGCGAGATCGCCCGCCTTTGGCGCGGCGCCATTTGCCTGAAGCTGGAGCGCTTTCGGCTGGCCGGTATTCCATGCATTGCCCGCGAGCCGGGCGAGCAAGACCCAGCGCTCGCGAAGATGCTCCGGCGTCAAATAATAGTCCGCGCTTGTAGGCCGGCCGTCGGGAGAGGACCATCCGAAAAGACGCTGGCCGCACTGCCCGAGCTGGTGGAAAAGCGGATGGGCCGGTTGCAGATCGATGCCGGTCACGCGGGCGAAACTCACAGCAAGCGCCAGCGGCGACCGGGGCTTAGCGCCGCGCGAGGCCGCAAACTCCTTCGACAAGGCGATGTGCTTGACCACAAGCGCAATCTGGTCTGGCCTTTTCGCGTTATCGGTCCAGACCTTGGCGGCGCTGTCGACGAGGCTTTGCGGCGGGCTGTCGCTCACGAAATAGCGGCAAAGCTTTAGACAGACAAAGCGCGCCGTCGCAGGATGAAACGCAACAATATCGAGCACCTTGCGGCCGTCGGCCATGGGCGCGGCGAAGGGCGCGAACTCGGTCGCCAGCACGCGCTTTTGATAGCCGTCATGCCAGCCTTCGATGTAAATGAATTTGCCCGTGCGCGGCAGCTCGGTTGCGCCGTCGAGGCGCTGGCCGTTCGATATTGTCCATCCGGTGAAAGCACGCGCAGCTTCATAGACATCTTCATCGATGTAGCCTTGCGGAGCGCCTTCGCCCGCGCCCGGCACGTCGCGCCATCGGTCATAGCGGTCGTTCAGATAGGCGTCGCGGCCAAGCGTATGCAGCTCCATCAGCTCGCGTGCGTAGTTCTCGTTGGCCGCGCCCGCCCGCGAGGACGCGTTCGAGAGATAGATGAGCATGGCCGGGCTCGCCGCCACGGCTTCGAGCAGATCGCGGAAATTGCCAAGCGCATGCGCGCGGATCGCATCGCGGTCGTAGGTGGGAAGCGCGCAGCCAATCCTCTTGTCGTCGGAAGCGAGCACGTTGAAGTGGTCATGCCAGAAGCCCACCAGCCGCTCGTAAAGCTGCGACCGGCTGTGAGCGGCGCGAATGATAGTCGCCGCCATGACCTCGTGATGTGGCCGCGCCTGCTCCTCCCCAGGGCGCACGATTTTGGGATTGTGGAGCGCCCAGGCCTCATCGATGGTCGCATCGATATATCGGAGCGGCCTCATTTCATCCATGGCCGGCCAATTGCGCGTCTCGCCGTTGGGCGCGGGCTGGCCATTGCCGGCCGCGTATTTGATCTGCAGTTTGAAGGAGGAAATGCGCCCCTGAAGATTGGGGTCGCTCAATGCCTTCGGATCGAGCTGCCGGTCCAGCCACGCCGCAAGACCGGCGCGGGTGACTTCGGCTGCATCTTCCGCGTGTGCTGCATAGCACAAGCGCGACAATGGGAAGTCTAAGATTTCCATGCTCAACTAACCGCCTTGGCCTATTCTCTTATAAAATAGTGGTCAAGCAAGCCTGATTTGTGGCATTGCCGCCGCGTTATTGTCCCGGATTCTCGCAATTGGCGGTTAAGCGACAAATCCATACGCGTTTGTGAAAACAAAAAGGCGTTGGCCGCTCCGCCATCCGCTAAGTATAGCGGGCGCATGTTGTCTTAGCTGAACCGGGACGGCAATGCTGATCTTTCTTGGCAAGGCGCGCCAGCGATCAAGGATAGCTCGACACGATTCGGTGCGAGGCTTCGAGCGTGCGCCAGATGTCGATGGTGAGCCGCGCATGCGCCCGCGCCGCCTTCACCTCCTCAAGCGCGGCCGCCGCGCTCGCCTGCTCCGCCATCGCCGCGGCGTAAGCTTCGCTCGCGTAAGCCTCGCGTTCCTGGGCGCCGATCGGCAGATCGGAGAAATTCTTCATCTGAATGGCTTTTACGCGCTTCAGATTTCCCTCGGCGATCAGCGCGCGCTCCGTGCAGGCGCGAAGCTCTGCGACGCTGCGGGCGTCGAAGTCGATGGCGCTCATCAACTGTTTATCGGACACCACTGCGGGCTTCACGAGCGCAGTCTTTCGCGTTCCTGCGAAATGTGCACAAGCTTGAGGCTGACCGCGCCCCGCACGCGTTCCTTTGGCGCCTCCGTCAGGACTTCCGCCAGCCCCTCATATTCTTTCCGAAGGCTTGCGCAGATATTCAGATGCCGGTTGACATCGTAGAGCCAGGAGCCAGACTGTCCGCGTGCGATCTCCGCCCGCTTGGCGGCCTTCAATTTCGCGATGACGCCCAGCCGGCCCGTAATAGTGGTGTCACCCGCTTCAGCCTCCCCGATCCCAAGAAGGTGAGACAGTCCTTTGCAGCGTTTCTGGCGCGCCGCTTCTGAAGCCTCGTCGTTCACGCCCACAACCCATCTCCTGCACTCACAATCAACTAAAGCCGCTGATAGGAGAAAGCGCTTTAATCTTCGGTAAATCGGACCGGCCCCGGCGGCGCGCAAGGAAAGCGCCGCCAGCAAAACAGCCCGCAAGCTAAATTAAGTCTTGCGCTGCGAGTCAATTTTTAGAGAATCCGGCCAACCGTGGGGTAGGCATGTTCGAAGTCATTCGCGACGCCCTCATCTGGATCATGAGCTGGGTCTTGGACCGGCGTCCCCATGGCGGGGAGGCATTCCGCCTCCTGTTCCTGATCGCGTTCAGCATCCTTGCAACCTGGCTCACCTTCTATTGGAAGGATCTCGCCTATCGCTCTCCAACCATCCGGCGCAGGCTGATGCCCGAGGAGCGCTATGCTGGGCGCTATTTGCAGGCGCTCTGCCGGCAGGGCGAGGTGCGCTATTCGTTCGTGCATATTTTCTACAACTGGCGGCGGCGCAGGTTCGAAGTCGCGGGCCGCACCTATAGCCCTGCTGGCGAGGAGCTGACTGCCTTCAAGTCGACCTATGTGCAGTTTCCATCCGACAAAGACGACAACATCGAATTCATCTGGCAGGCGACGAACGCGTCAACGGGGTACACCCGCATGACGCTGCAAGATGGCGACGAGGATTACATTCAAGGCGATGGACTTGTCATGATTTTCGGCGCGCAGCCCAAGGCCTATCCGCTCCAGTTCAAACACCTGCACGACCATCACGTGCGTGAGGCGCTTGGCGTGAGTTCGCCGATGAATTCCGCGGAAGAGCCGGACTTCGTGAAGAAGTTTCATGCGAGGTATGGCGCGCGCGTGCTGGAAGGCTTTGGCGGCAGCGTGCCTCAAGCCGAGCCCGGTCTCGTGACGCAAAGCTAACCGCCTCCTTTGCCGTCCGCGCGCCTTTTTCTCAAGCCGTTGATTTGCCGCCAAATTTAAACCGGACACTATTGCGCTTGACGCGGCTATCCAGGAAAACAAGGCGTGATTTCAGTTGCTTACTGGATGGCTGGGTCAAGCCCGGCCATGACAAAAGGTCGATGCCGATTTTTTCACACGCTCCTTCGCGGGCAAGACATCAATTGAATATCAAGTCAAGCGCGCGCCGCAGTGACGGCGCCAAGCGCAGGCCGCCCGGACGAAAGCGACGCCACCTCGTCGAGCGGCGCCTCGATTTCCCAGAAGACCCCCTCGGTCCCGATGTCATAACGGACCTCGCCCGACAGCGTATCCGGAACCACGCGGGTGAGAACCGTAGACCCGAAGCCCTGCCGTGAGGGCGGAAGAGGCCGTCCCTGCGGGTTGCATTCGCGCCATGCGAGCTTGAAAACTTGGCCGTTCCCTTCGGAATCGATCTCCCACTTGATGTCAATCTGCCCATCGGGAGCAGCCAGCGCGCCATATTTAACGGCGTTCGTCGCAAGTTCGTGAAAAGCGAGACCTAGCGCTTGCGTCGCCTCGGGGCGAAGCATGATGGACGGCCCCGAGAAGCGGATGCGATGGTTGTCTATGGGGGCGAAGGGTTGAAGCTGAGATCGCACATGCTCATCCAGCGGCGCGCCGGCCCAATTGCTGGCGACGAGGAGATCGTGCGACTTCGAAAGACCTTGAATTCGCGAGCCGAAATCCGCGACAAAGTCTGATAGACGGCCGTATTTTGCGGCTTGGCGGGCCATGGAGTAGACGACGGTCAGGAGATTTTTGGTCCGGTGCGACAACTCCCGCATGATGAGTTGCGAGTGCTCCTCCGAGCGCTTGCTGGCGTCGATGTCGATATTCATGCCAACCCATTCGCGCACCTTGCCCTCGCCGTCAAAGAGCGGGACGGCCTTCGCCGCCATCCAGCGCCAGCCATGGCCTGCATGGCAAAGGCGGTACTCGGCGGCGTACATCGTGCCGTTCCGGAGCGCCTCCTCCCAAGCCGCCGATGCACGGGAGCGGTCGGCGGGATGGATCGCGTCGAGCCAGCCATCGCCCTTCCTTTGTTCCCCGGTTTGCCCCGTGAACGACCGCCAGCTTCGCGCATCGCCGGTGAATTCGCCTGAGGCGTCGCAGGTCCAAACGACCTGGGCGGAGGCTTGGACCAAAGCCTCGAACCGGGCCTTGGAATGCTCAAGCTCTTTCGTTCTTTCGGCGACCCGCATCTCAAGCTCATCCTTCGAGCGTTTCAATTCGGCAAGCGTCCGGCGATGGGCCGCAACCTCCATCGCGAGCCCGTCATTTACGGCCTGCAACAGGCGTGGGCTTGGAATCGCGACCGCCTGCGGGATGAGCGGGAAGATCGCGATTGCGGTTGTGAGCGAGACGATCGCCGTCACGGCCTTCACATACCCCTGAACTTCGTAAATTGGCCACCACAGGGTGACGGCCTGCAACAGATGGGTCAGGCCGCAAAAAAAGATGAAGGCTGCGAACAGGATCGCCAGCGGCTTGAGCGCGATGTCCTTGCGTTTCTTAAGAAAGATCCAGATCGCAGCCGGGATGGCGAAATATGCGGCAAAGATGAGAACATCCGAGGACGCATGGATGGCGATAAGCCACGGCTTCCAGAGAAGGCAATAGCCATGCGCCATGTAGGCGGCCTGATTGATCATGTCGTAGAGCAAGGTCAGAGTTCCTTGTCCGCCAAGCGAAGAGCCGCGAAGATCAAGATATTGTATGTGGTATACCACGAATCGGGCGACAGGATGAACCCCCTGATCCGCCTTCGGTAATGCACACACAAGCTATCGCGCGCGTGCGGCCCAAAAAGTAATCGCATCCGCAAGCGGATTTGGTGGGAGAGGGAGTCCGCCCGCGAACGCAAAAATCGGGCTTGACGCGCTGGTCATTGAATTCATTGAAGATTTAAACCAGACACTCTGGGTTCCGGCCCGGCCTTACTGCATGGCCCGGTCAAGTCTGTCCATCACAATGGTGCGAGAATTCGCCAATGTTTTCACGGTTCTTCTGCCAGCGGGAACATCCGGTAATCAGGCGTCAGGGAAGGAATGCTTTCGGCTCAGCTCGCAATATCTCGATTTCTTGGTATGCTTTTAGCAATTGGCATGCTTGTAGCAATTGGTATGCTTTTCGCAAAGAGGGACCAAGCCGCGGCGCTGGAGATTGTATTTTTGACAGGGAACAAGAGGCCGGATGCCGCCGCTTGAAAACGCTGAAATGTACAGCGACGCTCTTGTCGTTCTCGGCACGGCGGGCATCGCTGTTCCCTTTTTGCGCCGCTTTGGGCTAAGCCCGGTTCTGGGCTATCTGGGCGCGGGCGCCATCCTTGGACCGTTCGGGCTGGGCTCATTAAGAGGCGAGCTTGGGGCCTTTTCCTGGCTCGCCATATCCGACGCCAAGAGCGTCGCCGGCATCGCTGAACTCGGCGTGGTTTTTCTCCTGTTCACCATTGGCTTGGAGCTGTCCTATGCCCGGCTCAAGACCATGCGCCGCCTCGTCTTCGGGCTTGGCAGCTTGCAGGTCATGGTCACCACCGCAGCGATTGCGGGCCTTGCCGCGCTTGCTGGCAACGAACCGGCGCCGTCTATCATTATCGGCGGCTGCTTCGCCCTATCCTCGACGGCCATCGTCATCGAAGTTCTCGCCGGCCAGGGACGCCTCGCGACCGCGACAGGCCGGATAAGCCTCTCCGTTCTGCTGGCGCAGGACTTGGCGGTCGTTCCCCTCCTTCTCTTCCTCTTCATCCTTGGCTCGGAAACCGGCGCCTCGGTCTGGGCGGTGCTCGCCTTAGCGGCGGCGAACGCCGCCTTCGGCCTTGGCCTGATCGTCGTGGCCGGCCGCCTGCTGCTAAGGCCGCTGTTCCGGCTAGTCGCTGCGACCGGCGCCAGCGAGCCCTTCATGGCTGCGACCTTGTTCGTCATCGTGGCGACGGGCGTGGCCGCGAGCCAGGCAGGCCTGTCGATGGCGCTTGGAGCTTTTCTCGCCGGCATTCTGCTCGCGGAAACCGAATACAGAAAATCAATTGAGGTCGCCATTGAGCCATTCAAGGGCGTGCTTCTGGGCGTTTTCTTTTTCGCCGTCGGAATGGGGCTCGATCTCAGGCAAATCGTCACCCAGCCGCTTTTATTGATGGGAGCGATTGCAGGGCTTATCGCCGTTAAGGCTGTGTTGCTGAGAGGCCTTGCCGCTCTTTTCCGCTTGCCGCGAGCTGCGGCGCTTGAGACCGCCCTCCTGCTAGGCCCGGCAGGCGAATTCGCTTTTGTCGGAATCGGATTGGCGGCTAAACTCGGCGTCGTGACTACCGCCGTTTCGAGCTTCGCGCTTGCCGTGACCTCGCTGTCCATGGCCTTCATTCCCGCGCTCGGCGCCATTGGGCGGCGCATTGCTTTGAAAGCGCAGGAAGAGGACCGGCATCTCAATCCCGATCTTTCCGCCATCCCGCGCGAAGGGCGCGGCCACGCCATCGTGATTGGTCACGGCCGGGTCGGGCAGGTGCTGTGTTCGCTTCTCGAACGGCACGTGTTCCCGTTTATCGCAAGCGACAAAGACCCCGATATCGTGACGCGTCACAGGCAAAACGGCCGGGAGGTCTACTATGGCGACGCCACCAATCCTGCCTTCCTGAAAAGCTGCGGGCTGGAGCACGCCAAGGCGGTTATCGTCACCATCGCGGGACGAGAGGACATCAACGAGATCGTCAAAGCCACACGCTCGCTGCGCCCGGACATTGTCATCGTATCGCGTGCGCGCGACGCCGCCCATGCCCGCCACCTTTATGCCATTGGCGTAACTGACGCCGTGCCGGAAACGGTTGAGGCGAGCCTCCAGCTCTCGGAGGCGTCGCTCGCGGGGCTCGGCCTTCCGGCGGGGCCGGTCATCGCGTCGATCCATGAAATGCGCGATGAATTCCGGACCGAATTGCAGAACGCTGCGCGGCGTTCCGGAAAACTTGTCACGCGCTCGATCCGCAGGAAGACGCTGCGCGATAAGCTGCATTGAGCCGGCATCGGCGCGCTCCCGCCTCATCCGGCGCTGTCCCCATTTCTGCGCGCTTTGCGCTTTATAAGAGGAATTGATTTGAGGCGTGACTGCGAAAAGGAGAGGCGTCATGAGGGTATCGCGCATTTCCGTTCTTTCTTTCGCCGCGATTTTTCTCACCGCACTCGCGCTCATTCCGGCGGGCGCTCACGTCTTCGAAATGCCGGCCGAAATGAAGCTCGGCCGGGATGCCTACATGATGGCTCAGGGACTCTATCGCGGGTGGGAATATTTTGGCGTCGCCTTTGCCGGCGCCTCCTGGCCTGCCTCGGGAGGGCGGCTTTGCCGGGCGGGCGCCGTGACAGGCTCTTATTCCTGTTTGCGGCGATCATGATCGCGGCCTCGCTTGCGATCTTCTTTTCCTTTGTCTACCCGGCGAACCAGATTTCGAAAAACTGGACCGCCATTCCCGCCAATTGGAGAAGCTGGCGAAATCAATGGGAGTGGGGGCATGCCGCATTGGCGGCTTGCACGTTCGCGGCCTTCGTGGCCTTAGCTTGGGCCGCGGTTGCGAAGAAGGAGGCGTAGGGCCGCTCGGGCGCGCCGTTCGACGACGAATTGTCGCCAAATGATCGCGAGAGAAGGGGCGATTATGGAGACCTGGACTAAACGCGCGAGCATCCCAGGAATCGCCTTCGTAAATCTATTTACTAAAACTTGCCGCTTTGTGACTCAGCAGGATTAGCGGGTGAGCGCTTGGCTCAGTGCTTGCGCCAACTGATCCCGGGTGTAGGGCTTGCCTAGAAGAACGGCGTCGCCGATGGCCTCTTGGCCGTTCGCGCCCCGATCTTCCCCGCTGTAACCCGAGCACATGATGATTTTAACGCCCGGCTTATTCGAGGCGACCCAGCGTGCAACGTCGTATCCTGTCATTCCGCCGGGCATTATGACATCGCTCAGCACGAGTTGAACCCTCTCATGCGAACTAAGGCGCTTGACGGCGTCCGGGCCGTTTCGTGCTTCGATGGCGGCGTATCCAAGCGTTCGAAGCCGCCTGAGCGTCACCTCGCGTACCTCGTCATTGTCCTCGACCACAAGAATGAGTTGGCCGTGACCGAGTGGGATCTCGTTCTGCGAACGTGTATCCGAAGCGAGCTTCCCAATTGTGCGAGGCAGGTAAATGCTGACGGCGCAGCCCTGTCCCGGCGCGCTCTCAATGGACGTGAACCCGCCCGCTTTCCTTGCGAAGTCCGCAACGCTTGCAAGCCCAAGCCCCGTCCCGCAACCTGGCCCCTTGGTCGTGAAAAATGGCTCGATCGCCCTTTCCAGAACCTCCGCCGCCATGCCCACGCCGTCGTCCGCGATTGTCAAACAGACATAATTTCCCGGGCTTGCTTCGGCATGGAGCTTCGGCGCCGCTTGCCCATTGAGCGTGATATTGGACGTCGTGATTTGGATGGAGCCCCCAAGAGGCATGGCGTCTCGCGCATTCGCCGCCAAGTTTAGAATTGCGCTGTCGATCTCGCCAGGATCCGCAAGCGTCCTCCAGAGGCCTTCGGCGAGTTCGGTGGTGACTGAGATGTGCTCCCCAACCGTGCTCGCAAGGAGTTTTGCGGTATCTTCGACGCGCTCATTGAGACTGAGGTGCTCCGGCTTGAGCGCGCGCTTGCGGGCAAGGGACAAAAGCCGCCGGTTCAATGCGCTCCCTTTTTCGGCGGCGCTTCTCGCACGCTGTATGAAATTGCGCGTGACCTCTTCCTCAACGCGTTCCTGAGCGATTTCCAGGTTGCCTGAGATGACATGCAAGAGGTTGTTGAAATCGTGGGCGACGCCGCCGGCAAGTTGCCCTATGGCTTCGCGGCGGCGAGCATCGGCTAACGCCTCCTCGTTGCGAATCCGCTCGGAGACGTCCCGGAAAATGCCGGTGAAAAAGCGCCGGCCTTCGCTGTCGCGCCATTCCGTAATCGCCCCGTCGACGGGCGTTGCTGCGCCATCTTTGCGCTTCGCCTCCACCTGTCTGACGGCGCCCCTTCCCGAAAAGCGGCGCAGATAGCCGTCGTGATGCGCCGCGAGGTCTGACGGCATCAGGGCGCTGACGTGCCGCCCGGCAAGTTCTTCCGGACTGTAGCCGAATATCTCCTCGCAGGCGCGGTTGGCCGATTGAATTGTTCCCTTCTCGTCGATAACGACGATGCCATCGGCCGCGGTGTCGATGATCGAGCTGAGCCGCGCTTCGCTCTCCCGCAGACGGTTTTCCGAACGTTTTTGCTCCGTGATTTCCCGTGCAGTGACAACTGCGCCCGTGATTTGGCCGCTGTCGTCGCGAATGGGCGCGAAATTGCAACTGGCTATGTATGTCTCGCCGTCTCTCCGTTTTATAATATATTCACGCTGAGCGCCCGTTTCGCCGCGAAGAGCCCTCGACACAGGCCACTCCTCCATCGGCACAAACTCGCCGCCGGGCAAGAACACATCTTCGATGTCGGCGTAGTCCGGAAGTTTGGCCGCGCACTCCTCTTTGTTCTTGAACCTTTGGAATGCCGCAAATGCTTCGTTGAAGTGGGTAAAGCGCCCATCGGCGTCCACAATAAACACTGCATCGGCCATGCTCGCGAGGGCGGCCTCTAACCTTGCGCCGCTCGCCAGCACCTCCTCCTCGCTTTTTTTGCGCTCCGTGATGTCGAGCACTAGTCCGCCGATCACCTGCTTGCCAGCAACAGATCGCAGTTCGCCACACAATTCGATCCAGCGGATTGAGCCCGCCAGCGTCACGCGCGTTTCCGCCCTAAAAGGTTCCCCCGTCTCGAGGGTCCGCCGCAAAGTTTCCTCGATGTGTGGCTGATCCTCAGGATGGACGTTGGCAAGCGCTTTTTCATGGGTCATCGGGGTTCCCGGAGGAAATCCATGCAAAGCAAGCGTGCGATCCGATGCGGTAAACGCTCCGGTTTCCAGCGCCACCTGCCAGGTTCCGGCGCCGGCGGCCTCAAGCGCAAATTTCAAGCGCTCCTCGCTTTCGCGCAAGGCGATCTCAGCCTGTTTCCGCGCGGTGACATCCAGAAGCAATCCGGTGATCACCTGTTTTCCGGCAACGGTCCGCGGCTCGCCACGCAATTCAACCCACCTGATCGATCCGTCTGGCGATAGCAGGCGAAATTCGTGCCTGAGGGGTTCTCGATTCGCTGCCGCACGCCGGAAATTCTCCTCGACGCGAGACCGGTCATCCGGGTGAACGGCATCCACCGCTTGTTCGCGCGAAATCGGCGTACCTGGTGGGATGCCGTGCAAGGCGAGCGCGCGATCCGATGCCCTGAATTCACCGGTTTCCGGCACGGACTCCCAAATTCCGGCGTTCGCGGCGTCGAGCGCAAACCTCAAATACGCCTCGCTCTCGCGCAGGGCCTCGTCCGCCCTTCTGCGAGCGGTTATGTCGGTGGCGACGCCGACATAGCGCTCTGGCTCTCCATTGGCGCCGGCAATGGGCTTGCCTCGCGCGAGCAGCCAGCGCTTGGGTTCGCTTTCCGGCACGTTCACGCGCCATTCAACTTCGAACTCTTTCCCCATCGCCGATGCTTGTTCGACCGCCCTTGTGACACGCTTACGATCTTCAGGGTGGATCGACGCGACCCAGGATTTAAAAGAGGCCCGGCATCGCTCGGGATTGAGACCGTATAAGCCCCATACGTTTTCCGACCATTGACTGCGATTGTCCGACAGCCACCATTCAAACGTGCCGACTTTGGCGGCCTCCTGAGCCAGGCGCATGCGCAATTCGCTTTCGCGCAAGGCTCGAACAGCGTTGACCTTCTCGGTGACGTCCTCGCCCAGGATGGTGACGCCGCCAACCGCACCGTCGCCCGTCAGCCAAGGCCGCACTTCCCGGCGCAGCCATTGCGTTCGTCCGTCGGCGCGCACCAAGGCGTCGGCCTCGGCGCTGACGGCCTCGCCCGCCAACGCTCGCCTATGAAATTCTTTCCAATGCTCAGGGATCTCCGGGAAAACTTCGTAATGGGAACGGCCGGTGAGATTCTCTTCCTTCAGCCTGTTAGCTTTCAGCCACAGGCGGCTACACGCCATGTAGCGCATCTCGGAATCGAACATGGCGATGGCGGCAGGCGCCTGCTCGACGAACCGGCGCAGGAATTCCTCGCTCTCAAGCAAGCGATCCGCCGCCTTCTTTTGTGACGCGATGTCCCGGAAGAAGCTGGAGGCGCCGATCATTTGCCCGCGCTCGTCCCAAATTGGCGAGATTGTTAGGATAACATCAATGAGACTTCCATCTTTGGCCAGGCGGACCGTCTCATAGGGCTCAACCCGTTCGCCGGCTTTTGATCTTTGAGAGAATAAGGTCTTCTTCTCTCTGACGATCGGCAGGAATGATGCAGCGAAGGGATTGGCCAATCATCTCGTCCGAACGGTAGCCGAATAGCGCCTTGGCCGCCGGGTTCCAACTTGTAATCGTTCCATCGAGCGTTTTGCTTATGATCGCATCGAAGGAAGATCTAACGATTGCAGCCAAAAGACCGGCAGGTCCAAAGGTCTCTCGCTCTATAACGGCCATAGAACTTCCCCGCGTTGCACGATTTGCAACGGCGATGGAGCTTTGCTCCACACGCCTCGCGCCCGAAGTCGAAACTCGATTTGTGCGGTTTTTGCAAATCGTATTCGCATTTACGCAAAAAATCTTACGAAAACGTCTCGCCAAGGCTTTCCGTCTAACTATCTTCCATCTCAATGATCAGCGGCAAGCTGAATAAAGCGACTTTCCGGCAAGTGACCAGGCGCCTCACCACCCTCGGCGTTTTGCGGAGCGCGGCGGCCAAAGACGCGAACCCCGGCCCGTTCGTTGGAAAGTCTTAACAAAGCCGCTTAATGGCGGTGCGTCTCAGCGTATTTCGCCATCGTTTCCGGGCTCGCCTCGGTCTGATGCTTCGCCTTCCACTCCTCATACGGCATGCCATAGACACGCTCGCGCGCTGCCTCTTTTGAAACCTCAACGCCGCGTTCGGCGGCGGCGTCCTGATACCAGTTCGAGAGGCAATTCCGGCAAAAGCCTGCAAGGTTCATCATGTCGATGTTCTGCACATCCGTGCGGGCGCGGAGGTGCTCGACGAGCCTTCGGAACGCGGCGGCCTCAAGCTCGGTCTCAGTCTTTGCGTCCAGTTCGCTCATGGGCTTTCCTCGCTTTATCGTGTTCCGTCTCTATGTCGGAATGAGACCCGAAATATTCCACGCGCGCCAGATGCCGCGACGATGCAGGATCCGCGATAATCGCTTCCAGGCATTCGGAAAGGAGCGCGCCCCATTCCCGCTGACCGTTGGGCTCGCGAATGAGATCCTGCCGGATTTCGATCAAGGCGTTGGGAAGGCCGCGAACCGTCGCGTGGCGGAAAATGCTGTCATCGCGCAGGTACCCGGAGTAGGGCTCGTTATCTCCAATCTCAAGCCCGGTGCGCCCCCGAAGCTCCCGCAGAAGCGGCACAGCAAGGCGAGGATCTTTATCCCACAGCACCGCCGCGTGCCATTTCCGGGGAACGCCGCGCCAAGCCTCCGTGAAGCTGTAAATCGATAAGATGACCGGGACCACGCCCCGGGCGAGCATGGCGCCGGTCTCGTCTGCGATTGCGGCGTGATAGGGCGCGAAGTAGTTTGCGATCCGCCGTTCGCGCTCGGCTTCGCCAATGCCCACATTGCCGGGCACTACCGCGCCGTCGGAAATCTGCATGATCAGCGTCGGATCGTCCTCGCCGCGATTGGGATCGATGAGAAGGCGGGAGAACCGCGACGAGACCACCGTCGCCCGCAAATGCCGGCCTATCTCAAGGGAGACGCCGAGCGCTCCGATGTCGTAGCCGATGTGCCGTTCCAGTTCAGCGGCGTCCAGGCCAAGCGTGCCATATTCCGGAGGAAGCCTGTTCGTAGCATGGTCGCACAGAATGAGGAGATTTGCGCCGCCGGGGGAACCGCGCACAATGCTTGCGCTTTCCCATGGCCCGGCATGCGTCGCGGGTTGAGCGGGTGAGATCAGTTGCATCGATATGTCATTTGGTGAGTACAATCATGATTTGGAGAAAGCTGCGCCTCGTGCTCCCGGAGGATTGATCGGAAGAGCCTGGCCGTGCGCCCGCCTGGCGAACTTCATGCCACTTTCGAATGCCGCATTTCAAGCCTCTTGGCCAAAACTTCCATGGCGAATGCTGCAAAGGGGCACGTGAAAAATCGGCATCGCTGTTTTCGTCATGGCCGCCTGACCGGCCATCCTGTCATGACTTGACATATCTCGTGTTTTTCTCGATGGCCGGGTCAAAGCCAAGGTCAGAGCCCGGCTATAACGGCGGAATTGGCGGAAGCATCCAGGTCATTAACATTTCTTAACGCACTCAAATGGGCCAAATCATCTCTTGGATATAGCCGATTGCTTGGCATAGGGTGCCTGAATTTGCAAGTTCACAAGGCGGACCATGACCTCCAACCACCTGAGCGCGGCGACGCGGCTGTGTATTTTTTTACTCGCGCTGCTCGCCGCTCAGACGGCCGCGATACGGCCGGCCGTCGCCTGGGGCGACGCGGGTCACCGCATCATCTGTCAGATCGCCTATCTGGAGCTGAAGCCGGCCGCCAGGAAGCAGGTCAACGCGCTGATAGCGCTCGATCCGAAATTCCACACCTTTGCGCAAAGCTGCACTTGGCCGGACGTCTTTCCGCCTATTCGTCCCGCGGAGCATTTCCTGAATGTCCCGCGCACTGCGCACGCCGTCAGCCCAGACAAGCTTTGCCCCACGGCGGATCGATGCGTTGGCTCTGCGATCCTCGACGATGCACGCGACCTGGCGCTAAGCACGGACGCCACGGACCGGCTTCGGCTTCTGAAGAGTTTGGGGCATTGGGTGGGCGATATTCACCAGCCGTTTCATGTCTCCTTCGAGGACGACAAGGGTGGCAATTTGATCGATGTGACGGGCCTTTGCGCGCATAGCCTGCACCTGGCCTGGGACGTTTGCATCATTGAAAAGCAGATAGGCGGCGACGAAAACGCCGCAGCTCCGGAGCTTCGGAGCGAAATTTCGGACGCGGAGCGAAGCGCCTGGGTCTCGCAGCCCCTCGATGCAGCCGCCGTCGCCGCTTGGGCGACCGAATCTCTCGAACTCGTCACCTGCCCTGCCGTCCAGTATTGCTTCAAGCACGGCGATGCCTGCTGGTACTCGCCCAGCGAACTTGAGTTTTCTGGAAAAAAGCGGGTCGCCGATATCGATGAGCGCTACCTTGAGGAGCAAGCGCCGGTTGTGCGTGACAGGCTCAAAAGGGCGGGCGTGAGAACTCGCGGCGATATTAAACGCCATTTTCGCGGACTGATGGGTCGTCAGCACTCGATACTTTATCGGCCGAAACATCAATATCCAATCAAGCGCTTAAAGAAACCATCGGATAGATTGGATGCGCTCGACGGAAAAAGGCGTCTCTTTCCAGAGACGCCTTCCTTGTTTCCGCCCTAGCTTGGGTTATTTGCCGAGCTAAAACTCTCGAAGCCAATCTCTTGTTCCTGCCGGATGTTAGAAAGAGCTGCGTCAAATTGACCGAAGGGGGTTGATTTACGTCAAATTTTGTAGGGTAGACTACGTGGTATTAAAAATACGACATCAGCGACGGGCTGTTGCGGATGTCTGTTCCTCCCTAGACTTAAGAGGAATTTGCATCGCGGGTTCCTCCTTTTTTCGTTATGTGAAGCTTATCGGGAGATGATCTCTGTTTGCGCCATAATACTGTGCAAAAGCGGCATAACGGTCACATGCCTTTTACAGAACCAACGTAGCCGTTCAGATCATCCACAATTGCCTTTCAGTGAGAAACTTTATGAATTTGCCAGACAAGCCTAAGGACGCAATCGGCGTCTTCATCTCCTATTCAAGGCGCGATCTCGATGTTGCGGACCGGCTTTTGGGCGCTCTCGAAGAAGAGGGCTTCAACGTCACCATCGACCGGCGCGATTTGCCTTACGGTGAAGAGTGGCTGAAAGAGTTGGGCGATTTCATCGCCGCATCGGACACCGTCGTCGCCATCGTCAGCCAGAGTTTCGTCCGCTCCAAGGCTTGCAACTGGGAGCTTGGCGAGGTCCGCTCCACCAACAAGCGCCTCGTCCCCATTGTCATCGAAAGCGTCGCTCCCGACGATCTGCCGGAGGCTATCGGCAAAATTCAGCTCCTGCCAGCGGAGGGAACCTTCTCATTCGAGACTCACCTCAAAGCGCTGGCCGACGCGCTAAACACCGACCGTCAATGGATCAAAGAGCATACGAGGCTCGCCGATCGCGCCCGGCAATGGATCGGCCGCAGCCGCTCGCCGGCGCTTCTTCTTCGCGGCAGCGCGCTGACAGATGCGGAAACCTGGAAAGACCTTCAGCCCAGGGCCGCGCCGCCGCCAAGCGACGAAATTCTCGAACTGATGCTGGCGAGCCGCCGCGCGTCGACTTCGCGCCAGAGGGCTATCGCCGCAATATCGCTTTTCGCGGCGGTCGTAGCCTCGGGGCTTGCCGGAGCGGCATTCGTGGAATGGCAGCGCGCTGAGAAGAGCTACGCGGCGGCGCGCACCAACCTCGATCACCTCATCAAGGACCTCGCGGTTGAGATGCAGAATGCGCAAGGCATGCCGGTCGTCATGATCGATCGCATCCTGAAGAATGGTCAGTTGCTGGCTGAGAACCTGAAAGAGACAAGCGGCGGCGATATGCGGCTGGAAGTGAGCCGAGCCGCAATGTTCTACGAGTTCGGCAAGACTTATCAGAAGATCAACCAGCGCGACGAGGCGGTGAAAGCGTCCGATGAAAGCCTCGCGATAAGGCGGCGGCTGGCTGGCGCTGATCCCAAGAGCGAGGAACTGGCGGCCGCGCTTTCCGATAGTCTCAACCTCGCTGGCGATCTTGAGCGCGAGAAAAAGCAAGCCGCCAGCGCTCGCGGTCTTTACGAGGAGGCGCTGGCCATCGTCTCTCGCCTGAATGCAAAGCATCCAGCAAACGCCGATTTCGCGGTCAGCCTCTCGAAGACGATCGTCCGGCTGGGCGATCTCGACCGGCTCGGCAAAGATTTCGCCCAAGCGAAGATGCGCTATGGCGACGCTTTCGAAAAGACCAAGGGCGTGTTGAGACGTACTGAAGGCGAGCCGGCGCTAACGCTCCAGCGCGAGTTGACTTGGAACTACAATAAGCTCGGCGACGTAGATGCAGACCTTAAGAACTACGCGGAGGCCGGGCTCTCCTATGAGAACGGGCTTTGCATCCGGGAGCATCTCCTATCCGGCGATCCGCGCAATACGCAGCTGATGCACGACATTTCATGGAGCTTGGACAAGATTGCGGGGGTAAAAGCTGAGATGGGCGAGTTCGACGGCGCTCTCGAAGCGGAAATGTCTTCGCTTTCGGTGCGGCGAAAGCTTGTAGCGAGCGACGGGAAAAATCTCATCTGGCGCAGGGATACGGCCGCCGCCCTGCATCGCGTTGGCGACATCAAGGCGAAGGCGGGCGATCTTCCATCCGCCTTGATGTTCTTTCTCGCTGCGGTTGAAGAGCGCCTTGCGCTCAGGAAGGAAGCGCCCGGCGACGCCGCCGCACAGGCGGCTTACGACACGAGCATGAACCGGGCGAAGGAGACGCGCGCCGCCATCTTGGACCGGCGGATTGAGTGGGTCGAACGTCCCTACCGTGAGGCGGTAGCCGAGGAGGAGCAAACGGCCGCCGCCCGCGTCAGCGCGCGCGAGAAGGGGCGGGATACCTGCTGGGCCGGGATCGTCACCGCTTTGAAAGAGGGGCAAACCAGCAGGACGGCGGCCGATGGTAAGACAAATTGAAATGCCGTCGCAGTTTGCCGGCCCCGCAGTTTCGCCAACGGACGGGCGCCGCTTGCGCGGCCGCTTTGAGCGAGATGGCGAAGGCTGCTTTGGCGCAAGCACTAAATCTGCGCGATAGCTACTGCCCGCACGGGGGCCGTGGACGGCGCCAATGAACCGTAGCCTTGGAAAATACCTACGCCGCGCACTCACATTTGATAAAACAAAGAAGCGATGCCAAGTGGCGCCGTAGTCTGAATATGCGTGAATATGCGTGTTTACAGGCGCTTGGTTCGGTTATAGGCTCTATCGTCAAGTTAGATTTGGCTTGCTGGAAAAGGCGCGCCATTCTTGCCCGGTACGCCTCTACGTCGTCGATTGGCCATGGCAGCTTGTCCGCTAAGCAGAGTTCGTAAATTGGCCTTCCCGGTCTTGCGAAAAAACTCTGCGAAGACAAAAAGTTCTAAGCAGGCGTTCGTTGGCTGGCCAAGGAAAGTCTGGTTAGGTGACCTTTCGCTTCGAAGTGAAGGCGGCGGCTGGTTGGCATGCGCGCCCGCCGGCCGGCGAATGTCTAACTTGGGACGGCAGTTTCAACCACGGGAGAACACCATGAATCCTGCATTGCTTTGGATCGATATAATCGTCGTTGCATTCGTCATCAGTGTTTACCTGGTGAATATAAAGGGCGCAGTGGACGTTCCGTCGTCTTCATTTTATATCAACGGCAAGGACCCGAAGCCGGCGACGTATCGTCAATTACCCGTAAGACTCCGCTAAGAAAGGGGTTTACCTGCCGTTTCCTCGGGATAGGATTGCTGGGTAACGGTCGATTTCTCGTAATATTCTCCGGCAGCTTGGCGGCGAGCAAAGGCTTATTCGCTGTAGTGGTTTCTGCGGATGGGCCTGAGCGACCCGCCTTCACCAGCGCGGCGCACATGCTGAAGCGCGGCCAGAATCTTAGCGCCCATTCGGCGTTGCCGGGGATTTTAGTTTACTCTTGCAATTCTCCTGCAAGCGTCATACGCAAATCCCCTCTCAGCGACGTAACGTCAGAATTTCGCGAGCGTCTCATTGGATGGGTTGTTATTCACCTGACGTCTTCGCCTCCGCGAAAGCGTCATGGATCAAGTCCGGCCCCTCCTCATATCAAACGGCAAGGCGAAACAACAACCAACAACTCCGGGCTTTCAATATCCAACTGGGCGCGCGTCGGTCGCGAACGGGTGATATTGATATAGCCAAGTCTCCGTGAGCACTTTCCCCGCCGTCTTGAGGTAGAGCCGCATCTCCACCGGGTCGTGTCCATCGACGCTGAGGTCGAAATGAGCGCGCCAATGGCCGGGCACGTCGTCGGGCACGGCCTCGGACATGATGGAAGAGAACTTCCCGCGTGACGCCCAAAGGACGAGTTCCGGCTTTACGCCGTTCGGAAGCTCGGTCAGCGGCCCGCCCAAAAACTCCACGAGGAATTTTCGCACGCCAAACGGGCGCGGCTGGCCCGGCTGCCCGCCCCGGCCAAGACGGGTCGCGACGCAGCGAGCAAGCGGCGTCGCGTAGGGTTCATCCGCAAGCCAATGCAAGCGATAGCGCAGATCGATGCGATCGCCCGCCTCCGGCTGCTTCTCGGGATGCCAGTAAGCGATAATGTTATCGTTGATCTCGTCGTCGGTCGGCATCTCAACGAGTTGCACGGCTCCTTTTCCCCAGTCCCCGAGCGGCTCGACCCAAGCCGACGGGCGCCGGTCGTAGCGCACCCCATCGAGGTAATGGTCGAATTCGCGGTCTCGCTGTAAAAGACCGAAGCCGCGCGGATGCTCATCGGCAAAGCTGGAAACGGTGATGTGGGCCGGATTATTGAGGGGCGCCAGATATGCTCGCCGCCTCCGGTCCAAAGCGCAAGGCCGTCCGAATCGTGCACTTCGGGGCGCCAATCGATGGCGGCCTGCTTCACCGTTTCGGAATACCAGAACATCGATGTGAGCGGCGCAAGGCCAAGGCGCTCCACGGGCTGGCGGAAGAACAGCGTCTTCTCGATGTCCATCACCACGCCTTTCGTCCGCTCCATGTTAAAACGGTAGGCTCCGGTGACGCTCGGCCCGTCGAGAAGCGCGTAGACCGTGACGGCCCTGGCGGAGGGCGGCGCGGGCAAAAACCAGAAGGCCACGAAATCCGGAAACTCCTCCGGCATGTTGCCGCCCGGCGTGAGCGCGATCCCGCGAGCGGACAAGCCCACCTGGCCCAACTCGCCCTTGGCGCGGAAATAGGACGCGCCGAGGAACGTCACCCACGGTTCGGCGACCCGCCAATCCTCGGTGCCGGCCTTCGGCTCACGCAGCCAGAAGCCCGCAAATCGCGACGGGTTGGCCGGCAGCTTTGCAGCGACGCTGTCGGAAGGGATTGCAAAGTAGTCCGGATCGTAGAGAATCTCGCGCGCGCTGCCGCCATCGGGCGAAGGCTCGACCGCATACATGCGCACGGTCTTGGGAAAATATTGCCCCACATGCATAAAGGTGATGGGAAAGGCGCTCTCGTGACCATCGCCGAATAGCGCAAAGTCGTTTTTGTATTTCAACTTGCCATGCGCATCGTAATCGATGGAGGCGACGATTTGCGGATCGGGATGCGGCGGCGGACTATACGACGCCGCCGCGAGAGCTTGCGCATGCGCTTTCAGCCAATCCCCGGAAAACGGCTGCGGCTCTCCAAAGCGTAAGCCTGGAGCGGCCGCGTTCGCTGGAAATGCCGCGAACGCCTGTGCGGCCAGCGCCAGTTTCAGGAAATTACGGCGATCGAGCATGGTTTGTTTGCCCCTACTTAATGCTGCGTGCGGTCGGGGCTAAGCGCCCCGCTTGCGCCGAGTTCTAGCGGGGCAGTATGAAAATGGGAAGCCTAATTCTCGCGCTGCGGCCTCGATGCACGCATTTAGCCTGTGCGATCAGCCCGCAGAGCGGTTTGACTAGCGCGAGCGCATCTCTTGGCGGCGCATCGGCATCGCGTCGACGAGACCAAAGATTTCCTCCGGCGCCACGGCCTCACCGCTGCGGAGTTTCACGCCGCCGTCCTTGCCTATGAGAAGCACCTGAAAATCGCCCGGCGCTACGTGGCAGGCGCTCTGGAGGCCTTGCTGGCCGCTGCGATCCGGGACCGGGATGATGACAACATCGCGCTCACGGAGGCCTTCGGAGGCGCGGTTAAAAGCTTCAATCTGCTTGCGGAAGGCGCTGCTGTCCGCCGCGCCGAAAACAAGAACCGGGCGCGCCTTTCCGCGGTATGCGTCAAGGGGGGCGGCGCTCGCGCTTTTTGCCATAAGAACGAGAATGGCGGCAAGTCCGAGCGCCAACAGTCGCGTCATGGGAACCTCATGCGAATTTGGGAGGGTTTTCAGTTCTATGTGGGCTTCGCAAAGCCGCAATCTATCAATGAACGCCCTGTCAGCGCAGGCGGATTTGCGTGCGGTCCGAATGGCCTTCTGCGTCAACGACGGTGATTTGCACGAAACCCGGGCCGGGCGGCTTCAGAAAGGCGTCGCGGCGATGCGGCGAGGACGCAAGCGGAACCCCGTTCACAAGCCAGGTCAGCGGCAGCGTGCCGCCTTCCGCCTTGAGCGCGACGGGAAGCTTGTCTGACTGGCCTTCCACGGATGCGATCTCAACGTCTGCGTTGGCCGGCGGGAAGGCGATATGCAACGCTTGCTCTTGGCCGGTAGCGCTTGAGATGTCGCGCTTCTGTTCGCGGAACACGCGCAGAGGCGGCGGCAAGTCGGCTGTTTTGCGCGTGCCGATGATGTTCAGCGGCGCCGCCGCAAAGGGCGCGCGACGCGGGCCAATGGCGCTGAACAGCTCGAAAAGCACCGGCGCCGCCACACGCAAGCCGACAAGACCCGGCACGGAGCTGGCGTCAGCGCGGCCCGCCCAAACCACTATCGTGTATTCGCCGTCGAAGCCAGCGGCCCACGCGTCGCGAAAGCCGTATGAGGTGCCCGTCTTGAACGCGACCGCTCCCGGCGTCACGCTTGGGGGCGCGGGCGCGCCGCGAAGGATGTCCGCGACGTACCATGCGGCGGCGGGCTGAAGCAGCACCGGCGGATCGGCGGCGCCCCAAACGGGGCCGCTTTCTTGCTGGTAGCAAATGGGGATCACGCTTCCGCCCCGCGCAAGCGCCACGTAAAGCGTCGCAAGGTTCTCCAATGTGAGCCCGGCGCCGCCAAGGGCCACGGTCAGATTACGCGGAAGCACGAACGGCATGTTCGCTTCGCGAAAGCGCGCCGCCAGTTTTACGGGGCCGACCTCGTTCAGCACCTTCACGGCGGGAACGTTGAGCGAAAGCTGCAGCGCGGTCCGCACCGTCACCGTGCCGTGGAACACATTGTCGAAATTTACGGGCGCGTAGCCGTCGAAGCGAACCGGCCTGTCCTCGATCAGCGTCTCCGGGTGCGCGAGCCCGTCCTCGAAGGCGATGCCGTAGATGAACGGCTTCAGCGCCGATCCGGGCGAACGGATCGCGGCCGTCATATCGATGGCGCCGAGCCGCGCGCCGTCGAAATAGCCGGCGGATCCGACATGGGCGAGCACCTCGCCTGTGCGATTGCTTATAACAAGCGCGGCGATGGAGATTTTCTCCCCGAAGCTTGTCGCGTTCCGGCGCGTTATTGTCTCGGCGGCTTCCTGAAGGTTGCTGTCGATTGTGGTTGCGATGACAGGCTGATTTGGCTTCGCGGCTGTAAGCCTTTCGGAGATATGCGGCGCCAGCGCCGGAAAATCCCGCCGTCCGTGCGGGGCGGCTTGGATGATAGCCGCCCTCGCATCGGCCTCTGTGATGGCATGGGCGGCGGCGGCCCTTCGGATAACCCGGTTGCGGCCATCGACAAGAGACTGGTATCCGCGATCCGGGCGGCGGACCTCCGGCGATTGCGGGATCGCCACCAGAAGGGCGGCTTCGGCGATGCTGAGCCGATGCGGCTCCTTGCCAAAATAGGCGAGCGAAGCCGCGCGAACACCTTCGAGATTACCGCCATAAGGGGCAAGCTTCAGATAAAGGGAGAGGATCTCACGCTTGCTGAGCGTCCACTCCAGTCGCGCCGCATCGGCGATTTGCTGGAATTTGGCGTAGATTGAATGCGTCGGCGCGCCGCGCAACAGCCGCGCCACCTGCATTGTCAGCGTCGATCCGCCCGATATGGGTTTGCCGTAGCGAATGGCTTGCAAGACGGCCCGGCCCATGGCCAGCGGGTCGACGCCGCGATGGCTCCAAAAACGGTGATCCTCAAAGCTGAACAGGAGAGAGAGATAGGTGGGGCTTACGTCCTCGGGCGTGGTATCCAGCCGCCAGCGTCCTTCAGGAGTGGTGAAGGCTCGCAGGAGATGCCCGTCGCGGCCGAGCACGAGGCGCGACGATGAGGCCGCTGTGTCAAGCGGCAAAGGCTCGAACAGTTTGAGCGACCAGGCGACCAGAACCAGCAGCCCGCAAGCTGCCACTCCGCCAGCCATCCAAATACGGCTCTTTCGCGCGCTCATTTACGCTTCTCACCCTGAGTGTCGTCCCGGAAACACCGGAGGCGTCATTCGGATCCGTTCAAATAGAATAAAATCCCGGATATGCGCAAAAGCGCCTTCCGGGGCTGTCATGTCACTGCGGCGCTGCGATCTCGACCTTGGCGCCGGAGGTGCGCGCGAAGCGGTCCGGCCTATACATGTCTTCCACGCGAGCGCCCGCATGTGTGTAAACGCCGGGGTTCACCGCCCGCATCACATAGGCCATCGTCAATTGCGCCGGAACTTTGCGCCCTTGATCGGTGAGCGAGAAGGCCGCGACGAAGCGATCGTCGCGGAAGGCAGAGAACACCGGCGCGTAGGTCGCAGGCAGCCAGGAGAACGCCTTAAGATCAGAGCCTTTCAACAGCGCCGGGTTCTCGATATCGAAGCCGGCCGGCAGACGATCCTCGACGACGATTTGCGCAAGCTTCGGCTCGACCTCCGTCACCTTCAACACCACCACGACGCGGTCGTTCTGCTTCAGCTTATCGAAGGGGATCTCGCGTCCATCCGGCGCGTAAGTCTTGCGCTCGATCTTGAAGCCGCTCTCAGCCGATGGCTCCGGCTCCAGGCCTTCGCCGGTGACGAGAACGGATGCCGGCACGGCTTCGCCGCCGCGGTTCGAAACAACCAGCCCTTGCGCCGCGAATTGCTCTTTCGTCAGCACGGTCTCGAACTTCTCCGACGTGGCGTTCGGCAGGATTGCGCTGATATTCGTCACCTGGATCGGGCCCGCGGCGAAGTCGCTTCCCGTTAGAACCGTCTGGAACGATCCCTTGACCGGCAGGCCGTTCACTTCCAGCGCGAGGTCTTTGTTCTGCGCATCGAGCGTGCGGGCGGCGAGCAGCAGCCAAAGGCTTTCCTGCGTCGTCGTCTCCTTTTGCTGCGCCCTGAGCTTCACAACGAGGTCGAACGCCTTTTGAAGCTGAGGCGTCGCAGCCCCGCTTTCGCCCATAAGCGCGAGCACGGCGGCCGCATCCCGAAGCTGCGTGCCGTAATCGGCGCGGGCGCCAAGCGGAACCTGCGGGTCAGGCGTCGCCAACAGCGACAAGGCCGAGGCGAATGTGAGCGTCGCCCGCTCCCTGTCGCCGAGCATGGCGAGCCCTGCGCCGAGCTGCGCGCGCGAGATGGGCGTGGAGAACGCGTCGATCTTCGTGTCGGAGTAGTAGCGCAGATCGCCCAGCACGCCGCGACCGGCGCGCGCAAGCACGTAAAGCGAGTAGGCCAAGTCTTCGCCGCCCTTCTTGAAATCGCGGGCGTTGTTGACCTCGTTCTTGAGCCGGTCGAGCGCGATCTCATAGTTTGTATCGCGAACGGCGTAGCCCTTCTCTCTGGCGCGGGTCAGGAAGTCCGTGACATAGGCCGTCAGCCACATATCCTCGGCGCTTGGACCCCACAGACCGAAACCGCCCGACGCGGACTGCATCTCGTAAAGGCGCGCGATGGCTTTCTCGATTGCGGGCTTGGCTTTCGGCTCTTTGCCGATGCGGGCGCGGGAGGCGACCTCATCGTAATAAAGAAGCGGAAGGGCGCGGCTGGTGGTCTGCTCAGCGCAGCCGAAGGGATAGCGGTCGAGAGCGAGGAGCAGCCCCGGCACATCGAAGGACGCCGTGCGGCTCGCCGTCACCGACACCTTCGCCGACGCCGGAACGAGATCGCGGATCAGCTCGCTGCCCACCCGCAAGGAGCCGGTCAACGCCGCCAGCGTCTGGCTGGTGCGGCGGCGCACATTCGGCGCTGGCGGCTCGACCGCGACGGCGTAGGTCCGCTCGATTGCGACATTTCCTGGCCCAGTCAGCGAGAAGGAGATGTGGCCATCGCTAACGGACGCGCCCTTGATCGGGATGGTTTCGCTGATGCGCTTCTCCAGATCCAGGTTCAGAGTGCGGCCGGCGGCGCCGATGATTTCGATCCCGCCATCGGCCTTCGCCGTCAGCTGATAAGTCCCGGCCGGAGCTTCGACGTTCTCGATGCTGAGATGAAGGTTCGAGCTGTCGCCCAGCATCAGGAATTTCGGCGGCGTGGCCTGAGCCACGACAGTGTCCCGCACGATCACGTCTTTCTCGCCGGAGCCGAGCTTCGACGCGGTCCAGGCTTGCGCCGCGAGCCGCATGGTTCCGTTGAAGGGCGGCAGCGTGAACGTCACTTGCGCCTTGCCATCGGCGCCGGCCTGGAGCGGGCCGGAATAGACGGCGAGCGGCGTTTCCGCGAGCGGCCTGCCGCTCATCTCAAGGCCGCCTTCGTCGCCGCCGGAGCGCACCACGCCGCGCACGCCCTGCATGCCGTCGATAAGCTTGCCGTAAAGGTCGCGCATCTCAAGGCCGAGGCGGCGCTGGCCAAAGAAGTAGGAAGCTGGCGCGGGCGTTTTGTAACGCGTGATGTTCAGGATGCCGAGATCGACGCCGGAGATGACAACCGTTGCGTTCTCGCCATTGTCGAGGCCGGTAATCGAGGCCGACACCGTGACGGGGCCAGCCGGACGCACCGCTGGCGGCGTTTCAAGCGCGATGGAGAGCGTTCTCGGCTTCGTGTCGAGTGCGATCCATTTCACGCCGACGGCCCGGCTTGGCATGCGCTTGGCCGCGCTGTCCATCGGGCGATACAAGATCGCCGTTGCGTAGGCGCCCGGTCCCCATTCCGCTTCGGTCTTGAAAGTCGCGGAGCCGCCCGAGGGGCCGACATCGATCAGTTGCGTCGCCAGCACCTTGTCGCTGACGATGGCGACGAGCGCCTGCCCCGCCATGCGAGGCATAATGGTCACCTTGACATCATCGCCGGGGCGATAGGACGCGCGGTCGAGCGCGAGATTCAAGATTTCGGGCGTGTCGGACGTTTCAGAGACGTACCAGCCTGCCGAGAATGACGTGCTGGTCGCCGGGCCTTGCGCGGTGGGAGACGCAATATCGAGCCGATAGGTTCCTGAATCGACTGGGGCCTTGATGCGGACCGTGCCCGTGGCGGGCGCGTCGATCACGCCGCCTGCGACGCGGCTCTCATAGGTCACAAGCTCATAGGACCAGCGGTTATCGCGGCTGTACCATTGGAACTGGCTCTCGACGCGCTGCAGGTCCCATTTGAGGCCCGTCAGCGCCGTCTGCTTGCCATCTGGGCCGATGCCAACTATCTCGAACTCGGCGGGCGCGCCCTCGGGCACGGACCCTTCGAACAGCGGCTTCACGCCAATGAAGCTTTTGCCCGCGTTGACTTTCAGCGCGATGCGATCCGCAAGCACGCGGCCGCTCGGCTCGCGAAGCCGGACCGTGACGTTGGCGTTCAGCGGCTTCGACGTTTGCGGCAAATCGGGCAGCGCAATGGAAAGCGAAGCCGCTCCCGTCGCATCCGTATTCGGCAGCGCTTCGAGATCCTTGCGAACGGTGGTGAACTTCTCGCTTTCGTCTCCGACGCGATAGCCTGGGAAGCCGCTGACCTCGCTTGTGGCGGAAATCACGATTTCGCCTTCAAGGCCGAGATTGGAGGCGGGCGCGCCGTAAAGGTAACGGCCCGCAACGCCGATCACCCCAGGTGCGCCCGCAGAAATCGTGGGCTGGGTCGCGGCGAGTTTCATCTCAAGCCGCTCGGGAACGTAGTCCTCGACGAGCAGATTTTTCTCGTAAAGCGCCGGGGCTTTGGGATCGACAAAGGCCGCGACGCGCCAGGAGCCCGTCATGGCGGTATCCGGCAGCGCGATCTGCCAGCTGCGGCCGCCATTGCCCTGGTCGGCGAGGTTTTCGCGGCGGTCTTCGACGCCATCGGGGCGGAACAGCTTTATAATCAGCGGCGTCGCAGGGACGGCCTTCGCAGCTGCGTCGCGCAGGATCGCCGTGACATATATGGTCTCGCCGGGACGGTAAACCCCGCGTTCGGTGAAGAGCATGGCGTCGAGCGGCCCCGGAGGGGTACGCCCGCCCACGCCCCGGTCGGAAAGATCGAAGGCCTGCTTTGTGATATCGAGGAAGCCGTAGTCGCTATCCGCTCCGCGCGCGACCACGAGCGCAGGCGCGAGTCCTCCAACTCCGTGCGCCAGCGCGGCTTCGAATATGGCTGCGCCCTGCGCGTCCGTCTTGACTGTGCCGAGCACCTCGTTGTTTCGGGCGACAAGGCGTATTTCAGCGCCTGCAACCGGGCTGGCCGAGCCAAGAGAGCGGACATAAACATGGACGCCATCGGCGCCTGTGAACGCGGTCAAGCCCAGATCGGAGACGACGAACCATTGCGTCGTCTTTGTGCCGGCATCGTTTTCGGAGTTGCTCAACTCATCGTTCGTTTTCGCGTTCTCCTCGGCGGCGCTTGCCGCGATCACATACAGGCCCGGCTTCAGGTTCGGCAACAGTGTGTCGACCGGGAACGCGGTCGTGACCTCTTCATTCAGCTTCGACGTAACGGGCATTTGCCCCGACCACAGCTTTTCGCCTTTCTCATTGGCGAGCTGGTTCAGCTGATAGGTTTCCATCGGCTTCTGGAAGTCGCCGTCGAGAACCTCATCGGCAAGACGCCGGTCGCCAATACGGTAGATCGCCGCCTTCACGAGCTTGGTGTTGATGCTGACGATGGGGATGCCCTGCTGGCCGGTCCGGGGCAGCACATAGTTGCGGGCCGAGAAGCGGACCGATGGCGAGCGGTCGCGGATGTAGACGGTCAGCTCGACGGGCTTCGGAAGCAGTTCGTCCTCGGTCGAAGGGATGCCGCTCCGAATCTTCACCTCATAGCGCTTGCCGTGCAGAAGGTCTTCCACGCAAAGCTGCGCGCCCTGAACGCGGACGGAGGCGGGTTTCTCGTTATTGACGGTGACGAAGTTCGTAAAGTCGATGCGGCCCTTCGCGAGGTTGTCCGAGAATTGCACGCAAATGCGAGGCGAATTCGATTTATTGTCCGAGGTGTAATCGAGCATGCGGAAGCCGTGCTCGTTGAAGGCGTCGTCATAGGCCTGTTGCACGTCAGGGTTGGCATTGAGCCCGAGGCTCATTTTGTAGACCCGAAGCGCCGGGCGCCATTGCCCGCGCGCGCCGAGGCTTTCGGCCAGCACGGCCAGCGCCTCCGCTTTCGCCGCGGGTGTCTGGGAGCGCGTAAAAGCGACGTAAGCCGACGAGCTTGCGTTGCGCTCAAAGGTGCTTTTCTCGCTATAATTATCGGTTTCAATGGCGAGATATTCACGCGCGAGCTGCAGCCATGTATCCGCGTTTTTCTTATCGAGAAGCGCCGATGCCGCAAAATCGCCCGTCGCGGCACGGTGATTGTTGGCCGCGCTCGCCTTCGCGCCTTCGGCTTTCCAAGCCTTGGCGTCCTTGCCTTTGGTCGGCCATGTCGCCTGAAGTGTATTTTCGAAGGTTTCGGACTCGCGGATGACAAAATCATCGATTGGCGCCGCTTGCTGGGCGAGGGCGCCCGCCATCACGGCCGAGGTGATGAATGCGGCAAATAAAAATCGGATCAATAACATAGCTGCATCTCTGTTGGATGGGGTTACTGCTTATTTGGGCGATAAGTGCCGCCAAAATTTGGGCTGACGCAAGGCCGAAAAAGTTGGGAACGGTGATCTTTTCAAGGAGAAAAGCCGAAGTTTCTGTGATGCGGTTTACGAATTGTTATTTTGCACACTTCCGGCCGGTGTTTTTTTCCGTGTTTAATGGCGCGTCCGGCTGAATTAGAAAAGAGAAGCAGAATTGCTGCCGCTGAGGCTATATAGCAAGCGCCGAATGTATTGACCGGTAGTTCCCCCTTGCCCTAGCCCTCCCGCAGGGGGGCGAGGAGGCAGGCCGTGCCCGCGAAACAGCGTCCCTTCTCCCCTCGCGGGAGAAGGACAGGATGAGCGTGAGCCGGAAATCTGGCGGTTTGCATAAGTTTGGGCAAATCGCTGGAGCAAATTGCCCCTTCTCATCGACCCTGCTTGTGCTAAAGCCATCGCCCCTATTCCTTGCTGCTGGGTTATTCGAAATGAAGGTCGTTGGCGCAGTCCGCCAAGTCGTGAGTTTGGCCGTTGGATCGTTCATCACCGTGAATGCCGCGATGGCGCAGACGAGGGGCGCCGACGTGAACGCCTACATCGCAAAGACGCCAATCGCTGGCCTTCCGGCGGGAAGCTTCAGCCAATGGACGGAGGAGCAGAAAAAAACGGCCATAACCCGCATTGGCGGGTTTTGCGAGTTTCTCTGCGTGGATCCTCCGAGGACGCTGCCGAATGTGGCGGCGGTTGAGCTTACGAAGGCCGAAGCAAAGGTTTGCCTCGCGGCCTGCATCGTCAATCATTTGCCGCCGGACTACCCGCAACTGATGGGGATGAAGCAGGATCTCCGTATCAATTACGACAGGGCGAAGAAGCTGGGATCGGCTATGGGCTGGCCGCTGCCGGGCAAGTAGCGGGTGAGGGGGAACAAGCGCGCGGCCCCGGCGCCTCCGCGCTCGATATGCTAAGGCATTTTGCGAGAGGGTATCTTCTAGCGCTGAGCCTTGCGACGCGTCACATGTGATGGCGGCCTGCGGAACACCTCCTCCCCAAGTGGTTTCCACCGCTAAAAGGAGGCGAGTGATGGAAAAGCAAATAAAGGGCGCTGTGTTGGTTCTCTTAGCGCTCGCGACGTCGTCTTGCCGAGAGGGGGATACACCGGGCGCCGTGAGCACTACGGGAGCGGCGACCACTACAACCGTCCCCGCCACAACGGTCGTCACGTCTACGCCAACGCCCGTCACGACAACAACGGCATCAACGGCCGGTAGCCCCACATTAAGCACTGGCCCGACGACTATTACGACGACAGGGTCTCCCAGCGTCACCCCGAGTTCGGGGACCACTACCTCATCAGGGACAGTCATCGGTCCCGGCGATCCGGGCTACGTTCCCTCTGGAACGGCAGCTGTAGCGCCGGCATCTGCTGGGCCGGGCTCAAGCGCCGGCGCGGTGATGGCCGGGGCAGCAAATGTTCCGCGAACACTGTCCGGCGCGATAGGGTTGGAATGACCTCGCGCACTGCATCGGAAGGTCTGACTTGCCGGTGGGAATGCAGCCGGGTCGCCTAAATACTAGGCCCGCCGCCGGGCAAGTTCGGCGCGGGCGGCTTCGGCAAGGAAGCCGGATCGGTTGTCGCTGATCTGGTCGATTTCTTCGAGCAACGCCTCGTCCAGTGTCACGTTCACCCGCCGCGCGCGGCCGGGCAAAACCACAGGCACGAGCGTGATCGCTACGGTGGAAGGCTCTTTCTCTGCAGCAACCTCTTCGAGCGGGGTAGGCTTCGGGAATGCTTCCCCATCGGCGACCATCAGCGCAACATGGCCATAAAGCGCTTCTTGTGCTCCAAAGAGCGACTCTTCCAAGGTTTTGCCCGCGCTGACGCAGCCGGGAAAATCGGGGAAGCTGACGCCGAAATCACTTTCGGCGTCCTGATCGATCAGCGCTGGATATTAAATTTTCTTCACTTAACCTTTTCCGTTCGATGCCCCTTACACCAGCTTCAGGCCGGATGCCTTTCCAGCAACAGCCTTTTCAACTCCCAAAGGCGCCCGGCTTCGCAACGCAACCGCCTAGCCGCCGGGCAGAAGCAACTCAGCAACCGCCGGCGAACTCGAGATCGAGCGTGACCGTAAAAACGGTCTGATCCTCGGGATCGTGCACGACGCTGAAACCCAGCTTGCGGCACATCCTCAGCATCGTCGCGTTTTCGCAAAGGACGCTTCCGTAAATCGTTTTCAGTCCCTCGCTCTTCGCATAGCGGATAATCTGGCGCATGAGCACCCATCCGAGGCCGCGCCCTTTTAAATCGGAGCGGACCAAGATGGCGTATTCGCCCTTTTCATAATCTGGATCGGCGAAGAAACGGACGACGCCGAGCATGTCCTGCGATCCATCGTTTGCCTGGCGAAGCGCGATAAACGCCATCTCCCGCCCGTAATCGATCTGCGTCATGCGCGCGAGGAACTGATGCGAAAACTCACGCACAAGCGAGAACAGCCGCAGCCGGATATCATCGGGCGTCACGAGCTCCATGAAATGTGCGTAGAACCGCTCGTCGTCGGGCCGGATCGGCCGCAGCAGCACCTCGCTGCCATCGTTAAGCGCATGTTTCTGCTCCCACTTTGTGGGATATGGCCTTATGGCGCAAGGAACCGGCGGATGGATGGCCGGATCTTCCACCTTGATCCGGGCGTCGAGCGCGATCAGTCCTCTCTCATCGATGAGAAGAGGATTGATATCGAGCTCGCGAATGGCCCGGTGCTGAACGGCAAGCGAGCTCAACTTCACAAGGCAAAGCGCAAGCCCCTCCAGATCGACCGGCGGCTTGTCGCGAAACCCTTTCAACAATTTGTAAATGCGGGTGGATTCGACGAGTTCGCTCGCAAGCTTCAGGTCGAGCGGGGTGAGAGACATCGCCGTGTCGCCGATGGCCTCAACGCCAGTGCCTCCGGCCCCGAACAAGACAATCGGCCCAAACGTTGGATCGGTCGTGATGCCGAGGATCAATTCATAGGCTCCCGCACGATGGATCATCGGCTGAACGGTGACGCCTTCAAGAACGGCGTTAGGTCGCCGCGGCCTTGATGTCGCTCAGCATCTGGCGCGTGACCCTCTCAACTTCCTCCGCGGATGTAAGGTCGAGGCGGACGCCGCCGAGATCGGACTTATGGGTGAGGTTCGGCGACAGGATCTTCACAACGACGGAAGGGTAACCGCGCAATAGGGCGGACGCCGCGCGGCTCGCTTCCTCGGGAGTTGCGGCCACGCGCGTGGGAACCGTCCTGATGCCGTAAGCGCTCAGCACCGCTTTGGCCTCCGGCTCGGTCATGAGGTTTCGCCCCTGCTGAAGCACATGGGCGATCCTCGCATCCACAGCTTCGGCCTCGAAGTGGAGATCGGCCTGCAAGGCCGGCGGCGTCTGCATCAACTCGGCTTGGGCGCGGCTATAGCGAGCAAGTTGCACGATGCCCTCGATCGCCTCTGTAGGGGTTTCGAAGTCTGGGATTTTGGCGTCAGCAAAAAAAGGCCGCACTTCCTCCGCCGCGCTCCGCGCGAGCCAGGTCGCGACAACGGGCTTGGTGAAACCCAAGCGCCGGCCGTTATGCACCGCCTCGACGGTGGCTTTCGCCGCGTCAACCGAGGAGGCGAGAGCCGTCGGGCAATTCATGACCAGCACAGCGTCGGTGTTTGCATCCTTAAGAACGGCTTCCACCGCCACGCGGTAGCGGTCCGGCCCTGCATCGCCGATAATGTCCACCGGATTGCCATGCGACCAAGTGGCTGGCAGCAGTTTGTTCAGGTCATCGAGTGTCCTCTGTTCGAGATTTGCGAGCGTGCCTCGCAAATCGGCCAGAGTGTCGACAGCGAGGACGCCCGCGCCCCCTCCGTTCGTCACGATGGCGAGGCGGCCTCCCGGCACGCATTTGACGCGGGCGAGCACCTCGGCCGCATCGAACATTTCATCGAGATCGACAACGCGCAAAATGCCGGCGCGGCGGAGTGCTGCGCCATAAACGCTATCGGAGCCAGCGAGCGCGCCTGTATGCGAAGCGGCCGCCTTTGCTCCTTCGGGGTGGCGGCCGGCCTTGATCGCAATCACGGGTTTGGCGCGCGAGCAGCGCCGGGCGGCGGACATGAACTTTGCGGCGTGCCGCACCGATTCGATGTAGAGAAAAACGGCCCGGCTTGTGATGTCGCCCGCAAGATAGTCGAGCATGTCGCCGAGGTCCACGTCGGCTGCATCCCCGATCGAGACCACGTGGCTGAACCCGACGCCCTCGACAGCCGCCCAATCGAGCATCGCCGTTGTGATGGCGCCGGATTGCGACACGAGCGCAATATCGCCGGGCTTCGCCAGCGTTTGCGCAAAGCTTGCGTCGAGTTTCAGGCCCGGCATCTGGACGCCGATGCAATTGGGGCCGACGATGCGCAGGAGATAGGGCTTCGCGGCTTCCAGCATGCTCGTAGCCAAATCGCCCGCGATGCCCGCCGTGATGACGACGGCCGCCCGGCAGCCTTTGCGGCCGAGCTCGCCGATAATGCCGGGTATAGTGTTCGGGGGTGTGGCCACCACCGCGAGGCTTGGCGCAAAAGGCAGGGAGTTTATTGTCCGATGGCAAGGCCTGCCGAGGATCGCATCATGGGCTGGATTGACGAAGCCAATTTCACCCGCAAAGCCGCCGCGCAACAGGTTCTCGGCGACGTGCAAACCGATGGAACCGGGGCGCTCGCTCGCGCCCACAAGAACGACACTGGACGGCTGAAATAAGAGCCTGAGATTTCGGATGGTCATATCGCGCTCCGCCGGCTGCGACTGTGCTGCAGCGCTCCCGCGGTGGCCTTATCTCATAGTTTTGGCGGCGGCGCACGTGTTGACCTGGATCAAAATGGGGGGCGACGCTGAAATACAGCCCGCCGCAAGAGCAATCGCCTGCCGCCCTCACATTTGCACATTGTTCGCGACCCAAGCCCCCCAGCGGCTGCAAGGCCGGCGATCAAGACAGGAGGCGCGTTTTGACGAGAACCCAGAGTAACGTCACAAAGACGGCGAGAGCTTTTTCTCCCGTCGCGAAGAGTTACCGCGTGGCGCGATAAAGGAAATAATCGGCAACGCCGAGGCTCGGGGCCGAAAGCAAGACTTTAGAGCCAGGCGCCTCTCCGAATCACGGCAAGAACTAGTACACACCGCAGGAAGTCCCGTCCCATTTGCAGCGGGCGTCGACGGGACTTCCCGCGGATAAGGCGTACAAGCAATTTATTGAATTCTAGTGCAGCTTATCCGCCGGAAGTTCGCTTGCGAACGAGCGGCAAGCGGGCGCCAACTTCCGGCGGGGCGTACTAGTGTCAGGCGCTGCCGCCATATGCCATAAAGAAACCTAAACACGCTGGCGAACCCGGCTTGGAGCAATTGATTGAAGAACTCCGTGGGCGCCCTTTTTTGCCCAACGCGAACTATTTCTCCGGATAGCGCCCGAAAAAACATGGGGCGAGCTTGCCATGATATGGAAAAGCGGTTCACCATCCGTCTAAATAGGTGGTTCCTGCTTCGCCAACGGGGACGGCAAGTTGTGAAGATGATCGAAGCGGGGTGCATTCCCGGCTCGCAGCGCGCTATGCTCGAACTTGATCCGCCGGCAAGGCAGACGAAGGAGACATCTTTTTGGCAACAGATTGGAAGACCATCCGCGAATTGATGTCAGCCGTCATCGACTTCGCTGAGGGTGTCGAGATGGCGGGATACGAAGAACAAGACCGGGGGCGAATAATGCGGGTTAACGGGCAGCAGATTAGTCTTTTCGACTTCATGGCCAGCGCTCAATCGCTCCCCGAAGATTTGCGCTATCGCATTATTAGAGAAAGGCACGACAAGGGCGCCGATGCGCCTTTCATTCCGGAGACAGCTCGCATGATAAGGTCGATGGGGGAAGCATGCGCAGAGCTTGTCGACGCGGCGGAGGTTAAGCCAGCCGAAAAGCGGGTCCAAATGACAATCCACTGGTATAGCGAATATGCGCTGCCTCATATCAGAAGGGCGCTTGCCGCCAAACAAAGGCGATAAAGCTAACCAGGCGCACGCAAATCCACCCTGTCGCCTCCGAGCAAGAATGGGACTGTACTTGCAGGCCCCCTCGCTGTGGAACCTGTGAATGGCCTTTCCGGTTCACCTTAATAACAAAGAAGGGACAGCCTGCGGCATAAATCACGGGCGTACGTACAAAAAACTACGCGTTCGCACTTCACAAAATGCAGGCAGAAGCGCTACCATCACAGCATGCCAAGAAGACGCTCCAATATTGGCTTATTGAAAACTGATGGTTACCTCGACGGGCAACTGCTGATCGCCATGCCGTCGATGAGCGATCCCCGCTTTCATCGCGCCGTGATTTATATGTGCGCGCACTCAGCCGAGGGCGCCATGGGGTTGGTGATAAACCAGCGCGCGCCTCACATTACGTTGCCAAGGCTTTTGGAGCAGCTCGAAATAACGGCCGCCGGTTCGCGGCCCGTCGCCATTCGCGTGGGTTCGATGGCGGTTCATGTGGGCGGGCCGGTCGAGACCAGCCGCGGGTTCGTATTGCATAGCTCCGACTATTTTGCCGCCGATAGCACCCTGCCGATCAACGAAGGCGTCAGCCTTACCGCCACGATCGATATCTTGAAGGCTATTGCGAAAGGCAGTGGCCCCGACAAAGCCATTCTTGCGCTTGGCTATGCAGGCTGGGCGCCGGGCCAGCTCGAACGCGAAATCCAGTCGAATGGCTGGCTCAATTGCCCGGCCGATCCAGAGATCGTTTTCGACGGCGATCTTGAAACCAAGTATGGGCGCGCCCTCGACAGCCTGGGCATCGACCCTTCGCATCTCGTTGGCGCCGCTGGAAGGGCGTAAGCCTCAGGATTTTCTTTATTTTCCCCGCCTGCCGAAAGGAAATGCGGCCGGTCGCGGTTGGAAGGCTTCGCCGGGAGCTGGCGGCAGCGGAATATCGGCGGGGAGGACTCCATTTGCTGCTGCGTCGCCGTTGACGGCTGGCGAAGTTTGGCCCAGGTCCAAGCGGGGACGGCGCCTGCCGCTTCTACCCGGCTTCCGCTCCAGCGCCTCGGTCGCAGGGACACTTGCCTTCGCACCAATATCGGCGAGCGCCACGGCCTTTTCGCGCTCTTTCTCCTCCCTTTCCCTTTCCTTCTCGGCTTTGCGTTCGGCCCGTTTCTCTTCCTTTTCCTGCTCCCGGTCGTCACGCCTGGTGGACCGGGCGATCGCGTTCAAAAGGTTAACGACCTCGCGCTCTGTCATGAGATCCGCGTAGTAGAAACCCTGACCGAAGTCGCAACCGAGCGCGCGGACATAGGCCAGGTCTTCGTCATTGTCGACGCCCACGGCGACGACGTCTTTGCCGAGCTCGTGCGCGATCGTCAGCACAGCTTTGAGCACCATCGCGCTTGAACGTTCCTTATCGCTCATCGTCACAAGCGAGCGGTCGATCTTGATGGCGTCGATGGAGAGCCGGTGCCAATAGGAGAGCGAAGAGAAGCTGACGCCAAATTCGTCGAGCGCAACGCTGACGTTCAAGCTCTTGAGCCAATCCAGTATCTCGATGGCTTGTTCGGGGTTCGAATTGATCAGCGTCTCGGCGATTTCCAGCCTGAGAGCGCCTTTGGGCAAGGTTTCGCGCCCGATGATGAGGCGCAGGTTCTGCACCAAATCGTGGTGGAAGAGCTGCTGGCTCGACATGTTGATGCTGATGTAGATCGGGTCTTCGCGCTGGAGGATGCGATGCCACCGCGCGCCCTGCCGGATGCAGCGTTCGAAAACATAGGCCCATAGCTCGCCCGACAACCCCGTAGCCTCGGCTGATGCCTCGAACTCGGGCAGGCTGAGTCGCCCAAGCGTGGGATGATCCCAAAGGACGAAAGCCTCCATGCCCGCCAGGCGTTCATCGCCGATGCGCATGATGGGCTGGTAAAGCACACGGATCTGCCGGCGCTCGATCGCATGTTTTAGATCGGCTTGAACAATGGAGCGCTCGTCGGTGGCGCCCCGCATCTCTGGTTTGAAAAGCTCGATTCGGTCCGCGCCTGCGCGCTTGGCGCGGTACATCGCGCTTTCCGCTTCGCGAAGCAGGTCCTCGGCGTGTTCTTGCGTGCTATCGTACATGGCGATGCCGATGCTGCCGGTAAGAACGAGATCGCGCCCGCCCACCTTCATGGGAGTGCGCAGCGAGCGGCGCACGCGTTCCGCAAGCATGGCGATGTGTCGCGGCTCGGTGTCGTCCGAAATAAGGATCGCGAATTGCAAAGCGCTGATGCGCCCGAGCGTGTCCTGAGGCGAGATGTGGCGGGTGAGCCGGCGCGCGATGGTCAGAAGGACGCCGTCATTTGTGGCGAAGTCGGGCGAGCGGTTTTGATTCTTGAGCGCGTCGAGATCGATGAAGAACACGGTTGGCTTGATATTTTCCTGCTTGGCGCGCGCAACCGCGGTCTCCAGACGGTCGAGAAAAAGCTCCCTGTTCGGCAAGCCGGTGAGGCCATCCCGAATCGCATTGTGTAGAAGGCGTTCTTGCGCTCGCTTCTGGGCGGTGACATTCCGTAACAGCCCTACGCCGCGCAGCGTCCTTGTCGTTCGCTGCGGCGTCACCGCCGCCCTGAGCTCGTACCAGAGGTAGCCGCCGTCAGCCCGCTTCATGCGGAATTCATGGTTGATGTCGCCGCCCTGACGCTCTCGCAACGTCCAGAGCGTGAGCCGCATGCGCTCTCTGTCCGATGCATGGAGATGCTGAAGCCAGCCGTCCGCCGCGCATCGAAGCGTGCCGGGCGATACGCCGAGCGCGTGCTCCACCTCGGGGCCGGTGTTTATTTCGTTACGGCGTCCATCCCATTCCCAGACGCTCGCGCCAGAGGCTTCGAGCGCCATGACACGCAGCTTGAACTGGCCTGCTTCCTCGCCGGAACTGCCCAATTCGGTGGTCTGGAACGCGTATTGTGTAACCGTCACGCCGATCAGCATGAGAAAAACCACAAGACCGGAGGACAGCGCCGACACAGCGATGTCACCCGAAACCTTGCCCGTGACAGTGACGGCCGAGGCGAACAGCCAGACCATGAACAGCATCCAGGAGGGCACAAGCGCGAGCGCGCGCTCCTGTCCGCGCAAGGCCAGAAAGATGATCACCCCGCTGCCGACTACGGCAATCGGAACGAAGGAGAGCCTTGCGAAACCGGCTGTGAGCTGGGCGTCGATAAGCGCAAAAAAGATCAAGCCTAATTGCGCCGCCATCCAGCCGAAAAAGGCCATGGAAATCCAGGAATGCCAGAGCCTTAAATTCAGAAATGTGTAGAGGAAGACCACCAGGCTCGACGCGAAAAAGGCTTCCGCCGCCGCTCGATAGGTGCCGTTATCTTCCGACGAGAGCTGAAAAAGCTTATGCCAAAAGCCGAAATCGACGCAGAGATAGGCGAGCGCCGCCCAGGCGACGAGCGCCGTGGCCGGAAAGACAAGCTTGTGGTTCGCCGCGAAGATCGCCGTCAGGAAGATCGCGAGAATGCCCGTTATGCCAAGCAATATGCCGTGAAACAGGGCGGAATCCCGCTGCCGCTTTCCGAAACTCCCGGGCGAGGACAGATAGAGCCTTGGAACAGACGCCGAGGCCAGTTCCACAATGAAGGTGACGGTTGTGCCGGGCTCGATCGAGATGCGGTAAATATCGAGATAGTCGTAATCTTCGTTTCGCTCCGGGCGGAATCCCAGCGACGGCGTGACATTGGTGATTCGCGGCGCATCGAGGTCGGGCTTTGCGACGCGCGATCCAACGATGTCATAGCGCTGCGCTGTCAAAAAGCGCACGACAGGCTTATCGGTCGGATTGCTGAGCGCGAACACGACCCAGCTTGGATTTGTGCCGGGCGTTTTTGCCGAGACGGTCATGCGCCCGGCTATGCCGTCCGCGCTCGGCGCGGTTTCGACGCTGAGCTTGTCGCCGCGCCGTTCGTAGAACTCGCCGAGAAGCGTGATGTCGATCTTCTCTTCGTCGGGACCGATAACGATCGGCTCCACAGCCATTGCAGGCGCCGCTAGCGACGCCATGGCTATAAAAAATGCGGCTATGACGGCGAAAAGCGTTTGTAAGACGCCCCCCGCTTGCCTGAAAGCCACGCAAGCCTCAACCTGCGCGGCCGGTTTGCTCCGTTCGCACATCACTGGACCCGGCCGCCGCTTCGGTCAAGGCGTGGGATCGTCATTGAGTAGCGCGAAAAGCCAATGGTCTTGCCATATGCCATTAATTTTCAGATACCGCCGGGCCAAGCCCTCATATTGGAACCCTGTCCGGTTCAGAAGCGCCGCCGACGCCTTGTTCTCTGGCAGGCAGGCCGCCTCCAACCGGTGAAGACGCAAAACATCGAACACAAACCAAATGACCGCCCGCACCCCCTTGGTCATATTGCCCTGCCGGGCGAACGGTTCGCCGATCCAATATCCAAGCGAGCAGCTCTGGCTTACCCCGCGGCGGATATTGCTTAATGTTATGCCCCCAATTAAAGCGTTATCAGAGGTTCTGAACAGAAAAAAGGCATAACCAAGATCTTGGCGGGCATCGCGATAATAATAGCGAATGCGGCGGCGATAGGTGTCGCGAGTGAGTTCATCTCTCGTCCAGCGCGGCTCCCAAGGCTCTAGAAACGCGCGGCTATCTGTGCGGACAGCCGCCCAGGCCTTGTAATCGGACATCTGGGGCTCGCGAAGGAAGACCCCATCGCCCTCGACGTGGGGTCTGCTCTCAGAGAACAACATGCGCGCGCCGCCGAGCATGCTCGCGCTTCACGCGGCGAGAGCGCCGGACAAAAACGCTTCCGCAGTGTCGGCCACAGCGGACGCTGAGCCGCGCGCTCCGACAACCGCCGAAACCATCTCCGGCTTGGCGCGCATACCGCGCCCGATGGCTTGCACATCCTCTCGCGTGATGCTGTCAACCTTGACGATCAGCTCGTCGTTCGAGATGGGCCGGCCGAAGACCATCGAGATCCCAGGCGAGTTGCCCGGCTCTTGCCTCGCAGCTTTCCAGGCTCATGAACAATCCGGCCTTGATCTGCGCTTTGGCCCGCGCAAGCTCCTGCTCCGTCGGTCCCTCTTCGGCGAGATCGGCGAAAATGCCAAGCGAGAGCTGGCTTAATTCGCGCAGCTGCTGAGGGCTCGTCGCCGCGTGGATTCCGATCACGCCGCTGTCTGCATATCCCCAATCGAAGGCGTGGATGTCGTAGCAGAGCCCGCGCTTCTCGCGCACCTCCTGGAAAAGCCTCGACGCCATGCCTCCGCCCGCGATGCCTGCGAAAATCCGCCCGGCGAAGGAGGCTTCATGGCCATTGGGATAACCTTCGAAGGCGAAGAGAACGTGGCACTGCTCGAAGCGCTTGTCCGACGCCGCGTTGCCGCCTTCGAACTTGGCGCGCTTCATCTGGCGCGGCGCTTCCAGCGGAAGCCCAGTGAAAATCTTCTCCGCCAGCTTGTGAAGCGCGTCATGATCGACCGCGCCCGCCGCGCTCAGGATCATGCGTGACGCCGCGTAGTTCTCGTTGCGGAAGCGTTTGAGGTCGGCGGCGGAATGGCGGGAGATCGTGCGGTCGGTGCCGAGGATCGAGCGCCCGAGCGCTTGGTTGGGATAGGCCTCGGCGAGAGCAAGGTCGAATACGATGTCGTCCGGGCTGTCCTGGGTCGCCGCGATTTCCTGCAGGATAACCTCGCGCTCCCGGTCCATCTCATCGTCGGTGAAGGACGGGTTCAGGAGAAGATCGCCGATCAGGTTGAGGCCAAGCTCAACATCGCTTTTCAGGACGCGGGCATAATAGTTGGTCGCCTCGGACGAGGTGACCGCGTTCAGCGCGCCGCCCGCGCCCTCGATCTCCTCCGCGATTTGCATCGGCGTCCGCGTCGGCGTGCCTTTGAAGGCCATATGCTCGAGAAAATGCGCAACGCCGTGCTCGTGGTCCGTTTCGGCGCGCGCGCCAGCGGCGACAAAGACGCCGACGGTCGCTGTTTCCAGCCCCGCCATCCGGTGGGTTACGATTCGCATCCCATTGTTGAGCTGGCTGGTTAGAACTGTCATGGATGAACCTCGAATGTCATTTAACGATGCCGCGCGGACGCATGCGCGGCTATGGCGCCGGCAACCGCGGCCGCGGAGTTCGGCAGCAGCTTGAAACGCTCCCGGCCGCCGAGACGCTCTCGCAGCCGTTCCGGAATTTCGGCTATCCGGCCGGTGGCGCGTTTAACGGCTTCGGGGAATTTTGCCGGATGCGCTGTGCCGAGCACCACCATTCGGGCGCCATTGCGCGCCTGCTCTGTTTGAGCAGCCGCAAGCCCCACCGCGGTATGCGGATCGATGAGCAGCCCCTCAACCTCGAAAAGCGTGGCCATCGCCGCCGCCGCTTCGTTACGGCTGACGCGTTGCGCGGTGAACCGCTCGCGGATGGGCGCGAGTGTGGAGGACGGGATGTCAAACCCGCCGTTCTCGCGCAAATCGGCCATCGCGCGGGTCACGAACTCGGAATCACGGCCGCTCTCCTCAAACAGGAGGCGTTCGAAATTGCTTGAAATCTGGATGTCCATGCTGGGGCTGTCGGTCGGCATGACCGCTCTAGGCTGATAGCGTCCGGTTTCGAGCGCGCGAGCAAGAATATCATTCTCATTCGTGGCGATCACAAGTCTTTCTATATGAAGTCCCATTCTCGACGCTGCAAACCCCGCGAAGATGTCTCCAAAATTGCCGGTTGGAACCGTGAAGCTTGGCCGGCAGTTAGGCCCGAGTTTTGCGCTTGCGGTATAGTAATAGACCGCCTGCGCGACGATCCGCGCCCAATTTATGGAGTTGATGGCGGAAAGAGCATGCCGCGCGCGAAACTCCGCGTCGCCGAAAAGCGCCTTCACGATTGTCTGGCAATCGTCGAACGTGCCTTCGATGGCGATGGCGTGAATGTTGTCCTCTTGAGCCGCCGTCATCTGCTTGCGCTGAACGTCGCTGATGCGCCCGTTGGGAAAGAGGATGAAAAGCTCGATGTCCTGCCGTCCGCGGAACGCTTCCACGGCGGCGGCGCCGGTGTCGCCCGAAGTGGCGCCGAGAATTGTGGTTCGCGCGCCTCTGTGCTTCAGCGCGCGCTCCATGAGCCGCGAGAGCACCTGCATCGCGAAGTCCTTGAACGCGAGCGTCGGGCCATGGAAAAGTTCGAGCAGAAAAAGGCCGGGGCCGATTTGGCGCAGCGGCGCGGCATCGGGATGGTCGAAGCTTGCGTAGGCCTCGGAGACGAGCGCGAAGAGATCTGCGTGACCAGGATTTCCGCCGGTGTAAGGCGCGATGACATGTGCGGCCGCAGCCGCATAATGCGCAGTTGGCGAGGCTGGCAATTCCGCCAGCTGCGGCCAGGCCTCCGGCATATAGAGGCCGCCATCGGGCGCGAGCCCGGCGAGCAAGACCTCCTCGAAGTCTGCGGGAGGAGCGGCTCCCCGTGTCGAGACGTACATCATATCTTCTTAAAAGTTGCGGCCGAAGCGGCCTTCCCCTGCACAATAGGACGGAGTTGAGCCGGTGTCATCTGCGCCGCGCCAAGTACGAACGGCTTTCGAGGGTGCAAAAAGCGCTGGCGCTCAAGTCCGGGCGATGAGAAAGCGGTAAACGATCGCGAGCGCGGCCGCGAGGCCGAACCAGGTCAACGCGTATTCGAGATGGTTATTCGGGATTGCGGCGAGCAGTTCACGCGGATCGCGGGGCTTGGGCCAGCCTCCGGCCCTGGGCATTGGCTCGGCCTCGATATACTCGCTCACAACAGTTCCATCGACCCCAAGTCCGGCTGCTTTAGCCATGGCCGGAATATCCGCCGAATAGAAAAGCCGCTTCGCAAAGTCTGGCGAAGGCGTGAACCAGCCGGGCTTCCCGGCGAGCCGCAGAATGCCTGTCACGTTCGCCCCGCCGCCTGGAACCTCCTCGCTATCTGCCACGCTTCTTGGAGCGAAACCCCGATTTACAAGGACGATGGTGTCGCCGGTCTTAAAGGGCGTGAAGAGCAGATAGCCGAAGCCGTCCCCGGTTTGCGCGCGCCCCGCCTCCGGCGCTGGAACCAGCATCTTCGCGGTTTGCCCATCCAGAAATGCGCCCGTCGCAGTCACGCGCTGGAACTCGCGCGCTTGTTCTCCTGCATTTCGCGCCGGCGGTTCGTAAGTGGCGGCGGGTCTGGACAGCGCCTCCTCAAAGCGGGCGATGAGATCGTTTTTCCACTCGCGGCGCTCAAGTTGCCAGACGCAAAGCGCGATAAGAAAGCTGAAAGCGCTCAGAGCGAGCAGCGTCAAGGTGAGCCTGCCTTTTATGCGGGCCGCTTGCGCGGGCGCCGGGCGCGCAAGACCGCTCATCGGAGCAACCAACCTTGATGGCAGGGCGTAACATTACCGCGAGCGCGAGCATTGACGCCAGCCGCTCTTCGATTGCTTTGCCGCCGCTTGGCCCCGCCGCCGAGCAAAGCCTTCGCCTTCGGGGCTCGAAACAGATTATCGTCCGAGCCCAAAGCCATGATCCACCCAGAGAGCGCCGAAGAGCACGAAAAGGTAAAGGATTGAGTAGGTGAAGAGCTGCCGCGAAGCCCTGTCGGCGTCGAAGCCTTCGCGAACCCGAAAAACGCGCCATGCGCAAAACAGGAAGCCCGAGCCGAGAGCCGCCGCCGCCGCCGCGTAGCCATAGCTGGCAAAGCCGAGCAGCACCGGCAGAAACCCTGCCGCCGCCGTCGCCGCCGTATAGACGAGAATTTGCAGCCTCGTGTGATCTGGGCCGCGCACATTGGGCATCATCGGCACACCGGCCCGGGCGTAATCGCGCGAGCGGTAAAGCGCGAGCGCCCAGAAATGCGGGGGCGTCCAGAGGAAAATGATGAGGAAGAGCGCGAAACCCTCCCATGAGACGCAAGAAGTCGCAGCCGCCCAGCCGATCATCGGCGGCAGTGCGCCCGCCGCGCCGCCGATCACGATGTTCTGGGGAGTGCGCCGCTTCAGCCAATGCGTATAGATGACAAGATAGAAGACGATGCTGCCAGCCAGAAGCGATGCGGCGACCCAGTTCATGAGCAGGCCAAGACTGAGGACTGAGAACGCCGCGAGGAACAGCCCCAACGCCGCCGCCTCGGCCCGCGGGATCAGCCCTCGCGGGATCGGCCGTTTCGCGGTGCGCTGCATCAGCCCGTCGATATCGGCGTCGTACCACATGTTGAGCGCGCCCGCCGCGCCTGCGCCCATGGCGATCAGAATAAGGGCCGTTATGGCGATCACCGGGTGAAGGTGAACAGGCGCCACCCCCATTCCGACGGCCGCGGTGAAAACCGCAAGCGACATCACCGTCGGCTTCAACAACGCAATGTAATCTCCAATGGACGCAGCCGACAGCGGCGGCGCAGCGGGGCTTGTGACGGAGACTTCGGTTTCACTCATCTCATTTGACTTTGGCTTTGTCCGCAATCGGCTCAACACGACAGGGTTCATATCTTCACGTGATGCGCGGCGACTTCTCGTGGGCATGGAACGGCGGAGGCGAGGAAAGCGTCCATTCGAGCGTCATTCCGCCCGCGCCCCAGGGATTGGCGCCGGTTCTTCCTTTCCGCGAGAAAGCCTTGGCAAGCATAACGAGAAAGACGAGCACGCTCACTCCGCCGATATAAGAGCCGATCGAGGACACAATGTTCCCGCCCCAATAGGCATCGGGGTAATCTGCGTATCTCCGTGGCTCCGTGGCGTCCCCGGAGGTTCCCAGAAAGCGCTGCGGGAAGAAGGCGAGGCTGACGCCGATTAGGGTCAGCCAGAAGTGCGGTTTTCCGGGCGGCTCCGAATAGGTGTGGCCAGTTATCTTCGTGAACCAGAACTAGAACCCGGCGAAGATCGCGAACACGGCCCCGGGAGACAGCACATGATGGAAGTGGGCGACGACGTAATAGGTCCGGTGCGACTGCGGCCTGAAAGACGGAGTGGCGATCACGGCATCATGCCGGTTCTGGTCCCGGCCAGCGGAACATCGCCCATCCCGGCAATCCCATGACCAGGGCCACCATGGCATGCCAAGCGGAGGCTGGGTGCGCTGGCGCGCATCAGCGATAAGACGCCACAGTCTCAATTTGGCCCTATTCCTTGCCGAGTTGCGGGGTATTAAACGCCCGTCCTCTCAACACGGTGTGCAATGATGTTACGATCGGCCAAGCTCCTAGCCGCTTGCCTCCTCCTCGCTTTCGCGTCTGCTCAAACTCACGCTCAGTCGGAGGTCGGCTCGGGGCAGGTCAAAGCGATTTACGGAGCCTGGAAGTTGAAATGCGCGCAGATTGCAGGAGCAAAGCAGGACAAATGTGCGCTGGTGCAGGACCTCAAGCTGGAGGACCGGCCGAATATGTTCATGACGGTTCTGTTGATGCGCTCCTTCGATAGCGACAAGAAAATCATGCGCATCGTGGCGCCCTTAGGCGTCGTGCTTCCAGCCGGTTTGGGCCTGAGGGTCGACGGCGCTGACGTAGGCAACGTGAAGTTTTTGAAGTGCTGGAGGGTCGGCTGTCTCGCCGAGGTCATTATCGACGATAATCTCGTGAGCAAATTCGCATCCGGCCAAACCGCGAGCTTCATTATATTCCCGACGCCTGATTCCGGCATCGGATTTCCTGCGCCGCTAGCGGGCTTCGCCGAGGGGATGAAGGGCCTGAACTAATGTCTTATACAATCGCCACAACATCGACAGGAGCGAGAACCCACGACACATTGCTTGCTCAAGTCGAGTTGAACAGCAAAGAAGCCTAAGCGTTTGATCTAGGACGCGCGGGACGCTTTTTTGGCTTCGAGCTCGCTCAAAGCGGCGCGCAAATGGCTCGCAACGTCTGAGAACTTCGCGTATTCGGCGAGGACTTTCATTTCACTTAGCATTGTCGAGATAAAGTCTCTCAGCTCTTCGTCTGAAATGCCGTACGTGCGCATGAGGCTATAAGCCTGAGCGTCGTCTGCTGGTATGGAAAATTTTTCGCTCATGGCCGCCCCTCTACTCCGAAATGGAATGCCATTGAACAGAAAAATGGCGGCTGCGTCAAAAAGCTTGGCTTACGCCTTCGGAAGGCCAAGCTTACACTCACGGTTTATTAAACAACCCATGACATTCTTCGGTTGTGGCGCTTGGCATCAGGGGCGTCACTTCTTGTCAAGGACCGGCGTCTCCCTTTCGGCTAGGCTGGAGGGAGACGTTGTCCGCTCGACGAGTTGTCCGCAGTCCCTCAGCTCCGCAATCTTTATGCGTATTGAGCGAGCCCATTTCCGAACGACCAGTTCTCCTTGGCCACCTCGACAAGGTTTATGAACACATCCTGCGGCCGGATGCCGGGATTTTCGGCTAACAGCTCCACAGCGCGCCGGTAAAGCGCTTTTTTCTGCTCCACCGTGCGAGTGTTGCTCACCGTAATCTGGATCAAGAGAAGATCGTCCGTGCGCCCGATGCCGAGGTAGGCCGCGCCATAGCGGAAGCTTGCGGCGTCGTGCTCGGTGACGGTCATGAATTGGTCGTGCTCCGGCACGTTGAAGGTCTCGCGCATGGACTGATAAAGACCGTCGAAAATCGCCTGACGGTAAGCGCCGGATTTGCCGGCGCGAAGCGCCACATGGGTGAGCGGCATGGCTGATCTCCTTTGTTCGATTTGCTCCTTTAACATGCGCGATTTCAAGCTATAATGGAATACTATGGATGAACATATCTGTGATAACAATCCGCAATGACTGAACGCCCTCTCGATCTGGATGCGGTCCAGGCTTTCATTCACATCGCCGAGCTTGGCAGCTTCACGCGAGCCGCCGAGGCGATGCGCACGACCCAAGCCGCCATGAGCTTAAAATTGAAGCGGCTGGAGGAGAGGCTCGGCTGCCGGCTGATCGAGCGCAGTCCCCGGCATGTGCAGCTTTCCGCGCGGGGCGTGGCGTTCCTCGATCTGGCGCGCGATTTGGCGCAAGCCCATGAGCGCGCGCTCTCCGGATTTTCGGCGGCCCGCCGGCGGCTCACCATCGGCATCAGCGACCATGTCGCAGGCCCCGAGCTGCCCGCGCTCATCGCCCGCATGAACCTGGCCGATCCGCAGCTTCTGATCGACATCAGAATTGGGGCTTCGCGCGAGCTTCTTCGCAGCTTCGACCGGCGGGAGTTCGATACAGTGATCGTGCGGGAGCAGGAGGGACGCCCCGGAGGCGAGCTTCTCGCTTACGAAAAATATGGCTGGTATGCTGCGCAGTCCTGGCGGCATCGCGCGGGCGAACCCTTGCAACTTTGCACGCTGGCGGAGCCTTGCGGCGTGCGTGAGATGGCTACGGCGCTGCTCGATGAGGCGGCCATCGCCTGGACCGAGGTATTCGTTGGCGGCGGCGTGGCGGCGGTTGCGGCTGCTGTGATGGCAGGACTTGGCACTGCCGCGCTCGCCAAACGGATGGTCCCTTTCGGCGCGCTCGATGTTGGCCCAAGACTCGGCCTGCCCGAGCTGCCGCGCCTGCCTGCGCTACTCTATTCGAGGGTGACGGACGCACGCTCGAAGCAGGCCTTGGCGGCGCTCGCGGCAGCGTTCAAAGGGGCGGCCAGTTCCGGAGGCGGATGAAGTCCGCCATCTTCCATCGCCTAGCCGTCCACCTACGCGGAGCTGCGGACAACCCGGATCTTTTGCTCGCGCACCTTCTTGCGAAGCGTGTTGCGGTTCAATCCGAGAAGTTCTGCGGCTTTGATCTGATTTCCCCGCGTCGCCGCGAGAGCAGCCGTTATGAGAGGAGCCTCGACATCGCGCAAAACCCGGTCGTACAGCCCAGGTGGCGGAAGCTGGTCGCCATAAGCGCCGAAATAATCGGACAGATAGGCTTCCATCCACTCATTGAGCTTGGCTTTTCCAGGCGGCGGCGCGTCCAATGCGGCGGCGCTGGAGCTGGTCGAAAGCTCATTGTCGACGATATCGGCCGAAATAAGCTCCTGCGAGTAAAGCGCGCTGAGGCGGCGGACCAAGTTCTCCAGCTCCCGGACATTGCCGGGCCAGGTGTGCCGCTTCAGCCGGTCGAAGGCCTCCTGGGTGGGCGTTTTGGAGGGAAGCCCGCTTTTCTCGGCGAGTTTCAAAAAATGGCGGACGAGGTCCGGCACGTCCTCCAGCCGCTCGCGCAAGGGCGGCATCCGCAACGGCACCACATTCAGCCTGTAATAGAGATCTTCGCGAAAAAGCCCGAGCGAGATCTGATTTTCAAGGCTCTTATTGGTGGCGGCGATGATGCGCACGTCGGTCTTGATCGGCACGCGGCCGCCGACCGTCATGTATTCGCCCTCCTGAAGCACGCGGAGAAGACGCGTCTGCGCCTCCATCGGCATGTCGCCAATCTCATCGAGGAACAGCGTGCCTCCGTCCGCCTGCTCGAAACGCCCAACCGAACGGGAAGCCGCGCCCGTGAAAGCGCCCTTCTCATGCCCGAAAAGCTCAGACTCGATCAGCTCGCGCGGAATGGCTGCCATATTGATGGCGATGAAAGGGCCTTTGCGCCGCTGGCCGTAGTCGTGCAGCGCGCGGGCGACAAGCTCCTTGCCCGTCCCCGATTCGCCGGTGATCAACACCGTCAAGTCGGTGTGCATCAGCCGCGCCATGACGCGATAGACGTCCTGCATGGATGGCGAGCGGCCGATAAGAGGCAGGTTGTCGCTCTCAGTCTCGTTCTTGAGCGAAGATTTCGCAACCTTGGGCTCGCGTAAGGCCCGGCCCACGACGGCGACCAGTTCCTTCAGGTCGAACGGTTTCGGCAGATATTCGTAGGCGCCGCGCTCTGCGGCCGTGATGGCCGTCATGAACGTATTCTGAGCGCTCATGACAATGATGGGCAGCTCCGGCCGGATCTTCTTGATGCGCGGAATGAGATCGAAAGCATTCTCGTCAGGCATGATCACGTCGGTGATCACGACGTCGCCATCCCCCTGGCTGATCCAGTTCCAAAGCGTCGCTGCGTTGCTTGTCGCGCGCGCGCTATAACCGGCCCGAGCCAGGGCTTGATTCACAACGGTGCGAATAGCCGCATCATCGTCGGCTATGAGAACATTTCCGCGGCCCATGCTATGTTGCTCCATTCTTACGCGCGGATGTTTGATACATTGGCAGAAGCATGCGGAAGGTTGTCATACGTGTACGCGATTCGCACTCGATCACCCCGCCATGATCGCCGACGATCTTCGCAACCAGCGCGAGACCTAGTCCTGCGCCTCTCGCCTTCGTTGTCACGAACGGCTCGAAAAGATGCGGTTTAACGTCCTCGGGCACGCCCGATCCGTTATCGGAGACGCAAATCTCCAAGGGCAGCCTGACGCTTGAATCCGAATTTGGCAGCCTGAGGCTGAGGCCGGGACGGAAAGCCGTCGACAAGGTGATTTGCCCGTCAGGCTTGTCGCCAATAGCCTCGGCGCTGTTTTTCACAAGGTTTAGGAAAGCCTGGATAAGCTTATCGCGATTTCCGGGGACATTCGGAAGGCTTGGATCGTAAGCGGGCGTGATCGTCAGGTGGCGCGCAAAGCCCGCGCGAGCGATCTTCCTGACATGATCCAGCACTGTATGGATGTTGACGGACTCCTTGTGAACGGGGCGCTCGTCCCCGAAAACCTCCATCCGGTCCACGAGATTGCGGATGCGGTCCGTTTCCTCGGTGATGAGTTGGGCCAGCGGGCGGTCTTCCTCCGCCGCGCCCGCCTCAAGCAATTGCGCCGCGCCACGGATGCCTGAAAGGGGGTTCTTGATTTCATGGGCGAGAACCGCGGCCATGGCGGACACCGAGCGCGCGGCGCCCCGATGGGTCAGTTGCCGCTCGATCATCGCCGCCATGCTGCGCTGCTGCACCATCAAAAGCACAAGGTCCTGGTCCTCCGCGATGAGCGAGGCGAAAATGTCAACCAGCTGCTGCTGCGGCCGGTCGGGAAGGCCAAGATCGAGCTCGTACTCATTGACCGCGCCACGCGTCTTCCGGACTTGATTGGCGAGCGCGGTCAGGGGGTTGGCGAATGCCACCACGGAGTGCAATGCCCGTTTTTTCAGCAAAGCTTCGCTCACGCCGAAGAAAACCTCGGCGGCGAAGTTCGCAAACATGATGCGGTTATCGGCGTCCGCGACGAGGACGACGTGCGGAAGCCCCTGCACAAGCGTCTTAAAATCGAGCTGCTTGGCTCCTTCAGCGGCCTTTGTCTTCGTCTTTTCGCGGGAAGTCATAGAGTTAAGCAAACCGGCTTCGTCCAACGACAGTTGCGGAAAAAAAGCACGGCCTGAATCAAAATTTGCCCAAATGCTAGGCATTGATGCGGGGCGGCTAGTTTGTAGGCATTGTAGCAAATTCAGCCCTCGTGTCAGCAGGCATAATTAGGTTTGCGAAAGCGCTTGGCGGTTTTAAAGGCAGCTTATAATGTCGTCCAGCACCCCCGCGCGGTTTGCGTTCACTATGCAAAATCATCACCATGCAAATTAGAGACCAAAAACAGTCAGCTAATGCCGCCGTCATCGTGGCCGGCGGCAGCGGCGTTCGAGCTGGACAGCGCCAGGGACGCCCCAAGCAATACTGCCTTGCCGGCGGCAAGCCGGTGCTGCGCCGGACGCTGGAAGCCTTCATTTCACATCCGGACGTGCATCTGGTCCTCACGGTCATCCGTGCGGGCGACGAAGCACTGTATAATGAGGCCTTGCAAGGCCTGCATTCCGCAAAGCTCCTGAAACCCGTGCCGGGCGGAGCGACGCGACAGCTTTCGGTGGCTGCGGGCCTTGAGGCTTTGGCTCCCCTTTCGCCAGGCGCCGTGTTGATCCACGACGCCGCGAGGCCCTTCATTTCGGCCCAATGCATCGGCGATACGCTGGCGGCGCTCAACGCCTCGGACGGCGCCATCGCCGCCGCCCCCGTCACGGATACCTTGAAACGCGGCGTGTCAGGGCTGAGCGCTGGGACCGTATCCCGGGAGGGATTGTGGCGGGCGCAGACGCCCCAGACGTTCCACTACGCTAAGATTCTCGAAGCGCACCGGGCGGCCGCGGACCGCTCCGACTTCACCGACGACGCCTCCATCGCCGAGTGGCATGGGCTGAGCGTGGCGCTCGTGGAGAACGCATCCGAAAACATGAAGATCACCACAGCCGAGGATTTGCACATGGCGGATTTGATCGTAAGCGGGGCGCCGCCGCCGGTTTCGCCGATGTGAGGTGCGGCACCGGCTTCGATGTGCATGCCTTCGAGGATGGCGATCACGTCACGCTTTGCGGCGTGAACATCCCGCATAATCAGGGGCTGAAAGGCCATTCCGACGCCGATGCAGGCTTGCATGCGCTGACAGACGCGCTGCTTGGCACAATCGGCGCGGGCGATATCGGGGACCATTTCCCGCCCTCCGATCCTCAATGGCGCGGCGCGGACTCGGCGGTGTTTCTGCTGCACGCCGCGAAACTCGTCGCCGGGCGCGGCGGGCGCGTGACGAATGTGGACATCACCTTCATTTGCGAGCGCCCCAAGATTGGGCCGCACCGCGAGGCCATGCGCGCGAGAATGGCGGAACTGCTGGGCATTGAGCGCGAGCGCGTGAGCGTGAAAGCGACCACCAGCGAGGGCCTCGGCTTCACGGGCCGCCGCGAGGGCGTCGCCGCGCTTGCGACCGCCTCTGTGGTTTTCGGTTCGGGCGGCTGAGATGGCTGCTCGGCGCCTTACTGTCACCCGGCAAGCGCCGTCGCCCCCGGCGTCACCCCGGAAAGCGCCGTTGTGCTCATCCCTGGTCTTTCCAAATCTACCTCTGAAACCCTGCAAGATCGCGGATAAGGCGCCAAAACGCGCTTTCCGCGATGACAAAGAGACGGCGCCGCCATGCTTGACCCTGCGACCGCTTTACTAGCCGAACAAGTCCTGCAAAAGGCGCGGGAGCTGGGCATCAAGATCGCAACCGCCGAATCGTGTACAGGCGGCCTTGTGGCCGGGGCGCTGACCTCAGTCGCGGGCTCATCGGATGTGTTCGAGCGCGGTTTCGTCACCTATTCGAACGAGGCGAAGGAGGACATGCTCGGCGTCGACCCCGCCGTGATCGAGGCGCACGGCGCAGTCTCCGAGGAGGTAGCCGTCGCCATGGCGGCCTGCGCGCTGAAATACTCGCGCGCGCATCTTTCCGTCGCCGTGACCGGCATCGCCGGGCCGGGCGGCGGCAGCGCGGACAAACCCGTTGGCCTCGTTCACCTCGCCGCAGCAAAACTCACCGCGCGCGATGCCGGCCGCGTCGAGTTCACCGCCATCCACGACGAGGAGCGCTTCGGCGATATTGGCCGCTCGCAAGTCCGCGCGAAGTCCGTCGAGGCTGCGCTGCGCCTCCTGCTTGAGGCCGCCGGTCTCGATTGAGCCTTTTCGGTGCGCTTTTTCTTCCACCCCTCATCCTGTCCTTCTCCCGCAAGGGGAGAAGGGACGCCGTTGCAAACTCGAGCTACTCCCTCTCCCCTTGCGGGAGAGGGCTGGGGGGCTTTTTTAGCTTGTGACAGGGCCGGGCGCGGCGCCCGGCGCAAGCGCCGATCGCTTGCCATACACCTCGCCGGCGCGGGCCTCGAAGGCGTCGGAGAACTTGCGGAAGGCGCGGTCGAACACGGAGCCCATGAGCACCTGCAGGGGCTTAGAACGGAATTCATAGTTCAGATAGAACTTCACCCTGCTCTCGGTCTCGCTCAGCGGAATGAAGGTCCAGCGGTTATCGAGCCGCCGGAACGGGCCGTCGAGGTAATCGACCAGAATCACCTGCTCCTCCGGCTTCAGCCGCACCCGGCTGGTGAAAGTTTCGCTGAACAGCTTATAGGCCACCGTCATGTTGGCGATGATCAGCTCGCCATCCGAGGTCGCATCCCGCTTGATCACGCGCAAGTCCTGGCAGAGCGGCACGAATTTCGGGTATTGCTCAACGTCGGCGACGAGCGCAAACATATCGGCCGCAGAATGGGCTACGCGGCGGGTCGTTTCGAAAGAAGGCATCAGCGGCTCAAATTCTGAATGAACGTCTCGGCTTCCCGGTGGCTGCCGAATATCATGACACGGGCATGGGGCGCGCGCATGGCCAGCGCGAGACGGTATTTCGCCGCATGGGCGCGGTTTCAGTGGCGATGAAGAATTGGGTCCACGAAGCTGATCGCTCGTTCAAGAGAGACGCCATTCACGATATCGGCGATGAGCGGATGGTCTTGTGAGGGATCGAAGGCAATGAGCGGCCGCTTCCTATTATCGGCTGGGATGACATTGCATCGAAGGTTGAGGGTTGGAGGATAATCGGGAAGACTTAAGCGTAACCAGCCAACATCGGGCCCAGCTTGCTCTGGTCGATATCGTGGAACGTATCGGAATAATTCTTGAAATTGGCTTCGCTAAGCGAGGACCAGACTCCCCATTCGAGTGTGTCGCCGATCCCGGATATTGGGATGTTGAGCACGCACCGAACGTAAAAGGTATTTCCGTCGATAACGCAAAAGTCTTCGTTGAGCAGAGCCCGCTTGGGATGTTCTTCCTCGGCCAGTCCGTGATAATGCGCTGGCGCCTCAAAGGCGATGGCTGGCAAACCCCTATGAATTTTTTCGCAAACGGAGCAGGACCAGGTGAGTTCATCGGCTGACATCGCCCGCTCCGGATAAAGCTACGCGCGCCGCCCTCAGTTTCGCGAAATCATCGCCCGCGTGGTAGGACGAGCGCGTGAGCGGGCTCGCCGCAACCGTCAGGAAGCCCTTGGAGTATGCGATGCTCTTGTAGCTCTCGAATTCCGCCGGCTCGACGAAGCGATCCACGGCGGCGTGCTTGCGGGTCGGCTGGAGATATTGCCCGATGGTAAGGAAATCCACATCAGCCGAGCGCAGGTCGTCCATGAGTTGCAAGACCTCGTTCCGCTTCTCGCCGAGCCCAACCATGATGCCGGACTTCGTGAACATGGTTCTGTCCAATTCCTTCGCCCGCTGGAGCAGCCGCAACGAGTGAAAATAGCGCGCGCCTGGACGGATCGTGAGGTAAAGCGCAGGCACGGTTTCCAGATTATGGTTGAAGACGTCGGGCTTGGCCGCGATGACCGTTTCGAGCGCGCCATCGCCTTTTTGCAGGAAATCCGGCGTCAGCACCTCGATCGTCGTCGCCGGCGCGGCCCCCCGGATGGCGCCGATCGTGGCCGCAAAATGCCCCGCTCCGCCGTCGGCGAGATCGTCGCGGTCGACGGATGTCACAACAACATGCTCAAGGCCGAGCGCCGCCACTGCGCGGGCGACATTTTCCGGCTCGCTCGCGTCAAGCGGGCCGGGCAGCCCCGTTCGGACATTGCAGAAGGCGCAGGCGCGCGTGCAAGTATCGCCCATGATCATCATGGTCGCGTGGCGTTTCTCCCAGCACTCGCCGATATTCGGGCAGCCTGCCTCCTCGCAAACCGTATGCAGGCGGTTCGAACGCACGATCTGCGCCGTGTTCGCGTAAGCCGCCGAGCCCGGCGCTTTCACGCGGATCCAGGCGGGCTTGCGTTGCGTCGGCGGATCGGGCCGGTGCGCCTTTTCGGGATGTCGCACCGCGCCGCCTTCGCGCTTATCGTGAACAGTGACCACCCGCCCCTCGCTATTCGTTGGGTTCCCATGCGAACATAGTGCCCGGCGCCCTTTTTCGCCAAGAGAACTCCCCATAAGCCTAAGCGTGAAGGAGGCTCATGAAGCGCGCATTACAGATTGCCGTCGCCGCAGGCGGGCTCGTCCCCGTCTTCGCAGGGCTCGGTGGGATTATATTGGGGGCCTCGTTGGCGGGCGAAAGCAGCGCGCCGGCGGACCTCGACAGCCATTTCCGCTACCTTTCCGGGCTGCTCTTCGGGATTGGCCTCGCCTTCTGGGGCGCCATTCCAGGCATCGAGCGCAAGGGCCGGACTTTCCGCCTCCTGACCGCCATCGTCTTCGTTGGAGGACTCGCCCGGCTTTACGGTGTCTTCCTGCATGGTTTGCCGGGCGCCCGATGATCTTCGGCCTCTGCATGGAACTGGTTGTCACTCCGCTCTTGTGCCTGTGGCAAGCGGTTCTGGCGCGCCGTTCCTTTTGAAAACGCGACGTTAGTTCAGGCAGCACTTTTTGTGCTTCATGCCCGAGCCGCAGGGGCAGGGATCGTTACGGCCGGTCTTTTTCTCCACGCGCCGGAGAGTGACGTGTCCCTCGGGCCGCTCCTCACGAATGCCGTATAAAGCTTAAATCAAGTCAGGAATTGCGTTTTGCGCCGCGTCGAAAAACTCTTCCGGATCGACGCCATGCTCGGCGAGCTTGGCGTAAACCTCTTCATTTTGAAGAAGAACGGCCAGCATTGCGAAGATGGCCAGCCCGTCGCCATCACGAATAGGCGCCCACGCCTCATCGCGCAAACGAACGCCGGCCAGAAAGCCCAGCGCCCAATCGCGCGTGATGAGGCGCTCCTCGCCGTCCTCCCAGAAGAAAGGCTCATAGCCGTTGTCATGGCCGGAAAGGGATCTCAGAATGTTGCGGTAGGCGAAAAGCATAGCCTCCCTGGCGAGCCGCGCGTCCGCGTCGCTGTCTTCCGGGGCGGCGCCGCTGGCGAGTATGGGAAGCCACTCGCTTGCCGGAACAAGCTCGGGGCCAACGGCTGCCGCCGCCATAAAACCGTCAGCATAGGAAAGAAAGGCCAAGCCTTCTTCGATTTCTTCCGGTGGCAATGAGCCGGAAGGCTCCAAAAATGCGCTCGAAGCGTCGGAAGCTTTAAGCAAAGCTGAAAGTCCCATGATGCCATCCTCCCCGGAAGCGAAGGCGAATCAATCCGCCCTCCAGAAAAGGTTAACAGCCATGCGGAAAAACGGACAAGATCACGCCTGGCGCCCGGCCCTGTTATCCCCTTAGATGTGGATGGCGCCGCTATAGCGCAGGCGGAAACGGCTTGCGGTTATCTGTTAACCTTCCGTTAACCTGCGATGCCGCCACTTTCTCCGCTCCCTAAAATCGCCGCCGTCTCCATTCACGCGAGCATTGTAGGCGAAAGCGCTTTGCCAAAGCTTTAAGTGGGCGCTATAGCATTGATTTTGCGTGGCAAACTCTTCGCGCGGCGGGAAGGGCGATGGAGTTGCAAGCCACCCCTGTGACAACTTAAGGTTACGCATTGCGGTTAACGCGAGCAATTATCTATATTTAACGGCTTTTTTGAAGACCGTTTTTGCGGCAAAGCGCGGCGGGGGAAATTGTTTTTGCGGCGGAAAGTATTTCGTCCGGCCGCCGTTAAGCATAGCGATTTTAACCATACCGCGACCGCTGAGAAATTCGGCCATGGGCTAAAGACGCATTTGGGTCGCTTATGCTTCACGATAAACGTTGCCGATGTTTTGCCGCGAGCGCCTGGCGTGGTAACCGCGCGATTCTTCCACCTTCGATTGTGGCCTGGGATGGCGCCGGGAAACTCGATTGATTGCTCTATCCCCAAAATCGGAATCACTTTTGACGCCAAGATAGGCTCGCGGATCTGGACGCCCGCAGGATGATTTCAAGTCGATAGCGTACATCGTGAAGTCTTCGCATATCCCCATAGAACTTCGTTGAGCTTTCTTCTCTGTCCCCGTTCTGCGCGCAGAACTTGTCATCCATCCGCGCACGTCTCGCCGTAAGGTTCCGCCGAAGTCCTTCTGAGCTATTGTTAGGTATATTCCGAATCTTAGCTTCGCAACATTTCCCCTCTATTGTGGCGGCGATTCCTCCCTAGACTAGAAGCTGTTCAATTATTTTGAACAGCTTTTTTTTTGCGCTGGAAACTGCCCACGGCGCCGGCGCCCTTTCGAGTGATATCCGTGCTCATATTGCTGGCGCCGAATCTTTGCGCATGGGGCGCGGGCTATCGACGGAATGATGTAATGCGCAGCCTTTGCGCGTTTGGTTGCGCACGAGCTATAGGTATATTCCGAACCTATCCTAGCCGAGTCCTGCTGTGCACAGTGGATGGGGTGAGACAAAAGTATCTATATTACTGCGAGGAACGGGAAACCGTGAAAGAGAGTCTTTTTGTTACCGGTAATATTGAGATATCCTGCGCATAAAGAACGTTGCGGAACGACACGAACGCGTCGTTACACGATACGAATATCCGATCGTTTTGGCGCCGCCTTCCCGTGTCGCCGGTTTGCGAAGTGTCTTTGGGATCACTTTCCAAGTCACGGTACAAATGCAGGCAGCGGGAGATCATAAGACCGAAGTGCGAACCAATCTCATCAACGAGGAAACGCCATGTCAAAGGGCCAAAAACGAAGCAGCCGCGAGCCCAAGAAACCTAAAGCCGTTAAGCCCAAAGAGCCAGTAGCAGCGTCTTTTGCATCAAGTCTGACAAAGATGAAAACCACCCCGAATGTAGCCGCCAAGAAAAAGACTATCTGATACTCACTTATCTTGCGGCATCGGCAGCTCCAGGGCGATAAACAAGCGAGCGCTGCCAGTGGCATGCCTTGCTGCAACCCGGGTTTATCCCCGCTGAAGGCAGGCAGCGACACGTTACGCCGGTGGTTGGTGCGATTATCCATCTCCCTGTCACCGCGCCGGCTACGGCTTCGAGGTCCCTCCAGACAAGGACCTCCGCGGCCAAAGGCATTTCTGCTTCGCTTTTCAGCATGCAGCCATCGAGCGAGCACCCAATCGTCCAAGCCGCCGCTTCGGCTTCTGGGCCCCACTACGCCAGCAAGCGATGCAGCGCCGAAGCCCGGTTGGCAGAGGCTAGGCAAAAATGGCCGGCGTCTGCTATGCCCTCAATTGAGTTCTATGAACGTTCTGTGGCAGATGCCCGAATAAACCCATCGAAGGCCAGGCTGCGCACTGCTCGCTCTGTGCCGCGCAGAGTTCTGTGGGCTCGGCTGTTCACCTCTCCGCCCCTCATATGCGCGCCGAGCGTTTCGCCGGTCTTCGCATCGAAGATCGTCTTGACGAACCCTTCCGGCTCGCGGAGCACGATGACCTTGCCAAGCGGGACATCCTTCCGGCGGACTGTACTAATTATCTTTTTTCTAAGCCGCACATATACTCGCGTATTGGCTGCAAAGCCGCGCAGGACGTTAAATCAAAAGTAGAGGTTCACAGCTTAAACTGCACCTTTGCGGACATCCGCAATCGCGTAGTCACTATCGGCGTTACCACCATGCAACGAGCAAATGACATCCGGGTCATAATGAAACGCTTGTTCTTTATGACTGCAATATTCGCAATTGTATTGAGCTTTGGCGCGCTTTTTGTAGCGCAGTCTCAAGATCGATCCCGGCATTTCGACTCTGGAGACTTTACATTAAGCCCCGGCGACACGGCTGACTTGACCGAGGAACATGTCTTGTTGACGTTTGTAAAAATCTGGCCGCATCCTTTTGGAAACAGGGCTATAAACATAACCCTGGATGGGCAATCCTTCACCATTGGCGCCGGCAGCCGTATCGATCTGAAGAGCCCCTTCTCACGAGTTCAGTCTGAAAGAAGCGAGAATGCCTTCAGCGGCACGGATCATTGCAACCTTGATGTCGTGAGCTTCGAGAATCCGCAAGAGGGAAATCCGCAAGTTACGTTCCAACTCGATTGCGTTTAATCTCAGCTATGGGCGGCGCTCGGGCTTGGCGATCCAGCCCGTAAAGGTGAGCCAGAGACCGGCGAGGACAAGCAGGCCGAAACCGATCCGCACGAGGGAAATCGCGTTCATCGCCTCGATGCCAGCCTTCTCATACAGGTGCGGCACGACTAAGAGCGCCACGCCGCGAAGCGCCAGGAACCAGCCGAACGATGAAATCAAGATCGCAGCCGCACTCGACCAATATTGATGATGCGCAATAACGAGCAGTCCGCTGAGCAACAAGAGGGCTCCCGTTATCCAAACCAGCGCCGCGTTTTGGAAGAAGGCGGAGAGTTGCACGCCCATGTCCGGCGCGCGCACGGCGACGATGCCGGGAACGATGACGAGGAACGGGCCAATGACGCGCGCGAAAGCGCGGGTGCGCGCTTGCGACTCTGGCGTGGCGGAAATGGCGTTGCTCCCTTGTTGAGCGCCTAATGATCTGGCATGGAAATATACTCGATATTGAAGCTTCGGTCGCCGAGGGGAAGCCCAGCGGGTGGGGCAGGAATGCGCGCCTGCCTCACTCCCATGAGCGCGCCTTGATCGAGCCAGTTATCGCCGCTGGTCTGCAAAAGTCTCAAGCCTTCGACCTGGCCCGAGGCCGAGACGGCGAACGTGACGACGGTTGATCCCCATTTTCCGTTCCCGGTGGGAACTGTGGCTCCCAGCGCCCATATAACGCTTCGCTCCCATTCATCGGATTTCCCGATATGTGTCGCCCCCGGCCGGGTGAGTCTCAGTTCGCCGCCGGCCTTGGCGGAGGTGCGCTGGACCTTGGCGCGCCGGGCCTCCACGGCTTGGAACGCCTGCTTAAGTTCTGAGCCAAACTGTTCAGACGCCATCACCGCGAACCTCGATGGATCGAAGGACGTTGCGCGCTGTTCGCTCGGATTTGGCTGCGCAGGCGAAGCAGCCGCGTTCGCCTCTTGCACGGCAGGCTTTGGAGGCGGCGAAGCCGCTTGCGACTGCTCGGGAGCGTCCCCGGTCTCGTTGGAGGGAACTGGCGAAGGATCCTGACGGAAGGGGTCCGAGCTGAGTTGCTTGAGGCCGGCCTCGCTGATGATCGAGACGCTCAAATTCTCGGGCAGGCCTTCCTCCATGCCGAGGTCGCGTCTTGGCGCGTCCGGCGACACTAAAAAAAACAAAAGGATCGCCAGATGAAGGACAAGCGCGGCGGCAATCGCTGCGAAAATCGCGCGCTTCGCCCGCGCGTTGCCCCTGATGACTTGCTTGTCCGCGACGAGGGCGAATTCTGGACGCGCCGCTCCTGTGGGAGTGGCCGCGTTCGCGAAAAGGGCATAGCGCGGGGACGCAGCTTTCGCTGGAGATGCGTGATCCGCAAACAAAGCATAATCGTATCGCGCACGAGCCCGAAAGGCCCCTGCTGCGCCGTGATCGGGTTCGGTAACGGATATGCGAAGGCTATTAATGTTATTGGCCAAAGGCTACACCCCCCGCGGAATGTACCCGCTCTGCGGCAGACTTGCTAGTCGCCCCGTGGGAAATCCTGACGCGTCTCCCGCTGTCTCTTCCAGGAATTCGCGCAGATAAGGGGTATTAGGTTCTTGCTCTTATTTGTCGCCACACGATATTCATATATCGTGATGTAAGCCAATCGGACTTCGGAATCAAACCGGAATTGGTATTATGACAATCAAAGACGCCGGCGCGCGCGCTGAAGACAATGAAGCTGAGCCGGACGCTGCCGATGAGGCTACGCCAAAGCTCGATCGCATGCTGGAAAACGCCCGTTTCGCGAGTGACTTCCTGAAAGCCCTCTCTCACGAGACAAGGTTGCTTCTCCTTTGTCACCTCTCCGTGGGGGAACGCTCGGTGACGGACCTTGAGAATGCGCTCTCGCTGCGCCAGCCGGCTATCTCGCAACAACTCGCGCGGCTTCGGCTCGACGGTCTCGTGACGGCCAGGAGAGACGGGAAGACTGTCTATTACAATATTGCGGACGACGATATAAAGCGGGTCATCGCCCTCCTTAACGAGATTTTCTGCAGAGAAGACGCGAGCAAGAAACGCCGGTCTTGGCGTTAGCAGAGGCGCCTCTCTAAGAAGCTAGCCCCGCCAAAGGCGAGTTTTCGCGAACGAGACCTGCCTCCAACGCTTTGCCGGCTCCATCGCATTTATGTGCGTTTTGCTTCGCGCCAGTATCTCAAGCGCGCGGGAGCTTCCCTTTTGTCGCCGCGCTATGGGATCACATCGCGAGGGCAGTAGATTTCGTAGAGCTTCTCCAGCAAGCGGCGAGCGGGGTCGCTGGCAATCGCGTAGAAGATGGTTTGCCCCTGCCGCCTTGTGGTCACGATGCGATCCTTCCTCAGCAAGGCGAGGTGCTGGGATACGGTCGAACTCGCGCGCCTGCAGAAATTCAGCGAGTTGCCCCACCGACTTCTCTCCATCAAGGAGCTGGCATAAAATCATCAACCGGGATTTGTGTCCGAGCGATTGCAGAAGCCCGACCGCCACATCGGCGGCCTGAGACATTTCTTCAGCTTGAATTTTCATATTCTCGTAGGTATGAAGACTTGAAGTTTAGCTTTGCAACATCTAATATCCCCCACAAGAAATGAAAAGCACAAAAGTGCGATGGCGCGCTTTTGCCAATTGGATCAAGCCGCAAAGGCAAGCGACCTATGAAGATGCAACGGCGCAGTAAAATGTGGTGGAATCCGCTCGCCGCCGCCGCCCTTATGGCCGGAGTCATGACGGCTTCCTCCAAAGCGGAGGAGAGTTTCGAGGTCAAGCCGACTGAAATCGGCGACCTCAAAGCGGTGTTCGCCACCGTGCGCAGCACCGACGAGATCAACGCCCGCGTCCGCACCGGCGGAACCATCGCTGCGCTGTTCATCAAGCGCGGCAGCGAGGTGAAAACGGGCGACGTGATCGCCACCGTCGCCGATGAAAAGCTCGCCCTGAAAATGAAATCGCTCGACGCGCAAATCATCGGTCTCAGGTCGCGCGCCGAGACAGCGAAGGCGGAGGGGGCGCGGCAAGAGCAGCTTGCCCAGCGCGGCTTCGCCGCTGGCGCCAAGCTCGATGAAGCGCGCGCGGCTTCCGAGGTTGCTGCGAATGCGCTGAAGTCGGCGGAGGCGGAGCGCGACGTACTGACCCGCCAGATGCAAGAGGGCGATGTGCTGGCGCCCACGCAAGGCCGCGTCCTGACTATCCCGGTCACCACTGGGGCAGTCGTGATGCCAGGCGAAACCATCGCCAAGATCGCCGCCAACGCTTACGTGCTTCGCCTTGAGCTGCCGGAGCGGCATGCGCGCTTCATCCATGAGGGCGATCCCGTCATTCTTGGCGAGCGCGAGCTTGCGGGAAGCGACGCGCCGCTCGGCAAGGGCCGTATTTCCCTTGTCTATCCCGAACTGCAAGACGGGCGCGTCATCGCCGACGCTCAAGCCGATGGGCTTGGCAAATATTTCGTCGGCGAACGCGTTCTTGTGTGGATTTCCGCCGGCAAGCGCAGCACGATCATCGTCCCCCTCGATTATCTCTTCAAACACTTTGGTCTCGACTACGCGCGGGTAAGGCAAGACGGCGGCAAAACCATCGACATTGTTGTCCAGCCCGGTCAGCCTTCCCGGCTCGAAGGCGGCGGCGATGGAATTGAGGTTCTTGCGGGTCTGAGACCGGGCGACAAGCTGGTGCGGCCATGAAGCTCGGCATTTCGGGAAACCTGACGCGGGCGTTCATTGCGTCCCCGCTGACGCCGCTCATTCTGCTCTCGGCGCTCATGCTCGGCGGCATTGCGCTTGTTCAGCTGCCGCGCGAGGAAGAGCCGCAAATCTCGGTGCCCATGGTCGACATCCAGGTCCGCGCCGATGGACTGAAAGCGCAGGATGCGGCGCGGCTCGTAACGGAGCCGCTTGAGACGATCGTGAAGGCGATCAATGGCGTCGAGCATGTCTACAGCCAAACAAACGACGACCAGGTGCTGGTGACGGCGCGCTTTCTCGTGGGCACAAAATCGGACGAAGCTATTTTGCGCGTGCATGAGAAGGTGCGCGCCAACATGGACCGCATCCCTATCGGCATCCCCGAGCCGCTGATTGTTGGGCGCGGCATCGACGATGTCGCCATTGTCAGCCTCACGCTGTCGCCGAAGCCCGAAGCCGCCGGGCGTTGGACAGACAACGCGCTGTATCATCTCGCCGAAAACTTGCGCATCGAGCTTTCCAAGATCGACAATGTCGGCCTCACCTATGTCGTTGGCGGCCGGCCGGATCAGATCCGGGTCGAGCCCGACCCCGAAAGGCTCTCGCTTTACGGCGTGACGCTGGCGCAGCTCGTGGACAAGGTGCGCTCAGCGAACCGCTCCTTCCTGGCGGGCCAGATCCGCGACCAAGGGCAAGCCGTGCCCGTGGTGGCTGGCCAGACGCTTCAAGGTATCCCCGATATCGGGCTTCTTCTTCTCACCACGCGCGACGGCCGCCCGGTCTATGTCAACGATGTCGCGAAAATTGTCGTGGGCGGCAAGCCGCTTGAGCAGCAAAGCTGGCAACTCGCGAAGGACAAGACCGGCGCGATGGCGAGCGTCCCCGCAGTCTCGATCGCCATCGCCAAACGTGCGGGAGCCAACGCAGTCGATATCGCCGAAAGGCTTGTCAAAAGGGTGGAGCAACTGCGCGGAACCGCCTTGCCGGAAGACATCGATGTCCAGATCACGCGCAACTACGGCGCTACTGCGAGCGATAAGGCCGGCGAACTGCTGTTCCACCTCGCGCTCGCCACAGTCTCCATCGTAGCGCTGATCGTGTTCGCCATCGGCTGGCGGGAAGGCGTCGTGGTGGCCATCGTCATTCCGGCGACGATCCTTCTCACGCTGTTCGCGTCCTGGATCATGGGCTACACCATCAACCGGGTGAGCCTGTTCGCGCTGATATTCTCCATCGGCATTCTGGTCGATGACGCAATCGTCGTGATTGAGAACATTGCGCGCCATTGGGGCATGAAAACTCAGCGCAGCCGCAGTCAGGCGGCCATCGAAGCGGTGGCGGAGGTCGGCAATCCGACAATCATGGCGACGCTGACGGTCGTGGTGGCGCTCCTGCCGATGCTGTTCGTATCAGGCCTCATGGGTCCGTATATGAGCCCCATCCCGGCCAACGCGTCGGCGGCGATGATCCTGTCCTTCTTCGTGGCGGTGATGGTGACGCCTTGGCTGATGATGAAGGTCGCCAAAAGGCATGCCGCGCCGCATGACCACGAGCATGGCGGAGGCTTCCTCGCCCGGATTTATCTGGGGGCGGCGAAACCGATCCTTCGCAGCCGCAAACGCTCGCTGACGTTTCTCTTGGGCGTTGGCGTCGCGACGCTTGCGTCGGTGATGCTGTTCTGGACCCAATCCGTGACGGTGAAGCTCCTGCCGTTCGACAACAAATCTGAGGCGCAGGCCGTCCTCGACCTGCCGAAAGGGGCTTCGCTTGAGGAAACCGAGCGCGTGCTTCAGGCGGCGGCTGAGCGGCTGAAAGGCATCCCTGAGCTTCTTTCGATCCAATCGAACGCCGGTACGGCGACCCCCTTCAATTTCAACGGCCTCGTCCGGCACTATTACCTGCGGAATGGGCCTGAGCAGGGTGATCTGCAACTGAACTTCACGCCGAAGTCGGAGCGTTCGCGCGCAAGTCATGACATCGCGCTCGAAGTCCGCGAGAAACTTACGCGGCCTCGACATGCCGAAGGGCACGGCGCTGAAGGTGGTGGAAGTGCCGCCCGGACCGCCGGTGCTTTCGACGCTTCTCGCCGAGGTCTACGGGCCGGACCCTGAGACGCGGCGAGCGACGGCGGCGAAGCTAAGGCAAGTCTTCGAAAGCGTGCCTTTCATCGTCGACGTGGACGACAGCTTCCACGCGCCCGCCGAAAGGCTCCGCGTCTCCATCGACCAGGACAAGCTCGAGTTCTTCCGCGTCGAGCAGAAGGATGTTTACGATACGATCCAGGCGTATCTTTCCGGCGTCCCCGTCGGCTATTCCTATCGGGGCGAGGGCCGGCATCCTGTGGAGATCGCCATCGCCTTGCCGAAGCGGGAACTTTCCCTGTCGCAGCACACGCTCTCCACGCCTGTCCCTGCGAACGCGATCCCCGGCAATCGCTCGATCGTTGAGCTCGGCGACGTGGTGAGCCTGAAAAAGGAGCGCGCCTCCTTCCCGATCTTCCGCCACAATGGCCATCCAGCGGAGATGGTGACGGCGGAACTCGCGGGCAGCTTCGAGGCGCCGGTCTACGGCATGCTCGCGGTGCGTGACGCCATCGCCAAGGCTGACTGGGCTCCGGGCCTTAAGCCCGAGATCGTTCTTCATGGGCAGCCCAGCGACGATTCCAAGCCAATTCTACTTTGGGACGGCGAATGGGAAGTAACCTACGTCACCTTCCGCGATATGGGCGCCGCTTTCGGCATCGCCATCCTCGGCATCTATTTCATCGTGGTCGGCCAGTTTGGCTCGTTCAAGCTGCCGCTGGTGATCCTGACGCCGGTGCCGCTAACGCTGATCGGCATCATGATCGGGCATTGGCTGTTCGGCGCGCCGTTTACCGCCACGTCCATGATCGGCTTCATCGCGCTCGCCGGTATCATCGTGCGTAACTCGATCCTGCTCGTGGACTTCATTCAGGGCAAGCGCGGGACGGCGCCCTTGCGGCAGGTGCTGCTGGAGGCGGGCGCGATCCGGTTTAAGCCTATTTTGCTGACTGCGCTTGCGGCGATGATTGGCGCCGGGTAATCCTCGCCGATCCGATCTTCCAGGGGCTCGCGATTTCGCTGCTGTTCGGGCTCGCCTCGTCGACGCTGCTGACGGTGCTCGTCATCCCCGCGATCTATCTCGTGCTGCGCGACGATGCGGCTCCGGCGCCAAGCGCATCGCAAACCATAAAGTCTTAGCATATCCAGTGTCTGCAGCCTGTCGGACCAAAGGCGAATTGCTGCGCAGAGGCGCAAGTAGTGTTGGCCCGCGCTTTCTTGCGCCACACGAAACGCCTCGTAACGATGAGATGAGTGCAAGGGGCGCGGAGCGATGCTACGCTGTCGCGACATGGGAGGACAAAATGGAGCTGAAACGCGGCTATAAGCAATTGATCGACGATGCGCTCGCGAAAATTGAGACGCTCAGCGTCGCCGATGCCCAGAGTAAACTTGGCGATCCGAACGTCGTGTTTGTCGACATTCGCGAAGCCAAGGAACTGGAGCGCGAAGGCGTTATTCCAGGCGCTTTCCACGCGCCGCGGGGCCTCCTGGAGTTTTGGGTCGATCCAGAGAGCCCCTACTACAAAGAGATCTTTGAGTCAGGCAAGCACTTCGTCCTTTATTGCCAATCCGCGTGGCGTTCGGCGCTTGCGACCGCGACCCTTGCCGATATGGGCCTAAAGCCCGTCAGCCACATCGAGGGCGGCTTCTCCGCATGGAAGAAATCGGGCGCTCCAATCGAGGACCGGAACAAGCAAAGCTAAGTTGCGTCACAGACAACGCAAAGCAGCGCCGAGCTGCAATGGCCGATGTATCCCTTCACCTAAGCGCAGCGGCAGGCCTTTCATTCGCTGGCTTCGCGTCACCGTCGCCGGTGTTCCACACTAAGAAAGAATTCGCTATCTGAGGATGTGGGCGCAATAATCTGCAACTTTTCTATCCCCAGCGGGCCGGCCGCAAGGCCGGCGACAATACCGGTGACCACCTCCGGTCAAGCCCGAAGGCATGCTTTTGGGAACTGTGCTTAGTGCGCGAAAGGGGTGCTTCCGGGATACCGATTTTGAAAACTCTACGGAATCGAGCCGGACAGCCTTGTATGGCCGCCGCGTTTCTCAGTGCTGGCGTCTGTATTTTTCGCGCACGCCGAGAATCCACGCCGTGTTAGAGCCGAGCCATTTCTTCTCGAGATCGACGACAAAGCCTTTTCTGTGCCAGTCCACGATCGCAGCCGAAATGAATTTGCCATAAGCGCTTGTCCGGTCGCCGGACCTCACCGCGATCCCCCAGGGAAGCGGGTCAACTTCTGTGAACTGGACGAGGTCGAAATCTTTCCATTTCTCAGCCTCGAATTTCTTTTTCGAAAGCATCAGCGTCTCGTCGAATACGAAAATAACGCAGCGGCCCTCCGTCAAGAACCGCTCCGCCTCTTCCACATGATTTGCAATGATCAGGTCTTGCTGCACGTAAAGAGATTGCAGATCGTTGTTGAAGAAGTTGCCTTTGATGGCGCAAACCGATTTGCCTTTGAGGTCGGCCTCGCTCTGGATGCCTGCTTTCGGATCGGCGAACCCGGCGATGCCGGCGGCATAATAGGGCGGGTCGATGATGCCAACCATCCGCTTGCGCTCATCGGTGATGCTCAAGGTTGCGATCATCAGATCGATTTTGCCTTCCTGAAGCAACTGGATGCGGTTTGCGGAGAGAACGGGCGCCAGCCGCAATTTAACGCCGAGGCGATTTGCAAGATCTGCGGCGAGGTCGGGTTCGATTCCTATGATTTGGCCGCCGTCACTTTTGTACCCATAGGGCGGATAATCAGCCTTAGTCCCTACAACGAGCTCGCCCCTGGCCTTAATGTCGGCAAGGGTGTCAGCCGTTGCTTGGCTCGCCATGAATGCAAGCAAAAATGCTAAGGAGACAATCGATCCCGCAAACTTAACCATGTGCTGCACCACAACTTAACTACTACCCGGCTCGCCTCACCGGGTAGTGAGGCTCAGCAGTGCAAAGCTAAAAGCGCATGGTTCAATTGTATACTAAAAAGAATTAGGAAAAATCGAACCCCGGAGTTTGTTGCTGGAGAGCAACATTTAGCTTAAATCCCCTGAATACCAGTTATAACTTTTCGTTATTTTCCAGGTTGTATTGGCTTTTTGCATTCTTTCTGCCGCCTTCAGCGCGGACGGCGTTAACCATTACCTCGCACGCTGCGATTTTCCAAAAAATGACCGCTGCCTACAAGGGCGCCGCCGCCGGAGATAAACTACTCGTGCGCGCAACCAGTCTGGGCGGATGATTGCGCCAACAATTTCAATGGTTAATACATAATACTTGACGAAAAAAAGCTATTGTGAGGTAATTTATCCAAAGACCCGGAAGCTGGTAAGAAGCTTCGATGGATTAGCCTGCGGCATTCCATAGAGTCTAACGGCCCGTACAATTTGACATGTGAGCTGGTGTTGCCTTGCAAGCATCGGCGAATTCACTGCGGCTGCAAAAATTCATGGAAAACATCAGCTTAGAGATTCTCTCCTTGCTTTTTATTCTTGCCCTGGTTGCTGGCGTCATCAACTCCATGGCCGGCGGCGGGGGCCTTCTCACCGTGCCGGGCCTCATGGCCGCCGGGCTTGATCCGGTCTCGGCATTCGCGACCAATAAGCTCCAAGGCATTTTCGGCACTGCAAGCGCAGCGCTCCAATTCTGGCGCAAGGGCCGGGTGCGCTTTCGAGATCATCTCTTGCCGGCGGCCACCGCTTTTTTGAGCTCAGTGTGCGGCGCTGCGAGCTTGTCCTATCTGGACCCCAGTTTTTTGAAAGCCATCGTTCCGTTCGTCTTGATCCTGGTCGCCTTCGTGGTGCTGCTAAAGCCGAACCTTGGAAAAACACCACGGGAGGCGCGCCTTTCCTTTGCGGCTGGCGCAGTGACGGTCATTCCGGTGATTGGGTTTTATGACGGCTTCTTAGGTCCTGGGACCGGCAGTTTCTTTGCTCTCGGCGCTGTCGCTTTTCTTGGGGTGGGATTGGAAGGGGCGACAATCCGCGCGAAGATCTATAACTTCATGAGCAATCTCGGCGGCTTGCTCTTTTTCATTTCTTCCGGCCATGTCTCCTGGACCTATGGCGCGGTGATGGCTGCAGGCACGATCATCGGCGGCAATATAGGCGCGCGCCTGATTCTTAAGCATGGCGCTGAAGTTATCAAGCCCGTCCTCGTCACCATGTCACTGGCGATGAGCATTAAGCTCATCTGGCAGCAGGTATAGCTTAATTTCGCACGCGCTCCCGCTCTAGCCGCTCGCCATGCCACCCTTACCGAACGGGCGCCGTCTGTAAAAGGGGCAAAAGTCCGGGCAATATCTTTCGCGAACACATATTACGGCATGGCCGGGCCATGCCCTCGGGCTTGACCCGAGGGTTGACCCGGCCATCCAGATCACATTGAAAGATATGTGTTTTCTGCTCCTGGATGGCCCGATCAAGCCGGGCCATGACGAGAGTAGCTTGCTGGCTGCCCGGACTTTTGCCCCTGTTACCGCCGTCTCCGTAACTGATTGATATGAAAAGAAGATTTCAAGACATTCCACGAGCGACTGTGAAGCCGCCACCAAATAGCCTAAAAGCTGGCCAATAGATTGCCTCAAGTTGAAAATATAAATATCTTGAGATTAATGACTTGCATAATCTATTTTTATAACAACGCTTGCTCGTTATTTGATCTCATCTGATCAGGAGGTCCAAGGAGTACTCACCGTAACACCAACTGAAAGTGAGATAACATTGGGAAATCTAATTGCATTTGGGTTTGACCGTTCGTGGGCGGCTAATGAAGTCTTGAAAACATTGCGGGCGGACGGCGCCTTTGAGGATGCTTTCATGGTCGAACGGTCCGCTTCTGGCCGATGCCTCATGAGGAGGGCTTTCAATCACAGAGCCGCCGATGCCTCCGATCGCTCAAAAGGAGGGTTGTGGGTCGAAATGGTAGGGCTTCTCTTCCTCAATTCGAGCCTTGATCTCGCCATCCCTCGCGGCGGCTCGGGCTTGTTCGTTGTCCTAAAAGACACAATGGAGAGCAGAGTCCTACGGGCGATCAAACCCTATCGCGGACGCATCCTTAAAACCTCACTTTCCCGGGACGCCGAAAAAAGGCTAAAAGCAGGCCTCACAAGAGCGGCATAGACCGGCCCGATCAACAAGCGGGCGATGCTTCACATAAAGGGCGTTACGAGCCCAAGCTTATTCGTATGAACGGTTTGGAAGGATGCATACGAGGGCGAGGCGCGGAACGAGGCCTGAGAGTCTGTGCGTTCGTAAGCCGGACCTCTTCGGGAGCGTTCCGCGCCTGATGTGGAAAATTGAGCCTCAGTTGCCCCAGATCGCGCGTGCGGCCTTTATCGCTGTCCGGCAGCCTTCGCTGATCTGATCGGCTTGCGATGCAAGACAGAGAATAATCCGCCCGCCGCCCGGAATGACGCCTGGGCACAAGCGCACGGCGTCGGCCACACAAGCCTGGCGCGCCTCCCGAAGGGCCGGGATATTGACCTCGTACGGCGGCGGCGTATAGGGCGCTTGAGCGAAAGCTAAATTTGGCGTTGCTTGTAAAGCCGCGAGTACGAACAGCGCGTTTCGCGCGGTGCGGTATGAAGAATGCATGGGAGCCTCCGAAGCGATCGAGTTGCGACGGACAGACGGTAGGCGCGCCGTTTTGCTTGAATTTTTCCCGGACTGACTTCTTTTGTTACGTTTTGTAACAGAGTTGTTTTTCGCCGTAGCCGCTCCTCCAACCCGTACATTAAACTGCGGAATGATCACCAAGCCCAAGATTGCGATCATCGAAGACGACCGCGAAATACGCGTTTTGCTCAAGGACTATCTCTGCCGCAACGATTTCAGGGTCGAAACCTTTGAAGGCGGAGCGGCCTATGACCAATTCCGCAGCGCTTTTGGCGAGCCCGATCTGATCGTCCTCGATCTGATGTTGCCGGGCGAGGATGGATTGTCGATTTGCCAGCGAATCCGCAGATCGTCCCGTGTCCCGATCATCATCCTGACGGCAAAAGGCGAGGAGATCGATCGCGTTGTCGGATTGGAATTGGGCGCCGACGATTATATCGCCAAGCCGTTCAGTCCGCGTGAGCTGCTCGCCAGGATCAAGGCGATCCTCAGGCGATGCGAGCCGCCGCCGCTCGATCGAAAACGGCTGAGCGTCCTCGATCTTGTGATCGACCTCGACGCAAGGTCGGTCGAGTCCATATCCCGCGGGCCGATCGAGCTGACGTCCGGAGAGTTCGACCTCTTTGCCTGTCTCTTAAGCCATCCGGGCCGCGTCCTCAGCCGGGATCAACTGATGGATTGGACACGCGGCCGCAGACCCGAGAGTTTCGATCGCGCCATCGACGTACAGCTCAGCCGTCTCAGAAAAAAGGTCGAGGCGGATGGGCAGACGCTCATAAAGACCGTCAGAAATGCTGGCTACGTGCTGAGCCGATCCGTGAAAGAGATCTGATGTTCGGACGGCTTGGGATCGCGGGCCGGCTTTCCCTGATCGCCCTGCTCGTTTTGTTCGCGGCTTTAGCGCTTGGGACTGGCGCGGCCTTCGTAGGGCGCGCCGGGCGCACGGGCGCCGCCCGCGGATGCCGTTGCCGGACCAGATCGCAGCCATTGTCGAACTCCTCGAACGCTTGCCCCCTGACGGAAGGCAGCAAGTTTTGCGCGCTGCGAATTCCGATCTCTTGGCGGTCTCTGTGGCGGAAAGCCTGCCGAAAGAGCCTGACGGAGTTAAAAGGATGCCCGCCGTAGAGTGGTTCATCGATCAATATTTCTCCAACACTGGCAAGCGCACCGTTTATGCCTGGGATGAAATTTCCGGCAGGCAGGCAGGGCAATCCATCAGGAGCGGCGAAGCGATCATGCCGCTGCGCACCACCGTGCGGGTAGCGGTTGGCTTGACAGGCGGCGGGTTCGCGATCTTTGAGAGCCGCTCGGAAATCGTCCGTGTTTTCGGGCTGCCGGTTGGATTCTGGATCGGGGTCATCGGCGCTGTTATCGGCATTTTAGCGGTGCGGGCCATCATGAGAGAAGCACGGCCCTTGCAGGCGCTGGCCAACGCCGTTCAGAGATTCGGCGCGGACGCAAAGCCGGTCGCCGTTGTTCCCGGAGGGGCGCGGGAGACGAAGGCGCTCATCGCCGCGATCAATGAAATGCAGGCTAAGATCGCGCATTTGCTCGCAAGCCGAACCTTGCTCCTCGGCGCGATATCGCACGACCTGAAGACGTATATGACGAGGCTTCGTCTGCGGATCGAATTTATATCGCCGCCGGAGCAGCAGGTTAAGGCCGAGCGCGATCTGGATGATATGACAAGGCTTATCGACGATGCGCTGGCCGTCGCCAGGGGAAACGCCTTTGCCGAAAGACAGAGACTTGTTAACCTTCGAGGCATCATCGAGGCCGAACTCGCGGAGCGCCGCGATCAAGCTTTAGAAGCCTCGCTTATGTGCGAAGGCGCCAGCAGCGTCGTCGTTGGCGATCCGGTCTCGCTTAGGCGGCTGGTGTCGAACCTCCTCGATAATGCTCTGCGCTTCGGCATGCGCGCGAAACTCTCTCTTGGCGTCGCCGGTCAATGGCTGGCTTTTACTGTCGAGGACGATGGGCCGGGAATACCTCTGGCCCAGCGCAATCTCGTCTTTGAACCCTTTTATCGCGTCGAGACTTCCCGCAGCCGGGAGACGGGTGGTTCCGGCCTCGGTCTCGCCATCGCGAAGCAAATCGCCGTCTCGCACGGCGGAACGATTTCTATCGGCGACTCAACGCTTGGCGGCGCGCTTTTCTTAGTCAGGCTTCCCATCGCTCGCGCTCACAAATCGTAAATTCCTGCGCTTGTTTTTCGCGCGTTGAGACTGTCGCCCCACCTACGCGGCGTATTTCTTCACCCGAGGTGTAAAAACGGGGATTCGAACCGAGGCTATGCAGATCGCGGCAGTCAACTGTATAGCCCTGATCCGAACGGCGATTAATCTGCGTTATCGCCGCCCCACCCGGAGCCTAAACTTGAAAATGAAGACGAGTGCGGCCCGTAGGCGCCATAAAGACGTTGAGCGGTAGCCGTGACGGCGCCGATCAGAACGATTGTCATAAGCGCGCCGAGAAATGCGTATTCGTATACGCTTTCTCCTTTGGCTCGGGGGGCGGCGCTGAGCCGGTGAAAGACACGCGTGGAGATTTCAATCGGACGATTTATAAGCGTACTCACTTGCTTAAAGGGCCCAATCTCCCTTGAGACCGGATACTTCAATTAAACCACGTGGGGATTGTTCCATCGTTCAGTACGCAGAGCGCTTTTGAAGCTTACTATTAAGTACTTAAGCACATGTTGAACTCATTTTCACCGATTTATCGTCTTTGGATCGCCGCTAAGAAGCTTCTTTATAATCCTCTTCTCCGGTTGCGCTCGGCGGTGAAGGCAAGCCCGGCGGCGGCGCTTTTGGGCGTTTCGCTCGGCCCGGGGACATGTGCTACAACACCGTCAAAGGGAGAGAAGATGATGCCTGGCGGAACCGTGCTGGAAATTGTGGATGACAGCGACGCAGTAACCGGCGTCCGCAGCCGTGAAGAGGTCCATACTCTTGGTCTTCGCCATCGGGAAATTCACGTCTGGCTGGTTGCTCCTGACAATCACATCATCTTTCAGCGCCGAAGCACGGCCAAGGATACATTTCCCGGCTTTCTTGCAGCGTCCGTAGGCGGCCATGTCGAAGTGGGGCAGACCTACGAGCAGGCGGCGGTGATGGAGGTTGAGGAAGAAACGGGGCTTGTGATTGAGCCAAACCAGCTTCGGCATCTCGTCAAACTGAATACTTATGCCGTTGACGAACCCCGCAACAAACGGAATCTCGTGTTCCGCGAGACCTACTGGCTACCCTATGCCGGCAAGCTGGAAGATTTGCGCGTAGAGGCTGGCGATGGCGCGGGCTTCGTTGTCCTGTCCGCCGCGATGGTGTTTGCGCTGACGCCGGAAAACGCGGCAGGCTGTATCCCGGCGCTTTTCCAGGAGGATTATCAGCCCTGCTGGCGGGCTCTTCGTCTTGCGCTCGGCAAAATATAAGTGGAGAGCGGCACGGCTCGGCGCCTGGCGAGCGCTTAAGCTCCGGCTGCGATCTTGATGATGGCTTCGAGGCCCGAGCGAAGGTTCGCCGCCACTTGCTCCGGCTCGAGGCCGAGACCGTGACGGCGAGCAAGCCAGACAGGATCGTTATAGGAGATCCAGGTCTTGCCCGCATCGTCCTGCCGAACCAACGCCCTTAAAGGCAGATCGATGCCCATGGTCTGGTTCGCCTGCATGAGCGGCGTTCCTCCCTTCGCATTCCCGAAAATAAGCACCGTTGTTGGCCGGAGCGAAAGCCCCGCTTCCTCGGCGCCCTTCGCGTGGTCGATGACCGCGAACAGGGTCAGTCCGCGAGAGGCAATTTCGCTTTTAAGCCTATCGAGCGTTTCCTCAGGTCCGAAGTTGCTGGCTGTTGTAACGAGGCCCTCGGCTGCCATGGCGTTCTCTCCATTGACGGGAAACAACGCATAATAAACAAGCCACGGCTTTGGGTCCCTCGGTCACTCCCCGGATTGCAGCAGCCAATTGGAGGCGAAAAAGGCGGCCTCGGCGCAGGCAAGCCCTATGGCCAGATTGCGCCGGCTCAACAAATAAGCGGCGATGCCCGTCCCGAAAGCGGCGAGGCGGACTTTGCCATCGATGGCTGTCAGCGCCCCGGTCGGTTCAAGCAACAGGCGCGCGATGAGCGCCGCGACAAGCGCCGTCGAGACATCCTTGACCCACAGCATAACGGCTCCCTGAGGGTCGATACCTCGCGAAAGCCAAACTCCGGCGATGCGCCAAATGTCATTCGCGGCAGTTCCGGCGACCGCCAATGTGAACCATAGCGCCCAATCGCTATCCGGCATCGCCATACCCGGTGGAGGGCGGCGCCTCTCGAACCCCTGTGCGCCCTCGGCGGAACAAAAGGAACGATGCGGTTCCGGCGACGAGCCCCGTGGCGACAAGATCGAAACTCGGCACGAGTTTCATGAATATCGGCGCGCTGCAAAGGCCGAGCAGGACCGGGGCCAAGTCTGCCGGTTTGCGCGAGTTGCTCAGCAAGCCGAGGAAGAAGTAGGCAGGCGTCAGGAAGATGAGCGAGGCCGCTACGGTCCGCGGCAAATGATCGGCGATAAGATAACCGGCCACCGTGCCGATGAAGCTGACGCCCACGAGGATGATGGCGAGCCCAAAATAGTAGGGCAGCCTTAGCCCGCGCGGGAGAAACGGGATGCGGCGCATGCTTTCGATCCACATCGTGACGGCGATGAAGTGCGCGGCGAAATAATCGACCCTAAAAACGGCAGTTGAAGGCTGAGCCTCGCAATTTCGAAGCGGCGGTTCAACCTATCGATGTGGGTATTGCCGGTCAGGCCGGCGCCATAAGGCGCGGTGGAGGGCGAAGCTGTCGCCCGCCGAGCCAAGATCGGACGGCGTGGGCGAGGATTCGGCGCCAGCGCTGATCCGCCGTCAACTGCTCCGCAGATTGGACCAGCTCGCGCAGGAAGCGGGCGATGCCCGAGAGCACGCTTGCCGCCCATCCAGCCTTGGCGTGCGAACTGGCGACCCTGATCGTTGTCTGCCTTGCATGACGGCTACGCTCCGCAATGGCGGACAGCAGCAGCGGCCGGCTGGTGATCGCTTCCAGATGTTTGTCGGGTTCGGCGAGGCGCACGAACAGGTTCCACCAGTTGTAGATGAGCGCGATGAAGCGGGCCATGAGCTGACAGCGGGCGAGATCGCGGGTAGTGAAGCCAGCCCAACCCCACTGGTTCTTCAATTCGTCGAAGGGATTTTCGCTATCGGCGCGATCGCGGTAGAGCTGGGCAAGCGTCAGCACTTCCTCCTCAAGGGATGTGACGAGCACGCCGTATTCGTAGACCTCCGCGCCCGGTTCGATCTCGACGAAGCCGAGCGCCAGCTGGCTCGCGCCGTCGCGTCCGGCAATGGCCATGCCCTCCTTCAACCGGCGGCGCAAGATGACAACCTGGCGCTGACGGCTCCAGCCCTCCAGCCTCAACGTCTCGTGCCTGCCTTGCCAGCCCTGGGCTGCGTCAGCCCAGCCGTTCTTGGAAAAAGTCTTCTTGATCAGCTTCTTGACGTTAGAGGTCAAGCGCAGCTTGAACAGGTAGGGCAGCCCTCTCTGCTCAGCCTCGCGCATCACGGTTTCGGTACCGAAGCCGCTATCGCCGCGCAACAAGGCTGGCCAGCAATCGCGCGGAATGCGATCCAGGAGCGCCCACAACCCCGGCGCCGCGTGCTTCGAGGCGTGCTGGTTTCCCGCCGCAACCTCGACATCGAGCACCAAGCGCAGGCCAGCCATCGTGTAAGTGTGGTAGACATGGCTGGGGCGTCCGGGCTTTTTGGGATTGTAGCCCAGCACGGCCCCTTCCTGATGGCCGTAGAGCGGCTTGACGGTCGAGTCCGCATCGAGAACCCAAGGCTCAGATAGCAGCGGCCCGGTGCAATAATCCAGATGGCGCTGCAGCCACTCTCTGCCCTCAACCTCTCCGATGGCCTTGAAGCCCCGCCGAACCGCGTCCTCGCTGACGATCTTCTTCATGCCCAGTAACTCTGGGAGAACGCCGTCGCCGCGCAGCGCCGTGATATGGGCATAGCGCTTGTGCCCAGCCAAAACCGACAGCATCGTTGTGCCAAGCACGTCGCGCCTCTCCGGCGCGTTTGAACTCGTATAGGCGAGCGGGCAATCGGCCACGAGCGCGCCGAATAGACCCGCAACCTTCAGATATTCGATGAAGAACGGCAGCTGCCCATAGGGCGTTAGCGGCGCTGCGGGGTCCCATTCCACCCGCACCGGGCCAGCCCAGGTGTCGAGTGTTGACGGCGCCAATACGGCGTCCTGTTCAATCGGCGGTTGTTCACCCGCTGGGTGAACCGGAATAGAGGGCGTATCGTGGCTCATGCCCCTGAGAATGAACAATTCTCAGCAATCGACAGGTCTTGGCCTGCGCCCGGCGAGCAGATGCGGCATTAGAGCAACCGTCATCGGGAGCAGCCTGACGCCCGTGAAGGCGACGGCGAGAGCGGCGGTCCACATCGGAATGCCGCGCGCGATCTGATCCACGAGGATGACCTGCGCCGGAAGCGCGTAAACAAACACTGTTGTGTACAGCGAAGGCGCCAGTCCAATGTGTGCGCCATGGCACAAAACGCCAAAGCCGATGAAGGACAAGCAAAGGACGGCGGCAGGCGCAACCGGCGGATTGCGTAACGCTTTAATGAACCCAATTTTCGCGCGTCCTGCCATCGTGCATTTCGCCTGCTTGGAAGCACGCTCGGAATATCAGTTTGACGTTGGAAGCATAACCTCTCCCTATGGGAGAGGCCGGGCCGCCAAGCGGCCCGGGCGAGGAGTAAGCGCCCAAAAATAAATGTCGAAGCCCCTCACCCCGGCCCTCTCCCAATGGGAGAGGGAGCTTCGTGGAGCCTTTACCGGTTGAGCGGCACCTTCGGAATGAGCGCTGTCGGCGTGCGCTCACCGCCTTCTCCATCGCTTGAGCTATCGGTGTCCTCAGCCTTGACCGGAGTCTTGCTCTCGATGACCTCGAAGGCCAGCTTCTTCACGCCATCTTTCTCTTCGACCACGACGCGGACAGTTCCGCCGCCTTCGAGCTTGCCGAACAGCAACTCTTCCGCCAGCGGCTTCTTGATATGCTCCTGGATGATGCGGGCGAGCGGCCGCGCTCCGTAAAGCTCATCATAGCCGTGATCGGCGATCCAATCCATTGCCTCGGGCGAAAGCTCGATCATCACGTTTCGGTCAGCCAGCTGTGCTTCCAGCTGGAAGATGAACTTCTCGACGACACGGCTGATCATGCTCCGCGACAGCCGCGAGAACGCAATGACTGCGTCCAGCCGGTTGCGGAATTCGGGCGAGAACATGCGCTTGATCGCCTCCTCGTCCTCGCCGGTCCGCTGGGTGCTGCCAAAGCCGATGGCCGCCTTCGCCATATCGGCCGCGCCCGCATTCGTGGTCATGATCAGGATCACGTTGCGGAAATCGACCTGCTTGCCGTTGTGGTCGGTGAGCTTGCCGTGGTCCATGACCTGTAACAGCACGTTGAACAGGTCCGGATGCGCCTTCTCAATCTCATCGAGCAGGAGCACGCAATGCGGGTTCTGGTCGATGCCGTCCGTCAACAGGCCGCCTTGGTCGAAGCCGACATAGCCGGGAGGCGCGCCGATCAGCCGCGAGACGGTGTGCCGTTCCATATATTCCGACATATCGAAGCGCAGGATTTGCACGCCGAGCAGGCTCGCGAGTTGTCGCGCCACTTCCGTTTTGCCGACGCCGGTCGGGCCTGAGAAGAGGTAGCAGCCGATGGGCTTCTCGGCATCGCGTAGCCCCGCGCGGGCCAACTTGATGGCGGCCGACAGGGCGTGGATCGCCTGATCCTGGCCGAATACCACGCGCTTCAAGTCGTTTTCGAGATTGCGCAGCAGCTCGGTATCGGACTTCGACACCGTCTTCGGCGGGATACGCGCCATAGTCGCGACGGTCGCCTCGACCTCCTTTACGCCGATGGAGCGTTTGCGCTTCGACGGCGGCAGCAGCATCTGCGACGCGCCCGTCTCGTCGATCACGTCGATCGCCTTATCGGGAAGCTTCCGGTCGTGGATATATTTCGCCGAAAGCTCGACAGCGGCTTTGATCGCCTGGTTCGTGTATTTGATGTTGTGGAAGTCCTCGAAATAAGGCTTGAGGCCCTTCATAATCTCGATCGCGTCCTCGACGGTGGGCTCGGCCACGTCGATCTTCTGGAAGCGCCGGACCAGCGCCCGGTCCTTCTCGAAATGCTGACGGTATTCCTTATAGGTGGTCGAGCCGATGCAGCGCAGCACGCCCGATTGCAGGGCGGGCTTCAACAGGTTGGATGCATCCATGGCGCCGCCCGAGGTCGCGCCCGCGCCGATCACGGTGTGGATCTCGTCGATGAAGAGGATCGCGCCGGGATAGGCCTCGATCTCTTTCATGACGGCCTTGAGCCGCTCCTCGAAATCGCCCCGGTAGCGTGTTCCCGCAAGCAGCGTGCCCATATCGAGCGAAAAGACGGTGGCGTTCGCGAGCACCTGCGGCACCTCGCCGCGAACAATCTTTCTTGCCAGCCCTTCCGCAATGGCCGTCTTGCCGACGCCCGGATCGCCGACATAGAGCGGGTTGTTCTTCGACCGGCGGCACAGCACCTGAATGGTGCGCTCGATCTCCTTGTCGCGGCCGATCAGCGGATCGATGCGGCCGTCCTTGGCCTTCTGGTTGAGGTTGACGCAATAAGCCTCGAGCGCGTCCGTGCTGCGCTTCTTGTCGTCGGCGCCGTCCACGGTCGTCGCGTCGTCTTCAACGCCGCGCACGCCACGCGGCTCGGACATCCCGGCCCGCTTCGATATGCCGTGCGAGATGAAGTTAACGGCGTCGAAACGGGTCATGTCCTGCTCTTGCAGGAAATAAGCTGCGTTGCTCTCTCTCTCCGCGAAAACCGCGACGAGAACGTTGGCGCCGGTCACCTCTTCGCGGCCGGAGGACTGCACATGCACAACGGCGCGGTGAATGACGCGCTGGAAGCTGGCTGTGGGCTGGGCCTCGCTATCCTGGTCAAGAATTAAATTCGTAAGTTCTTTATCGAGAAAATCGGTCAGCTTGGCCCGCAAGCGCTCAATGTCCACATTGCACGCTCGCATCACGGACGACGCATCGCGGTCGTCGATCAGCGATAAAAGCAGGTGCTCCAGCGTGGCGTATTCGTGATGACGCTCGTTAGCGTATTCGATTGCACGGTGAAGCGATTCTTCCAGGCTGTTTGAAAATGATGGCACTGCCGCACCTACTCCTTTTCCATAGTACACTGCAAGGGGTGCTGATGCTGCCGGAAAAATTCATCACCTGCGTGACTTTCGTCTCAGCAACTTCATAGGTATAGACGCCGCATACACCGACGCCTTTTTGATGCACATGAAGCATTATGCGCGTCGCCTCCTCCCGATGCTTATTGAAGAAACGCTCAAGCACATAAACGACAAATTCCATAGGAGTGTAATCGTCGTTCAAAAGGAGAACTTTGTACAGGCTCGGCCGTTTCGTCTTCGGACGCGTTTTTGTGACGACGCCGGTTTTCAGGTCGTTGTCGCCCTTGAAGCCGTTATTGCCTGCCATCGCCGCCAACCATCGAGAGCCAATCACAAAGCCCGAACGTTCTGGGCGCCTCACCTGACGGGGACTCCCAGTCACCGCAGGCGTAGAACCCCTCACCCTACATACTCCGGTCTATCGCTTTGCTCTGTCAAGGGCCGGAAGTGTAATGTCTCGAGGAATATATGGTTCGCTTGACGCCTTGAAAGTGGCCTGCCCTTCCGGCTAGGTCCGAAACTGCAAAAAGTCACGAATTCCGCTTCGCCTTCCATGGCTCCTTCACACTGCTCCTTCGGGGATAAGTAAGAGGGATTTAACACACGTAGAGGTATAGCAGCATCACCGGGCAACCTTGCGTAGAGGTTTCTTGGCCGCGAGCAGCGCAGCGCCGCCTTGCTCGCGACAAAGTTCTTGGGTTTTCACGCGGGACATGATCCGGAAAAATCAATGTCATTCCTGAAACGGGAGCGAGCCTTGGCTCCAAGAGATGCGCTGAAATGGCCCGCTCTGTTTTTATGTGCGATGACCGCGTTGCTTGCGCTGGCGCCAAAGGCGGAGGCGCGCCGCCATTTCCGTGAGCGGTATTCGCCCCCGGCCTCCGCCATGGCGATCGACGTCTATAGCGGCCGGATCCTTTACTCCAAGAACGCCAGCGAACCGCGCTTCCCGGCTTCGCTGACGAAAGTGATGACGCTGTACCTGCTGTTCGATGCTTTGCGGGATGGCAAGCTGACCATGAGCTCGCAGCTCAGGGTCTCGGAGCACGCCGCGGACCAGTCCCCGACCAAGCTCGGCCTTTCGCCTGGCGATACGATCTCCGTCGCCGACGCCATCGGAGCGATTGTTACGAAGTCGGCCAATGACATGGCGGTGACTGTCGCCGAGGCGCTTTCCGGCTCGGAGGAGGAATTCGCGCGCCGCATGACGCAGAAGGCCCGCACCATCGGGATGCTGAACACGACCTTCCGCAACGCATCCGGCCTGCCTAACCCGGACCAAAAGACAACGGCGCAAGACCTGATCATCCTCGGCAAAAGCATTCTGGCCGACCATCCCGAGCGTTGCAAAGTGTTTGCTACCAAGTACTTTCAATATGACGGGGAAATACACCGCAACCATAACACCATGCTTTTTTCCTATGAAGGCATGGAGGGCATGAAGACCGGCTTTACGTCGGCGTCCGGCTTCAACTTGCTGGCCACAGCAAAGCGGGGCGATAAGCGGCTGCTGGCCGTTGTGCTTGGCGGCGCCTTGTCGGGCGCGCGCAACGCCGCAATGCGCAATATCCTCGATGCCTCGTGGGGAAAAGCGCTGACGCAGGCTGCGGCCCGTAAGGCAGGGATTTAAGTCGCCGCGGCAAAGCCGAAACCCGAAGAGCGCTTGCTCGCCGCGAAACCAGCAGAGCGCGCACCAGCCGGCAAAACGAAAAAAGAGGAGATCAAGCCCGGCCTAGCGGCTACGGTCGCCTCCGCGGTTCCGCACCCGATGTGGCAATTGAAACGGAAACCGGATCGGGACTCGATCGCGATGCTTATTACGTCCATCGAAAGCGGGCTCGCCCGGCCGCTGGTGACGCGCTCTGAGCCCGTGCCGGCGACGTCCGAGACGACGACGGACGAGCCCGAGGACAAGGCTGAGATGGCGGAGAGCAGGAGTGCGGCCTACGTTTCGCCCAGGCCTCAAGACATCGCGCGAAACGAGACGCTGGTCGCCCAGGCGCCGCAGCCCGCGCAGTTGCAGAACGTGTCGATACATTACAAGACCATGCGCCAGCCCGAAGTCGCCCCGCTTGCCGCCGTGGCGCTGGACCCTGCCCCCGAGGCTCCCGAAAAGCCTGCGCAAATGGTTCAAGCCGCCGAACCGGAGGAAAGCGCGCAACCCCAGACATTAGCCGCCGCCGCTATCGCCGCCTCGCGCGAGATGGACCAGCCAGGCCCGTATCACGTTCAGGTCGGCGCCTTCCGGATCAGGCGCAAGCGAAGCAGCGGCTTGAAAACGTGAAACAGGCGCTCGGAGCCGCTGTCATGAAGGCGCATCCCGAATTTATCATGCCCGTGGCGCTTCCCACTGGCGTGACGATGTTTCGCGCCCGGCTTAGCCGGTTTGCTGACGAGGCGCAGGCGAAGTCCGCGTGCAAACGGCTCAAGCGTAGCGGCATCGACTGCTGGGATATCCGCGCTCAGTAAATTCTCAGCGCTTCCTGCGAACGATGGCGGCCGCCGCGCTTAGAAATTCGCAGCGCAATTCTGAAGCGAAAGTTCAGCAATGCGGCTCTGTTGACGCAGGAACCCAGCGTGAACCCTCCGGCTCTATCGTAAGGCGCTCGCGCGAGTATGCGATATAAGGCCGTTGAAAGTGCGCGTAGTTTTTATACGGCCGCAGCAATATGCGCCGGTGTACATAGCCGATGGACGATGGCGTCCGTTCAGCCCAGCGGCGCCCGCGGTGGACGAGAATGCGCTTCTCGACCGTAACATAAGTTGGGGGAACGCGGACACGGCACACGGCCGCCTGCCCTCCAATGCACGCTCTCCGCCATGCGGAGCCTCCCGGCCGGCGGACGCGCACTTGAATTGTGCGGTAGACGGAGGGCTCCTCGCGCCAGATCACGCCGCCCGGCTGCTCGACCGCTTGATCCACCCAGCCATAACGGAGGGGCTGCGCCCAACCTCGTAGACGCCGGGCTCGACGACGTCGCGGCGGATGTAGGTTCGATGGACCGGACGAAGCGGCGCCTGAACGTAACATTCCGCCCGCGCCAGCTCGACGGCCACGCCCGCAAAGGCTAAGGCCCCTAATATAGCAACGCTGAACGCTTGCGCCGTCCTTTTCATGTCCGCTCCGCTTCGCTCTTTCCGCGAGAGATTAAAGTCTGCCGTTACACATTTCATAACCTTTGTTCGTAGCGGCGGCTACGCGCTTTGCAGAATACTTGCGTACTATTGCGTTGAGTGCGACGGCGGTTTAGGACGGAGCGGCGTTATAGAGAATTGTGCCGCCTGGCGCCGTTGAACGTAACATCGACAATTCATTTGCTGCCGCTCGATATCCCCGATTTCTCCGCCGTCATATCAGCAGCCCTTATTGTCATGACCGGGCTCCAACCCGGGAATCGCAGCAG
>CAVYBZ010000023.1:0-286693 GCA_963766815.1 uncultured Alphaproteobacteria bacterium | reverse complement strand
CGTACTCACTGTTTCCCGCGCCCTCAGCGGCTGGCGGCGTTACGCCGCCAGTGTCTTCGAATTGCCGCGGCTGGCGCATGCCTGCCTCAAGTCCGCTCCTGATGGTGGAGCGAGCCTCGGCGCGCGGCAGGCCGCAGGCTGTGGCGGCCGCCATCAGCATGCTTTCCGCTTCCGCCCCATTGAGCACGCCAGCGCCGGTAAGCTGGCCCATCGCGAACGCCTCGCCGTTCAGCTCCGCGTTGCGCCCTCCACGCTGCGCGTCTGCAACTTTGCAACAGGCGCTCTCCAGCGCCGCGCGAGCGTAGCTGCGCGAGCGCAAATCATCACGGAATGTCATGAGTGCGCCTCCAAGACGATCAGCTTTGGCGATCCGGGTGGCCGGAGGCTATGCGCTGCGGTCCGGATGGAAGGAATTGCAAGCCCTGGTCAATCTGCGGGCGCTTTTTGTCCGCGACGCTCCGTGGCCTCCGCCTCCAAGGCAAGTTGCGCGGCGCTTGTGGAGCTATGCCGGCGGCTTGAGATCCACGCATCCAAGTCGGCTTGAGTGTAGCGCACGGCCCGCGACAACTTCAGAAATACTGGTCCGCATCCGGTGACGCGCATCTTATTGAGGTAAGATGCGGATAAGCCAAGAACGGCGGCAGCCTCGCCCGTCGTCAAAATCCGCGAGCCTGCGCCGCCATTGGCCTTGTTGTTCGGTTCATCAGTTTTGGGCATTACAAGAACCCTCGTGTTGTTCAGGAATGCCGACAGCATGATGGCGAGAGACTGGGAAAGTCGATTGCAAAGCCTGCCAGACATTGCAACGGCTTCCAAAGCCTCTTGGCTTTGCGCCAAACCAATATCACAATTTCGTGATCAAGCCGGGTTGGAGGCGGGCATTACGATGCGCCCGTCTTCAACGGCGGCGTACAGCTTGTCACGGATGCGGCGGGCTTCAAGCTCGCGTGGCGGATCCTGCGCCCATAGCGCCTTGGCTTCCGGGTTTGCGAGCTTGGCGGCAAACCCGTCGCGTTCCTTCTTGGAAGCGAGCAGTTTGGCGATCTTCGAAAGAGTCATGGCAGGGTACGCGTTCAGGAGGAACCGCGCCCTCTCTAAGGCCCAGTCTGTCCCTCGATCGGACATTCGCTTATTCTCGTGTTTCCCCTTCTCTCTGGCTTTGCGGCGCGCCGAGGCGGCGTCCATCGCCCGGGCTAGCTCGTCGGACGCTTTCAGAAGGTAATTTAAAACGTCGAGGATCCTCGCCTCGGGAATACGCCCGTCGCGCAAATCGGAAATGTGCGTGATTATGTTCCCGGCGATATCCCCATTCCGCATCTCCGCGCTCGTTGTGGCGGTCCCACCCTTCGCACGCTCGGAAGCCCTCAAGAGACGAAACTGCCCATCCTCAACATCCGTCCACCACCGGCCGGCAACCTGCAAATCTTCGCGGGCGTCTTGAACAAAATCAGCAAGCGCACACCAGAGCGATGCGATCACGTGTGACGGGACAAACTCGTACCCCCTCGCCAAGACATGAGACCGCATATATGGCCACGAAATACTAACCTCCTGTCGAAATGTGTGCAGCAGTATGGGATCGGCTTGGCGGCTCATGAAATACTTTTCAAGACCGTTGAGAGCAATTTGGGTGTTGTCGAATGCGCTGCAGTCCCACCTCTGTCGCATGGCGGCGCAGAACTCCTGCCACACGATATCAAGGCGATTTTCTAGAAAATACCCGGCAACGCCTTCTGCTCTTTGAATGAAGCTTTGCGCCGCGTCTTTGCCGAGGATAATAAAATGCTCCGAGAAGAAGTCATTCACTAACTGTATATCTTCCTTAAGCTGCATGGCGGGATCGAAATCCACCCAGAGAAGGCCAAAATCCCGCAGCGGAAGCCCCTGAAGCCATTTGTCTACTTGGCGAATAAAAATACGAAGCGAAGCGCACGCGTCGTCTTTCGAGGAACGGATATACAGATTGTTTCGCCACGCACGCGCATCTTCGGTAGAAAAATACCGCATCACGAAAACTCCTACGCAACGCCAAAACAAGACACGCAAAGCGGCGGTCTTGTATCCCAGCCGCCGATCCTGATAGACGGAGTTTCCCTCGATTCGCCTCGGCCGACCTACCCTCACGCATGAAAAAGGTTGGAGGACGATAGAGAAGCTACAGCAAGGCGTGGGAGCTGGTAGAGGCGCGCCACGGCGTGACGTCAACAAGGAGGAACGGATATTCCCGCGAGAAGCGGCGGGCGGGAGCAAGCCCCCGGTAGTGAGATGACCGCAGGCGGCCGCCTTCTTCTTATCGGCCGCATTTGGCTAAAGGCCTTGAGGCGCCCCACCCCATGATCGCAGATGGCGTGCTTACTAAGTGATTACTGGGCCGAATCTATGAGTTTCAGATCTTTGCTTAAATTTTTGATTTTGCTGGCGTCCCCGACAGGATTCGAACCTGTGACCCCCAGATTAGGATTTGGTGCTCTATCCTGCTGAGCTACGAGGACATCCGCATTCATTAGAACGCGCTTTCAAGAAACGTCAACACCTGTTCGCAGCTCTGGCATCCTATGCGAAGGCGCTTTTCCGGAAGCTTGCCGGTCTTCGCCTTGCGCCTTCTGGTGAAGGTCTCCTGCCGTAAGAGGAGATCACCGCGCGGCTGATCGAGCTTGCGCTTAAGGCGCTGAAGAGCATGATCGAGTCATCGGCGCCCAATGGAACCTTCCTCCACTGGTAGACCGCGCCTTCGTGGCGCACGTTAAAAACATCCTGGTTAACGGCGGCCGGATTTTAGAACTTCCTGCCCCAAAAACATTCTGCCGGATTTCGCCTAAAAACGGACTTCAAAAAACCCGCTAAATATAGAAAATTGCAGGGCGACGCAGTTTACTCCCGTAAAGTCAAAGTGACCGCAAAGGGTAGCGATTTTTCGTCCTTATAGTGGCAACTTATTGTGGTCGCGGGAGTCAACTGCATAGCCGAGGAAAATTGCGCGGATTCACCTAGATATACAACTTACGGCTCCTTGAGCAATATTTGCAGCCATATCGTCTTTTTTCTCGCGAGTGGAAATTCGCGCTATATATGAGAAAATTACCGTCGCTCAAAGCTTTTGCAAGGCGCTTTCTTCTAAAATCGCCACATCACGCGGAGGGGCGGAAATCTCCGAAGGAGCAAATAATGCGAGACAATATTTGAAACGCAGATTACCGGACTCCCTCTAAGGCCGCCATTTGCGACCATGAAACCGGCGCAATTGCGCGCGAACGCCTTCGGAGCGAGCGCCTCCGATCCTCCCATGGTTGGGCGGGCTCACTGTGAGGCTTGAAAGCAGCCTCATGCCGGGCTAATCGAGGCAGCGCCGAAGTATGTTTTTTGCGAGTTCGTTCTAGGGTGGGAAAGTATGTCAGAAAGCGTGACCCGGCGGCGGCGTTTTTCGGTGATCCGCATTTTCAAGGTCCGCGAAAGCGGCAACGCGGAATTCTGGATTGCGAACCTTATCGTCATGGCCTCTACGGTTCTTGGCGTGTATCTCGCCGCGCAAGCGGGCTTCACCACGGCGTTGCAATTCGAGGTGGCGCGAAGCGAGCGCGACGGCTTCTACATGCGGCGCGTGCTTCTCGATGAGGTGAAGGATAATCTCGACTCCGTCGATGAGTGGAGCCAAACCTTCGAGAAGGCGCTTCGCAATCGCATCTCCGATTCCTATTTTCTGCCGTCCGACACCTGGATCATGTACTGGTCCGGCAAAAACGGATGGTCCAATGCCGGCATCGTTCCCGACGACTTGAAAATGAAGACTTTCGTGTGGGAAACCATGAAGCAGCAGAGCATCACCTTTCAGCTTGCGCCGCAGCTCATCTCTGCGGTGCGCCGTTACTACGACAGCATGGACGGCAACATGAAAGACGTGCAGAGCCACCAGTGGAAGGCAGCCCCCGCCGCGAAATCGATCCTGGATGACACCAAGCGCATGCGCGACGAAATCGTGCCGGCTTTCGAGAAGGACATCGCGGAGCTGCGCGCAAGCCTCGATGCCCAGGGCGTGCCGGTGAAGTGAGCGCCGGACCGGCGCCGCCGAACTAAACGTTCAACTCATGTTCACCCCACCCGTCAACATCGGAAAAACAAGTCCATGAGCACCCTGAGCCTCGAACAATCGAACGAACTTATCCGGATCGCCATCGAAAAGGCCGCCGCCGATTACGCCCGGCCGATTTGCGCCGCGATTTACGACGCTGCGGGCTTCCTTGTCGCGTTTCAGCGAGCCGAAGGGGCGCCGCTCCGCAGCATCGCAATATCGCAAGGAAAAGCCTACAGCGCGGCGCGCATGCAGGTGAACACAGACGCCCTGCTGGAGCGGTTACGCCGCGAGAACATCTCGCTCGCCTATTTCTGCGACGAGAAGATCACGGCGTTGCCCGGCGGCAGCGTGATCAAGAACGCTGAGAAGGCCATCATCGGCGGCGTGGGCATTAGCGGCCTGGCCTCGGCCGAAGACCAGATCGTCGCCAATCATGTGGCTGAACTCGCAAGCCAAGGCGCCGCCTGACGCGCCGGGAAGTGCGCCGCTGCAGACCGCTTGTTTTTAGCGCCCTGGCCTGAGACCGGCGCCGCCTTCGCCGACAACGGCGAAAGGAGCCCAGTAATCGGGCGTATGGCCCTCGGCGATCGCCCACAGCATGGCGCGCTGGAAGGCCTCAGCCCGGCTCAATTCTGGATGTGCTGCCAATGCCGCGAAAGTGCGCGTCGTCAGATCGACCGCAGCTTGCGAGTTGACGGCCCAATGCGACACCAGCAGGGAACGCGCGCCTGCGTAGAAAAAAGCGCGCGCCAGCCCGGAGAGCGCATCGGCGCCAACCTTGTCTCCCGATGCGGTGTTGCAAGCCGAAAGCACCACCCAATCCGCGTTCAACTGGAGTGTGGCCACCTCGGAGGCGGTCAGGAGGCCATCGTCGTCTTCCGTCGCTTCGGGCGGCAGGGTGAGGACGAGCGCCGGCTTGTTCAATCCGGTCAGATCGCCTGCCACGAGTTCGTGGGTCGCAAAATGAAGGATGCGATAATCTTTGAGCGGAGCGGTTTTCACGCGCGTTTCGGTGGCGGCTTCGCGCAAGCTGATGTCCTCGTCCGGCGCTCCAAGCGTTCGCCCAACCGCTCGCAGCTCGCCGGCCGTCTCCGGCAATGGCGTAAGTCCTTGCAGGACTTGCAGGTCGGCGACGCCATTGCGATAGACTTCCGCGAGCGCAGGCGGCGCCCTTTTGACGCTTCTGGCGCTCCCGGACTCCGGCAGGGATTTGCCGAATATTGGATCGCCCATGCCGAAGAACGGCTTCACCGCGACGCCGCTTGCGCTGAACTTTCGCAATGCGCCCAGCGACTGCACCGAAGGAAGCACGCTCAGCGCGTAGCGGCGGATAAGCCATTGCGCCTGTTTGAGCGCTTCTTCATGCGGAAGGCCGCTTTGGGGCGGCTCGGTCACCAGCACCTGGAACGGCAAGCTGCTGAGCGGTCCCGACGGGACGAGGAGCAAATGACGCTTGCCGGACAGCATGGGCGAAAAGCGGTCAAGCAAAAGCCTGTAGAGCTCGTAGGCGCGGGCGATGTCGAAATCGGCAGGCGCGCCGTCGTTGTTGCCTTCGGCCAGAGGATCGAGGCCCCGCCGCAGGGCTGTAACCTGCGCCGCAAGCGCTGCCTCGCTCGTGCCGATCTCAGCCCAATCCGCGCGCTCGCGAGTCACCACCCAAACGAGACCGCTCTGCGGGCCGGCCAGGATCGCGATCAGCGCCTCATCTCCATGGAGAAGCTGTTGGGTCTCCGCCACCGAAAGAGGCTCCGGCTCGGCGAGGGACAAATAATCGGGGAAGCGCTTCACGATGGCGGTGCGCGAAGCCGCAAGCTCCTGTTCGAGCCGCTGGCTTTCGCCGATGCGGCTGGCGCGGCTCTCGCTGAACTCCCGATAGCCGGTAAGGCGCTGCTCCTCGGCTTGCAACCGGTGGCTCAGCTCATTGATTTCTTTCGCGCCTTGCGAGGCTTGAGCGGAAAGCGCGCTCAGTTCCTTTGTGATTGCATTGCGGTCGCTTTCACTGGCCTCACAACCCTTGTGCACGCCCGCTGGACGGGCAGCGTTTCAGCAGGTCTTGCAGGCGCTCGATAAGCTCCTTCTGCCGTTTGACGACGGGCGCGTTCGCCTTCCCGCTTGCGATGCTCGCGGCCCGGAACGCGTCGAGCGTTTGACGATAGGCCGGGTCCGCCTGTTGCACCTTGCTCCACGCGGCCAACGCTTTCATATCGTCGTCATGCAACGCGAGAATTCGTTCGTTGAGCGTTTCCAGGCGGCGGATGGCGCGGCCCAGCTCTGTGTCGCCGGCCTTCAGACGCGCCGTCATTTTCGCAAGCGCGGAAGCCGCGGATGTGCCCCAGGCGCGCTGCCCAGCGGCATAGGTTTCCTCCATCAGCAGGGCTTGATCCGCGCTTGGCTGCCGCCGCAGTCCCGACGCGGCCCGCGCCAGATCGATGAAGATCTCGCGATGCCGCTTGATATCGGCTTCGATCACCGATCGCGCCACCGCTTGCGCGGCTGTCTGGCTGGTAATTTGCTGCACGGCCCGGCGATAGTAAGTGAGAGCGCTCGAATAATCGTTGCGCATAAGGTTGACTGCGCCAAGCCCCGCATAGGCGCCGGCGGCGATGGCGTGCTCACCGATCAAGTCGCGCCAGATTTTCAGCTCGCGCAGGAATAGCGGTTCGGCTTCGGAAGGCCTGGCGCTTAGTACGGCATGCCCAAGACGCTCAAGCGCTGTGGCGACGCCCGCGCTTTCAGGCCCATAAAGCTTTTCCCGGATGCGGAGAGTTTCTGCGTATTGGTGTTCAGCCTCGGCAAAATCACCGGCCGCCTCGGCGGTTAAGCCCACGCCGTAGGCCTGAATGCTCGTCTGCTCGTGGTCCGGGCCGTATTCCCGAACCGTTAACGCCAGAACCTGTTGGGCGGTTTGGAGCGCTTCACGATAGAATCCGGTTTGGTAGAGCTTCGCCGCCTTCTTTTGAAGGACCTGCAGTTCCTCGGAAGCCTCGGCCGCTCGAACCGCGGGAGCATATAACGGCCCAAAAACCAGGGTAAAAACTAGAAAAATCCTTTTGAAACTGTTCATCCCGCCTCCGGCAAAGGGTCTTTCTTGCCTTCTTATGCCAACCGCCGAAATTCATGACTGCTTCCGTTGCCGTCCCCCCGTCTGCACGAGGGTAAACTCGGTCGGGGACCCAGTAAGCGATGCATTATGTTACTGCTCCCCAGAATTTTTATGGTCCCGATTACCGGATGCCGCCTCCGCGGGCGCTACACAAAGAGAAGTTAGAAGTTTTGCCGTGGTTATCAGTCGAAGCGGGAAAGGCTGTCGATAGCGAGAAAGGCTTAGCCGAACGCGCCGGGATGGCTTTACTTATCGGGACAGCCGGTTGTCAAATCGCCGCTGCGCGCCATTGGTTTGCCGTTGATGTAGATGTTTGATGCGCCGCCAACGATGACGCCGCCGCACGCCGTCTTGTCTCCCGCAGTGAGGGCAGGGCGGCCATTGATGAAGACATCCTTGGACCCTTCGACAACGGGCTCCGCGTCGCCGGTCGCATCGCCTTTACGAGCGGCGGCTTGGCCGCCTGCGCTGACATTGCCGCTCCCGCCAACGATGACCGAGGGCGCTCCAGACGGGAGAGCCGCCTCCTCGCCATTGCCGGGCGATGCGCTCAACACCAAGGCGAGCGGCAACACAAAGCGGCTGAGCAGCTTTTGGCGTTTCATATCGCGGAAGCGGCTGCCAGCTGACGCCCTTCTTGATCTAAGCCGCTCATTACTCATGCCATTCACCGCAGGAGACTACACTGTTGCTTTTATGCGCCGTAACAGGCCCCGAAATAAGGCGCCGTCGAGGCGATAGCGCAGGCCATCGGGTTCCCGAACTGCGGCTGGGACCTTCTCTATATTGGCGCCGAGCCAATTCCAAAGCTTACGCTTCGCTTTTTTTGAGGCCGGGCGCGTAGTAAAGCCAATTGTGGCGCATCCCGAGCCTGGAGGAATGGAGTGGCGAGTTCGTACTCAAACCGGCAAGCCCGAGAGCTGGCTGGACCACCGTGATCCCCCGCCCATGAGAGCGATCAAGTGGCGGACTTTTTTGCAGATGCTAAATGCTGCTATCGATGCGCTCGGCCTCACCGCCTTGTTGTCGCGCTGGCAGCCGAAAAGGGGACCGGCTTCTGACCTGAAGGGTTGCGGTTGCCCCCGTAGAGGCAACCGCATGTTGTACTCTAATGGATTTCGACCCAGTGGCCTTCGTGCCAGTAACCGCGCCCTTCATGTTCGCGCCAGCGATACCTGTCATGCTCGCGATCAGCCCATCTCCAGCTGTCGGGATGAACTATCACTCCGTGCTCAGGCCGGTAAAAATGGGCCTCCTTCACGTGCCAGCAATCACCTTCGCTGTTGCAGGCGATCTCGGCCGACGCCGCGGTCGCATTTAGCGCTAAAACGCCTCCGAAGATGGCTGCGATTATGCCCTTCATAATTTCTCTCCTTTGCAGACAGTCTGACTAAGATTTTAAACACCGCACACATTGAATAGTTCACTGTTCCGGTACGAGCGGAAACACCGCAATATGCGTGACGGCCTTTCGATGTCCGGGGAGGTTTAGAAAGGCGTGGTGGTTTACGGCCTGATCAACAATTCCTCGATCACAAATACGCAGCCTATGTCGCATTACGGCACGCAGATCCTGAATGTCTCGGGCGCGTCATCCAGCAGTCTGGCCGCCCCGTACGCCATCGCTCCCGCGCAGCCTTTTTCGGTTTACGCGAGTGTAAAGCTGACTTTCTACTTTATGACAACAACGCCGTCGAAGAGCTGCAATAGGCCCCGCGAACGCGACGGAGAATATCTTCATCGACGCTGGCGCATCCCGGAATGTAGATCGCCGTCCCGGAATTGGGCGAAGCGATTTTGAGATCGATTGTATCGCCAAGCTCCGTGGCGGAGCGCGATTTTGCCTGCCGCTGAAAACGCCTCAACGGTGACGCCGCCAGCGTTGGCGACTTCGGGCGGCTCTTTATTAGGCGGCGGACTACGCTCGACAACGCCGCCGGCCAACATGCCAAAATGCTGTTCGCACTCAGCAAGCCCAGCGCGCCCATGCATACGCGTCACCACGCCTTTTAGTGACGGGAGTTAGCGGAAGTTTTCCGGAAATATCTTCGCCCCGGCAGTTTATCCGTCGCTCACCCCGTCCCCCGACCTGCTCAGGAAACTCTGTAATTGCGCGATATCGATGGGTTTCTGCATGAAGCCATCGATTGCCGGGTGACCTTCAGCACGCTGTTGGTCGGCATGATTAAGCGACGCGCTCAACATCACGACCCGCGTATTGGCTTTCAGTTCCGGATAAAGCTGCTCATATTCATCGGCGAATTGAAAGCCGTTCATACGCGGCATGTTGATGTCCACCAAGATCAGATTTATGTACGGCCGTCCTGGCGATCGCAGATACGCCAGCGCAGCTTCGGCTGACGTAAAATCGCGGACATCGCGCGCGATCGCAGCTTTCGTAAGCAAGCGCCGATTCGCATAATTATCCGCGGAGTTGTCATCGACAATGAGGATTGTATCAAGTTTCGCAGCCATCATTCAGCCATCCCTCGCTGGGTAAAATGCACCGCGGTCCCCCCACTAGGCCCATCCTCAATCCAAATTTTCCCTCCAAGCATATCTACTATCCTATGGCATAAAGTCATGCCAATACCTGTGCCATCGTATTCCGATCTTGTATGCAGTCGATAAAATAGTTCGAAAACTTTTTCGCGGTATTTCGGCTCTATGCCAATCCCATTATCCGACACCACATACTCAACAAAACCTTCTTGCGCTTTATAGCCGGAAATCGTTACTATTGGCTTCTTATCTGGAAAACGGAATTTAATTCCGTTCGATATAAGATTTTGAAATAAACGGGTCAGAAGCGCCGGGGTTCCCAAGCAGGGCGGAAGCTCATTTACAATGATTTCCGCCGAAGATTTTTTGATGCAGTCTGCAATATCTCTTAAGCAGTTGCGGACAATAGTGGCGATATCGACGGGTTCAATTGTAAGCCCTCTATCCGACAATTTTGTAAAATCCAGTATACCTTCAACCTGCTCTTTCATTCGACCACTAGCTTCTCGAATATAAAAAAGAAACGGCTTGTCATCTTCGTCGAGTTTTCCATCGAGAACCTCTTGCAAAAGGTTAATAAAGTTTTCGATGGTGCTCATTGGCTCGCGTAGTTCGTGCGCACAAATATAAGAAAACCTCTGCGTCTCTTCCGCTTTCCTGAGCGCAGCCAATTCACGGTTCTTTATATTCGTGATATCGATATGACAGCCGACCATACGCAGCGGCTCTCCTTTTGGTCCCCATTCGATGACTTGCCCTCTGCGTTCCACCCAGACGACAGAACCGTCCTTATGGAAAAGGCGCACTTCTGCGACGTAAGGCACTTGTCCACGGCTATTCACATGCTCCTCAAGGAGCTTCAGCAACACCGGCAGGTCATCGGGATGAGTAATGCTGTGCCAGGCTTCCGGTATATTCTCCATTTCGTGCGGGGCGTAACCTAACATCGCCTTAAAACGGTTACTAAAATATTTACTGTTTTCGGAAATGTTCCAATCCCAATAGCCTGCTGTCTGACTATCCAATAGTCCTTGTAATACCTTCGCAGTATCGTGAAGTTCTGTTTGCAGCGTTTTTGTGCGAGTGATGTCCAGGAAGGTCAAGACGACCCCGGTATTCTGGGAGGTCAGATCCTGAAATGGCCGGATATTGGCAGAGTACCAGCTCCCATCATTGGTTTGCAGATCGAATGAGGCGCTCAAACCTTCTTTGAGTGCGCGATCCGCATAATCGAGGAGCATCCTGTTGAACTCGGGAGACATGGCCCCGGAAAAATGTGAGAGCGGCCGCCCTCGATCAGAATTTTCTATACAGTAAATATCTTTAAGATTCTCACTATGCCTTCTTATTCTCAATTTCGCGTCAAGGAACAGAGTTATAAGGGAGGTTGCCTGAAGAAGATTATCTATGTCTGCATAAGCGGCCTGAAGTTCTGCTATTTTTTCGATATGCTCAACGTTAATGGAATGCAATTCTTCGTTGACGCTCTGCATCTCTTCATTTGTCGATTGCAGCTCCTCATTTGCAGACATTAATTCTTCGTTAGATGTCTGTAGTTCTTCGTTGGTGACGCCGAGATCCTCAATAGTAGACTCAAGGGTTTCCCGGGTCGTGGCAAGTTCCGCCTCCAATTCCGCAACCTGCCGGCTCTGCTCGTAAAGCTCGTCGGAGTTGGCCGCCTTTTGGACAGCTCCGGGATGGCTATCGCGCAATTCGGTTTGATCGGAGACTTCTCAAAACGATCGCGAACAGATTCCGGCCACTCTCATGGGCCTGCCTGACACAATGCAAATGAACCGAGGATTGCGTTTGACCCTCGATCAAATGGATCGGCCCATATTCGGCTTCTTCATCTTTCTCGGCCTTGCGCAAGAGGATCGACAGCGCGCTGACAAGGCGCCTCGGCACGAGATCGAAAAGCTTGGACGAAAAACTTTCTTGGCGAAGTTTGATAAATCTGGTGTATTCGCCATATGTTTCAATGATTTGCATATGGTCATTCACAAGCAATACGCAGGCGTGCATGCCGCTGAGGATCGACGTAAAGAGACGATGAAAGGCCTTTTCGGCTGCAGAACCGTCGGGTTTTGCCAGCTTGAGAGGTGAGATTTTATAGCTTGGAGAAAAAAATTCCTGCAGCTTACTGCCATCCTGGTGCTTCGCGCGCGCCGTGTTACGGAAAATGCGAAAGCGCTGATCGATAGTCTGAAACCGGGAATAGCCGCGCTCGATGCTTTCGCTTGCCCCCAGAAACAGAAACGCCCCTTGTTTGAGCGCATAAGAAAATACGGTCAGCATTTGCGATTGCAAAGCGGGGGTGAAGTAGATCATCATATTGCGGCAGATGATGAGATCGTTATTGATAAAGGGCGCATCATTTGTGATGTCATGAACAGAGAAAATAATTTTCTTCCGCAAAGAGTGATCGATTTGTATGACACCGCGCTTGTTGATTGTATAATTTGCTGCATAATGGTGCGGTATATCTTCCAGAGCGGATTCCGGATAAACGCCCTCCTTGGCGATGTCGATGCTCGCGGGGTTTACATCGGAAGCAAGAATTTTGAAATCGGCTTGACCTTCCGATCTCCTCAAAAGATCGTCCAGCACCATTGCGATAGTGTAGGCTTCTTCACCTGTGCTGCATCCAACAGACCAAATCTTGATCGGATCTTCGCCGCTATGTTTACTAATCAGCTCACGCAACACCTTTTCCGATACTACTTCCCAAGCTGGATTGTCACGAAAGAAGTGCGTTACACCCACGAGGAAATCGCGATGGAGCACCGCCACCTCGTTCGCGTCGCCGTAAAGCAAATCGAGATAATCCTCTAGCGAATGGCATTGCTTGATCGCCATGCGGCGCGCGATTGGCGTTGCAGCGTTGGCTGCTTATATTTGGAAAAGTCAATATCGGTTTGCGTACTGACGGCGCTGAGAATTTTTTGAAATTCCGCGCCCTCGTCCCGAAACAGGCGCTCAATCTTCACCATGCCAGATTGATGGTGATCGAAATAGCGGTACAACTCTCCAGCCATTTCGCCCGGCGGCAGGATAAAATCGGCGAGTTGTGTCGATTTCGCCGCCCGGGGCATGCCGTCAAAAGCAGCGCTTTCGGGTGTTTGCACCAGAACGAGCCCGCCGACATCCTTGACGGCGCGTATTCCACGGCTGCCGTCGCTTCCCGCGCCGGAGAGGACAATAGCTACGGCCCGATCCCCCACAGCTTCGGCCAAAGATTGGAAGAACAAGTCGATGGGCAGGTTGATCTGCGGCTTCGGCGGTTGATCGACGACAGCGAAGCGAAGCATGGAATCCGGGTCCCGGCCAACCCTGCCCTCTGACGCTTCGCTATCGCCATCAATGCTTTGCCCGGCGCTGGCCTGAGTGCCCCGGATGATAATGTTTACTTTGGGGGGAATTATGTAGACGTGGCCCGGTTCCACCAGCATATCCGCTTCGACTTGCGCGATTTTGAGCGCGGTTTCGCGGCGGAGCAACTCTCCCATGAGCGACTTATAGTCGGGCGATATATGCTGGATGAAGACGAAGCTATGCGGGCAATCGCCTGCAAATGGCGCGATAAATGCCTTGATTGCATCCAGGCCACCGGCAGAAGCGCCAATCCCGATCAGAAAGAACGAGGTGTCGATGGTGCCGAGCCGCGTTGTATGGCGGCCTGCTATGAAATCGCTTGGGGATTTGTCCCCAGTATAGATTTGGGTTGTGTCCATTTTTCGATGGCCAAAAGGCAACCTTTGGTTGAATTTCTTCCCCGGCACTGAATGACAATACTCACATTGGCGCAAGGGCCATCACTGCCTGAGCGGCTTCTTATCAACAATCAGGAACAACAGGCTGCGTTCTTTGAAAAAGATCGTGGATCTACCAGAGGTCGCGGTTTAGCTGCCTTCGTCAGCTTTTGCTGGCGACGGTATTGCAGCTCTGGCCCGATGCAAGCTTCGGCCCTGCCAGCGGCCATTTCAATGGCGTGGCCTTGAAAAACCTGCTTAAACCTAGCCGGCGCCCCGGCGTCGCACGATCTCGCAGCCGAGCGAAGCGCCTGGAACGCGGTCGAGTTTCTCCACCACGACGCGCACCTCCACCGCGCGGCGGTGAGAAAGACAATGCTCGGCGATACGTTCGGCGATGGTTTCGGTCAGCAGCACATGGCCGCCGGCAATGATCTCCTCGATGCCTTCGATGATGAAATCGTAGGAGACGACGCTGCCGAGATCGCCTGGCCGGTGTCTGCCCGGAGACACCGAAAGCTCCACGGTGAACCTGACGCGCTGGGCGATGCCTTGCTCCTCGCTCCATATGCCGATGCGGGCCGGCAGGATCAGATCGCGCACGCACACTTTGTCGCAGGGCAGGGCGCTTTCTTCCGGCTCGAATTTCTCCGCCCACGCGTGTTGTTTTGGCGGCATGCGCCATCTCCTCGTTCATTCGCTGGCACGCGCACCCGCAGAGGCGAAAGTCATCGTCCGCCGGCGCCTCGCAAGACATCGCGATTTTTGCAGCTTACGCAACCGGAAAGGATGAACGGCGCTTTCCGGCCGGATGCCGGTGATGATGAACAGCGATCCGTCCGCTCGCTGCCGAACGCCAAGAGCGGCCCAGGGGCCTCGCAACAGTAAAGGCGACGGGCCGGTCCAACTCCGCGACTGCGGCGGACCTGCCCCTTCGCTCAGCCTACCGTGCCAGCACCGCCAGCCTCGCCCGCGCCTTCTGCTGCGCATCGCGGTTAGAATCCACCAGCGCCTTCAGCTCGATCGCCTTCTTGAAGTCCAGTATCGCCAGCGCCGGAAGCCCTTGCGCCTCGTAGATCTGGCCCCGGCCCCATAGCGAGTTGATGCTGTCGACGTTGATCCGTAACGCGGCGTTGAAATCCTCAAGCGCGGCATTCGTGTCCCCCAGCGTCAAAAGGATGTGCCCTCTCGTGTCGAGGAGGCGCCAGTCGGAGGGCTTCAGCGAAACGGCCTTATCTGCATCGAGCTTCGCTTCTTTCGCCTGTCCATTTCCGAGCAGCGCCAAGGCGCGGCTGTTATAGGCGTCCGCATGGCTGGCGTTCAGGCTGATCGCTTTGTCGAAGTCGGCGATCGCTTGAGCCTTGTCACCTTTGTGCTGGCGCGCAAGGCCCCGGTTGACAAATGCGGAGGCATGCTTGGGGTCGAGGCTTATCGCCTTGTCGAAATCGGCGATGGCGCGGGCGTAGTCGCCTTTGCCTTCGCTGTAGGCTAAACCGCGGCCATTGTAGGAGTCAGGGTCCTCAGGGTTCAAGCCTATCGCCGTGTTGTAGTCGGCGATCGCGCTGTCCCATGCGCCGTCGTTGGCATAAGCGGCGCCGCGTTTGATATAGGCGAGCTCGTATTTCGGATCGAGCCCGATAGCCTTGGTGAAATCGGCGGCGGCGCGGCCGTTATCGGACACTGTGAAATAAGTCAGCCCTCTGCCGTAAAAGGCTTCCTTGTATTTCGGGTCGAGGCGCAGAGCCTGATTGAAATCGGTTATCGCGCCCTCGAACTTTCCTTTATGGAGATTGACGAAACCTCGCCCGGCGTAAGCGTTGGTATATTGCGGGCTGAGTTTGATGGCCTCGTCGTAATCGTCGAGCGCGCTGGCGTGGTCGCCCTTGTTCTCATAAGCCCGGGCGCGGTTGAAATAGGCGATCGGGTTGCCGCTCCTGTTTCGATCCGCAATGATCGTGGTGCAGGCGCGGATGGAAAGCCCGGTGTCGGTATCCTGGGCGCAGTCGCTATTGGTGTCGGCGAGAGCCACGCCGGACATGGCGAGCATTAGGCCGAAAGCTACGTTGAAGACGCGCATGATAACCTCCCCATGATGTTTATTTTCACAGAATATACAGCGTTATGAATGTAAGCGCCAGCACAGCTGATCGAGGGCGGAGTTTTATCGGCGGTTTTGCGCTGGCCTAATCAAAGTTCATCGGCGCCGCCCGCAGATCGCCAACGTTTTAAAGGCAAGCGGCTTCCCCTAAACTTAGCATTACAGTTGCATTTGAGCGGGCGTTCTGAACCATGCGCTTCAACGATCCATCCTTGCGGGTGCGCTTCGCCGAGACTCCAGTGGCGCCGGAATATCCAACGCCGGTAGGGCTATGGCTCATCGCGTGCAAAACGCCCGAGGCCGGGAAGTTCTATGCCCGGCGCAAACACACCCCCGAACGGGTGTCCGGCAAGGTCAAAGAGGACCATGTCCTGGAACTTAAAGCGTATGTTCGTGCTGAAGGCTGCATAAGGCGGCACGGCGAGCACACCTGTAGCCGTGGTGACCGCGCTGCTCAGGCGGCGCTCCCGCTTTCACGCCTTATCCGTGCAGAATCCTGGAAGAGCTGCGGCGAACGCGTCGGGATTTCGCGTGGAGTGCGAGGAGCTTCGCCACGCCGCCGCAGGGGGCAGCGTGGCGGAGCCTATGGGGCTATCCGCGCCCGGATAGGCGACCTCGAATATCGGCGTGGAGAAGCTCAGGCATGCGTTGCTGGCTGCTCACCGGCGAGGTCTGTAAGCGACGCGGGAGGCGAGGGAACAACGAAGGCCGGATTGGCCGCCTCGACTTGGGCCTCCTCGGCCGCAACTTCCACGCTTGCCTCCTGGGCGGCGCCTTCCGCCCGGGTCTCCTCGGCCGCAACCTCGGCTGGGGCCTCGGCCGGCGTTTCCTCGGCTACAACCTCGGCGCGCATCTCCTCCGCCGCCGTCTGCGCGGAAATCTCCTCATGCGTGATCTCAGCCGGGGCCTCCTCAGCCACAGCCCCCGCGGGCGCCTCCTCAGCTACAACCTCAGCCGGGGCCTCCATTGCTGAAGTCTCGTCTGTCGTGATCCCGGCAAGGGTCTCCTCGGCTGCAACCTCGGCCGGGGCCTCTTCAGCCGCCGCTTCGGCCGGAATCTCCTCAGTCGTGACCTCGGCGGGTGCCGCCTCAGCCTTAATCTCAGCAGGCCCATCTTCAGCCGCAGGCGCGACCTGGACCTCAGCAGCAGACACAGCCTCTGGCAAAGCTTCAGCCAAACTTCCACTCTCCGGCATCACAAGGACTGTTCCGCATGCTGCGATGGGGTCGGCGACGAGGGGCTCGCTGGTGGCGGCCTCGACAGTTGCGCCAGCCTGAGCCGTGGGGGCTTCCGCTTGCGGCTCGCTAACCGCGATAGGTTCGGGCGAGCTGTTGGCGGCGGCTAGGTTCGAAGTCGCCGCGGGCTCCGCATCCTTGACGAAATCAAACATGCGTTGTGCAGCGGCGATGACGGCGCCGACGTCGCCGCCGAGCCCGGCAGCCAAACGCAAGCACTCCAGGCGCTTGTCCTGTAGGTCCATGGTGTTTCCTCGATAGATTTTTTTTGGGGGGTGGCGCCGCACAAACCATTTCCGGCGCGAATAACACTATAATCCCATTTTTTACTCTTGTCCCAACTCGAACGACTTCATCCAGCAATATTTTCCGGTAAAATATTTGTAACTTCGCAGTCGATCGTTTCAGGCGATCCGCTCTTCACCGCGCACTTTAGGGACAGCACCCCGGATTGACGGACTTGACCAGATTTAACGCTGCCCTGAAATAGTCCTTGCAAGCGCCGCCTTTTGACTGAAGGTCCGCATCGGGTGCGCCATGTCGGCCATCGCCCGCTTTCCCATGCGGCATCTCTTCCTAATTAGATGCCGGTATTGAAAGGAATAAGCCAGACAGACATGAACGAGATCGTCAAGCAGCCCGTCCTTTCTCCCGAGGAGATCGCGCGGTATAAGCGGCACCTTCTGGTGAAAGAGATCGGCGGGCAGGGCCAGCAGCGGCTGAAGGCAGCCCGGGTGCTTGTCGTTGGCGCGGGCGGCCTTGGTTCTCCGCTCCTCATGTATCTCGCGGCGGCGGGCATCGGGAATATCGGCGTCATCGACGATGACCGGGTGTCGGTCGATAATCTCCAGCGGCAGATTGCGTTCAAGACGGCCGATGTGGGAGCGCTGAAGGCCGAGCGCGCGGCGGCGCTGTGCGAAAGCCTCAACCCTCATGTGACCGTGGAGGCCATGCCGTTCCGGCTGACGGCGGAAAATGCGCTTTCAATCATTTCGCAATACGACATCGTGGCGGATGGCTCGGACAACTTCCTCACGCGCTATCTCGTGAACGACGCCTGCTTTTTCGCGAAGAAGCCGTTGGTGTTCGCGGCCCTGGGTCAGCTTGACGGCTATCTGGCGACCTTTCGCGCATACGAGAAGGATGAGACGGGGCAGCCCTTTCCGAATTACCGCTGCCTGTTTCCCGAGGCGCCCCCGCCGGGCGCTGTCGCCAACTGCGAAGAGGCGGGCGTGCTGGGGCCGGTCGCGGGCGTGATCGGCACATTGCAAGCGGTCGAGGTGATCAAAGTCATTCTTGGGCTGGAAGACACACTCACCGGCAAGCTCCTGATTTACGATGCGCTTGCCGCGCGGTTCCAGACCATCGCGCTGAAGTGGGATTCCGGATAATCCGCTGACGGGACTTCGCCCGGCGATTCTGGATCTTTCCATCCATCGCCGTCCCGCCGGCTGATTGCGTCGCAATGTCCTCATTTTGCCCTATTTTCGGGCGGGATCCCCTTAAACCCAGAATCACGTTCCCAAATAATTTAGACTGGAGGCGGCCCATGAGAAGGCCCATGATTAGCGCAGTTCTTGTCAGCCTTGCTCTCGCGGGTGCTTCCGGCGAAGGCGCCGCATGCTCGAATTCCGGCAGTTTCGAGCGATGGCTCTCGGATTTCCGGTCTGAAGCACGGTCCCAAGGGATTTCGGCGCGCGCCTTGTCCGCGCTCGATGGGGTGACGCTCGACCCGGGCGTCATCAACAGCGACCGCGGGCAAAAAGTGTTTTCGCAGAGCTTTCTTGAGTTCTCCGACCGCATGGCCGCAAAATACCGCATCGAGAAGGGCAGGGCGCTGATCGCCAAATACAAGCCCGTGTTCGACAAGATCGATCAGCGGTATGGCGTGCCAGCCCCGGTGATCGTCGCCTATTGGGGGCTTGAAACCGATTTCGGCTCGAACAACGGCAACCTTTCCACGCTCCGCTCGCTGGCGACGCTGGCCTACGATTGCCGCCGGCCTGAAAAGTTCCGCGCGGAGCTATTGGATGCGCTCCGCATCGTCGAGCGCGGCGATCTGAGGCCCGATGAGATGCGAGGGCCTTGGGCGGGCGAAATGGGACAGACGCAGTTTGTGCCGTCGATCTACTACAAATACGGGATCGATGGCGATGGCGACGGCAGGGCCGATCTCATCCACAGCGTGCCGGACGTGCTCTTGTCCTCCGGCAATTATCTGCATGGCCTCGGCTGGCGGCGCGGAGAGCCATGGATCAAGGAAGCGCGCGTGCCTGAGAGCATGGAATGGGGTGAGGCCGATCTTAATGTGCAGCATACCGTCGGTGAATGGGCGCGCAAGGGCGTCAGGCTGGCGGAGCCCGGCGGCGTTCGCGAAGATCTGCCCGCATCGCTCCTGCTTCCGATGGGACGCAACGGACCGGCTTTTCTCACGTTCAATAATTTCAAGGTTTATCTGGAGTGGAACCAGTCTCTCGTCTATTCGACGACCGTGGCGTATCTGGCGACAAGAATCGACGGCGCGCCCGCCATGTCGCGGGGCCGCGGCGTCGTTCCCTTCGGGTATGAGCAGACGAAGGAGCTGCAGTCGTTGCTCAGAGCCAAGGGCTACGATGTGGGCGAGGTCGACGGCAAGCTTGGACTGGCGACGCGCGCGAGCATTAAGAAGGTTCAGGAGAAACTCGGCCTACCCGCCGACTCTTATCCAAGCGCCGAGCTGATCGCACGCCTGCGGTCGCGCTGAACTGAAGTGCATGCATGGCCGGGGATCTGACTTGGCCCTGCTCGTTTCGCTTTATCCTAAAAACGGCGGTTGCGGCGCGGAAACGCCCGCCATTGTCATGGCCGTGCTTGACCGTGCCATCCAGCAACACATTGAAAACACGCATTTTCTTGCTTCCTGGATGGCCGGGTCAAAGCCCATACGCGCTAACATAATTCGAGGCGGCTGACTATACATGCGAACCTCCCCTCACCCTGTCCCTCTCCCCGTGGGAGAGGGAACGGCGTTGCAGCGGTCTCGGCGGACTCCCTCTCCCATGGGGAGGGCTGGGGGGGCGACTCCCACAGTATAGTCAGCCACCCACCTCGCCTTATGTTAACGCCAATGGGTCAAAGCCCGGCCATGACGAGGCGTGTGGCTCACCCGGAGGGCGCCGCCATAAATACGCAAAGCACGCTGTTCCCGCTCAAGTTTTCCTGTACGGCATAAGTTCAACTGCCGGATTTATGTTTATAGCTGCCTCATGGCTGGTCAAATGTTCGACGCAAATTCGCTTCTAACACGAAGCGCCGAAAGTCTTTGACCGGGAGTTTCCCCCTTGCATCCTGTCCTTCTCACACTCAAGCTCGCCTTAGCGAGCTGCCATTCTGGAGTGTCCGCAAGCGGATGCGGAGCAGGGACGCCGTTGCAATCGGCACGGCTACTCCCTCTCCCCCATCGCATCCGCTTGCGGATGCGATCACTTCGAGTTGCAAGCACGCCTTGGCGTGCTTGCCGGGAAAGGGCTGGGGTGAGTGGGCTTATGTGTTTGGATAAGCTCAGCAGAGAGATCGGGACGGCCCAACCGCCGTTCCGTGTTAGCGCAGGCCTGAACCGCAGGCGGCCATGACAACGAGGTGCGCTACTCGGCGGCGGCGCTAGCGATGGCTCCGTGGCAGTGCTTGAACTTTTTGCCGGAGCCACAGGGGCAGAGCGCATTGCGCGCAACTTTGCCCCAGCTTTCTGGATTGTTCGGATCGACCGCGCTTGCCGCGGCCCGGCCGCCACGTCCGCGGCCCTGTTGACCCCTGCCCGCATCCTTCGCCGCACGGGGGACGTTTCTGCCAGCGCCGTCCCCGCTTCTGCGAGCTGGCGGCGGCGGCTCGCCATTGCCCTGCTTCGCGGCGGCGCGGCGCTCTTGCCTCGATTTCGGCGCTTCCTCTTGCTCCGCGGCCAGAAACTCGTCTTCGCCCGTCAACGGATCCAGATGATGCGCCTGCATCGCGGGCAGCATGGCGAATTCAGTGAACTCTTCAGGCGCTCTCTGCGCAAGAACGACATGCATCAACTGGCCCGTTACGTCACGGCGCAAGCGGCCGAGCATATGCTCGAACAGCTGGAAAGCCTCGCTCTTGTACTCGTGAAGAGGATCGCGCTGGGCATAACCGCGCAGGCCCACGGCCTGACGCAAGTGCTCCAAGCTTACAAGATGCTCGCGCCACAGGGCGTCAAGCGTTTGCAAGAGAATGGCCTTCTCGATTTCGCGCATCGTCTCGGGGCCGAGTTCCGCCGCCTTGCGCGCCGCCGCCGCATCGGCTTTATCCTGGAGCCGCTCCTCGATTTCCTGGTCCGCAATGCCTTCCTCGGCGGCCCACTCCGCGACGGGCGCATCCACATCGAAGATCGACTTGAATTCCTCGTGCAGGCCCGTCACGTCCCACTGCTCGGCGAAAGCCTTCGCCGGGATATGGGCGGTGACAAGCTCCTGGACGACCTCGCGGCGCATGTCCGCTACCGTATCCTCAACCGCTTCGTCTTGCATGAGATCGATGCGCTGCTCGAATACGACCTTGCGTTGATCGTTCATCACGTCGTCGAATTTGAGCACGTTCTTGCGCATGTCGAAGTTACGCGCCTCGACCTTTTTCTGCGCATTCGCGAGAGCCTTGTTGATCCAAGGATGGGCGATGGCCTCGCCTTCCTTGATGCCGAGCTTGCGGAGCATGTAGTCCATGCGCTCGGCGCCGAAGATCCGCATCAAGTCGTCTTCGAGCGAGAGATAGAATTTCGAGGCGCCGGGGTCGCCCTGCCGGCCCGAGCGGCCGCGGAGCTGATTGTCGATGCGGCGGCTTTCATGCCGTTCGGTGCCAAGGACATAGAGGCCGCCCGCTTTCAGGGCCTTCTCTTTTTTCTCCTCGACGTCGGCGTTGATCTTCGCGCGTTCCGCCTCGATCTCTTCTGGGGTTGGCGTCTCGCCTGCCGCATTCCGGGCTTCGATCCAGTCCGAAAGCCGCATCGAGGCGTTGCCGCCGAGCTGGATGTCCGTGCCGCGGCCCGCCATGTTGGTCGCAATCGTCACGGCGCCCGGCACGCCCGCTTGCGCGATGATGTGCGCCTCCTGCTCGTGGAAGCGCGCATTCAGCACTTGATGCGGTATTTTATAGGGCTTCAGCATTTCCGAGAGCGTCTCGGATTTCTCGATCGAGACCGTGCCGACGAGAATGGGTTGGCCTCTTTGCGAGCAATCGCCGATCACATTGATGATCGCTTTGAGTTTTTCCTGCGCCGTCCGGTAAACCTCATCGTCGCTGTCGATGCGGACCATCGGGCGGTTCGTCGGAACTTCGAGGACTTCGAGCTTGTAAATATCCGCGAACTCGGAAGCTTCAGTCAGCGCCGTGCCGGTCATGCCGGCGAGCTTTTCATACAGACGGAAGTAGTTCTGGAAAGTGATCGAGGCGAGCGTCTGGTTTTCGGGCTGGACATCGACCGCTTCCTTCGCCTCCAGCGCCTGATGCAGCCCTTCGGAATAGCGCCGCCCTTCCATCATGCGGCCCGTGAACTCGTCGACGATGACCACCTGGCCTTTGCGCACGATATAGTCGCGGTCTTTGAGGAACAGCTTATGCGCCTTAAGCGCCTGGTTCACGTGGTGAACCAGGGATACATTCTCGACGTCGTAAAGGGATGTGCCGGGCTTCAGGAACCCTGCCTCCTCCAGCAGGTCCTCGATGCGCTGGTTGCCATCCTCGGTAAGGGTGACGGTGCGCATTTTCTCGTCCAGGTCGAAATGTTCTTTTGCGAGCGGCGGGATAAACCTGTCGATGGTCTTGTAGAGATCGGACCTATCCTCAAGGGCGCCAGAAATAATGAGCGGCGTGCGAGCCTCGTCGATCAGGATCGAGTTGACCTCGTCGACGATCGCGTAAGCATGGCCCTGAAGCTCCGGCGGCCGGCCGCTGAATTGCACCATCTCCGGGACCGAGTACTTCATATTATCGCGGAGATAATCGAAGCCGAACTCGTTGTTCGTGCCGTATGTAATATCGCAAGCATAGGCCCGGCGGCGGTCGTCGTCGTCGAGGTCGTGCACGATGCAGCCGACGGTCAAGCCCAGAAACTTGTAGATCTCGCCCATCCACTCCGAGTCGCGCTTGGCGAGGTAATCGTTCACCGTGACGATATGGACGCCGCGGCCCGGAAGCGAATTGAGATAGGCGGGGAGCGTTGAGACGAGCGTCTTGCCTTCGCCGGTCTTCATTTCGGCGATCTTGCCTTGGTGCAGCACCATGCCGCCGACAAGCTGAACGTCGAAGTGCCGCTGGCCGAGAGTTCGCTTCGCGCCTTCACGCACTGTGGCGAACGCTTCCGGCAAAAGGTCGTCAAGGCTCTCGCCGTTGGCGAGGCGTTCCCTGAACTCCACCGTCTTGGCGCGCAATTGCTCGTCGGATAGCGCCACAAATTTGGGCTCGATCGCGTTGATCGGCGCAACTCTTGAATTGTAACTCTTCAACCGCCTGTCGTTGGAGCTGCCGAAGATCTTGGTTGCGAGCGCGCCAAGAGAAACCATGTTAGCCGAGCCTCACTGCCACGCTTGGAAAAGTGCAGCCAAAAAATCAACGGACTGCCGCCAGAGCGCCTTTCTTCCTGGCGGTGGCTTTTCCTTGGGGCTTGTTATTCGAAATGACCGGGAGGAAGCATCCTTCTCCTCCATGGCGAGAGAAATAAGCAGACGCGTCCCCGCTGTCAACGCGAGCTTCGGGTGGCCTGAGCCCGGACCGCGCCAAAAAACGGCATCCGCGCGGCCCGGTGCGGCCGGGCGCTCCCGTCAGGTCCGGCCGCCCTCTTCGGACGTCGAGCGAGGCTGGCCCGCTTTGACGCCGCGATCCCAGTGGCGGAGCTTGCCGCATGCCATGAGAAACGCCGCTATATCCCCCTTGCTGTTGAGCGCGAACACGCCGTCATCCAGGTCTTCGGCGACGCCAGCTTTATGAAAAAGCGGCTGCGCCTCCGCTGTATGGGCGATGAATTTGCAATGGGTGAATGCGTCGGTCACGAAGTCCTTCGCGGCAGGATTTTTAGAAAGCGCTTCGCCGCCCTTCCCAGAGGCAAGTATAGCGACGGCGTCATAAAGAACAGATGGGGCTCCGTCGAGCTTTTCGCCGGCTTTGATCCAGGATCCATCGCTGGCCTTGACGCCGCCAACCTCCGGCGCGACAATTTCTACCATGGCCCCCTCGCTCTCGAAAGCCTCGCGCAAATCGCGGGCTATGCCGGCATTCACTGCGTCGGTGACGAGCACGCCAAGCTTGCGGCCCGCGAAACTTTTGGGGCCATTGCGCAGGATGCTCAAGGCTGGCGACTCGCTTAGGTCGTGACGGGTTGGCCTCGCGGCATCGGCCGGCTTCGGCAGTTCCTCCAGACGCAGTCCTCGCGCTACTGAGCGCCCAAGGCCATCATCTATGTTGAGAAGGTGCGACACCATGCGCGAGCGGATGGCTGCCTCCTTCACCTTGCTCAGTTCGAAGATCAGCGCGCCCGCGATGTGACATTGCTCGACGCCGGTTTGAACTCGATGTAGAACTGGCGTGCCTGGCTGTAATGGTCCGCAAAGCTTTCCGGCCGGACCCGCTCCTTCGCGCCGCTCACCTCGGCGGGATAGGAGTGGAACCCCGTTTTCGGCTCTTCACGCGGGCCGCCTTGCTTGCCGCTCCAGGAATTCGGCTCGTAATTCACCCTGCCTTTGGGGTTGCTGACGGCCATGTGCCCATCCTGCTGCAAGGTCGCGAAGGGGCATTTCGGGGCGTTGACCGGCAGGAAGGTGAAGTTCGGCGAGCCAAGACGCTTCACCTGCGTGTCGAGATAGGAGAAATTCCGGCCCTGCAGGAGTGGATCGTTCGAGAAGTCGACGCCCGGCACGATATTCTGCGTGCAGAAGGCCACCTGCTCGGTCTCGGCGAAAAAATTGTCGACGCAGCGGTCGAGCACGAGGCGGCCTACGCGGCGCACCGGAACTTCCTCCTCGGGAATGATCTTCGTGGCGTCGAGCACGTCGAAGCCGAACTTATCGGCGAAATCCTCGTCGAAAAGCTGCAACCCCAACTCCCACTCGGGGAAATCGCCGGCTTGGATCGCGTTCCAAAGATCTCGCCGGTGGAAGTCCGGATCCGCGCCGTTGATCTTCACGGCCTCGTTCCAGACGACTGATTGCAGGCCGGGCTTGGGCTTCCAGTGGAATTTCACGAAGGTCGATTTACCCTTCGCATTGACGAGCCGGAAGGTGTGAATGCCGAAGCCTTCCATGAACCGGAACGAGCGCGGGATGGCGCGGTCGGACATGATCCACATGACCATGTGCATGCTTTCCGGCGTCAGCGATATGAAGTCCCAGAAATTGTCGTGCGCGGTTTGAGCCTGCGGAAAGCCGCGGTCGGGCTCCTCCTTGGCCGCATGGATGAGGTCGGGGAACTTGATGGCGTCCTGGATGAAGAACACCGGGATATTGTTGCCGACGATGTCCCAATTGCCCTGTTTGGTGTAGAGCTTCACGGCGAAACCGCGAACGTCTCGGGCGAGGTCCGCGGAGCCCTTATTCCCGGCCACCGTCGAGAAGCGGACGAAGGCTGGCGTTTTCTCACCGGCGCGCTGGAAAATGTCGGCGCGGGTGATGTCCGAGAGCGAGGCATAATTCTCAAAATAGCCGTGAGCGCCATAGCCGCGAGCATGCACGACACGCTCTGGAATGCGTTCGTGGTCGAAATGGAAGATCTTTTCGCGGAGATGAAAATCTTCGAGCGCAGCCGGCCCCCGGACGCCAACCTTCAGCGTGTTCTGGTCGTCGGAGACAGGAATGCCTTGCTGGGTGGTCAGGACGGGCCTATCCCCGCCAGCGACCTGATGAGTTTCTCCGCCGTCTCCCCGATGAACCGTGCGGTCCCCGTTATTTTGCGCTTTCTTTGTCATATCCGCCTAATCATTTGCTGTATGGGCCATTTTTGCAGATTTGGCCGAGTTTAACTCCGCAGCGCATGGGCGCCGGTTTGCAGAACCACCCCGGCAACGCGTTGTTCCGCCGTTCGGTTCGGCGCCATGACGGCACGGCGCAGGAGCACTCTCTTTGTCCGCGCGCGCCGCCGCGCTAACCACGGCTTGACAGAATCCGCATGAGAAGAAATTCTTCATCACGAAGTCCGCAACGCATCCGGACACTCTCCGCAAGCGCGCCTATCGTGATTGAACCGTCACCCGTCCCAGCTCTTCCTTCGCGGCGCAGATATGACTGAGAGCGCACGAACTGCGCTGGCCGGACCGGCGATCATCCTTGTCGAGCCGCAGCTTGGCGAGAACATCGGCGCCGCCGCGCGCGCGATGGCGAATTTCGGGCTGCGCGAGTTGCGGCTTGTCGCCCCGCGCGACGGATGGCCGAACGAGGCGGCGCGGGCGTCAGCTGCGTTGGCGGTCGAGATTGTGGATAGCGCCAAGCTATACTTCACAATTGCGGATTCCGTTGCAGATTTACACTATCTGGCCGCCACGACGGCGCGGAGCCGTTTTCTGGCGAAGCCGGTGCTTGCGCCGGATGGAGCGGCGTCGGCGATTTTTGAGCGCGGTGAGGCGGGGCTTCGATGCGGCGTCCTTTTCGGTAAGGAGCGAACGGGGCTTGAGAATTCGGAGGTTGCGCTCGCCGATGTCATCGTCACGGCCCCCGTCGATCCGGGCTTCGCGTCGCTCAATCTCGCCCAATCGGTTCTGCTTTTCGCCTATGAGTGGCGTAAGCTCGTCGACCCTTCCTCCCTTGGCCGCCATCTCCCCGATGCGCCGCAGGGCGCCGGTCAGCGGTATAAGGCGAGCCGCCCGGCCGAACGGCATGAAATGCTTGGCTTTTTCGAGCATCTTGAACGGGAGCTCGATGCATGCGGCTTCCTATTCCCTCCGGAGAAGCGCGAAACAATGGTCAACAATATCAGAACAATGTTCGCTCGCATGTCTCCGACTGAGCAGGAGGTGCGCACATTAAGGGGCATCATTGCGAACCTTCGCCGCGGTCCATGGGCAGGCCCCAGCCCAGATTGAGGCCGCGGCCGGCCGGAAAACCGATGCAACCAGGACATACTGTCGCCTCGTTTCTCCCGTTGCGATGATCTTGCGAGCAAGCTCAAGCTTGAAATCGCGGAACTCTCGTTCATCCAGGGAAAAGATTTGGGGCCGGCATGATTCTGCGATCATTTTGTTTCGCTGTTACCCTGCTCTCGGCGTCAATTTCGGTTGCGCAAACGCCGCGGGCAACCGGCGACGTCAGCGAAAAAACACTAAGAACCTTGAAGGCTCTTGCTTGGCAGTCGCTCCCCACCAAAATCATCCGAAGCGACACGAAAGTGGTCGAGATCGACAAATCCGATCCATCGAAAATCATCATTCCCGACGCCGACGCCCGTGAAGTCATCCGGGCCGCGCATTTGACGGCGCGGGCCCATCGATGCGATCTCCAAGACCTTGTGATCGCCAACCGCGATGCGCTGCTTCTCCGAGAGAAGAAGACCGGACGGTGGACCGAAAGCCAGCTTCAATACATCAACACCCTTCACCTTTTCACGGTGCAACTCCTGGTTGGAAAGGTCGAGGCCGTCGATGCGAAGACCGCGCCAGCGCCGTCCGCGAACATCGCGGCTTGCAACGAAAAGGAAAAGCAGGAAATCTCGGGCGCGGTCGAAGCAAACGAGAAGCTGCTCGACAAGTCTTAAAGCCTTGAATTTCCTTTTGGAATGTCTTGCCGGTACTTGATTACCCGGATGTTCCCGCCAATTCGTCGTCAAGCCCGGCCATGACCTTGGAGCGAAAAATTCGCCAATGTTTTCATGGCTTTTTTGCTAGCGGAAACATTCGGGTAATGAAGTGCCGGTATGGCAATGACGAATTTTTGGCGCCGCTGCTCTCGATGAGGGCGGCGGTATTTTTTAGCCAATTATCCGTTTGGCTACGGCGAAAGGTGCGGAAAGTGGGAGTGGCAGCGCTTTTTAGGCTTGTTTTGGCGTCTCTTATGGCCGCCGCGATGTGCTCAGCCGGTGCGGCGGAGCCTGTCACCCTGGTGATTGAAGCGAGCAAATCAGCCGCCACGGTTACGCCATCCGAGGCGCTTGGAGCAGGTCTCGATGGGCATCACCAAGGAGAGACCGATCGAAGCTTTAAATCCGAAACAATAAAGGAACTCCTGCAAGCTCCTTATTACCGGCTCTCCTATCGTCTGCGCACAGAGCTTGGCGGCGAAGTCTGGCACTGGAACGAGGAAGGAACCTGGAGCGATCCGGAACACGCTCAAGGATACTGGACTTCCAATAGCAAATCCGAAAAGCCGATCCTCGTTTCCAACGGCTACAGGCTTCCGCGCCGCGGCAATACCAAGGATCAAGCAAACCACGACGGCTATTCCCGTCTTTCCGACGGCGATCCCGAAAGCTTTTGGAAAAGCAATCCCTATTTGGATGCATTTTTCACCGGCGAGGACAACGCGCGTTATCCGCAGTGGGTGCTGATCAATTTAAGGAAGGACACCGCAATCCAGGCCTTGCGCATCCTCTGGGGCGAGCCGTATGCGGCCGATTGCGAGGTGCAATATTGGGAAGGCGAGACTGCCGAGTTTTATAAAGACATGCAGCGCGGCCGCTGGCGGACATTCCCGCAAGGGCAGATCGCCGGCGCGACTGGCGGCGACGCGACGCTGCGTCTAAGCGACGCCCCGATCCGGACCAGCATCATTCGAATACTCCTCAAGAAAGGTTCGGGAACAGCTCCGGCGGGCTCGGCGGACATCCGCGATAAGCTCGGATTTGCGATCCGCGAGCTTTACGCAGGCGGATTTCGACGCGAAAGGCGAGTTCGCAGATGCGATGGCCCACACGCCGGATGGTAAGAAGCAGACCGAAATCGTCACCTCATCGACCGACCCCTGGCATCGGTCGGTGGACCGCGACGAGAATGTCGAGCAGCCCGGCTTCGACCGTGTCATGGGCTCGGGATTGGCGCGCGGAAGGCCGATCATGATGCCAACCGGCCTCCTCTATGACACGCCCGAAAACGCGGCGGCGGAAGTTCGTTTTCTGAAGGACCGCGGTTACGATGTCAGACAGATCGAGCTTGGCGAAGAGCCGGACGGGCAAAACATATCGCCGGAACATTATGGCGCGCTGTTCGTGCAATTCGCCGACGCCATTCACAAGGCGAATCCCGGCCTCGTGTTGGGCGGACCTGGCTTTCAATCCGAGGTGGATGGCTGGAACAGCATTCCGGACAACGATGGAAACGCCTCCTGGATGGGCCGCTTCCTGACATATATGAAAAGCCGCAACCGGAGCGGCGATTTCGGCTTCTTCTCATTCGAATGGTACCCGTTCGACGACCTATGCATCGAAAAGCCGCCCCGGCAATTGATGAGCCACCCAGCGCTTATCGCGCAAACGCTTAAACGCCTGGAGCAGGATGGCGTCCCTCGTGATATTCCCTGGGTCATCACCGAGTATGGCTACTCCTCCTTTGCGGGGCAGCAGGAAGTCGAGCTATCCGCTGCGCTCCTTAACGCGGAAATTGTCCCGCAATTTTTGATGGCCGGCGTTAAGACCGCCTATCTTTATGGAATAGAGCCGGGCGAGCCCGTCCTTGACGGAGCAAGTTGCGAAACCTGGGGCAGTCTCATGATGCTTCAGGAGAAACCGGACGGCCAGGGCGTCTGGCGGTTGCCGACTTATTACGCCGCGGAGTTGCTAGCGGGGGAATGGTTCGGCGCGGCGGACGCGGTGCATACGCTTCATCGGGTGCGCATCGAGGCGCCGAAGGACCGGCGAACCGCTCTCGCGGCGTATGCCGTTCACCGGCCCGATGACCTCTGGGCTCTCCTCATTCTGAATAAAGATCCTGTACGGACACGAACCATTTCAGCGCTATTCGAGGACGCTCTCCCGCCCCGCACGGGCTGGACCGGCCCTCACGACATATATCGGTATTCGCCGCGCCAATACCGGTGGAAGGCCGCCAAGGACGACGGGCATCCCGCATTTTCCAATCCTCCTGCAGAGAGCAAAACCGCGAGCGGCAAGCCGCTCATTGTCGAGTTGCCCCCCATGTCCATCACCATCGTAAGGGCTCCCCGTGGCGGCGAAGCCATGGATCCGATGACCGTGAGCAGTCCTGGCGCGAGAGACCTCGCTCACCATTAAGGAAAAGGTCAGCAGGCGCTGCTTCTGGCCTTGGCGAGCTTGTCGATGTCCATAAGCTCGCGCAGAAGCGCTTCGAGCGACGAAACCGGCAGCATGTTCGGTCCATCGGATGGAGCGCGATCGGGGTCTTGATGCGTCTCGATGAAGACGGCCGCGACGCCCACCGCGACGGCCGCGCGCGCCAGCACGGGCACGAAACGCCGCTCACCCCCGCTGGCGGCGCCTTGGCCGCCTGGCTGCTGCACGGAGTGGGTCGCGTCGAAGACCACGGGACACCCCGTTTCAGCAAGGACAGGCAGCGCCCGCATGTCGGATACGAGCGTGTTATAGCCGAAGCTCACGCCGCGTTCCGTGACGATCACATTGGGATTGCCGGCCGCAAGCACTTTGGCGACGACGTTTTTCATGTCCCAGGGTGCGAGAAACTGGCCTTTCTTGATTTTCACCACGCGCCCGGTTTCCGCCGCGGCGATTAGCAAATCTGTCTGTCTGCACAGAAAGGCGGGGATTTGCAAAACATCCGCCGCCTCGGCGACAGCGGAGCATTGCGAGGCTTCGTGAACGTCGGTGACGACCGGAAGCCCGAGCGTCTCGCGGATCTCCGCAAAGATCGGAAGCGCCGCTTTGAGTCCCATGCCTCGCGCGGCGCTGGCGCTGGTTCGGTTCGCCTTGTCGAAGGATGTCTTATAGACGAGGCCCATTCCGAGCTTCGCGGTGATCTGTTTAAGCGCAGACGCCATTTCAAGGGCGTGCGCCCGGCTCTCCAACTGGCACGGACCGGCGAAAAGCGTAAGCGGCAAAGCGCCGCCAATTTGGAGGCTGCGAACCTCGACGACGGAGTTTGGCCTTAGGCCTTCGTGAGGCATGACAAATCCACGTGTTCCTAAACAAGGCGGCTTTGGTGAACGGCGGCGCCCACGAAAGATGAGAATAGCGGATGCGGGTCGAAGGGCCGGGACTTCAGCTCCGGATGAAACTGCACGCCCACGAACCAGGGATGGCTCGGTATCTCAATAATTTCTGGCAGCCTCTTGTCGGGCGACATACCTGAGAAGCGCAAGCCAGCCTGCTCCAGCCGCTCGCGATAGGTGATGTTAACCTCATAGCGGTGGCGGTGACGCTCGCTGATGCGTTCGCGGCCGTAAATGCACGCCACGCGGCTGCCTTCCGCAAGCACGGCCTCATAAGCTCCAAGCCGCATTGTGCCGCCTTTGTCGCTTGACGCATTGCGCTGCATGGCCGTCGCGCCGCTCATCCACTCCGTCATTAATCCGACCACAGGCTCAACGGCGGGGCCGAATTCGGTGGAGCTTGCGCCATTGATCCCGGCGACATGCCTCGCCATCTCGACCACCGCCATCTGCATGCCGAAGCAGATGCCGAGGTAGGGGACTTTCCTGACACGCGCGTAACGGGCAGCCTCGATCTTACCCTCGGCGCCACGCTCGCCAAAACCTCCCGGCACGATGATGCCGTGAATGTTTTCGAGATGGGCGCTGGGATCTCCCTTCTCGAACAGCTCCGCATCGAGCCAGCTGATGTTCACGCGGACGCCCTGGCTGATTCCCCCATGGGTCAGCGCTTCCATCAGCGATTTATAGGCGTCCTTGAGGTTCGTGTATTTGCCGACAATGGCGATCGACACGGCGCCGTCGGGATGCGCGATGCGATGGGAGATTTCGCGCCACACTTCCAGAGCTGGCTCCGGAGCATCGGCGATGCCGAAAGCGGCGAGCACCTCACGGTCAAGCCCCTCCGCGTGATAGGCGAGGGGCACATCGTAAATGTTGCTAACGTCCAGAGCCTGAATGACGGCGCTTTCGCGGACGTTGCAGAACAGCGCGATTTTGGCCCTTTCGCTTTTTGGGACCGGGATCTCGGAGCGGCAGAGAAGGATGTCCGGCTGGATGCCGATCGATCGCAGCTCTTTCACGGAATGCTGCGTCGGTTTGGTTTTAAGCTCACCCGCCGCCTTGATGTAAGGCAGCAGCGTCAGATGAATAAAGATCGCGCTTCCGCGGGGAAGCTCGTTGCCAAGCTGGCGGATCGCCTCGAAAAAGGGCAATCCCTCGATGTCGCCGACGGTGCCGCCAATTTCGACCAGCACGAAGTCGGCGCCTTCGTTGCCCGTCAGGATGAAATCCTTGATCGCATTGGTGACATGCGGCACGACCTGCACGGTCCCGCCCAGATAGTCGCCGCGCCGTTCCGCCGAAAGCACGTTCTGATAAATCCGGCCTGTGGTGATATTGTCGTCGCGCCGGGCCGAAACGCCTGTGAACCGCTCATAATGTCCGAGATCGAGGTCCGTCTCCGCTCCGTCGTCGGTGACGAACACCTCGCCGTGCTGATAGGGGCTCATCGTGCCTGGATCGACATTGAGGTATGGATCGAGCTTGCGAAGCCGCACGGAATAGCCGCGCGCCTTAAGCAGCGCGCCTAGCGCCGCCGACGCCAACCCCTTACCCAATGAGGAAACCACGCCGCCGGTAATGAAGATGTATCGGGCCATGGACTTCAAAACGTAATGCTTCGCCACCCCAGAAGGAAGGGGAAGCTCTCAGTTTTCAACGATAGCGTAGCTGCCCGGCGAAGGGGCGCGTCAGCCGTGTCTATTGAGATTGAGGAAGCTGCGGCTGCGCAGGCGCCAGAGCAGCGGGAGCTGGGACCGCCGGAGCGGCCGTTTGCGCAGATGGCGTTTCAGGTCTGAGCTTGGGAAGCCTCAATGCGGGAAGCGACTCGGGCGCTTTCTCGATGGGCGCCGGCACGGAAACAGGGGTGCTTTCCCCGGCAGGCGCTCCCACGCCGACAGCCGATGACGGCGCCGTGCGGTGACTCAAGATGCCGAGAGAAATGCTTGTGGTGAAGAAGATCGCAGCAAGGATCGCGGTCATGCGCGTCAACAGATTAGCCGCTCCCCGGCCGCTGACAAGGCCGCCTCCGCCGCCTCCGATGCCGAGCGCGCCGCCTTCCGACCTCTGGAGGAGGATGATCACGATCATCGACAGCGTGGCCGTGATGTGAATGACGAGAATAACAGTGGACATGGGCTCTCAACCGGCCGGAATATGGGGAAGCTGCCGCCATACATGACCGGTTTCAGCTGCAAGTCAAGCGGAAGCGAAGCGGCCTGCAGCGGTCGCTGGCAGCTGCACCAACGAATAAGCGGCCTCGGCCTCACCCGCCAGGACTATCTGAGGTGATGGAGTTCCTGCGCCTAAAGTGTTTGAAGCAGGAAATCCGGCCGCGAATTGCCGGCGGCGCAGATTTCCTGCTACCGCGACGAGGAACGATCAAATTCGAAACTGCGCATTTTTGACGAAAATATAGCTCGATTTGCGCTGAAAATATTTGCTCGTTGAAGTTGTATAGGCTGGGACAAGAGTAAAAAAATGGTTTATAGTCTTAATTACGCCGGAAAGTGCATTGTGCGGCGCCAAACTCCCCCCAAAAATCCTATCGAGGCCACACCATGGACCTACAGGACACTCGTATGCAGTGTTTGCGTATGGCTGCCGAATTGGGCAGCAGCGTCGATGCCATCATCGCCGCAGCGCAACGTATGTTCGATTTCGTCAAGGGCGCCGAACCGGCGGAGCTTGCGGACGCGGCTGCCGCCAGTACCACGCCCGAGCCCGTCGCGGTCGCCGAGGCGCAGGAAGCCGCCACGGCGCAGGGCGGCGCAATTGCAGAGGTTGAAACCAGCGAGCCCCTTGTCGCTGACCCCATCGCTGCATGTGGAACAGCCCTTGTGATGCCGGCGGGTGGGAACTTGGCTGAAGCCTTGCCCAGCCCCGAGGTTGTGACTGCTGCGGAGGTTCAGGTCGAAGTCGCGGCTGAGAAGGAGCCTGCTGAGGTTAAGGCTGAGGAGGCATCGGCCGAGGCCGTAGCTGATGCGGCGCCCGCCGAGGCTGTGGCCGGGGAGGCTTCGGCCACGGCCGCGCCGGAAGAGATTTCGGCGGAGGCGGCCCCTGAGGAGGCTCCAGCCGAGGCCGTAGCTGAGGCGGCTCCCGCCGAGGTTTTGGCCGGGGAGGCTTCGGCCACGGTCGCGCCGGAAGAGATTTCGGTCGAGGCGGCCCCTGAGGAGGCTCCAGCCGAGGTCATAGTTGAGACGGCGCCCGCCGAGGCCGTTGCTGAGGCAGCTCCAGCCGAGGCCGTTGCTGAGGCAGCTCCGGCAGAAGTTGTAGCTGAGGAGGCGCCCGCCGAGGCGGTGGCTGACGAGGCTTCGGCCACGGTCGCGCCGGAAGAGATTTCGGCCGAGGCCGCGCCCGGGGAGGCTCCTGCCGAGGCCGTAGCTGAGGCGGCGCCCGCCGAGGCTTTGGCTGATGAGAACTCCGGCCGAGGAACCCGAGAACCTTACATTGCGATTGCTTCGCGAAATCCGCGAGGAAAACTTGCGCTTGCATAAAGAAACGCGCGAGCAACTCGCCCGGGTGGCGGCGCCTGAGAAGGCTCCGGCCGAGGCCGTAGCTGAGGCGGCGCCCGCCGAGGCTATAGCTGACGAGGCGCCGGCCACGGTCACGACTGATGAGACTTCGGCCGAGGCGGCGCCTGAGACGGCCACGGCCGAGGTTGCGGCCGGGGAAACCCCGGCGGAGGCCGCCCCTAAGGAGGCGCCTGCTGAAGTCGCGGCAGAGGAGGCCAAAGTCTCGGCGATCGTTCCGGCCTTCGTCGTTACGGCGCCTCCGGCGTCCCTCACCGGCGTCATCGCCGAGCAGCCGGCGCCGCATGCCTGACCTACCGCAGGCCGGAATTCGAGACCCCAGGCCACCCGTGGAAGGTTGATTATCCGGACAGTTTCGTAGCCGGCGTAATGGTCCTCACATCCCGGCCACACGTAGGGAACTCATAAGCCCCAGGCTCTGCCGCTTTGCCCCCTCCCGGGCAGCGTGCGCAGAGCCACTAGTATTAGTGGGCAGTCGCCCACTGGCTTTCCGAATACACCAGCGCCCTGCACGGCCTCCTCAATGTGGCGGGCCGTATCGTCCTCTTGAGCCGAAGAAAGCCGTGTTGTTCGAGGAGATTCTCGCTGGGGAACTTAGCGACGGGCGAGCTGGAGGCCGCAGGAGCGTTTGCATCGATCCAACCTGCCGATGCGCAAAGCGTTCAAAACCTGCAAAAACGCATTTGCACTTCCGCACACGCCTTTAAATGCAGTGGAGCGAGAAAGACCGCGGTTTTTGGAAGCAGGTCTTCCCGCAGATGACGAACTGGCCGCCGCGCGAGGAAGCCGCGCAATTGTGCCTGGAATTCGAGGCGGAGCTTGAGCGGCTGATGGCGGCTTAGCCCGCTTTCCCAGTCGCACGCCGGCCGCGTGCCGCGCCATAACCGTGGCGGATATTCGCCATGTGGGCCCCTGCGCAGGCATAGAGCTTGCAAGCCCGGCTCAAGCGAAGCACATTGCCCGCCGGAACCGAATCGAACGCCGCCCGCCAGGAGACACGATGGCCCTGCACGTCGCGCTGACCCACCGCACGGAATATGACTATGACCGATTGACCGGCCTTGCCCCGCAGATCGTGAGGCTGCGCCCGGCGCCCCATTCGCGGACGCCGATCCTGTCCTATTCGCTGAACATCACGCCGAAAGATCACTTCATCAATTGGCAGCAGGACCCGTTCGGCAATTATCTGGCGCGGCTCGTGTTCCCGGAGCAGACGCGCGAGTTCAAGGTCGTGGTCGATCTCGTGGCGGACATGGCCACGATCAATCCGTTCGACTTTTTCGTCGACGAGTACGCTCAGAACTTTCCTTTCAAATACGAGCCCGAGCTGAAGGAAGAGCTGACGCCGTATCTGAAGGCGTCCGAGCCGGGGCCGCTTCTCAAGAAATACCTCGCCGGCCTGCGTATCGAGGTAAAAACATCGATCGATTTCATCTGGGCGCTCAATCAGCAACTCCAGCACGATATTGGCTATCTCATTCGCATGGAGCCGGGCGTGCAGACGCCGGAGGAGACGTTGCAGAAGCGGTCCGGCTCGTGCCGCGACTTGGGCTGGCTGCTCGTTCACATCCTGCGTAACTACGGCCTCGCGGCGCGCTTCGTGTCGGGCTACCTGATCCAGCTCAAGGCGGACGTGAAGTCGCTCGACGGGCCTTCCGGCACGGAGCACGACTTCACCGATTTGCACGCCTGGGCCGAGGTCTATCTTCCGGGCGCCGGCTGGGTGGGGCTCGACCCGACGTCCGGCCTGTTCGCGGGCGAAGGCCACATTCCGCTGGCCGCGACGCCCTCGCCGCAAAGCGCCGCGCCCATCACCGGCATGCATGACGAGGCGGAGGTCGAATTCTCCCATCACATGCAGGTGACGCGCATCCTGGAAAGCCCGCGCGTGACGCTGCCCTATACGGAAGAGCAGTGGAGCGCCATCGCGAACGCCGGCCACGAGGTCGACCGGCGCCTGGCGGCAGGCGATGTACGCCTTTCCATGGGCGGGGAGCCGACCTTCGTCTCCATCGATGACGTAGACGGCGCGGAATGGAATACCGACGCCGTCGGCCCAACAAAGCGCCTTTACGCCGAAAACCTGATCAGGCGTTTGCGCCAGAAATTCGCGCCGGGCGGCCTACTCCATTATGGGCAGGGCAAATGGTATCCGGGCGAGCAGCTTCCGCGCTGGTCTTTCGCCGTTTATTGGCGCGCGGATGGGCAACCGCTTTGGGAGAACGAGCACCGCATCGACGGTGAAGTCCCGTCCAGGCAAGCGACGGAAGTGGACGCCGGCGTTTTCGCCGCGACGCTGGCCGAGCAACTGGGACTGCCGCGCGACAGCGCGCTGCCGGCATACGAAGACCCTGCGCATTTCCTATTGATCGAGCAGAAACTGCCGCTCAACGTCGACCCGGCCACCAACAAGCTCGACGACCCCCAGGAGCGGGCGCGCGTCGTCAAGGTATTCGAACGCGGCCTCGACAAGCCTTCGGGCTATGTCATGCCGATTCAGGTTTGGCACAGCAAGGCGCGCGGGCGCAGCTGGGTGACGGAGCGCTGGGGTTTCCGGCGCGAGCGGCTGTACCTGTTGCCGGGCGATTTACCCATCGGTTTCCGTCTTCCGCTTAGCTCGGTGTCCTATGCTGGGCCTTCGAATTATCCGCACGTGATTCCCATCGATCCTTTCGCGGCCCGCGCCGCGTTGCCACCGCGCGATGTGCTGCTGCGGGACCGGCGGCAATCGGTGACGCTTCTTGCTCCTCCCGCTGCGCCCGCGGCGCCAGCAGAGGTTTTCGGCTCGGTGCGGACCGCCATCGCGATAGAGCCGCGCGACGGGCATGTCTGCGTGTTCATGCCGCCGCTCCACGACGCCGAAGATTACGCGGCCCTCGCCGCCGCCGTCGAGGAGACCGCGAAAATCACCGGCCGGCCCGTTCACGTCGAGGGCTATCATCCCCCATCGGACCCGCGCCTCAACGTGATCAAGGTCACGCCCGATCCGGGCGTCATCGAGGTCAACATTCAACCGGCCACGAATTGGGACGAGGCGGTCTCCATCACCGAGACGCTATACGAGGAGGCGCGGCAGGCCCGGCTCGGGACCGAGAAATTCATGGTTGACGGCCGCCACACCGGCACCGGCGGCGGCAATCATATCGTGCTCGGGGCGACAACGCCCGCCGGCAGCCCGTTCCTGCGCCGCCCCGATCTGCTCCGCAGCATCATTGCCTATTGGCAGAACCATCCCTCCATGTCGTATCTATTTTCGGGTCTCTTCATTGGTCCGACGAGTCAGGCGCCGCGCATCGACGAGGCGCGAAACGACTCGCTCTACGAAATGGAGATCGCCTTCAGCCAGGTGCCCGATCCGAGCTATGGCTGGATTCCGTCGTGGCTCGTGGACCGCATCTTCCGCAATCTCCTCATCGACTCGAGCGGCAACACGCACCGCTCCGAGATCTGCATCGACAAGCTCTATTCGCCCGACAGTTCCTCCGGGCGGCTCGGCCTCGTGGAGTTCCGCTCCTTCGAGATGCCGCCGCACGCCCAGATGAGTTTGGCGCAGCAGTTGCTTTTGCGCTCGCTTATCGCCTGGTTCTGGGAGACCCCCTTCAAGCGCAAGCTCATTCCCTGGGGCACCGAGCTTCACGACCGCTTCATGCTGCCCGAATTCGTCTGGCAGGATTTCAAGGACGTGATCGCGGAGCTGCGCGAGGCCGGTTTCCCGGTCGAGCTCGAATGGTTCGCGCCGCATTTCGAGTTCCGCTTCCCGGTCTATGGAAGCGTCAACTATGACGGCATCGAGATCGAGCTGCGCCAGGCGCTGGAGCCTTGGCACGTGCTCGGCGAGGAGGGCGCCCCTGGCGGCACGGTGCGCTACGTCGATTCTTCGCTCGAAAGGCTGCAAGTGAAGGTGAAAGGCAATCTCGGCGGGCGCTATCAGCTCACCTGCAATGGGGTCAGCGTGCCGCTGAAACCGACCGGCACGCATGGCGAGGCGGCGGCGGGCGTCCGTTTTCGCGCGTGGTGGCCGGCGAGCTGCTTGCAGCCGACCGTCCCTCCGCACACGCCGCTGGTGTTCGATCTGTTCGACAGCTGGGCCGGGCGCTCCGTGGGCGGCTGCCGCTATCACGTCGCGCATCCGGGGGGGCGCGCCCACGACACCTTCCCGGTGAATGCGCTGGAGGCGGAAACGCGGCGGCTTGCGCGCTTCGAGACGTTTGGGCATACGCCGGGACCGATGACGCCCTACAATCCAGGGCCGAACCCGAGCTTCCCGCACACGCTCGACCTGCGGCGCGTTGGGTTTTGATAATCAATTCGTGAAGGTGAAAGTGACGGTTAAGCCTTTACAAAGCCGGAATGCTTTTCGATGCGAGCGATGCGGCTATCGACGATGTTAAGCCTGCCTTCGATGGTCTCAACGCGGCCGCTGAGTTCGGTCACGGCTTCCGCAGTCGCGTTGACGGTCTTCAGTCGCGTTGACGGTCTTCGCCATCGCAATGACGGTTTCCAGCACCTTGCCGAGTTGCTCGCGCGTTTCGCTGTGCAAGCGTAAGTTTTCCTCTCGCATCTCGCGAAGCAATCGCAATGTGTGGTTCTCGGGGTCATCGGCCATGCTTCGACGATAAGCAATATTTCTGGAACTGCCAAGCGGCGTCTACCGGGGGGTGAAAATACGAGACCAGGCGCTTGATCCGCATGAATGAAGGTTAAATCAACACCGTCGCGCGGCAAAACGCAGTGAGCAGCGCATGGCGAGGCTGGAGTTAATGCGAGAGCTTGCCCGCGATTTTCAACGCTTGATAGACGGCGACGGTCAGCCCGCTGCCAGCGAGAAGCAAAAGCGCCGTGCGGATGAGACGCCCGAGTCCGCGCCAGAAATTGCCGCGCACATACACCTCGATCGCTTGATCCGGCAGATTGATATCGGCGGCAAGGCCGTTGGCGTCCACGCCCCGCGCCGACATCGAGACGTTGAGAGGGTAGGAGCCGCTGTCGTTCGGGACGGCTGCCCATGTCCAAGTTCCGAAGGCTTCCTCGCCGAGAAAGGCAGGGCGGTCTAAGATCCATTGAGTTTCCGGACGGAGCGCTTCGATGAAGAACCCTCCCTCCGGCGCGGTGAGACGGATGGTGACGGCGCGGCACGCGATCTCGGCTTCGGGGCCTTGCTGCGGCGGGGCCTTTCGCGACAGCCAGCCGAAAATCAGTCCCGCTTCCTCTTTCGAAAGCGAGAGTTGGATCGTCTCAGGAACAGCGAGGCGCACCTTGCGGGGGATTTGCTCAAGTATCTTGGTCAAAAGACCGAGGCTTGCGGCCTTGCCTCGCGGGGCATTCCTCCCTTGCGCCGCGCGCTTTTCCGGTTTGGGGGGCTTCTCAAGGTCAAACGCAGGCGCTGGCGCTTCGGCGAACCCGCCCGGAGCGCCCGCATAAGCGACGGCCTGGGCGGGCGCGGCTTGCCCGAAGCCCGGCTCGGCCCGCCTCACCGCTTCCGGCGGACGCTCGCGTTGCGCGCTTCCGTTCGTCCTCTGAGGTTCGGCGCGGGGCACCGGCGGAAAGTCCCTCGGGGGAAGCCGGCCCTCTTTTCGCTCCTCCGCTTCCAGAATATTCCGGACGCTCGCCATCATGTCCTCCATGCTCTCCCCGCTCACCGCGAAGCTAGAAGCCTCCGGGGCAGCGTGGGCGCGCGGCGACGCGCCGCTCGCAGGTTGCTGACTTTGAGGGTTGCGAGCGAACGCCTCTTGCCGGGGCGAGCTCGGCGTTTCCGGTCTTTGAGGCGCAGGCTGGGGCGGCGTCCAGATCGCTTGCAGCGCGGCCTGCGGATTAAAGCCGTTTGCGATTAGGATCACCGATGCATTGCTTTCCGGCTCTTTCGCTATGGCGACAAGAGTGAGGGCGCCATCGATCTCGCGGAGTCCCGATACGCGCCGCATCCTCGGACGCGCCAACGAACAGCGAGTTGAATTTGTAGCTGAAGTTCGGCGGGCGTCCGTCCGGCACGACCAAAGACGCCATGCGATTGTTCACGGCGTCCGCCACGCTGCTGCGTATGACGGCGACATCGGCCCCAGCGCCCTGAAGCAGTTTGAGCGCGTCAGGGTCGTCGAGGAGAGCCAAAAGCAGATGCTCCAGCGTGACGTAGCGATGGGAGCGCTGCTCGGCTGCAGTGCGGGCGCGCCTCAGCGTATGGTCGAGATAAGCGGTACGCGGCAGTTCCACGTGCCCTGCGGAACGGTCGTTCATGGTCCCCACCACCAGCCTTCCAGACGCAATACAATTTTGCGCAGCGCCCTGTCACCATAGGCGGCGCTTGGTTTTCTGAAAAGCTCACAACCTTATTCGGGGCTCTTAATACAAAAGAGCCGCACCCGCCGCAACGGTCTCTTTCGCAATCCTATCGTTCCGCCGCCCGGCGCAGCGGGCCGCGCTCCTACATTCCCGAATAATTCGGGCCTCCGCCGCCCTCCGGCGGCTGCCAGTTGATGTTTTGAGCGGGGTCTTTGATGTCGCAGGTTTTGCAGTGAATGCAGTTTTGCGCGTTGATCTGAAAGCGAGGCTTTCCTTCCGCGTTCCTGGCCACCTCATAAACGGCAGCCGGACAATAGCGTTGCGCAGGTTCGGCATAAGTTGGAAGGTTGTCCCGGATCGGCGCATCGGGGTCGGTCAGGACGAGGTGAACCGGCTGGTCTTCCTCGTGATTGGTCCCGGACAGAAACAGAGAGGAGGGAATATCGAAGGTGAGCTTTCCGTCGGGCTTCGGATAGTCGATCGGCTTGCACTCTTTCGCGGGCTTCAGCGTCGCGTAATCGGGCTTATGGTGCTTCAGCGTCGGCGATAGCGACAGCGAAATCGTGTTCAGCCACATATCGATCCCGCCCAGCAGCGTTCCTTTAACCGTCCCGAAATGCGACAAGAGCGGCTTGATGTTACGGACAGGCTTGAGGTCGCGCGCGATCGGCCCCGTGCGGACGCGCTCCTCGTAAGTTTCCAGCTCATCCCCGCTTCTGCCCGCTTGAATGGCTTCGAACGCGCTCTCGGCGGCCGCGATCCCGGAAAGCATGGCGTTGTGAGATCCTTTTATGCGCGGGACGTTTACAAAACCGGCGCTGCAGCCTAGGAGAGCGCCGCCGGGAAAGGTAAGTTTCGGGATGGACTGCCAGCCGCCCTCGACAATGGCGCGCGCGCCATAGCCGATGCGCTTGCCGCCATCCAGAATTGGCGCAATGGCGGGATGTGTCTTGAGGCGCTGGAATTCGTGGAATGGGCTGGTGTAAGGATTCACATAGTTGAGATGAACGACAAACCCAAGTGCGACCAGGTTCTCGCCGTAGTGATACATGAACGAGCCGCCGCCGGTCCGGTCGTCGAGAGGCCAGCCGAGCGTATGCTGCACCAGCCCTGGCTGGTGCTTTTCGGGCTTAACCTGCCAAAGCTCCTTCAGGCCAATGCCGTATTTTTGCGGCGAACAGTTGGCGTCGAGCCCGAAAGTGCGGATGAGCTTTTTCGATAGCGAGCCGCGCGCGCCTTCCGCGAAGAAGGTGTATTTGCCGTAGAGCGCCATGCCGCGCACGAATTCGTCCTTCGGCTTACCGTCGCGGCCCACGCCAAGATCGCCGGTCGCCACGCCGATGACCCTTCCTTCGCCATCGGTGAGGACTTCCGCAGCCGGGAAGCCCGGATAGATCTCGACGCCGAGCGCCTCGGCCTGCTCGGCGAGCCAGCGCACCACATTGCCGAGGCTGACGATATAATTGCCTTTGTTCGACATCAGCGGCGGCATCAGGAAATGCGGGATATTCGTCGCGCGGCGCTCGCCGAGAAAGAGAAACCTATCTTTCGTCACATGCTGGGCGACGGGAGCGCCTTTCTCGCGCCAATCGGGGAACAAGGCGTTCAGACCAACGGGGTCTATGACAGCGCCCGACAGAATATGCGCGCCGGCCTCCGACCCCTTTTCGAGAACGACGACGGAAATGTCCGTGCCCTTTTCAGCGGCCATCTCCTTCAAGCGGATCGCAGCCGCAAGCCCCGCCGGCCCAGCGCCGACGATGACCACGTCGAACTCCATCGTCTCCCGCTCTGGAAGCTCCTGCTCTTGAGCGGTCCCGGCCGCACCGTTTTCTTCCATTTCGTCCTCCCCTGCCGCGGCTTAGCGCGCCTCCAAGCAAACATTCCTTATAGCCAACGAATGTTCTCTTAGATATTTGCGTTTTCGCAGATTTTCTTCCCCAAAAACCGAAAGACCACCCTAAGCGCAGGCTTTGGTGACTTTGCCGGGCCGGCGCCTCGCACGATTTAGGCGCAACTTCGCAAACTTGATTATTCCGCGCGCCATGGCAATCTGCGCACGATGAGCAGCTTTGCGGAAAATGCTTCGATCTTGCTCGAATGGTACAAGGCGATGGGCGTCGACGAGGCCATCGCCGAGGCGCCGTCCGATTGGTATGCCCCAGAACGCCAAGCAGACGCCCGCCCAGCCCCATTAGGTGGGTCCTTCGCGCCCGAGGTCAAACGGAAATCTCTGGAACGGGCCAGGGCTCCTTTGCCGCAGGCTCCCGTGCAAAACGCCGCGGAATCTTCCACCGGCGTCATGAGCGCGCGCGAGCTTGCCAGAAGCGCCGCAAACCTTGAAGAGCTCCGCGCCTTATTGGAAACTTTCGACGGTTGCGCGCTCAAGAAAACGGCCTCACGGCTGTGTCTCTCGCGCGGTTCGCTAGATGCGCGCCTTATGCTGATCGGGGAAGCGCCTGGAAAAGACGAGGATGCCGAAGGCAAGCCATTCGTCGGCCGCGCCGGTCAGCTTCTCGACCGGATGCTTTCCGCCATCGGCCTGACCGAAGCCGACTTTTACATCACGAACCTCGTTTTCTGGCGCCCCCCCGGAAACCGCACGCCTTCGCCCGGGGAAGTGCAGGTCTGCCAGCCCTTCGTGGAGAGGCAGATCGAGCTTCTCAGCCCCCAAATCCTGGTTTTCCTCGGCAACGCATCCGCCAAGCAGCTCACCGGGGCGAGCGAGGGCATCATGAAACTGCGCGGCAAATGGCTGACTTATCCGCTGGGAGCTGGCATCCGCGCCATGGCGACCCTGCACCCGGCCTATCTGCTGCGAAATCCGATTGCGAAGCGGCACGCGTGGCGCGACCTCCTTGCAATCCGCGAGGCTTTCGATGAGATGAGGCCTTCGAAGCAAAGCTGAGCGCTCAGGCATCCCAGGCTCATGCGAACCGGGTTGCCGCCTAATGTTCTGGGAAGAAACGCCCGTTACTCTTAAGCTGAGCTTCGCCGCGCTTAAGCAATGATCTGTCCTGACACATCTGCCGCGACGTAACCTCTACCGGGCTCACATTTGATGGCTTCGGCGGCGGAAATGCAGCGGGCAAACACGATCTGGCTTATAAGAATTAGGGAGAAAAGGAGCTTGTACATTATATTTATCCGAATTGGCAGTGCACGCCGCTTGGGGTCTACCCGCAACGGAAGAGACAGCATCCGAAGACTTTCAGCGGCTGCGCCCGGCGCTTGGCCCCATGCGCGGAAACGAGGCATTAGACCGCAAAGGATTTCTTTGCTCTCCTAATGTTAATGCAATAGAAGCATATGCTTGCACATAAAAAATCGCTTGGAGGGACTGCCATTGGGGGAGGGGACAGGATGCGTGCGCTGACGCATGCCGGATCGAATGCGGGGCATCCGGGCAGCTTGAAAAAGCTCGTTAAGTACGAAGAAGATAGGCTGGGGCGCGGCGTTTTGCCGGGGCAGGCAAGTCGCCCCTTGCAAGGCGCGTTCTTTAGGGTATCGTTCCGCCGCGCAGCGGACAGGCGGTCTTATATGGCGAAAATTGGCGTTCCCCACTTTCACAACGAAATCGGGGTCGAGAAAATTCACATCGGCGTAAGAGAGTTTCAGTGCATGGGGGCAAGGCCTCCAATGGATCATCCCCACGTCTATCTCGATATGGGCGGCGACGATCAAATCGTTTGCCCTTACTGCTCTACCCTCTTCATTTACGACGCCAATTTGCGCCCCGACCAAACCGATCCACCCTATTGCCTTTTCGAGCCACAGGAGGCCGACGCGCGATGAAAAACGGCGCACCCAAGGAAATTATCGCAATCGCAGGCTCCGGCATCGCCGGCCTCAGCGCCGCTATCGCTCTTAAGCTCGCCGGCTTTCCTGTCGAGGTCTTCGAGCGCGAAACGAGCCTTCAGCCTATCGGGGCTGGCATCCAGATTGGCCCGAACGCCACGCGCATCCTGGAAAGCTGGAAACTCTCGTTCGCTGGAACCTCCTGCGAGCCGGAGGCCATCGAGCTTCACAGCGCGCGAACTGGCGCTCTCTTGAATACGGTTCCGCTTCGCGGCGCGGCCCGCGCCCGCTACGGCGCTCCGTACATCACGCTTCTGCGCAAGGACCTGCAGAGCGCGCTGCTGAACCGCTTCACGGAACTTGGCATCCCAATCCGGTATAACAGCCCGGTGACGGAAGTAACCAACAAGCGCGGAGGCGGGCTTGAGATCAAGGCCGGAGGCAGGGATTTCGCGGTGGGCGCTCTCATCGGCGCCGACGGCATCAATTCGACCGTCCGCAAGCTGGCGTTGCACGCAACTCCGCCGTACTCGGCGCAAGCCGTGGTCTGGCGCGGCGTGTTGCCCATCGACGCGGCGCCGGCCAATTTCAGAACCAATGTGGTTCTTTGGATGGCTTCCGGCGGCCACCTCGTCCACTATCCCGTTTCAGGCGGCTCCGCCCTCAACTGCGTTCTCGTGCTCGATGACGACTACAAAAACGGGGGCGACAGCGCGGCGAGCGACCCAAGGCCGTACCTGCTCGAGCGGCTAAGCGGGTGGGCCAACCCGCCGCGCAGCGTGATCGCTTCGACAAGTATCTGGCAGCCCTGGAGGCTTTATAGCGTCGAGAAATGGGAAGGAGGCGCCGGCCGCATCCAAGCCATTGGCGACGCCTGGCACGCCATGCGGCCATTCCTTGCCTCGGGCGGCGTCTTGGCCATCGAGGATGGCGCCGCGCTCGCCGCCTCTTTGAATGGCGCCACGATCGAGGAAGGGCTTAAGCAGTTCCGCGAAAGGCGAGGGCATCGGGTGTGGCATGTCGCCGAGAGATCGGCGCTTATGGGCCGCATTTACCATTGCCCGCAGCCTTTCGACGCGGTCCGCGATCTCGCCATCAAGGCGGCCTCGTCCTCCATGCTGCTTGAAAGGAACGACTGGCTATACGGCGCGCGCGTCTGACCTTAGGCAAGCGCTTACCGGCCGGCCTGGAAATTGAGGCGCTCGCTCTGATAGGGGCGGGCGCCATTGTATTTTGTTTTTTTAAGGCTTCGAGAATTGCTTTGCCTCAGACAGCCTTATTTGGCGATTTCGCTGGGCTATTTGTGCTAATATATCCCCGAAATTAGAATAGGAATTTGCGATGCTTGCGTGACGGCAATTTATGTTGCCCCGGAACGCTACGCGATAAGCGGCTTTATTCTTTTCATCGCCGCAGTGGCTTGGCCACCTAGCGCGCTCGTCAACGACAGCGTAAGTATTTGCGGAAGACGCACAGATGACCGTCCAATCGTGGCGCAGCTACGCTTTCATGATTTTCAAAGACCGGCGCGGGCCGGATCCAACACGAACCGGAGGCTGAATGGCTGAGAACCTTCACGGCAAAACCCAACACATTCCAGGCCGCGGCCGCATCTACGGGTCCATCCTCGAAACCATTGGCGATACGCCGATCGTGCGCTTGGACAAGCTCGCAAAGGAAAAAGGCGTCAAGGCGAACCTGCTCGCGAAGCTCGAATTCTTCAACCCCATCGCCAGCGTGAAGGACCGCATCGGCGTCTCCATGATCGACGCCCTGGAGCGGGACGGGAAAATCGAGCCTGGCAAAACCATTCTCATCGAGCCGACCTCTGGCAATACGGGCATCGCTCTTGCCTTCGTGGCCGCCGCGAAGGGGTATCGCCTCATCCTCACCATGCCTGAAACCATGTCGATCGAGCGCCGCAAGCTACTCGCGCTTCTTGGCGCGGAACTCGTGCTCACGCCGGGTCCGCTTGGCATGAAGGGCGCCGTGGCCAAGGCGCAAGAGCTTCTCGGCGATTATCCAGGCGCGGTCATTCCTCAGCAATTCGAGAACCCGGCCAACCCGGAAATCCATCGGCGCACGACAGCCGAGGAGATTTGGAACGACACGGCGCACACGGTGGACATCATCATCTCGGGCGTGGGGACCGGCGGCACCATCACCGGCATAGGGCAGGTTTTGAAGCCTCGCAAGCCGAGCCTGAAAGTCATCGCTGTCGAACCGGAAGAGTTGCCCGTGCTGTCAGGGGGCGCGCCGGGGCCACATAAGATCCAGGGCATCGGGGCAGGTTTCGTGCCGGGCGTTCTCGACAGGAGCGTGATCGACGAGGTTGTGAAGGTGAACAGCCAGACTGCGCTGGAGACGGCGCGTCTCCTGGCTCGCCTCGAAGGCGTTCCGGTTGGCATCTCCTCGGGCGCCGCTGTAGCCGCCGCCATCGAGGTTGGCTTGCGCCCCTCATCCGAGCGCAAGAACATCGTGATCATTATCCCGTCGTTCGCCGAGCGCTATCTGTCGACGGCGCTGTTCGAGGGGCTCGCATAAGACGCCCCTCTCCCGCGAGGCGCGAGGGAGCAGGCTGCGGCCGTGCAACACCGTTCCCTCTCCCAGGGGGAGAGGGACAGGGTAAGGGGCGTCCGGCTAAAGCGAAGCGGCGCGGTGGTCCGTCCAGGTGAGGCCTTCGCGCGCGTAATAGAAGCCGTTGATGTAGGGCAGGTCATCCGTTAACAGCTGTAAACGGGCCTCTGCCTCATCGGCGGCGCATTTGCCGTCCAGCGCATCGCGATAAATCGAAGAGGCGCACGCCATATCCATATGCTGCGGCGATAACCTGAAATGCGTGACCCCCATCTTGCGCAGGGCGTCAAGCTCGTTCAGCAGCACCACATAACCATGCGACATGGTCGAGGTGCCGTTGATGGTCAGCAAGTCTTCGCCATCGACCGTGGTCGCGGACAAGCCGTTGGCGTCGAGGCCGCAAACGAACTGGCATGAATCCTTGGTGAGGCCATGGCTTCTCGCGTGATAGCAGCGCATGGCGATGGAGAGCGGCTGCCGCCCGAAAACCATCACCTCGGTTTCGACCGCGGCATCGGCCAAGACCTTGATGGAGGTAGCCGGAGCTTCGACCGGCAAAACAACCCGCGTCGCCCCGTTCCTGGTGACGAAATCGCGCGCGCCTTCGTTGAAGACGTTAATGAAGGGGCCAATCACATGCGGCTTGCCGGCCAGCGCCTGAAGACATGCGACATCGTTCGCCTCGACCATGGCCTCGGTATTCGCGTGCGCTTTGATGGCGTCCATTTCGCGGGCGGAGGTGACGAGCGCCAAGGTCGAAATAACGACCTCTTTACCGGCGCTGCGCAGCCGATCCGCGACCTCGCTGAAATACCCATCGAAGTAAGGCTCCCGCTTGGAGCAGATGACCTCGCCGAGATAGACGCAATCCACCGGCGCTTCGTCGGCGATCCGGAAATAGAAATCGCGGCGCTGCTCAGGCGCCCAATGATAAAGCAGCGGTCCCAAGGTCAATTGCGCCTTGGACATTTTCGCCGTTCCGCCTTCCATTAGCGCCAGCCCTTTTTGTACGCGCCCGTGGTCTGCCGCTTGCCTTCGGCGATGCTGGTCAGGTCGTTCGACACCTTGACCTCTCCCTCGGCCAGCGCGTCGACCGCTTTGCGGAAAGCGCTGACCACCTCGCTGACATAGGCGCGGCTGCGTTGACGGCCTTCGATCTTCAGCGCCGTGACGCCGGCTTTTTTCAGCTCGGCGAGAATGTCGATGGCGTTGAGCGCGATGGGTTCTTCAAAGAGGTAGGAGGCTGTGCCGCGCGTCACGTAGCGCGCCTTGCAGGGCGTGGGGTAAGCGGCAGGCTCGTTCTTGCTCACGCGGTTCAGCACCACGTTTCCGAGGCAGGACAGCACCGAATCGCCGTCCTCCTTGTAGGAAACATGGCTCGCTGGCGCGCAGGCGCCTTCGCTCGTCGGCGAGAGGCCTGTCATGTAGGAGGACAGGAAGCAGCGCCCCTCGGACATCGGGCCGACGCTTCCGAAAGCGAAAACCTCGATCTCAAGCCCGGTCTCCTCGACCGCCTGGGCGACTTCCTCGACCGAAAGCACGCGGGGGAGGACAACGCGTTTCACGTCGAATTGGTCACGGAAAAAGTTGATCGACAGCGAGCTCGATGCGGATGCCTGCACGGAAAGATGCCGCCGAAGATTGGGATGGCGGCGTGTGGCATAGTCGAGCACGCCGAGATCGGCGAGGATGACGGCGTCTGCGCCGGCGGCGGCCGCGTTATCGACGGCGGCTTGCCATGACTTCATCTCGCCCGCTGGCGGAAATGTGTTGATGGCGATGAGAACCTTGCAGCCCTTCTTATGCGCATATTCGACGCCTTCGGCCATCTCTTCGACGTCGAAGTTCAAGCCTGGATAGTTGCGCGCGTTCGTGCGGTCGTTGTAGCTGCAATAAACGGTGTCGGCTCCTGCCTCGATAGCAGCCCGCAAAGCTGCGGGCGAACCGGCCGGGCAGACGAGTTCAAGATATTGCTGGGTCATGTTCGGCTTTTGTCTTCTTCTCCCGGACCTCTAACTTGGCGAGGCGGGTCTTGAGGGTCTTGATCTCGGAGCGCAGGCTGTCGCGTTCCGCCTTCCAGTCCTGAGCGCCTTCCTCGGCGTCATGAAAGGAATCGTGAACGGCGGCCGCGCGAGTTCTTGCGGTCTCCCGGGCGCGGCCGAGCGCTGTGAGCGCGCGGCCGACAGGTTTCGCCAACGGGCCGAACAGGCCGGTAATATCGGCGAACAGATCGATCTCTTCCCGGTCGAGCGTATTGCGCAGCGCGACGATGGCCGATGTGTCTCCGGTTATTACGAGCCCGCGTGTGAAGAACAGCGCGTCGCCGTCGATGCGGCCCTCAAGCAGGTTCAACAGGATGTCGAGATCGCCTTTCACTGAGGCGTCCGCGGTTCCCTGGTCCCACTTCGACAGGATCCGGATAGAAGCTTTCTCGTCGCCGCCATATTTCAGCGCGAAACGGTGCGGAATATCGGTGGGCTCGACGTGAACGATAGAGGGTTTCAGGCGCGCCAGGTTCAGAAAAAGCCGTGGATGCGCGCGCTGCATCCCGCGCAGCAGCGCGTCAACCGCCCGCGCCAAGACGAACGGCGGCGTCACATGCATGGCGCCTCGAACGATCGGCGCAGGCAAATTCGATGGTTTCATGCGGCGGATGATGAGTTAAGTTGAAGCGCGGGTCAAGCTGGCCGCGGCGCGTCATCTGGAAGCGTATCCTTGCCTTTGTGAGCGGCGCTACCGATGGCTAACTGAAACGCGCGGCTGGCGATTTAGCAACTTCGCCCGTGCGATTGGCCGCGAAACGCGGCGGAACACCGCAGACCGGCTTTCCGTAAGCCAAACCGCAGACCTTACGGGCTTGACGGGAACGCCAGCATCTCCCTTATAGGGGAGCAATCGTGGTGATTTGGCTGGCCGGCTTGCAGCCACGTTAAAAAACTCGCTAAAAGGCCGTGGCTCGGCAGCCCCGGCGCACCAGAGACGGCCGGTTTGGACCTTGGTCCTGCAAGGAGGCTGGCCGCGCATTTATATGAATAGAATGCTTGTCTCCGGATGCGATCTCCGGACCTCACCTTCCGCATCGCTCGTTTTTCACAGCGACGAGGAACTGCCGCTCGATTGCGGGCGCGCCCTGCCATCTTTTGAGATCGCCTACCAGACTTATGGGCGACTCAACGCCAAGCGCAGCAACGCCGTACTTGTTTGCCATGCCCTGACAGGCGACCAGCACGTCGCGAACCTGCATCCTGTTACGGGCAAGCGAGGGTGGTGGGAGACAATCGTCGGCCCTGGCAAGCCTGTCGATACGGATCAGTACTTCGTCATATGCTCGAATGTTCTCGGCGGCTGCATGGGCTCGACCGGGCCGGCTTCGCCAGACCCGGCCACGGGCAAGCCCTACGGCCTCGATTTCCCCGTGATCACCATCGACGACATGGTGAGAGCGCAAGCCCGGCTTATCGATCATTTGGGCATCCCGGACCTTTTCTGCGTGATCGGCGGATCCATGGGCGGCATGCAGGCGCTGGAATGGTGCGCGAGCTTCGGCGAGCGCGTTTTCTCGGCCGTGCCAATCGCGGCGGCGCCCCGGCACTCTTCGCAGAACATCGCCTTTCATGAGGTTGGCCGGCAGGCGGTGATGGCCGATCCGGAATGGCGCGGCGGCCGCTATCTGGAGGAGGGCACGAACCCCGCGAAGGGCCTCGCCGTGGCGCGCATGGCGGCGCACATCACCTATCTCTCCGACGAAGCGCTGCACCGGAAGTTCGGCCGCAATCTGCAGGACCGGCAGAAGATCACTTTCGGCTTCGACGCCGATTTTCAGGTCGAGAGCTATTTGCGCTATCAAGGCATCAGCTTTGTCGACCGCTTCGACGCCAACAGTTACCTCTACATCACGCGCGCGATGGATTATTTCGATCTCGCCGCCGATTGCGACGGCGTTCTCGCCAACGCCTTCATCGGTACGAAAACGCGTTTTTGCCTGGTGTCGTTCACCAGCGATTGGCTCTATCCGACCCGGGAAAGCCGCGCCATTGTGCAGGCGCTGAACGCGGTCGCGGCGAATGTGAGCTTCGTCGAGATCGAAAGCGACAAAGGGCACGACGCTTTTCTTCTGCACGAACCCGAGCTGTTCGATACGGTCCGCGGCTTTCTGGAGGCGGCGAAGGAGAAGCGGGGATTGCCACTCGCATCGCGCAGAGGCGCCAGATGACGGCGGCGGCCTTTGAGGAGCGCGCAGCGCTCAACAACGGGCACTATCCTCAGCCTCGCATCGACCTGCTTCTGATCGCGGGCATGGTCGAGCCGGGCGCGCGCGTGCTCGACGTGGGCTGCGGAACCGGCGAGCTTCTGAAGCTTCTGGAGGAAAAAAAGCAAGTCGACGGCCGCGGGATTGAGCTGAGCCAATCCGGGGTGAACTTCTGCGTGGCCAAGGGCCTTTCGGTCATCCAGGGCGACGCCGATCACGATCTCGTGAACTACCCTGACCAGGCCTTCGATTACGCGATCCTCAGCCAGACACTGCAAGCCACGCGGCGGCCGAAGGATGTGCTGGAAGAACTGCTGCGCATTGCGCGCCACGTTATCGTGTCGTTCCCGAATTTCGGGCACTGGCGGATTCGCTTGCAAATCCTTGTCAATGGCCGCATGCCCATGACCTGGAACCTGCCCGAAGCGTGGTACGAGACGCCGAACATCCATTTCTGCACGATCAAGGATTTCCTGGAGCTCTGCCACGTCGCCGGCGCGAAGGTGGAGCGCTCGTTCGCGCTCTCGCCCTACGGCCATCCGCTTGGCACGAAGGTGCCTGCATACTTACATAATTTGATTGCGCAGCAGGCCGTATTTCTCCTGACGGCGCAAAATGGCCGGGTTCACCCATGACGAGCGCTGGGCATCGCGATCGCAACGGCGCAACCCTGGCCCGGGAGACGGCCATGCGCCAAATGGCGATATCAACCGTCCGAGAGTCGCTGCAGCGCTTTAGCCAAAGTATGGATGTTGTAAGGCTTCGTTAGCACCACAGCGTCCGAAAGGCGCTTGTCCGCCGCGCCGTCGAGCCAGACGGCTGTAACCCGTCGCCAGAACCACTTTTATGCCGGGAAAGCGGTCGCGGGATTGTAAAGCAAGCTCGATGCCCGTCTGCCCTGGCAGGCCCACATCGGTCAGCAGCAAATCCACCCCCTCGGCGTCGAGAACCTTCAAGGCCGAAGGCGCATCCTTGGCTTCGAATACGGTGTGGCCGAGGTCTGTCAAAAAATCCGCGGTCGCCGCGCGAATGAAAGGCTCGTCCTCGACGACAAGGACCCGAAGCCGCCTCGCAGCCGCGCTCTTCACCTCGATCGGCTTTTGCGAATGCGCGTCCCGGTTTGCGGCGCCGTCCTTTCTTCCCTGGCCGGCCAGAACCTGGCGAATTTTTCTCGCGAGAGCTTCGCGCGTGTAAGGCTTGCTCAAAAGGTGAGTGCCTTCGTCGAGGCGGCCGCCATGTACGATGGCGTTATCGGTATACCCGGATGTAAACAGGATCGCGATGTCTGGCAGCCGGTCGCGGGCCTTCTTGGCCAATTCCGTGCTGCGCAGCGGTCCCGGCATGACCACATCGGTGAAGAGTAGATCGATCGGGACGCCGCTTTCGATCACAACCAGCGCGGCTTGCGCATCCTTGGCTTTCAGCACCCGGTAGCCAAGGTCGGCCAGAATATCGACGACGGTCAGGCGGACGCCCTCATCGTCCTCCACGACGAGAATCGTTTCCGTGCCCCCCGATACGGGTCCGGCATCTTTCGGGATCACGATATCTTCCTCCTGGCGCGTGCGCGGCAGATAGAGGCGCACCGTGGTGCCTTGGCCCACTTCACTATAAATTTTCGCGTGGCCGCCCGATTGCTTGACGAACCCATAGACCATGCTGAGGCCAAGCCCTGTTCCTTCCCCTTCAGGTTTCGTGGTGAAGAAGGGTTCGAACACACGGTCGAGAATATCGGGCTCGATGCCGGGTCCCGTGTCGCTGACCGCGATCATGACATATTGGCCGGCCGAGATATCGGGGTGGCGCGCCGCGTATTCATCGTCGAGCCAGGCGTTCCCTGCTTCGATGGTGAGCCTGCCGTGCCCTCTCATCGCATCGCGAGCATTAATGGCGAGATTCAAAATCGCATTTTCGAGCTGGGCCATATCCACGCACGTGTTCCAGAGGCCGCCGCCGGCAATGGTCTCAAGCTCGATTTCTTCGCCGAGCGCGCGGCGCAGCAACTCGTCGAGGCCGCGTAGATAGCGCCCGAGGTTCACGGCCTTCGGCTCCAAGGGCTGGCGGCGTCCGAAAGCGAGAAGCTGCGATGCGAGCTTCGATCCGCGCGCCACGCCCGTGAGCGCATTGCGAATGCGTCTCTCAGCGCGCTCATTCCCAGAAAACTCTTTCGAGAGCAGTTGAAGGTTCCCGCTTATGACCTGCAACAGATTGTTGAAGTCGTGGGCGACGCCGCCTGTGAGCTTGCCAATCGCCTCCATTTTCTGTGCCTGCCGGAGCTGCGCCGTAACCGCCTCTCGCTCTATCGTTTCCTTCAGAAGCTGACTATGGGCGGCGTCCAATTCGGCCGTGCGCTGCGCGACGCGTTCCTCAAGCGTCTCGTTCATCCGTCTGAGAGCAAGCTCGGCTCTTTTCCTTTCGCTGATATCGACGCATGCTCCCGTCATATATTGCGGGCGTCCCGCCCCATCCTTGAAGGTCAAGCCCTTGTCCAGGAGCCAGCGCTCGCCGCCATCCTTCAAGCTGAACCGATATTCCATCTCGAAATCGGCGCCTTCCGAAACGCACTGCTCGCAGCGCCTGCGGACATCGTCGCGGTCATCAGGGTGGATCATGCCGATATGAACTTCTCGAACGTCATGTTTTGGCCCGGCTGCTCGTCGAAGAGCGCGTAGAGCGCCTCATCCCAAATGAGACTGCCATCGCTGAAATTCCAACGGAAAGTGCCGGTGCCAGACGCGGCCAGCGCCGCCTTGAGGCGCTCGCTCGTTTCGCGAATAACTTCGCTTGTTTCCCGTCTCAATCGCGCAAGGGTCAGGGCCGCTTCAACGCGAGCCATCAATTCGCGCGCCGGGAAAGGCTTGATCAGATAGTCGTCCGCTCCGGCCGAGAGGCCCTCGATGCTCGCCTCCTCACCCGCCCGCGCGGACAGCACGATAACGGGCAAATCGCGCAGATCTGCGCTCTCCCTTACGGCCTTGATAAGGCCGAAGCCATCGAGCCTCGGCATCATGATGTCGGTCAAGATGAGGTCGGGGCGCCGCTTGAGCGCGGCTTCAAGAGCAGCCTGCCCGTCGGCGGCGGCCTCGACTTCATGGCGGCTGGAGAGCAGCCGGGCGACGTATGCGCGCATGTCCGCATTGTCGTCGGCGAGCAGAATCCGCGACTTCTTTGACGGTTCCAGAAGAGGAGGCGTCTCTGCGAGGTCCGCGTAGGCCCCGAACTCCTCGATGTACTGTTCTGAAATGCCCGGCAGCCAGCGCAGCGCTTCCTCGACAAAGGCGCTTGCTCTAGGCGTTGGCGAGGCAGGGGCGGCGCGGCCTGACAACTCGTTTGCGTTAGGACGAGCGTTTCCAAGCGGGATCGAGATCATGAAGGCTGAGCCTTTTCCTTCTTCGCTCTCGACTGCAATATGACCGCCGTGCATCTTGACAAGCTCTTGAACGAGAGCGAGCCCGATGCCGCTTCCTTCGTGGCTTCTGCCGCGGGCGCCTTCGATGCGATGGAATCGTTCGAACAGCCGCGGTATTTCCGATTTTGGAATGCCGGCGCCGGTATCGCGCACGGTGAGCAGGGCCTCCGGTCCAACCGCTTCAAGAGTGACCTTGATCTCACCCTCGAAGGTGAATTTGAATGCGTTGGAGAGCAGATTGAGCACAATCTTCTCCCACATGTCGCGGTCGGCATAGACTACGCGCTCAAGCGGCGGAGCCTCGATCGACAGGCTCAGGCCCGCCTGTTCGCAAGCGGAACGGAAATTACTTGCGAGGTCCCGCGTAAGCGCCGCAAGGTCGACCGGCTGGAAATTCGCTACGGCTCTCCCCGAACTCGATACGCGAGAAGTCAAGGAGCGAGTTCACCAGCTTCAAAAGCCGCAAACTATTGCGGTGAACAATCTTGAGCTGATCGCGCGCGCTTCGAGTGAGTGTATTCCCGCTGCTGAGCAACTCCTCCAAAGGCCCTAGCATGAGGGTCAAGGGCGTGCGGAACTCGTGACTTACATTAGAGAAGAAGACCGTCTTGGCGCGATCGATTTCCGCCAGCGCTTCCGCCCGGCGGCGTTCCTCCTCGTAGGCGCGCGCATTATCGAGACTGGCCGCAATTTGTCCGGCGAGCAGATCGACAAAACCGGCATAGGCCGGTTCGTAGCGCCGGAATGGATTGATAGCGGCGATCATGAAGCCCGCAGGCTGCTTCTGGCCTTGCTTCGAGAGTAGCGTCAGCACGGCGTCCTTGGGCGCCGTGCCGAACAAGCTCGAAGGCAGGGGCTGATCGAAGTATTTCGAGATCCCCTCGATCATCACTGGACCGGCGCCCGGCAAGGCGCGACTGACCGGCCAGCGATGCGAAGCCGGAAATGCGCCGGCGAAATTTGGATGATGGGCCGGGTCGAGGCCACCCGTTGCGCAAACAAGCCGGGCCGCATCGCATTGATCTCCCTCGAAAAGGTAGGTGAGGGTGAAGGGAAGATCGTTCAGACCCCGGCCTTGAAGCCGAAACGCCTCAAAAGTCTCTTCCTCCGTCCGCGCAAGCGAAAGCCGGGAGGCGAGGTCGCGCAGCAACTTCAAACGCCGCTCGCCGATAACGCGTTCTGTGTCCTCGGTGACGACGCAAAGCATTCCGGCGATGCTTCCGCCGTCATTCGCGAGCGGGCTATAAGAAAAAGTGTGATAGGTCTCCTCCTTGAAACCGCTGCGCTCAAGGAACAGGAGTAGATTTTCATCGTAAGTCGCGTTGCCGGCCTTGAGAACGGTGTCGATCCTTGGACCGATATCGGACCATATCTCCGCCCAGACCTTCCGCGACGGCGCGCCGAGCGCCCAGCTCTGCTTGACTCCAAGCGTCGGCCGGTAAGCATCATTGCAGAAAAATGTGAGATCTTCCCCCCAAGCCATCCACATGGCGAAGCGGGACGAGAGCAGAATGCGGATGACGGTTCGCAGGCTTTGCGGCCACCGCGAGGGATCTCCGAGCGGCGTTGACTCCCAGTCGTATGCGCGCATCAGCGCGCCCATCCTCCCGCCGCCATTCAGGAAGCCTTCCGCCTTTTTTGACTTCGTATTACCCATTCTACCTTCGAAGGCGATCTTCACGTCAGGCATTTGGTAAAAGGCCCCCTTAACGGAATACTATAGGAAATATCCAACCGCAATCTCTTGGTTTTGCAAAGGTTAAGCTTAAGTTTTTGCGCGCCGTCTGGCCAACGGTTCTGATCATAATTTAGTTATGATGCTTCGCGGCGCAATATGTTTCACATTGAAGGCAATAATTTAAGTTATTTTATCTTGGATTGCAAAAAAGCCTTGCTTGGCCTTTAACGGTGGCGAGAACTCGGCCGGACCTATTTCTTTTTCCGCGTGTTTCTATGTTGCAACGCAATGTAGCCGCCCATCGGCTGTATTTTGACCGCCAAGGGTTTTTCGAGGAGAAGGTTCCGCCCGATGAAAATTGCTCAAATCGCGCCACTCGCCGAAAGCTGCCCTCCAAAGCTATATGGCGGGACCGAGAGGATCGTTTCCTATTTAACCGAAGAACTCGTGCAGCAAGGCCACGAGGTCACGCTTTTCGCCAGTGGCGATTCGCAGACGCGAGCTGAACTCGTAGCCTGCACCGGCATGGGACTTCGGTTGAACCCCAAGGTGCAAAACCCCCTCCCGCACCACATGATCATGCTGGAGCAGGTCCGCCAGCGCGCCCATGAATTCGATGTCATTCACTTTCACATCGACCTTTTGCAATTTCCGGCCATCCATCCATTCGCGGACAAGACTGTCACGACGCTGCATGGCCGGCTGGACTTGCATGATTTGCAGATGTTTTACTCAGCCTTTCCGGACATCCCTTTGGCGTCCATTTCCTATAATCAGCGTAATCCCTTGCCGCCGGGGGTGAATTGGGCCGGCAACGCTTATCACGGGCTGCCGGTCGAGTTGCTGGCGTTTTCGCCTGAGCCAAAAGGCGGCTACCTTGCTTTCTTAGGCCGGATCTCCCCCGAGAAGAGGCCGGACAGGGCGATCGAAATCGCCGTACAGACAGGGCTGCCGCTGAAGATCGCGGCGAAAGTCGATAAGGCTGATGAAGTGTATTGGCAGGAAATCATCGAGCCTATGATAAAGGCGAATCCTAATGTCGAGTACATAGGCGAAATCAATGAGCAGCAAAAGGCGAAGTTCCTCGGCGACGCCGTCGCGCTTCTGTTTCCCATCGACTGGCCTGAACCGTTCGGGCTTGTCATGATCGAAATCCATGGCATGCGGAACGCCGGTGATCGCTTTCCGGTCGGGGTCGGTCCCCGAGGTCATCGACGACGGCGTCAATGGCTTCGTCGTGGAGTTGGTTGCGGAAGCGGCCGCAGCGGTTGAGCGCGCTGTTAAACTCGATCGCGGCGCCGTGCGGAGCGCCTTCGAAAGCCGTTTCACCGTTGAACGCATGGCGCGCGACTATCTTAAGATTTACAACGCATTGCCGGGCGTTCGCCGTCACTCCGATCAGCCGCGGCCGATGAATGGCCATGACATCGGCTTTCGGCTGCCGATGTAAGCCCTGTGCTTGCTCGCCGCGCTTCCGGAATTCCGGACTCAAGCCCCCTGACCCCGGCCCTCTCCCGCAAGGGGAGAGGGAGCAAGTCGCGCGGTTTACAACGCCGTCCCTGTCGGGCTTGCTTGCAATTGATTACCCGGATGTTTCCGCCAATTCTGTCGTCACCGCGCGCGCCGCTTATTATCAGGGGCGGGCTCCGGCGCGGCCATCCAGACCAAGAGTTGGAGCGCGCATTTGATTCCATCAGATGCCGGCACGCTCTAGGCCCTATGGTAAGGGTGGCCTTGCATGATGGTCATGGCGCGGTAGAGCTGTTCGGCAAGGACAATGCGGACGAGGCCGTGGGGCAAGGTCATGCGGCCGAGCGACAATTGAAAATGCGCGGCTTTCTTGATGGCCTCGCCATGTCCGTCGGGTCCGCCGATGGCGAAGGCCACGTCGAGCGCTTCATCGCGAAGGCGCGACATCATCGCCGTGAACTCGTAGGACGTGAGCGTCTGCCCCTGCTCGTCCAACGCCACAAGCCGCGAGCCGCCCACCTTCTTGAGCAGTTCCTGGGCTTCGGCCTCCTTCCGCTCGGCGACAAAATCGCTGCGTCCCTCGCCGATCTCGGCGACAGTCATAGGCGGCATTTTCAAACCGCGAGCCGCGGCGTTGAAAAGATCGAAATAGCGGTTGAACTGTGTTTGCTCCGCGCCGCTCTTCAACCGGCCAACGGCCAGAATAGAAATCTTCATTCTGACCGTCCGTTGCAGAAGCCCGTCTAGTCCGCCGCTTCCCGTTTGGGTCTGTCGGAGCCCCACATCTTCTCAAGATTATAGAAGGTGCGCGCTTCCGGGCGGAAGATGTGAACGATAACATCGCCCGCATCGATCAACACCCAGTCGCAGAGGGGCATCCCTTCGACTCGTGTATCGCGAACGCCTTCCTCTTTCAACCTCTCGATGAGCCGGTCCGCGACAGCGCCGACATGGCGTTGCGAGCGCCCCGATGCGACGATCATGGTGTCGCCGATCGAAGTCTTGCCCGCCAAGTCGATGCTGACGATGTCGTCAGCCTTGGCGTCCTCAAGCGCGTCGATGATGAGGTGAGACAGAGAGACGGGGGCCGCACCTGCGCGTTTTGCGCGGCGCGGATTGAGTTCAGAGAACTCCTGGTTCAGCGCGTTAGGCCTCAGCGTGAAAACCCTTCTTCATTAGTGCTCAGGTTATGCTCCGAGATCAACACTTAGACAGAGAAAATGTGCATCAGAATTATTGAATTTTCAAGACGATGATTTAAGCCCGCGCCGATGGTCTCCGAAATGCGCCTAGAATTATCATTAAACTAGCGAGATAGCGTCATGCTGTCCCAGTCTGGTCTTGGCTTTGGAGGTGTGGAGCAAGCTCCGCTTTTCTGCGGTGGACATTCCCCGAACCAGCAATTGCCAATGCCACGTAATAACATTACATGTTGGTCATGCTTAGACAGAAAGCCGCCTCTTTTCCTCCGCGCGATCACGATCACGGGCTCTGTGTCACCGATGCGCTCGGCCGCGCCAGGGCGCGCTGCCTTGAGCTTGGCATAAAGTGGACTTCGCTTCGCGAGCAGGTCTTCCGCCATGTCGCCACAAGCCACAAGCCGGTCAGCGCCTACGATCTGATCGACAGTCTCGCGAAGGACGGAAAGCGCCTCGCGCCGGTCTCGGTGTATCGCATTCTGGGCGTGCTCCAGAGCGCTAGCCTCGTTCATCGCCTCGAAAGCCGCAACGCCTTTTTCGCCTGCATGACCGAGCATCCAAGCGTGCCGCAAACCATCACCTATGTCTGCGAGGACTGCGAGCGCGTCAGCGAAGTAGAGGCGCCGGAAGCCTTCCGCGCCATCGGCCTGTCGACGAAGGCGAGCGGCTTTCGCGCGCGCAACACGGTGATCGAGGTTGCGGGCGTTTGCGCCGAATGCGGCGGCCCCGAAAGCGAAGCAACATGCTGACGCCCCCCAAAGCGCTGACCGGCGGCATCGGAACGGCGGCCGCCGGGGGGGCGGCTCTGGTCGCGGCGGAGGGTGTGTCTGTCGCCTTCCGCGGCAAGCCCGCGCTCGATGGCGTCAGCATCGCCGTCCATACATGCGAAATCGTGACGCTGATCGGGCCGAATGGCGCTGGCAAGACTACGCTGGCGCGCGCGCTGCTGGGGCTGGCTCCGGTCTCGGCGGGCTGGGTCATGCGAAAGCCGGGCCTCCGGATTGGCTATGTGCCGCAGCGCTTCCCCATCGAGCGCATCATTCCGCTTTCGGTGAAGCGCTTCATGTCCCTGAGCGAGCATGTCTCGAAAGAGCGCGCGACGGCCTGCCTGGCCGAGACTGGAGCGGCCGCCCTCATCGATGCGCAAATGTGCGAGCTGTCCGGCGGCGAATTCCAGCGCGTGCTGCTCGCCCGCGCCCTCGCCCGCGATCCGCAATTTCTCGTCCTCGACGAGCCGGCCCAAGCCGTGGATTTCGCAGGCGCCGCGCAGCTTTACGAACTCATCGCAGCGATCCGCGACACGCGCGGCTGCGGCGTCCTCCTCATCTCCCACGATCTGCATGTGGTGCTCGGCGCGAGCGACCGCGTGGTCTGCCTCAACCGGCACATTTGCTGCGAGGGCAAGCCGGGCACGGTAGCCGGGCATCCCGAATATATGCGCCTGTTCAGCCCCGACGCGGCGGGGAGCCTCGGCCTCTACCGGCACCGCCACGACCACACGCATACGCTTTCCGGCGACGTCGCCCGCGATGGCCATCGCCGTGAGTGACGGCCATTCGCATCATCCCGGAAACCGCTCGCAATAGCCGGCGCGCAAGCTTGCGTCGAGTTTTGAGCCATAAAACACGCCTGCGGGAACCGATCGTCTGCCGAAAGCCCAGGCCTCAATCAAAGTGTCATTATCGCAAGCTAAACAATCGACGGCAAGAATCGATGGATAGGGATTTGTGTTCTGGGCCGTGAAGCGGCACAACGCATGGAAGCTAGATCGACCCGCCTTTAATCACACCATCATCGAAAACGTATATGAGAAGGAAACCTCTTGATGTCTGTCACTATTCTATACTCAATCTCCGATCAGGACTCTGCCGAAGACGGCGATGCCGCATTCCACGAACAGACGGTGCTGCCTGACTGGGCGGACCAGATCGGCACGGGCATGATCGCCGCGGAAATCGTCGTCCAACAGCATTTCTCGGATTTCGAAACGTGGCGCGACCAATACAGCGATGACACCGATAGCGCCTGCGTCCGCGTGGTGATCATCGAGCCGGATAGGATCGCAGGAACATACGAGGTCGATTTGGCTGTCGTTTCCGACGCTCGCCTCGGGGGGCAGGTCAAGGCGATCAGGGCGCGGCGCTTCGAAAGGCAAGAGGCCGCATAGATGCGGCGCTTTCCTGAGGTCATAGAGCCGTTGGGAACCTTCCGCCATGCGCCGCCGCTCCGCTTGGCGGCCTGATCCGGCAGGTATTTGACTTATCGAAGTGCTTTGCGGATTATTATTACGAACGACGACGGCATCGAGCGCGGAATCTCGATGTGCGCCGGAAGGTTGCGTGCGAATTTTCGGACGATGTGCGGGTGGTCGCGCCTGAAACTGTTCAAAGCGGCGCAGCTCATCTTAGCGGTGAGGGGCACGCCGGCCAACTGCGCGATCATGGGCGCGCGCTACATCTTCAAGGATGGGCGGACGGCAGCATCCGCGTGGCCGGCGCGCTCCGGCCCTGTGTTGCAGTCTCGACCGCGTCGCGGCGGGACAGGGGGCGCGCTTGCGCAAGTCCAAACGTGCTATGCATGGTCTGTTTCTGGGGGATACACAGCTGGTCTACTGCCTCGCTTTCCGCTGGGGCGGCAGGTAGACCCGTCGCTAGCCTGTCCGATTAGTCCGACTGACGCTAGTCAGAGAAACACAACATGGCATTCGATGCTGCTCGGGAGGTCAGTCGGAAATCACCCACCTCCGTGGGCGCTAACGCTGAAAAGTGTCGCGCTCCATGCATCACTAGTTTGTTGCTTCTAGATTGCATCTTATGGCATATCAAGATGCTTACTGCGGATCGGTTGAGTTCGCCATTTTTCAAAAGGCGAAGCTCAAAAACTCCCATTCGTAGCTTGGCTTTGGCTCTGCGTGGTGACTTCGCTGCCGGGGGGTTGCATCGCGAAAAGATGCAAAAACGGATATGAACCTATTTGATAAAGTGTTTTTAGATACACAGAGATTCTTGTTAGAAAATCAACTAAACTATATAAAACTTGTGAAAATGGTAAAAGCCTATCTAAACGATAGCATTGTTCCACTTCGTTGGAATACTGAGGCAGTTTTTTTAGCTTATTCTCGCAAGGATTACCCAGGTCAGTCGGGAGAAATCAAGGATATAAATCGTCTTACAGCTAAAATTGTGAAATTTAAGAAAAGAGATCCAGAATGGCAAAACAAGGGCGCGATTTATGTCCACGATATTGTCGCATGTCGTGTACTTGTATATTATAGGTCTCAGATTGGCTTGGTAGTTGACGAAATAAAGAGAACCGTAGAAGCTCACGATTTTTCACTTGTTTATGAAGCTCAGCGTAGCAAACTAGGGTACTATGCTTATCATCTTGTTTTAAGGTGTAAGCGCTTAGACCTAAAAGACCTATTGTGTGAAATTCAAGTTAAAACAATTCTGCATGATGCGTGGAGTTGTAAAACACACGACTTTATTTACAGGCCGCCTAACACTCTAAGCCACCATGCGAGAGAGTTGATGCAAAGCATGGGTGACAGCATAGAAGCGCTGGAGGTGCAAAGTGAGAATTTAAGGCTTATGGTCAATAGGGAGTGGCTTTTTGAGAAGAAGATGCGTCGAGCGGCGCGAATAGCTATGCTTGATAAGCTTGCCGAAAAGCAGTTTATTGATCCAGAGCTCACTCAATGTTACAAAAATTTTTTCGAAAGGATCACTAAAGCAGATACTATTATCGCTAGCTGCTCAACAGAAGACGTTACTTTGAAGATGATTGTCAATGATATTGAAAGCATTCGACAGCAGAATGGCGTTGAACCTGCATTCCAGCTTATGCTGCTTCTTGCCACAATTCGAGAGGGAGACGATCTTAATCGTATAGCTCGTCAGTATATGGAAGATTGGATCACCGATACGCGCAAGGAGGGCGGTGAGGCGGCATTCTGGAGATCGAGTGTGCTGTACGCTATCGGGGAAAGAGACAATGCCATATCGGCGATTCGCGCTTACCTACGCGAGTCTCGGGGGAGTCCTGAAGACGGCTTTACCGTGTGGCACTTGAGGTTCAATCTGCTCAACTACCTCATCGACGGAGCGATGCAAACCGAAACTCCTCAGTTTCAAGAAGATTGCGAAAAGTTATGTGGCGAACTCAACCTCGATATGGTCGACAGTGCTCACGAAAACTACAAAGCAGTTCAGGATACGCTAGGCGCTTACCTTATTGCTTTTGCGCGATCAGAAGACGAAATCGAGGCTGGTATTATGAAGTGCAGAAACGCTTATGATGGCGCTGCCACAGACAAGGCTGGCGTTGCTTTTCAAAAGCTTCACGAAAGAATGGGCTGGTCCAAGCTCTTGAGAAGCGAGTTCGGCAATGCATCATGATAGAGGCGGAAGTATTGGTCCGAGCATGTATTTCCCCGTTTTTTAAGGCGTTCGACGCAAGACCCTTGCCGAACTTAGAACTGGTTTGGACTGGCCGTCAACGGGGTACTGCGAAAGCTCAACTGCTTTGTTGGACCGCTGTCCCGGTATGCGGCATAGTACACCACACCAGACCGACAAATTCGAAGCACTCTTCTTAGAGCCGAAGATGGCAGAACGCAAGATGTATCTTTTACTGAGGCTATGAAGGTATTCACGCCAGTTGGAGGGCGCCGGGCGAGTTCAAGGTTGAGGGGTTGCGCTACGGCGGAGCCTATATCAGATGCGGTCCCGGTCCACTCTGGCGTTCGAGTTCCGAGACGGTCTGGCGAAAAACCGCGCTTGGCACATCCGGTGTCTCGGCGGCGGCTTCATCGAGACGCCTGCGGATTGTTTCTAAGACTGTACGGTCGCTTTCAATCGTATCCGAGGAAAGAGTCCTTGCCGCTTCGATTTCCCTGCGAATCGAGCTATAAAGCGCAGCAGCCCTGATATGTCTTTCTGCCAATTCCGCGTAGCGCATAATCGTTTGAATCGTCGTTAGAGCCGCAGCGATAAGCCCCGATACTCCCAAAACTAAATCTAAAGTTCCGGCGCTCAAATTCAGCCACGACCCTACATTTAGAACCTGTACAAGTTGAAGGCCGAGCCCTGCCGATACAAGGGCGGCGAGAATACCGAGAATATTATTAAGCCGTGAGAAACGCTTCGCAGCTCGATAGTGCGCGAATTGGGCCTCACGGGCCCTGCGATACCACACATCTAGCAGATGACGCACGCTGAGCCGGGGTGACGCGCGCGTTTCATCTCCGGCAGCTACTTGCTTTTCAGTTTCGACGCTTCCTGGTTTCTTGATTTTGTTGCTCACTTGAGCAAGAATTTTTTGGCAAGCTTCACCCCTTCAGCCCCAACGCCCAAGTGGTAGCCTTATTGCTGTAGTATCTACCGCATCGGCAGATACCGGCCATCGCGGCTTTTTCCAAAAGGCCAAGATAAAAATAGCCAGCAAGAGCCAGATTAAGATACTGAAGCCTACGAAAACAATCAGGTTTGGCTCAAAAAAAATATCTACCCAAACCATAAAATTTTCGGATAAACTTAGGTGGCCCGCTTGTTCTCGAATGCGCTGAACGCTGCGCAGCAAGTCTTGCATAGTCGACGTAAAGCAGACTGCGAAGTATGTGAATGCGGTATTCGAAAGCATAATTGTTAATATAAATGCCAGGAGACTCGAAAGAAACTTCATATACCTGTTCCCACTACTCGAAAGCGTGATGGCGACGTGCCCGTCTGCAAATCTCTCAATTCTGTCCTTTTTGCGATGAGAACTGTTTTGGAGCATTATCTTCAAATTTTCGTATAATTTGACCGAATTGTGTCAAGTATGTGACTGCCAATGCCTTGCGGAGATGCCGACGCACGAGGCACCGATTAGCGGGAGAAGTCTCGGACACCCGCTCACGACCCTCGCCACCCATCCCGGCGGAGGCATCGGACACCTCCAGCGGGTCGCGGCGCAGCCGCCTGGAAGGCAGCTCATCAATCAGCGCAACGCATGCTTAATGCGGAGATGGTAAATGCCGGGGCGGCGGAATATTTTCCTGCCCGATTTCGGGCGTCCCAAATGGCATAAAATCGGAACCGGCTCGTGCGGTGGATGCGAAGAGGGCGCTATCTCTTTGCAATCACTTAGCTTTCGATCCCGAAAAATGTGGTTAATCGTTTATATTTTTGGACGCAAGTGGCGCCGGAAAAGTCCGTTAATCATGTTTTGTTGCGAATTTAACCACGATCACGCAATCGATTCTGCTTAACCTTCGATTGCCAAGCAATACTCTGTTGTCTTTAATTGAGGCGGCTTTGGGGCGCGATTCCGTCCGGCGGCAAGCACAGCCGCGCCCGCTCAAGCCGCCTGTTTGCTCCGCATTTTTGTCAGCAATAGGGAGAGCGGCCGCGTGCATAGCTGTCCGCCGTCACCGCAAACTAAGGGTAGGCACGGCGCGCGCGTTCACGTACAACACCCGGCATGCGGATACTTATAACGAACGACGACGGCATCGATGCGCCGGGCCTCGATGTCCTTCGCAAGATTGCGTCCAGTCTCGCCAGCGATGTCTGGGTCGTAGCCCCCGAAACGGATCAGAGCGGCTCGGCGCATTCGCTGACGCTGCACGAGCCGCTGCGCCTGCGGAAGCTTTCGGAGCGCGTGTTTGCGGTGAAGGGCACGCCAACCGATTGCGTGATCATGGGCGTGCGCTACATCCTTGTAGACGAGGCGCCGACGCTTGTTTTGTCGGGCGTCAACCGCGGCTCCAACCTCGCCGACGATGTCACCTATTCCGGCACCATTGCGGGCGCGATCGAGGGTACGATGCTCGGCATTCCGTCGATCGCCATGAGCTTGGCCGTCGATTGGGAGGACCCGAAGAACATCCACTGGGAAACGCCCCTGGAACTCGGCGCGGACCTCGTGCGCAGGCTGATGGGAGCTGGGTGGCCCCGCGATGTTTTGATCAACATCAATTTTCCCGACCGGGAACCAAGTAAAGTGCAGGGTATTCAGGTTACAGAACAAGGCCGGCGCGATCAGGATTACTTGCGCATCGAAGACCGCACGGATACGCGGGGGAACCCTTACTACTGGCTGGGGTTCAAACCGCGCTCCTTAAACCCAAGCAAGGGCACCGATCTTTGGGCGGTCAAATCGGGGGCGATATCGGTCACGCCGCTTTATTTGAACTTAACCCATAGCGATACGCTCCGGAAGCTTTCCGGGCTTCTGGAGACTTAGCGGGAAGCGGGCGCGGCTAAAGGAGCGCCGTTTCGGGAGGGGCGCCTATGACGGATGAAGCGCTGCGCAACCTGCTGCATAGCCTGCAACGCAATGGAATTTCCGATCCGCGCGTCCTCGACGCCATCGCGCTCACGCCCCGCGAGTTCTTCATCTCCGAGGACGTTTTGAAGCCGCATGCCTATGCCGACGAGGCGCTCCCAATTGAATGCGAGCAGACGATTTCCCAGCCCTACATCGTGGCCTATATGACCGAGCGCCTGAATGTTGCGCCGGATCACGGCGTGCTGGAGATCGGAACGGGCTCCGGCTATCAGTCGGCGATTCTCGCGCGGCTCGCGCGGCACGTTTACACCGTCGAATGTCATCTGGAGTTGCATGATCTGGCGGTTGAAAGGTTCGGGCGGCTTGGGCTTCGCAACATAACGGCCTTTCATGGCGACGGCACGAAGGGCTGGCCTCAACACCGGCTCTTCGATCGCATCATCGTCACCGCCGGCACAAGCAAAGCGCCCGGCGCGCTTCTCGATCAGCTTGCGCCCTGCGGCGCCATGGTTCTTCCGCTCGGCCCGCGCTACGATCAAAGGCTCACGCTCGTCACCCGGACTGACGGGCGGGAGGACTATCAAAGCCTGATCGCAGTGCGGTTCGTCCCGCTGGTTTCCGGAGATCGTTGACAGGGGCTTGCACATGGCGCGCGCGAAAAATGGGCTCCGTTTAAGTTAATGTTAAGTGTTCCGCCGCATATACTTTTTTTCAAAGTGAGGTGCGGTGATGAGTGTTGTAAATGCGGCGGGCAAGCGCGGGCCCGTGTACATCCGCGCGGCTGTAAAGATTAGTTTAGGGTGCGTTCTGCTGGGCGGGTGCAGCGCCGGTTTCGAGAGGTTCAATAATCCTGAGTTCGGAAGCGGGTACGAGGCGGCGCCTCCTCCTTCCACGCCGGCGGCCAAGGCCGCCAGCAATAATCCTTCATATGCTAACCCGCAATACGGCGCGGTCCAGCAACCGGCCAGCTATCAGCCGCAGCCAGGCGGCGGCTATCAGCTTGCCAGCGCCAACCCCGGCCAACAGGGCGGATATCTGCAAGCCTCGCGGGTGGACCTCCCGCCGCTTCAGCAGCCGGCGCCTGCATCTTCCGGGACAAAAACCGCCGATGGCTATGGGCGCTACAATCAGCCGCCAATCGAGGACGGCTCGTACACAGGTCCGCGCGTCTATACGCCCTACGATCAGCCAAGGGACTACGCGCCGCCTCCTCCGCCGCCGGCTCCCGCCGACGATGGCGGACGGTACGATCGCGAGCCGCCGCCGCCCCCGCCGGACTTCTACAGGCATTCCCGGAACGATGCCCCTCCGCCTCCCTACGAGCCAAAAAGCGAGGCGCGCGTGTATGAGCCGAGGCCGGACTATCGGGAGGAAAGGCGCGACTACGGCCGGCCGCCAGACCGTTATGGCTATGGACCCGCGCGGCCGGGCGGCGACGGCAAAGTCGTGAAGGTTGCGCCGGGCGATACGCTGTACTCACTGGCCATCCGCCATGGCGTGACCGTGGATATGATCGTCCGCGCAAACGGGCTGACGAACCGCTATTTTGTGAAGCCTGGCACGGAGATTCTGATACCGTCCGCAGGGCCCGCCAGGTTCGCCCAAGGCCAAAACGATGCGCCCAAGGCGCAGAACGCGGCGTGCACGGGTGAGCAATGCTACACGGTGAAAAAGGGCGATACGGTCGCGAGCATCGCCCGTGCTCATGGGCTGACCGATCGTCAGATCCTCGAAGCCAACAATTTGCCCGATGCGCGCGCGCTCAAAGCGGGGCAGGCGATTCTGATCCCCGGCCACGATGCGCCTGCGCCAAGACAAGCGATAGCCTCGGCCGCCCCCCAGGACCGCGCGCCCGCACGCGAAGCGCAAGCGCCCGCCGCTGCTCCAGCCGCGCCAGGGGGAACGCTCCAGGCGCCTCAGCCGCTGCAGCCCGCGCCCGAAGTGAAAATGGCGTCGGTCAAGCCTGCCGAGCCATCCTGTGAAGCAGCGCTCGCCAACCCGCTGCCGCGTATGGGCAACACCTTCCGCAAGCCTGTCGAGGGCCACGTCATCGGGCAGTTCGGCCCGCAGCGCGATGGCACGGTGAACGAGGGCGTGACCATCTCGGTTCCGAAAGGAACGGCCATCAAGGCCGCGGAGAATGGCGTTGTCGCCTATGTCGGCGACGAGCTGCCGGGCTTCGGGAACTTGATTTTGATCCGCCACGCCGACGAATATGTCACGGCCTATGCGCATGCGGACGAGATCCTGGTCAAGAAGTGCGAGGTTGTGAAACGCGGTCAGGTGATCGCCAAGGCCGGCGCAACTGGAGACGCCAGCCAGCCGCAGCTCCATTTCGAGATCCGCAAGAACGCGAAGCCTGTCGATCCGGGCCCGCTGCTTGGGTCCTAGTAAGGCGAACGCGGGGAGGGGAAACTCACCGCCGCGGCGGCAAACAATGGCGGCGCCCTTGGGCGCCGTTACCATTTCTTCGCTTGATCCAGGAAATAGTTCCTGGCTTTTCAAAAGGCGGAATCCCGCCCCAAAGCCGCCCTAATTAAGGACAACAGAGTATTTCCTGGCAATGGAATGTTAAGCGTGATTTGTTGCGCAAAAGTGGTTAAATTCGCAATAAAATATGATTAACGGACTTTTCAGCGGCCACTTGCGTCCAAAAATATAATCGATTAACCACATTTTGTGGGCTTAAAAGTCAGGGTATTTCAAAGAGATAGCACCCGATCTGCGTCCGCCGCACGAGTTGGCTCCGATTTTTTGCCATTTTGGGTGCGCGAAAATGGGGCCGAAAGAATTACTGCGCCCCGGCATTTACCATCTTCGCATTAACATGTGTCGCGCTCATCGATAGGCGGACTTCCAGGCGGCTGCGCTGCGACGCGCTGGAGGCGCCAGTTTGCGGAACCGGGCGGAATTTGGAGGCGCAGGCGTTCTACATTTGGGAGCGGAATACCTCGGCACGATGGGGCGCAGCCATTCTCAAAGCGGATGGCTTTCTATGGTTACCCGCGCCCGATTCTTTCCACCCAGAACGCTAAGCAATTGCGCACTGAAGATTACCTTACTGGCCGATGATTTTATGCTGCACTGATGGTTGTAGGCACAGCGGCATGGCAGCGGCCCGCCAGAGGATAGGACGCAGTTAACGAAGCCCTCTATACCTGTGTGCGTAAGATCTGTGATATCGAAAACGTCTTCGTAGACCCTGCCTAGTTTTGCTATTGCGACCCCACATCGTTCCAGCACAGGACCATGAGGTCCTTGGAGTTGTTGTCTTCGATCTCAAATGTGGCTTTGAATGGCTGGTTCGGTCCCAGGGGAAAACATTTGCCCGGCCTCCAAGCGGGAGGCGCCGGGCTGGACTGCGCCGGCGCCGCCAGGCATCTGAGCCGTTCTGCTTTTAATATCCTCCCAAGCCTGCGCCGCCTTGCTCAGCGCAGAAGGCGTCGCCTCGCCCCCTGCAAAATAGACGGGCGCGAGCGACGGAAACGACAGCCACGGGTCCTGCCCGATGGACCGATTCGCCGGATCTGCACGTTGCGGAACATGGACACCGCCTCGACGCCCGGCTTCAGAAATCTCCTCGGCGAGCGTCTTCGCGTAAACGCCGCCGCCTTCGCCTGCGTCCGAGGCCGTCCGCCCAGGCGCCGTTGCATAAGCGATGAGAAGCCCGGGTTTCTCAGCAACCGGCACGAACCCCTTGTCGGCCGCGATGGCCTTCGCGGAGGTGGAGGATAAGTGCAGTTCATTACGGCATGCGTCGAACACCAGGAATTGCGTTGCGTTCGCGGCCTGCCGGCTCAGAGGTCGATGATCTGGTTCTGTTCAAACGACTGATACCAGACTGTCTCGTTATCTACGCTCGCCACGTCCACCGGAATCAGGTAATTGGTCTGTGTATCGGCATTCGCGGCGCCATGGCCGGAGTAATAGAAGAAGCCGAGCGCACCTGGTCGCGCGCGCCGAAGCTCTGCCGGTATCGCTTCAAGGCGACATCCATGGTGCGGTAGCCGCGTCGTTCAAAACCGTGACTGTGAAGCCGAGCTTCTTTAGCGACGCTCCGATCAGCGCCACGTCCTGGAGCGGGTTCCTAAGCGTACCAACAGCGCTTGCATAGCTCTGATTGCCGATGAGGAGCGCGAGTTGCGCAGGCTGTTCCGCCGTGGCTTCGCCAGCGCAGAAAAAGATGAAGAGCAAAAGACAAAGTAACCGGATCATCGGGGCAACAATCCAAGAAGCCGGCTTTGAGCAGCGTCCTCAAGCGAAATCTTAGCCAAGTGCTCCCCCCTGCGTATCGGATGTATTTAGGTGCTTAAAACACCGGCTTTTTCTTCCACAATCATTAGGCGGATCGCCCCATCGGCCGCTATCCCTCAAGAGGAGGCATCACCGCCAACTGTGCAAACAGCCGCTTCCGTCGAGCAGGACCAGCTTCCTCCCATCCCGCAGACGCTGGTTGGGAGACATGGCCTTTTTGCCGCCGGGTTATCTGTTACGCGAACAGGCCGCGATGCGCGTCGCGGAGCAGGTTCTTCTGCACTTTGCCCATCGTGTTGCGCGGAAGATCGTCCACGAAGAAGACGCGCTTGGGCAGCTTGTAGTTCGCGAGCCGCTTCTTGAGAGCGTCGAGAACGTCTTTTTCTTCGAGTTCGCAGCCGCCGCGCCGCACCACGACGGCGACAACCGCTTCGCCGAAATCCGGGTGAGGAACGCCGATGACGGCGCTTTCGACAACCCCCTCCAAAGCGTCGATCTCGCTCTCGACCTCTTTGGGATAGACGTTGAAGCCGCCCGAAATAACGAGGTCCTTGCCTCGCCCGGCGATGTAGACGTAGCCTCGGGCGTCGATCTTGCCGAGATCGCCGGTGATGAAAAAGCCATCGCGAAATTCGGCCTCGGTCTTCTCCGGCATGCGCCAATAGCCTTTGAAGACGTTCGGCCCGCGCACCTCGATCATGCCAATTTCATCCTGCCCCAGGATCTCGCCCGTCTCGGGATTTACGATCCGCACATCGACGCCGGGCAGAGGCAGGCCAACGGCGCCCGGCACGCGGTCTCCTTCGTAAGGGTTCGAGGTGTTCATGCCGGTTTCCGTCATGCCGTAGCGTTCGAGCACGGCGTGGCCGGTGCCCTCGTGAAAACCGCGATGTGTGTCCGAAAGCAGAGGCGCCGAACCCGATATAAACAGGCGCACGCTCTGTGTGGACTCGCGTGTGAGGCGAGGGTCGCCGAGCAGACGAACGTAATATGTCGGCACGCCCATCATGACGGTTGAGCGCGGCAGCAGGCGGAAAACTTCGTCCGGATCGTATTTCGGCAGGAACAGCATCGACGCTCCGGACATGAGCGCAACGTTGCTCGCCACAAAGAGACCGTGGGTGTGAAAGATCGGCAGGGCGTGCAGCAGCACATCCTCGGAGGTGAAGCGCCAAGCCTCGATGAGCGCGCGTGCGTTCGATGAGAGGTTGCCATGGGTCAGCATGGCGCCTTTCGAGCGGCCGGTCGTGCCGGATGTGTAGAGGATGGCCGCGAGGTCATCGGAGGAACGCGGCGCATCCTCGAACACGTCCGGCTGCCCGGCGGCAAGCGCGGGCAGGCCGCCATCCGCATCGGTTCCAAGGGTGAAGCAGGTCGGGACGCCAGTCCGTTCGCAGAGTCCGCGGCAGGCCTCGCTGAAGCCGGGGCGGCAAACAAAAACTGCGGGTTGAGCGTCGGTCAGGAAATATTCGAGCTCGGCCTCCGTATAGGCCGTGTTGAGCGGCAGATAGGCGGCGCCGGCGCGAAGGCACGCGATGTACAGGAATAGCGCCTCGGGAGATTTTTCGGCCTGAACGGCTACTCGGTCGCCGGGCTTGACGCCTTTGGCTATCAGCGCGTTGGCGAAGCGCGCGGTGATGCTCAGGATGTCTCTAAAGCGGTATTGCCGCCCTGCGCTGGTCTCGATCGCAACCTTGTCTTTGTCCGTCCACTGAGAGCTTAATTCAGAAAAAAGGTTGTTAGATTTGTTCACAGCGAAGTCCTGTTGCGTTTGATCGCAATTGTAACAAGACTATGCAAGATTCGGCAATTCAAGAAGCTGTAAGCATACGAGGGTTGACGTTAGCGAATTTGAATATCCTCGCTCGTCTCTCGACGAATCGTACGCATTTATAACCTCAATTCTAAAGTCGAGTCTCCGCTTTTTGGCGCCAGCCCGCGGGGGCAAAAATCCGGTAAAAGGGGCAAACTTCCGGGCAATTTCTTTTGCGAGCACATTTAGGTTGACGCCGATAGAGCACGCCCCGGTCCAACTCTTCGCCAAAGCGGGCTGCCGATCGAGCGTTTTCAACAGTGCTGATGCAACAGCCCTTCAATTTCGTTGAAGATCGAAACCGATGGCTTTAATAAATCCATTTTATTTAGCGGCCCTATTCGCGTTCGATTAGACTCGGCGTGTTCAAGCGTGGAGCGTTATATCATGGCGGAAAACTGGAGCGCTCTTTTGCGGCAATTCCGGCTTCGCCATGGCCTTACCCAGGTCCGGCTCGCAGCCGTGGTCGGCGTGCCGCCGCGGGTCATAGCCCGTTGGGAACGCAACCTCGATCAGCCCGAGAGCTTTCGCCAGAGACAACTCCGGGAACTGGCGTCGCAACCGGGGCCCCTTTCGCGGAGCTTGCGGGCGGCGGTGGCGGCGTGCCCGCTGCCGAGGGCGCTCTCGCGCATGCCCAATCTTCGCCTGCAAGCCTTGTCACGTCCGGCAATCGAGAAACGGCCCTCGATCGTCGAGTGGCTTGGCCGCGACCTTGCCCCGATTGCGGATGGGGTTCTCGCCGAGATCCGGGAAAACGAGCCTTTGCAACGGAGCATCGCCAAAGGCGAGGTCTTCTGCATTTTGACTTCGGCGCGAAGCGTGCTCCAAACGGCGGAGCGGCCAAGCATTCAAGCTTATCAGACCACCATCAGCTATTTTTTCGATGACGGCATTCTTTACAGCGACGCCATATCTGTACCCGCCCCGCCGGAGATCGCGTGCGGTTATCGAATCATTGCGATGGACGAGATGTGCTGAAGCCGCGCCGTTCTGTCATTTCATAATGGTGCGGACGGCGGGACTTGAACCCGCACAGCCTTTCAGCCGAGGGATTTTAAGTCCCTTGCGTCTACCGTTTCGCCACGTCCGCAGGCTTGCCGGTAGCAGTAAGCCAACGCGGCTTTTCGCGCAATATGCCGTTTTTGCGGCTACGAAACGGCGTAGGTCGAGCGCCCCGGCTTCGGATGCGGCGGAAGTATTTCCTGGCCCCGTCGTCCGTATTTGATGGCGGCGGCGAGGAGCAGGAACAGGGTCAGCGAGTTCAAGAGATGCCAGATGAAGTGGGTGCCAACGCGGTGACCGAGAATCACCCAATCGGCGCAGAAACTCTGATCGAGCGAGCGGAAGGTAAGGGATGCGACAAAGGTCAGCGCCGCGCCGAAGACGAGAAGCGCGGCCGGATGCCGCCTAAGGCCAAGCCATGCCGCGATCAGCCACATCGAAAGCAGAGCAGGCCCGTAGCCGAGGCTGCCATTGAGGCATTTGGCCTGCGCTCCCGGCGGAATGTCGAGTGAAATGCCGATGCGGCCGTCCCAGCAGCGCATCTGGAACGCCATCACCATCAGCCCGATGAAGGCCGCGATCGCCAGCGCGATCGCGAGCCACGGCGCGCGCGCGAAACGCCGGAGCGCAAAGACCAGGTAAGTCAGCATGAATATGCCGATGGGGCCGGTGTCGGCCAACTCCGTGTTGACGTTCGGAACGGTGTGGAACAGGAAGCTTCCCACCCCGATTGCGATGAAGTTCAACACGAAGAAAATCTGCCAAAGCGAGCGCTCCTCTCGCGGGCGCTTTGCGATCATCGCGGCCCCGGCGGCCGCCGCGAGGATGAAACCTCCATTCGTCACCGCATTCAGCGGCTCGGCCCAGAAGGCGGGATCCATGCCCCGCTCGCAATAATTAAAAATGGTGGCGGCATGAAGAAATGGCATTGCATTAGGCCTGTCTGCTCTCCTCGACAGCGTTCACCTTACTGGAGAGCGCGAAGCGAAGGAACGCCCCTTCGAGGGAAATGTCGTGATTCTTCGCGTGATAGTAGATGGCGCGTCGCGGCCGGACCGGCGTTCGGATGCTTATGTGGCGCGTTCCGGGCGCATGGTAAGGCGTGCGCCGGAGGGCGCATCCTCGGGCATGACATCCGTGCCCATGATCTTGTCCCAGAAGCGGAAATAGAGGCCATAGTTCTTGTCGAAGCGGATGTGATGGTAGCTGTGGTGCGTGGCTGAGATCAGTTGGCCGCCCACCGGACCGCGCACGAGCCAGCGCGGCAGGAGTTCCCATCCCGAATGATTGAAAACCGCGACAACGCTCATGAACAGCAAGAGCGCGATCAGAAGCACGAGGTGGATCGGGATCACGAAAACCATGGCCGGAAGCAGCCAGCCCGTCAGCGCCGCCTCGGCGGGATCGAATGCGAAGGAGGCGAACGGCGTCGGCTGGCGGGAGCGGTGGTGGCCGGCGTGCATCCAGCGGAAAAGCCGGGGATGATGCATGAGCCGGTGCGCCCAATAGTAATAGGCGTCCGGCGCCGCGAGATAGAGGAAAAAGCTCAAGAGCAGATACGGCGCGCCGCCATAGGCGCTCCAATCGTAATAGACCGCCGTGCCGCCATGCAGCAAAGCGACGAGGGCGAGCGCGGCGGGCGCTGCGTAAACGGCGGAAGATAAAAGGGACAGGCGGATTTCGGCCATGACGGCGGCGCGGATGGGGCGGTCGCGGTTCAAGCGCTTGGCGCGAAGCTTCTCGCCGCCGCGTCCCCACAGCAGCCAATAGAAAAGGCCGGACAGAAGCAGATAGCGCGCGGCGATGATCGCCGTCAGCGCCGCCGTTATGCCGAGAAACTCTGTGACCATTCCGCCCTGTCCTATCCGTGCTTTCGAAGGCCGCTAACCCCGAAAGGCAGGCCCGCCCCTTGTTACAAAGCACTCGCGATATCGGTTTTCGCGAAGTCCGCGCCCTTATACAGAAGGGGAACGCCCTTCGATTTTGCGAGTGCATAGGCGGCGCAATCGCCAAAATTCAGGGCCGCCGGATGCCGCCCCTTGCCATATGTCAAGTAGGCTTCGCGGGCGAGCCTTGCCTGCTCCGCGTCGAACGGAACGATCTCGATCTGCGCCTCGGACACGAGCGAGTCGAGAGGCTCCCAGAAATCCCCACCGTTCGAACGGCGCAACATGACAATCGACGTTTCCAAAAGCGTCATCGCCGAGATGATTCTGCCCCTCGTATAAGACAGCGCGCGCAGGAGCAAACGCCCATCCGGCTCCAGGGTCAAAATCGCGATAAGAGCCGAACTATCGATTGCGATCACGCCGGCAGGCCGTTTTCATCGTAAAGGTCGTCTTCGGTGAACGGAGGCGCGTCTTTCAGAAGCTCCGCGCTCCGCCCGGCAATCTCAAGGAGCTTTTCGTAGAGCGCCTTCGCGTCCTCTTCCTCTTTCTGTTTGAGGCAAACGCCATCGTGGATGAACTCGACGCCCGCCTCTTGCAGAGCGTTCTGAACGCCCTGCGCCGTTTCCTGCGCCACGGCATATTCGCCTTTCGCGGCTTCGAGGCGGCGGATCGTGGTCACGGACACGCCCGCACGGCGCGCAAGCTCATCCTGCTCCATGCGAAGGAGCGCGCGCGCAGCCTTGATCTGTTCGGGGGTAGTCATGGCTTAAAGCTATCACCAATGATTGGTATCCGTCAAGCATCCTTCTTCGGCAGGTTGAGCCGGATGTGCAGCTCGCGCAGCTGCTTCGCCGATACTTCGGACGGCGCGCCCATGAGCAGGTCCTCCGCCTGCTGGTTCAGCGGGAACATGGTCACGTCGCGTAAATTATCGGCGCCGCAGAGCAGCATGACGATGCGGTCGATGCCCGGCGCGATGCCACCATGCGGCGGGGCGCCGAATTTCAGGGCGCGGATCATGCCGCCGAACTTCGCGTCGACCACCTCCGGGCCATAGCCCGCGATTTCGAAAGCCTTGTACATCAGCTCCGGCTTGTGGTTCCGGATTGCGCCGGACGAAAGCTCCACGCCGTTGCAGACGATGTCGTATTGATTGGCTTTCAGCGCCAGCAGCGCCTCGTCGCCCTTGGCTGCGGCGGCTTCAAGCGCCTCCAATCCCCCTTGCGGCATGGAGAACGGATTGTGCGAGAAGTCGATCTTCTTCTCGTCCTCGTTCCACTCGTAGAACGGAAAATCGGTGATCCAACAGAACTCGAAGCGGTCCTTCGCAACGAGGTTCAGCTCGCTCCCAACCTTGGTCCGAGCTTCGCCCGCGAATTTGTAGAACTTCGCCGGATCGCCGCCCACGAAGAAGACCGCGTCGCCTTCCTTCAAGCCGGTTTGCGCCTGGACCGCAGCCGACCTCTCCACGCCTAGATTTTTTGCAATCGGCCCCGCCGCCTCGCCCTCGCGGAAAAAGATGTAGCCGAGGCCAGGCTGGCCTTGCTGTTGCGCCCACGAGTTCATGCGGTCGCAGAAGGCGCGAGAGCCGCCGCCCGGCGCGGGGATGGCCCAGACGCGCGCCTTCGGATCCTTCTCCAGCATGCCGGCGAACACCTTGAAGCCTGAGCCCCGGAAATGCTCGCTCACATCCTGCATCACGATAGGATTACGCAAGTCCGGCTTGTCCGTGCCGTATTTGGCGATGGCCTCGTCATAGGGGACGCGCGAAAATTCCGGCGTCACAGGCTTGCCCTCGCCGAACTCCTCGAACAGGCCGCGCAGCACGGGCTCAACGGCCTGGAACACGTCCTCTTGCGTGACAAAGCTCATCTCGATATCGAGCTGATAGAACTCGCCCGGGCTTCGGTCGGCGCGCGCATCCTCGTCGCGAAAGCAGGGCGCGATCTGGAAATAACGGTCGAAGCCCGCGATCATGATCAGCTGCTTGAACTGCTGCGGCGCCTGGGGCAGGGCGTAGAACTTGCCGGGATGCATCCGCGACGGCACCAGGAAGTCGCGCGCGCCCTCGGGCGACGACGCGGTCAGGATCGGCGTCTGAAACTCGAAGAAGCCCTCTTCATTCATGCGCCGGCGAATCGACGAGACGATCGCCGAGCGCTTCATGATATTCTTGTGGATGGTCTCGCGCCGAAGGTCCAGAAAGCGGTATTTGAGGCGAATATCTTCGGGATAGTCCGGCTCGCCGAAGACGGGAAGCGGCAGTTCGTCGGCCTTCGACAAAACCTCAAGCGAGCCGATCCGCACCTCGACCTCGCCCGTCGGCAGGTTCGGGTTCACGGTGTCGCCCTCGCGGATCACCACCTCGCCGTCGATCCGGATCACCCATTCGGCGCGAACCTGCTCGGCGGCGGCGAAAGCGGGCGCCTTCGGGTCGACCACGCATTGGGTCAGGCCATAATGGTCGCGCAAGTCGATGAATAAAAGTCCGCCGTGGTCCCGCACACGATGGACCCAGCCCGACAAACGCACGGCCTTGCCCGCGTCGGCCCTCCTGAGCGCGCCACAGGTCAACGAGCGGTAAGCATGCAGCTTTTTCACGGGATGGCTTTCCGTCCCTGATCCATGTTCCGCTGACCCGTTCCTCTCCGGAACTTTGGCCGCGTGTGATTCGGCTGCGCCCGAAGGCTTTTTGCCGGAAATGGCGGATTTCGCCCGCCCGCGTTGAGCGGATTTCTCCACAGATAATCATCCTTTCGGATAGAAGCCGGCCAGCATGCGCGATTCTTCATCGGGATGCGGCACAGCGGCTTAAAAGAGACACACTTACGTTCGCCCAGTTCTCAGCGAGCGCGCCAAAACTCGGCGAAAACAGCGCACGGACCGGGATATTTGTCAAGGATGCGAGCCTGTTCTAGATCGACCCGCCTTTAATCGGAATCGATGGGAGGGGGGAAGTGGATCGACTCAAAAGCGCTAGAGCTGCTTTTCCGCGCCAAATCGGACGCGGGCTTCTCTAGGCGCTGGCCCACAACTTGAGTTATAAAGATTCTATGACAGATTTACCGGCCGTTATAACTGCCTCCAAAGACTTGCGAAAAGCCTGCGAGCATCTCAGCCGCCAGCCCTTCGTCACCGTCGACACCGAGTTCATGCGCCAGACGACGTACAGGCCGAAGCTGTGCCTCATCCAGCTGGCCGCGTCGGATATGGAAATTGTCGTCGATCCGCTCGCCGGTCTCGACCTGACCTCGTTTTACGCCCTTATGGCGAATGAGACCGTCATCAAGGTCTTTCACGCCGCGCGCCAGGACATTGAAATCGTGTATCAGGAGGCGGGCGTCATCCCCCGCCCCTTGTTCGACACCCAGATCGCGGCGATGGCGCTCGGCCACGGCGAAGCGATTTCCTATGGCGCGCTGGTCAAGAAGCTGCTGAAACGCAATCACGACAAGACTTATCAGTCGATCGATTGGTGCGTGCGGCCGCTTGGCCCGAGGCAGCTCGAATATGCGCTCGGCGACGTCACCTTTTTGCGCGAAGTCTACATCAAGCTGAAGCAGAAGCTGGAGGAAACCGGCCGCGAATCCTGGCTTGAGGAAGAAGTTTCGCTCCTGACCGATCCGAAGACCTACGCGTTCGATCCCGCCGACGCCTGGAAACGCCTGAAGCTTGGCGGAAAATCGCGCCAGGCCAGAGCCATCATCATGGAGCTTGCGGCTTGGCGCGAACGCACCGCGCAGGATGAGAATGTCCCGCGCGGGCGCGTGATCAAGGACGAGGCCATCTATGAGATCGCCAAGCACGCGCCACGTTCGCTCGACACGCTTTCGCGGCTGCGCTCCGTCCGCGAAAGCCTGAAATCCCGCGGTGACGGCATTCTGCGCTCGGTCGAAGCGGCGCTTGCGCGCGATCCCACCGACGTCGCCGGAGCCGTCGCCCACACCGACCTTCCCGCATCGGCTTCGGCGGCAGTGGAATTGTTGCGCGTGCTGCTGAAGGCCGTATCGGCGGAGCTGAACATTGCGCCGAGGCTTCTGGCCAGCGCCGACGACCTCGAAAAGCTTGCCCAGTTCGACGAACCGGATGTGCCAGCGCTCAAAGGCTGGCGGCGTCAGCTGTTTGGTGAGAAAGCGCTCGCCTTGAAGTCGGGCGCGCTTGCGCTTGGCATCAAGAACAAGGAAGTGGGCCTGTTTCCGTTATAGCCGGCCAGGCGATCCAGAACACGGCTGACAGAATCACGCTGATGAGCAAACACGTGCCGAGCGGCAGATAAAGCCGGAAGTTTTCCCGCTCAATGACGATGCCGCCGGGCAAATATCCCAGCCCAAGGCGCGATCCAAGAAGCCACAAAAAACCGGCCACTATGAGCGTCGCGCCAATCACGATCAAGATCTTGCCGATTTCCATCGCCCTTAAACGCGCCGCGCCGCCCGCGTGCTCCCTCGCACTGAATGCCGCGCAGGGCGTCGTCCCGTGCGTGGCTCGCTGCATGGGAATTCAACCGGTTTCGCCATAAACGGTTTCGTCATGACCTGTTCATGGCCTGCGCCCGCGGCTTGCCGCCCCTACGGCGCTCCTTTATAAGCCGCACTGTCAGCTTCACACGCGAATCCTATATTCAGCGAAGATCAACCATCCCCTGCCAACTTTTGAAAAGGCGAACCCATGCCCGTCGAGCGCACCCTTTCGATCATCAAACCCGACGCCACAGCCCGGAACATCACCGGCAAAATCATCACGAAACTCGAAGACGCCGGGCTTCGCATCGTCGCGCAGAAGCGGGTGCATTGGGACGAGACGGACGCGGCCGCGTTCTACGCCGTGCACAAGGAGCGGCCTTTCTTCCAGGATCTCGTCAAGTCCATGACCGCCGGCCCCATCGTGCTGCAGATACTTGAAGGCGAGGACGCCGTCGCCAAGAACCGCGAGGTCATGGGCGCGACCAATCCGGCCAATGCGGCGCCCGGCACAATCCGAAAGGAGTTCGCCGAGAACATCGAACGCAATTCGGTTCACGGCTCCGACAGCGCCGATAACGCCCAGCTCGAAATCGCGCTCGTGTTCCAAGAAAGCGAAATCGTCGGCTGACGCGCTCCCGCCGTCCCGGAAACGCGCTTACGTGTTTTCCGGGACCTCACCAAACACCGCTCACGACCGCAGACTCGCTCCCCGGCCGATTACGCGGCAAGCGGCGCCAAGCCTGAAAATGCTGAGGGCCAAAAGGGCGCATACGCGCCGCCAACGCTTCGCTTGACAGCCAGCACCGAAACGTGTCTTTGGCGCAACGAACCGTGATTGGCGAAGCTGTCATCACGCCATCATTCTTAATGCGAGTGACGACGCGAGCCGCATGACGTTTGCATTCACATTTCCAGGGCAGGGCAGTCAGACGGTTGGCATGGGACAAGGCCTCGCTGAGGCGTTTCCCGTGGCTCGCGCGGTGTTCCAAGAGGTGGACGACGCTCTCGGCGAGCCGCTTTCGCGCACGATTTGGGAAGGCCCGGAAGCCGCTCTGACGCTCACCGAGAATGCGCAGCCCGCGCTGATGGCGGTGTCGCTCGCCGTGTTCGCGGCGCTCCGCCAGGAGTTCGGCGCAGACGCGATCAAGCCGGCTTTCATGGCGGGCCATTCGCTCGGCAAATCCTCTGCGCTTGCCGCGGCCGGCGTGTTTTCGATTTCGGACGCCGCAAAACTTCTGCGGCTTCGCGGGCTCGCCATGCAGGAGGCCGTCCCGCCAGGGCAGGGCGCCATGCTGGCGCTGCTCGGAGCCGAGATCGAACCGGCGGAACGTCTTGCCGCGGCGGCCGCCGCGGGCGATGTCTGCCAGGTCGCGAACGACAACGCTCCCGGACAGGTGGTGATCAGCGGCTCGAAGGCTGCGATCGATCGCGCCCTGAAACTCGCCCCTGAATACGGTATCCGCCGCGCGGTTCCGCTGCCGGTTAGCGCCCCTTTCCATTGCGCGCTCATGAAGCCCGCGGCAGACCGCATGCAGGCCGCGCTTCAGGCCATGCACCTCAATCCCCCGAACGTTCCCATTGTCAGCAATGTCACCGCCGCTCCCGTTCTCGACACAGATGAGATAAAATCTCTGTTAGTCGAGCAGGTGACGGGTGTTGTGCGCTGGCGCAAATCCGTGGCCTACATTGTCGACCATGGCGCAGGCACGCTTTTCGAGATCGGAGCCGGACGCGTGCTGACCGGCCTTGCAAAGCGCATTCGCAGCCAGGCCGGCGCTCGCTCTGTCGGGTCGGCGGATGAAGTCAAGGCCTTCGGCGATTGGCTGAAGGCGCGCACGGAGGCGTGACGGCGGGATGAGATCGGGTCGCTATGTTTGATTTGACCGGAAAGTGCGCGCTCGTCACTGGAGCTTCGGGCGGCATAGGCGAAGCCATAGCTGCAGCTTTGCACGGGCAGGGAGCAACAGTCGCGCTTTCGGGCACGCGCCGCGAGAAGCTCGAGGAGGTCGCCGCCAACATCGGGTCGCGCGTCCATGTCCTTCCTTGCGATTTGCGCGACCGCGCGCAGGTTGCGGGTCTCGTGTCGAAGGCCGAGGCCGCCATGGGCCAACTCGACATTCTCGTCAACAATGCGGGCGTCACCAAAGACAACCTCTTCCTGCGTATGAAGGACGAGGAGTGGGACGATGTCATTGCTATCAATCTGACCTCGGTTTTCATTCTCTGCCGTGGCGCGTTAAGAAATATGATGCGCCGCCGCTCGGGACGGATTATCAACATCTCATCGATCAGCGGTGTGACCGGCAATCCGGGACAGGGTAATTATGCCGCCTCGAAAGCAGGACTTGCCGGCATGACAAAATCCCTGGCGCGGGAGGTTGCATCGCGGGGCATAACGGCCAATTGTATTGCACCGGGATTCATCGAAACACCGATGACGCATGGATTGAATGAAAAGCAGACGGAGGCTATCGCCAGCGCAATCCCAAGCGGAACGTTCGGGAAACCGGCCGATATCGCGGCGGGAGTCGTGTTCCTGGCGAGCGAGGAGGCCCGTTACATAACTGGGGAAACCCTCCACATCAATGGTGGTATGGTGATGGTTTGAACCACCCCTGACACGCGGGCCGGGATATTTTCAGGGCGAATTTCTTGATAAGGTGGAAAGAGGGTGCAGGCGCCTTAAAAAGGGCTTCCACCCCCAAAGCTTCAGTGCTACCAGCCACCTCGCGCCCTGGCAAAGTCGAAGTCCGATGTGTTGCGGCATTGAAATTACCTGTGCTTAATCGAGTGAAGTTAGGCGCTTGATCACTTGGGGAAACCGTGAGGAAAACATGAGCGATATCTCGGACCGCGTTAAAAAAATCGTCGTCGAACATCTTGGCGTTGAAGCCGACAAAGTCACCGAAAACGCCAGCTTCATCGATGATCTGGGCGCGGATAGCTTGGACACGGTCGAACTCGTGATGGCGTTCGAGGAGGAGTTTGGGGTGGAGATCCCGGACGACGCCGCTGAGACCATCCAAACCGTCGGCGACGCCATTCGCTTCCTGGAAAGTCATTCTACGAAAGCTTGATGGCTTTTCGTGTTTGTGACGCGCTCGCGCCTCACGTTTCGGCGAGAGACACCCCGATCGAGTGGCGGCGCATGTTGCCTAAACTCATTGGCCTAGCGTTGGATCGTCGGAGGGCATGATGCGGCGGGTCGTCATAACGGGTATCGGGTTGGTCACGCCGGTCGGCTGCGGAGCCGATCAGGCATGGTCAAACCTTCTCGCAGGTAAAAGCGGCGCCCGGCGCGTCACCGATTTTGACGTATCGGATATCGCTTGCCAGATTGGCTGCTTCATTCCCAGGGGGTCCGCCCCAGGGGAGTTCAACCCAGACGATTGCATGGAGCCGAAAGAGCAGCGAAAAGTCGACGACTTCATCGTTTACGCTATCGCTGCGGCCGATCAAGCCATAGCCGACTCGGGCTGGAAGCCTGAAAGCGCGGACGACCGCGCCCGCACCGGCGTTCTGATTGGCTCCGGCATCGGCGGCCTGCAAGGGATTGAGCGCGCCTCCATGACCCTGCATGAAAAGGGGCCGCGCCGTATAAGCCCGTTCTTCATTCCTGGGCGGCTAATCAATCTCGCGTCGGGCTATGTGTCCATCAAGCATGGGCTCAAGGGTCCGAACCATGCCGTGGTGACAGCCTGTTCCACCGGAGCGCATGCGATCGGCGACGCCGCCCGGATCATTGCTCTGGACGATGCCGAGGTCATGGTGGCCGGGGGCACGGAAAGCCCGCTCTGCCGCTTGGCCATGGCGGGTTTCGCATCTTGCAAGGCGCTTTCAACCCATTTCAATGACGCCCCCCTTCGCGCATCGCGGCCTTACGACCGGGAGCGAGACGGTTTCGTGATGGGGGAAGGAGCGGCATCGTGGTGCTTGAAAGCTACGAGCACGCCAAGGCTCGCGGCGCAAAAATGTACGCCGAAATTATCGGCTATGGTATGTCCGGCGACGCGTATCACATCACAGCCCCCGCCGAGGACGGCGATGGCGCCATCCGTTGCATGAAGGCCGCGATGAAGCGGGCGAAGGTAGGGCCCACGGACATCGACTATGTCAACGCTCACGGGACTTCGACGCCCATGGGCGACGAAATCGAGCTTGGGGCCGTTGAGCGCCTTTTCGGTGACGCAGCGAGCCGCCTCGCAATGTCGTCCACGAAGTCGGCGACGGGACATCTGCTTGGAGCGGCGGGAGCGGTGGAAGCGATTTTCTCGGCGCTTTCCATCGTAAACAACGTTGCGCCTCCAACGCTCAATCTAGACAACCCGTCCGTCAATACCGCGATCGACCTTGTTCCTCACACCTCAAAGGCAAGGCAGATCGATACGGTGTTGAGCAATTCCTTCGGTTTCGGAGGAACGAACGCGAGCTTGATCCTGCGCAGGGTCCAGTAGGAGTTCCGGTTTTATAAGGTTACCCCATGCGCGCCGCCTTGCCAAACCGGCGGGCGTTGGTTTGTCGTCAATGGTTATGGCCATTGCGCTAGAACGGCCGGATTGGCGCCATGAGCAACTCAGGCGCAGAACACCCGAAAGGGCAGCGGCTTGACAGTATGGCGTCCAAAGTAACCATGCGTGTGTTTCACGCTTCGCAGAACGCAACGGAATGGGTGCATACGCCTTTGTTTTCTTGTATAAATGCCGTCCAGAAGAATTTCACAACGTTTCGCCACAATGCGTTGGTGAATGGATTTGTACAAGCACGAGAGTAAGCTGATCACATGGCGGGCGACGTCTACAACTCGAGTGGGAACAGCCGTTATTCAAAGCACAACACTGCCTATCGAGGGCAGCGCGATTATTCTGTCCTCCCGCGCAGCCCTTCCGAGGCGCTTGAGCCGGAACGCGCTCCCGAGCCGCCTCGGGGCAGCAGGCAAGGCCGCCAGCGCCCTATTATTACGTTTTTCAATCGGCTGCTGACATTCCTGCTGGTTCTTCTCCCCACGATCGCAGGATTGTTCTTTGTCATACGTCAAGAGTTCGACCGGGCAGGCCCGATAAGCTATCCGACGGTTTTCGTTGTCGCCCGGGATGAACACGAGAGCACCATCGCCCGGCGCCTCGAGCAGGATGGCCTTATCAACAGCGATAGTTTGCTGCCAGGCCGATGGATCTTTTTAATCGCCTCGCGGCGCTTTGGCGTCCACGGCAAGATCAAAGCCGGCGAATTCAACATCAAAGCAAACGCCAGCGTCCGCGATATCCTCGATACGCTCGTCGAGGGCAAATCCATCCTTTATGGGGTCTCGATCCCGGAGGGGTTGACAAGCTACCAAATCGTGGAACGCTTGAAAAGTAACCCAGATCTCGTTGGCGATATTACCGAGATTCCCCCTGAGGGCAGCCTGCTTCCCGATACCTACCGCGTTGCGCGAGGAACTTCGCGGGAGGAGCTTATCCTCCGCATGCAGGGTGCGCAAAAAAAGTTCCTCGAAGGGCTTTGGGCGAGCCGGTCGCGCGAGCTTTCGCTCTCAAAGCCTGAGGATGTCATCAATCTGGCCGCGATCGTCGAGAAGGAGGCGAGCCGCGCCGATGAGCGCCCTCGTGTGGCCGCTGTCTATCTCAACAGGATGAAGAAGCGCATGCGCCTTGAGGCCGATCCGACAATCATTTATGGCGCCAGCGGGGGCAAAGGAAGCCTCGGCCGGCCGATCCTGCGCAGCGAGCTTGAGGACGAGGATAACCCTTACAACACCTACCGCAACTATGGGCTTCCGCCGACGCCCATCGCCAATCCCGGCCGCGCCGCCATTGAGGCTGTGTTGAAGCCTGCCAAGACAAACGATCTCTTTTTCGTGGCTGACGGTACGGGGGCCCATGTTTTCGCGGAAACGTTCGGCGAGCATCAGCGCAATGTTGCGAAGTGGCGGCACATCGAGAAGGCGCGCGAGGAGGAGCGAGCGTCAACCGAGACCGGAGGCGCTGCTATAACGCTTGACAAGCTGCAGACAGTGGAAATTCCGCTGCCGCAGCGCAATCCTCGCCGATAGAACTGTTGACGGCACATCCAGCGTGGACCGATGTTTGCCGTGCCCAGTGCAAAAACGCCGGTAGCGTGCTGCAGACATGGGAGCGTTGAGTATTGCCTGCTTTTTGTTTTTCAACGCCCTGGATAACCGCCCCGGATCGAGGTCATGGACCGGCAGGCGGCTTCTGGGATCATTGGTTGGCCGCAACCGCAGTTTTTCGGTTCAATGACCGCCATTGCGCGGGCGAGGCCTAAAAATGCGCTGGACCTTCGGCGCAAATGCTGAAACAAAATCGGCGTTGTGTTGGATGCCAGACGGCTCTAGAGAGCCAATCTTAAATGCAACCCTGTTTTTCGTGGAAAGCCCGCCGTGAGCAACGCTCCTCAATCGCCTTTTAGGCGCGGGGTCTGCCTTATTTTGTCGTCGCCATCGGGCGCTGGTAAAACCACGCTGGCGCGCCTCTTGCTCGCGGGCGATGAGACGCTTCGCCATTCCATTTCGGTGACGACGCGGCAGCCTCGCCCACAGGAGCGAGAGGGCGCCGATTATTATTTCGTATCGCGCCACCAGTTTGAGGAGCTGAGAACGAGCGGCAATCTCCTGGAGTGGGCCGAGGTGTTTGGAAATCTCTATGGAACGCCCGCCGAGCCGGTGAAGGCCGCGCTCGCGGCGGGCAATGACATTGTGTTCGATGTGGATTGGCAAGGCGCAGCCTCGATCGCTGGCGCTTTGCCGGACGATACGGTGCGGGTTTTTATTCTTCCGCCCTCCGCCGAGGAGCTTTCACGGCGCATTTATGCGCGAGCGTCCGACCCAGAGCATGAGATTGAGGCCCGGCTTGCCTGCGCCGCAGTCGAGATTTCCCATTGGACGGACTACGATTATGTGCTCGTGAATAGCGATATCGAGGCGAAGTCTCGCCGCGCTGCAGGCAATAGTGACGGCCGAACGCCTCAAACGCCACCGGCAGGTGGGACTCGCACAGTTCGTAGCCAGGCTTATGCGGGACGAAAGCCGAGGCGCTGCCGTCTCTGTTCCTCAAGACACCGGGCCAAGCGGACGAAATCGGAGATCGTGAGGCGTTCCGCGCGCTCTGACGGATCGATTTCCGCAAGCCGTAGGAGTCCCGCGGTGTCAGCGCCGAGCGCGGCGAGGCTGGAGCGCAACATTTTTCGTCTCTGCCCGAAAGCGGCCGCCGTCACTTCCCCTAACAATGCCGTAGAAACGGCATCAGCAGGCGCTGGCAGCGGCACGATTTCCACATAAGCCGAGGAGACCTTGGGCGGCGGGGTGAACACTGCGGCGGGCAGCGTGAAAAGGATGCGGGGCCGGGCGCGGTACTGGGCAAGCACCGCAAGCCGGCCGTAATTTTCAGTTGCGGGTTCGGCCACGAGACGTTCAGCGACCTCACGCTGCACCATGATGACAAGCTTGTCAAACCAAGGCGGCCAGCGCTCTTCCGTCAGCCACGCGACGATGAGCGCTGTGGCGATGTTATAAGGCAGATTGGCCACGATGCGGCTCGCGCCGGTTTCCCCAGCGATTGCTGGATAGTCAGCCTTAAGGGCGTCCATGAACAGCGGCTTGAAACGGCCGGCGCTGCTTTCCTCAATTTGCGCAAGCGCGGGGCGGAAGCGCTCGTCGCGTTCGATGGCGGCCACATTTGCGGCGCCTTCCAGGAGAAGCGCACGCGTTAATCCGCCGGGACCCGGTCCGATTTCGAGCACGGTCACGCCCGCGAGGGGCCCCGCGCTTCGCGCGATCCGCCTCGTAACATTGAGGTCCAGAATGAAATTTTGCCCGAGCGACTTCCTCGCGGAAAGAGCGGCCTCTTTGATCACCTCCCGAAGGGGAGGCAGCGACGCTATGGCATCGGGGAGGCTCACGGATGGGCGGCGGGCGCCAGGGCGGAGGCGCTCCCGGCCATGGCGCGAGCGACGCGCAATGCTTCGATGAAGCTCGCCGGGTTCGCGCGGCCCGATCCGGCGAGAGCGAACGCCGTTCCGTGGTCGGGCGATGTGCGGATGAAGGGCAAGCCCAAGGTGACATTCACTCCATCGTCGAACGACAGCGTCTTGAACGGGATGAGCGCCTGATCGTGATACATGGCGAGCACCGCATCGTAGTTTTCGCGCGCCGCGTCGTGAAACAGCGTGTCCGCCGAATGAGGGCCCGATGCGAGGATGCCTCGGGCGTTGAGCGCCTCGATGGCGGGCGCGATCACATCAATCTCCTCACGGCCGAGCGCCCCATTTTCACCCGCATGGGGATTGAGACCGCAAACCGCCAATCTTGGCTGTGGAAGCGCGAAATATCGGGAAAGTCCGCGGCTGGCCGTCTCCGCAACTTTCATGATGCGGTCTCGCGTGATGGCGGCGGCCACGTCTTTCAAAGGAATATGAACGGTGACCGGGATGGCGTTGAGGCGCCTTGACGCCATCATCATCACCGGGAACGGACGGGCGCCGCCGTCGCGCGCGGCGAGTTCGGCCAGAAACTCGGTGTGTCCGGCGTGAGCGAAGCCGCTTTCAAGCAGCACATATTTTGCGATCGGATTGGTGACGACTGCAGCCGCCCGCCCCGCCGCGGTGAGCGCAACCGCTTCCTCTATGGAAGCTATAATCGCTGGCGCGTGTGCGGCGTTGGGCTGACCTGCTGCAACTTGACTGAAGGGCGTACCGTGCGGCAAGACGGGCAGGGCCTCTGCAAAAACCGCTTGCGCATCCTCGGGGCGCGCGATGGCCTCGAGCTTAACCTCTCCAAAACTCGTCAACAACTTTGCGCGATGAGCCAAAACTGCGGGATCGCCGGCGACGAAGAAAACCGGGATATCGCGTTCTCGCCGGCTCAACCATGCGAGAACCGAGATGTCCGGGCCGATCCCTGCGGGATCTCCCATCGTGACCGCTATAGGTTTGTTAGGGGGCTCGGGTCGCAAAGCAGATCATTCTCTTTTGCCGTCAGACCTTATTATAGCAGGGTTCTTTTCAAAACCGTAAGGCCGGAGTGCGCTTTAGGGCGGCCTGCTTAGCTGCCCCTGTAATCAATCGAGGCCGATCGCTTCAACTCTTGCAGATAGCGCCGCGAGAAGCGCTCATATTCCGCCTGACGCGGATCCGGTTTCTGCTCTGCCGGGGTTTTCTGCTGCTTCACCGCGACAGCCTTCTTACAGATGGCATAAGATTCGACGGCGCCGCCCACAAGAACCGGGGGCGTCATCTGCCCTTCGGAAGCCCTTAAAATCAGAGGCTGCGCATCCTTTGGAAAGGAGGCGATCTTAGCTTTTTCCATCGACCGAACTGTCGCGTCTGAGACAAGCCCGGCCTCCCTCGAAAGTTCCGCGCAGGAGGTGAATTTGTCCTTCAGATTCCCAGCTTCTATCATTCTCTGGCTGACAGCTTTTTGGTCGGCGCCGCTGCTGACCGCAAGCCGCAAAACGCGGACATCGAACTCGATGTCGGCCTCGGCTGGCTTCTCATCCGTGCTCGGCAGCCCCGCGAGAAGAGACGCGATCCGGGGCCCATATTGCCGGCGGATGACATCGCGCCAGGCAAGCTGCGCGCGAATGATCTCCCTGATGGTTTTCCGGTTGATGCCGTCGTTTTCGAATTGCAGGTAGAACTCTTCGAGCTTTGGATTTTTGCTCGGCTTGCTGCCGCCGGCCGTTCCGGCCGCGTCTGTGCCGGTCGCGGCGGTTTCCGGAGGCTTACCCCTCCTGTGGCCTCCTTTATTTTCCCCGCTGGCATTGGCGCCCGATCCAGCCGATGCGCTCGGCGCGGCCGCTTCGCCGCCTGTTCTTTGCGCGAGAACCTGCTCGACCTCGGAATCGGTGATTTTGATTTCCAGCTTCTTCGCGGCTTGCAATTTGAGCTTATCTTCGATCAAAGCGTCGATCGCGGCTTTCCGGGATGTCCCTCCGCTGTCCGAGAGCACGCAATTCTTGGCCTCATCGAGAAGCTGCTTCTTGATCCGCTCGGCTGCTTGTTGAGCTTCCGCCTGCGAACGGGGATTTGCTGCAATCATCATTTGCCGGAAGCGCTCTTTGATAGCGTCTCCCGTCAGCATGGCTTTCATCCGGTCGCCAAAGCCATTCGTGCGGGCGAGCCAGCGCAATCTTTGCGTCACATCCCCTGATGTTATGGGTTCGTCATTGACGAGCACGATGATATTTTGAGCCTCGGCGTCGCCAGCGCCGGTCGCGAGCGCAAGAAAAACAGCCGTCGCCGCTAAAATAATAAGCCGATGAGGATTTTCAATTCGCATATCAAGAACTTGGATGTGATTTGCGGCAACAGTTTGCCGCGATGCTCCTTTATCCCCGAGGAGCGGCCTCTACAGGAAGAGCATCGCCCCGGCGCAGCGCGACTTTATCGGAAAGGCGCTGCTTCGGGCGAAAGGTCCACGATTGAACTTGGCGCCGTCTGCTGGCCGAAGCCCTTGAAACCGACGCGCAACACAACCGAAGTATCGGGTTTTAGGTCTTCATATGTAATGTATGTCTGCTGATAGGTGAGTGAAACGATAAAGCATTCGTCAGCATATTGAATGCCTGCGCTGTTTCTCACCCATTGGTCGGACAAAATATCGTAGCGGACATCTCCGAAGACCGTCCATACATCATTCAGCTTGATGGCGGAGAAACCTGCAATTTCATCGCGGGCGGCCGGGAATCCAAGTTGCGGCTGTGCGGCGACGGCGGTGTAGCTTAGAGCTCCCTGGAAAAAGCCCAGCTTCGTTTGCACGCTGTAGTTTTGACTTGAAAGGCTCAAATCCTGCTCGTTGAAGCGGAGCTGAGTCAAAAAGCGGAACCGGTTCAGGTAGTCGAGATAACCGCCGAAGACATAATCCGACCGGTCTGTGCCAAGCCCGGTCGTCGGATCGAAGGGCATCGGCCCGGCGAGATGAATACTTTCTCCGCCGATCAGCCTCGCGCTGATACCGTTATACATTTGGTAGGTATACTGCATACCAAAATTGGTTCTCGTGTCATTCTCTATGCGGTCGTAGCCTGAGAACTTGTTGATATCGAACAATAGGGTGTCATCGAACACGAGGCTTTGGGAGTCTTCATTCGGAACATTTCTGTTTGAGCCGCCGCCCCGCGCTATGATTTGAACCACCGGCTCGATCACCTGGGACCCGTTGTCGGTGTGGCTGACAAATGGATAGCGATAATCGAGCCCCGCCCCGATCATTTGACGGGTAAATGTGTCGCCAGGGCCGGCGGCGCCGTCGATATCCTGGTAACTCGAGACGCTGTAGAGATCGCCTCGCGCCAGCACAAATGGAGTAAATCGCTCACCCATGTCGTCGGTAAAAGTCCGCCGCCATTCCGCCTGCGTTACAATATGGTCCATCGTTCCCCTGAAAACGATAGGACCAGAAGTCTGGCCGGCGGGATCGTTGACGCTGAGAGCAAGCGCGTTCACGTCGAAGCTGAGTTCGCCGCCAAAAACGGGCTTGTTATGAATATAATTGTAGTCCAGGCTTGGATATGCTGTCGCGGTAACGGTCTTCAGATAGGTGTTGGTTTCGTAGCTGTAAGCATCTCCCGTAAGATTTCCGTACCGTGCGAAGGTCAAGTTGAAATAGGTTCTGTCGCCCATTCCGGTCAGCCACATGGAGGATACGCGCTCCGTGGAATAAACGTCGTCGAGCCTGTAAAACCGGCGGAATGTGTCATCGCTTTCAAGAATTCCGCTCCAGCCGAAATGCCAGTATCGATTCAGCTCGATATCGCCGTGCAACTCCGCGCTGCCGCGCCAATTTCTGTCTCCAAGAAAGTCATCGGCATTGTTGTTGTAAGCCCCGGCAAGTGAAACTTCGTAAACGCCGTTCCAAAGACGCTGCCGCCATTGCGCTTGCATGAGATAACCGGCGTTGGTCGTAATTTCCGGCGTAAGCGTGAGGTCGTAATTGGGCGATATCGCCCAATAATATGGAACGGCGACGGCGTAACCCAATTGGGTGCTGACGCCATACACTGGGGGCATGAAGCCCGAGCGTTGCTTCACCGACGGATCGGGGGTGTAGAAAAAAGGAATCCACGCGACCGGAATGCCGAAAAACTCGAACTGGGCATTCTCGTAATAAACATTCTCGTCCGCTTTGTCCTGGATGATCCGCGTAGCCTTTATGCGCCAAACCGGGGGCCGTTCTGGATGATCTTCGCAGGGCTTGCAGGCGGTAACGACGCCGTTCTCGTAGATGGTCTGATTACCCTTCCGGTAGGCGTTCGTGGCTGCGACACGCGAGTTGTCTTGCGTCAGAGCGCGCAAAGACCGGATGAAACCTTCGCGGAAATCGCTGCTCAGTGTAAGCCTGTCCGCATTGACGACCGAACCGTCCGAATCCTTCAAACGGACATTGCCCGTAGCGGTCAAGGTGTTCGCAGTCTTGTCGTAGATCACTTCATCGGCAAGCAGAACGTTGTCGTTGTAATAAATCTCGACGTTGCCCCGCGCGATGACACGGTTGTTCCGGTTGTCGTAAACGAGGTCGTCCGCCTGGAGAAGAAGGGGAGATGATTTGTCGGGCGAGACTTGCTTCGCGACGGTCGTCTCGTTGCCGCGCGTCTGCAGGTTCGGCTGCTGAGCGCGCGCAATGCCGCCCAAGCATCCCAAACACGCCAGGACTGCAGCAAGCACCCTAAGCATTTTCCGCCGCTTTCATACAGCTGACCGCCACACTCGATACTCCCGGCTTTCCGGATCTCATCCGTCCTCCTGATGCAGGAGAACGGTCGCTGAAATCAGAAGCGCGACAAGCGCTGGAGCCCATGCCGCAACTATGACGGGGACCGTCCCCGCCGCACCGACTTTCCGCGAAAGCTCCGAGAATATGAAAAAGCCGAACCCCCCGGTTAACCCGGTTAGAACCATAGTTTGAATCCGGCCGAAACGAAAGGCTTTCAGCGAGCAGGTTGCAGCAATCAACACCATTGCAGCCATAAGAATAGGGCGAGACAAAAAAAGCTGATATTGCAGTTCATATTGTTCTGTCGGGATACCAGCCTTCTTCGCAAAATTTATAAAGCCTGGGAGTTCCCAAAATGAAAGTGTTTCTATGGAGCCTAGACTGCTCATGATCTGAACAGGGCTTAGATACGTGCTTACGAAATATTCGTCATATCGCCGAACAGCCTCGCCAGAGCTCTGAACGACAACATTCTCCAGCCTCCAATAACCTTGCCTAAGTTCGGCCTTGTTCGCTTGAATCTGCTCATAAAATCTATTGTTGAGGTCAAATTGCAACAGGGTCACGCCACCAAGCGTCAGCCCCCTGTCGGCGGACGCCTTGGCATGCAGAATCGTAGGCCCATCCACGCTCTCCTGCCTCAACCAGGAGCCGGACCCGCGAGTTGTTCCGAAAGACTTCTCGGTGTTGAAAAGCTTGGTTTGGATCCGTTCCGACTTGGCTTTCATGAGGGACGCGATGGGATTATAGACCGTGACCGCGAAGACGCCGATCATGACGCCCGCCCAAAGCCCCGGCTGCACGAATTGCCAGACCGAGACGCCCGAGGCGCGAATGATGATAAGCTCCGAAGTCCGGCTGAGACTTAGGAATGCTCCGATCGTCCCGATCAGTATGGCGAAGGGCAGGGCGAGCTCCGCGAAAATCGGAATGCGAAGCAAGGTGATCATGGCTAGAGTTCCCGCGCCCACGTCATCCCGCTTGGACGCTCCTCTCAAGACTTCGACAAAATCCACGAAGAATATGAGAAGAAACGTGACGAAGAAAACGGCCAATATTGTAACGATAAACCTTACAGCCATATACCGGCCGATAATTTTGAATATCATCATGACGAATCCAGCCGGGGCTATGAGGAGTTTGCAACCGCGCCGCCGCTGCGCCTGCCGGGCCCGGGAAGACGCGGGAGGCGCAAGCGTGGAAGCGCGATGACAGGCGGGTTGATGTTGAAAGCAAGCATCATGAGGCCGATAAGTATCGCGCCGGCAGGGACGCCATAAATCAGAGAGAGAGCCCACAGTTTCTTGCCGACTATATTGATGCCGGCGATCCCAACGACACGGATCGCAGCGCCGAGTGTGAACGCGGTCAGCAAAATGCCTCCGCGTCCTTCCCGGGTCGTTTTTGGTCTGCCCAGATAGACCACGGCGAGGATCGCATAGGCCAGGGCGTATATGGCGCCCGAAAACCGCTCATGGATTTCGGACCTGAAGGCGGCCTTATTTGCCTGGTAGTAGGCGCTGCTCTCATCGGGATAAAGGAGGGCTCCGATGTACCGCTCGCGGGGCCTCTCCTCCCGCACGCCCTGTTTGACGGCCAAATCACCCATATCGAACGCGTAGGTGCTGAAAAGAATAATTTGCACGTCCTGCTTTCCAGCCTCCTGACGCAGGATTTGCCCCTCGTGCAATTCCATGGCGGCGCGCCCGCCATCGTTTACGATCTGTCCGCGGTCCGCGACCACGGTTGTCGTCATTTTCGCGTCCCGTTCGTCGCGAACGACGACGCCAAGCAAGTCTCCGTCTTTCCCCTTATCGCGCATGTGGAAAGTGAGGCCCGGCTCAAGATCGCTGAATTCACCGGGCTGCAGGACCTGCGAAAGCACGTCCGCTCTCACTTTCGAAACGTAATCGGCAAGCAGCCGGGACGCCTTGGGAATCACGAATAGATTTCCGGCGAGCACTGAGACCGAAACGATGATGGCGAGCGTAAGGTACGGAACGAACAGGCGCCACGCGGAAGCTCCCGCAGCGGACAGCACGATCAGCTCGCTATCCCCATTGAGCCGGTTGAGGGTGTGAAGCGCAGCGATAAGAAAAGCTACAGGCGCAACGGTGGCGATCAGGTTAGGGATCGCCAAAGATGTTATCTTAAGAAATAAGATAAATGTCTGTCCCTGCGAAGTTAAGAGCTTGATCTCCTTGAGAACAGATGTCAGCCACACGATAAGAGTTCAGCGAGATGAAAATCGTGATGAGCGCCGAAGCCGTCTGGCGAAAGATATAGCGGCTGATCAGCATGCTCTAGCACTCCACGCGGGAACCCGCAGGCTTCCCCAAGGTCCGCCGCTCACTTAAGCAGAGTTCCCAAAAGCATGCCCCCGGGCTTGACCCGAGGTGGCTTCCCGGTCTTGGGAAAAACAACAAGCGAACGGTTTTCGTGAGCGACAAGCGCTCACTCTGCGAAAACAAAGGACTCTAAGCAGGCATTCGCTGGCTGGCCGGGGAATGTCTGCTTAGTTCGTCACCGGCGTTGCATTTGCAGCGGGCTCCGCCGGACTTCTCACGGATAAGGCGTACTGGCGACTCTTTAGAAACTCGTACAGCTTATCGGAGGCAAGTTCGCTTGAGCGCGCGCGGCAAAACGGTGTGCGAACCTGCCTTCCGCTGTACTACGCATGCCATCATGGCGCATTTTCGGCCATGGCGGGCTTTGCATTTGCGGGCCTTTCCTGTAGGGTTTCGTGTTGTCGATAAAACAATCGCTCGCCCCCCACACCGGTTTGTCCATCTCCATGACAGAGCTTCCCGCTATTTCGTTTGTCTCCTTGGATGCAGCCCCCCAAGGGTCCACCGTCATTTATTTCGTGGCGGAGGAGGAGGGGTTACCTGCGCATCTCAAGAAGCTGGACTCGCTAACCGGAGGCGCCGTTTCAAAGGCGATGGAGGTCATCGCTTTCAAGCGCAAGCGAAAGAGCGTGGTCGATATCCTGGCGCCTCATGGGCTCACGGCCGGCCTTATGCTCGTGGGCGTGGGGGAGGCGAAGACGCTGAACAACCGGGAATGGATGGAAATCGGGGGCGCGGTCCGCAGCAAGCTGCCGGGCAAAACTTCCGAAGCCGATATCGTTTTCGAAGGGATAGGAGCGCTGACAGAAGAAGCGCCGCTTGCATTCGCGCTCGGCTTCAGCCTGAGAAACTATGGATTTAAGAAGTATAAGTCGAAAGGAGGCTCCCGCAGCGATGCGGACGAACCCGAAGGAGAAAATGATCGCACGCCGCCGCGGTTGACGATCTTTTCGAAGTGGGGAGAGCAACTCTCGCCCGGATATCAGAAAAATGAAGCCGTCTTGGAAGGCGTCTACCTGGCGCGAGACCTCGTGAATGAGCCCGCGAACATTCTGACGCCGCCGGAGTTCGTGGAGCGGCTCCGCGCGCTCGAAGCGGAAGGCCTCAAGGTCGAGGTGCTCGATAAGCGCGCGCTTACATCCCTTGGCATGAATGCGATGCTCGCTGTGGGACAGGGAAGCGCGCAGCCTTCCGCCGCCGTCATTTTGCGATGGAGCGGCGCTCCGGCGAGCGAAGGCAATATTGTTTTCGTTGGCAAAGGCGTGTGCTTCGACTCGGGTGGAATTTCCATCAAGCCGAGCCAAGGCATGGAGGAGATGAAAGGCGACATGGCGGGCGCCGCCGCGGTGGCGGGCGCGCTGGTTGCGCTCGCCCGGCGCAAAGCCCCTGTCAACGCCATCGGCTTTGTTGGGCTCGTTGAGAACATGCCGTCGGGAACAGCCATCCGCCCAGGCGACGTGGTCACATCGGCCTCCGGGCAAACCATTGAAATCCTTAACACAGACGCCGAAGGGCGGCTCGTTCTCGCGGATCTTCTGTGGTATGCGCAGGCGCATCTCGAGCCGAAGCTCCTGATCACGCTGGCCACGCTGACCGGCGCGATCCTGGTGGCGCTTGGCAAGGAATATGCGGGACTTTTTTCGAACAACGATGGATTGGCGACCCAGCTTTCCGAGGCCGGACAGGATACGGGCGAGCTTGCCTGGCGGCTGCCTCTCTCCAAAAAATACAACAAGCTGATCGATTTAAAGCTTGCCGACATCAAAAACATTGGCGGCCGCGACGCCGGATCGATTACGGCTGCTCAGTTTCTACAGCGATTTGTGAACGCGGGCGTTCCTTGGGCGCATTTAGACATCGCGGGCACCGCAATGGGCTCTCCGCATTCCGATATCAACCCAAGTTGGGGCTCGGGCTACGGCGTGCGCCTGCTGGACCATTTCTCGGAAAAATTTTACGAGAACCAATCCGCGTCCAAATAAGCAAAGTTTCCATAATGCATCTTATGCGAATGGCGAGCTAGCGCAAATTTGTGCTGGCGCGACGGCATTCGCCACGCCCATGAACCGAGTTCTTTTGCAATAACGGTCCGCAATCCGTCGGCGCTCCATAGAACGTAGCATGAACATGTTCGTGCAAGCGTCGAAATAGCGCTTTTTTGCGGCGAAAATGGCATAAACTTAGCTCAGCTCCGAACAGCCGAATACGCACCCGACCGGCAATCGCCCCGAGCGCAGACAATACTCCCCTATCCGGCCAAGAAGCGCTTTTAAAAAAAGCCAAGCCTCTGCCGATGGCGAGAGCGTCAAATTTTTTCATTGTGGCGGCTTAAACCGCACTGGCGGAAAGTCTTATCAGGCAGCGGCTTAGAACGTTAAGCGAACACACTTCCGCGATGTGAACGCGTCAAACCTCGATCTCAAATAACGATCGGATTTGCGCCGCGTAAGGAAATCGAGACAGTTCCCGGAAATTCTCGAGCACGCTCCATTTCCTTCTGTTCCCTCAGGGGGGTCCGATTGCGAACGGTCCAAAGTCATAACGTGCTGGAAAGATGATATTTTCGACGAGCCGAATTCGAGGCAGCAGAAGACAGCGCCGCGGTTGGAACCGCCGCATTGTAGCCTTTCGCTCGATGAAAACTCTGCCCTGGATTGAAGCGACAGCCCATGCGCATCCGCAGCAAAGCTGCAGGATCGACAGAAGGAAGCTATGGATTGACGCGGCAAGACGCATCACGCAGTCCTTGGGCCTTTGAGGCAGAAGTAATAAGGCTAAGGTGATTTGCCATTTTCGGTCAACTGCGGCGGAGCTGAGGAAACGTGAAAAGCGACATAGACACTCGACAAACTGCTGGCGAACCGGACGAGTGCGCCGATTACACACGCGCCATGGATGGCATGAAGCGTCTTCTGGATATCATGGCGGCGCTGCGCGATCCCCAACGGGGCTGCCCATGGGACCGCGAGCAGACTTTTGCGACGATCGCCCCCTACACGATTGAAGAAGCCTACGAGGTTGCCGACGCCATCGAGCGCGGCGCAATGGACGATCTGAAGGATGAACTCGGCGACCTTCTGCTGCAGGCCGTCTATCATGCGCGCATGGCGGAGGAGGCGGGCTTGTTTGCTTTTCCGGATGTCGCCGAGGCCATCTGCGAGAAGCTCGTCCGCCGGCATCCGCATGTTTTCGGCGGCGGCGCAGGCGATGGCGGGGCTCACCAATGGGAAGCCATCAAAAAGAGAGAGCGCGAGGCGAAGGCGGCGCAAAATGGCCCTCCCCGGCCTCAGCCGCTTTTTGGGGAGATCCCTGCGGGCCTGCCAGCGCTGGCAAAAAGCCAGAAATTGCAACGCCGAGCGGCGAGGATGGGCTTCGATTGGCCCTCGGTGGAGCCTGTCCTCGATAAGGTCGACGAAGAACTTGCCGAGCTTCGCGTGGAGATCGAAAGCGCGCCGGGGCCAGAGAAAGAGCAACGGCAGTTCGAGGAATTCGGCGACCTGATGTTCGTGCTTGTCAATCTCGGCCTTCGGCTTGGGATCGATTCCGAGTCAGCGCTTCGGGCGGCCAACGCGAAATTCACCCGGCGCATGGAGTCAATGGCTTCGGCCGCCCATGCAAGCGGCTGCGCCCTTGAGGCAATGTCACTGGATGAGATGCAGGTCCTATGGGACCGGGCGAAAGCGTCCGAAAAGCAGGGTGGCGCCTGATCCTAAAAAACGTGCACCTCTTCGCAGGTAGACTCCGCCGGTTCGGCCACGCAATACCCCTGACCGTGCGTCCAGCAAAGGCGGACGTCACCCTCACCCATCGCATCCGCCTACGGATGCGATCACTTTTGAGTGGAAAACACGCCGAGACATGTTTGCACGGGAGAGGGTCTCACAACATTCTCTCTCCAGCCGCATCCGCTCGCAGATGCGGAAGCTCGGGAGTCACAAACACGCCAAGGCGGGCTTGCGTGGGAGGGACACGCCCGCGAAAGGGGGGGTGAGGGGGAAGCCGCTTGCCGCTAAACAGCGGCGATCTGAGGGCGGACCCGTTGGACTCTGCTCTGGCTTGACGCCGGCGTTTTTTTTGGAATATTTTATGTAATATTTAATCACCTAGGAATTGTCCCATGAAGCACGACCGTGATAGTTAAGCAACAGTTTGGTGGCCACAACCCTGTCTGCATTAGGGCGATCAGTTTCTTCTTTGCCGCTGTGTTCGGAATATTGTTTTGGTGTGGCGTAATATCGATGGTGTTCGGATAGAGCACAGTGGCGAATAAGGGCGACGCTATAGCTCTAGCGAAGCCGAGCCAGAGCCATTCTTTCTTTTCCGCCGCGGATGATTTGCCCTCGATTGGCTTCTCATTGCATGGACGAGCAGCCTGCGTCATTCAACTTGATTCAGGCGCGGCAAATTGATTCAGTTTGCTGAAAGGTCATCTCCAACGGCGGGCGAGTTGGATTCGGACATTTCCGGCTGCCGGCCCGGTTTGAATGACTCAACCCGCTAGCTGTGCTGATGCGGCTAAAGCAAATTGATTCCGGCCGGATGAAAGTGACTGCTTGCAGACCTCGACAGGTACCCCGCGTTTGAATTGGCGGTGGACATCCGCATAACGGGTATGTGCTGGGTTTCGCAGGAGGCTTCGACGATCTCAATGCAAGCCGGCACATGCGCAATAAGTAGCTTCCGCGACCAGAGCGCCAGGGCGATTGATGCTTCCGCCTTAATGATTCTTCGCCTTCTCCTCGGCGACAAGCTCCTTCTTCGAGAGCTTTCCAATCAGCGTCTTCGGCAGTTCGTCGCGGAATACGATTTCGGCCGGCATCTCGATCTTGGATATGCGCGCTTTTAGGAATTGGATCATCTCCTCGACGCTGACATGGCGCCCCTCGCGCAGCTTTACAAACGCCTTTGGCGCTTCACCGCGGTAACGATCGGGAACTCCGATAACAGTGACCTCGTCCACGGCGGGATGCTCGTAAATCGCTTCCTCGATCCGGCGCGGATAGACGTTGAAGCCCGAGCATAAAATCAGGTCCTTAATGCGATCGACGATAAAGGTGAAGCCATCGCTGTCCATATACGCCACGTCGCCAGTCCGGAAAAATTCGCCGGTGAAGGCGTCGGCGGTTTCGCGGGGCTTGTTCCAGTAGCCCTTCATGACCTGCGGGCCAAAGATGCAGATCTCGCCCTTCTGGCCAAGCGGAACTTCCCGCTCCGGCGCCCCAAGCTCTCGGAGCGACATGATCGTGCCCGGAACCGGCAGGCCGATGGAGCCTTCTTTGACCGTGCCGCTGATGGGATTGATGTGCGTCACCGGCGACGTTTCCGACAGCCCATATCCCTCGACCAGCTTGCAGCCCGACACGCGCTCGAAATCGCGCTTGACCTCAAGGGGAAGCGGCGCTCCGCCCGAAATGCAAAACTTAAGCGAGGAAAGGTCATGGCTCTTTATATCCTTGGCCTTCGCGAGCGCGTTAAACAGCGTCGGAACCCCCGCCATGATGGTGGGCCTCGTCCGATCGATGAGCTTCAGCGTCTGTTTCAGATCGAAACGCGGCAGCATGATCATTTGCGCCGCCTTGCAGATCGCAAAATTCATCAGCCCGGTCATCGCGAAGGAGTGGAAGAAGGGAATGACGCAGAGAAAGCGCTCTGCTCCCTCGATCGCCAGGCCGGGAAACCAAGATGCGGCCTGCTGAACGTTAATAGTGAGATTGGAATGGGTCAGCATCGCGCCTTTGGGCGTTCCGGTGGTGCCCCCGGTATATTGCAAGGCCGCGACGCTTTTCACGTCGATGGCGCAAGGCTCGAACCTGCCATCATTATCGAGCAGGTCGCGGGATGCGATCACGCCGGCGCCCGCCTTCCAGGACGCGGCGTCCTTCCTCTTGAACACGCCGAAGAGAAGGCCTTTCAAGCCCGGCAGCATGCCGGCGAAACGTTCGACCACGACATGTTTAAGCACCCGCGCGTCGAGGAGGGCTTTCGCCTTCGGGAAAGTCGCCCTGAGATCGAGCGTGATAACGGTGCCGACGCCAGCGTCTTTCACCTGATGGGTCAACTCGGGCACGGTGTAGAGCGGATTTAAGCTTACGACGGTTCCACCGGCTTTCAGGATCGCATAATAGAAGATGACGAACGCCGGACAATTCGGGAACAGGAGCCCAACGCGCGCCCCGTTCCCTACGCCGAGCCCTTGAAGCCCCTTGGCGGCGCGATTGACCGCGTCCCCTAGCTCCGCATAGGTCATCTGCTTCCCGAAGAATCCAGTCGCCAGTTTTTCGGGGAAACGCCGCACGGCATCGTCGAGAAAGTCAGGCAGCGGCGCTGGACGAAAAGTCGCAAACCAGTCGACGTTCCCCGGATAAGACTTCAGCCAGGGGTAAGCTGGGCTGCTCGCAGCAGAGTTCACCTGCGCCCCACTCAATCGGGCTTGTTCGGAGCTTTCCATTCGTATTCCACCCATAGGTTTTTGATTGAGTATCTTGCCATTAAGGATGGAACCTAACATCGCCGCGTCAAGGTCCAAACGCTACAAAAGACACACGCGGCTTATGCCTCAAAACGGCGGTTGTGGCGGCGAAACGCCCGCCGGCGTAACTCACCCGGAGGATGACGCGAGCATCGCTACTCTAGCTTGAGCGGAGGTATCCCTGTGCACGAAACCGTCTTTGCTGGACTTGCGCAGTGTTTGCCGCTATCCCGTTCGCCACGCGCTTTAACAGAGGACGAAAATGCTCAAACACCCTTTACCTTTGCGCGTTCTAGGCAAACATTCCTTGGGCCGCCAACGAATGCCCGCTTAGATCATTTTGTTTCCGCAGAGTTTTTTCGCAAAACCGGGAAGGCCACTTTTGCGAACTCTGCTTGGATCGGCGCAGGGAGCCTGCAATGGACGACGTAGCAGAAAAGATTATCGGAATATTACGTAAGAACATGCGTAATCCTGAGAAGGAAATCACGCTGGATACGAAATTGACAGAGTTGGAGATCGAGTTCTCGACCTCGCTGTCATCGTTTTTGATATCGAGGATACGTTCGGCATTCAGATTCCCTATAATGCTAATGAAGAAGTCGCCGATTTCGCGACGGTCGGCTCAGTTGTCCACAAGGTGAAGGCGGTTCTTGCCGAGCAGCAACCATCGAACGCGGCAGCTTAACCGGCTCGCGTTGAGGCATTCATCATGGCATTGAATGGCAAGGGACGCCGCGTCGCGGTGACCGGAAACGGCGTCGTCACGTGCATCGGCTCGACCGTTGAAGAGTTTTGGACCTCCATAAAAGCAGGTGAGCACGGCGTCCGGCCCATTCAAAGCTTCGCTTTGACGCCAGAATTGTATATCACCATCGCGGGTGAGGTGCGCAACTTCGACCCGAAACAGCGCTGCAATAGCAAGGCGCTTCTCCTGGCCGATCGTTTTTCGCAATATGCAGGCGCCGCCGCGGCTGAAGCCATGAAGCAGTCTGGCCTGGAAACGCCGCTCAAGAACGGCGAGCGCGCCGCAGCAATTGTCGGCTCGGGCGCGGGCGGTCTTGCCACCCTCGAAAAGGCGTTGGAGGATATCTTCGTTTTCAAGAAGAAGGCGACACATCCCCTCACGCTTCTTCGCACAATCACGAGTTCCGCCGTCGCTCATATCAGCATCGACTACGGCATCAAGGGGCCGGTCTTCGGGACGGTCAGCGCCTGCGCCACCGCCGCTCACTCGATTGGCCTCGCTTTCCAGATGATCAGGAGCGGCGCTGTGGACATAGCTGTCGCCGGCGCGTCGGAAGCGGCGATTAATATGGGCTCTTTGCGCGCTTGGCAGGCGATGCGCGTGCTTTCGCCGGAGGGCTGCTACCCATTTTCAAAGCGGCGCAACGGAACGGTGCTCGGCGACGGCGCGGGCATCCTTGTTCTTGAAGACATGGAGCATGCGAAAGCCCGCGGGGCAGACATCCTCGCCGAGGTCTTGGGGTTTGGCATGACCTCGGACGCCGGCGATATGGCGAACCCCAATATCGACGGACCGGCCCGCGCCATGCAAATCGCGCTGGATGACGCCAGCCTCGCTCCGGGCGACATCGATTACCTGAATGCGCATGGCACCGCGACCGCCGCCAATGACATCAACGAGACCCGCGCCATCAAGAGAGTGTTTGGCGCGCACGCGAACCGGATGTCGATCTCTTCGACGAAATCCATGCACGGTCACTGCCTGGGCGCTGCTGGCGGCGTCGAGGCCGCGGTCTGCATTCAAGCGATGCGTGAAGGCTTTATTCCGGCGACGATTGGATTCGATGAACCGGGAAGCGAGTGCGATCTCGACTACACGCCAAACGAGGGACGCTATCGAGATATTGTATACGCGATGTCGAATTCCTTCGCATTCGGCGGCCTCAACGCCGTGCTTGTTTTTGGCCCGGCGCCAAATTAACACGAAATCGCTTGGCTTTGGTCTCAATGATAGTATGGCTGGATTGCTTCCTCGGGAGCGAGCGTTCGCCAGCTAATACCGACGGCTGGATTTTCTGTCTTGCCCGCGAAGGAGCGTGTGAATAAATCGGCTTTGGTGCTCCGCCGACGTTGTCATGGTCGCGCTTGACGCGGCTATCCAGAGAAAAAGGACTGTAGATTTAATTGCTCGCTGGATGGCCGGTCAAGCCCGGCCATGACGAAAAGGGTTGATGCCGATTTTTTCACACGCTCAAAGGCGGGCATCCAGTAATCGGGACAATGAAAGTCTCGGTGACAATAGCATAATGCAGCGCTTACTGGGTCCCCGCTATAGTTTACCCTCGTGCAGACGGTGGCGGGGACGACAACGGAAGCGGTCAGGAAATTCGGCAGTTGGTATAACTTTACCCCATACGGCAACAAGGAGCGGGCTGCTTCCCTCAGCATCGAGGGCGTAAGCGGCCGTAGAAGGCTATTCGATGGCGACGATGTTCGACGAGCACTCCCCGCTCGCATGGGTTTCCTTCGGCGTACTCATCCTCGCCATTCTGGCCGCGGATCTCGGCATCTTCCATCGCAAGCCGAGAGAAATCCCCGTCCGCGAAGCTCTATGGACCACCGCGGCCTATGTTTTGCTCGCGCTTCTCTTCAACGCCTGGATTTACTTGGAATTCGGTCAAGAAAGAGCCGTCCAGTTCTTGACCGGCTACTTCATCGAATATGCGTTGAGCATGGACAACATCTTGGTGTTCGTTGTCATCCTCGCCTATTTCCAGGTTCCCGCTCAATCCCAGATGCGGTTGCTTCTTTGGGGCATTCTGGGAGCGCTTGTCCTTCGCGGCGCATTCATTCTTGCCGGCTACGCCTTGATCGAAACCTTCGATTGGACGGTCGTTGTCCTTGGCGCCTTTCTGATCTATTCCGGTTTCAGGACAATGCGCTCAGGCACTGAGACGATCGATTTTGAGAATAGCCGCATCATTAAATTAACGCGGCGTTTTATTCCGATGACGGCCGAATATCATGGCGAGCGCTTCTTCGCGCGGCTGCCCTCCGGCAAGGCCGTTGCGACCCCGCTGTTTCTTGTGCTCATCGTATTGAATGTCACCGACATTATTTTCGCCGTCGACTCGATCCCCGCGATCTTCGCGATCACCCGCGATCCGTTCATCGTCTACACCTCGAACGTGTTCGCGATCCTTGGTTTGCGCGCGCTCTATTTTGCGCTGTCGGGCATGGTCGATAAATTCCGCTATTTGAAGTATGGCTTGTCGCTCGTGCTGATCTTCATCGGCGTCAAGATGATCTACAATTATCCGGATTGGCTGGCGGACATCCCGACCGAGTGGGCTCTTGGCATAACCGCGGTATTGATTTTCGGCTCGATTTTCGCATCCCTGATCCACAACCGGATCGACGAACGCGCGTCCCACCCAAGGTAGGACAGGGCTCGCGGATTACCGGGCGCGTTCCAGGATCGAACAGAAATTCGCGACCGCCGCTCCGCCCATATTGAAGACGCCAGCAAGCCTCGCGTCCGGGATCTGCATGCCGCCGGCTTCGCCCATGAGTTGCATCGAAGCCATAATATGCATCGATACGCCGGTCGCTCCGATGGGATGCCCTTTGGATTTGAGCCCGCCTGACGGGTTCACGGGCAGCTTGCCCGTCTTTTCTGTCCAGCCTTCCCACACGGCGATATGGCCCTGACCGGGAGCGGTAAGCCCCATGGCCTCGTACTGGATCAGTTCCGCAATCGTGAAGCAGTCATGCGTCTCGGCGAGGCTCAAATCGCCAATCGACAGGCCGGCTTGCGCCAGCGCCTGCGCCCAAGCGCGCTTTGCGCCATCGAAGGCCGCCGCGTCGCGCCTCGATAGCGGCAAACTGTCATTGGCCTGCGCCGTGCCGCGGAATCGGATGGCGCGCGGCGCGTCCCCCGCCGCGTCCCCGGCGACAAGCACAAGCGCGGCCGCGCCATCGCTGATCAGCGAGCAGTCGCTTCGCCTCAACGGATGAGCAACATAAGGGTTCCTGTCCGAGATCGTATTGCAGAACTCGAAACTCAGCTCTTTGCGCATTTGAGCCAGCGGGTTGACCGCGCCATTCTTGTGGTTCTTGACCGCGATGCGGGCCAATTCCGCGGAACGGTCGCCATGGCGCTGAAAATAATTCTGCGCGATGCGTGCAAAGATCCCAGCAAAACCGCCCTCGACCCCGGCTTCCTCTTTGCGGTAGGACGCGCCGAGAAGAATGTCGCCGGTCTCGGCCGTCGGCTTTGCGGTCATCTTCTCAGCGCCGATCACAAGCGCAACTTTGCCCTGCCCCGCTTCCAGGAAATTGAGCGCGGCATATATCGCGGCGGAACCTGTGGCGCAGGCGTTCTCCACCCTTACAGCAGGCTTATTCGCGAGCGCCTGGCTCGATCAAGCCTGGGATGGCGCCTTGGAAATCTTGGCTTTGAAACCCGTTGTTCATCACGCCCACGAAAACGCCGTCGACGTCTTCCGGCGCCAGGCCTGCATGATCGAGCGCGGGCCGCAAAACGCGCGCCATCAGCCCTTCCGTGTCAGGCTCTTCAAGCTTGCCGAAGGGCGAATGCGACCAGCCTGTGATGAACGCCGAACGGGCCACGGGATCCTCCTCGCCTTGAATGCCCCATCATGTAGGTATCGGCGCAGAGTTCGCAAATGTGGAACGACCGGCGATTTTTGGCAATGAGGCTTTCAGGACGGGTTTCCGCCACTTCCGTTGACGTGACGGCGCCGCTGATTGCCGGGCGCCGGACAGCCCTTGGTCGATCCCGGCCATAACGGCGAGCCGGAAATTCGCCAATGCTTCTGCTTGGCTGAACATCGAGGTATCAAGTTACAGGATGTACTTTGCGTTCAGGGTGATCGCAGTCTTGCCCTTGATCTCGAATTGAGCCTGATCGAATCCCGGCTTTCCGAAAATCCGGGGATTGGCCGATATGCCGATGCCTTCCGTCGGGATTCCGAGAAAATTTGTATCGAGTTCGCCATTGCCATTTTCGTCATGAATGGCTGCGACCGCGTACACGCCGTCCTTCAGGCCGGTATAGGTCATGACCACTTTCCCGCCGCCGATCGTCGCCTTGCCCTGACGAACCGGCCTGCCCTTCGCGCAATCGGGAAACGACGCCCTATCCGAGCTTTCCGCCGAAAACACGCACAGGATGACCTGGCCTTGATTGCTTCTCAAATTATCGACGGTGACTGTGAGATCCGCTGCGGCGGCGTGCGTCGAACAGGAACAATAAAGAGCGGCAGCGGCTGCTGCGATATGAAGACGGAAAGTCATGAGGAAGCCTAGCCTAGAGCAGGAGAAGCCCTCGCGATAGAGGCGGGTCGCGGCAAGATTGAGGCAAGCGCCTCCCCACGGGCGCCGAAAAGTTACAAGCCGTTACAAGGATTGGCATAGGCTTTTCGCGCCACGCGGTTTAGCCTTTCTTCGGGCGAAATCCAGCCGGGATTTTGTGCTTGGCTGGTTATCGGTATTAACTCACGCGGACGTTTGCGGCGTGAGAGGTTCTTGGAGATCCTCGCATGTTCAAGTCTCTAAAATACATTCTTGGCGCCGGTTTTATCGCCTGCGCGACGGCGGCGGCGGCTGAAGGCTTGCCGCCTGAAGTCCGCGACAACGTGATGAACACCTGCAGGGCCGATTATCATCGCGTCTGCTCCTTTGTGGTTCCGGGCGAGGGCCGCGTCGCGCGTTGTCTCATCGACCATGAAACGGAGCTGGCGCCGCCTTGCCTCAAGGCGATCAAGCTCGCCTACGCGATGGAGGTTTGCCTGCCCGACTACCATCGGTTCTGCAACGGCGTGGCGCCTGGAGGCGGGCAAATCGTCGATTGCCTCGCAGATCGCATCGAAGCGCTGGCGCCCGAGTGCCGGCGCGTGGTGAGCGCGAACGCGCCCTACGCCGGTCCCGGCCGTGAGCGCTACACTTCTTATAGCAGCCCCGCTCCGTATCCTCAGGCTTATTCCTATGGCCCTGGCCCTGGACCCGGCCCCGGCGCATATTCCGGAGGCCGTGGCGCTTATCCCTATGGACCCCGGGCTGGCGAAGGCGAACCCTACGCCTACGATCAGGGCGCTAATCCTGGCCGGTCCTATGAGGATCGCTACGCCGATCACAGCTATGACCGCTATCCCCAGCAGCCTTATGGCGACGGGCGCTATCCAGATCGCGGCTACGATAATCCCAGCTATCCCGCTCCCGAAGAAGAGCACGAACCGGTCAAATAACCCGCAATGCTTGGCGGCATAGCCGACGCCTCATCCCGGCGACGCGTCGCTGGGGATCGATGCCCGGCATGCGCAAGCTTCCTCATGGATTTCCGATAACGCCTGCCGCGATTTCGGGAATGCCGGCCAAGTCGAACGGAAGTAAATACACCGGACATTGTAGCGTCTCCGCCGGCCAAAATTGGAAGCACCGGCCAGACGCCTTCGCCGGTCTTGCTCTTGACCAAAGCTGGCCGCCTCAAAGCTCGCCGCTCGCGCCGTTGCGGTGTTCGCCAGCGACGCCATTCATCCGCTCGACCTTGAAGCCACACCCTCGCAATCTTCCGACGGCGCATTCGGCGTGAGCGCGGTCTTTCGTTTCGATCACGATATCGACAAGCGTGCCTTTGGCTGGCACATCGAGATAAAAGCGGCGGTGATAGACTTCCAGGATGTTCGCGCCGCAGCGGCCCAACTCGCTTGCGATTTCCCCCAGCGTTCCGGGCCTGTCGCTGATGCTTATGCGCAACGACACGATCTTGCCCTCGCGCTCAAGCCCGCGCATGATGATCGAGGCTAGCACTCGCGAGTTGATGTTCGCGCCGCATTGAAACAGGCCGATGCGCCGGCCTGCGAACCGCTCTTTGTTCGAAAGCACCGCGGCAAGCCCAGCGGCGCTCGCGCCTTCCGCGACCGTCTTTTGCACGCTTGCAAGCGTAAAGATCGCCTGCTCAATGGCCGTCTCGCTTACGAGGATTACATCGGAGACAAGGTTGCGGATGATGGGCAAGGTAAAAGCTCCGCATGCCTTGACAGCGATGCCTTCCGCCAAGGTCGCGCCCCCGCATTCGGCGATCTTCCCGCGCAAAGCGGCATAGGTTGACGGATAGCTTTCCACCTCCACGCCGATGACCTCGATCGCCGGGCGAACCGCCTTGACTGCCGTGGCGACGCCCGCGATGAAACCGCCGCCTCCAATCGGCACAATCATGCAGTCGAGCTGCGGGCGCTCCTCAATGAACTCCAGCCCTGCCGTGCCCTGCCCCGCGATCACTGCCGGATCGTCATAGGGATGGATGAGCGTAAACCCATGCTCGGCGATGAGGCGATCGGCCAGCGTGCGCGACTCGGCGACGCTTTCACCGGAGAGGATCACCTTCGCGCCATAGCTTTCCGTGTTCCCAACCTTGTTGAAGGGCGTGCTTTCGGGCATGACCACAGTGGCCGGGATGCCGAGCCTCGCCGCGTGATAGGCGACAGCCTGGGCGTGATTGCCAGCCGAGATCGCGATCACGCCTCTTTCGCGCGCGGCGGCGTCGAGAGACAGGAGCTTCAGAAGCGCGCCGCGCTCCTTGAAACTGCCCGTCGCCTGCATATTCTCGTATTTGATGAAAATTCGCGCTCCGGAGAGCGCCGAAAGCTTCGGCGCCTCCACAGCAGGCGTCATGAGAATAGAGCCCTGCAAGCGCTTCGCAGCAGCCCTTACCTCCCTTAGCCCGATCAACGGCTCGTGGAATTGCGCAGGCGCCAATATAGTCATAATACTCGCATCTCCTTCAACGCTTTGAAAGCAGGGAGGAAATGCTAGATTACATGCCCTTTGCTTAAGCTGCCTTCAAGAGTTGGGCGGCCTCGACAGCGAAATATGTCAGGATTCCAGCCGCGCCCGCGCGCCTGAACCCCATCAAGCTCTCAAGCACGCAGCGCTCGCGGCTAAGCCACCCATTCTGGAAGGCGCCCGTCAGCATCGCGTATTCGCCCGACACCTGGTAGACGAATGTCGGAACCTTGAAAGTCTCCGAAACGCGGCGCACAATGTCGAGATAGGGCATGCCGGGCTTGACCATGACCATGTCGGCGCCCTCGGCAAGATCGAGCGAGACCTCGCGAATGGCTTCGTCGGTGTTGGCCGGGTCCATTTGATAGGTGCGCTTGTCGCCTTTCAGCGTGCCCGATGAGCCGACCGCGTCACGGAACGGCCCGTAGAAAGCGGACGCGTATTTGGCCGCGTAGGACATGATCAGCGTGTTCTTGAAGCCGTTCGTCTCCAGCGCCTCGCGGATGACGCCGATGCGTCCGTCCATCATGTCCGACGGCGCCAGCACGTCGCATCCGGCTTGCGCCTGCGTCAGCGACTGGCGGACGAGCGCTTCCAGCGATTTGTCGTTCGCGATCTCGCCTTCGATCAGAAGCCCGTCATGTCCATGGCTGGTGTAGGGATCGAGCGCAACGTCGCAAATGACGCCCATCTGAGGCGCGCGCGACTTTATAGCGCGGACGGCGCGGCATACCAAGTTCTCAGGATTAAATGCCTCGGTTGCGGCGTCGTCCCGCAAGCTCGTTTGCGTGTAGGGGAAAAGCGCGATCGCTGGCACGCCAAGCTCGGCCGCCTCTTCCGCGGCCTCAGCGGCGAGATCGATGGAAAGCCGCTCAACGCCGGGCATGGAAGGAATGGGCTGGCGCACTTTTTTGCCATCGACGACAAAAATTGGCCAAATCAGGTTGGACGCTGAAAGTGTAGTTTCGGCTACAAGCGCGCGCGACCACGGGGCCTGTCTTGGCCGCCGCAAGCGTGTATTGGGAAATCCGGCCGCCGTTGCTTTGGCGAGGGATGCTTTTTCTACCTTTAATGGGGATGTTTTCTTTGCGATTGTCATGGGGCGGCCCTTTGCAGAGGAGGATTGTCTGTACGCCTGAAAAGCGCTTGACACAAGGCTAGAGTTGCCTTAGAACAAACACAGAACATCGAGCGGACGCCCCCTTTTCCGATCGATGGCCAAAGCAAGCAAGCGAGCCAGAAAACGCCGGATTTGTAAGCCCTTACCGGTTACGCCGTTCCCTTTGTCCCCCGAAAGGGAACGATGACGCCCCCTTGGCCGCTTGCTTGCTTTTTTTGTCAAACTCCGCCAAATCACTCTGCATGGTAAAAATCGACATTCTTGGCGCAGGCATCGTCGGCCTCTGGCAGGCGTTCATGCTGCGGAGACAAGGCCACGATGTCACTTTGTGGGATCGCGCCGGAATACCTGGCGGGGTCAGGGCGAGTCAGCTCGCGGGTGCGATGCTGGCGCCTTATTGCGAAGGCGAGCCCGGACATGAGCTAGCCCTGAAGCTTGGCCTCAAGGCTTTGCCCCTCTGGCGCGAGCATTATCCCGAAACGGCAACGACGGGCACGCTGGTTGTGGCGGCGGCGCGCGACCGCCCCGACTTGGAGCGGTTCGCCTCGTTGACGCACGGTCACAGGCGGCTGGCCACGGCGGAGATAAGCGAATTTGAGCCGGCGCTGCAAGGCCGCTTCCAGGAGGCGCTCTTCTTTCCAGACGAAGGCCATGTCGAGCCCGGGGCGGCGATGGCTTATCTCGCGCGCGAAATCCGGCGGATGGGCGTCAAGTGCGAGCCAACCTCCTATAATGAGACCGCCTGCAATGAGGAAGGCGGCGGCATTATTGTCGATTGCCGCGGACTTGGCGCACGGGACGATCTCAAGACTTTGCGCGGCGTGCGCGGGGAGCGCATCGTCATCGAAGCCAAGGACGTTCGCCTGACGAGGCCTATCCGGCTGCTCCATCCGCGCATCCCGTTCTATATCGTGCCTTGGCCTGGCGGCCACTTCATGATCGGCGCCACTCTGATCGAAAGCGCCGATGGCGGGCCGGTAACGTTGCGCTCGGCGATGGAACTCCTGTCTTGCGCATATGCGTTGCTTCCTGAGCTTGGCGAGGCCAGGATCGTGGAAATCGCAGCGGGCGTGCGCCCAAGCTTCCCCGACAACACGCCCAAAATCATCGTGCGAGGCCGCCGCATCCTGGTGAACGGTCTCTACCGGCACGGATTTCTCGTCTCGCCCATACTCGCTGAGATCACCGCCAACTATATAGAGTTGGGCGCGAAAGCGGAGGGAGTTCTGTTTGAAGATCACGGTGAATGGTGAGGCGAGGCTGACCGAGGCGCGAAGCCTTGAAGAGTTATGCCGCGAGCTTGGCTTGTTGGAGGCGAAGGTCGCCACCGCGCGCAATGGCGATTTCGTGCCGGCAAAGGCGCGCGCGGGCGTTTCTTTGTCGGACGGCGACGCCATCGAGGTTCTATCCCCGCGCCAGGGAGGGTGAAACATGAGTTTTGGCCTGCGCAATGCGGATAAAGCTCCCGACGTCCTGACCTTGTATGGCGAGTCCGTTTCCTCGCGGCTCCTGCTCGGCACCTCGCTTTACCCCTCTCCCGACATTATGGGCCGCTCTGTCGAGGCGTCGGGCGCCGGCGTCCTGACCGTATCGCTCAGGCGCGAGAGCAGCCGCGATGCCGGATCGGGCGCCCGGTTTTGGGAGCTTGTAAAAAGCTTCGGCGCGCGCATCCTGCCGAACACGGCCGGTTGCCATACCGCGCGCGAAGCCATCACCACGGCCCACATGGCGCGTGAGCTTTTCGAGACGAGCTGGGTGAAGTTGGAGGTGATCGCCAATGACGACACGCTTCAGCCCGACGTTTTCGGTCTGGTGGAAGCGGCCGGAGCCTTGTGCCGCGATGGCTTTCAGGTGTTCCCCTATTGCACCGAGGATTTGAGCGTCGCCGAGCGGCTGCTTGGCGCTGGCTGTCAGGTTCTGATGCCGTGGGCTGCTCCAATCGGGACGGGCCGAGGCCTCATGAACCCCTATGGCCTGCGGAGCCTGCGCGCTTATTTCCCCCAAACTCCGCTTATTGTCGACGCCGGCATCGGCGCGCCATCCCACGCCGCCGAGGCGATGGAGCTGGGCTTCGACGGCATCCTGCTCAACACTGCTGTCGCCAAGGCGCGCGACTCGGTGGCGATGGCGGCGGCCTTCGCCAAGGCTATCGAAGCGGGCCGATTGGCCTATCTGGCCGGCATCATGCCGCCGCGCGACATGGCCAGCCCCTCGACGCCGGTCGCCGGTCTCGCCTTCCTCGACGCCGCCCGTGCTTCCTAAATTCTACCCCATCGTGCCGGACGCCTCGTGGGCGCCCGTCTGGCGCGGGTTGGCGTGAAGCTCATGCAGCTCCGCATGAAGGACGCGCCCCAAAGCGCAATCGCGCCTGCCATTCGCGACGCCCTTGCCGCTTGCCGCGCCTACGGCTGCGAACTCGTCGTCAACGACTATTGGCGCGAAGCCATCGATTGCGGAGCGGGCTTCGTGCATCTAGGACAGGGCGATCTCGAAACAGCCGATACCCCCGCAATACGGCGCGCTGGCGTGAAGCTCGGGATCTCGACGCACAGCCATGAGGAGCTCGATCGCGCTCTCCAGGAGGACCCGGCCTATATTGCGCTCGGCCCTATCTATGAAACGAAGCTCAAACTCATGCCCTGGGCGCCGCAGGGTCTCGCCCGCATCGGCGAATGGAAGGCGCTCGCGAAGCGCCCGCTGGTGGCGATCGGCGGCATCACGCTAGAGCGCGCGCCCCTTGTCTTCCAGGCAGGCGCGGACAGCATCGCCGTCGTCACCGATGTCGTCGCCCATCCCAACCCGGAACAGCGCGCGCTGGATTGGCTGACCTGTTAGCGATGGCTTTTGCGGCGAATCTTGGAGCTGCGGCGGAGACGCGGCCGCCGGCGCCATTTGATAATCCACAAGCCAAAACTTGCAGCTTCGCTTTAAACTCGCCGCAATCTGGAGTCTGACACTGGCCGCTCATCCAAGGGACACCGATGCACGAGGCAAACGAGACCCATCGCCCGTCGCCTGAAGCGCTGCTGGAGCTGGCTCGCGCAGAGCAGCCGGGGCGCGGACGGTTGAAGATTTTCCTCGGCGCCGCTCCGGGCGTCGGCAAAACCTACGAAATGCTGCTCTCGGCGGCGCGCGCCCGTCAGGCCGATGGAGCCGATGTGGTGGCCGGCATCGTCGAAACCCACGGCCGTTCCGAGACGGCGGATCTGCTTGCCGGTTTGGAGATCATCCCGCGCCGCCAAGTCGAATATAGATCCCGGATCATGGAGGAGATGGATCTCGACGCCCTTCTCGCGCGGCGCCCGCAACTGGCGCTCGTCGACGAACTGGCGCACACCAACGCCCCCGGCAGCCGTCACCCAAAGCGCTATCTCGACGTGGAAGAGCTGCTGGCGGCCGGCATCGACGTTTACACCACGCTCAACATCCAGCACGTCGAAAGCCTCAACGACGTCGTCGCCCAGATTACGGGCATCCGGGTCCGCGAGACGGTGCCGGATTCCATCCTCGACCAAGCCGATGACATCGAGGTCATAGACCTTGCGCCAAGCGAGTTGATGCAGCGGCTCCGCGAGGGAAAGGTCTATGTGCCGAAACAGGCGGAGCGGGCGCTGCAGCACTATTTCTCGCCCGGCAACCTGACGGCCCTTCGCGAGCTTGCGCTCCGCCGGACCGCCCAGCGCGTCGACGAGCAACTGCTCACGCACATGAAGGCGCACGCCATCGTGGGGCCTTGGCCGGCGGGCGACCGGGTGCTTGTCTGCGTCAGCGAAGATCCGCGCTCTGCCGCCCTTGTGCGCTACACCAAGCGGGTCTCGGACCGGTTGCGGGCGCCATGGACAGCCCTCTATATCGAGACGCTGCGGAGCCAGGACCTTTCCGTGACGGAGCGCGACCGTATCGCCGATACGCTGCGCCTTGCGGAGCGGCTTGGAGGCGTCGCCGCCACGATTCCCGGCCGCGGACGCATGGCGGACGACGTCATGGATTTCGCGCATTCGAACAACGTCACCCAGATCGTGATCGGGAAATCCGGCCGGACGCGGTGGTTCGAACTCTTGAATGGCTCGGTTGTTCACGATCTTGTCCGCTGCTCCGGAAATATCAGCGTGCATGTGATCGCCGGAGACGCCCTGAACGCGGAGAGCATCCCCAGGAAAACCGTGAGGACAAAAACGGCTGCGAAGAGCGCGGGGGTTTCCGGATACGTCGCGGCCATTGGCATGACGGCGGCCGGTGTCCCTGCCGCCGAACTCGCGCAACCCTATTTCGGCGGGCAGACCGTGCCGCTGATCTTCATGATGGCGGTGCTTGGCGTCGCCTACCTCTTTGGCCTCGGGCCATCGATATTCGCCGCACTGGCGAGCATGCTTTGCTACAATTTTTTCTTCATACCGCCGATTTACAGCTTCACTATAGCTGACCCAATCAACGTCGCCGCCCTGTTTTTCTTCCTGTTCACCGCTCTCCTTGTCAGCAACCTTACTGCGCGTGTGCGCCGGCAGGCCGATCTCGCCCGCAACAGGGCAGCCATAACCACCGCGCTCTATGGCTTCTCGAATACGCTTGCGAGGAACGCGACGCTCGACGATCTGCTTTTGGCGTCGGCTTCGCAAATTGCGGCGTCTTTGGCGGCGGATGCGGTTATTCTGTTGCCGGCCTCCGATGGACAGTTGCAACTCGCGTCAGCCTTCCCGCCCGGCGTTACGATCGAGGACGCCGACCTTGGCGCCGCGAAATGGTGCTTCGACCATGGCCGTTCGGCAGGCCGCGGATCGGACACATTGCCGGGAGCGCGGCGCTTGTTCCTGCCGCTCAGGACTGGACGGGGCGTGATCGGCGTGGTTGGGCTCGGGCGCGGCCCAGGATCGGATTTTATCCTGACCCCCGATGAGCGCCGTCTCTTGGACGCGCTTATGGATCAGGCCGCCGTGGCGATCGAGAGGGTCCGGCTCGCCAAGGAGATGGACGACGCTCGCGTCGCAGCCGAAGCCGAGCGGCTCAGGGGCGCCCTTCTGACATCTCTTTCGCATGACCTCCGAACGCCGCTCGCCTCGATCTTCGGCGCGGCGAGCTCGCTTCGCGAATATGGCGAACGGTTCGACGCCAAAGCCCGCGCCGAGATGGTCAAGACCATCGAGGAGGAGGCCGCCCGCATGGCGCGCTTTGTCGGCAATCTCCTCGATATGACGCGCCTTGAGGCGGGCGCCGTCGAACTGAAGCGCGACCCTGCGGATGTTTCCGAGCTTATCGGCACGGCGATGCGCCGCACGGAAGGACTTCTCAAGGGGTTCAAGGTGATCGTCGACATCGAGCCGAACCTGCCGCTCCTCGATCTCGACGAGTTGCTCATGGAGCAGGCGCTTGTCAATCTGCTCGATAACGCCGCGAAATACGCCCCGCCCTGCTCCGCCATCACAATCCGTGCTCTAAGGTTTGATCGCATGGTCCGGCTTCAAATCGTTGACGAAGGGCCAGGCATACCCGAAGACCATCTCCCTTTGATCTTCGAGAAATTCCATCGCGTGAAAAATCGCGATCATCAGCGCGCCGGAACGGGGCTGGGACTGGCCATCTGCCGCGGCTTCGTTCAAGCCATGGGCGGCACGATCACGGCGGCGAACCGAGCCGACAGGGCAGGCGCGGTTTTCACCATAGACATGCCGGCCGCTCGCTACCGCATTTAATCCGCTCCGAGGCGGCGGCTTGATTTGACGCGAACTGCTGCTGGCTGTCCCGTCCGAAGTGCCGCCCGCTCTTCGTCATCGGGAAGCTCCTTGCGTTAGGGTTAGGCACGGGGCCGCGCCGCGGCCTGGAGACGCAAACCTTCGGGGACCGCCAAGAATTCGACGCCGGCGAAGGCCATCTGAACAAGGATGGCGAGGATCGCGGCTGGCACTGCGCCAGTGAGAATGAGCGGAGTGTCATTCAGCTCCAAACCGCTTTGTATGGGTTCGCCATATCCTCCGCCTCCAACGAGCCCCGCTAAAGTCGCCGTTCCAACGTTTATGACAGCGCTCGTTTTAATGCCCGATAGGATCGATGGCGCAGAAACCGGCAAATCGATCAGCCACAATCTTTGCCTGGACGTTAACCCCAGCGCGGCGCCAGCCTGCTTCAGCGATGCAGGGATCGTCCTCAAGCCCGTGGCGGTTCCGCTAACGATTGGCAGCAGGCTATAGAGAAAGAGAGCGGCGATCGCAGGCGGCTGTCCAATCCCAAAGAGCGGTATCATGAGCGCGAGCAGGGCCAGTGAAGGAATGGTCTGAATGACGCCAGTACCCCCCAGAATGAGGCCGCTCGCAATCCCGTCTCTGCCGGCTGCAATCCCGAGCGGAATGCCAATCACAATGGCCGCAGTAAGCGAGACCGCTACAAGGCTAAGGTGCTGGAGCGTAAGCCGCGGAATCGCAGCGAAGCCCGATTTTTCCTCGCTCGGGAGCGGTTTCTGGGGCCGGTCTCCGAAAAACGCCGCCGACGCAAGGGCGTAGCTCTTAGCCGTCTCGGCAATCCGGTTGAGCGAGATCATGCGATTTACATCGATCTTGCCTTCAAGCGAGCGGAGAGCATTCAGGGCGCCGGGCGGCATGTCGAGCCGGTAAAGGAAGACCGCATGGTATTGCGGGAAAAAATGCCGATCGTCCGCAAGCGCAAGAAGATCGAATTCGGCGATCTCGGCATCTGTCGTGTAGCAGTCTTTGATGTCGATCAGCCCACTTCTCAGGGCCTTATAGCCAAGGCCGTGCTCGATAGCGGAAACGGAGTTGAAATGAAGCCCATACGTTGAAATGAGCGGCTTCCAGCCATCGCGCCGGCCGAGAAATTCAGGTGTGAGGCCGGCTTTCAAATTTGGATAGCGCGAAAGGCCGCTGATCGAGCGAACTCCAAGCTCAGCCGCGCGTCTCCGTCGCATGACGAGCGCATAGCTGTTGTCGAATCCGAGATCGCCGGTTATTCCAATGCCAAGTTTTGCAAGCGCGACCCGAAGCTCGTCGCTGCCGAGGCCAGGCGTTTTGAGGATTTCTTCGCTGATCGTGGCCGTATATTCGGGATAGAGGGTAATTTCACCCGAAAGCAGCGCCTGCCACAAAATCAGCGTGCCGCCCATTCCCTCCCGATGGCTGACTTCGAAGCCTGAATTTTCGAGCTGAATTTTTGCGATCCCGGCCAGAACGTAGGATTCGGTGAATTTTTTTGAACCGATGGAAATGCCGGAGTTTGCGAGCGCGGGGGCTGCGAGGAGAAGCGCGCATGCGAGTATGGTCAGCCGGACTGGACTCATCGCCGCTCTTTGCAAACCGGGCTCATTACCCATGGACTCTAGCCTAAGGCGCATTCCCGCCAGAAATAAATTATCGTTGTCTTTCAACTCACTCCAAGTCATGCCCGCTGCTTCCGGGCTAAACGCCGCCGAAAGGGGCTGTTCGCCCGGAAGCAGATGTCTCGAACGGCTCATAACTCCCCCTCCGCCGTTCGTGCAACGTTCGCTACGAACCAGAAGGGAAGTCCAAACGTGGAAGAAGCGGAGCATCCCCCGGATAAGCGAAGGCGCATCCCGGCGAGACCGCCGCCGCAATGTTATAACGCTACTGCGCGGCAAAGCGCTCAACCAGCCATCATTCAACCGTCACGGATTTGGCGAGGTTGCGGGGTTGGTCGACATCCGTGCCCATCTCTACGGCCGTGTGATAGGCGATGAGTTGGATCGGGATCGCGTAAAGGATCGGCGCGATTAACGGGTGCGCCGCAGGCAGCCGGAAATTCGAATGCGCCTTCACCGCCCCGGCTGCATCGTCCGCGTCGCTGAACACGATCAACTGCCCGCCGCGAGCGGCGACTTCCTGCATGTTTGAAACCATCTTCTCATACAGCGCGTCCTTCGGCGCCATGGCGATGACAGGCACGCTCTCGTCGATCAGGGCGATCGGCCCATGCTTCAACTCGCCAGCCGCGAAACCCTCCGCGTGAAGGTAGGAGATCTCCTTCAGTTTCAGCGCGCCTTCCAGCGCGATCGGATAGGTCGAGCCGCGGCCGAGATAGAGCACCAAGGGGGCCTTCGCCAGGACATGGCCAAGCGCATCGAATTCCTCATCGCGGCGCAAGACCTCCGTAATGAGGCGCGGCATTTGGATGAGAGCGCGAACGAGTTCGCCTTCCTCCGCCGCTGTGAGCGCGCCGCGCTTGCGCCCGGCCGCGATCGCCATGCAAGCCAGCACCGTAAGCTGACAGGTGAACGCCTTCGTCGAAGCGACGCCAATTTCGGGTCCGGCAAGCGTCGGCAGGACGGCGTCAGATTCGCGCGCGATGCTCGAATTCGGGCACATTCACTATAGCGGCGATAAGCTGCCCATTATCCCGGCAATAACGAAGGCTCGCCAGCGTGTCGGCGGTTTCGCCCGACTGAGACACGAACAGCGCGAGGCCATCCTTGGGCAACGGCGCCTCACGATAGCGGAACTCCGAGGCGATATCGACCTCCACCGGCAGCTTCGCGAAGCGCTCGAACCAGTATTTCGCGGTCAAGGCGGCGTAAAATGCGGTGCCGCAGGCTGTGATGGTGAGCTTGGTGAGCCGTTCGAACGGGAGCGCGAGCCCGGGCAGCGCGATGGCGTTGTCCGCGAACCGCACGTAATGCGCCAGCGTGCGGCTGATCACCTCTGGCTGCTCGTGAATTTCTTTCGCCATGAAGTGGCGATGATTGCCTTTATCGATCAGCAGCGCGGAAGCCGCCGTGCGCGTGATTTGACGGGATGCTTGTGCGCCGGTTTCGTCGTAAATAACCGCGCCCGAATGAGAGAGAACGGCCCAATCGCCCTCTTCCAGAAAGGTGACGCGATCGGTGAAGGGCGCCAGCGCCATGGCGTCCGAGCCGAGGAACATCTCGCCCTTGCCATAGCCGGCGGCGAGTGGACTGCCCCGCCGCGCGCCTATCATTAAATCGTCGCGGCCAGCGAAAAGGATCGCCAGCGCGAATGCGCCGCGAAGCTTCGAAAGCACGCTCTTCACGGCCGCGCCGGGTTCGCTTCCGGCCGCAAGCTCACGGTCGAGAAGCTGAGCGACCACCTCCGTATCCGTCTCGCTCTCAAAGACTGCGCCGTCGCGTTCGAGCTCATCGCGCAATTCGCGGAAGTTCTCGATGATCCCGTTGTGCACCACGGCCACACGCGCCGTCATGTGCGGATGCGCGTTTCGCTCCACAGGCACGCCGTGGGTCGCCCACCTTGTGTGTCCGATGCCGCAAGACCCAGCCAGGGGCTCGCTCGCTAGCCTTCGGCCGAGGGAGGCAAGTTTGCCTTCCGCGCGCCGTCTGGTCAAAACGCCGGCTTCGAGGGTGGCGACGCCCGCGGAATCATAGCCGCGGTATTCCAGGCGTTTCAACGCGTCGAGAAGACGAGGGGCAGCCGGCTCGTTTCCAAGAATGCCGATGATTCCGCACATGTCAGACTTGCCTTCCATGGAGCACGGCGGAGCGCCGCCAGCCTCGCCGTTTAACCGAAGCCGGGCTGAACGCCAACTCAAACATTGCTACAGACTGTTTCAGGCAAGGCCAGGTTGTCAGACTCCCTCTCCCTTTGGGAGAGGGTTGGGGTGAGGGGTAAAGCGCCTTGTAAATCAGCTCGTTACCCCTCATCCTGTCCTTCTCCCATCAAGCACGCCTTCGCGTGCTTGCAACTCAGAATTATCGCGTTTACAAGCAAGCGCGATGCGGAGAAGGAACGCCGTTGCGCGATCTCGCGAAAATCGAGGCATTTTCTCAAGCCGTTGATTTGCTGCCAGATTTAAACCGGACACTGTTGGATCAAGCCCGGCCATGACGAGAGTAGTTTGCTGGCTGCCCGTACTTTTGCCCCTGTTACTTACCGGCCAGCTAAGCAATTGAAATATTCCTAATTCTCTGGATTGCCGGGTCAAGCCCAAGGGCATGGCCCGGCCATGACAATAAGCGGTGTGGCCAAGACGAGTGAGTTGGCGGCAGCATCAGGGTAATCAAGTGAAATCTTGGCCTTATCCTTCGACAAGCTCAGGACGAAGGCTGGACGTTATCAAGGAGGCGATCCTCATGGTGAGCCTGTCGAACCATGGGCGACACCCCTTTTCCGCAGCCCTAGTCTGAAGCTTTCGCCGTCTCCGGGGAAGGCGCCACAGCGTCAACATGCGGCTGATCGCTGGCGTTTCCCGGCGCCGTGGCCGCGGAATGACCGGCCGTGTGCCGGGCGCGCATACGCTTGGCCCAGTCCTCGCGATGGATTTGCGGCGCGCGAGTCAACGCCAGGGAATCTGCTGGCACATCACGCGATATGACGCTGCCTGAGCCGACATAGGCGCCCTCGCCGATGCGAACGGGCGCCACGAGGGCGCTGTTCGAGCCGATGAAAGCGCCTGCGCCGATCTCGGTTTTGTGCTTACGAAAACCGTCATAATTACAGGTGATCGTGCCCGCGCCGATATTTGCGCCCGCGCCCACCTCAGCGTCGCCGATATAGCTCAGGTGATTGACCTTTGCGCCCGGCTCGATCACCGCCGCTTTCAACTCGACAAAATTCCCGACCTTGACGCCTGCGCCAAGCCGCGTGCCTGGGCGCAACCTTGCGAATGGGCCGATCACGGCGCCGCGCTCGATACGCGCGCCCTCGATATGACTGAACGCTTTAATGGTCACGCCATCCTCGATCACGGCGCCTGGACCGAAAAAGACATTCGGCTCGATCACCACGTCCTGACCGGTCAGCGTATCGTGGCTGAAGGTGACCGTCTCGGGCGCGATGAGCGTCGCTCCGCCGTCCATGGCCCGCATTCTGAGCCGCGCCTGTATTATCGCTTCGGCCTCCGCGAGTTGCGCGCGGGTGTTGACGCCGCGCACTTCGTCCTCCTCGATGATCTCGCAGGCCACGCGGCAGCCCATGGCGCGCGCAATCTCAACCGCATCCGTCAAATAGAATTCGCCGGCCTTGTTCTTGTTATCGATCCGTTCCAGCAATGGCAGGATCAGCGGGCCGTGAAACGCCATGATGCCGGAATTGCACAGCGAGAGCGCGCGCTCCTCAGGCGTAGCGTCCTTTTCTTCGCGGATGGCAAGAAGCTCCGCGCCTCCAGAGGTAATAAGGCGGCCATACCCTTTCGGGTTTTTCGCATGAAATCCGAGGACGGCCATCCCGGCGCCGCTTTCCACCGCCGCCGCCAGCGTGGCGATGCTTTCCGGCGAGACCAGCGGCGTATCGCCATAAAGAACGAGAACCGGGCCGAAAACGCCCTCAAGGGCGGCCCGCGCCATCAGCACGGCATGAGCGGTTCCAAGACGATCCTTCTGCTCGAAAAAACACGTTTCGATTGGGGTGTGAAGCTTTTCGAAGCCCACGCTGTCTGGCGGGATGACAACCGAACACGATGACGCTCCGGCCGAAGCCGCCGCGTTGATGACGTGAGCAGCAAGCGGCAGACCTGCGAGCGGATGCAGCACTTTCGGAAGCGAAGATTTCATTCGCGTGCCCTGCCCCGCCGCCAGCACGACCGCATGAAATGCGACCATCGTCTCAAATCCTATGTGAGAGTTTCAGTCAGTTGCTTAGGGCGCGCGGGACCGGCTGTCAAAATCGAAAAACGCCCGGCGATGGCCAACGCCAGAACTTCTCGAAAACGCAAGCGCAAACGATGCTTCGGCCCGGCGGCGCTCGCAAACTGCTCAAGAGCCGCGCGCGCCCGCTAAAGCGTCTGCGTACCGAAGGTGTCGCAGTCGGACATGGAGCCGCTGTCGTAGCCTCTCTTGAACCAGCGCACCCGCTGTTCCGACGATCCGTGCGTGAACGAATCAGGCACAGCGTAACCCCTTGTGCTCTTCTGGATGGCGTCGTCGCCGATGGCCGCGGCGGCGCGCAACGCCGATTCGATATCGCCCGGCTCGAGGGTCTTATTGATCCGATCGGTGTTCTTCGCCCACACGCCCGCGTAGCAGTCCGCCTGAAGCTCGACCTTCACCTGGATCGCGTTGCGCTCCGGACCAGAAGCCGCCGCCTGCAGCCGCTGGGCCGCCTGAAGCTTGCCCTGCAGGTTTTGGATGTGGTGGCCGACCTCATGGGCGATTACATAGGCCTCAGCAAATTCGCCCGGCGCCTTGAAGCGGCGCTTCAGCAGCTCATAAAACGACAGATCGATGTAGATCTTACGGTTGGCCGGGCAATAAAACGGTCCCATTTGCGCATTGGCCAACCCGCATCCCGATTGGATTCCGTTGCGGTAAAGGACGAGCTTGGGCGGCGTGTAGCGCAGGCCCTGATCGGCGAATATCTTGGTCCATGTGTCTTCGGTATCGGCCAGCACAACCGATACGAAGCGCTTCATGCTTTCGTCTTCGGCGCTGACGGCGCGCGGCTCGCGGTTGTTTGGAAGCTGGATTTGCCGCCCGCTGGGCGTCTCGCCGCCGCCGTTCAAGATCACGCGAGGATCCACGCCCAGCAGCAGCGCAATGCCGACGATGATGATTACGCCGATGACGCCAACGCCGCCGCCGCCCTGCCCCATGGGGATTTGGAACCCCCCGCCTCCGGGGAACGGAAGGCCGAAACCCCCGCCGCCGCCATCATAACCGCCGCCTTCATCGCGGCGGTCTTCCACGTTTTCGCTTTCGCGGCGGCCTTGCCATCTCATGGGAGTGCCTCACTCTTGCGCTAGAATAAGCGCCCGGCGTTTTGCGGGCGCAACAAGTATGGACTTGACAGACTTCGACGCAATGACTGAAACCCCGTTTCACGAAGGGCCTCATGGGCGCCCTCGATGTCTCCAGTCATGACGGTCCAGGACCATCAACTCAAGGACTCCTGAAAGCCCTTCGGATGTATCGGCGAACCGGTCAATTCTTTCAAGCCCGGCGCAATCGCCCGGATGAAAACGGCTTTCACCGGTTCCGGATTAACGGCCAAGGGATGATCGTTTCTGAAGTGCTGGAGCAGCCAATTCGCGGCTGGTTGGACGCTTTCCTTCAGCAATTCCAGCGCTTTCTTGTTAGGATTGCGCACATAGACTGACGATGTGCGCTCAACGGCCGCATCATTTAGGATAAAATGTCTTGCCAAAAAAGAAAAAAGGTTGTCTCTTTACTACCTGAAACGACTGCCGGTAGAGATTGAGTATGCTGCGGAAAGAACCACTGCACACGCGTAACCGCTCATCGAAACGAGAGCTTTGCTGGGCTCCGCCGGGCGGCGCTTCCTCGCTAAGGAAAGATGACAAATCGAGCATTTGCCTGCCCATGTCCGATATTTTGATCAAGATTTTCTGTAAAATGAGACATTCATATACCGCTCGGCCAGCCATTGAGGAATGTCAAAAACTTAGGCAGGAGCAGATGATACTATTCCCGAGCTCACCCCGCAGGCCAGACGATAAAGGCGCCTGCTCTAGGCCGCTTCCTGGCGCCCCGAGCTCTTTCTGGGAAAACTTGATAAGCCTTTGTCACGACACCGGGATAACACCTATGCAGGTTGAGCTATAAGGAGCGAAGGGGAATGAGTTCGTCACAAGCTGAGCGTTTGCGCTCGATGATTGAGGAGGACATTCTATCCTTCACGCTGAAGCCAGGCGATAAGCTGGACGAGTGCAGACTTGCCGAAAAATACGGCACGTCGCGCACCCCGGTCCGTGAGGCCTTGCGTCAGCTGTCCTCGAACGGATTGATCGAAATCAGGCCCCACAAAGGCGCGATGGTCGCCAAGCTTGGCATCCGGGAGCTTGTGGAGTTGCTTGAGGTCATGGCCGAGCTCGAAGGGGCTTGCGGCCGCCTTGCCGCTAAATCGTGCATGAACAGCGATGTCGATGCGATTGTCGCGGCTCAGGAGTCGTGCCTGCACTACGCCGGCCTGCGCGACACGGAAAGCTACAAGCGCGCTAACGAGGTTTTTCACGAGGCTATTTACGCCGCAAGCCGGAATAGCTGCCTTATCAAGCTGACTCTCAGTATCCGCAATCGGGTCGCAGCCTACCGGAGATTGCAGCTCGAGCAGATGAGCCGGGTCAAGCCATCCGTGACGGAACATGAACTGATTGTGCGCGCGATTCAGGAAGGCCTTCCCGACGAGGCGGACCGGCTGCTTCAGGTGCACATTTTAAACCTTGGCGGTGAACTGCGCCGGATGTTCTCCATGGTGTCCACGACCGAGTGGCCCGCGCCTCCAGAGCAGCGGCAAATGCGCGTTTCTGAGTTTTCAGGACTCCAGAGCGCGCCAGTAAAGTAAATATCCAACGCAATCGCCGCGAGCTTGCATGGCGGGGCGTTCACGCCAATCAGGTCAGGATGCCGCCGTAAAGGTCTGGGCGGCGGTCGCGGAAAAAGCCCCAATCCGCTCGATAGCGTTCGATCTCTGCCAGGTCGAACGTATGGACGAGGACGCCCTCCTCCTCTCACCGAAGCTTTCGACAAGATCGCCGGTGTGATCCGCAATGAAAGAATGGCCATAGTATTTTTGCATCGCCCCGCCGGTCTCCTCGAGTCCGATACGGTTGGCGGCGACGACCGGGACCGCGTTGGCGACCGCGTGACCTTGCATGACCCGCCGCCATCTCTTGTGAGTATTGAGCGCCGCATCGTAAGGCTCTGAGCCAATGGCGGTTGGGTAGAGCAGCACATCCGCACCGGCGAGCACCATGGCGCGGGCGCATTCGGGAAACCACTGGTCCCAGCAGATGCCGACCCCGATGGCGCCGTGCTTTGTCTTCCACACCTTGAAGCCCGTGTCGCCAGGGCGAAAATAATATTTCTCCTGATAGCCCGGCCCATCGGGAATGTGGCTTTTGCGATAGACGCCGAGGAGCTCGCCATCCGCATCGGCGACGCCCACGCTGTTGAAATAGCGCGGGCCGTCCTTCTCGAAAAAGGAAATGGGGATGACAACGCCCAGCACTTTGGCGAGGCGCTGCAGCGCCAGCACGGCGGGATGCTCATCGACGGGATAGGCTGTGTCAAACCATTTCGGATCCTGCTCTGTGCAGAAGTAGAGCCCCTGAAACAGCTCCGAAGGCAGGACCACTTGCGCGCCCCGGCCCGCGGCCTCCCGGATGAAGGCCTCCGTCTTCGCGATGTTCGCCGCCCTATCGTGCCCATAGGAGGTCTGGATGGCTGCGACGGTGATCGTGCCTTTCGTCATTGCAGAGGCTCCTGCTGGGTGATGCAATGGAACGATCCGCCGCCCGCATCGCCACAGCCAAGCAGGCCCTGGGATGGCGCGCCGATCACGTCGCGGCCCGGGAACACCGCCCGCAGAGCCTCGATCGCCGCGTTTTCTGTCGCGGTTCCGTAGACCGGCACAACGACGACGCCATTGCCGATAACAAAGTTCATATGCGAGGCGGGAGAAACCTCACCGAGCGCATTGCGGTAGAGCCCAACGCCTGGGATGCGGACGACATCGAGCTTGCGGCCCAGCGCATCTGTGGCGCTTTCGAGCGCGCGGGCGATGGCGTTCAGCGTCGCCGCATTCGGGTCGTCCGGACCGGCTGGAGACTGGCAGACGGCGCGGCCCGGCGCCACGAAACGGGCGATATTGTCGATATGGCCGTCGGTGTGGTCATTCATCAGGCCTTCATCGATCCATATGATTTTTTTTGCGCCGAAGGCTTCTCGCAACGCCTTTTCCGCGTCTTCCTTGCTCCAGCCGTTCCGGTTCGGATTCAGGAGTGTTTGCCGGGTGGTAAGAACCGTGCCCTGACCGTCATGCTCCACGGCGCCGCCTTCGAGCACGAAATCGAACCTCACGATGCGCTTGCCCGCGAGCCTCGCGATGCTGTCGCCCACGGTGGCGTCATCGGGCAGGTCGAACTTGCCGCCCCAGCTATTTGTCGCGAAGCGAAGTGCGATGGGGCCGTCTGGCGAGCGCGCAAAGATTGGCCCCGTGTCGCGCAGCCAGATGTCGCCGTATTTCGCAGGGATGATTTCGGCGGCGCCGCCAATGGCCGCGCGCGCCGACGCTTCGGCCTCCGCTCCGTTAACCAGCACGCGGACCGTGGCGCCTTCGCTCAAAGCTCGCACCATAGCGGCCACGTCGCGGCGGGGCGCGTCGAGATCGCCATTCCATTCGCGCGGATCGGCGGGCCAGGCGGTCCAGATCGCCTTCTGCGGCTCCCACTCGGCCGGTATTGAGATCGCTTCACCGGTCATGTTCGGTATGAACCCCGTGGTGTCCGGTTTAAATCCACGGCCTGAGCGTCATAAGCGATGTTTGCAGCAAATCGCGAGCGAGCCTCCTCTCCCCATCGCATCCGCTTGTGGATGCGATCACTTAGCGGCAAACACGCCAAGGCGTGTTTGCTGGGAGAGGGTTGGGGGTAAAGCGCCTTGTAACTCAAGTCGACCCCCTCATCCTGTCCTTCTCCCGTCATGCGCGCCTTGGCGTGCTTGCAGCTCAGAGTTGTCGCGTCTGCTTGCAAACGCAATGCGGAGAAGGGACCCTGTTGCGCAATCTCGTAAAAAACTGAAGCCATTGATTTGCCGCCAGATTTAAACCGGACACCACTGGAACGGAACCCCCGATGGAGCGCACCCCGGGCGCTTGTGGAGACATGATCTATAGGATGGAGCCAAGACTTCAAGAGGGAGCGCGCTTGCGCGCTACGATGCCGAAATGGCCGTTTCAACGCGCTCGATTGTCACGGTGCCCATATCCGTCGGCAGCGAAAGCTGCTCAACCAACCATAATTGCGGCTTGACCAGTTTCTGGAAGCCGACCTCCCACCGAACATCCTGCAATTTCCCTGGGCCATTTCCAGCCGAGGCCGCGATTGCGGTGAAGCCGACTACGCAGGTTACGAATTCTGGATCTCTTTGCTCTTCGCTTGCCGCCGAGGGACGGAGGCTAACGTCAAAGCGCGAACGGCTCATGAGGACAGGAAGCACCCTGTTGCAGGGAGAATCTGCCGGTGATGGCGGCGCGAGCGAGGCGACAAGCAGCGCGGACAGCGGATCGAGAACGCCTCGCATCAGCGGACTGATCTTTCCACCCTTGCCGCCCGGCGCCGCGAAATCGACCGAACTTTCCTGACCGTCGGAAGTCGCCAGCCGGTAGTGCTCCGGCGTCAATTTCTGACCTGCCCGCAATCCCGACGCCTCTCCCTGGACCTTTGTGTTGTTGAGAAGCACGCCGACATCGGCCGAGACCGTGACCTTGTAGCTCTTTGGATCGAGCGTAGTGTGAAAGATGGCATCGCCGATGTGGATGCCGTTAAGGTTCACGGCGTAACGCGAGATAAGCGTTTCGGCTTCCGCCTGCGCACAGAAAGCCAATGACGCGAGCAGGATTGATGCAATCGCCTTCCTTCCGCCGGCGGTTTTATTTCCGCCCGAGGCTGGAATACGAAGGCATCGACTCATTAGGATTCTCATTCGGCGGCCGTTCAAATACCCGGTTCGGGAGCGCATTAGCGATTCTCAAGCGATCAGCGTAACCTCAGTTACAGATCTCATTGTTCGAAATATGAACAACTTGAGCCGGGCGGCGCCGGGCGGGATTGGATAATTGCTATGAAAGGGCAGCGCCCGGAATAATTTAGCCCCTGGCCCGTTATGCCTAAATTAATTGCAAGTTAATCCATATACTACGCCCCAAACCGGAGCCGCGCCAACAGCTGGTGCGGCTTTTCTTCTTGGCCCGGATCAAAGTGACGCCGCTTCGGCGCGAAAAGCCGGCAGCTTTATCGCAGGCCGCTCGACAGGCCGATTTACCTAACGCGGAGGCGGAGATATCATCCTCGTCCCGGAGGTTTGCCCAGCGGCAAAATTACTTCGCAGGCCTCCGCTTCCGGAACAGCTTCCAGCCGAGAGCGCCAGCGGCGGCCTGGCCGAGAAGCGTTACCCCAAGTCCTGGAAGGGGCGCGGGGCATGGCTCAAGATAAGCCGCCGCCGCCATGCCGGCGCCAAAGGCAATGTAAGAAACCCCAGCAAGCACCGGAACCAAGACTGTTAATTTCATGATCAGCATCCTATTCTTTTTGACACAGGAAGCTTAGCAGTTTCATGGGTTCGGAAATAGTAGAAGTTTAAGTAATAATTAATCATGAGGACTTGAAACATATAATACTAGATATCGCCTAGACTGCTCTATTGTGCCGGGCCGGAGGTTACGAATTCCAGCCAAGCGGGGAGCGATGGCCCGGCGCAGCGGTCGTTTGCGGTTTGAGGCGCCGGCGATAGCGCAAAGGCCGGCAGGGTCTTCGCAGGCTGGAAGAAGTTTTTGAACGTGCTTATCAACCAATTGACCGAACTCAGCCAGCTATTCGGATGAAGCACCTGTTCGCCATTCTGGAACCAGCTGAAATTCGCTCCGAATTCAGCTTCAAGGAGCACTTGGCTTTCAGCCTGCCCGCCAGCCAGGATAAGGGTCAGCGGTTGAGGGCAGCCCGCTTTTTCAAAGCTGAGGGTCTCTCCGCGCCCCTCCGATTGGTGGTGCTTCGCAAGCGTCCAGCCATCCCTTTCGATGAAATGAGCGAGCGCCGTCCGTGCCAACGCGGGATCGGGATGGGGTTGACCATAACGCCATGCCTTCATCCCAAGTGACAGAACAAGCCACGCGGCGAGCGCGGCCGCTAAGCAGACATTCATTGGCCGCCCAACGAATGCTTGCTTAGATTTTTTGTTTTCGGAGAGTGAGCGCTTGCCGCTCACGATAAACGTTCGCTCCTTGTTTTTTCCCAAAACCGGAAGGCCACATTTGCGAACTCTGCTTAGTCCACGGCGCATTGCCGCCCCCCTGCCCTAAGGGCTACCACGAGAACGATCGCCATCAGGACCACGTCGAACAAAGCAAGCCCGGCAGAGCTATGCATAGTTGCATAAGCTCCGGCGGAAAACCCCATCGCGGTGAGCCTCACGAGATTGGCGGCCGACGCGAGCGCGGCGCCAATGAGCGCATAGCCCAGATAATCGCCTTTTCCGAGCTCAAGCATCGCCGCCGCCTGCACCAGAACAAGCTTCGGAAGAATGAACAAGGTCGTGCATCCGTGAAACAAGATGATCGAATGCTCCTCTGTGCCGACGACGTTTCCCATGCGAAAGACATGTTCCTTGAACATGGAAAGCAGCGCGCCCGTAAGCGCCGCGTCGAAACCGCCAAGCGACGCTGAAAACCAGCGGATGGCCGTCGTCTCCCAAAGGTTCACCGCCGCGAGGCCTGCCAAAAGTAGATAGCTGAGGCGCGCCTCTGCGTTGCTGCGCCAGGCGCAGGCAAGACCGTAGAAGAATACCGCGCCTAGGGACACAGCGCTGCTTGGCGCCAAAACCCCTATGGCGGCGACCGCCTCGACGATGCCGGGCTTTCCAAACCGGGGCGCGGTTCGATCGATCCCCATCAGCCGGAATGCAATGACAATCACCAATATGTCGAGAACGCTGATGGGGAACGGGGTTTCCCCCTCCCCTGTCAGCCACCAGGTCAGACACGGCGCGGCGTAGCCGTTGAGGATGCCGCCGAACAAGATCGCGGCTCGAAGCGCATCGGCGCCTTTCGAAAACAACGCCGCCTGGCTCTCAGCAGCCTCCGACATGAGCGAATCCTCCGTAGGCTCAGTGTAGAAGCCGAGCCTATGCACTATCGGCTACCAAACATTTGAGGCAATCGCTTCCATTGTTCGGAACGCGCCTAAATCGTTCGCCCGGCGAGCAGGTTACAAGCTCAGGTCAAGATTGTTCTGCTTTGATCCAGCATGGTGAAGCGGTGACGCCGCCGGTTCGCGGCCCACCGATGGATGGAGCGGATATGTTGAAATATCTGAGCGCGGTGAGCGCCGTGCTCGTTCTGGGAGCTGCCCCGGCGTTCGCCAACGGCATCTACTCTGTCGCCGCCAATCAAAACTATGCGGTTTATGCTCCTGCCCAGCCGTGGAGCGGCTTTTTTGCCGGGTTGAATGGCGGTTATGCCTGGAAGGCTGACAGCCCGGCAATCGTCACGACAAACGGGACGGACTTTCTCACATCGCCCGAGCCCGATAGCTCCGGCGGTTTTGGCGGTGGCCAAATTGGATACAACTGGCAAAGAGGCGCCTTTGTTCTAGGCGTGGCGGCCGACCTTGAGGGTTCTGGCGTTTCGGGGAGTGTGAGGGGCGCCGGCAACTCGGGAAACGTTAGCGTTTCTTATCAGAACCGCCAGGACATCGACGGCTTCGGCACGGTTCGCGGCCGGGCGGGCTATGCCGCTTCGAACGTGCTGTTTTATGTCACCGGCGGATTGGCCTACGGAGAGGTGACCGATAAGATCTTCCAGGCCGCCGGCTTGTCGCTGTCCCTTAAAAAGGGTGAATTTCAAGCTGGATTTGTCGTTGGCGGCGGGTTTGAATACGCCTTCCCTCCTGCCTGGTCCGTGGGCTTGGAATATCAGCGCATCGAGTTTGGCGGCGAGACCCTGAAGGGGCCGAGCAATTGCGCATGCGCAGGGCCTTATTGGAGCAACGACGTCCAAAGCTCAATCGACACCGTCCGGTTTAGCTTGAATTACCATTTCCACAGCGAGAATCCGCCCGTTTACAAGCCTTGACTCTTAAACGGCGCTTTAGCCTAACTGGCGCTCCCCGCCGCACATTCCTATCGATGGCTTTACTGGACGGCCTCCAAAATTTCCTCCACCGGATTCTTGCCTTCAAGCGGCGGGAAATCTGCGGGCGTTATGGTTTCCTTCTGGAGCAGAAGTGCTGTTCCTTCGTCCAGCTCTTTGCGCCGCGCCGTCAGGGTCTCCTTCGCCTTCTCATAGGCTTCTTCGACGAGCTTGCGCACGGCGACGTCGATCTCGCGATTGGTCTGGTCGGAGTAATCCTTTGGACGCGTCCCGATCAAGGCTTCGCCGAGAAAAGCCTGGCGCTGCGGCTCATAGACCCGCTGCCCAAGGCTCTCCACCATGCCGAAACGCGTGACCATCTGCCGGGCGATGTCGGTGGCGCGATCGAGATCGTCCGCAGCGCCGGTCGAAATTTCGTGGAAGATCACCTCCTCGGCGGCGCGCCCGCCCATCAGCACGGCCATGCGGTTGATCAACTCGCCTCGCTCGATCAGGAAGCGATCCTCGGTCGGGCGCTGCATGGTGTAGCCGAGCGCCCCAATCCCGCGGGGGATGATGGACACCTTGTGAACCGGGTCCACGCCGGGCAGCGCAGACGCCACAAGCGCATGGCCCATCTCATGATAAGCGACCACCTTGCGTTCCTTCGGAGACAGAATGCGCGACCGCTTCTCGATCCCGGCGACGAGACGTTCCACGGCGCGCGTAAAATCGTCCATCGTTACTTGATCGCCGCCGCGCCGCGTCGCAGACAGAGCTGCCTCGTTGACGAGGTTGGCGAGGTCCGCGCCGGAGAAGCCGGGCGTAATGGCGGCAACCTGCTCAAGGTCGATCGCCGGCGACGCCTTCACGCGCTTGACATGAACCTTAAGGATCGCGATCCGCGCCTGCTTGTCCGGCCGGTCAAGCGCGATCTGGCGGTCGAAGCGGCCCGCCCGCGTCAGCGCCGGGTCGAGAATTTCCGGCCGGTTCGTCGCGGCGAGGAGCACGATGCCCTCTCGCGGGTCGAACCCGTCAAGCTCCGCCAGCAGCTGGTTGAGCGTCTGCTCCTTTTCGTCGTTGCCGCCCATGGCGCCAGCCGTGCGCGCGCGCCCTAAACTATCCAGCTCGTCGATGAAGATGATGCACGGCTTCAATTTGCGGGCCTGCTCGAAAAGATCGCGGACGCGCGCGGCGCCGACGCCGACGAACATCTCGACGAACTCCGAGCCTGAAATCGAGAAAAACGGCACGCCCGCTTCGCCGGCGACGGCGCGGGCGAGCAGCGTCTTGCCGATGCCGGGAGGGCCGACAAGCAGGATGCCCTTCGGCACGCGCGCGCCCAACCGGCCGTATTGCTCCGGATCTTTAAGGAAGTTGACGATCTCTTTCAGCTCGTCCTTGGCCTCGTCCGCGCCCGCCACATCGTCGAAGGTGACGCCCGTCACCTTCTCGACGTAGATCTTCGCGCGGGAGCGCCCCACGCTCATAAGGCCGCCGAGACCTTGCTTGTCAGCGATGCGGCGAATGAAGAATGCCCAGATCGCGAAGAAGATGAGGACCGGAAGGATCCAGGACAGCAGGTCGCGCAAGAAATTCTGGCCCGCGCTGCCGCTGTAATCCACGCCATATTTCTGCAACTCATCGGCGACGGCTGGATCGACGCGCGTGGTGCTGAAATATTTCTTGCCGTCCTGCGGCGTCTTGAACTCGCCGCGGATCTGCGACGGCCCGACCACCACCTGCGTCAGCTGCTTGTCCTTCAGGAGATCCTGAAAGCGGCTGTATGGGATCGACTCGATTTGCGTATAGCTCGCCCAATAGAATTGAAACATGAGCAGAAGCACGAAGGCGATCGCAAGATAAGTCAGGTTGAGCTTATTTTTCTTGTCCATCGTCGCGTCCTAAGGTGATCACCCTTCCACTTAGGCGCGACGGCGCGGCGCCGTAAGGGGCGGGTTCCATAAAGTTGATTTCATCCGCACACGATTTGCGCGGAAGGCAGGGCTCTGCTGGCGGTCTCATCCTTTCGCCGCAGCTTAGGCCGCTACCTTCACTTTGGATGGGGCCCTCATGTCGGCGAGCGACCGGGTGTCGAGAACGCTCGACAAGGCGTTCCGGGCGTCGATCATGAGCCGTCGCACCGCGCAGACTTGTTCGTCGCAGTCGCCGCAAGGGCGGTAAAAATTTGTGCTCGCGCACAGAAAGGGGGCGATCGGGCCATCGAGCGCACGGATAATCTGGCCCACGCGTATCTCGTCCGCCGGTTTCGCCAGCGCATAACCGCCCGCTTTGCCCTTCTTGGAATGCACCAGACCGGCGCGGCGAAGGTCGGCGAAAATCTGGTCCAAGAACTTTTTCGGGATGTGATTGGCCTGCGCGATCTGCGCGACTTGCGCAATTTCGTCCTCGCCGAGCCCCGCGAGATGCAACATCGCCTTCAAGCCATATTTGCCTTTATTCGTGAGCATGGCGGCCTCAATATTGCTCCAGACATGGCGACCGAAGGCGCCCCATTTCATGAACCGCATCATAAATGGAAATTTCCGTTTGGCCAGCCTAATCCATAAAATAGATAAGCTTACTGGCGCCCTTATGGTGACGCTGCCGGTGTTTGGCTTAGCGGCGCGGGTCCTTGCGACACGCGAAAAACGCGCCGCCATGCTGGCCCCGCAGGAAATACGGCGCGGCCACATTGCGGAGCTTTACCACTCCTCGACGGAGCGTCTCCTTTATTGGCGCCCGCTGAACATGCTTCAGAGAACAAAGCGAAATGTCGCGCCCTTGCCAAGTTCCGCCTCGGCCCAGATGCGTCCACCATGCTTGTTGACAATTCGCTGCACAGTCGCCAGGCCGATGCCCGAGCCAGGAAATTCGCGGACGTTATGGAGACGCTGAAAGGCGCGGAACAGCTTGCCAGCGTGCGCCATATCGAAGCCAGCGCCATTGTCGCGGACGTAGAAGACGGTTTCGCCGCCGATAAGCTCCGACCCGAATTCAATGCGCGCCATCGGCTCGTTTGCGGTGAACTTCCAGGCGTTTGACAAAAGGTTTTCCAGAACGTTGCGGAGCAGGCGGGGACTGCCATTGGCAACCAGATCCGGCGCGATGATGAACTCAGCGGCTCTTTCGGGAGCGCCGGCGCACAGGGCATCCCTGATCTGGGCCGCTTTAGCGCTGAGATTGACAGAGGTGCAAGATAGCTCCCCTTGGGTGATGATGCCGGCGAGGCGCAGGAGATCGTCGATCAGAGTTCCCATTTGCTGGGCGGCGCAGCGGACGCGACCCAAATATCCCCGGCCTGCTTCATCGAGCCGGCTTGCGTACTCCTCCTCCAGAATTTGGCTGAACCCGTTGATGCTCCGGAGCGGCGCACGAAGGTCATGAGCGACAGAGTAGCTGAAGGCCTCAAGCTCGCGGTTAGAGGCCTCGGTCACGGCTTTGGCGGCAATGAGCGCCACGTTCTGGGCGGCAAGCTTGCGGTTTGCATCCGCGTACCCGCAAAAGGCAGTCTCGAACGTGGCGAGGACCGCGGCCAAGCTCTCTTCCACGTGAGAGGGGTCCCGGCAGGCATCCAGCACGAGCGCTGGCGCAGCTTCGGCGCCGGGAAGACCGCACCGGATCGCGAGTGCGGCGATCTCATCCCACAGGCGGAGCAACAGCAGCGCGCAGTCCTCCGCTTGCTGTTTCTCTTCGATGGCCTCCTGACTGCTGCGGCGCAGTGCGTCCTCGTAACGCAAGCGCTCGGTGATGTCGACAATGGAGGCCAGCGTAAATCGCCCCTCTGACGTCTCGATCGCATTGAGACCGATCTCGATTGGAACTTCGCTCCCGTCCTTCCGGCAGCCGAACAGGTCCCGGCTGGCACGCATCGGACGTGGCCTCGACTCGCCGAGGAACTTGGCCGCGTGCGCCGGATGGTGCGCACGAAACCGGTCAGGGACCAAGGATTTAATGGGGTGGCCCAGGAGTTCGTCGCGGGTATATCCGAAGAGAGCTTCGGCTGACCGATTGACGAGCGCGATCGTGCGGCTGCTGTCGACCATAACCATCGCATTCGGCGCCGCTTCAACCGCCAGCCGGAACGCTTCCTCTTGGCGAAGGCGACCGGAGATGTCGATTATGGAGGCCAGCATGTAACAGCCGCCGGGAGCCTCGATCGGGTCAAGGCCGATTTCGATTGAAATTTCGCTCCCGTCCTTCCGGCGGCCGAACAGGTCGCCGGCCCGTCTTGATTGGATCAGGCTTAGGCTCGCCAAAGAACTCCGAAACGCGGCTGGCATAGCGCTCGCGATATTGGGCGGGGATCAAGGCTTCCACTTCCCGCCCGGTTAGCTCCTTCCGGCCATATCCGAACAAGGTCTCCGCCCCGCGATTGACAAACGCGATCCGTTGAGCCTGATCGATAAGGATCATCGCGTGGGGAGAGGCCTCCACGATCGCCTGGAACCAGCGTTCCTCATGGACGTCATCGAATTGTTTCACGGGCGCCGCCAGACGGTTATCGCTTCGCTAACGAATTCCAACCGCTGTCCCTTATGTGGGACTTGCCGGCCGTGAGGCCGCTTTTGCGCCGCCTCGTAAGCCTATGTTAACCGTAATGGTTTGCGTGTTTTTCCAGATTCCGGCAAACGCCGCCGCTTCCGTTCATTTGCACATCGTAACCTAAAGCGCCTTGCGAAAGCTTTAAGCGGCAGGATCGCATTGATTTTGCAAGAAAAAATGCGTTTTTGGAGGGGAACGCAGAGCGGTGGCAAGCATAGCAGAAACAACCTGCCGTTGCATATCCTGGTTAATGCGCGCAATTATCTATATTTAACGGGATTTGCGAGTTCGCTATTCCGGCAAAACGCGGCAGGAAAGAATGTTTTTGGGGCGGGAAGTTATTTCGTGCGGCCGCCGTTAACCACTGCGGTTTTAACCATGTTCGAGCGCTCCTGTAACGGAAATCCGCTGCTCGACGCATTTGGGGCGCTTGTGCTTTACAATAAATTCCGCCAATGCCCGGCTTCACCGTTGAGCTGTGGCTAGCGCCGCCTTCGCGGCGCTTCGCGGGAGGTGAGCGAACCTACGCTTGAGGCCTGGGGACGAAGTTCTGGCGCCCTGCGGAACTGTCTCATGCTGATCGAGACGCGCCGTTCCCACGTGACGCCGAAGATGAGAATCGGCGAGCGATTAAAAATGTTCAAGCTCAGATCTGTTAAGACTTCACGCGCACGCAAAGCAACGAGTTACTTCGCCAGTTCGGCGAGCAGGCCCAGCACATCTCTTGACGCTTCTTCCACCATATCGATTTCCTCAACGGCCCTATCGAGCTTGCCCTCGTTGTAATATCGAACCGCTTGAATGCCGTGCTCGTGAACAAGCCTGTGCGGCTCGGCAAGGGGGAGATAGGCAGGATGCCGAAGAATTTCCGGATCTTTGACTTGATCGTACCATTTTCCCAGCCGGCAGGAATGATGGTTCGATAATTCTTCAGGGTTCAGTCTTTCTTGCCCAACCATCATGTTGGCAAGCCGCTTTTTCCAGATCACATGATCCGATTGCGCCAGCTTAATCACTTTCTTAGGTACGTTTAGGGCGGCAAGCTTGTTGATTTGCGCTCCGATAAGTATGTCGATGCGAGACATGGCGCCCACCATCATTTCGATGCTAGCGACGCCTTCATTCGTACTTGTGGAGATTTGTGCTATTCCGGATGCGACGCTTTGCGCGGCGGTTCCCTGCTCGCTTAGCGTGTTGGCGATGTCCTTGGCGTTATTGCTTACCTGCGAACATTGCTCGCACGTCTCACCCATTTGACGGCTCGTTTCCGCGATTGCCTCCTGGCCTTCACGAACGGCAGTGGTGCTTTCCGTCATCGACTTAAGCAAGCTTCTTGTTTCGGCGTTAAGCTGAAGGACGATTTTCTTTATCTCCTCGGTGGATTGCTTGGTCTCGCCCGCGAGTTTCTTCACTTCCGCCGCGACGACCGCAAATCCTTTTCCGGCCTCCCCAGCGCGCGCCGCTTCCACCGCGGCGTTAAGAGACAAGAGATTTGTCTGTTCCGCGATAACCCTGATGCCGCCGGACATGTTCTCGATTTGCTCGGAGAGCGCCGATAGCTCGTTCACTTTAGAAAGCGTATGCCGGACAGCGTCCGCGATCCGGGTCATTTTCGAAACAGCGGAGTTAGCCGCCTCCGCGCCCAGGTTAACCCGATTTTCCGCCTCTAGGACTTGGGCCGCGATGTTTTCGCCGTATTGGCCGATGGATTTAACACTCGCAACCATCTGTTCTGAAGCAGAGGCCATGCTGTGGACTTGCTCATCCACCTGTCTTGAACTCAAAAGCATATGCGCAGAGAAGATAGCGGTTTCGCTTGCTTCAATCGCTAGGCTGACAACTCGGTCGATCTCTTCTTGGGCAGCGAGGGAGAGTTTTTTGGCGACTTTACGCACCGCTTCGGAAACCGGGTCCGTCCCCTTCGGGACCACGGCATAGTCGCCATGGAACATAGCCTTCAGGCAGCGAACAACGTCTTCATCGCGATCATAGTCGAGGAGATCAATTGCGGCCCGCGCATTCCCGCTCAGCGTAGTAAATTGTTCAAGCGCGCGATCCATCGTCCGCTTTCCCCCAGCCATGAACCTTCTATAAAGGGCATTACCATCTTTAATTTGGTAAGGAGTTAAAAGGACACGCAAAAATTGAAGCGCTGCGATAAATTCGTTGCGCTTTAGTTTGCCATTGCCGTCCAAGCCACAATAGAGTGGCTCGCATCTCGTCCTATCAGCTCCGGTCCAGCTTGAGCGCGTATTTCTTTAAAACTAAGGAAAATGTTTAAGCGGATATTGCTTGCTGTTCGGCTAGTCGGACGATAGCGCCAGCTTCTACAAGCTTCGAGCCCGGATAAGGGCGGATTACAACGGCTGGCTGTCTTTGAAAAATACCCGATAGGCAGCCCCGCAACAAAGGAAGCGGTGCGCATGCAAATTTCGTCACCCGCAAAACTGTTGCTCGTCGAGGACAATCCTGATGACGAAGCGCTCATGTTGCGCGCCATCAAGCAGACCAACATAGGTGAGGAGGTCGCCGTGGCGCACGACGGGGCCGAGGCCGTGCAATATTTGCTCGACCATGGAAGCGGCGAGGATCAAAGCCCGGAGGGACTGCCGCGGGTCGTCTTCCTCGACCTCAAGCTGCCGAGGCTCGATGGACTTGAGGTTTTGAAATGCATCCGCTCGACTCCCGCCACACGCCTATTGCCGGTGGTGATCCTAACCACATCCGGGCAGCAGGAAGACTTGCGTAAAAGCTATCTCCTCGGCGCCAGCAGCTTTGTTCGCAAGCCCTTCAGCTATAGGGAGCTCGTCCATGTCGCAACCCATCTCGTCACTTATTGGCTGACGATCAACCAGGCGCCCTTGCAGTAAAGCACGAATGGCGAAACATCATGGGCCAGCCGCTGCGCGTATTATTGATCGAGGATTCGAAGGACGACGCCGAACTCGTGATCCACGCGCTGCGGCGCGGAGGTTTCGAGCCCCAGTATGACCGCGTCACGACAGCCCGTGAGTTGCAAAGGGCGCTCAAGGAACAGGCGTGGGACGTCGCGCTGTGCGACTATAATCTTCCTGAACTCGATGGCCGCCAAGCGCTAACAATTGTGAATGGGCTACAGCCTGACATTGCAGTGATTTTCGTCTCCGGCATCATCGGCGAGGAAACGGCCGCGGAGTTGATGCGGTCCGGCGCCAAGGACTACGTCCGCAAGGACAATCTGGTGCGCCTCAACGCGGCGATCGAGCGCGAGCTTAAGGCGGCGGAAATCCGCCAAGGGCAGCGCAAAACCGGAGAGAAGCTGGAATACGAGCGCAAGCTCTTGCGCCACCTTATGGACGGCATTCCCGACGCCATTTATTTCAAAGACGCGGAGCGGCGGTACACACGCCTCAACGCCGCTGAGCTCAGGATATTGAACGCCGATTGCGAAGAGAGCGTTACGGGCAGGCGCGAGGATGAATTTATGCCGCCCGGCCGCGCGGCCAGCCGGCGCGCCGAGGATGAAAGGCTGCTCGCGACGGGCGAGCCGCTGGCCGATTGCCTCGAAAGCTTCGAGCAGGCGGACGGCTCCGTCATGTGGTTTTCCGAGAACAGGGCGCCGTTGCGCGACGAATCGGGCGCGGTTATCGGTCTCGCAGGCATCAGGCGCAACGTGACGCAACTGAAACGCCACGAACGCATGCTTGCTCGCTCGAACCTTCATCTTGAGGAATTTGCGCACGTCGCTTCCCACGATCTTCGCTCGCCTTTGCGCGCGATCGCCAATACGGTCGAATGGCTGGGCGAAGACCTGGGCGAAGGCGCCGGCGATGAAATTCGCGAGCATTTGGACCGGCTGCGGCTGCAGGCGCGCCGGGCGACGAACCTTGTGACCGATCTGCACAACTATTCAAAGGCCGGGCGCAAAAAGGAGATGGAGGAGCCGGTCGATCTCTCGATGATGGTCGGCGAGATTTTTCAATCCCTTCCTGCCGCCAGAAGCATGCGCCTCGAATTTGAGGGAGAGCCAGCCTCGCTCGTCACAGCCAAAGCTCCGCTCGACCTCGTTCTACGCAATCTCATCGACAACGCCGTCAAGTACCACGATCGCGCGAATGGGCGCATTTCCGTCAGGTGCAAAGCGGATAATGTAACCGTATCGTTTGAGGTTGAGGATGATGGTCCGGGAATCGCCGGACAGTATCACCAACTGGTTTTTCAACCCTTCCAAAAGCTGGAAAGCTACGAAGAAGTTTCGGGAAGTGGACTAGGCCTCGCCACAGTCAAGAAAACAATCGAGCATTTCGGCTGCACTATCGGCTTGCACTCACCTATTAGCGATGGGCGCGGCACAAAGTTCGTTTTCGACTGGCCGCTTCGGATCCCGTGTGACCTCCTTATGGCCTAAACGGGCGCGGATTTAGATTTAATGGTGCGCGCCATATAGCACGGGACCTGCCACGACTGGCGAGGGACGGCCTGTCTCGCAGTCTGCGCCGCCATCGATGATGCGCCCATCATCGATGCAGCTACAGCAACCATCGAGCCAGCGGACGGCGCTCAAATACTCCGCCTCCGGCACACATTTCAAGATATAGCCGTTCGCTCCGCTTGACAGGGCTTCTTCAATATCGCGGATCGAGTCCGACGATGACAGGATGAAAGCTGGAAGCCCGGCTAGACCAAGCTCTCGAAGGCGCGCCACAAGCTCGGTTCCCATCATGATCGGCATATTGAGATCGGAAACCAGCAAATACTCCCCTTCCGCCGGCGATTGATTAGTTTGTGAGGCCAGCAGCCCGAGCGCGTCGCGTCCGCTCCTGCGAACTTCGATGCGCCTTTGGACGCCGGCTTTTCGCGCGGCCCTCTTGAATTGAATGATGTCGGATTCCTCGTCATCGACCAACAGTATCCTGATTGTCATGGTGAAATCCTCACCGGCCGGCGACTATGCGCAGCGCCTATTCAACACCGAAACGGTTGGTAAAATGATAACCCGGGGCCGGTTCGCCGCCCGCTGGCGGCAAATGAAAGCGCGGGCGCTTTACGTCCCATATACCAAAGCTGTGGCAGTCTGCGCAGGCGGTTGTGTTGGTTGGCCGGAATGAACTCCGGGTTGTGATGAGTAGCCTTGCCGCATATCCCTCCTTTCGTCCGTGACTGATTGTAAGGCCTTTATCGAGTGCGCGAACAAAGACTTTCGCGTGGCCTTTTTCGAGTAACGCCGTGGAGGGAGTTAGCTGAAGTAATAGTTGGCGTTTAGTCCGTACCATTACTATGCAGTGAGAGGAAAAGGTTATGCAAGTTGCTTCAAGTTATCAAAGAGTAGCCCCGCGTAAGATGGCGGATCCTGACCGCGCAGAGATCAGCGTCCTGGTCGTGGATGACGATTACGACGATTACAAAGCCATCTCCCGGATCTTGTCCCGTCTTGAGGGGTACACCGTGGCGACAACAAGAGCATCCTCCGGTTTGGCGGCGCGTAGCGGCCTTTCAACCAGCCGGTATGACGTCGTCATCGCCGACTACAAGCTCGGACCCGAAACGGGCGTCGATGTCATTAAGTCGATTATCCGGCAAAGGCCGGCGGTCGCGCCGATCCTGGTCTCCGGCAATCTGTCGCCTGACGTGCAGAAGGCCGCTTTGAATGCAGGGGCCATCCATTGCATCGACAAGGATTGGCTCAATCCCACGACGCTGGAATGCGCCATCCGAACCGCAATTCAAGCCGTTTCCTGGGGCTCCGGGGCGCCTGCCGCGCAAACTGAGGGAAAGCCTAAATGGCTCCACTAGATCCTCAACCCCGCCATTAATCGGAATCGGCTAAAGTGCGTCCGAAAAAGCGCCGGGCGGCTTTCCGATAACTCGCACGTTGAACAAAACTTAGAGCCCCGCTTTTGATTCCATCAAAAGCGGATAGGCTCTACGGGCAGATAGTCGATTGATTTCTACGCGACTGAGCAGCGCGCCCCGCTGGGCGCGGGCTGCTCTAAAGAGGTTGAACGGCCTGCGTCAGCTCTTGCATGCCCCACCGGCTCCCGGCAGAACCGGACGTTCGCCGGTCATTTTCTATCCTCCACCTGATCCAGATATGCGCCGTAACCCGCGGCCTCCATTTGATCACGAGGAATGAACCGCAGGGAGGCGGAGTTTATGCAGTAGCGCAAGCCTCCGCGATCCGAAGGGCCGTCGGAAAAAACATGCCCAAGATGGCTGTCGGCGAATTTCGAGCGCACCTCGGTGCGAACCATGCCACGCGAGGTGTCTTTCAGTTCGGCGATTGTGGCGGGTTCAATCGGTTTGGTAAAGCTTGGCCAGCCGCATCCTGATTTAAACTTATCCGACGAAGCGAATAACGGTTCGCCCGACACCACGTCGACATAGATGCCCGGCTCCTTATTATCCAGATACTCGCCGGTTCCTGGCGCCTCCGTGCCGTTTTGCTGCGTCACGCGAAATTGCTCCGGCGACAGCTGGGAAATGGCTTCAGCGGTCTTGCGGTAGTCTGGCATCTCTTTCTCCTTCGTTGATCGCTCGCGCTACGCTGCCTATCAGGCTATGAGCAGGGGGACGCGCTTGCAAGGCCACAATCAGCCTGAAGCTGGCTGCGCAACGAGTTTCTCATTCGCCTCATCCGGGGGAAGTCCTCAACGCCCGCAGCAAATACGGTCAGGAATTCCCGCGGGCGCATCAGGGTTCGTTCCAGGCTGCACTTTCAGTTCGCGGAGTTTTCGAAGGGTGAAGAAAACAGCCGCGGCGGCGAACGCCGAGGGATAAGCGGGCGAGTGGCGCGCCACCGCGATACGTTAGAGTTCGAGCAGGCGAGCCAGACGGCGCTCCTTTGATCGGGAAATTGCGGGCGAACCGGCTCGGCGGCGCGCCGCACCATGAGCAAACGAACGGCGGCAGGCAGCCAGGCAGTCCTTGTCTGGCCGCCCAGCTTTCTTACTTGAGAGGCTCGTCCTCCGGGACAGGCCGTTCACCTTCAGGAGGAGTGTACGCGCCAGGGCCATAGTTAGGACCGGGCCCATAGTTGGGACCGGGGCCGTAGTAAGGGCCGGGGCCATAATAATAGGGGCGGCTGTAATAATAAGCGCCCGCGGCGACACCGAGGGCCGCAAGCGGAACCCATCCATATCCTGCACGCCACCCGTATCCCGGACGCCAGCCGCCGCGCCAGCCTCCACGCCAGCCTCCCCAGCCGCCGCGGTATCCCCCGCGCCATCCAACCTGCGTAAGCGTAGTATCTTGCGCCGCAAAAGCTCCGGGCGCCGTAAGAATGGGGTTCGCGACCGTTGCGTTCGCTTCCTGCATGCTCGCGATTGGCGCGAACAGGCCTAAGCTCACCGCCAGGGTCAGGAAGACCTTTCTATTCATATGAGGGCTCCTATTTAATCTACCTTCCTCGGTGCAGGAAATATGAAAGCCGAAGGTGACGATACAAGGGATGACGCTGGACTTGATTGTAACAGGACCGCACCGAATGACGCCTCTGCGGGTTACGCTTACGGTTTACGGCGGTGTTCCCGCATTTCTTCTCGCCGCCCCGCCCCACGCTTCTCCGCCACATCCCCATCCAACCCGTCTCATTCATATCGCTGTGAAGCGAGGGGATCGAGCAGCTTGATATTCGCCTTGAGCCGCGCAATCCTATTGCGCAGTGTGTTCCGGCGGCTCTGGCGTTTCTTTTCAAGGAAAAGAAAAAGGGCGGCCCGCGAAGGACCGCCCCTGCAATCGAGACTTCATATATTTTGGAGGGTGCGCTGCTCCGCGGCCGCGGATATCTCCCCGGCCGCGATGGTCTTGAACGGCTACTTAACTCCGGCTATCAGTTTCGCGCCCGCAAGCGCTGGCTTGATATGCGGATGCAGCTTCGCCCAGACTGACGAAACCATCGCTCCTTTGTCGCAGATGGAGTACCCAACAGCCAATCCGATCACGACGCCGGAGAAAAACTGCCCAATGGTCAACGAGACGATGAGGGCGAGAGCGAAACCAGCCAACGTGTAGTATTCTTTGTCCATGATTGCACCTCCAAGGCACAGCGCCTCGGCGACCACCGTGGCGACCAACTGCGCCAGCGGGCACTCTACTTGATTCCCTTTCCCCGCGAGGAGCGCATGCAGCATCGCCCCGGGGGATCTGCTGCGCTGGTCAGGGATCTGCGCGTTGAAACCGCACGAGGCCGGTGACGTCCCGCTATGCCGAAGCGATCCCGGCGAAGTTTTGCTTCCTTTACTGCATCGGCTCCCGATTCGCTGTGGCGCTCGCAAGGGTGGATTTCCCGGTTCTGGTGAAAAATCAAGGAGCGCACGTTCACCGTGAGCGGCAATCGCTCACTCCGCGAACACAAAAGATTCTAAGCACGAGACTTTAAGCACGCGGCCTTCAGGCCAACCCAAACCTAAGAACGTGGAACGCACCCAGTTATCTGGCTCCGGATCACTGAGAAAAAGAGAGGAGCTTGCGGGTTTTTGCCGCACTCGCCTGCCCGCGGCGCGCGCCTCGACAAAGATTTGGCGGCGATCCTCCACCTCAGCAATCTGAAATACTTCTATATTTCATTAACTTGTCCAGGAAGAACGGCTCCAGCGCCGGCATTCCCTCAGGCGCATAGAACAAAGGGCGGCTCCGCACCCTGAGGTCCCGCGCTTGATTTTGATCAGCTCCAAGCAACGGCAAAGCTGCGACTATGCAGCGACAATAATAAAAACGCGATATGCTGGGAGGATACAGATGCCAGCAGCCAAGCAAGGGCTTGACGAAATCGAGCGGCGCTTCGATGCCTGCCGGCGCGATTTTCTAACCTTCTGCGCCGCGATCGCGGCCACGTTGGGCCTGCCGGGCGGAGCGGCTGCAGAGGTCGCCGAGGCCATCACCAGCAAAAAGCGCCCGTCCGTTATCTGGCTGCACCACCAGGAATGCACGGGCTGCACCGAGTTGTTTCTGCGCGCTGAGCATCCGACCCTCGAGAAATTAATCCTCGACATCATCTCTCTCGACTACCACGAGACGCTTTTCGCCGCTGCCGGCCACCAAATCGAAGCGGCGAAGCGCGCCGCCATGGAAGCGAACAAGGGCAAGTATCTGCTGGTCGTCGAGGGCGCCATCCCGATGAAGGACGGCGGCATCTACTCCAAGATCGGCGGCCGCACCTCTTTGGAGCTGACGCAAGAGGCGGCAGCCAACGCCGCGGCGGTCATTGCGCTCGGCTCTTGCGCCTCCTGGGGCGGCATGCCGTCGGCGCCGCCAAATCCAACCGGCTCAGTGGGCGTCGCCGAGGCGCTCAGCCGCAACGACATCGTCACCATCCCCGGCTGTCCTTCGAACCCTTACAATTTCCTCGCCTGCGTGGTGCATTTTCTGACGTTTCACAAACTTCCGCCCACGGACGGCCAAGGCCGCCCGCTCTTCGCTTATAGCCGTCTCGTTCACGAAAACTGCGAGCGCCGCGCCCATTTCGACGCCGGACGTTTCGCGCTTGAATTCGGCGACGAAGGCCATCGCAGAGGCTTTTGCCTTTACAAGCTGGGTTGCAAGGGGCCTGAGACCTACGCGAACTGTCCCGTCGTCTTGTTCGGCGACGCAGGCATGCAGTCCTGGCCCGTCGGAACCGGCCACCCCTGCATCGGCTGCACCACGAAAGGGATCGGCTTCACAAAACCGATCCACGCGCTTGCCGATCTTACCAACCAGCGTCCGCCCGCAATGTATCCGCGCATCGCCGAGGAACAGGGCTCCGGCGCAACCATCGCGGGGGTCGCGGCGGCTTCCGCAGCCGTGGGCGCAGCCGTTGGCGCCGTGACGGTTCTTTCCAGGAGACTAAAAAGCTCGAAGGCGGCTCAGGCCGTCAGGAGTAGCCGCGATGACAATCAATCGACGCGAATTCCTATGCGAAGGAGTGGGCGGGGTTGCGGCCGCCACTGCGTGCGTCTCGCTTGGCGCGGAGCCCGCCGAGGCGCGAGGCAACAAGACCGTGCCCGGCGGCGCCATCGGGCTCCTGTACGATTCGACGCTCTGCATCGGCTGCAAGGCCTGCATGTCGGCATGCAAGACAACCAACGCGCTGCCCGTGGACGACAATATCGGCCAGAAGCTGTGGGACACGCCGTTCGAGCTGTCGGGCAAGACCTTCACCGTCATCAAGCTTTATCAGAACGGAACGAGCGATCATAAAGACAAAGAGATCGACGGTTTCGCTCATATCAAGCGGCAATGCTTGCATTGCATCGACCCGTCTTGCGTCTCGGTTTGCCCCGTGAGCGCAATGACCAAGGACGCCACCACGGGTCTCGTGTCCTACAACCCCGACGCCTGCATCGGCTGCCGCTACTGCGTCGCCGCCTGCCCTTATCGCGTCCCGCAATTCCAGTACGACACCCCCACCCCTCAGATCGCGAAATGCCAGTTCTGCAAAGAGAACCTCGCGAAGGGCGATATTCCCTCCTGCGCCAAGGTCTGTCCGACCGGCGCTACCTTGTTCGGAAGCTACCAGGCGTTGACAGGCGAAATCGATCGCCGCAAGGCGATGAAAGCGGGCGAGCGCAATGTTTTCCCGAGGCGCACGGTCGACTCCGGCGACACGCATGAGCGCGCGGCAGCCGAGTACGTCGATGAGGTCTATGGCGAGAAGATGCTCGGCGGCACGCAGGTGCGCTATCTGTCCGGCGTGCCTTTCGCGAAGCTTGGTTTGCCGACCGGGTTGCCGGAGCTATCTTACGCCGCAGTATCGGAGAACTTGCAGCATCGGCTCTATGGCGGCCTGGCCGCTCCCGCTGTGGCGCTCGCCGGGCTCGTCGCCTTCGCCTATCGCGGCAGTAAGGAACATCATGAGGACGAGGCCCCGCATCGTCCTCGCGCACGCATGAGCGCGCCAGTCGGCGGCAAGCTCACGGGCGTGTTCACCACGATCCTGGGCGTCTTCGCCGCCATCGCGGTCTTTTTCCTCGTCCGGCGTTTCGCGGACGGCCTTGGCGCAGTCACCAACATTAGCAACGGCTACACCTGGGGCCTTTGGGTGGTTTGGGACGTCGTCATCGCGACAGGATTCGCTTGCGGCGGCTACGCCATGGCGTTCCTCGTGTATATTCTCAATAAAGGCGAGTACCACCCGCTTGTGCGGCCGGCGCTTACCGCGTCGGTGTTCGGCTACAGTTTGGGCGCGGCTTCGGTGTTGATCGACCTCGGCCGTTATTGGAATTTCTGGCACACGCTGTCACCGGCTTATTTCAATCCGAACTCGGTGATGTTCGAGGTTGCGGCCTGCATCTCGCTCTACATCCTCGTGCTGTGGATCGAGTGGTTCCCGACCTTCCTCGAATGGCTGGGCCGCCGAAACCTGCAAAAGTCCTTCAATCGAATCATCTTCCTATTTATCGGACTTGGCGTGCTTCTGCCCAGCATGCATCAAAGCTCGCTCGGCTCGCTTTTGATCGCGATGGGCTACCAGGTTCATCCGCTCTGGCAGACGCAGATGCTGCCGGCGCTATTCCTGCTGACAGCCATCTGCATGGGCTTCGCAGTGGTCATCCTCGAAGCGACGCTGGCCGCCGTCGGCTTCGGCCGGGATATCTTCGACGATTTGGAACTGCTGTCGAAGATCGGCAGGATCATCGCAGCGATCCTCTTCGTCTACATCGGACTTCGCTTCACGGACCTCGCTTGGCGTGGCGAGCTTCCGAGGCTCTTTGACGCCGGGATCCTGAGCGTCATGTTCTGGATCGAAATCGCTCTGTTCGCGTACCCGGCTATCTCACTCGCGATGCCAGCGCGGCGCCGCCTGGCTGTCGAAACTGTTCCCCGCCGCAGCCAGCATGCTCGCCGGGGCCGTGCTCTACCGGATCGACGCCTTCCTCGTCGCCTATGAACACGATTCAGCCTGGCATTATTTTCCGTCTGCGCCGGAGATCCTTGTCACGCTCGGCGTCATCTCGATCGAGGTGCTGGCTTACGTCTTCTTCGTCAAGATCTTCCCCATTCTGCCCGGCCAGCCGGCTGACCGCGTCCGCTGACATCCGCCCGGATTTAAGGAGACCTGCAAGTGTCTACGAGAATCACCATCGACCCCGTCACCCGCATCGAGGGCCATCTGCGGGTGGACGTTGAGATCAACGGCGGCAAGGTGACGAAAGCGTGGTCGTCTGGGCAAATGTGGCGCGGCGTCGAACTGATTCTCATCGGCCGCGATCCGCGTGACGCCTGGACCATAACCCAGCGTATTTGCGGGGTATGCACAACGGTTCACGCTATCGCGTCCGTACGCGCCGTGGAGAACGCGCTCAATCTCGAAGTGCCGCTGAACGCTCAGTTCATCCGCAATATGATCGTCGCGGCGCACGCAATCCACGACCACATCGTCCACTTCTATCATCTATCCGCGCTTGACTTTGTCGACGTGGTCTCGGCCCTCAAGGCCGATCCCGTCAAGGCCGCCGCCTGGATCGAGCAGTACAGCGACTGGCCTCTGAATGGAAAGGAGGTCATGAAGCAAACCCAAGAGAGACTGAAGACCTTTGTGGGCAGCGGTCAGCTCGGGCCGTTTACAAACGGCTATTGGGGTCATCCGGCGATGAAACTCACGCCTGAAATCAATCTCGTCGCGGTGACGCACTACCTTCAGGCCCTCGATATCCAGCGTCAGGCCAACAAAATCGTCACCATCCTCGGCTCGAAAACGCCCCACATTCAGAACATGGCGGTTGGCGGGGTCTCGAACCCCATTGCGGTCGATAGTCAGTCAGTGCTGACGGTGGATAGGCTTATGGCCATCAAGACCCAGATCGACAAACTCGCCGATTTCGTCAACAAAGTGTATCTGATCGACGTTGCGGCGGTAGGTTCGGTTTATGCGGACTGGACCGGCTACGGCGCGGGCGTCACCAATTACCTATCCGCCCCGGATTTCCCCATCGACACGAAGGGGACCGAGTTCATGTATCCCGGCGGATACATCCCCGGCGGCGATCTCGCCAAATATCAGCCCATCAAGAGCTTTGGCGACGATTTCCTCGGCAAAGGCGTCGAGGAGTCCGTCAAGCACTCTTGGTACTCCTATACCAACGACGGACCGCTGCATCCCTACCAGGGACAAACGAGCCCGCAATACACAGACTTTCAGGATGACGGCAAATATTCCTGGCTCAAAGCGCCGACCTTCTACGGGAAAAGAGCGCAGGTTGGGCCTCTTGCGGCGGTGCTGAATGCGGTCGCCGCAGGGCATCAGCCGACCATCGCGGCCGTGACCAAGGTGCTGGATACGGTGTCGGCGCTGGTTGGCGCCAAAGTCGGCGCGGCGCTCTGCACTCGACCATCGGCCGCCACGCTGCGCGCGCTGTTCGATGCTCGATTATGGTCGATCTGCTCGAGGCCAATTGGCAAAAGCTCGTAGACAACATCGGAGCGGGAGATTTCGCGACCTACAATAAGCCTGTGTTCCCGAAGGGCGAGATCATGGGGTTCGGTTTCCACGAGGCGCCGCGCGGGCTGCTTTCGCATTGGACCGTTATCCGCGACGGCAAGATCGCCAACTACCAATGTGTGGTGCCCTCGACCTGGAACGCCGGGCCGCGTTCGGAGGATGACGCGCCTGGCCCATATGAGGCCTCGCTCGTGGACAATCCCGTGGCGGATCCCGAAAAGCCATTGGAGGTGCTGCGCACCATTCACTCGTTCGACCCTTGCATCGCTTGCGCTGTGCATGTGCATGACCAGGAGAATGGGTTGGCCGTGCAGGTGCGGGCGCTATAGAGGGGGTGACGGTGCGCGCCGTAGTGCTTGGAGCCGGCAATATCCTGCTCTCCGATGAGGGGATCGGCGTACATGCCGTGAATGCGCTTGCTGAGCGTTACAGCATCCCAGTCGAGGTCGAGGTCATAGACGGTGGAACATCCGCGATGGATTGTCTCGACCGGATCGCCGGAGCCGATTTCCTCCTGATCGCTGACTGCGTGCGCTCGGGAAGGGAGCCGGGAACGCTTGTACGGCTTGGGGATGGCGAACTTCGGGCGTTTTTTCGAACGCGGATCTCTCCCCATCAAGTTGGCTTGTCGGACGTGCTCGCCACGCTAACCTTTCACGGCATTTCACCGGTCCGCACGGTGCTGATTGGCGCCGAGCCGAAATCCTTCGCGCTGGGCCTAGAGCCAACTCCCGAACTCGCAAGCATTCTTCCCGCGCTCGTGGAAGCGTTGGCTGCCGAGCTTACCGCCGCTGGGTTCGGCCTGAAGCCTCGCGGCCTGCCCCTGGCTGCCGAATAAGCAAGGAGAAGCCGCATGTGTCTTGGCGTTCCGATGCGGGTCCTCGAGAGCGACGGCTTTACGGCTTTGTGCGAGCGCAGTGGCGAGCGCCGCCGTGTCAACGTCATGCTGCTTGAAGAGGCGCCTGCGGGCGTTTGCGTGTTGGTCCACGTCAACAACGCCGTGCGCTTGCTCGATGAGGAAGAGGCGATGCTGATCGACGAAGCCCTGAACGAACTTGCCCGCGCGCTCGCTCGCGCCGGTCTTGCATAACATCGACGCTATTTCTGTTGCTCAACCCAATTGCATCGCCAATGCGCCAGCCAGTGACACTGAGGACCTTGGTAAAGCGCTTTCACAGAGGCGCATTTTGAAAACTCGAAGCCCTCATGTTGGCGTGGCTCTCTGGATCTGCGCATTTCTAGCAGCATGCGGCGAGACGGAAGAGCCCCGGGATCGAAGCGTGAAAGAAATCGACGGGAAACACTACGACGCGGAAGGAAATCCGACCTTTAAAGTTCATAAGAACGGCGCAGTGGATTGGTACACCTTCTCCGGATACCTGCGCTTCACGTCGACATGCCTCGTTTGTCACGGACCTGACGGCACGGGATCGGCCTTCGCTCCGGCTTCAGCGAACTCATTGGACAAATTGAGCTACGCTGAATTCGTGGCGATTGTGACGGCAGGCCGGAAAAACAACGCCATGCCGTCGTTTCGCGAGAACAAGAACGTCATGTGCTATCTCGACAACATCTACGTCTATCTGCGCGCCCGCGCCCGCCGCGCTGTCGCACGCGGCAAGCCAGAAAAACACGAACCGAAGCCGGCAGCCGCAGTTCAAGCCGAAGATGATTGCATGGGACCGTCATGGCGCCGGCCAGGCAATGGCCGCGGGGAAGATTGACATATGACGACGCGTGGTCCGAGTTCGCAATTCGATGGGCGCGATCGGTTCACCAAGCGTTGCCTTTGGCGCAAAAAGCGATTAATCTTTCAATAAGAGTTTTGCCTTTCGCGATTTGGGGTTTGCCATGCATTATCGAGTGGCAGGAGTTATTTTTGGCGCAGGCTTTTTCATATTTTCCATCCAGCCCGGTCCGGCCCAGGCGCAAGCAGGATTTTTGAGCGATGTGATCCGGCACGGCGCCGGAGTGCGCTTCCCAGATGGACCGACGCAGGCCCGGCACCGTCATCATCACGACCGGGGCGGCGATTCCGATGACGGCGATAGATCGGGCTCCGATTCCGGCCGCAAGCCGAAGACCGCGGCGGAAGTCATTCAGGCGACCGCCAATTTCTTCGCGAGGCAGCAAGAGGACTTAGAAAGACAAAGAGCGGACGAGCTTGAAAAGCAAAGAAATGTCGACAAGGCCATCGATAAATTCATTTCAACCCTGAAAAAATACCATACCTCGTTGAAGGAACATGGCGTCAGTGGAAGCGCCGAAATCAATCAGGTCACTGCCGGAGAACTGAGGACGAGCCTTGAGGAGGCCTACCGGCAGGGGCGCCTGTTCGAATTTGAGCGCCATGCCGGAGAGCTTTGGACGCGCGACCGCTTGATGGTCCTCACGCTGCGCTATGCAGAGGAAGGGCTGCTGCCCTACTTCAATGGCGTCGGAGCCAAAGGGCCCAGCGTGGAAGAAATAAAAGCTCTTCTGGCCAAGTCTGCGCGCGAAGTGCATTCAACCGCGATGGAAGTGGGTGAAATGGTGGGCGTCAGCTTAAGCTACGACCGTTTCATCAGGACCATCTACGAGAGCAGCGATCGCGCAAGCGAGGGATACTGGAAGGAAGGCGCTGACACCCAATACGAGCGCGCCGGCACCCAGATGATCGACATCGTGCCGCGCGAAAAGTTTATCAACAAAGCAACGCTTGAGGCCGATCCGCTTGGCCTGGAGAAGCAGTTTTTGTACCGCTTCCGCGCGCGGCGCACCTTGTACGATTGCCTCAATTCCAAATATCCTGCGGCCGTGAGTAGTAAAGCCAACAGCCAGCCGGAAACGACGAGCACAGAGCGCAAGGGGCTCACCCCCGTGCGTATGGAAGATGCTCCGAAGACGGACAGCGGTCAGCCCCTCGTTCCCGGCGATAAGTTCTGGAATCTATCGAGCGGGCTGGTCGACCGGCTCTGCCATAACGCGCCGGCAACGGTGGCGAGCCTTGTCAACTCTGGCAAAGTGCAGCCCGAATCCGCCCGGACCGACACCTCGAACGCGTCTCAAATCAGTAGAGGCGACGATGCCAGCTCAGATGAATCTAAGCAATAAATTTTCGCAGTACGGCCGTCGCGGGCGCTTTTCCCGCATAATATAAGTCGCCATTGAGGAAAATATGGCTATGCGGTGTGGCTTCTTTTGCTTACGTTATTTGCTTTGTTTGCTGCTTTCGATATTTATCGTATGTGCAGGAACGGACCAAGGACACGCCGGCGCGCGATACGCCTTTGTGGCCGGCGTTGGAGATTATGTCGAGAAGAACGGAATTCGATCGCTTGTCGCGCCGGCAAACAACTCGGAACAGATCAAAAACGCATTAGAAAAGCCTGGGGTCGATTTTCAAGTTGAGCTGGCGAAAAACGCCGACGTGGCGAACAAGGGCGAATTTGAACGGCGTTTCAATGCATTCCTAGACCGTATCGAACCTGGCGACGAAGTGTTATTCTACTTTTCCGGTCACGGTTTTAATATTCCGGACAAAGGGAATTACTTTCTCCTTCCCGACTCGAAAACTCAAAATGCATATTTGAAAGATGCGCCGGGGCCTGCCGGAGAGCCAAGCTCCGTTGCAAGACGGCGGTGGCACGATTGGCTGGCAAGTGTCGCACTTTCCGAAAATGACATTTTGGACGCCATAATAAAGCGCAAGCCTCACGCCGTTCTCGTTATAGCCGATGCCTGCCGTACGTTTTTGAGCGACATAAAAGGAGCGGATCAAGAGGTTGTGGGCGTCGTGAAGCCCAAAGAAACGCCGCACGGAGTGTTCCGCCTCTACTCAGCCAGGGCTGGCCAGGTATCGTTCGACGCTCCTTCGGCATCGAAAGAAAACCAGGACCGAGAATCTCGCGGGAAAAAGGGCGAAGGGAAGAAGGCGACGTCGCTATTCACGACAGAGCTTTTGCGAGAAATTTCCGTGCCGCAGGAGATCAGCATCCTCGCCGCCAAGGTGAGGCTCAACGTGCGGGATCGCGCTCTGGACATTAACGCACAGCAGGTGCCTGACTTCAGCGATTCCACCGACACGGCGGGCGGAGTTGTGAAGTTCTTTTTCATTCAGGCCGCCGAACGCATACAAGATAACGACGCTCGCTGCAGGACAGCGAAATCTGAGTTGGTTTCACTCGGTTATGGCGTCGGTCACGGTAGTTTTTCTGCAATTGAACTGGAGAAAAAGCGAATTGAACTGGCTCCTTGCGGATTAGCCGATGATGTCGAGCGCCTGATGCGTCTTCAGGAGCAGGGCGGCGGCCAGATTTCAACAGGTCAGCTAAACGCCGAGATTTCGCAGCCGGAGAATTTGCGTTCCTGCGACGAACTTGCATCTTCCCCGCTAGACGCCAACCGGCTGCCGGGGACCGGCGCTCATGACATTCAAAAGGTGTCCCTGACCGCCCTGACCAAAGCAACGGAACGGCCGGCCGCCATTGCCGAGATCGATCGCGCCATCGGCGCGTGCAAGTCCGCGGCAGGCGAGAGAGGCAGGGTCGCCCGCTTAAAGTATAATTTGGGACGTGCCTACTACGCGCTCGCATCAATAAGCAGCGCTTCGGGACGGGAAGACGCGCTTAAGCAGGCGTCGGTGAGTTTCGCAGAGGCCGTCGATCTTGGTTACGCCGCCGCGTACAATAGCTTGGCCTCGCTTTATCAAAATGGCGAATATTATGGGGGCGAGGGTGAGAACCTTACTCGCCAGTCCGCGGATATGGACCATAGCGCCGAGCTTCTGCAGCGCGGGGCCGATCTGGGCGATGTCCTGGCCGAGTATAGCTTGGGTATGGCCTATTTGAACGGTTACTTGCGCTTCCCAGCCGATAATGGCGCAGGCGCGGGCGAGGCGTATCTGCAAGGCATTCGTGCTCTGGCGTTCAAATGGCTGTCGAAAGCCGCAGAAAGCGGCTACGTCCCTGCAATGGTCGAAACAGCGCGGATGCTTTATTGGGGGTGGGGCGTAAAGGGAAACCGCACAAGGGCTATTGAACTTCTCGAGATCGCGTCGTCGCGTGGATCTTGGGACGCGATGTTCGATCTCGGCTCTTATTACGAGTATGAGATAAGATACATGGTCCTCGATGAAAACGGGGACGATAAGAGTATTCAAGACCCTGATGTCGCCAAGAGCAAGGCCCTGCTTTGGTATGCCCGCGCGGCCGAAGCCGGCGATGCGCGCTCCCAAAAGACGCTAGCGCGCTGGCTGACAGACGGGGACGGATTGCCCGCGCCTCAGCCAGAGGCCGCCGCCAGATATTGGCGCCTTGCTGCGGGACAGGGCGATATCGAAGCCCAAGTGCAACTGGCTGGCTTACTGAGAAACGGCAAGCTTCCTTTCCGGCCAAATCCGGCGACCTATAACAAAAAGCCGGATGGCGGGGCTCAAGAGATTTTCAACCTCTACAGCACAGCCTTCGCGCGCGGAAGCCCCTTGGCGGGCTATCAATTGGCCTCTCTGTTTAGAACCGGATTTCCCGCCGGTGGATCCGAGGCGATTCCGAAATCCGCCGAGAGCGCCGTAAGATATTTTTATGAGACGATGGACCGGGTGAAGCAAGCCGACCCCGACAGCGAAGAGGCCAACCCTCAATACTATTTCCTATCGGGATTCGAACTTATCAAAATGTACGATAACGGCGAGGCTAAGCGTCCCGATGGAACCGGCCTCCTCCGGCAGGACCAGATCGATCAGTTGAGGCTGGAGTTAGGCGACCCCGGAAGGCTTGTTTGGGTCCACCCCTGGCGCTTCGGCGCCATAAACTGCAATGGCAAATCGATGAACTGGGTGGCGATTTGGGACAGCACGGCCAAGGAGGCGCCGACTGAGGCTCAGTTCAACTGGTGGGAACGCGTCAATAAGTGCAAGCTGAAGAAAATCGTCGAAAAAGAGAACGATAAAGATACCCCCGCCGGCGGCGTAGAAAGCAAGACAACGGAGAGAAGGGTATCCCTGAGGCGGTGCGCAGCGCGTTTAAACGCGAATACGAAGCTTGGCTGAAAAGGGTAGAGGAATTGAAGAGGGGCGGGGAAGGACAAGGGGAGAAGAAACCGCCCGAGCTCTATTCCGAGCGCATCGTCAAGCTCGTGGCAGGGATTGCGCAGCGATAAGGCGGCGCTTGAGGCGCCAGCCATTGTAGCCGCCCGGAGGTAAGATGTTTTCGAGGCTTTGCCTTTGCGCTTCTTCCTTCCTGCTGTTTGGTATAGCTGCCGACGCCCAGACACCGGCGGCGATGGTGAAGTGCGCCGATGACGCTGCGCCCTCGCCGTCCGCTGGCGTTAAGGCTATCAACGGGTCACCGGCCGCGAAAGCGTCCTGGCCATGGTTTGCAGCGCTCGTGCTTGACGACGCGGCGGCGAACCGGTCGCTGGCCTTCTGCGGAGGAAGCGTCATAGCCCCGCGATGGGTGCTGACGGCCGCGCATTGCCTGCAATTCATCGATAAAACCACGTTGCGCAGCGATCCCGCAGAAGCAGGTTTCAATGGCCGGCTAAAAGCCATTATCGGCGTAGAGGATCTTCGCGCCGCCTCGCCCGAAAACACCTTCGAGGCTCGTTCTTTCCAAATGCACGGGGATTTCGGCGGCGTTTATCGAAAATGGCGAAGAGACCGCACCCTGGCGAAGGCCGCCGGCCAGGCGGAGCCGCCGGAGCCCGCGCTCGCGTTTGGAAATGACATCGCGCTCATCGAGCTGTCGCGGCCGTGGGCGGGAGCGCTTGCGCCTCTCCCTAGCCAGGAGGACGAAAACCTGGGCGATGGTCCAGTCAGCGTCGCGGGATTTGGAACCGTCGAAACCTACAAAGCGGGCGGCCAGATTATTCCGCGCCTTAGAGACTACGCGCTGCCTGGAAACCGCACTTTGCGCGCCGGCTGCGCCAGGCTGATGCAAGTGACCATGCCGCTCGTCGATACGCAAAATTGCTGGAAGCGTTACAGCGAACCCGGTTTTGCGCCTGCGATCGGCGCCGGCCAGCTTTGCTCTGGTTACGAGGAGATCAACCAGGATTCCTGCAACGGCGACAGCGGCGGCCCGTTGACGGCAAACTCCGCGAGCGGAGCGATCCGTCAAGTCGGCGTCGTTAGTTGGGCGCCTCCGACTGTGCGCACGAACGTCAATCCTATGGCGTCTACACCCGCGTCGCAAGCTATCGCGATTGGATCGAGAGCGTTGCAGGACCGCTCGCAGCGCCGCGCGGGGCCGAGGAAGGACAGGCTGAAAGCTTCCTCCGCAGGGCGCTTCTGGACCTCGCGGCCGATCTTCCCGGGTCCAAGGGCGAAGTACGCATCGTCATCGAGGGGGGAAGCCGGGTAATGCTCGGCCAGACCTATCGCCTCGAGGTCAGGAGCAAGATCGCGGGGCGGCTTATCCTTTTCGACATCGACGCCGCGAATAAGATCACGCAAATCCTGCCCAACAGGTTCACGTTCTCTGAAGGCGCTCCGCTCATTCGCCCCGGCGAAGCCATTACGGCCCCCAGCCCCGGCTGGGGATTCACGGGTTTCCAGGCGCAGGAGCCGGCCGGCAAGGGAACGCTTGTCGCACTTGTCATCCCGAACGAGTTTCCCCCAACGACTTTCGGCGCTGAAGCGGCGGAGCAGCGAACCAAGGGGTTGGCGCCCGTGCAGGCGCCCGCGAGCTACCTTATGAATATCCTGCAGCAGGTCAGCGAGAGCGCGTCACGCTCCGCGAAGAGCTTCGCCTACGACACGGTGGATTACGAAATCGTCCGCTGAAACGATGCAGACTGATCAAGCAGTTCAGTGTCTCCTAGCCTGAACTTCCGCGCGGGAGAAAGCGTAATCCACCGATTCCCCGGAAGAAGGTTGATGAATGGCTAATGTGCTCTGCCGACAGGGTGAGGGGAACCTCCAGTTTGGCGAAGACCTGCTGCTGGATCGGGGTTAGGCTGGCAAGCATATCGGCGGGCGCAGCATCGCCAAGGCGCACCGTAATTGCGGGTCAGGGTTGCGAGGTCTGCAACAGGGTGCGGAAGCTATGCGCGGGGGAGGCCATCGGCGGTTTTCCGTACCCTTTGATCTCGCCACACACAACAGCTCGTTCAGTATCTATGGCAACGCATACAACTTGCATTGCAAGACCTATTGGATAGGCAGCTCCATTCGCTGAAATTTGCGCCATTGCCTTGATCCATGTGCATCACTGGAACCAACTTTGCCAAAGGATATGCTTCTCTAATGCATCTCGCCAGTCTCCCGGCAAATCGCGAACGGTGAAATCTTTTCGATTGCGGCCCCGATTCCGGGCAAGACCGAAGTACGCTTCAACTAAGACTTGCTGGATTGCGAAATCGCTAACGGTTATTCATGGTTTGGAAATCAGTTGCCGCTCAAGGAGCCACCCATGAGCATGAGTAGGAAGCTACTACAGCCGGAGGCAGGTTCGCCCCACTCGGCCGCACGCGTCCGCACGAACTTGCCTCGGATAAGCTGTACTAGATTCAATAAGTTGCTAGTACTCCTTATCCGCGGGAAATCCTGGAAGAGATTGCGCCAAACGCGTCAGGATTTCCGGCGGGGCGTGCTTGCAGTTTTTGTAGCCGGTTTCGCGGTGGTTGCGGCCCCGATGGTTGGGGGCGCTGACGCGAAGACTAAAACGCATCACCGCCATTTTGTTAAGACCAGAGCCGTCTGTCCCCGGCGCACCGCCGAAGGAGAGGTGGTGGACTGCAACGGCTGGCGGCTAAGGCCAGGCGGATGGGATAATACGTGCTTCAATCTCGATTATCTTCCGTCCCAGTTCGCGTGCAGCGCCAGAAGCCGCCGGTAGAAAAGCCCCCGTTGGGTGGTAAGAGGCGCCAGAGGGGTTTGGGACGGTAGAGGCCCATGCCGTCGCTTCGCCCCAGCCTAGCCCGGGCCGGCAATGACCGCGATGACAATCCAGCGTCTGCGCTAACAGAGCGCCGCAGCAGCTCTCGGTTCGATGGCGACGCGATCGCGGCGCAACCGCTCCGCTACGAGAAAGGCTAGCTCCAGCGCCTGATCGGCGTTCAGCCGCGGATCGCAATAGGTGTGATACCGGTTGGACAAATCCGCATCCGATATGGAATGCGCGCCGCCGGTGCATTCGGTGACGTCCTTGCCCGTCATCTCGACGTGGAGGCCGCCGGGATAGGCGCCTTCGGCCTGGCAGACATCGAAGAAGCTTTCAACCTCGCGCATGATGGCGTTGAAGGGTCGCGTCTTGTATCCGCTCGCCGCCTTGATGGTATTGCCGTGCATAGGATCGCAGGCCCAGATCGCCACCTTGCCTTCCCGTTTCACCGCGCGGATGAGGCCGGGCAGATGCGCGCCAACCTTGTCCGCTCCGAACCGGCAAATCAGCGTGAGGCGTCCCGGATCGTTCTCCGGGTTGAGCAGATCGATCAGCGCGATCAGCTCCTCGGGGGCGATGCTTGGCCCGCACTTCACGCCGATGGGGTTCTTGATGCCGCGCAAGAATTCGATATGCGCATGGTCCGGCTGACGGGTGCGGTCACCCACCCAGAGGAAGTGGCCCGAGGTTGCATAGTAATTGCCGCTTGTCGAATCTGTGCGCACGAAGGCCTCCTCGAAGCCGAGCAGGAGCGCCTCGTGGCTCGTGTAGAAATCGGTGGTGCGCAGCCGCTCCGAATTGTCGGAAGTCACGCCGCAGGCGCGCATGAAGTTCAGCGTCTCTGAGATGCGGCCCGCCAATTCCTCGTAGCGATTCCCAGCGGGGCTGTCCTTCACAAAGCCAAGCGTCCATTGATGGACGCGCTCAAGGTCCGCATATCCGCCTTGCGCGAATGCTCTGAGTAAATTCAGCGTCGCCGCCGATTGCCTGTACGCCTTGAGCAACCGCTGCGGATCGGGCGTGCGCGCCTCTCGCGTGAACGCGATATCGTTGATGATGTCGCCGCGGTAGCTCGGCAGCTCCAGGCCATCCTGCATTTCCATCGCGGCCGAGCGTGGCTTGGCGAATTGCCCCGCGATCCGGCCGATTTTTACGACGGGGCGGCTTGCGGCGAAGGTCAGCACCACCGCCATCTGCAGGAACACGCGGAAGAAATCGCGAATGGAATCCGCGCCATGCTCGGAGAAGCTTTCGGCGCAATCGCCGCCCTGCAAGACGAAAGCGCGCCCAGCCGCAACCTCGGCCAGGTTCTTGGTGAGGCAGCGCGCCTCGCCTGCGAAGACGAGCGGTGGAAAGCTCGCGAGTTCCTTCTCGACGGAGGCGACGGCTGCTTCGTCGGGATACGCCGGAGCCTGCTCGATAGGTTTTTGCCTCCAGCTGCCCGGCGTCCAACGCGATGACATAGTCTCTCCTCCGCGCGCATGGCGCGCCCTTCATGCCCAGTTCCCGTGGGTGTTATAAGCGATACAGGCGGCAGTTGCCAGTATCGTAGAAGCGTGTGCAGTGGCGGCGCGGCGGAGGTGCGCCAAGCCGCGGATTTACAAAGCACTTGGAATGTCTGTTTGCTATTACGATGCAACTCACGGTTCGACAAGACCGCCATAAGGTCCCGAGCCTCTTTCGGTGGCGCAATCGCGACCTTTCAAAGATTTGAACGGCGGCCCCGATGCGCGTTAGAATGGCGACTGGAACGTAAGGAGGGCCGCCGCAGTGAGCAGCATCACCATTCCCGATGGTGACGACACGCTGCAGGCGCGGGCGGCGCGGAGCGGCAGAAGCCTGGAGAGCGAAGCGCGGACCATTCTACGCGAGGCGCTCGGCGAGGAGGAGCGCGCCCCGGCCAATCTCTACGTGGCGATCCGCGCTGTCATGGAGCCGCTTGGCGGCTTTGAGATTGACATTCCGCCGCGCGAACCAGTCCGCGAGCCGCCGCAGCTCGACTAAGCCAGATGATCGTCCTCGACACAAATGTGATCTCCGAGGCGATGAAGCCCCGGCCCGATTCCGGCGTGGCGTCATGGATGGCGCGGCAGAACGCGGAAGACCTTTTCACGACGGCCATCGCTCAGGCGGAAATCCTGCTCGGCGTGGCAATCCTGCCCGGCGGCAAGCGCAAGCAAGACCTTGCCTCGGCGGCCCGGCAAATCTTCGGCTTGTTCGCGGGCAGGAAACTCGCCTTCGACAGCGCCAACGCCGGGCACTTCGCCGAAATCGTCTTGGAACGCCGCCGCATCGGAAGGCCGGCCGGCGCCTTCGATGCTCGGATCGCCGCCATCGCGTGCTCGAAGGCGATGGCGCTTGCCACACGCAACATCGCCGATTTTCGACGTTCGTGAAGGGCGCGGCGAGGGCGGCTAATCGAGCGTCCTGGCGACCCGGAAGCCAATACCCACCTCCCGGCTCGCCGGATCGTTTTTGTCGCGGTAGGCCGAGCGCAGGAACTGAGGATCGGAGTACCAAGAGCCCCCGCGAATGACTCGGTACTTACACTCAACATTCGTCGATACTCGGCCATTGGTTGGGGCGCCGCCGTAAGTATTGCGATAGCAGTCTTCCACCCAATCATAAACGTTGCCATGAACCTGATAACCCCCCCCAGGGATTAGGCATAAACGCGCGCCGCATTTCGAAACATGCCTTTTGCCCCCGAAGCGCAGGCCGAACTTCTAAATTGCCCGCACTCTGCCGCAGAGGCTGCGCTAGTGCAAGTGTTGGCGATCTCCGCCTGCCCCGGAAAGCGCCCTGGCGCTTATTCCAGGCCTAAGCGTGGCTGCGCAGGAGTTCCTAGATCCCGGATACGGCCCAGAGGGCATTCGGGGATGACGATATGCGGCGCATGCGCAAGCCGCGCCCGAGATAGCTGCGGACGCGGGCAAAGAAATGATTGCGGGCGCGCGGCGGTGAATTTAGATAGAGCACACCCACATCAGAGATGGCCATGACAAAGTCCCAAATCGACGAGGCGACGGTCCGGCGTATCGCGCACCTTGCCCGCGTCAAAGTCTCATCGCAGGAAGCGCACAGCCTGCAGCGCGAGTTGAACGGCATTTTAGCCTGGGTCGAGGAGCTGCAAGCGATCCCGACCGATGGCGTCACGCCGCTGACATCGGTTGGCGGCGCCAAACTGCATATGCGCGCCGACGTTGTAACGGACGGCGATAAGGCCGCCGATATCATGAAAAACGCGCCGAAATCCGAAGACAGCTTTTTCCTCGTGCCGAAGGTTATCGAATAACCCATGACACTGAATAACCTCACAATTTCCGAGGCGCGCGACAAGCTGCGCTCGAAAGAGATCAAAGCTACAGAGCTAACCGAAGCGTGCCTTGCCGCCATCGAGGCGGGCAACGAGGCGCTGAACGCCTTTCTGGTCGTGACGGCTGACAAGGCGATGGACGCAGCGAAGGAGTCGGACAAGCGCCTCGCGTCGAAGTCCAAGGACGATATCCGCGCGCTCGAAGGCATTCCGCTCGGCATCAAGGATCTCTACTGCACGAAGGGCGTGCGCACCACCGCGTGCTCGCACATTCTTGAGGGCTTCGAACCCGCTTACGAATCGACTGTCACGCAGAATTTGTGGGACGCGGGCGCGGTCATGCTCGGCAAGCTGAACATGGACGAATTCGCGATGGGCTCGTCCAACGAGACGAGCTATTTCGGGCCATGCATCAGCCCTTGGCGCGCCTCGGGAAAAACCGAAAAGCTTGTGCCGGGCGGGTCCTCCGGCGGCTCGGCTTCGGCTGTCGCCGCCCGGCTCTGCCTCGGCGCGACGGCTTCAGATACGGGCGGTTCGATCCGCCAGCCGGCCGCGTTCACCGGCACGGTCGGCATCAAGCCCACCTATGGCCGCTGCTCGCGCTGGGGCATGGTGGCGTTCGCCTCGTCGCTCGATCAGGCCGGCCCGATTGCGCGCTCGATCCGCGACGCCGCGCTGCTTCTGCAGGCCATGGCGAGCTACGACCTCAAGGATTCGACGAGCGTCGACAAGCCGCTGCCCGATCTGGAGAAAGCCCTCGGCCAGCCCTTGAAGGGCCTCAAGATCGGCATCCCGAAGGAATACCGCGTCGAGGGCATGTCGGCGGAGATCGACGCGCTTTGGCAAAAGGGCATCGAAATCTTTAAGGATGCCGGCGCAAAGATCGTCGACATCAGCCTTCCGCATACGAAGGCCGCGCTGCCCGCCTATTACATCGTCGCGCCCGCCGAGGCGTCCTCGAACCTCGCGCGGTATGATGGCGTCCGTTATGGCCTTCGCGTGAATGGCCGCGATATCATCGACATGTATGAGGAGACGCGCTCCGAAGGGTTCGGCGCGGAGGTGAAGCGGCGCATTCTGATCGGCACCTATGTGCTGTCGGCGGGCTATTACGACGCCTATTACCTCAAGGCGCAGAAAGTGCGCTCGCTCATCAAGCAAGACTTCGACAACGCCTTCGAGAAGGTCGACGCCATCCTGACTCCGACGACGCCGACGCCGGCCTTCGCGCTTGGATCGCAGGGCGGCTCGGATCCGCTCGAAATGTATCTGAACGATATTTTCACCGTAACCGTGAACATGGCTGGCTTGCCGGGGCTGTCGGTCCCCGCCGGGCTCTCTAGCGAAGGCCTGCCGCTTGGGCTGCAGATCATCGGCAAGCCCTTCGACGAGGCGCTGGTTTTGCGCGCGGGGCAGGTGATCGAGGACGCGGTGGGCCGCATGCCGGTCCCACAGCCGTGGTGGGCCAACGGAAGCGCCGGGGACCAGCACGCAGGCTCGAAAGCGCCCATCCCGAAGAAAGCGCCGCCGAAGAAGGAACCCGCTGGGGCGGAAAGCGGGGCTTCCACCAAAAAGGGCGGCTCGAAATCGAAGGTCCGGAAAAAGCAAAATGGCGCGACGTAAAGCGGAAGACTGCGAAAGCATGGATCACGTGCGCGTCGAGATCGACCGCATCGATGAAGCTCTTTTGGACCTTGTCGCGGAACGCTTCGCCTATGTCGACCGGGCCTGGCAGCTGAAGAAAAACCCGGGCGAGGCGACCGTGCCCTGGCGCATCCGGCAGGTGATCGACAAGGTCGAGGCGCGAGCGAAAGAGCGGGGATTGCCGCCTGAGCTCGCCGTTGCGCTCTGGCGTCAGATGATCGGCTGGTTTATTCAGTACGAGGAAGAAAAGCTGGCGCAGCGCTCGGTAGAGGCGAAAGACTAGGATGTTTAGTTTTGAAGGCGCATCCCCTCACCCCAGCCCTCTCCTGCGCAAGCTCGCCTTGCCGAGCGCACCTGAAGACGGTAAGGGGGCGTGCGCCTTGCTGAAGCCACTAAACAAACTCCACCGGTTCGGCCAACGGCACACCCCTCACCCGGCGCCCGGCAAAGCCAGCCGCCACCCTCTCCCGCAAGGGGAGAGGGTTACTAAAACGTTCCCTCTCCCCTCGCGGGAGAGGGGGAAGCTGCTTGCCGCTACGCGTTGGCGTTCTATGGGCGCAGCCGGCGAACTTTGCCTGGCTTTGGCGGTAGCGCTCTTTTTTGGGGTGGTGGCTGCGGGGCAGGCGTGGGCGGAAAATGTGGATCTTAATGTCGAGGTCAGTGGGCTCAGGAATTACAAAGGCCACGTGGTCTTGGCGCTTTGGCCCTCCTCGGATCAAACTTTTTATTTTCCGGATCCGGGCAAGGTGCAGCTTCGCGACGAGCGGCCCGGCGATCCGCCTTGCGATTTCACCAAAGCAGCGGTGTGCCGCAGGACGATCAAAAGTATCCAGAATCTGACCGTCTCCTACACGTTCAAGGATGTGCCGCCGGGGGATTACGCGGTTTTCGTGTTCCATGACGAGAACAACAATGGCATCCTCGACACCGGTCTCTTGCATAGGCCGCTCGAAGCGCGCGGCTATAGCCAGATTCTTCCCGAGGACGTGAACCCGGTCGCGGCAGGGATCAGTTTCTACAGGGCGCGTTTCGCTTTGGCCGAGTCGAAGACGATAATAATTGGGCTTCGCTATCCGCCGCGATGGTAGCGCGGGCATATTAATACCGGCGCTTGTTCGCCTCCTAAAACCGGAATTCATCAATGGCACAGATAAGAAAAGAGAACCTCGTCGACGGCGCGACCGGCCCATGGGAAGTGATTGTGGGCTTGGAGGTGCATGCGCAGGTGCTTTCGAAGGCGAAGCTTTTTTCCGGCGCATCGGCGGCATTTGGCGGCGAGCCCAACAGCCATGTGAGCCTCGTCGACGCGGCGATGCCGGGCATGCTCCCGGTCATCAACGAGGAATGCGTGGCTCAGGCGGTGCGCACAGGCCTCGGCCTCAAGGCGCAGATCAACCACACTTCGGTTTTCGACCGGAAGAATTATTTTTATCCCGATCTGCCGCAGGGCTATCAGATCTCGCAATACAAATACCCAATCGTCGGCGAAGGCGTGGTCACGGTCGATCTCAAGGATTACTCTATCGAGGTCGGCATCGAGCGCCTGCATCTTGAGCAGGATGCGGGCAAAAGCCTCCACGACCAGGACCCGAACTTCTCTTATGTGGATTTGAACCGCTCCGGTGTGGCTCTGATGGAGATCGTATCCAAGCCTGACATACGGTCGGCGGAGGAAGCGCGAGCTTATGTGACGAAGCTCCGCACGATCATGCGCTATCTCGGCACTTGCGACGGAAACATGGACGAGGGCTCGCTGCGAGCGGACGTGAACGTCTCTGTCCGCCGCCCCGGCGACCCGCTCGGCACGCGCTGCGAGATCAAGAACGTGAATTCCATCCGCTTCATCGGCCAGGCTATCGAGCATGAGGCGCGCCGCCAGATCGATATCCTGGAAGAGGGCGGGACGATCAAGCAGGAGACGCGCCTGTTCGACGCCAAGGCCGGGACCACACGCTCTATGCGCTCAAAAGAAGAGGCGCACGACTACCGCTATTTCCCCGATCCGGACCTGCTCCCGCTCGAATTGACGGATGCTTTCGTCAAGAAACTGGAGAAAGCGCTGCCGGAGCTGCCCGACGAGAAGCGGGCGCGATTTATCAAGGATTACGCGCTTTCCCCCTACGATTCCGGCGTTTTGATCGCCGACCGCGCCTCGGCGGATTTCTTCGAGACGGTCGCCAAAGGCCGCGACGCGAAGCTCGCCGCGAACTGGATCATGGGCGATTTCTTCGCGGCGCTGAACAAGACCGGCAAGGATATCGCCGAGAGCCCTATCCCCGCTGCCCATCTCGGCGAACTGGTCGACCTCATTTCCTCGAACGTGATCTCCGGCCGCATCGCGAAGGAAGTGTTCGAGTTGATGCTGCAGACGGGGAACGCGCCGGGCCAAATCGTCGAGGAGCGCGGGCTGAAGCAGGTGACCGACACCGGCGCCATCGAAAAGGTCGTGGACGAGATTATCGCCGCCAACCCGAAGCAGGTCGAGCAGGTGCAGACCAAGCCCAAGACGCTCGGCTGGTTCGTGGGGCAGGTTATGCGCGCCACGGGGGGCAAGGCCAACCCCGACGCCGTCAATGCCATTTTGCGGGAAAAGCTGAAGGTCCCCGAGGAGGTGTGATATGAAACAAGCGGCAGGAAATCCGAAAGGTCCGCGGCGCCGTTCACCGCCTTCTGCGCGGGAGTAAGCTCCGGCGGTAATCCCTTTCTGTCGCAGGAAACAACGGTTACCTTTCCCGCATTGCGAAGCGGCGGCCCTATCGGCGCTTGGATTAGATTTCGACGAAGGTGCCGAGTTCCACCACCTGCTCGGACGGTATGCAGAAGAAGTTCGACGCGGTCGTTGAGTTCTTGGTCAGAAAAATGAAGATTGGCTCCCGCCAGGCCGCCATATCGGGTCTTGCCGATGGGACCGGTATGGCCCGGCCAACGAAATAAGAAACACCGCCGCCATTCATTTCAAAGCCAAAGTCGACTTTTCGTTCTAAAGCGAGGCTCAACGTGTGGGGTACGTGGGGCGTTTCGGCGAACCCGTATCTCAACGTCAGGCGGATAAAGCCGTGGGACAAAGGCTCTGACTTAACGCGCCGGAACATTGGAACGCGAGGCACGCGCTCCGTTATGACAGTCAGCAACACGACCGTTTCATGCAGGCATTTATTATGCTTCACGTTCAGCATCAGGGAGGATGGCGCCCGGTCTCCCCGGCTTGTGAGGTAGATAGCCAAGCCCGGTACGCGGGGCATATTCGCGCAATGCATTTCCTGCCAAAACTCCTCGAACGGGGGATTATCCTTAGCAATTCGATCGAAAAGTATAATCCTCCCCCGGCGCCACGTGGTCATGGCGGCGAAGATCGCGGCGCCCGCCAGAAGGGGGAGATAGCCGCCTTCAAAAATTTTGGCGAGGTTCGCGCTGAAAAATGCCGTATCGACAATGAAGAAGATAGAAATCACCGTGCCGACCGCGGCGAGGCTCCAGCGCCAGATGTACCGTGCGACCACGGCGACGAGAAGCGTTGTGGCGAGCATCGTCGTTGAGACCGCTACGCCATAAGCGCTGGCGAGAGAGTCGGACGATTTAAAGCCGAGAACCAGTCCGATGACCGCCACGGCAAGGATCCAGTTGATCTGTGGAATGTAGATTTGACTCGCCTCCGTCTGCGACGTGAACCGGATTTCCATCCGGGGCAGAAAGCCAAGCAGCATCGCCTGCTGGGTCATGGTGAAGGCTCCGCTGATAACGGCCTGGCTGGCGATGATCGTCGCCGCCGTCGCTAAAGCCACAGCAGGATAAAGCGCCCAGCCGGGAAACATAAGATAGAAAGGATTGACGACGGCGTCCGGGTTTGTGAGCACAAGCGCGCCCTGCCCGAAATAATTAAGAAGCAGGCCGGGAAGAACGATCGCAAACCAGTCGATGCGGATGATGCCGCCCATGAAGTGGCCCTCGTCCGCGTAAAGGGCCTCGGCTCCGGTGAGGACCAGGAAAACCGACCCGAGAACATGAAAACCAGTCCAGCCGTGCTCTGTAATTAGATTGAGACCGTAGACTGGATTCACGGCCCCCAGAATTTCCGGGCTGTGAAGAATATGGGCAGGCCGCGACTCCGATCACGGCGAACCAGACGATCATAATGGGGCCGAAAAGCTTTCCGATCCGCGCCGTGCCTTTGCCCTGCAGAAAAAAAAGGCCGGCGAGGATGCTGGCGGCAAGGGGAACAATGTACGGCTTGAAGACGGGCGTTGCGATTTCAAGCCCTTCAACGGCGCTCAAGACGGAGATGGCGGGCGTGATGATGCAATCGCCGTAGAAGAGCGCCGCGCCGACTAAGCCGCATAAAATCGCCGCCTCGCGCCAACGGACGTTTTTGAGCACCGTCGCCGCGAGCGCCGTCAACGCCATGATGCCGCCTTCGCCATCATTCGTCGCTCGCATGACGACGAGTACATACTTCACCGACACGACAATGATGAGCGCCCAAAACACCAGCGATATGCAGCCAAGGATAATGGGGCGCAGCGCCTCGACATTCCCCGCCGTGTGGAGCGCTTCCTTGTAGGCGTAGAGCGGGCTGGTGCCAATGTCGCCAAAGACAACGCCCAGCGCGCCGATAAGAGCGGCTCGCTTAAGCGCCGGCTGCCCCGCTCCCGCTAGCGCCGTGGCCGCCATGAAATCACCGGATATGTGCCCATGAAACGGCCCTCCCTGAGATGCACGAACAGGCGAAACACGAAACGGATAGAAAATGATCCGTGTCCGCGCTTGTTTGAACATCAAGCGCATCTCCGACAAAGCTTTGTACAAGCTTTCCAGCACTGCGAACGCCGGGTCAGGCGTGGACGGGTTTTTCGAGGGTCCGTGAGAAAGCGGCGTTGAAGGCGGCCTGCGCCTGATACAAATTCACCATCCCGGAAAGAGCCTTCACCAAGCGCCGAAAGCATTGAACGGCCCCCTTGCCCGATTCGAGCAAAGTCATCATGCGAGGGGGACACCGGTCACAAGATGACCAGCGGAGTTATCCATCCTGCGCACGGGATGACGGCCGAAGCTATCGCCAGAAGCGGTCGCGCCCCTTTAGGCGCCGCCATCCCTTCGGCGCTTTCTTCCAGACCTCGGACGCCGCTCCATCGTGATGGCCGTAAACGTAGCCCGCGGCGAATGACGAAGCCGCCCCTCCCTCGCATCGCCCGGCGCAAATCGATTGAAGCTGCGCCGCCATCCTCACGTCGTTCATATAGCCGAACACATCCTGCAGCTTTTTAAGCTGCTTCACGAACGGCCCCACTTCGCCGGTGGAAAAAAGCGGCTCGAAAAACTCGACCATATATCTAAGTTTCTTCAGCGATCTGCGCATCTTATGCTGTTGAGCGGCGTCGAGAGACCGAAGCGCGCGGCCGCATTTTGCGACTTTCTTCCAACGCTTCTGAAGCGCCTTCCTGGCGTAGTCCTCGACCGGCTGTTGCAACGCCGGATCGCGCTCCAGTATAGAGGGCCAGAGAGTGAGGCTAAGGAGAAGGCGCGACCAATGCTCCGCGTTAAGGGCTCGCCTCGCCTCGCATTCAGCCGCCGCCCGGTGCGCTTCAAGAGCCTTAAGCAGGTCATCGAAGCCGGGCCCTCCAGGAAGGCCGCCGGCGACAGGCGCGAAGATATCCTCGATAAGAACGCCGGCGTCCCGAAGCTGCCCCACAGCCCGCGACAGGGCGCGAGCATCCTCCTCCATCTCACACAGCATCGGGCTATCGATGAAGGACTTCAGAGCGCGATGGGCGCTTCGCAGGCGGGTGAGGCCGACACGAAGCTGGTGAGCGCCCTCTGGGATGTCCGTCTGAAGCACCACGGTCCTGTTTTGCACGATCTGCTCGCGAGCCGGCAGAAAGATCTGCGCGAAAGCCTGGCCGCTTGTTTGATCGCGGTTCACTCCCGGCTTCCCGGCATGGACGGGTTCCGCCGCGTCTTTGCCTTCGCTTGTATCAAGGAGAAGCCGGTAGCCGCGCTCAGCTTTCGATACGGGGGAGAGTTGAACTGCGCTTTTCGAGAATAACGCCTGGGCGATCTCCAGCAGAGCGCCCGGCTCGCCTTCAACCAACTCAAGCTCTGCCTCGCAGATCTCGCTCTTCCGGCCTTTGGCGCGCGCCTCGCCCCTGTCCAGCGCCAGCTCAACGACGGCGCCGTTTCGCTGAAAACGGTGAGTTGTGCGCATCACCACCGTTTCGAAGGCTTGCGTCAGAGTGGAGCCCTTAACGGCTTCGAGGACATGCTGGCGGACGCGGGCGTCGCCGATGCGATGAATATCGGGTTCGGGGCCATCGATGCGATCCTCGATCTCAATGGGGTTCGAAACCCCGTCTTTGAGCTGCGTCTCCATCTTCACCGTCTGCACATAACCGTCTTCGCCGTCGCGGACGCGCAGCGCTATGCCTTCGCTTCTTAGCCGGTTTCCGGGGGTGTCGAAGTAGACCGATCTCAACTCTTTCGGCGACGCCTCGCCCCCAAGCTGCGGGTTCGCCGCCAATCGATCCAACTCGTCCGCGGTCAAGGAAAGCTTCAGTTCAAACTCCCGATACGGCTCTGACATAGCGTCGGCTCCGGTAAACCTGGCCCATAGCAGAACACCAGCGCCGCTAAAACGGATCGTCAAGGGAAGAACAAGAGGTCTATCGGTGTACTATTTGAACAATCTCGCACCAATTCGATAAACATTAAGGGCTGTTTGGCATAGATTGGCGTCTTTCACCAGCAGGTCTAATGTTCCTCCCTACCCACTAAAAGAGCGTCAATCCTTCAGCCGGCCCGCCGCCATGCGCGACCGCACCTTCCAGAACCAGTCCTTCCTGGCGCCGGGGGCGGCAGTGAACATTGCGAGGGAACGAGCTTGCGACTTGAACCAATCTTGCCCTGGGACCCGGACTGCGCCGCCTGCTTCGGCGGTCGTGAGGCGAAGTTTCCAGACCTTCGAGGGGCCGGCGTGAGGCATAAGGCAGCGGATCTCTTCATGATGAGCGTTGAGGAGAAGGAAGACGCTGTCGCTTTTTCGCGGACGGCCACGCTCGTCATTTTCATTCAGCACGCCGCCCGCAAGGCTCATGCCGAAGCAGCGGATGAAGCCGCAGTCCCAATCGGCCTGGGTCATCTCGCGGCCCTCGACATTCCACCAGAGCACGTCCTTCTGGAGACCCGGGCCGAGGGGCTTGCCGGTGAGGAAGTTTTTGCGGCAGAGAACCGGATATTCGGCGCGGAGCGCGATCAGCTCTCGAACGAATTCGTGGAGTTTGACTCCGGCGGCGTCGGACCAACTCCAGTCGAGCCATGTGAGGACATTGTCCTGGCAGTAGCAGTTGTTGTTTCCCTGCTGGGTATGCCAACGCTCGTCGCCTGCGAGGAGCATGGGCACGCCTTGCGACAAAAAGAGCGTGGCTAGGAAATTGCGGGCCTGGCGGTAGCGGAGCGCCTGGATGGCGGGGTCGGCGCTTTCCCCTTCCTCGCCGCAGTTCCAACTGTTGTTGTGGTTGTCGCCGTCACAGTTGCCGTCGCCATTGCCGAGGTTGTGTTTGTCATTGTAGCTGACGAGGTCCCGAAGACAGAACCCGTCATGGCAGGTGATGAAATTGATGCTGGCGTGAGGATGACGGCCGCTGTGGTCGTAGAGATCGGCGCTGCCGCTCAGGCGTGCGGCGAGTTCGCCAGCGCCCGGCGCCCTTCCAGAAACGCCGCACTTCATCGCGGTAACGTCCGTTCCATTCGGCCCAGCCGGTCGGGTAGTTTCCCACCTGATAGCCGCCCATGCCAACGTCCCAGGGTTCGGCGATGAGCTTGACGTTGGTCAAAACGGGGTCCTGACCAATCGCATCGAAAAATGAGCCGAGCTTGTCCCAGCCCTGTAGCTCGCGCGCAAGGGCGCTCGCAAGGTCGAAACGAAAACCGTCGACGTGCATTTCGGTGACCCAATAGCGCAGGCTGTCCATGAGAAGGCGCAGGCTCGCCGGATAGCGCATGCTCATGGTGTTGCCGCAGCCGGTGAAGTCCTCGTAATAACGCGGCGCAGGCTGAGAGAGGCGGTAGTAAGAGGCGTTGTCCAGGCCGCGAAAAGTCAGCGTCGGTCCTAATTGATTGCCTTCGGCGGTGTGATTGTAGGCCACGTCCAAGATGACCTCTATTCCGGCCGTGTGCAGGCGTTTGACCATGCCCTTGAATTCACGCAGAGCGGCGTGGGGATCGGCCGCCGATGCGTAGGCGGGTTCGAAGGCGAAGAAGGACAGGGTGTTATAGCCCCAATAATTTGCCAGATTTTTTTCCAGCAGGAACGGGTCGTGGAGATGATGGTGGACCGGCAAAAGCTCCACCGCGGTCACCCCAAGCTTCTTAAGGTAGTCCGTGGCTTCGTCTGAGGCGAGGCCGGCGTAAGTCCCGCGCAGCGCTTCCGGAATGGCCTGCATGAGCCGCGTGAAGCCCTTGACGTGGAGTTCGTAGATGCTGGTGAGGTGCAAGGGAGTGCGCGGAGCCTTATCGCGGCCCCAATCGAAGCTGGTGTCCATGACCATGCCAAGAGGGGCGAAAGGAGCGGAGTCGCGCTCGTCGAAGCTGAGATCGGCGTCTTTATGTTCCAAAGTGTAGCCAAACAGCTCCGGACGCCACTGCTGCACTGGCCGGCCGATGGCCTTGGCGTAGGGATCGAGCAGAACCTTGTTGGGATTGAAACGGTGGCCGTTTTCCGGTTCGTAGGGGCCATGCACCCGATAGCCGTAAAGCTGGCCGGGGCGAATGCCATGCACGTGGCCATGCCAAACCTGGTTCGTGCATTCCGGCAGCGTGACGCGCGTTTCGGCGTATTGCGGAGACGCGTCGAACAGGCAAAGCTCGACCTTCGACGCGTTCGCGGAAAAGAGGGCGAAGTTCACCCCACGCTTCTCAAGGGTGGGACCTAGGGGAGCGGGGCTTCCGGGCAGGACCTTGAACGGGCGGCTCATGAGTGGGAAAATTGTCCTTCGCCATAAGAGCCAGGGCTTGATCTGGCGACTGGTTTGGATGGACGTCCGCCCTTGTCAGGCGGAAATCATCGTCTCCTCTGGCATAGGCTAGGGTGTAGAGTTATCAAGCGCAGCTGGCAAGGGGCGTTCCGGCGGCGCGGAGCCGTGCGCCACGAGGCGAACCGGCTTCGTGGAACCAGCGTTTCATGGGCTTCTCTCGCCTTGGATACGAGCGGTAAGCCGCTCCAATCAGAAATCATACGTCAGGATGTCATGGGTGCGGCGCGCGAGTTCCTGGCCGTAATCGGTCCAGATTCCGCTGCCCCAGTAGCGGTAGCAACTCGTCTGGCTGGTCAGGAGATAGAACAGCGCATTGCGATACCTGGGATCGGACGTTGGCGCGCCCTGTGTCTTCTCAGCGAACAGCGCGCTAACCTTCTCCATTGGGCCAAGCACGCTCTCGTACCCGCGCACCCAGGACAGCGCGTTCGTCCAGCTTCCGCCTTCCATGTGGAAGCCGCCGTCCTGTTTTCGCAGTTCTTCGATCGCCTTTTCGAGCGCCTCGGGGCCGGCTCAGAAAATCGCTCCCAGATGCGCTTTTGCATGACAGGCTGGATTTGCGGGAACTGCTCCTCCCGAACGCCGATGGCGTCCAGGTGCTCCAGATATTCGGTCACATTGACCGCCGGCGTGTCCGACCCGGACGATTCCCGCTCCACGTCCATATATTTGGGCGGGAACTCGTTCATCATCACGCCGCCGTTCTCGCCATCGGCGATCTGGGTGACGAGCTGCGGCGCGGTGTGGGCGCCGAGGCCCATCCGCGAAAGGCTCCTCGCCTCGTAATAGGGCTGCATCTGCCCGACGAGCTTGGTGTCGCTGCCTTTCGTCTTAACGATCGCGATGATCGATTGCGTCTCTCCGCGCGAGTTCCGCGCCATCAACCGGTGGGGCGCGTGCGGGCGATGAATGCCCGAACCGTCCGGATTTTCCACCGAGTGCTCCTGAACCATCACCCAGCGAAAGCCGCAATCCTTCAGCGTCCGCACGAACTCGTAAGCGACATCCGGATGATTCGGCAGCGCCATCTCGGGGGGCGAAAAACCGCGCACGCGGGCGAGCGCATCAAGGCCGAAAACGCCAGCGAAATGATGCTGCCACGCCCTCACATGCAGCCGGAAATCCTGCGCCGGAGTTGACGGGGCCACCGCGTGCCCCCACGCCGTCCCGAGCCACTCCACCGCGCCGCGATACTTAGGATCGAGCGTAATCCGCTTCAGATTGCCGAAGACGCCGTCGAGCCCCATCGACCGGAGGCCATGAAGAAGCTCGCCCGAGTAATCCAACATCACCCGCGGCCGTTTTCCTTCGGCCATCAACTGCGGGATGAACTCCCCCATTCGCTTGTAGCACCACACAAACGCAGGCGCGTTGTGATTATCGCCGATGCCCGGGTTATCCATCATGTGCTTCAGATTGCTGATGACCGCGGCGGTCCGGAGATCGGCGCCTCCCGCCGGGATCAGCGGCTGGTGCATGTGAAGCGCGATCGCGAACGCGCTGCGAATTCTCCCGAAATCGATGCCAGATTCGGGCAGATAAAAGGGACCGCTTCGCGCCATCGCCTCGGCGACAAGGTCCTCCGAGCCGCTGATGTTGGGGAGTCCGTCAACGTATTCGGGAAGGGTCTGGGTGCTCATGAAGGGCTAACCGAGCAGTTTCTTGTTGGCGATCGCTTGTGCGTAGGCCGCCTCGTACTCGGCGATGCTGCGCTCCCAGGAGAAATCCTCCGCCATCGCCGCCTGGATCATCGCCGCCATGTGTTGCGGCCGGTCGTAGTAGGTGCTGACCGCCCATCCGACGGTATCATGGACGGCCTGCGCCGTTGGTTCGAGGAACTTGAAGCCCGTGCCGTCGCCCGTCGCCTCATCGTACTGGCGGACTGTGTCATTAAGCCCGCCGGTGGCCCGGACGATGGGCAGCGCGCCGTATTTGAGCGAATAAATCTGGTTGAGGCCGCAGGGCTCCCAGCGTGACGGCATCAGGAAGAAATCGGCTCCCGCCTCGATCCAGTGGGCGAGCTGCTCATTGTAGCCGATGTAGCTGCCAACGCGTCCCGGATACCGCCCAGGCAACGGGCCGAAAAACCATTCGAGGCCCTTGTCGCCGGCGCCGAGGATCGCGAACTGCACGCGCATCGTGTCCAGAATGCGCTCAATGGAAGCGGCGAGCAGGTCGAGCCCTTTCTGCTCGACAAATCGCGCAATGACGCCGATCAACGGGATTTCCGGATCGGCGTCCAGCATCATGCGTTCCTGCAGCGCGGCCTTGCAAGCGGCCTTCCCTTCTATCGATTTGGCGTCGAAGCGCTCGGGGATCAGGGCGTCCGTAGCCGGGTTCCATTCACCGCAATCGACGCCGTTGAGGATGCCCCAATAGTTGGCGCCCTTGTCGTTAAGCACCGGAGCGAGCCCGGCGCCGCCAATTTCGTTACGCGTCTCGACGGCATAGGAGGGGCTGACCGTCGTCACCAGATCGGCATAGACGATGCCGCCCTTCAGCATATTGATGGCGCCGAAGTCCTCGAACTTGGCCGGCGTGAAGTTGACGCGCTGCAGCCCGAGATAGTCGTAATCCGACGCTTGGTACTTGCCCTGATGACCGATGTTGTGGATGGTCAAGACGCTCGCCGCGCCGCCGAGCACCGCGTCGTTCCAATGCCAGATCTTGAGGTAGGCCGGGGCCAGGGCGGTCTGCCAGTCGTGGGCGTGCACAATATCGGGCGCAAAGCCGATATCGTGGCAAAGTTGCAGCGCCGCACGGGTAAAGAAGCCAAATCGCCGCGCATTGTCCCTATAATCCTCCATCTCAGGATCGTGGTAGATGCCCTTGCGGTCGAAATACTTGTTCGATTCTATGAAGAAAAATCGAACCCCGGCGAACGTCGTAGTGAAGACCGCACACCATTCTTCGACGAGGCCCATCCAGACCCCAAGCGGCTTTAGGAATGGTTCGATCGGCAAGGAGCCGGCGTCGATCGACGCGTATTTCGGCAGGACAACGATGACGTCGTGACCGCGAGCGCTGAGAAACTTGGGCAGGGCCCCGACGACATCGGCGAGTCCTCCCGCCTTGATGAACGGGACTCCTTCGGAACCAAGAAAAGCGATTTTGAGAGGGGGGGCCATGCGGGTTCCTGCTGGGATGAGCGTCGCCGGAATATCCGCCGGTTAGTCTTTGCCGTCCACCGGATTCTCAAGCTCCCGCTACCTTGTCGCAACTGCCGATAGCATGAGCGCATCGCGATGACAGACAGGGTTATCGTCCGGCGCCGGGGCGGGAGCAAAAAGGCGCCCACCACGGCGGCCCGGCTGCCAACAGCGGGCGCCTTCAGAAATCGGCATGATGGTGCGCACTCGCGCCTGAAACGCGCTATGATCATCGTAGAGTTCCCGCGCGGTTTTATAAGCGGGATTTTTCCGGGGCCGGCCGTTTCATCGTGCATCTTATCGGAAAACGCTTCGCGCTTTTCCGGACGCACTCCAAGTGAAATGCTTCCGCCTATCTCGCTCGAAAAACTTCAGGTGGCGAAATATTCGGGGGTAAGTTCCTTGCCTTCCGTTATTTTCTGCCCGGCATAGTATTGGCCCCGCTGGATCATCTTGCTGACATCTGCGCTCGTAAAATTGTTGATATCGGCATTCGGGTTGCCGATTTCATACTCAATGGGCGTGGCCGGCCTGATCACCGCGATCTTTTTGCCGATGGCATAGGCGATATCTCTTTCGATGACGACGTCGCTAGCTATGTCGGAAAGCCTCCGCGCCAACTCAATAACGTCTTTCACGTTGGCCAGGGCTTGGTATTTTTCGGTCTTGGTGGGGGCTTGACACACAATGGCGACGATGTGGCTCGCGGGACCGGCAGCAGCCTCTTTCACCGGTACAATGGTCTTGACGCCGCCGTCGACATAGCGGCCGGCATTCGCCCCGCTCTTGATCTCGACGATAGGGAGCACTAGCGGAAGCGCTGCGCTTGCCAATACGAAGCTCTTGAAGCCGGCGTCGCTGCTTTGCACAAATTCAACCTTAGTAGTGTCGATATTTACAGCCCCTATCGCCGCCGGCGCCTTGGACGCCTTCAGCCTCTGATCGCTGAGCGTTGTATCGATCAAGCGCTTCAAGGGCGACACACTCAAAAAGCCATTGAAATCGCTAAACAGGGCATGCAGAGCGACCCCCGCTACAGGCCACTCCTTCACCAGCGCTGATGGGTCCGTAACCTTTTTACTCCAGAAGGCGACCAATTCATCCCCGATAAAGGGCCAGTTTACCGGCGCATTCAGATCGCCCGCATTGGCGCGGGGCGTTTCCTTCAGGCCGGAATAATAAGCGCTCTTGGGTTTTCCAAGATAATAGGCCCGGTCGCACAGGAACGCAGTGTTGAGCGATCCAACCGAGATGCCGTAAAGATTGTCCGGTACGAACCCTTTGTTGAGCAGAACATTAATCGCCCCTGCCTGATAGGCGCCCTTGAGCCCTCCTCCTCCGAGCGCTAACGCCCGCTTAACCGGGGTCGCCGTCTTAGCGGAGGCTTCGCTAGCCGCCATCGTCGCGATAGCCCCGCCGGCAGCCGTCAGTAGCAAGGATCGGCGGTTCACGCCGCGATTGGCCCCTTTTTTTTCGTAATACCGCGAACCGGACATTTACCAAGCCTCCCCTTCGCAATTGCGAGCGTATTTGTTCTGCATCTAGCGAAAATATTCGTCAGGGTAACAACGACGCATCATTCACGCAACCGGCGCCGCTCAAGCGGGCTGATCTTGTCTCACGAGCTCAAGTTGTCTTGCGATGAATGGTCACTCGGACCTGTCAAACAGGCCGAGTTCGTCCAGCCGTCTGTCTTCACTTTCCCGATTACGGATATAAGCGGGGATCGTTTTCTCGTCCGCTCCTGCGGTTTAGACAATATAGGCGCAGGCTTAGCATCAGTAAGTTAGGGCGCAGGCGCGCGCGCTTGCGAACCGTCATCGCTTTTTATGCCCCGTTCCAGAGCTGGATATCGAAAACCAAGCGTGATCGCCCGCGCCGCGAAGAAAACCATCAGGGAGGCCCACAACCCATGGTTGCCGAAGGCCGGGGTCAGAAGCGCCCAAGCGCAAAGAAACACGGCAAGGCTCACGATCATCATATTCCGCATGTCTGCCGTGCGCGTGGCGCCGATGAAGATGCCGTCCAGCTGGAAGCAGGCCACCCCCAGGAGCGGCGCCATTACGGCCCACGGCAGAAATTCGCGCGCGGCTTGCCGGACCGATGGCGTCGCCGTCATCAGGTCGATCAGAAGCAGCCCGCCGGCCAAAAAGGCGAGGCTGACGATCACGGCGAGAGCGGCGGCCCAGATCGAACTCAAGACGACGGCCCGCCGGAAGCGGATCAGGCTCCGCGCGCCAACCGCCTGCCCGGCCAGCACCTCCGCGGCGAATGCGAAGCCGTCGAGCACATAGGCGGAAAGGTCCGACAGGCTTCGCAGCACGCTGTTCGCTGCGAGCGCCACGTCACCGAGCCTCGCGCCTTGGGCCGCGAAGAATGTGAACGCGAACAGGAGGCAAATGGTGCGGATCATGATGTCGCCGTTGACTGCGAGAAGTTTACGGAAGGCCCGCGCCTCGAACAGAGCGGCGCGCTTTCCGCGGTTCGCCACGAGCAACCGCCTCGCGATGAAAAGACCGGCGGCCACGGCGGCATATTCGGCGATCACAGCCGCCATCGCTGCGCCTTTCACGCCCTTGCCCGCGACAAGCACGAGCAGAACCGCAAGCGCAATGTTGACGGCGTTCAGGAAAAGCTGGAGCAGAAATGCGAGATTGGCGCGCGCCAAGCCGATGAACCAGCCGACGAGCGCGTAGTTCGCGAGCGTCGCGGGCGCGCTCAGGATGCGCACGCCGAAATAATCCGCGGTCGCGGTCTGAACCTCCGTGCTCCCGCCGATGAGGTTCAAGATCAAGAGAATCGCAGGCACATGAAACACGAAAAGCAGCGTTCCAGCGGCCAGCGCAATGAGGAGCGCGCGGTAGAGATTGGCCGCGATTTCTCCATGATCGCCAGCGCCGGCGGCTTGCGCCGTCAGGCCCGTCGTCCCCATCCGCAAGAACCCGAAAGCCCAGAACAGCATCGCGAAAATCGTCGCGCCCAGCGACACGCCGCCGATCAGCGCTGGATCGTTGAGCTGGCCCATGACGGCCGTGTCGGCGATGCCCACCAGCGGCACGGTCGCGTTTGAAAGGATCATCGGAATCGCGATGGCGAGCACATCGCGGCTCCGCAGACGCTCCTGTTGCGGGCTTATATCCTGCAAAAAACCGTCACTCAGCCGATGGCTTTTTGTATCTGCGCGATGCCGGCGGCTCGGAGCGCGTAATCGGCCGATCCGTCCCCAGGAAGCTGAAGAAGCGCCCTAAGAGCCAAAGGGGGACCACAATAAGAGCGCCGAGGATGATATAGCGCAACACCTTTTTGATGGTGTCCAAGCCGAGAGACGAGATCCAGTCCCCAAGTCTGACGATGGCATGGTATAGATTGTTGGGATCGAACCCAAAGAAAGATAGGACCATCCCGATAATCAGGGAGGCGATCGCCAGTTTTAAAATCACGAGGGCGGGGCTACCGCCGAAAATCGTTGCATGGCCAAGTCCCGTTCCTGTTTGGCCACACGGATAACCGGCGCTTGTCAAATAGCAAAGGGGAAATTCCAGGCTGCGGCTAATGCCCCACTAAATAAAAGACCCCGCCAGTCGACGGGGCTTCCTAGAAACAATGCCCTGTTGGGCTTTTTTCCCTAGACTTGAGAGCGATGTTCACGAGTTTTGCCGCCATGGCTCGCCTGGCCGCCCTTGCGCCCAGCCTGAGCGGCAAGATCACGATTGCGCGAGAAGCTGCGATTTTCGTCGGAGACATTTTGTCCGCCTTTGCGCCCCGCCTCGGCAGCCAATGAGCGGTTCTGGCTGAAGCTCCTCTTTTCATTCGGTACGCTTTGGCCGCCTTTGGAGGCGATAGCGCGTTGCTTCTCAGCGTCCATGGAAGCAAAGCCGCGGTTAGAGGTCGACCCTGATTTCTTGGGGTTCTGGGAGGCCATTCAAACTCCTATCATGCTGTAATTGACGTAGCCTCAGACTGAGACTTTACGCTGGTAACAGCGCGCTCCCGCTATGGTTCCGCTATAACGGCCAAGTTTTTCGTATTTTCTGCAGTTTTTCTTCGCCTCTATCGCAACAATTACACCTTGGGTTGCAATACACGCGCGCTATAGGTTATATGAGTTGCAGGATGGCGAGGAACATATACTTATACGGCAAGTTGCATGACCGGCGAACGCGGCCAGATTTCGCAACTATGTCGCGGCGAAGATTGAGCTTGGGCAGGGCGGGAAAAGCCGGCCCCGTCAATACCGGAATATAATGGGAATACGCCCCGGCTGTTCCCTCTTCGCGTGGTCGCGGGTGTCTTTAAATGCCGCGCGCTATGTTATGGCAGATCACGATTCGATATCCTGCATGGAGACGGGCGTCGCCCGTGGCTCGCCGGAGAAGAGAGGCTTCATCGCCGGTTTCAAGTATTTCGCGAAAACCGTGTAGGGAATCGTGACGTGAAAATCGCTGCCCGCGTAAGGACCTGACGAGGTGGGGGGGAAATGAACGGTCAAACCAGCCGCCTTGCCCATCTTGGTCGATGGGCAGAATGTGAACCGCTCATAGACGCCAAGATCGGCCTTGGTGAGTTCGAGGAGATCCGCGCTCTCCTCCTCTTCGCCTGTCTCTTCTTTCAGATCCGCCCGCGCGTAGTTTGCGAGCGCTTCCAAAGTCTTGGAGCGATCGGCAGCCCCTTCGACAATATCGGACAGACTGAGCTCCCTGCCGGAGTTCTTGTCGAAATTGATCGTGCGGAACGTAATCGCAGGTTGCGCATCCCCTTGCGTCACGGTCGACACCTCAAGATAGCTTACGAGCGAAAAAGTCCGGAACTGTTCGAGATAGGCGACAGCCTCAGTGTAAGGTTTCCAGCTGCCCTCTTCCTCGATGGGTTTCGCGTTCGCATCCTGCTCGGCGCTTTTCAGGAACTCGGCCATGTCGGTTCTGGCGCGCGCGCTGAGAAGATTGAACAGGGCCTCGTCCCAGCGCTTCATGTGGATGGGGAACGCGGTCTTCGCATAGCCGAATTTGGTTTCCTGCTTGAACGCAATGACCCGGCTCGCGTTGGAGCTTGCCAGCGAAAAACCAACGCAGAGGAAAATCGCCCAAAGGCAAAGCGCGGCCGGCGAAACGGCCAGTCTGAGCGCGCGCATGCCGGCTATCCAGGTTTCCGCACGACGGCGCGGGTAACCGCCGCCAGGCCCTTGTGACGATGGCCTTCGTCCAGTTCGACCGTCGCTTCTTCCAGCAGCAGGATCGTGGCGCCGGCAAAATCCCCGGCGAGCTTGGCCTTGGAATACAGCATATCGGCCGTCTTGGGTCCGCCAGAGTGGTGCTGCTTCTGAAGCTCAAGCTGCTCGGGCCGGAAGGCTTCGAGAATGAGCATGCCGCCGGGCTTCAAGGCGTCCATCATGGCGCTGTGCATTCTTGGCCGGTCGCTGTCGAAGAAATGAAGATAGAGGGCGGCGACGATGCCGTAGGCGCCGCGCGGCCAAGTCCAGGCGAGGAGGTCGGCTTCCACGGCGTTGATTGTGACGCCGCGCGCTTTCGCCAACTCGCGCGCCTTGGCGACGCCGAGCGGTGAGACATCGACCGTGTCGGCGATCAAGCCTTGCCCGGCGAGCCAAACGCCGTTGCGGCCCTCGCCATCGCCCGGCACGAGAACGCGCGAGCCGGGCTTCAAATAGCGTGCTTGACTGACGAGGAAGGCGTTCGGCGCCGTGCCGAAAGCGAAGCCCTCGCCCTTGTAGCGCTCATTCCAGAATGCGGCTTGATCGATCATATCTTTCGAGGCTCGCGCAGCTTCATGGTGGCATTCAGATATTCCGCGCCTAGCTCCCGGCCACCACGAAGCTCCGCGATTTCCTTGACATGATGGGAAACGGCGCTCGTTGGCTTTGTCATGTCAGCCAGCTCCAACTCCGCCCAATATTTTTTCGACCGCTTAATCATACGCCCCTGTCCAGGGTCCAGGCATCGGCCTCGAGAACACGGATCAGGTCTGCACTCTTCATCCGTGTGTATACTGCACACCGCCGCGTATTGGTGTCAACGCCGTGCCCTTCGTCACGGGAGGCAGAAGGCAAGAGGGGCGCGACCGCTAAGCCCCCCGCCGCTTGAACAGGCCCGAGGCAGCTGAGGCGGTACGTCGCGTATCATCAGCGGAACGGTGTAGTGGAGAAGCTGTGTAGTGGAGAAGCTTGCCGCACCGTGCACGCAACGCCATTATCGCGCCCGATGTTCCCAAGCGGATCGCCGCCGGCAGTTTGCCGCGCGGCCGATGGATGTTAGATGGGCGTGAGAGTTTGCGTTCGATACCTTGGGGTTTACCCGGATCTGAGGAAACATGAGTTTGCGCCGCGCTTCGAGGCGACTGATCGTTATATTAGCGGCTACAGTGCTGGCTTTTGGGTGGGCTTATTGGAAATATGCGGGCGCCGTCGCTATCGGTTTTGGAAGTTTGCTGTGGATTCCAATCAGCGCAGATACGTTCTGGCTGCCGCGCGGCATTTCGCTCGCCCTTCGCGAACCAGTGCCGCAAGCCGCTCCCGGCCCCGTCTCATGGACAACAGCCGGAGATGGCTTCCAAACCGCCCGGCTTCCCGTTCTGGTAGACGGCGAAAACGTTGACGAAATTGCAGTTTCCCGGATCGATCCTGCAAAATTCCACTTCGAGGTGTTGAATGCGCCCAGCGGGAGGTGGCGTCTTGCAGACTGGCTCCGCAAAACCGGTGCTGCGCTGATCGTAAATGGCAGCTATTACGGCATCGACGGACGGCCTACGACTCCGGTCGTGAGCAAGGGAGTGCCTGCCGGACCCGTAGCCTACACATCACAGCACGGCGGTTTTATCGTCAAGGCATCCAAGGCCCGGATCGCGGACCTTACGCAAGAAGATTGGCAAGCGGCGTTCAAGGATGCGGAGGCTGCGATCGTCTCCTACCCTCTGCTTATCGCGCCGGATGGGTCTACCGGCAGAGCAACGACAAGCCGCTGGCTCGCAAACCGGTCGTTCGTTGGGGTGGACGATGAAGGATGGGTGGTCATCGGCACAACGGTGCCGGCGTTCTTTTCTCTTGACCGGCTGGCGGTTTTCCTGAAGGCCTCGCCGCTGCACCTCAAGGCCGCACTCAATCTCGACGGCGGCCCGGTTGCCTGCCAGGGCGTCGCGCTCGGCGCCGTCCAATTGCGGCAGTACGGCAACTGGGAAATCCAGGCCGATGGCGGCGGTGCGAAAATGCTTCCGCCCGCGATCCTTTCAGGCGCCCCAATGCCCATCGTGCTCGCGGCCTTTTCAGCACGCTGAGCGCGACTTTCGGTATTGGGCCGGCACTAGCCCAATTATTCTGCGGCGACGCGCTGCGCGTAACCCAGATGCGCGTTGAGCTTGGCGAGAAGATCGGCCGCCGCATCCGCGATATTTGTACCGGGGCCGAAAATCGCAACAGCGCCAGCCTCTTGCAGCGCGACGTAATCGCCGGGCGGGATGACGCCGCCAGCCACGATGAGAATATCCGGGCGGCCTTGGCTCTCCAGTTCATGCTTCAATTCGGGGACGAGCGTAAGGTGGCCCGCGGCGAGCGACGACACGCCAATGATGTGCACATCATTCTCGACCGCTTGGCGAGCCACCTCGGCCGGGGTCGCGAACAGCGCGCCGATATCCACGTCGAAGCCGAGATCGGCGAAGGCCGACGCAATCACCTTCTGCCCGCGATCGTGCCCGTCCTGGCCAATTTTCGCGACAAGGATACGGGGGCGGCGGCCGTCGTCTTTCTCGAAAGTTCCGCACATCGCGATGACGTGGCGCACCTTTTCATCCATCTGCCCGATCTCCTGGCGATATACGCCCGAAATTGCGCGTGTTTCGGCGCGGTGGCGGCCGTAAACCTTCTCCAAGGCTTCCGAGATTTCGCCGACCGTCGCCTTGGCCCGAGCGGCTTTCACGGATAGCTCCAAGAGATTGCCGGTTCCGCTCGCGGCGGCCTTCGTCAGGGCTGCGAGCGCAGTCTCGACAGCAGCGCGGGTCGCGCTCGGCCTTCAGCCGCGCCAGCTTCTCGACCTGCTGGGCGCGCACCGATGAATTATCGACCTTCAGCACCTCAACCGGCGCTTCATCGACGGGCTGATATTTGTTGACGCCCACGATCACTTGCTTGCCGCCGTCGATCCTCGCCTGCGTGCGCGCAGCGGCCTCTTCGATACGCAGCTTCGGCAGGCCCGCGTCGATGGCCTTCGCCATGCCGCCAAGCCGTTCGACCTCCTGGATATGACCCCAGGCCTTTTTCGCCAGCTCGTAGGTCAGCCGCTCGACGTAATAGCTGCCGCCCCAGGGGTCGATCACGCGCGTGGTCCCCGTCTCGTATTCGATGAAAAGCTGGGTGTTGCGCGCTATGCGGGCGGAGAAATCGGTCGGCAGCGCAAGCGCTTCGTCAAGCGCATTCGTGTGCAGCGATTGTGTGCCGCCATGGGTCGCGGCGAAGGCTTCCACGCAGGTGCGCATCACATTGTTGTACACGTCCTGCGCTGTCAGCGACCAGCCGCTCGTCTGGCAGTGCGCGCGCAGGCTCATCGATTTCGGGCTTTTCGCGCCCTCAACCTTCATGAGCCGCGCCCAAAGCGCGCGCGCGGCGCGCATTTTGGCGACTTCCATGAAGTAGTTCATGCCGATCGCCCAGAAGAAAGAGAGGCGCGGCGCGAAGGCGTCGACGCCAAGGCCTGCGGCCATGCCCGCCCGCACATAGTCAACGCCGTCTGCGAGCGTATAGGCGAGTTCGAGGTCCGCCGTGGCGCCCGCCTCCTGCATGTGATAGCCGGAAATCGAGATGGAGTTGAATTTCGGCATGTTCGCGCTGGTGTAGGCGAAAATGTCCGAGATGATCCGCATCGAGGGCAAGGGCGGATAAATGTAGGTGTTCCGCACCATGAATTCTTTCAGGATGTCGTTCTGGATCGTTCCCGAAAGCTGCTTAGGCGCAACCCCTTGCTCTTCGCCCGCTACGATGAAGAGCGCGAGGATGGGAAGCACCGCGCCGTTCATGGTCATCGACACGCTCATGTCCGAGAGCGGGATGCCGTCGAACAGCGTGCGCATGTCGTAAATCGAGTCGATGGCCACGCCCGCCATGCCGACATCGCCGCGCACACGCGGATGGTCGCTGTCATATCCTCGATGCGTGGCGAGATCGAAGGCGATCGAAAGGCCCTTCTGGCCCGCCGCGAGATTGCGCCGGTAGAACGCGTTGGAATCCTCGGCGGTGGAGAAGCCCGCATATTGCCGGATTGTCCAGGGCTGCTGGACATACATGGTTGGGTATGGCCCGCGCAAAAATGGCGGCAGGCCGGGATAGGTGTTCAGAAAATCCAAGCCTTGCAGGTCGGCCGGCCCGTAGACTGGCTTAAGCGTAATTCCTTCCGGCGTCTCTGCCGCCGAACCGGTGGGCTCCGCTTGCAAATCCGGCGTTCGCCACTCGATTTTGGAGAAATCCGGCAACGAAGATTGGGTCATCGCATGGCCCTCCACGGCCGCAGTCAATAGGACGCCGCCTCGACCTCGGAATAAGCCTCGAAGCCTTCCTCTTCCGCCTCAAGGCCAGCGGCCACGGATAACTCTTCGACGCGCAATACGCGCTGCGCTTCTTGTAGCAGGGCGAGCGCATTGCATCCTTCGTAGATCAGGCGATCGATTGCGCTTTTGTCCGGTTCAGCGAGCGCGTTCAAGACGGAGGCAGGCCCCGCGAGATAGACCAGAACCGCGCCCGCCTTCTTTAAAGCAGAAGCGTAGCCCGCCAAAGAAGCATAGCCCTGGTTCGATGAGCAGAGGCAGGCCGCTGGCGCCGGGCTTTGCCTGAATGCCGCCGCAAGCGCTTCCACGCTGTCGAAGCCCTCCTCCGGCACGAGGACCTCGACGCCCCCCGCGGCGAAGAAGCTCTGCACCCAATTTGCGCGAGCGCGGTAATCGCCAGGCTTTCCAAGCGGCGCGAGAAAGATCGGCGGCCGCGATCCGATGCTTGCAAGCGCGATGTCGGCCCGCTGCCGCAATATTTCGAAGGGTTCGGCATCCCGCCCCTCCGCATCGAGCGGCGCCATGGCGATATCGCTCACATTTCGGCACGCCATGCGCAGATCGCTAAGAGTTGCGCCTGCGGCTGCCGCGGCGGCAAGAGCGGCGAAGCGCTCGCCTTCGCCTGGAGGCGGCAGCGTCCACTCGGATGTGGGCGCCAAGCGCCGGCTTCGGTCAGGGCTATCGCTGGCTCTGCCGGCGCAATCTCCGAAAGATTGGGAAACACAGAGACGCCGGTAATCTTTTCTTGCCGGTGAGCGATGGCGCGCTCCTGCATCTCGGCGGGGCGCCGCAGCTTTTCCGCGACGAAGCCGCTTTCCAGCGCAGCCGGAAGTCCGCCCAGCCCTTCAACCTCGCGGAAAAGCGCCCATGCGCCCGTGGCCAGCCGCCCAGTCAGCGCCTCAACATAGTTTGAACCCGCGGCGGGATCGGCGACCGCTGAAAGCCAAGCCTCGTGCTGAAGGACAAGGCTGGTATTTCGAGCGAGCCTGCGTGAGAAAGCCGTCGCGCCGCCGCTGGCGCCGTCGAACGGCAGAACCTCGACGCCGGTGGCTCCGCCAATCGCCGCGCCGAATGCCGCCGCTGTTCCGCGAAGCAGATTCACATGGGGGTCGTAGGCGCTCAGGATGCGCGGGGACATTTTGGCGAGGAGAAGCAGATCCGGGTTCGGCTTTTCTCCCGCTGCGTCTAGCGCCCGCGCCCAAAGAAGGCGAATGGCCCGGAACGCCGCAATGGTGATGAAAATATCGCAGGACGCGGTGAGCGCGAAGCCGATGCAGCGCGCGCTTTCGCTATTGGGCATGCCCGATTGTACGAGGGCGCGCCAATACGAGACGCCTGCCGCAAGTGTAAAGCCAAGCTCTTCAACGGCGGAGCCGCCCGCGCCATTCCAGGCCACGCCGCTCGCCAAGAAAGGGATGAATGAAGGGCAGCGTTTGCGGAGATCGAACGCAGCATCGGCATAATCGGCAAAGAGCGCGGAGCGGTCTGCTGGAAGTTCGCCCGAAAGCGCGAAAGCTGTCAAAGGATCGAAACCAGCCGAACCCGTCAGACCTTTCGCCACATTTTTCGAGGCCACTAGAAGTGCGGCGTCCGCGAGAGAAGCGCCCGGCGCTATGAACCAGCTCGTATCGGGGGAGACTGTGAGACATTGCAGATCGTTCCTGGTCTCAATGCCAGGACAGGCGTCGAAATCGAGGCAGAGAGCGCCAGCGCCGCTCGGATCGTCCGAGGTCTGCGTTTCGCCCGCAAGCCGCTGGACGATGAACCAGCCGCGATTGCCGTAAAGCGCAGGAGCCTGCCCCTGCCCCGTGTAGAGAGGATCGGTGCGAAATCCCTCGTAAAGCGGAGTTTGAAGACTATCGAAGGGCGCCGGGCCAAGCGCCTTGCCGGCGATGGCGCGCCAATCCGCCTCCGATGCGGGCGGAAATTCGCTTGCGAGAGAAAAATCATCCATGGAGCGCATGATAGTTGATGCGGCCACGCTGCGCCACCGCTGCATAGCAGCCCTGACCTGCTTTTTGGCCGCGGATGCAACCAGCGCGGCGTCTTCGCGCGGAAATGCAATCGCTTTCGCCGCTCTATCCGCCACCGATTTCTGTGTTTGACACGTTGCGGAGCTGTGTCGACGGAGATAGGAAACTAGAGTAGCTTGGCCGTGTCATTCTAATCAGCTCTATGGGCAATTGGCGGCAATCCATTTGTAAGCGTATCGATGGCGCGCATTCTTCTCATTGCTTTCATGCTTTTGAGCTTCCTGCCGGCGGGAGCGTTCGCAGAGAAGCGAGTGGCGCTTGTTATCGGCAACTCGAATTATGGTCTTGCTCCCCTTAGCAATCCGAAGAACGACGCGGACGACGTAGCCGCCGCCCTTCAGCGTTTGCAGTTCAGCGTCATGAAGCTAAATGACCTGACCGTCCGCGAATTCGACTGGTATAAATTATGCGTTGATGTGCCGATGCCGGCGCCTACAAAACCGGGTGAGCAGCCAAGGCCGCAGAAGCCCGAGGAGATGAAGAAGGTTAACGTATGTTTGACGCAGATCGACGTTCGCGACGCGTCCACGTTCTTCCTCGTGGCAAAACTCGCCGTTCGCCAGGTTCATGGGCAGGAGAAGCCGCAAGTGCTTGCAATGCTACCCCTGGGTGTCTCGATATCGCCTGGCTTCAGCGTCCAGACCGGAAACGGTAATTCCCTCGAACTCGCGATGACCACATGCGACCAGGCTGGATGTTACGGTGAAGCGACTGTCGATAAATCATTTCTTAGCCGGCTGAGAGACGCCGCCCCGATTTCCTTTGGCGGCACGGACGAACTTGGCGGAGTATTTCGCCTGGATGCGCCTTCGAAGGGCTTTGGCGCCGCACTCGAAGGAAAGCCGATGCCCATCGAGAAATACAATGCGGATCAACGCAAGATTGCGGAGGTTATTCGCGAGCGGTTGGCTAAAATCAGAGAGCAGCAGAGCCGTTGAGGCGCCGGACAGGATAATGCGAAGTGGCCGTTCTAGCTTTCAGGCGGAAGCAGGCGGAGCGGGGTCAAGCTTCATCGAGGATTTTTTGTCAGGGTCAAATATTTAGTTAGGCGGCGCGAGATATCTCTGTCCAGGATCGCAGCAAAACCGGCGGCGGTTCCCTTTCGGATGCCGATTCCGGAGGGAGACAACTATTGCCGTCAAAGCCGCGCCATCTTTGCATGATTGATGGCCGCCATGCCATTCTGCGGCTGGGCAATCTCAAGCTGTTGTTGAAACGCCCGCCGCTTCCTTTATAACGCCTCGAAACCCGAGCGCCCAAAGTATGCCCAAACGGACAGACATTGACTCCATCCTCATCATTGGGGCTGGCCCGATCGTGATCGGCCAAGCTAGCGAATTCGATTATTCCGGCACGCAAGCCTGCAAGGCGCTCAGCGCTGAAGGGTACCGAATCGTCCTCATCAATTCGAATCCCGCCACGATCATGACGGACCCCGATCTGGCGGACGCCACTTATATCGAGCCGATTACGCCGGACATCGTCACAAAGGTGATCGAGCGCGAGAGGAGGGAGCATCCCGGCGAGCGGATGGCGCTGTTGCCGACCATGGGCGGCCAGACGGCGCTCAATACATCGCTTCGGCTTGCGCGCGACGGGACGCTTGAGCGTTTCGATATCGAAATGATCGGCGCCAAGGCCCAGGCCATCGACAAGGCGGAGGACCGTCAGCTTTTCCGGGAAGCGATGCGCAAAATCGGGCTGGCGACGCCGCGCTCGATGCTCGCCCATAATATTGCGCAAGCGGTGGAAGCTCTCGATTATGTGCAGCTCCCCGCAATCATCCGGCCCTCCTTCACGCTTGGCGGAACGGGCGGCGGCATCGCCTATAATCGCGAAGAATATATGCATATCGCCGAGCGCGGGCTCGAAGCGTCGCCCACGTCGCAGATCCTGATCGAAGAATCGGTTCTAGGCTGGAAAGAATACGAGATGGAGGTTGTCCGCGACACGAAGGACAATTGCATCATTATCTGCTCCATCGAAAATGTCGATCCTATGGGCGTGCATACGGGCGACAGCATCACCGTTGCGCCGGCGCTCACGCTTACCGACCGCGAATATCAGATCATGCGGAACGCCTCGATCGCGGTCCTGCGCGAGATCGGCGTGGAGACCGGCGGCTCCAACGTGCAGTTCGCCGTCAACCCGGCGGACGGCAAGCTCGTCGTGATCGAGATGAACCCGCGCGTGTCGCGCTCGTCGGCGCTGGCCTCGAAGGCGACAGGCTTTCCCATCGCTAAGGTTGCGGCGAAACTCGCTGTCGGCTACACGCTCGACGAACTCGACAACGATATCACGAAAGGCGCAACACCAGCCTCGTTCGAACCTTCCATCGATTATGTCGTAACAAAAATTCCGCGCTTCGCCTTTGAAAAATTTCCCGGCGCGCCGACAACGCTCACGACATCGATGAAATCGGTGGGCGAGGTTATGGCGATTGGCCGGACCTTCCAGGAGAGCCTGCAGAAGGCGCTGAGGTCCATGGAGATCGGGCTAAGCGGCCTTGACGACTACGTGCTTGAGGGCCTCGGCAAGGGCGACGACAAGAATGTCATCCGCGAGGCGCTCGGCACGCCTTCCCCTGACCGCATCCTGAAGGTCGCGCAGGCGCTCCGCCTCGGCGTCGATCACGAGCAGATCTTTTCTCTGTGCCGCATCGATCCATGGTTCATTGCGCAAATTCAGGAGATCGTCGGCGTTGAGGCCAAGGTCCGCGAGCATGGCCTGCCCGGTACTGAGCGCGCTTTCCGCGAGTTGAAGTCCATGGGCTTTTCGGACGCGAGGCTCGCCAATCTCGCAGGCCTTACGGAAGGCGAGGTGTCAGCCAAGCGCCGGAGCCTTCGCGTACTGCCCGTCTATAAGCGCATCGACACCTGCGCCGCCGAGTTCCCCTCGCCAACCGCCTATATGTATTCGACTTACGAGAATCCGCTTGGCGGCAAAGAGATGTGCGAGTCAAAGCCTACGGAGCGGGAAAAAATCATCATTCTCGGCAGCGGGCCGAACCGCATCGGGCAGGGGATCGAGTTCGACTATTGCTGTTGTCACGCCGCATTCTCGCTGTCGAAGGCGGGCTACGAAACCATTATGGTTAACTGCAACCCTGAGACGGTTTCGACCGATTACGACACCTCCGACCGGCTCTATTTTGAGCCTCTCACGCCCGAGGACGTCCTCGCCGTCATAGAAAAAGAGGCTTCCAACGGCAAGCTGAAGGGCGTGATCGTCCAGTTCGGAGGCCAGACGCCTCTCAAGCTTGCGCAGGCCCTGCACGACGAGAATGTGCCGATCCTTGGCACTTCGCCCGACGCCATCGATCTTGCGGAGGACCGCGACCGCTTCAAGGCTCTGGTCGAAAAACTCAATCTACGCCAGCCCGAAAACGGCATCGCCTACTCCATCGAGCAGGCTCTCGTTGCGAGCGAGGTGATCGGCTTTCCTATCGTCGTGCGGCCATCCTACGTTCTTGGCGGACGCGCAATGGCGATTTTGGCGAGCCAGGCCGCGCTGAAACAATATTTCGAAACAACGCTTGCCGCGTTTGTCCCGCCGGATATCCAGCATCGATATGCCGGCAACAGGCACGCGCAGGTCAATGCCGTTTTGGGCAAGAATGCGCTGCTTCTCGATTCCTATGTGCGCGACGCCACCGAGGTCGATGTCGATGCGATCTCCGATGGCGATCAGGTTTTTATCGCCGGCGTTATGGAGCACATCGAAGAGGCGGGCGTTCATTCCGGCGACAGCGCATGCTCGCTTCCGCCGCATTCGCTCTGTCCGGAAACCCTGGCCGAATTGGAGCGGCAGACGGCCGGTATTGCGCGTGCGCTGAATGTCGTCGGTCTCATGAACATTCAATTCGCGGTCAAGGGCTCCGAGGTTTACGTGCTGGAGGTTAATCCCCGGGCGAGCCGGACGGTGCCCTTTGTGGCCAAGGTCATTGGACACCCCGTGGCCGCCATAGCGGCGCGGGTGATGGCTGGTGAAAAGCTGGCGGACTTCAACCTGACCCGGCCAGAAATTGGGCATGTCGGAGTCAAGGAGGCGGTTTTTCCCTTCGAGCGCTTTCCCGAAATCGATCCGGTGCTCGGCCCCGAAATGCGATCAACCGGCGAGGTCATGGGCATCGACCGCAGCTACGCCGTGGCCTTTGCGAAAAGTCAACTCGCCAGTGGAAGCCGTGTGCCAACATCTGGTACCCTGTTCGTATCCGTAAAGGAGGCCGACAAAGAGCGTATCGTCCAGCCTGTCAGAGAACTCGCCGCCATGGGATTTAAAGTGCTCGCGACACGCGGCACGGTCCGGCGCCTCGAAGCGCATGGCATCGCCTGCACCAGGGTGAATAAGGTTCTTGAAGGGCGGCCCAATATCGTAGACGCTATGAAAAATCGCGAAGTGGACATTGTCTTCAACACGACCGAGGGAGCGAAAGCTCTTGCCGATAGTTCAACAATCCGCCGGACTGCGCTGATGTACAAAATACCATATTACACGACAATTGCAGGCGCGCTCGCAGTTACAAAAGCAATTGCGGCAATGCGGGCAGGCATCCTTGAAGTTCAGCCCCTGCAGAAATATATCGCCTAAAATGTGCGTGCCTGCGCCGGAAGGCCCCAGGCGCGTGCTGTTACTTATCTAATTCCACATATAGATGGATGAACAAGTTCAGGATGGTGACCTGAACTGGGGAGATTTGGTGATGACCGAAAAAGTGCCGATGACCGCTCAGGGACATGCCGCGCTTGAGGCCGAGCTTAAATATCTAAGGTCGGTCGAGCGCCAACGCATCATCAGAGCGATCGCGGAAGCCCGGACGCATGGGGACCTCTCTGAGAACGCGGAGTATCATGCGGCCAAAGAAGCGCAGGGCATGAACGAAGCGAAGGTCGCCGATTTAGAGGACAAGCTTTCGCGGGCCGACATCATCGATATTTCTAAGCTTTCTGGCGACACTGTGAAGTTCGGCGCGACCGTAACGCTGGTGGACGAAGACACCGAGGAGCAAGTGAAATATCAGATCGTCGGCGACTTCGAGGCCGATGTGCGCAAAGGCAAAGTTTCGATCGGATCGCCGATCTCGCGCGCGCTTATCGGGAAGAAGGCGGGCGATTCCGTCGAGGTCAACACGCCTCGCGGCGCAAAGTCTTATGAGATTTTGAAAGTTGCATTTCTGGGGTGATTGCAAGAGGCCTTGGCCTCGAAAACCTCTGCATATTGGATTTCTCTGTAAGAGAACGCGCTTATAGCCGCTGGGATGCGAAGGGCGCCGTTTCGTGATCCTGCTCCGGCGACGACGCCCCTAGGTCGAAGGTCTTGACGGCGTTTCCGCGCAGGAGGGATCCCGGCAAGAGATGGCTATATTATTGTTTTCGCGTGCTTTTATCCTTCCGATGACTGGATGGCCGCCGTAGAGCTGTGAAGAAATCGGAGTTTTCGGACTGATTTCCCAGGCCACCTCACCCCAAGCCTCTCCCGCAAGGGAGTAGCTCGAGCCTGCAACCGCGTCCCTTCTCCCCATCGCGATTGCTTGCAATCGAGACAACTCTGAGCTGCAAGCACGCCAAGGCGTGCTTGCTGGGAGAAGGACAGGATGCGGGGGAACTGCCATCAATATCGGCGCTTGGTCTTGCATTAACAAAGGCGGGGATCGCCACGACCGTGCAAGACAGGGGGACGTGCCGTTCAGCGCAGTCAGGCGTCCAGTTCGACCGGGACGCCCGCTGCTCTAAGGATAATGGCCACCTCGTTCGCACGGCGGCGGAACTCGGCTTCTCCATCCTCGGTATTTTGCAGATCGGCGCAAAGTCCGCGCCAAAGCATCTCCCCCGAGAGAAGGAAGGCATCAGCGGCTGCAGCGCCTGCGCTTACGCCGTTGATGACGCCGCCCGCGACCGCCGCCCCTGTCACCGCGTCCACGATCATGAACGCGCCGGTGCTGCGATGCTCGGAAAAAAGTTCCGCCGCGATGGGGCGCGCGAGATCGATATGGGCCTCTGCGATGCCGTTCGGTTCGCAGGTGCTTGCATCGTTGAGTTCCAGCGTGTCGAGATCCAGGCGGCCGGAGATTTTCAAGGACACTACCGCCACCACATCGGTAGCTGTGCGAAGCAGGTAACCCCGCGCTGCGGAATAAGGATCGTTAGACAGCCACACAAGGCGCACATCGAGGGCGCGCGCCGCGTGCGAGGAGCCTGTCTCGGTGGTCAAAAGGCTGCCGCGCCCAATATCGATATGATCGGCGAGTTGAAGAACGACGGCCTGACCGCAACGCGCGGTTTCGAGCGCCCCGTCCATGGTGCAGATCTGACTGACGCGGCTCGACTTGCCGCTCAGCGCATCGCAAACGGTGTCGCCAGCGCGGATCTCTCCCGCCCTTATCGTCCCGGCGACCCCGCGAAACCCTTCGCCGTCGCGCAGCACCATTTGAACGGGCATGCGGAAAGGCTCTTCCAGATTGTCGTCGCGAGTGTGAACCGTTTCGAGATAATCGACGAAGGTTGGCCCTGAATACCAGTCCATCGATTGCGATGGCGTCGCGACATTGTCGCCGTTGAGAGCCGAAACGGGGATCGCCGCCCAGGATATTGCGGGGAACCGCCGTGCAAAGGCGCTGAAATCCTCTACGATCGAGTGGAACCGCGTTTCGCTCCAGCCGATCAGGTCCATCTTGTTCACGGCAAGGACGACTTTGCGGACGCCGGCGAGGTCGAGGATCGCCAAATGGCGGCGCGTCTGGCGCTTGATGCCGCTCTGGGCGTCAACCAGCAGCACCGCAACGTCGGCGTGCGACGCTCCCGTCGCCATGTTGCGCGTGTACTGTTCATGGCCGGGCGAGTTGATGATGACGAAGCGCCTATGCTCCGTGTCGAAATAATGCCAGGCGATGTCGATTGTGATGCCCTGTTCCTGCTCGGCGATCAGGCCGTCGACAAGACGGCTGAAGTCGGGGCGGCGGCCGCCATGGAGGCTCGCGGTTTCCTTCAACAGCTTCTCGCGCTGGTCGTCGTAGAGCGGCGAGGCATCCCATAGAAGCCGCCCGATCAATGTCGATTTTCCATCGTCGACTGAGCCGCAGGTGAGAAGGCGGATGATGCCATTCAGCGCGGGGGAGGAATGGCGGTGCGTGGCGGGCGGCGTGTCATACGCCCTCGTCCGGAGCGCTTCCGCAGCAGGGACAAAAGCGCTTGTCGAATGGTGGCCCATCAGAAGTAGCCTTCCTCTTTTTTGCGCTCCATGGCGCCGAGGGCATCGTGATCGATCAAACGGCCTTGCCGTTCGGAATTGCGGGCTTGAAGCGTCTCAGCGAGGACGGCTTCCACGTCGCTTGCCTCTGATGCGTCCGCCGCTGTGACGGGCCAGCATCCCAAAGTCCGGAAGCGAACCCTCATCGGCTCCGGCTGTTCGCCGTTCTTCAGGAATGGCCGCTCATCGTTGATGACGAAAATCTGGCCGTCGCGCTTGATGGCCGGGCGATCGGCCGCGAAGTAGAGTGGCACGACGTCCAATTTTTCGCGCGCGATGTAGCGCCAGACATCCTTCTCCGTCCAGTTGGAGAGCGGAAAGACGCGCATGGTCTCGCCGTGGCCGAGCCTGCCGTTGAGAATGTTCCACATCTCGGGGCGTTGTTTGCGAGGATCCCAGCGGTGATCGGCGGAGCGCACGGAAAAGACGCGCTCCTTCGCCCGCGAAGCTTCCTCGTCGCGACGGGCGCCCCCGATGGCGGCGTCGAAGCGGTATTTGTCGAGGGCCTGCCGCAAAGCCTGTGTTTTCATCACGTCGGTGTAGACGGAGGGGGAATAGTCGACCGGATTGATTCCCGCTGCGAGGCCGTCCTCATTGATATGGACAAGCAGCTCCAGGCCGAAACGGGCCGCCGAGATGTCCCGGAATTCTATGAGTTCCTTGAACTCCCAAGTCGTATCGACATGCAAAAGCGGAAAGGGCGGCTTCTGCGGCCAGAACGCTTTCCGCGCCAGATGCAGAACGGCCGTCGAATCCTTGCCCGCGGAATAAAGGAGAACAAGCTTACGGAACTGCGCCGCGGCCTCGCGAAGAATAAATATGCTCTCGGCCTCCAGGAGGTCGAGATGCGAAAGCGGGTTCGACATTACTGGATTTACCTCGTGAAGCCAGGACGGTTGTGCAATCCGCATTCCTTGCGGTTCTCGTCTTCCCACCACCATCGCCCGGCGCGAATCGGTTCGCCGGGCTCTATGGCTCGGGTGCAAGGCTGGCAGCCGACTGAGGGAAATCCCTTACTGTGCAGCGAGCTTACAGGCACGCGATGCTCGGCGATGTAAGCTTCGGCGCGATCGAGCGTCCAATCCGCCAGCGGGTTGACTTTGATGAGGTTGAAGGCTTTGTCGAAAGCGGCGAATGGCGCTGCTTCCCGCGCTTCCGATTGCTCCCGCCTGACGCCGGTCACCCATCCCGCCGCGCCGGAAAGCGCCCGTTGAAGGGGCAGCACCTTTCGCACGTGGCAGCAAGCCTTCCGTTTCTCAACGGCATACCGGAAGCCAAAAATACCGTCGCGAGCCACAACTTCTTCCACCTCCGCGGCATCGGGCATCACGACGCGGATGCGGGCGCCCAGGAGCTTTTCGGTTCTCGCGAGCGTCTCATAGGTCTCGGGAAAGTGCCGGCCGGTGTCGAGCGTGACGGGCTCGATTTCCGCATGCGCGCTCACGATGGCGTGGAGAAGAACCTGATCCTCCAAACCAAGGCTGGTCGAAAAAATAATGCGCCCAGGGATGGCGTTTTGGATTGCATGGATGCGCGCGCCAAGATCGCTGGTGGCGCTGAGCACTTGCTGCAGCGCATTCGCAACACTTTCCCTATCGTGGTGAGGGTGAGAATCCCCGATTATTCCATGCATAATGATGTCTAGGCTTTCCTGGATGGCCGTTGGCCGGGCTGCCCCTGATATGCGCGCGACAATACACGGAAAAACCCGTGCTGAGGTGCAGTGCAGCAAAAAAACATAGATTTACGGTTCGAGCGCTATGGCGGAAAAATCCATATCGGGAATTTGTGACACCCGTTTAAACTTTTTTACTGGCAGGCCGTCATCGCGAAAGTTTCTTATTCGATAGCGGCGCCTGGCTCGCTTTTCGCCGTCTTAATTGTAAAGGCGGTCTTAACCGAGCTGACATTTGGCGCTGCGGTCAATTCACGGATGATAAAGTTCTGAAATGTCACCAAGTCCGGAGCAACGCATTTCAAGAGAAAGTCGGTGTCGCCTGAAAGCATATAGGCTTCCCGCACGATGTCCCATTGCCGCGCGCGCGCTTCGAAGGCTATGAGGTCGGCCTCCGACTGGCTTTCGAGCCTGACGAACGCGAATGCGGTAAGATGAAAGCCAAGGCGGGGCAAGTTGAAAACTGCGTGGTACCCTGCTATCACGCCCGACCGCTCCAACTCGCGAACTCGCCGCAGACAGGGGGGCGCTGAGAGACCGACCCGAGCCGCAAGCTCGACATTCGTCATGCGTCCGTCTCGTTGGAGCTCTGCAAGGATTCGCCAATCTGTGGCATCCAGTTTAGCGGATATGGTCGAATCATCCAGTGTTCGAACTGACGCCATGGGGGGATTCCCTTCCAACGTGTTGGTTAATCCCATCTCGTGAAATAGTTGGGGTAAATCATGCTGCATTGCAATAATATTTGAACACGAATGTTCGGGCTGCGGCGATAAGCTCAGCCTACGGTGGCCTTCAGGCAGCGTTAAAGCCTGAACTTGACTCATTCGCCTTGGCAAAGATTATCCGCAAGCCCATTTGGCGTTGGGGTTGAAAGCGGTTGAAAGAGAGGACCTTGCAATGGCCGCACGTCGCGATAGGCTCGTGATCATCGGGTCGGGCCCAGCCGGTTACACAGCTGCAATCTACGCGGCGCGCGCCATGCTGCGCCCCCTGCTTATCGAAGGCATCCAGCCCGGCGGGCAGTTGACGACGACCACGGATGTGGAAAACTATCCCGGCTTCGCCGATGTCATCCAAGGGCCATGGCTCATGGAGCAGATGAGGGCGCAGGCGCTGCATGTCGGCGCCGAAATCATTCAGGATCACATCTCATCGGTCGACTTCTCGCGGCGGCCTTTCGTGCTCAACGGCGATACCGGGACGGTTTATCATACAGAGGCCGTTATCATCAGCACCGGCGCGCAGGCTCGCTGGCTCGGCCTTCCAAGCGAGCAGAAATATCGCGGTCATGGCGTAACGGCCTGCGCGACGTGCGATGGCTTCTTTTTTAAAGGAAAAGACGTCCTTGTTATCGGCGGCGGCAATACGGCGGTGGAGGAAGCGCTTTTCCTGACCAAATTTGCGCGCACCGTGACAGTCGTTCACCGGCGGAACGCCTTCCGCGCCGAGAAGATTTTGCAAAACCGGCTGTTCGCGAACCCAAAGATCAAAGTGATCTGGAATACGGCTTTAGACGAAGTTACGGGAACCGGCAGCCCCAAATCGGTGACAGGGGCGAGGCTTCGCGATATTCTAACCGGGGAAATCACCGAGGCGCGGGTTGACGGCGTGTTCATAGCGATTGGGCACGAGCGGCGACGGCGCTCTTTAAAGAGCAAGTCGAGATGACGCCAGGTGGATACATCGTGACGGCGGCGAAGTCAGCCGCCACCAATGTTGCGGGGGTTTTCGCTGCAGGCGACGTAACCGATGACACCTACCGTCAGGCGGTCACGGCGGCTGGAATGGGATGCATGGCGGCGCTCGATGCCGAGCGCTTTCTCGCGAGCCTCGAATTCGGTGGCTCAAGCGGCGGAATAGGACTACCGCGCCAAACGGGCGCATGAGGGGCGGCAGTCTGCCAATGGATTGGGACAAACTTCGGATCTTCCACGCTGCTGCAGAAGCGGGAAGTTTTACGCATCCCGGCGAGGCGTTGAGCATCAGCCAATCGGCGGTCAGCCGGCATATCAGCTCGCTTGAGCGCGATCTGAATGTTCCGCTGTTTCACCGGCACGCGCGCGGGCTTGTTCTGACCGAGCAGGGAGAACTGCTTTATCGCACGGCCCAGGAAGTGTTCAGCAAGCTCGCGACGACGCAGATCCTGCTTGCGGATTCGAGGGGAAAGCCGAATGGCGAGCTCAAGGTCACTACAACCTTGGCGCTTGGAACGGGCTGGCTCGCCCCGCGCCTGAACGAGTTCATGAAGCTTTACCCCGACATCCGCCTTCAGCTTTTGCTCGACGACGAGATCCTGAACCTCACCATGCGCGAGGCCGATGTGGCCATCTGGTTCGGGCCGCCCACCCACCAGGATCTGGTGCGGCGGAAGCTTTTCACCGTCCACTACCACGTGTTCGCCTCGCATGAATATGTGAAGCGGTTTGGCAAGCCAAAAGGCCTGGACGATATCGACCGCCACCGCATTTTAACTTACGGGGGTATATTGCCGAGCCCATTCAAGGAAATGAATTGGCTTGAGTCGGCCGGGCGCGACGGCAAGGGCGTGCGCGAGCCATCGCTCAGGATTAATAGCTTGCTTGCGCTTCGCGAAGCGGTGTTGCAGGGCATCGGCATCGCCGTCCTTCCCGATTATCTGGCGAAGGACCATCCCCGGCTTGTCCACGTTCTTGAGGACGTGGATATGCCTATATTTGACACATATTTCGTCTATCCCGCGGATCTTAAGGATACGAAGCGGGTGAATGTATTTCGCGATTTTCTTGTCGCCAAATCGAGGGAGTGGTCGTTCTAAAGCCGCGTATGACTTCAGCCCGCGCAAGCCGGCCTGCCCGTTCCTTAGGCCAAGCCGATGCTTGATCGATTGATTTCTGGTTGCAGTGCGAGATGTGCGTGCCGGATTCGCAACAGTCCATACGCAAAAGTAACGCTTGGCGCCCGGCGATTTGGCGAGTTTGCCGGCATCGACTGCGGAAGCCAATCTCCCTGGCCGCGCCGTATTTTGCTTATCATATTGAAAAACCGTATTTTTTTATCCGGCATTTAGCCCCGCGCGACTTTTTTTTCCGCGTCTCTGGCGTGGTACAACCTGCCGCCTATTCGACCTCCAGATCGTTGTCAGGCCCTCGATTTTGGTGATTAAGTAGGCACACGAATGAAGAATGCGCGCGGGCACGCGCTGTAATGCTTACCTGGGGGGGAAAAATGGGCAAATCGAGGTACGTCTGGCTGGCGTGCGTGAGTGCGGCTGCGCTTTTATCGGGGCTAAGCGGTGCGCAAGCCGGCGGTTATGGAGTGCGCGAGCAATCGACGCAGTTTGAGGGCACATCCTTCGCCGGCGATGCGGCGGGCGGGGATCTTAGCTCCATGTTCTGGAACCCGGCGGCGACCGCGTCGCGCGATGGAACTAACTTTTCGTCGAGTTATTCCTTGTTGATCCCAAGTTCAAGTTTGACGGCGGCGCCGGATAGCGCCTTATACGGTTTTGGCGCTAATTCAGGCAGTTATAGCATCGATGCCATCGTACCGGCCAGCTACGCCAACTATCAGCTCTCCGACCGGTGGTATCTCGGCCTGGCGCTTAATTCTCCCTTCGGCTTTACGACGAAGCCACAGAACACATGGGCAGGGTCGCCGGTCGAGATCACTTCCAAAATCTTTACGATCGATATCAATCCCACGCTCGCCTACAAGCTCACGCCGCAAATCACGATTGGCGCAGGTCTTCAAGTCGAATACTTCAAGCTTACGGAAACTAGCGGTCCTTCGATATTGCCGGCGATCGCGCTCCCCGGCAGGTCGGCGGCCGTGGACGACTGGGGCGTTGGGGCGACGGCAGGCGCGATATGGCAGCCCACTGCATTGACCTCTATTGGTTTGGGATATCGTTCGGCTGTTGAGGTCAACCCGTACCGGAAGCTGCTCGGGTGCAGGCATTACCAACCGTTCTACCCTCGCTAGATAATCCTGCGGGATGCGTCGGAGGCGACCGCAATACACAGCTCGACGACGCTTCCCGATAGCTTGACTTTGAGCGGCCGGCAGCAGGTAACCGAGAGGCTGGCGCTGCTTGGCACGATCGAGTGGACAGATTGGAGCCTCGTTCGTCCGGCTTTTGCCTATAATAGTGCAGGGACCGCGGTCGAACTCCATCCCCGGTGGGATTCAAAGACGGCTGGTTTTATGCAATCGGCGCAGAATATATCTATAATCCAAAGTTGACGCTTAGAGCTGGGCTTTCTTTTGAACAGTCACCGGTCACCGATGCAAACAGAACTCAGTTCCTCCCGGATTCCGACCGCATTACGCCGAGCATAGGAGCGAGTTACAAATGGTCTGACAGAACTACGATCGATCTAGCGTACTCGCATATTTTCTTCAAGGACGCCCATATAGTCGAGGCTGCACCTGGTTTTGGCACCCTTCTGGACGCCGTCGCTAAAACCGATGTCGATTTCGTCTCCGTCGGCCTGAAATACCACTGGGGCGACTATCGTCCGCTCGAAACCTATAAATAACCAAGAAACGGCATCACAACCTTAGGGCCAGCGCATGCTGGCCCTTTCTATTCCGCCATGCGCGTGTCACATTCCTGAAACCCGGATCGTACACATTTAAGCCCTTTGGGGCTTTGGCATCGAGGTGAAGGGTGGATCATAGGGCAGCGACGCGATATAAAGCGTATGTGAGATACCGCGCCATCTTCCTCTCCGACATTCATCTCGCCGCGCGAGCCTGCCGCTCCGAGGATCTCGTGAGCTTTTTGAAGTCGCACGACGCCGCCTCCATTTTTCTTGTGGGCGACGTTATCGATTTCTGGCGGCTGCGGCGCGGCCCGAGCTGGCGCGAGTCCCAGACGGAGGTCGTGAAAGAATTGCTCGCGAAGGCGCAAGCGGGCGCGCGCATTGTCTACATCCCCGGCAATCACGATGAAGAAATGCGCGTTTTGGCGGGCACGACGCTAGGCCCGTTCGAGATCCGTCTGCGCGACATCTACGAGACCGCCGACGGCCGCCGCTTTCTTGTCATGCATGGCGACGAGTTCGACGACGTCGTGAACAAGGCGCGCTGGCTCGCGGTGATCGGCGATATCGGCTACGACATCTCCCATATGTTTAACGGGGTCTTGAACGCGGTTCGACGCAGCCTCGGCCTTCCATACTGGTCCCTTTCCGCCTATCTCAAATATCGAGTCAAGCGGATCGTCAATTATGCCGTCAGTTTCGAGACATCGCTCACCACCGAAGCCCGCCGGGTTGGAGCTTCAGGGGTGATCTGCGGTCACGTCCACCACGCAGCGTCACGGGTCATCGACGGTATTCAATATGTGAATACCGGAGACTGGGTGGACAGCGGCACCGCGGTTGTGGAGCACTTTGACGGCCGGTTCGAGATCATCCGCTGGACAGACCATCTGCGGGCGCTGCAATCGAGCGCGTCCAAAGCGCCTGTCGCCTCTGTCACGCCCTGATGCGCATCCTGATCGCAACGGACGCTTGGAAGCCGCAGATCAATGGGGTCGTGAACACCTACGTTAATCTCGAACGCGAAGCCGCGAACGCAGGATTTGCGCTATCTTTCTTGACGCCGTGCGAGTTCAGGACCGTGCCTCTTCCGACCTACAGCGAAATACCGCTCGCCCTGATACGCGCCAGCGATGTGGCCGAACGGGCGAAGCTGGAAAAGCCGGACTTCATCCACATCGCGACGGAGGGGCCGGTCGGGCTTGCAGCGCGCAGCTATTGTCTGAATGAGGGGCGGCGATTCACCACGAGCTACCACACCCGCTTTCCCGAATATCTCGCGGCGCGGATGCCCGTGCCCCTGTCTTGGGGGTACTGGTTCGAACGCTGGTTCCACAATTCCGGCGCTGGCGTCATGGCGGCTTCGCTTTCGCTGTGCCACGAACTCACTGCACAAGGAATCAGCAACGTCCATCTCTGGTCGAGGGGCGTCGATCTCGATCGCTTCAGGCCGCAAGTCGCCGACCGCTTTGACTTGCCCCGGCCGCTGTTTCTTTACGCTGGGCGGGTCGCCGTCGAAAAGAACCTCGAAGCCTTTTTGGACCTCGATCTGCCGGGCAGCAAGGCGGTGGTGGGGGGCGGCCCTCAGCTTGAAGACCTTATGCGGCGTTATCCTCAAGTGGCGTTCACCGGCCCGAAGTTTGGGGACGACCTTGCCGAGCATTACGCGTCGGCGGACGTCTTCGTTTTTCCGAGCTTGACCGATACCTTTGGCAACGTGCTTCTGGAGGCGCTCGCCTGCGGCGTGCCGGTGGCGGCCTACAACGTCATGGGACCGAAGGACGTGGTGGCGAACGGCAGCGTTGGGATTCTCGGCGACGATCTCAAGGAAGCAGCGCTGGCTGCGCTCGAACTCGATCGTGGAGCTTGCCGGTCTTACGCAGAGCTTTTCAGTTGGGCCGCATGCGCGCGGCGGTTTCGTGAAATTATCGCCGAGGCGAACAGCATTCAGCTTGCATCATCGCAATTTCGTACTGATGCAGATGATAATTGCGCTATGATCCATCAGCTAACCGGGACAACCGATGGACACGCCCACGATTGACGATATCGCAGATGCGGACGTGCGCATCAGGCCGTATGCGGTTAAAACGCCCCTCCTCGAAGCGGCTGTGCTGAACGAGAGGCTCGAAGCCAGGATCCTTTGCAAAGCCGAACCGATGCAAAGAACCGGGAGCTTCAAATTCCGGGGGGCGTATAATCGCGTCTCCAGGATTGATCGCGCGGCCTATCCGGGGGGGTCGTCGCTTGCTCTTCGGGTAACCATGCGCAAGGCGTCGCCGAGGCCGCCCGGCTATGCGGCATTGACGCCGTGATCGTGATGCCGTCGGATGCGCCCAAGATCAAGATCTCGCGAACCAGCCAGAGCGGCGCCGAGATTGTTTTCTATGACCGCGACGCCGAGGATCGCAACGCGATAGCGCGCGATCTCTGCCAGAAGCTGAACGCTGACTTCGTGGCGCCCTTCGACGACCCTGTCGTGATTGCGGGGCAAGGCACGCTCGGTCTTGAGATGACGCGGCAGGCGACGGCCGCGGGCGCCGCGATCGACGCAGTGCTTGTGCCCATCAGCGGCGGGGGCTTGGCGGCAGGCGTCGCGATAGCCGTTAAGGACCGCTTTCCTCAGGCCGAAATCTATTGCGTCGAGCCGAAGGGCTTCGACGATTACCGGCGGTCGCTGGCTGCAGGCTCCCGTCAAAAAAACGACAGCGCCAATCGCTCGATCTGCGATGCGCTCCTCATGCCGGAGCCTGGGGAGTTGACGTTCGATGTGAACAAGGAGCTATTGGCGGGCGGCCTCGTGGTCAGCGATAGCGAGGTCCGGCATGCTGTCGCTTATGCCTGGCGCGAACTGAAGCTCGTTGTCGAACCAGGAGGCGCTGTGGCGCTTGCTGCTCTGCTCTCTGGAGCATTCGAAGCCAAGGGCCGCACTGTGGCCATTGTCCTTTCCGGCGGGAACGTCGATCCGCACCTGTTCGCGGACATTATTTGCAATATCAAAGAATTGGCGCTATCCGGCCAATAAAGAATTTAAATCCAGGCGTTACGCTCAAGCATGATCTCACGACGCCGCTTTCTCACTCTCAGCGCCGCTGCCGCCGGAGCGGGCCTTATCGGCGCTACGGACGCCCTCGCGGTCGAGCCAGGTTTCAGCCTCGTCGTCAAGGAGTGGACCGTTGATCATGCGGGCTGGCCGGCTGCGGCTTCGCCTTTACGCATCGGCATTTTGACCGACATTCATGCCGTCGAACCGTGGATGTCCGCGCGCCGGATCGGCGGCATCGTGGAGCGGTTGAACGCCGAGAGGCCCGACATCATCGTGCTTCTTGGCGACTATGTGAATGCTCTACGGCTGAGATTGTATACAGCGAATGTGCCCGTGCTCGAATGGGCCGCCCCGCTTCGATCGCTGTATGCGCCGCTTGGCGTTTACGCCGTGCTCGGCAATCACGACTGGTGGGCCGGCGAGGTTCCCGCCATCAGGCAAGCCTTCGACAAAGCTGGTATCGGCCTTCTGGAGAATGCTGCGGTCAAGGTGAGGCGCGGACGCGAGCACTTTTGGCTCGCGGGTCTAGCCGATCTGCTCGCTTTCAACAGCCGTGGCTTCGGAGACCTGAAAACAACCCTCAATCATGTTACGGATCATGCGCCCGTCATTCTACTCGCGCACGAGCCCGACATTTTTCCTTATGTTCCGCCGAGCGTTACGCTCACGCTTGCGGGCCATACCCATGGAGGTCAGGTCTACATCCCCTTCATTGGGCGGCCAGGGCTTTCTGCGAATGCTTTGGGCCGTGACGCCAACTACGCCTACGGTCATATCGAAGAGCAAGGACGGCACATGATCGTTTCGAGCGGTCTCGGCCTCTCGCATCTTCCCGTTCGCTTTCTCGTGCCGCCGGAAATCGCGATCGTCACTCTTCGCGCCCCTGAGACGGCCAAGTTTCAATCCTCTATTAATGCGTGAAGCGCAAACTCGGGCGTGTTAGAAGCAGTGGCTTTGCTTCTAAAGTGCGTCCGGAAAAGCGTGAAGCGGTTTTCCGGTAAGGACGCACGCTAAACAAGGACTTAGAGCGCGCTTTTGATTCCCTCAAAAGCGGATAGGTTCTAGAGCTGCCCGCGTGCGGTTGGACGCGGATATGCTAGTGTAGCACGTTAAAATCGATCGGCTTTTCCGCATTTAATCGATTCCGGTTAAAGGCGGATCGATCTGGGCGCATTTCGAGTTTTGGGGCTTTATCATGCGTAAAATATTGATTGCCGCCGCTGGCCTTCTAGCTTGCGGCGTTCTCGCTACCGCAGCCGACGCCCGCGTGGTCGTTCGCGTCAGCAAATCAAGACAGACCATGTACGTTTATGTCGACGGCGCGCTGGAGTATGTCTGGCCGGTATCGACCGCAAGGGGCGGCTACAGCACCCCCTCCGGCGTCTACCACCCGACCGGATTCGATCCATACCACCGCTCAAGCAAGTATCACAACTCGCCTATGCCATATTCGATCTTCTTCAACGGCGGCTACGCGATCCACGGATCATACGATGTCGGCCATCTCGGGCTGCCGGTCTCCCATGGCTGCATCCGTCTTCATCCAGAGCATGCGAGCGAGCTTTACGGCTTGGTCCGCGGCTCCGGCGGCGCGCGGATTATCGTGTCGAGATAATTCTCATTACCGGCGCTGGCGGGGCTTGATAGCGGGGCATTCGCGGCTCGGCCACAAATGGACGGCGCCGTCGAGCCGCTTCATTTCCCGCCGGAGAAGGCCGGAAGTCTATGTTCGAATTTGCCCTGGAGCGCAACCGAAGGTATAGCGGACGCCGGTAACCCCGCCAACCTACCCTCGCCCGTCCATGCCCGTTTTCGCTGGCGATATCTGCGCGGCGCGTGCTTGGCCGGGCTGGGAAGGTGCGCGCCGAGCGTGAAAAAGAAAAGCGCGCGCAGTGTACAATCCGGTTGAAATTGTGTAATGCTTGGCCTTAGATGGATCTAAATAAGTGGTCGGTGGGCTTGGTTGGTTTACTAGCGTAATCATCAGCGTCACCGCACAAGCGGGCTCACATGAACCAGACCAACACCAACTCTATATTCAACAAGCGGATGACCGAGGCCGAGAAGTTCGGGCTTGCCCGGCAGAAGAGCGGCATGACCCGCCTCGATGAGCTGAACAGGATCCTCCGCAAACTGCAGACCAATTCACCGGGGATCGAGGCCAGCGCGCTGATTTCCGAGGACGGGCTGATGATCGCCCGCGCCGAAACCGTGAACATGGAAGAAACGCGTGTCGCCGGCATGACCGCCACGCTGCTCAATCTGGGCACCCGTGCGGCCGCGGAACTGTCCCGCGGCGCGGTGCAGGAAGTGATCGTGCGCGGCGAACACGGCTACGCCGTGGTGATCAGCGCCGGCCGCGGCGCCCTGCTGCTCGCCGTCACGAACGAAACCAGCAAGCTCGGCCTTGTCTTCTTCGACATGCGCGAAGCGATCCGGGCGCTGCAGACCGTCCTTTAAGCCCCTCACGTAACCCGCGCCTTTCGCCGCATCGAAGCTGACTTTCCTTGGCAAGCCAACGAATGCCTGCTGAGAGTCTTTTGTTTTCGCAGAGTGAGCGCTTGCCGCTCACGATAAACGTTCGCTTGGTGTTTTTTCGCAAAACCGGGAAGGCCACTTTTGCGAACTTAGGAGCTGCTCATGGCGGATACAGTGCTGTTCGACAACGGCGCTCACCGTAACATCCTGCTCGAGGATTCTGGCGGCGCCGGCCTCGCGGTGCAGGCGAACCAGCACCTCATCGTGCATAATGGCGAGGCCATGCTGCTCGATCCCGGCGGGCACAAGGTCTATTCCAAAGTCATGGCGAAGACCTTCTCGGCGCTTGGCGGCGCCAGCCTGCGCTACCTGTTCCTGTCGCACCAGGACCCGGACATCGTCGCCGCCGTCAATGGCTGGCTGATGACCACCGACGCCACGGCGTATATCTCCGCGCTGTGGGTGCGCTTCGTGCCGCATTTCGGCCTGGACCACCTGCTCGAGCACCGGCTCTTACCCATCCCCGACGAGGGCGCGAGGTTCGACATGGGCGGGGGCACGCTGTTCGCCCTGCCCGCGCACTTCCTGCACAGCGAGGGCAACTTCCAGCTCTACGACCCGATCGCGAAGATCCTGTACACCGGCGACCTCGGCGCCTCGCTCGGCCAGGACTACATCGAAGTCGCCGACTTCGACGCGCACCTGAAATACATGGAAGGCTTCCACCGCCGCTACATGACCAGCAAACAAGTCATGAACGCCTGGGCAAACATGGTGCGCACGCTGGACATCGACATCATCGCCCCGCAGCACGGCGCGCTGTTCCGCGGCAAGCCGATGGTCGGGAAATTCATCGATTGGTGCGCTGAGCTCGATTGCGGCATCGACCTGATCATGCCGCTGTTCAAGGCGCCGGCATAGCAGCCGCCGGCCCGCCGCGCCGGCTAAGCAGGCATTCGCTGGCCAGCCGGGGAATGCCTGCTTTAAAATCTTTTGTTTTCGCAGAGTGAACGCTTGCCGCTCACGATAACCGTTCGCTTCGTGTTCTTTCGCAAAACCGGGAAAGCCACCCGGGTCAAACCCGAGGGCATGCTTTTGGGAACTCTGCCAAGATGGAAAGCGCCTCCATGAACGCCGGACTTCCCGCCGCCTTGCCGCCCGCCTTGCCGCCCGCCCTGCCGCTGGCCGGCGAAGGCGCGCCCGCCTTGCTCGTGGCCGTGCTCGCCGCCATGGGCGCCACGCTGGCGGCCGTTTCCGCCTCGATCTGGCTGGCCCCGCCCGCGACGCCGCCGGAACCGGTGACCATTGTGGTGCATGAGCAACTGCCGCCGCCGCCGCCCACCATCATTCAGGCGCCAGCGCCGCCGCCCACCGTCATTTATGTGCCCACGGCAGCGCCGGCCGCGCCCCCGCCCTGTTTCGACCCCGTGACGCTCACTTTCGCGGCGGGCAGCGCCGTGCCGCTGGCGGGGACGGACGCAGACATCGCCCGGCTGCGCGATTGGCTCGGCCAACATGGGGATGCTAGGCTGCTTGTCGAAGGCCATGCCGACAGCCGCGGCAGCGAGGCGCACAACCTCGTGCTCAGCTTCGCCCGCGCCAAGTCCGTCGCCTCCATTCTCGCAGGCAAAGGCATCCCCGCCGGCCGCATGACCGTGCGCGCCGCCGGCGCCGTGGAGGCGGCTGCGAACAGCGCCGCGCGGGACCGCCGCGCCGTCGCCGGCATCGAGGGCCTTGACCGCCTGCAAAAGCGCCACCGGCGCCACGGAGCATCCATGAATATACCAGCCCTTCTCATCGGCCTTGGCGCCGCGGTGCTTCTGCTGCTGGCGGGCTACCTCGCCGGCCTCTGGCGAGGGTCAAGGGAACGCGCCAGGCTGCGGGGCGTGGCCGGACAACAGGCTGCGATCCTGCAACGCAACAGCCAGCAGGATGACGGCGGCGCCCTGAAATCCACCATCGAGCAGGTGCTCGCGCCGCTGGTGGAACGCGAACGCATGTCGCTCGACCTGGCGCGGGTCGGCAGCGCCGGCGAACGCCGCGACCTGTCTCCGCTGCTCGAACAAGTCGCCAGCGCGGGCAACTTTGGCTCGGTCCTGCTCAGCAACGAGGACGGCCTCGTGGTCGCCTCCGCCGGGGCCGCGCCGGACTTCGACGCCATGGCCGCCGCCACCGCACGCCTCACCGGCGCCGCCGGCCAGTTCGCCGCCCGCAGCGGCGGCGTGCTCGCCGTCGTGATCCGCGACGCCGCCGGCTCGACCACGCTGTGCCGCCTGTTCACGACGCGCGGCCAGAGAATGGCCCTGACCGCGACATCGAACGACACGCGCCTCGCCGCCGTGGCGCTCGACCCGGCGCTGGCGAAGATCGAAATGGCGCTGGCGGCGCCGGCGCAGGTTGAGGGGTAGGACGGCTCGCCCCGTGCGGCTCCCCGGCGCGCCGTTCGTTTCACCTGACCGGACGGCTCGCGTCCGTCAACTTTTCCGCAGCTTTAGGCTGTGCTATGAGGCATTCATTTAAGCATGGCGGGGCGGGGCATGGAGTTTCTTCAAAAAGCCTGGGATTGGCTGCCCGGCGGCGAAACGGCGGGTAAGATCGTTTTCATCTCCGCTATCCTCGGCATTATCGCATTCGTCACTTTCTTGAATTTGCGGAGGCAAAAACTTCGCTTGGACCAGCCTGAGAAACGCGCCGCGGAGGACAGCGAGCGCCTCAAGCGTATCGAGGATATTTTGATCGGGCGCGCGAGGGCGCAGAGCGCCTTTCTACCGGGCAGCGATCAGCCTGGCGCGAAGCAAGCCGAAGCGATCATTGAACAAGACATCGGAGCGGCCATTTCCACCTTGGCGAAGGCAGGAAAAATAGAAGCTGCAGAGGCCGCAGAACGCGGCGATACAAAAGCGGCGGACGATGCCCTTGCGGCCAAGATCGGGAAACTCGAGCGGGCACGGTTAGGAGCCGCGAAGGAGGAGGCAGCGCTTTACCGGCAGCGCGGCGGTCTCGCTTATACTGACGACGCACAGGCCGCCCTACGCTTCTATGCAAGAGCCGCCGAACTCGATCCCGAGGATATCGAGGAACTCTTTTCTCTCGCGCAACTGCAAATACGCGCGGGTTATCCCCAAGCCTCCAAACAAAACTTGGGGCTGATCGCGCTTGGAAACCGGATCGAGGATGGACGGCGGCGCCATTTCGCCCGTTTTCTCCAGGGAGACGTTGAAGCCGCACTTGCAGACCGCGACGCCGTATCAGGCGTGTATGAGCGCACTCAAACCCTCGTTCATGACCTGATGCAACGCGATCTCTCCGTGAGCTATGATCGCGCCGGCGATCTCAGCGGCGCCCGCGAAGACCGCGACGGCGCGCTTAAAACCTATTCCGATGGGCTTGAGATTGCCAAAAAGCTCGCGGCGCGCGATCCAGACAACGCCGAATTGCAGCGCGATCTTTCGGTCAGTTACAATCTGATAGGCGATATCAGCGCCTCCCGTGGCGACCGCGACGGCGCCCTCAATGCCTATCAAGACGGCCTCGACATAGCAAAGGCGCTTTCGGCGCGCGATCCAGACAACACCGAATGGCAGCGCGATCTCTCCGTCAGCTATATCAAAATCGGCGATATCAACGCCGCAAGAGGCGACCGCGATGGCGCCCTCAAAGCCTATCAAGACGGCCTCGACATAGCAAAGGCGCTCGCGGCGCGCGATCCCAACAACGTGGTTTGGCAAAGGGACTTAGCGATCAGGAGCGCGCGCGCCAATGAGTGTTTGGGCGATATGTCTGAAAGCGATGGCAATACGGCGGAGGCGGTCGCTGCGTTCGAAGGCGCCCTTGCCATTTACATCGCTCTGATCGCGCGTTTCGACGACCACGAAGCGCGGGCAAATTCGGTCGTGCTGCTCTGGCGGCTGGCCGGTTTGAAAGGAAAAGACGGTAACGCCGATTTGCAACGCGCACGGGATATTCTAATCGAATTGCGCGATGCCGGCAGGCTCAATTCGATGCGTATCGGATGGATCCCGGAAATCGAGGCGGAGATTGCGGCGTTGCAGGAAGCGGGCGCGCCTGCGGCTGAGCGCGCCTCTTCCTTGCGTGGCTCAAGGTAACGCGACGGGGCCGTTCGCCGGGCGAGCCGCGAATGCCTGCATAGCCGCGAGCGTCTTTCTCTCCCGTCTGCGAAGCGAAGAAGCCTAAACTTCGCGCCACACTCCGTCCGGGCCGCGGCAAGCCCTGCCGACCATCGTCTCCGGCCTGCCATTGATGATGACGGACTGCGTGAACTCCCGGCACTTCATGTCATTGGCGTAATAGATGGGCCGCGGCTCGATATAGCCATAATGACCATTGGGATTGCGCCATTCCGCGCGCTCGCCATTCTCGAACGCGGCGTATTGGGCTTCGGCGGCGCGGCGGCGATCCTCGTCATCCATGGCCTTGCCGATGCGGTTGCCGATGAACCCGCCCACAACTGCGCCCCCAACCGCGCCGACGATACGGCCGGGACCGCGGCCGAATGTGCTGCCAATCAATGCGCCCGTCGTGGCGCCGAACAGCGTTCCCGAATCTTCGTGGTTTGCGCATCCAGCCGCAAGGAAGATTGCAAATGATGTAAAGATAAGACCTAGCTTTTTCATGTCCCCTTCGAGGCGAACGAATCGCTCGCCGCTCCTAGCCGTTTTCTTGCACAACCGTAGGCGTGTATTTCGGGCAATTTTGCGTCAATCACGCTGCGGGAAGGGTCAAACAGGCTCTCAGGCCGCCAGTTCCTGCTTCTTCGAGACTGAGCGAGCCGCGATAGAGATGCGACAAGTCGGCGACGATTGAAAGACCGAGGCCGGAGCCGGGCACACTCTCATCAAGGCGCCGTCCGCGCTTCACCGCCGAGCGCCGGAAATCTTCCGGAAGTCCAGGCCCATCATCCTCGATAATAAGCTGAAAAGTCCGGTCGCCTTGCGGGAGCGCGCCGTCCGGGGCTTCGACCTTGATGACGACGCTGGACTTCGCCCACTTGCAGGCGTTGTCCATCAGATTGCCGGCCATCTCCTCGAAATCCTGCTTCTCCCCGAAGAAGCGGACTCCATTCGGACAATCGACTTCCAGGCTCAAGGCCCTTGCCTCGTAGATTTTCGTGAGCGCACGCGAAAGCGCGTTGAGCTCCGCCTCCACATCGGTGACGCCGCTCGCGGGCCTGATCTGGGCCGCAATCCGGGCGCGATCGAGATAATGCGAAATTTGCTGGCGCATGATGGCGGCCTGTTGCGCAATCTTGCCCGCGAAGTCGTTATTTTGGGATGCGGCCTCATTCATGATGACGCTCAAGGGCGTCTTCAGCGCATGGGCAAGATTGCCGACATGGGTCCGCGCCCGTTCGACGACGCTGATATTTGCCTGAATGAGCGCGTTGAGCTCCTCTTGCAGCGGCAGAATTTCATCGGGCGGCGTGCCTTCCAGCATCGTCTCCTCCCCGGACCGGATCGCGGCTATGCGCTTGCCGATGTCCTGAAGCGGGCTGAGCCCGAAACGGACCTGGAAGAATGTCGCCAGCAGAAGGCCCGCGCCGAGAAGGGCCAGCGTCAGCACGATCGTGTTCGTGAGATACCGCGCTTCGTTATCGACTTCCGCCGTATCGAAGGCCACGGATATCGAGAAAACCCGGCTCTCGTTTTCCTGTCCGAAATCGATGTCCCGCTCCAGGACCCGCAGGATCTGGCCGTCTGGGCCATCGATGTAGCCCTGGCGCACCTGCTTCGAATCGGGCTTGACGCCGATTTCGCTCGGCGTCTTGTAGGTCTCGTCCGCGAGCGAGTCGGACTTGAAAACCGGTTCGCTCCCTTGATCCGCCGGGCGGATCTGCCAATAGGCGCCCGACAGCGGCTTGGCGAAGAGCGGCTCGCCGATGTCGTCCGGCCGCCTTATGTCGAGAGTGCCTTGGGGAGCGGTCTTCGCGATAATATTCTCAAGGTGCTGGGTGATCCTCTGATCGAAGCTCTCTTCAAGAAAGTCGCGGCAGAGCGAGATCAGGACTGCGGCCGTGATGGACAGGATCATGAAGTCCACGCCGCCGACGAAATAAGAAGCCGAAGCGCGAGCGAATTAGCCCTCATAAGCCCTTCTTGGCGCTCCCGTCGAGGTCCTGCGCAAGGGAAAGACAATATCCGAGCCCGCGCACGGTGTGGATGATATCGGCAGGAATTTTGCGGCGGAGCCTTCCGATGAAAACCTCGATGGTGTTCGAAATCGCGGTCGAAATCCTGCTGGTAGAGGTGGTCCACCAGTTCGGACCGCGAGACCACCCGCGACTGATGATGCATCAAATAGGAAAGAAGCCTGAATTCGAGCCCGGTCAGCTTGATGAGCGCGCCGTTGAATGTGACGCGCGCCGTGCGCGTATCGAGGCGCAAAAGGCCGCATTCAAGCTCAGCCCTGGCGACGCCAGCGCTTCTGCGCAGGAGGGCGCGGATCCTCGCGATCACCTCCTCCATCTGAAATGGCTTGGCGACGTAATCGTCGGCGCCGGCGTTGATGCCCGCGACCTTTTCGTTCCAGCGATCGCGCGCAGTGAGGATGAGCACGGGCGTCTTGATGTCGGCTCTGCGCCAGCGCTCAAGAACGCTCAAGCCATCGAGCTTGGGCAGCCCGAGATCGAGGATAATCGCATCGTAGGGCTCGGTTTCGCCGAGATAAGCGCCGTCTTCGCCGTCGAACGCGGCGTCGGAGGCGTATCCTGCCTCTGTCAGCGCAGCCGTAAGCTGACGGCTCAAGTCGCAATCGTCCTCGACAACCAGAACGCGCATGGACGGCCTCCCCCTCTCTCGATCGTTAGTAGGCGGCAATACGCACGACAAGGACTTTGCCGGATGCTTCGAGGATCGTGACCTGAAAATAATGCTCGTTTGCGGAGCCGCAAAGCGCGAGCCTGAGAATTTTTGCGTTCCCGAGCTGCGCTTGCAGCTCTCCCTGAACCTGCTTGAAGGTCTTGTAGTTGCCCTTGCCCCAGGTGTGGGTGCAGGTCTCCTTAGCGGAGGCGGGTTTCTCCTTGGCAGAGGCGGAATCGCTCCGGCAAAGTGCGGCAAGGATCAACAAGGCTGCGCAGAGATATCTCATGGCCAATCTGGATCGGAGGTCCTGAAAAGAGCGAGTCTCTTCCCTGAATTGATATGAAAGACCATTCAAAATTAAGGTCCATTTTCAAAAAGCTGGAAAATCGCGGCGACCTATCCGGCTTCCGCATCCTCTGTCTGGAATGCCATAAAAGATGGCCTGCCGGCCAGTTGCAATACAAGATCGAACAAGGCTGCTTGCTCCGCTTTTTCAAGCCTTGCGATTAAGAAGAGCGCGCGCAAAGTCCCAATTCCGGGAATCGTTACGACCCACTCCAAGGCGAGCCGCGCCGCAAGGCAATCCATTAGAGCGCGTTCGGCCTCGGAGCTTTCGAGGGCGCATCGGCCTGCGATTTTTGTCGCGAGCATATGGACCAGGACAGGTCTCAGCTCGGGGTATTCCTGCTCAAGGCGGAAATCCGCAATAGCCGCATTCAAGGCAAGCGAGGGCTGGCGCATTGCGCCCACCTTTGCGAATGTTCCCGAGCCAAAAATATCCGCCGCTAAGTTAATTTCGCCGGCGCGTCTTGGTGTCATGCCATGGTCCCATGCGGGCTGAAAGGGATCTGCCGGGTTGTGACGGCCCTGGCTCTAAGAAGTCGAGTGGCGAATGAGCAACAGCACTCCCGGCACATTCTCCCTTTTTAATAAAAACTTCGTTTCGATTTGAACGCAAGTGTCTCCGGTGCTAGCCTGCAGGCGTTTTTAATAGCTGTGGGCTTACATTCGCGGGGTTTTATAAAGTCAGGTTTTTCATCTCGTAGTCGACATTGTGCTTGGCGAGAAAGCAAAGCAGTTTGGGTAAAGGAACCCCGCGAACTTACCTGCAATCCAGGATTGAGAGTGTGCGCCAACATTCCGCCACCCTTATGGCAATCCCGGCTCGCTAGCTTCTTTTCTGATCAATCCATCCGACGATATGGGCCGGAAAACGTTCCTCGGGGACTTTTTTTTCGCTGATCGCCAATCCTCGGATCGACACCCCGGCTTCGAACACGGTTTCCGCCGTTCCCGACACAAGCGGATGCCACCAGCGGAGACCTTTGCCCTCATCAAGGAGGCGATAGGCGCACGTCTCGGGAAGCCATCCGAGGCGGCCGACATCGTCCGGCGTGAGCTTGACGCAATCGAAGACATGCTCCTGCCGCGCGCCATAGTCGGAGCACTGGCACGATCCCAGGTCAAGCAGCTTGCAGGCGAGGCGTGTGACGGCGATTTCGCCAGTATCCTCATCCTCGAGTTTGATCAGGCAGCACTGCCCGCACCCATCGCAGAGCGATTCCCACTCGTCCGCCGACATTTCATGAAGGCTCTTGCGCTCCCAAAACGGCGCATCTCCGCCCACTGGCCCTGGCATATTTTTCGGGGGAGCATGGCGGCCGCGCCGTTTTAACTGTTTTGCAGACTCGTTTCTTGGCATAGTACCGGCAGGTGAGAACAATAGCAGCGGCGGACAAAGGTGCGGGACTGGATTTTCAAACCGAACCGGCGCAACCGTTACGTCAACTGGCTTGCGCTCGACTCGTGGATCGATTCCACCCTTTACGGCTTGTATGCCCGATTTAAAGATTGGTGGGCAAACTACAACAACTTTTTCGCCCGCTTCCGGGTCACCGGGTTCCGGTGGTTTGCGGCTGAGTTTTTGTCCGAGGTCTTGACACTAGGAACGGCGGGCGTCGCTGTTGTCTTGATGTTCGAGTTGCCTGCGATCGAGCTCACCAAGAACCCGAATTGGCGAACGGGCAGCGAATTCAGCGTCACATTCCTCGACCGCTACGGAAACGAGGTCGGGAAGCGCGGAATCCAGTTCTCAGACGCCGTACCCTTGGAAGAGGTGCCCGACACTCTTATAAAGGCGACAATGGCGACGGAGGATCGCCGCTTCTTCGAACATTTCGGCATCGATATTCTTGGGACGTTCCGCGCGCTGGTTCAAAACGCCCGCGCAAACGAAGTTGTTCAGGGCGGCAGCTCTCTAACCCAACAGCTTGCAAAGAATCTTTTCCTCTCATCGGAACGCTCAATCCAGCGAAAGATTCTGCGAGGTTTACCTCGCTCTTTGGCTTGAGGCTCATTTGACGAAGAAAGAGATCTTGAAGCTTTATCTCGACCGCTCCTATCTCGGCGGCGGGACGTTCGGGGTCGAGGCGGCGTCCCAATTCTATTTCGGCAAATCTGTGCGGGACATAAACTTGGCCGAATCCGCGGTGCTCGCGGGACTGTTCAAAGCGCCGACGAAATACGCTCCTCACTCAAACCCAGCTGAATCGCGCGCGCGCACGAACCAGGTTCTGACCAACCTTGTCGAGGCCGGGTTCATGACCGAGGGCCAGGTGCATAGCGCACGGCTCAATTCTGCGAAAATCGTGGACCGCCAAGAGGTCTATGTGCCGAACTACTTCCTCGATTGGGCCTTCGAGGAAGTTCAGCGGCTCATGAAGGGCAAGGGCGAGTATGTCCTCACCGCGCGGACGACCGTCGATGTTCCGCTTCAGAAGCTCGGCGAACAAGCCATCGAGACATCGTTCGAGCGGGAAGGGCGCGGCGCGCGCGCCAGCCAGGCGGCTCTTGTTTCCATGGACACCGATGGCGCTGTCCGCGTCATTGTGGGCGGCCGGGACTATGGCGACAGCCAGTTCAATCGCGCAACGCACGGTCAGCGCCAGCCCGGCTCCTCATTCAAGCCCTATGTATACCTGACGGCCATCGAGAACGGCATCAAGCCGACAAGGGTCATGTCGGATGTGGCGCCCACTTGCGGGAACTGGTCTCCCTCAAATTATGGCGGCGGCGTCAGTGGAAGATCGATGACCCTTTACGAGGCGTTGCAGAGATCGGTCAATACAATTGCGGTGAAGCTTTCGCTGGAGGTGGGACGGGAGAAAGTGGTGGAGACCGCTCATAAAGTCGGGCTGACCTCGGTCCGGAAAACATGCTCGATGGCCCTTGGCGATTTAGGCGTCGCCCCGATCGATCACACTGCCGGGTTCGCGGTTTTTGCGAATGGCGGGAAAGCTGTTAAGCCCTATGCGATTTTGGAGCTTCACAACACGCGGGACGAAGTTGTTTACTCCCGCGAGCGCGACGAGCCTCCTCCGGCGCAGCTCTTCAAGCGCGAAGATATCGAGACGCTCAATACGATGCTGGAGAGAGTTGTGAGCGAAGGCACTGGCCAAGCGGCCAAGCTCGATTTCACGACCGCCGTGGGAAAAACCGGAACAAGCTCGGGCCCGCGCGATGTTTGGTTCGTGGGCTTTACAGGGCAGTATGTGACGGGCGTGTGGTTCGGAAATGACGATTTCAGTGAGATGGCGAGCGGCACGACGGGTGGTCATCTGGCGGCTCCCGCTTGGCATGAATACATGGCGTCGGCGCACACCAGCATGGATATTCCCCAGATTCCGGGCCTTCAGCTTCATCCGCGTCAAGTCGAGGAGCGGCAGCGGTTATCCGAGATCAGGCGTGACGATCCAAGCTTTACAGGGGCTACGCAAGATGCGGCCAAGCGCATGCCTGGCAGGACCAAAAAAATGCTGATATCGCTGTCGAAGCTGTTGAAGGAAGCTCCTAAGCTGCAAGGCTCTCCCCCTGAGAAGGGCGCGACCCTGGACAAACCGGCCATAAGGACGCAATAACGCTTCGCGGAAGCCGCTCGCCCATTATTGCGTGCGCAAGATCGAAAGACCAAGCCCTAGGTTAGCAAATCCATGCCCTTTCTGACCCGGTTCTTGCTATTTGCGGGCATCGCCCTGGTTTTGGGCCTTGGGTCGGCATGGCGTACTGTGAACCATGGTTTCTTCGCGAGCACGCTTCGCTTCGGGCCATGGGCATTCTGGTTCCGGGAGGGCACGGGCGAAGCGGACCCCTACACCATCGCCCATGCCGCCCGCGAGGGAACGCTTCCGATCACGGCGGCGAGCGCCATGACTTTCACGGCTACTCGCGACAGCGATGGCGGGCGCCTGTCCGGCGACTGCACCTATGAAGTGCGCGGATACGCAGTTCCTTCTCTGTGGTGGAACATCGCCGCTTTCAGGGCCGATGGAGAAATCATGCCGAACAAGACCGGCCGGTCGAGCTTCTCCAGCGCCAACATCCTTACGGCGCCGGACGGGTCGTTCCTGGTGCGGCTTTCTCCCGATGTGCAGCCCGGAAATTGGCTCCCAGCGGAGCGCGGCATCCGCGTCGTCCTGCGCCTGAACATCCTGAGGCCGCTCGCTCCCGATAGCCTCCTCAAATCGGGAAGAGACATTCTGCCCGCGATCACGCTTGTGGAGTGCTCGTAATGGGAAACTATCCGTGGGTCATAGCCGGAATTGTCGCTGGCGGCATAATCCACATTCTCACCGTATTCGGCATTCCACTGCTTGCCGAGCATGACGCCTGGTCGCGCTTGTCCGCCGATATGAAGCCGAACACGCTCGTTATCGCCGACGGCAAAAACGTGGCTGGGCTGCCCTTCTCCTCGCCGGATGTGATCAGCGCTTACTGCCTTTTCGATCTCTCCGAGCGCAATATCGCCGTCAAGTCTCCGCTTCCCGAGGCCCCCTGGTCGCTTGCCGTGTCGAGCCGGTCTGGCGAAAATTTTTACGTCGCCACCGGCGCCGATGCGAAGAAGCCCGAGGTGCGCCTGCTCCTTATCCGGCGTGACCGTCTTTCCGAGGAGGCCGCCACCGAAAAGACAGAGGAAGGCGACGATCAGAACATCGTCGTCTCGCCAAGCGAGACAGGCGTCGTTGTCATTCGCGCGCCCCTTCGCGGGGAAAGCTTCAGGGCGCAAACCTTGAGTGAAATTCAAAAAGCGCGCTGCGAGGTCCAGCCTTTGGAGCCGGTTGTCGCCGCCGTCGCGGAACCTCCCTCCGCCGAAGCCAAGAATGACGCTCCCGAAACGCAAAGGCGCTCCAGACGGCGCAGGACCCGCTAAGCAGGTTTTCACGGCTTCGCCAACGAAGTGCTAACATCGCAGCTTTTATCCGGCCGGCAGCCCAAGACTGGCTTGGATCGAGGCCGTGTAAAAACGCCGGAGCCCGAGCCGGGGATCGGAAGCTGAAACAGGGGCGGAAATTCTTGATAGTATTTGATTTGCAACCGCTAAGCCCCAAAAGGCGGATTTGCTCAACCGCTCCGTCAAGTTCCTGCTGACAGGCGCGATAAAGCGCGCTTTCATTGTTTCTTACGCGCCGCGATCATTCGTGCGCCGTGACCGAAGAGAACTCGCCCCGCCCGAAAGCCGCGAGCCGGCCCCGGCCTCATCGAGCCAAGTTTCACTCTTGGCGGTGAGCCGCCCGGCCCCTTCGCCCTCTCCTGCCCGCTAATCGGCAAAGCCGCTATCGAGATCGCCGAACAGATCGGCAGCCGCGACCGCGTTCCCGGCGGATCGAACGTCAGGCGGTCGCCTAGCCCTGCGATCCGGGTCCTGAGCAAATCGCCCTCCGCGCGGCTGTGCTGGATGACGGTCCGGTTCTCCAAGACGATGACGAGGTAATGCTGGACGCCCGGATGGCGCGCGCCTGCGTCCCTCACAGCCTGAACCAAGCTTTTTGCAGTTCCTCATCGCCTACGGCGCCCTCGCCGCGAGCGAGCGGGCCGGCCGCCTATCATGCGGCCTCGTCGTCCGCAGGCGCCCCCCGGCCCTTGCCAGATCCCTTGGCCAGAAACGCATAGGCTAGGCCGCAGTAAACCACCGAAGGGGAGAGCCGCAAGGCCTGCCACCAGCCCTCGAAGGGCACAAGTATCTCGATGGCCCAAGCGGCGGCAAGGAGTATGGCGGCGAGCAGGCAGAAAATGATAGCCTGATGCCCGCCCTCCTCTTTCTCTTTTTCCAGAAGCCAAGACGCCGCCATGCAAGCGAGGCAGCTCCAAAGCCCAATCTCGCGGAGCGGCGCGATGAACATATGTCCCGCGTCAATAATGTTCCAATGCAGCAAGGCCGTTTCGGCCGTGAGCGGCAAAAAGATCAGCGCGCCCGAAATCACCGCAAGCACGAGCAGAAGCCTTTCGGTCCCAGAGCTTTCCGCCGGAGGTCGCATTGAGTGGTCCGGCCCGTCTTCCTCGCCTGGCGCCGGCGCAAAAGGCTCGTCCGCCGGGTCCATTCGCTTCACTGCAAACACAACGCTTCGCATAAGCCACCGCCGCATTGAACATCATCGCACGGACCATCGCCGCTTTACCATCGGCAGCGCAGCGCGCCGTAGGTGGGGAGAAGACAATCCCGCCGCGGCCTGCGGTGCGCTCGGTCATGCCCCCTTCGCCGGCGCGGGTGTGCTTTCGTCCACGGTCCAGAGTGCGATATCCTCTTCCTCACCGATCAGCGCAAGCCCGTTGGCGATCGATATGAATTCGTCGCCGGAATCCACTTTGTCCACGCCGAAACGTTGCGCGAACATCCTTCTCACCGCCGGCACGAAGGACGTGCCGCCAGTGAGGAACACCCGGTCAATCGCGTCCGCCGCGAGGCCGCCCTTTGTGAGAACGTCATCGATGCAGGCGGAGATGCTGGCCAAATCCCTGGCGATCCAGCGCTCAAACTCCACGCGCGTGATCGGCGCATCCAGTTCTAGGCCGCACGCGGAAAACGTTAGAGTGGCGTACTCCTCCCGCGACAGCCGCGTCTTGGCCTCCGACACCGCCTTGTACAGCGTATAAGCGGCGTTGCTCTCGATAAGCGCAACGAAGCGCTCAATCTTCTCCGGCTCCAGGCTCGCCGCAGCAAGCCGTTTCATCTCTGCGACAGCGCCGGTCGAGCGCATCAGGCAGAGATCGCTCCAGCGCGCGAAGCTGTGGTAATAGCTTTGCGGCATACTCAGAAGCTTCTCGAAGCTCTTATATTTCGATCCTTTGCCGAGCACAGGCGCCACGACATGGTCGATAATTCGATAATCGAAGGTGTCACCTGCCACGCCCACGCCGGAGAATGCGATGGGCCGGGCTTGGATGCCGCTGGGAGCGGGCTCGAATGCGACGATGGAAAAATCGCTGGTGCCGCCGCCAAAATCGCCGACCAGTACAGTCGAGGCCCGCTTTTGCTTGTGTGCATAATAGTAGGCGGCGGCGACGGGCTCCATAACATGATGGATTTCCTCGAAGCCGAAGCGCTTGAATGCCGCCTCGTAGCGCTGCTGGGCGAGCGCGGCGTCCGGATTCGGGCCGGCAAATTTCACCGGTCTCCCAAGTATAAGCCGGCGCGGTAGAAGCGCGGATCCGCCCGCGCGCCGGTCCACCTGTTCGAAAAACGCGGCCAGGATGTCCTCGAAGAGATAGCGCTTTCCATAGACGTGGGTGTGCTGGAAAGCCGGATTTGCGGCGTAGGTCTTGAAGGATTGAAAAAAACGCGTGTCCATTGGGTAGCCGATGAAGCTATCGATGGCCCAGGGCCCGGCCTCGCAATGGGTTTGCGACGTCCATTCGCCTTCCTCCCGCCAAAAGGCCAGCACGGAGCGATAAGCCGAAAACTCGCCTTCGGCATGATGGAATTTCACGGGCTGTGCGCCGCCATCCGCCAGCTTCACGGCCATCACCGTATTGGTGGTGCCGAAATCGATACCGATCGAAGAATTCATGATCGCGCTTCTTCAAACGTGGCGCTGGCGCCGCTTCTTGAAGCGCGCGACAGTACAGCCTCCTGCTGCGGATGCAACCTGAGCCTCGCGCGCTTGGACAAATTCAGTTCGCCGCGTCAGGCGTTTGGCTGTCTGTGCAGGCTTACCCCTCACCCGGATCGCAAGCGATCCGGCCTTTTCCAGCGAACACGCCTTGGCGGCTCGCCACGCAAAGTTAGCATGTCCGCCAGCGGATGCGATGGGAGAGGCAGCGCTGCGACCCAATACATCACCGGGCCTAATTATAAAAAAAAGCGCGTAGCCCACTCAGCGCTTATTCGTTCAAGAAGTGCTTGAGATTTTCGATCCGCACCTTCGCCGTTTGCGAAGCGCCGCCATCCATAGCCCGGCGATACCAATCGAACGCCTTCGCGGCGTCGGGCTCGGCGTTCTTCCGGTCGATACGGGCGAAGTAGATCGGGTCGTAGGAGCGGCCCATGGCCAAGGCTGCTTCGGGGTCGCCGAGCATGACCGCCTTCTGATAAAGCTGGCGTGCTTCGAGGATGTCGCCTTCCCTCATGCGTTTGTTGCCTTCGCGGATCAGATCCTCGATCTCGGTCTGCGATGCGCCTTTCCCCGGCGCGAATGCAGGCTGCCGCTGCAAGGCGGCGGGCTGAGAAGCCGGGGCGGGAATGGTCTGAGTTCTGAAGCTGAGGTCCGCCGTTTGTTGCTGCGGCTGCGGCGGCGCTATTCTCGCCGCCGCCGGCGCCGGAACCGTTTGAGTGTTGAAGGACGGCGCTGCAAAAGCTTGCACCGGCTTGATTTCGGGGAACGCCGCGCCATCCGGCGAACCGCTCTGAGGCCCCGCGATGAAAGTGGCGGGCTCAGGTTTCGCCGGCGCCACGCGGACGGCGAACTGCCTCTTCTCCGAAAGCGGCGTCCGTACGTTGCTGTCAAGCAGTTGAACGCCAAGAAGTGTATCGGATGCGCCTGCCGGAAGGTTGATGGTTAGCCCATTCAAGCGCCGCGGCGGCAGAAGCCAATTCCCGCCGCCTGCGTCTACGCCCGCGTTCAGCCGGGCTCCATCGGGCACGCCCGTAATGCTGATGAGAGTTTGCTCGGCCGAACGCTCCGGCTTGACGCCAATCGCGAGCGCTGACGGCTGGCCAGGCGTCGCAACGATATCGGAAGCGGCGATCAACGCAGGCTCTTCGGCTGCAGGCGTTTCGGCGGCGTTCCTCGATGTGTCGATTTCTCCTTCGCCGCGCGGCCGGCGCCCGTAGCCCGGCTCCGAGGCATCCAAAGCCCGGTTCGCGCCTGCGCCGGTCCGGACGCCCGGACCATAGGAGCTGATGACAAACACCGCCAGGGACGCTGCTATTGCGATGCCGCCGACCAGGCCAATGGCCGCCGCGCCGAGAAGACGGCTGCTTTCCCGCTCCGACGCCGTCGCGGCTGTTGGCTCTGCGGTAAAGCCGGCGGGCACAGGATAGGCAGGCTCACCATCGTAGGCGGCGCTCTGAGCGAGAGAGCCCGGCCATTGAGATTGATGCTGCGCGGGCCGATACTCATCGCGCGGCCCGAAAGCATCGTCATAGCCAGGAGCGCCCATCACTGCGCCCGGCGAGCGGACATCGCCGTTTTGTGCGTTAGGGTCGTAATTGAAGTAATTGAGGATGACGTCCTGGGGAGACAAATTGTCGTCGCTCGAAGCCGCCGCTTCAGGCGTTGTCCAGCCGGCGTCCGGCTCGAGTATTTCGGGAGGGAGGGCGAAAGCCGCGTCGGCCGGCGCGGCGGGCGGGCGGGCGCTCGCCGATGAAGGGTTTCCATAGACGTTTGCGAGCGCCGATTGCACGGCGTCGGCAAGCTCATCATGCTTGGCCGATGCCTCAGCGTCAGAGGCGCCCGCTTCGTCCACTTCCGCCGAGGCGCCGGAAGCCAAGCTTATTTCGGAAAGGCTTCGCAGGCCCGCGATTTCCTCGAAAGGCTGAATGACAGCCTCGTCGTCCTGTTCATCCAGCGGTTCTTCCTCATTGGCGAGGTTTTGCTCGTCGATAAGGCCATCCCAACCCGCGAAGAAGCCTTCTTCGTCATCGGGGAGGCTGGCGCCGTCAGATTGCGGGACTGAAGCTTCCTGCGGCGCCTCGTCATCGATCTTGATGCCAGCCTGCTCGAGGCCGGACATGACGGTCTCGGCGAACTCCCGCATATTTATTTCTTCAGGGATCTCTGGCGGCAGTTCATGAGGGGCCTCCACTGTTTCGGGACTTTCCTCAAGCGGCTCCGCATTGGCCTCAGGTTCGGAGATCTCTACAAACGGGTCCGGACTCGCCCCCGGTTCCGGACTCTCTTCATGCGGCTGCGCACTCGCCTCTGGTTCGGCGATCTCTGCAAGCGGGCGCCGCCTCGCCTCCGGTACGAAGGACGAGCTTTCGGCAGGATGCAAAGCTTCCGTCTCTACGCCGCCGCCGAGGTCTTGCGTCTCATTAACACCCTCTTCGCGCCCTTCGAGCTTGGTTGTCTCCGGCATTTCCTACTCCTGTCGGGCCTCGCGCATAGCCGAACTCGCCGCCTATTGCTGCTGTGGAGGCTGCGTATTCTGCTGCTGATACCAGCGGACGAATTGGTTGAAGAGCTCTTCCTGACCGGCGGAGCTCCCGCGTTGGCTCTCGACAAATTTCTGAAGCATGGTTTTCAACTGTTGAGCCGCAGGCGCGGAGACAGCCACCGCTGGCTGAGCCTTGACCGGCGCATTCGCGGTCAGCCAGCGCTCGGCGGGCTGGAAGCGCTGCCAGCCTTTCAGGGGCGCGCGGATATTCACCTCACGCCACTTCGCGTTGAAGCTGCCAGACTTTAGTCTATCGACGCTTGCAAAAAATCTCTCGGTGAACCTCGACATGACACGAAAGCGTTCCGACTGCGCGGGCCAATTATGGATCGCCATGACGGTGGAGACGCCGATCGTCGCCACGCTCTCATTCGGCGCCACAAGATTTGGGTAGTCTTCGGAGGTTATGATGGCGGGAAGATAACTCGCCTGCAGGCTGGGCAGGTATTCGACGTCCAGAAAATGAACCTTGTCCTTGTGCGTAATCCTGTCGAAAGCCCGCGATGGCTTGCCGCCCACATAGACAACGGCGTCGAGTTCCCCGCGCTTCAGCCGTTCGAGGGCTTCGTCGTGATCGAGATAGAGAGGATCGACCGGGATGTTGTTGGCCTCAAACACCGCTTCGGCCGTGATGGCCATGCCGCTGTCCTTCGGCCCGAAACTTACACGGCGCCCAGTCAGATCTTGCAGACACAAAAACTGCATCCGGGACAAAACATGAAACTCCTCGGAATAGAGTTTCGCCACGTACTCCATCCGCGATTGAATCCCGGGTTGTCTGCTTATCTTGATAAAGCGTGTCAAAACGTCCGACTGCACGATTGCGATATCGACCGCCCTGAGCGTCAAGAGATCGTTGATATTTTGAATGGACCCTTTTCCGGCGATCGGAATGATTCGCAACTCGGCGCCGCTGTCCAAGACGCGCGCGAGGTCGCTTGCAATCCGTATCCCAGTGCCGTCGATGTCCCCGGTTACGATTCCCACAGTTCCCACCGCGGGCGCAGCCGCCGGTTTTACAGCCTGAGGGACGCTTACCGCCCGCGCCGGGGTTTGGGCCTGCGCGCCGCCAACACCGAAAAAAAGGATAAAAAGGCTTGTCGCAAGAAGCCTAAGCACCATTCCTAACCCTCTTAATTGATGACGGGCTCCCAAACCGAATGGGCGCAAGGAGATTATATACCATCGAACGCATAACATTCGTAACGAGTCAGCTATCGAAAGACACCCCTCGCTAACTCTGATGACTGAGTGAAAAAAGCGGCGAAACTGTGCCATAATGCTGGCGTCTGACCCATCCGCTCTTACCGGAATACCGGGCTGCGCCTGGAGGGAGATGAGTTTTCTTGAAAATCAATAATAAGAGCCGGAAAAGCGTGTGCGCGCCTGAGGGGGCGCGCCTTTACGCAATCGGGGACATTCATGGGCGCCTCGATCTCCTTGATTATTTGCTGGATCTGATTGAGCGCGATCTGAAAGGCCGCGCCGAAACGCCCGCCACCCTCATATTTCTAGGCGACTACGTCGATCGCGGCCCCGACTCGAAAGGTGTCGCCGATAGGCTTATCCAAGGCTTTCCTGCGCGCTTTACGCCCGTCTTTCTCAAAGGAAATCATGAGGATCTTCTGCTGTCTTTCGTTCGGGATCCTGCGCCTGGCCTTTCCTGGCTCCGGAATGGTGGCGATGCGACTCTTTCGTCGTACGGTGTGGAGGCGGAAACCATCCAGAACGCCTTCTGGGGCGGTCCGCAAGGGATTGCTGAGGCGGCGCAGCGGTTCCGGGCCGTGCTGCCGGAAGGCCATCTTCGGTTCTACCAAGAGCTGAAGCTGTTCTGCCATTTGGGGGATTACTTCTTCACCCATGCCGGCGTCAGGCCGAATGTGCCGCTCGACAAGCAGAGCGAGGACGACCTGCTTTGGATAAGGCATGAGTTTTTGAACTCGGCAGAGGATTTCGGAGCGGTCGTCGTGCATGGACACACGCCCACGCGAGCGCCGCAAGACCTGCGCAATAGAATAGGTGTGGACACCTACGCTTGCCGAACGGGCAAGCTTACAGCGGCCGGGTTCGAAGGCTCCAAGCGGTGGTTCCTATCGACGTAGCCAATCATCTGAAAGCGGGGGCTGTTTTTCGGCCTCGGCCGGCTCCTCGGCGACGCCACGCAGCCTTTCAAGGAGCGTGGGAGAGGGCGCTCCAATTTCCGCTAGCTCGGGGTTCGAGGGGTCCATATCGATAGCATCCGCCAGGCTCGCTTCACCGGCCGGACCAATTTGATGAGCGTGAGAGCCGTTTCGCGGCGCCCCCTCCGCGGGAAGCGCGCCTCCACCGCCGTCCAAATCGGCTCCGGTCTGTTTTTCCGTTTCGCCGCCGAAGTCCTCTTCGTAAGGAGCCGCAACCACCTCTTCCTCCGGCATTTCATTCGGTGGCTCTAACCAGAACTCTTCTGAGGAGGTACCGCTCTCAGGCGGAGCCGCCGCCTCGTCGAGCGGCTGTGAGACGGCTTCTTCGGCGGCAGCCCAGCTCAGGGGCGCAGACGCGGCTCCTTTCGGCGGAATTTCATTCGGTGGCTTGGAGATAGCCTCTTCGGCGGCGGCCCCGCTCGCGGGCGCAGACGCCGCTTCATCCGCCGGGAATTCATGTATTGGCTCGGAGACGGCCTCTTCGGCGGCGGCCCAACTCATGCGCGCAGGCGCCTGTTCCCCCGCCGGGATTTCGTCCAAAGGCTCTGGCGCAGCCCCTTCGGCGGCAGCCCGGCTCACGGGAACCGGCGGCGCTTCTTCTGCAGGTGCGTCTCCCCTGGCCGAAGGGATGAGAGGCGCTTCTTCCTCTTCAACGACGCGCAGGAGTGTCTCCGCAGCCCGCGGCTCCAACTCTTCTTCCGCCGCTTGATGCGCGGCTCTCCCGGCCACGACCTCCTGCAGCATCTTCGATCGCGCGCCCGGCTCTCCCTGGCCGCTTTTCGGCGTCGAGGTCAAAATCGTTTCATCTTGAAGAAATGTAAGCACCGGCGACCGGGTGACGTTTCCGGCTCCAGGGGTTTCGGCGGTCGCCTCGGCAGCCTCCGCCTCCGCGGGCGTGGCTGGCTGCGGTTCTTGCTCCCCCCCAGCGACTCGGCGTTGAGCTTCAGTCGCGCGGTTAGCGGCATTGGCGGATTCACCCCCTGCAGCCATGGCATGGGCCGTTCCCTTCGAGCATCCTGGCCGCTCAAACGCTTGGCCGGCTCGAGGCGCTCGGATTGGCGCGGCGCCCCCTTTGGCTGCGACGACGCAAGGATCAGTTCCGCAAGCTTCTGCAACTCACCCTTGATGACGCCAACCTGCTGCGCATCGCGATCTTGAAATTGAGCAAGCTGCTGCCGCAACTTCGACAGTTCCAGGTTGAGGCGATCGTACTCCGAGCGATAGTCTTCCAAATCCCATTGGGAAGCACGGCGAACCCTTCTGCCGCTGCGGTCGGCGCTGCTCTTTTCGAGCACCTGCCGCAGGCGCCCCAGCTCCTCTTGATAGCTGGCTGCGGCTCCTTGCGCCGCGGCAAGCTCCTCATCGCGGCGCGCAAGCTTGTTGGTAAGGTCCTGAAGCTCGTAGGAGCGCTCTTGAAGTTGCGCCTTAACAGCGGAAATTTCCCGGTCGAGCTCTGGGAAACGCTTGGTAATGGTCTGCTCAAGCACCGTGGCGGCGTTGCGCCTTTCGGAAAGTTGGAGATCGAGATCGCCGATCTGCTCCTTGAGGGCTGCGATCTGCATTTGCAGGCGGCTGTTGTCCACGAGTTGGTTGGCGGCCTTCTGCTTCGCGCTCGCGAGCGCTGTTTCGAGCCGGCGCAGTCTGACCGCGTAAGAGGCCCGCAATTGATCTTGCGTGGCTTCGATCTCTGAAAGTGTAAGCGGCAGCGTGCTTTCGAGTCTTTTCTTTGACAGGCGGGAGGCGCGGCTCCAAAGGGAAGGCGCGAGCAGCACTCCGATCAAGCTCGCGGCCAGAAATCCCAGCGCGATCAGCATAATCGCTTGGATCATTGAACTGGGCTCCCTTAATTGCCGCCTGACGTGCGAACGCTCGCTGCGTTAGAAAAGGCGAGCTGCTTCCAGCCGCGGCAATTCTTCGCTGCGTTGCGTCCACCGAAAGGGGTCCGGCGTGGTCTCTTAAAACCGCCGGGCCAGCGTCCGTTCAACCGATCGCGAGACAAGGTCCTAAAAAGGGTTCCAAGTAGGCGAAGGGGTATATTTCAGATACCCGACATTGGCCCCCAAACGCAACCCTAACCCGGCACGAATAGGCGCGAGAATGACATCGTCGTGCTGCTGAAACGTGATTCCTACTCCCCCGACAAGGTAAGCGGAGCCGTCAATGCCCGCGTATCGCTCGTAAAGTTGCGCCGGATATTGCAAGTTGTAGACGAGTGTGAAGGATTTCGATCCATTCGCTCCGAAGTCGTAGCCGAGCGAAGGTCCTTGCCAATAGACCTTCTGCGGCGGAAACCCTTTGGTGTAGAGGGTTCCTTCACCATACCTTAATCCTGCGACGACGGCGCCGCCCGCCTCTTCGCCGAGGACATAGCCGGTGGGGTGTCCGTTGCGCTGAAACGAATATTCGACGACTTTCGCAAGCCCTTCCGAGGCGCTGCCGAAAAAGTGATTCCCGGCTTCCACAACTTCATTGGATGAATAGGCGCTGCCGGCGGCGGAGCATCCCCGGGCGGTGGGGCGTTCCCTCCCGGCGCATTCGAAGGCGGGGGCGGGGTGTAGGGCTGGCCGTAGCCGGGATTGCCGGCCGGTTGAGGCGGCCTGATGGACCGCGGCGCGTCGCTGGGATAGGCTTGCTCTGGGGGAAGATAGCCCGGCGCTTGAGCGTTTGCAGTGGGCGGCCGTGAAAAAGGCGGCTACAGCCGCCATCGGCAAGAAAGCCAAGGTAAAATTCAGCATGCGGCAGCGGGTCATCGTGAGTTCCGGTTTCAGGCTCGCATCGAGCCAGCCGTGAGGATAATGAGAGGCGTGAGTCGCCGTTACGCAGCACCGCAGCCAGTCATGCGCCGAATGAGGGCCAAATTTTGGCTCAACCCTGGAGCATGCCTGCTTCAACGCCGTAAACCTTGGCGGCGTCGGAGGCCCGGCGCCAGGCGACAAACGAGGGATTAGCGAAGATCCGGTCCTTTTTCCCGTAGACAAAAGGCTCGCCATCGCCGGTCAGAATGCAGCCGCCGGCCGCATTGAGAATAGCGTGGCCAGCGGCTGTGTCCCATTCCCAAGTTGGGGCGAAGCGCGGATAGACATCCGCGTCGCCCCTCGCAATCACGCCGAACTTGAGGGACGAGCCCATCTGTATCCTTTGCGGCTCGCCCAGTTTCTTGAGAAAGCTTTCGGTCTCAGGCGTGAGATGAGAGCGGCTCACGATGGCGGCAGGGGGCCGACGCTCCGGAAGCTCGCCGGTTAGCGGCTCAAAATCGAACTTTTGGCGGGGCGGCGGGTTTCGGTCGGGCGGGAGTTTGAAACGCACTGCGTCATCCGGGAGAAGTGTGACGTAGCAATCGGCCTTGTCTGGCGCGTAGATCAGTCCAAAAACTGGGCGCTCACGGACAATGAGAGCGATATTGACGGTAAATTCACCATTTACTTTTAAGAATTCCTTTGTTCCGTCAAGAGGATCGACAAGAAAGAAGCAGCTCTGGACATCCGGGATATTTCGGGCGGCCGTTTTTTCCTCGGCCACCACCGGGACGTCCGCAGCCAATTTCGAAAGAGCGTCAAGTATGATGTCCTCCGCAGCGAGATCGGCGCCGGTTACGGGGGAGCGGTCCTCCTTATAGCGAACGTGCGGGTTAGAGTGGTAAATATCCAATATGGCGGCGCCTGCGCGCTGAGCGATTGGGATTATCGATAAGGCCAAATCCCGGTCAAGGAGTGCTTCGGTCACGTCTTTCTTCGGTCCTTTATGCTTAGTGTGAGCGCGTTTCGGCTAAGCAGCCATTCCTTGGCTGGCCAACGAATGCCTTCTTAGAGTCTTTTGTTTTCGCAAAGTTTTATCCCAAAACCGGCAAGGCCACTTTTGGGAACACTGCTTAGTCAGGCTACGGCGCTGTCACGTTTACGATTGCTTACCCAACTTTTTTACGATGAACGGTTGAAGTGCAAGGGCAAATCATGGTGCCTGGACGTTGAGATCGTGGAAGCTCCCGCCGACATAGGGGCGCAATTGGATGCCTTAGCAGGAGGACATATCGTGACTGCAGATGCAATCCTCGAAGACACCGCCCTTGCGGCGCTTATATCGAGCAAGATTTGTCATGACCTAGCGGGGCAGATCGGCGCCATCAATAATGGCCTCGAGCTTCTCGAAGAGGAGAACGACGAAGATACCCGCTATTATGCGCTTGAATTGATCCAGAACAGCGCCAAGGCGGCCTGGGCGCAGCTCGATTTTAACCGTCTCGCTTTTGGCGTGGCCTCAAGCCTTGGCGCCGTGGTGCCGCTGGCTCATGTCGAGCAGGTGGCGCGCCGTTACCTCGAGAATGGGAAGCGCAGGCTTCATTGGCAGGCCAATGTTCAAGACATCGAGAAAGAGCATGCAAAACTCATGCTGGCTCTGCTTGCGGTTGCGATGACGGCGCTTCCGGCTGGCGGTGATTTTTATGTGGGCTTGTCGGCGACGAAGACAAAGGATCGTTCAAGGTCCCGCTTGAAACTGATCATTCTGTGCCGGGGGCGGTCGGCGCGTGTGCCGGAAGGCGTCAGCGATGTATTCGCCGGAAGGGATTCCAGGGTTATCGATGGACGGCTTGTGATCGCCTATTACGCCGCGCGTCTGGCGACAGAGGCCTCTCTCAAGCTTTCAGCCGTAAAGGAAGGCGAGGACGTGCTTTTCACGCTGGAGCCGCAGTAGCGGCTTGCGGCCTGGGCGCGACCGCTCGTTAATCCGCATCAACAAAATGCGATCCGGACGGGATAGGGATTTCCGCCCGGCATGATTATGCGGCGGCTTGCTCTTCTTTCGGGTCGCGAAGCACGTAGCCACGGCCCCAGACGGTCTCGATATAATGCTGGCCCGTGTTCGCCGTGGCGAGCTTTTTGCGGAGCTTGCAAATAAACACGTCGATGATTTTCAGCTCGGGCTCGTCGATGCCGCCGTAAAGGTGGTTCAGGAACATTTCCTTCGTCAGCGTCGTCCCTTTGCGGAGCGAGAGCAGCTCCAGCATCTGATATTCTTTGCTCGTTAAATGGACGCGCTCGTCGTCGACCTCGACGGTTTTCGTGTCAAGATTGACGCGGAGGCTGCCTGTCTGAATGATGGATTGCGCGTGCCCTTTCGAGCGGCGCACGATCGCATGAATACGCGCGACGAGTTCATCCTTGTGAAAAGGCTTCGTCAGGTAATCGTCCGCTCCGAATCCGAGACCGCGCACCTTGTCGTCGACGCCGCCCGATCCGGACAGAATGAGGATTGGCGTTTTAATCTTGCTCACACGGAGCGCCCGCAGCACTTCGTATCCGCTGATATCGGGTAGCCCTAAATCAAGTAAAATTATATCATAATCATAAATTTTTCCAAGATCGACGCCTTCTTCCCCAAGATCGGTCTGAAAGACGTTAAAACCTTCCGACAAAAGCATGAGCTCAATGCTTTGAGCCGTAGCGCTGTCGTCTTCAATAAGAAGCACCCGCATAGGAATCCCTCGCTAGCACACGTCCGTTCCGCCAAGGCGCAAGGCCTAAAGCCCGACAGCGCCGTGAAGCTTAACTTCAAAATTGACATTAACGCAGAAAAGGTTAATAAAACTTAAGCTTACCACGCAGACTATCGTCTCGCGCACTATTTCTTGCGCAAGCTTAACCATACTACAAAATTCGTGAATGAGCCCCGGACTTCGAAGCAGGAACGCTGCTTGCCTACATAGGCGCCGCTCATTCGCCATAAACGTTGCCCGGGCGAATCAACGACACACGTAATGTGACGTAATTCGCGAGTCGGGCCAAGACCCAATTCCCTCATAACGCATTAAGGAGAATCCTGTTGCAAAGCAGCGACGCTTTACCGGAGGTTAAACGTTTTCAGCGAAACTGTTTTGGTGCTGCAGAGCGCCGCCCGTCGAGACGACGTAACCGGAGTAGAGGGCCTCGAACGATCATGATTGAACCAGTTAATTCTCAGCAGAATCAACGCTTTGAGTATGACGACAAGAGGCAGCAGGTCAACGACCTCGAGATGATGATCGCCGACTTCCGCCGTATGGCGAATGATCTCGATCAGCAAATCAAAATCGAGCAACAGGCCTCCGGCATCAGCGACGTCAATCACTTCGCTTACCCCACTTTCGCCCGGGCCGCGATCACCCGCCGGGACAACCTCCGGTCGTCTATTTCCGAGCTCGAAAAAAGGCTAGACCGTGCGCGGCAGGAAGCTCTCGACGCCTTCGAGCAGCTCAAACTTTCGGAATCCGCGGGCGATCTCGAGGCGCAGCGCCAAGTGCGGCCCGCCACGAAGCGCAAACCCGCAAGACTTCTTGGGAGTCATGTCAGCAGCCGCTAGAGCGCGTCCGCTTTTGAAAGCAAGCTCTATTCTCCGTTTTGTCGTGCGTCTTACCGGAAATCGGCTTCAGCTTTTCCGGGCGCGCTCTAGCGATGGAACTTGGGTAGCGCAAAAAGCTTGTGCGGCCTATCGGTGGCGGCGCCGGTAGCCTCAGTTTCGCCATGAACAAACCCAATGGCATGCAATCATGCTGCTCAGGGGGCGCGCTTGTGGTTTCGCATTACGCTTCTATTATTTCTCGCTTCGATCCCACAGGCGTGCGCGCGGAAAGACCCCGCTGTTGAAAGCCTGATCGGCTCGGAGCCGCAGCGGTTATCATTCGGCCCTCCGCCACAGGTTCTCCATGCTTTCGTCGAGAAGATGAAGTTTTGCTGGTTTTCCGGCCTGCGTCCGGCCTTGGCAGGATATCATTATGAAACCGGCGAGCGCTTGCCCGGCGAGGATAGCGAGTCAAGCGAGGGCTATCAGAACGTAAAAATTCTCGATGAAGGCGGAAGCTCGACAATATTCGAGATTCAGTTTCATAAATATAACGACAATACTCTCATTGTGACGCGAAATTATTCTCTGCCGCTGGAAGTCTTGACTAAGGTTAAGCGTGACATTCAGCTTTGGGCGCTCGCCGGCCCCGATTGCACAAGCTGACCGGACCTCTTTCTGCGCGGCGAAAGCCTCTCCCATTATCCCCCGTAAACTCTCGCAATCTTCGAGTAGCTTGAATTTGGCATGCAGGTTGCTTGGATAAAGGGCGGGCCTCGCGCTTGTGCTGAGCTGCAGTCCCCACGCCGAGGAGAAAACGACGATGAAACGCGAGGATCTGACGGATAAAATCCTGGACGCGAAACGGATGCAGGGCTTGAGCTGGAAAGATATCGCCGAAAAAATAGGCGGCTGCTCACCAATTTTGATCACGGCCGCCCTCATGGGACAGATGAAGCTTACGCCGGAGCAGGCCAGCCGCGCGCGTGACCTGTTCCATCTGTCCGAAAGTGAGACCAGGATGCTAACCGGGATCCCGTATCGGGGATCGCTGCCCTCTTCGCCTCCCACCGACCCGCTGATCTATCGCTTCTACGAGCTTGTCCAGATTTACGGGACGACTTGGAAGGAGCTGATTCAAGAGGAGTTCGGCGACGGCATCATGTCCGCCATCGACTTCGATATGAAGCTAGAACGCTTGCCGGACCCGAAAGGCGACCGCGTGCGGATCACCATGTCCGGCAAGTTCCTGCCCTATAAATATTTCGACTGAGACTTAGGTGGAGGCCGATCTTTGTATCATGCCCGCCGCCCCCACGGCTGTCCGGTTTAATCTGCGCGCCATATCGAGGCGTCATCGCCGAAAGAAGCGCCCGTGCGGCTTATCGGGGATCCATGTCCCGGCATGTGCAAGCTTCGCGTTTGCGAGCAAACGCGATGCGGAGAAGGGACGCTGTCGCGCCACGTCGCGAAAAACGAGGCCTTTTCTCAAGCCATTGATATGCTGCTAGATTGAAACCCGACACTACTGGGTCGAGCGGGTCATCATAATAGGGCCGCTTCTTGATTGCGATTCCACCAAATGCGATAAGCTAACTACAGCCCATGTCCGCAAACTGCGCGGGCCGATCTGGCGGAGCAACGGCTTCTTGCAGGTGAATATGATCGCGCGCGGGCTTCGATGGGGATTGGCTGCTCAGGCGCTTGGCGTGGCGCTCTGCGCCACTTTGCTGGTCCGGTTTGCGGATTTCGGGCCCTCCCCGGCTGTGGCGCTCAGCCTCGCCGCGCTGCCCGGCGTTTATTTTCTGTTCGTGCTTGCAACGTTTGCGCTCACCTGGCCAAGAAAACCGGACGCCATCCCGGAGCAAAATATCGAATTCCCCGCCGCCTGCCTCATGATCTTTCGCGAATGGCTCGCCTTCTTCGCGCTCTTCGCGGTGATACAGCCCTTCGCGGACTCTTTTTTCTCCGTAAAAAGCGGAGGCCAGCCGGTAAGCGCGCCGCCTATTGTGCTGGTGCACGGCTATCGCTGCAATTCTGGGCTCTGGTGGTGGATGATCGCCCGGCTGCGTTCCGCAGGCTTCGCCGCGTCGGCGCCCGATCTCGAACCGGCGCTCGTGAGCATCGACAGGTTTGCCGGACAGCTTCACCTGCACATCGAATCGCGCCTTCGCGAGACCGGCGCCGATAAGGTGAGCCTGGTCACGCACAGCATGGGCGGACACGTCGCGCGGGCCTATCTCAAACGATATGGGAGCCGGAGGGTGGACAAGCTCATCATGCTCGCCTGCGGGCATCACGGATCGCGGCTCGCGCGCCTCGGCCGCGGTGAGAACGCGAGGCAGATGGAGCCGGGCTCGGCCTGGCTCGCTGCGCTGGAGGAACCCGCGCCCGTGCCCGCCGTGACGGTGTGGACCGCGCAGGACAATTACATCTCGCCTCAGACGAGCAGCCGACTTTCCGGCGCGCGGGACATCATGCTCTCAGGGACAGGCCATCTGACTTTTATGTTCTCTCCGCGCATTCTCGAAATCCTCGTGAAGGAGCTGCGCTGATTATCAAATTGACCTGTAGTTCCCCCAATCCTGCCTTCTCCCGCGTAAGCTCGCCAGGGCAGCTTGCACGGGACAAGGTGAGCGGGGCGGGCGGCTTGCCGCGCGCGATCTGCGGGCGGCGCCGATTACCGGCTGGCGCCCGTTCCAGGCTCGGCATGGAGGGCAGGCATGCAACAGTCCACGCCCACAAAACTTCACGCCTTGCCCGGCACATAGACAATACATTATGGGTTAGTTCACTATCATTCGAAACTCGTCGCACCTTCCGGCAGGCGCATCATGAAGTTGGCGAGAATTTACCTGCGCGCGCTTGGAATGCTCGCATCCGAGCGTGCGCTTGCCATAACGCTTGTGATGGCGGGGGGGGCCATCGCCATCGTGCAGCTCGCGGAGCCGATCCTGTTCGGGCGCGTCGTCGATGCGCTATCGAAAGGCGAGAAGGCGTTTCCCATTATCGCAATCTGGGCGGGGCTCGGTCTTTTCAACATCATCGCCAGCATGGCGCTCGCGATCATGGCGGACAGGCTCGCGCACCGGCAGCGCCTCGCCGCGATGAGCCTGGCCTTCGAGCGCGCCATCACCCTTCCGCTCAGCTATCACGCCGAGCAGGGCTCGGGCCGAGTCGTTCGAAATCTGCTTGTGGGCGCAGACCAGCTCTTCGCGCTGTGGCTTTCGTTTCTGCGCGAACATCTGACCGCGATTATCGGCATCGTGCTTCTCATCCCGGCCGCGCTCTCCATCGACACGCGGCTTGCCGCGCTGCTCGCCGCCTTGGCCGTGCTTTATATCCTCGCCAACACCATCATCGTCAAGCGCACCGAAGGCGGCCAGGCCAATGTCGAGCAGTACCATCAGCATGTGTTCGGCCGTGTGGGCGATGTCATCGGCAATGTGACCGTCGTTCAAAGCTATTCACGGCTGATAGACGAGACGAGCGCGCTTCGAAACCTGATGGCCGATCTCCTTCGCGCGCAATATCCGGTGCTGACCTGGTGGGCGATGCTCACCGTGCTCACCCGGACGGCGGCTACGATCACCATGGTCGCCGTTTTCGCGATTGGCGCCATCCTGGCCGAGCGCGGCGAGGTCACGGTCGGACAGATCGTGGCCTTCGTCGGATTCGCTAACCTGCTGATCGGCAAACTCGACCTTCTGTCCGGTTTCGTCGCGCGCATCTTCCTGCAGGCGCCGGCGCTGGCGAGTTTCTTCGCTCTCCTCGACAGCAGCGGCGCCACGATCGAGAAGCCGGGCGCCGTCCCCCTCGAAAACGTGGAAGGGCGCGTCCAGTTCGACAATGCGAGCTTCCGCTTCCCCTACACGGATCAGGGCGTGTTCAACTTGAGTTTCGAGGTTTCACCGGGTGAGACAATCGCCCTTGTGGGGCCGACGGGATCGGGAAAGAGCACGACTTTGGCTTTGCTCCAGCGCCTTCGCGACCCGCAGGAAGGCCGGATCCTGATCGATGGCGCCGACATCCGCGACGTGACCCTCACATCGCTCCGCCAATCCATCGCCGTTGTGTTTCAAGACGCGGGCCTGTTCAACAGGTCCATCGCCGAAAACATCGGCATCGGCCGCCCCACAGCCACGCAAGAAGAGATCGAGGCGGCGGCGCGTCTCGCGGAGGCGCATGATTTCATCTGCGCCAAGCCGGGCGGCTATCAATTCGTCATTGGCGAGCGCGGCTCCGCGCTTTCCGGCGGCGAGCGCCAGCGGATCGCCATCGCGCGCGCGATCATCAAGAACGCGCCGATCCTCCTCCTCGATGAAGCGACAAGCGCGCTCGACAACGAGACCGAGGCCAAGATCAAGCGCGCTCTCGACGCGGTGAGACGCGGCCGGACCACGTTTCTGATCGCGCACCGGCTTTCGACGGTTGCCAACGCCGGCAAGATCCTGGTGCTCGAACAGGGCCGCATCGTGGAAGCAGGCGCGTTCCACGAGCTTGCCATGGCGGGCGGGATTTTCGAACGTCTCGTGAAGGCTGGAAGCTTCGAGGAAGACTATGCGGTGAGGCCTGCGGTTCGGGCCGCGGAATAATACTATCGCAGAAAGTATTGACCGAAATTCCCCCTCACCCCCGCCCTCTCCCGCGAGGGGAGAGGGAGCAACTCGAGCTTGCAACGGCGTTCCTTCTCCCCCCACCGCATCCGCTTGCGGACGCGGTCGTGTTGAGTTGCAAGCACGCTGGCGTGCTTGCCGGGAGATGGACAGGATGCAAGGGGGCTTGATCGGGAATTTGGCAATTGGCATTAAGCTCATTCGTAATTCGAATGAGCAGGGAGCGTGACTTCTCATCAAGGCTCACACGGAGCTTGTGCCGATTCTTGCCGCCGCCATGCGTTACAAAATCGCGTGTCCACAAAAAAAACGGCCCGCCTCCGGCGGGACGCCTGCGCCGAGAGCAAGACAAGGTCAGTGCTCAAGAAGTAAAGAGGTAAAGAGTTAGGGGGTAAAAAGGGTCCTGGCCACGCGGAAGCCGGCAAGGTAGTTGCGGTCCGTTGTGTTGTACCCGTAGCGCCTCGCCGAGCGGAGATCCGCCGGATCGTTATCCCAGGAGCCGCCGCGCAAAACACGACAAGTTTCATCTCCGCCTTGCCAAACAGAACCATCTTCCGGCGCGCCGCGATAGTTCTCATGCCAAGGATCGGCGCACCACTCCCACACATTGCCGTGCATCTGATAAAGGCCCCACGGGTTCGGTTTGAAGCTTTCCACCGGCACGGTCGCCTTGCAATATTGCCCCTTCTTGCCGCCGCCATAGGTGTAATTGCCGTCATAATTGGCTTCGTCCGTCGAGATCGAGGCCCCCCACCAGAACGGCGTGGACGATCCCGCCCGGCAAGCATATTCCCATTCGGCTTCGCTGGGCAGGCGATATGTCTTGCCTGTTGTCTGGGACAGCCACTCGCAATAGTCTGCTGCATCATCCCAGCTCACGCCAACCGCCGGATGGCGGGCGGTCTGAGAAAAACCCGGATTGCGAAATGAGCGGCCTCTCCGGCTCTCCCGCTTATCGTTTTCGAACGTGAACATTTCGTCAGGCATAGCGCGGCCCGTCGCCTCGGCGAAACCCCCGAACTCCGCCAGCGTCACGGCAAAGCGGCCAAGCGCAAAAGGCGTGGCGATGGCCACGGAATGCTGCGGGCCTTCCTCGTCCTCACGGCCTTCCTCGCCGGTTGGCGAGCCCATGACGAATTGCCCCTTCGGGATAATCGCCAATTCCGGCGCCAAGAGGTGATCTTTGAACCATTCGCTCTTGCCGTTGCCGGGCAGCAGCCGGCCATTCGCCGCGCCGTGGACAATCTCCGCATCGATCTTGATGCGGCCGTCATCGGCGGCGGGACTTGGCGTGACGCCGCCAGTTCTCAGGCGCAGCTTTCTGATGAGACGCTCCACATCGGCGTCGAAGGTGCGGTATTCGACGAACTCGGCTTGCCTGTCGCACAGCTCCTTCAAATCGTCGGGAAGCTGATGAGCTTGGGGCAACGCCGCTCCATCCAGAAGCACCGGCGCCACCGGAATATCCCGCCGCAGCGCCTCGCCAATCTCGATGCGCACGAAGTCGCTCGGATTGTCCAGCCGGCGTTGTCCTGTTTGCGGATCGCGTACGTCAATCCACTCCGGCCCGATGAGCGCCAGCAGCACCTCGCATTGATCGACCCAGTCTTTCAAAATCTTGCGGAAGTTCGCTCCGGGCGGAATGGAGTCGACATCCATGAACACGTTCTCACGGCCAACCTCGCGCGCAAAGGCCGCATAGATGGAGCGCGCCTGATATTTGCTGTCGTGCCTGCGATAACTGATGAAAATCCTTGGCATTGGGAAATTGACCGCCGCTGAGAAAACTGCCTTCAGGTTTTAGTAATTCGTTTTGGCGCTGCAAGCCAATCCCAATTGCGGCCGTGGAAGTGCAACGGAAGCCTTGCTTCGGGCATCGATCCCTTTTTGAAGACAGTTTTCAGGCGTGCGGCAGAAAAGCGGGACGCCTGCGCGGCTAGCGCGGCTTAACGAACAATGAAGCCAAGCGCCCTCACGGCGAAATTAACCGCGCCATGGTAAACGGCGCCGTTCTCCATTTTCCTCCTGCCGCAAAAATCGCGCTTTTTGGCGTTTTCGCGCGAAAAACACGCAAAAACGCGCGCGCAAAAGTCCGTTAATTATAATCGCAGTACGAGTTTAACCGGAGAGAGCGCGGCGCCATCGCGGCGAAAGGTTCGCTGCGCCAGAATTTATCATGCAAACTCAATGAGTTGTGGCGCGCCGTGCCCCATTAACACCCTGGCAAGGCGCTTTCCCCTACCCTCATGGCTTAACGGATACCCTCTCGATGGAGCGCCGCGATGCAGCCCGCGTCTCATTCTAAGCCTCGCTCGAAACCTTCGGCGCGAAAGGCTGCCGAAAAAGGCCCGGTGAAGCGTTGGGCCGCCGGGATCAAGCCGGCGCGCTTCGTTTCGTTTCTCAATGCGCCGTAGGCCTGCCTTGGGTCACCACTGCGCTCCCCCTCAAGATAGCGCGGCGCAGGCTTTGCACATCCCGCCGGGCCGCGATCCCGGCAAGTTCCGCAGGCGTGGGCTCCCTAAGCGATAGATCGCTCGAAAACACATTCACCGCGGCGCACCGGACGCAGACGGTTATATCGCCTTCTTTCGGAGGCTGGGACTTACGCGGCCAAGTCATCTCGGAACCGCAGTCCACACACGCCGCCTTGCAAATGCTCATCAACGGTTACCCCCAATATTTGAGGCCGGTGCGGCGGGAGCTGCGGGGTAGTGAAACACCCGCCGCAGCAAAATCCTATTTAAGAAATATGTTTCGGCCACGCATCACGGGTTGTGACGGGAATCATCTTTCTGGGTGATGCAAAAAGAGCACAGAGAAGCGAGCAGCATCATGCCGATCCTCACTCCCACTCAGATTTGGCGGCCTATGTCTCCCCCCGGCGGTCTCGAAGGAAGATGCCGCCGATGATGCAGGTCACGGCCGCGACGGAAACAGGATACCAAAGTCCTGCATAGACGTTGCCCGTAGATGCGACGATCGCCGTGGCGAGCAACGGCAGCATTCCTCCGAACACCCCGTTGCCGATATGATAGGGAAAAGAAAGCGAAGTGTATCGGACTTTCGGCGGGAAGAGTTCGACAAGAAACGCGGCCATCGGGCCATAGACCATGGTCGCGTATATCATCAGCACGAACAAAGTCAGAAGCGCGGCCGCATAGTCGATCCGCCCCAGGTCGGCGGGTTTTTGTTCGAACACGGGATTGCCGCGGGCATCGATCTGCGGCTCTCCGTTCGAGTATTTCCAATTCAATCCTGGATATCCGGCGGCAAACAAAGCGCGCTCGAGCGTAGCGTTGATGCTGCCTTTGCCGCCGCCCGAAACCTCGACGGTTTGCTCGCCGATGGACATAACGACCGGCTCGAAGCCCGGCGCGTTCACCTTGGTGAAGGAGAGCCCCGACTTCGTAAGATAGTCCGTCACTTGATCGCAGGCGGTGAAGTTCGACCATGGTCCGATAAACATATGAAAGTTGCAGGTCCTGGCGTCGACGCGCAGCGTGATGGGATTCGAGGCTTGAAACTCAACCAGCGCCGGATTGATGGCGTTCGAGAGCACGTGAAACAGCGGAAAATAGGTGCAGGCCGCGATGAAGCATCCGGCGAGGATGATTTTCAGGCGGCCGACCCGATCGGAAAGCCATCCGAAAAATATGAAGAATGGCGAGCCCGCCACAAGGGCCGCTCCCACCAGCAGGTATGCCGTCAAATAATCGAGCCGCAGCGTTATGGTGAGGAAAAACAGCGTGTAGAATTGACCCGTATACCAGACAACGCCCTGCCCCGCCGTCGCGCCAAGAAGCGCGAGCAAGACGTATTTATTGTTCGGAGACTTGAAGAAGCTCTCCCAGACGGGAATTTTGGAGGAACGCCCCTCAGCCTTCATGCGCAAAAATACGGGCGTCTCCCTCAAGGTCACGCGAATATACACCGACAGGATGAGAAGGATGATCGAGACGAGGAAAGGAATACGCCAGCCCCAGCGCTCGAATTCGGCGCTTGGCAATTGCCACCGGCATATCCCGATCACGATCAGCGCAAGCAGGAGGCCCGATGTTGCCGTCGTTTGAATCCAGCTTGTGGCGTAGCCGCGCTTGCCGGCGTCCGTATATTCCGCGACATAGGTCGCAGCTCCGCCATACTCGCCCCCTAAGGCCAGCCCCTGGAGCAGCCGCAGCGTGACGAGAAGCGCCGGAGCGATCCACCCAAGCTGCTGGAAAGTCGGAAGCAGCCCGACGGTGAACGTCGAAAAACCCATAAAAATGATTGAGATCAGAAAGGTATACTTCCGGCCCGTCAGATCGCCGAGCCGCCCGAAAAAGACGGCGCCGAATGGGCGCACGATAAAGCCAGCCGCATAGGTCGCAAACGCGGCGAGGAGGGCGGCGGTTTCGTTATCGGGCGGGAAGAAAAGCTTCGCAAAAAACGGCGCGAGCACGGCATAAAGGTAGAAGTCGTACCATTCGAAGACCGTCCCCGCCGATGACGCGATAATCACTTTCCGGCGTTCGGCTCGCGATACAAGGCGCGGCTGCGTCATGCTCGTCACTATCCCTGACATGCCCGTCTTCTCCTCGCGTCTTGCGATTTACGCAGGCCAGCTTTTGCTGCTATAGCGGAACAACTCGCCGCCCGTGTGTGAGAAAACAGATAGCTGCGGCGAATTTTTGCAAGCGAATGGATCATCCACCTTAAAGGCGGCCGGGGTGCTTCGCTTTTAGGCGAAAGTCGTAGCTCGAATGTCTTAGTCCATGCCCAAAACAGCTATGATAGATCTTATACGGTTCTCGCCCCACATAGATCAATCAGGCTCTCGCCGTTTGCTCGGTCGCTCGATGAAAAATTGTTCCGATCTGAGGAGGGTTTAGTGGCAGACGTAACCGCAGACAGGTCATTCGGCCCAGCCGGCGAAGTTTCCGCCGCGGAGCAGCGCAAGGTCGTCGTGGCGTCGTCGCTCGGTACTATTTTCGAGTGGTACGACTTCTACCTCTACGGATCGCTTGCCGCCATTATCGGTTCGCACTTCTTCTCCGGCCTGACCGAGTTCGGGGCAATTCATCTTCGCCCTCCTTGCCTTCGCGGCCGGCTTCTTCGTGCGGCCGTTCGGCGCGATCTTTTTCGGCCGCCTAGGGGACATGGTCGGCCGCAAATACACCTTCCTTATCACCATCATCATCATGGGCTTGTCCACCTTCGCGGTGGGCGTCTTGCCGAGCTACGATTCCATCGGCGTCATGGCTCCGGTGATGTTGATCGCGCTGCGTCTTCTGCAGGGGCTGGCCTTGGGCGGCGAATATGGCGGCGCGGCGATTTACGTCGCCGAGCACGCCGAGCGCAACCGCCGCGGCTATCGCACCAGTTGGATTCAAACCACCGCTACGCTTGGCCTATTCCTTTCGCTCATCGTAATCCTGCTGTGCCGGCAGTTTGCGCCCGGCGCGACCGCCGCCGAAAAAGCAGCGTCCTTTTCAGCCGAGTATGGCCTATGGCGCGTGCCTTTCCTCGTGTCGATTTTCCTCCTCCTGGTATCGGTTTGGATCCGCCTCAGCCTGAATGAATCGCCGGTTTGGAAGCAGATGAAGGAAGAGGGCCGTGCGTCGAAGGCGCCGCTGTCCGATGCATTCGGCAACTGGTCCAATGGCCGGATCGTTCTTCTCGCGCTTTTGGGCCTGACTGCGGGACAGGCCGTAGTCTGGTACACTGGCCAATTTTACGCGTTGTTCTTCCTGACGCAAACGCTCAAGGTCGACGCCTATTGGGCGAATATCATGATCGCGCTGTCGCTTTTGATCGGCACACCCTTCTTTGTTATATTTGGCTGGCTCTCCGATAAAATCGGCCGCAAGCCGATCATCATGCTCGGCTGCCTGCTCGCCGTTCTGACCTACTATCCCACTGGGGTGTTGAAGTTCATCCCCGGCGGCGAGGCCTATTCATACCCCGGCATTTTCGAGTTGCTGACACGGGCGGCCAATCCGGAGCTTGCTGCAGCCATCGACAGGACGCCAGTGACGGTTGTCGCAAATCCCGATGAATGCCGGCTGCAATTCGATCCGGTCGGCAAGTCAAAATTCACGGCTCCATGCGACGTGGCGAAAGCTGCGCTCGTGAAATCAGGTGTGCCTTACAGCAACGAAGCCGGTCCATCAGGCGCCGCGCAGATCAGGATCGGGAACCAGGTCATTCAGTCGTACGATGCGGCAGCCCCCGATGCGAAAGCTCAGGGCGCGCGATTCACCGGAGAACTGGCCGGGGCGCTGAAGGCGGACGGATACCCGTCCAAATCGCAGATTGACGGCGTCGATTGGAAGGTCGTGGGCCTCCTCACCATCTTGGTCATCTACGTGACCATGGTTTATGGCCCAATCGCCGCCATGCTGGTTGAGCTGTTTCCGACCCGCATCCGCTATACAGCGATGTCGCTTCCCTATCACATCGGCAACGGATGGTTTGGCGGCTTCTTGCCCATCACGGCCTTCGCAATCGTCGCCGCCACAGGCAACATCTATGCGGGCCTCATGTATCCGATCGCTGTTGCGGCAATGACCTTCATTTTGGGGGTGCTCTTCATTCGCGAGACGCGCGGTCGCGACATCATCAATTAAGAGCCTAAGTATCTCCTTCATCTCTGGGCCGGGACCTTCCCGGCCTTTTTTTTCGACTTCGCGCAACCTGCCCCTTGTTGAGGCTGCGCGGCAGGTTGTTCAAAGCGGTAAGAACGCAAACTCAATCGCTGTAGGCCTGGGACGGTTCGTAACTGATCCGCCCGAATGCCGCTACGCGCATTCGAAGGGCCTCCGAGCACCGCTTACAGATCAGCCGGGATTAGCTGCGAAGTCTAAGTTACTGCGCCGGCGCCCATTGCGCAGTTTCGGACAGGACGCGCTCAAGATGGAGATCGTTAAACCAAACCTCTCCTGATAAAAGCTCCTCCGACGCTGAACGCGAATTGTGAAGAAGCCTGAGTTTTTGCCCGCCGCAGTCGTCATGCTGTGGGACTTCTGCTTCAAGCGTGAAAATGCGCCATTGTTCAAACTTGCCGAGGAGCATTTCTGTCTGCGCAAGAACACGCCGCGCTCCCGATGTGCAAGAGAGTTGCCAGCGCAACCCCCGTTTTCCCGAAATAGCGCCGCGAAGCTTGCCCTCAAGACGATAGCGCCCCGGCGCCAAAAGCAAAATCTGGCTGACCTCCGGAAATTTAATGCGCCCGTCCTGGAAGGCGATGTGCAAAACGTTTTCCGCGCTGCCGCCCACTAATGGGACGATCTCCGCAATAGCGTTGACGCCGGGTTCGATATCCCAATCAAATGGAAGCCCGCTTGGCTTGCTTTGGAAGCTCGCGTTTGTGAGAAGGCCCAGGTTTTCTAGCTGCGGTCTGGGCAGGAACTGAAGCCATGCATTATAGGCGAGATCGACCTTGCCGTCTCGGATGAGGTAATTGAGATAAGGCGCGATTTCCTTCTCCGACATGGGCTTTGCTGAGTTCTGCAATGCCGTCATGAGCGCAAGAGGCGTGTTCACGTTTTTGGTGCTGCTGGGAAGGATATAAAAAAAATCATTGCGCCACTTTGGGCCGGCTTTGAGCTTTTCAATGAGCTGGTTACGGGCCTCGGGGGCGTCTGCAATGAACGAAAGATAGCCAAAGACATATTTCTGCAGGGCTGGGCGCGTGCGCAACAAAATATCTGAGTAATCGAGCGCAGATTTGAAATCCTTGTGAAAGACGCTATCGTTCAGCAACCAGAACGCGGCAATGGACTCCCGTCGCGAACGCTTAAGCGACTGTCGCATCAACAAACGAACGCGGTCGGGGCTGCTTGTCACCTCCGCCAGCAATCGAAATGCTGAGGCGTTCAGTGGATCATTTGCGATAGCGCGCAGCGCCAAGTTGCGGATCTCTCCGCGTAAGATTTCGCGTTCGCCAATGGGTTCCTGGCCGCTTTCGGCGGCCTTCACTTCCGGGAGGCGGGAAAGCGTGTTTTCGCCCGCGTCGCGCTGCGCGTTGTTCTCACCCGTTTTTATGCGTTCCGTCTCAACGCTGATTAGCTCGACAAGCTTTTTTTTAAGAGTCTCGGCCTTGGTGATGAGCGCTACCGGATTATTCGGATTTAGCGCCAGAGCTGCATCCGGCTCTGCTGGGGCCAGTGCGTAAGGCAAGCTTTTGGCGGCGACCACCCATAGAGCAGCGAGGCTCAAAACCCCGACGAAAACCGTACGTAAGGGATGTGCAATCCACGTACTTGCCAACCGCCCCATAATCGCGCCAGCAGTTGAACGCTTCCGGCGCCTATGACGTCTGCTCATTAGCGCCCTCCTAGGAACAAGCGAAGCCGGCTCCAAAAGCCCTCAGGTTCCAGCCGCTGCATTACAAGTTTTTTCGTTCGCCGATTTATTCCGCCGGGACCGGCGTAGACTCTGCGTGCTCTCGAGACGTTTTCAGCAGCCGCCTTAGAGTCCGCCGCTGCCCCGCTCGACTTACTTTCTCTGGCCGCCAATGATGTATCGTATGCCGTGCGCCGCTCTTCTGTTTTGATGGTCTCCCAAGCGCGGGTGACCCGATTGGCAAACAGGCTTTTATCTAACTGGTTTTCAGACGATCCGTTTGACGCCACGTCGGGGTGCAGCCACCTCATTATCAGGGCCATGTTGCGGCGCAACTCGCCAATTGATGTTCCTCTATCGCAACCGAGAACGCGATAGCTGTCTCCTCCGGGATGCAAGAGGATCTGCTCGATAAAAAAGCCGGCCGCCATTTTCAAAGTCGTTGCCGAGCGGCCCGTTAGCTCCTCCGCCTTACTAAGGGCTTGCGCCTCACCCGCAGCGATTTCCAACAAGAACGTCACCCCTGCGGGCAGGCGAGCAACCTGGGCAAGCCTCGCAGAACGCGGGCGTTCGAGGATGGCGAGAGCTACTACGAGTGCATTGGCTTCGGCCATGCTCAACTCACGCCCGTTTTGGAAAGCTTTCTTTGCTCCCGCGTAACGCCCGGCTTAGTGGAGTAGGAGTATGCGTCCCCCTCATAACCATAGCTATGGCCGTAGCCATATTTGTAGCTATAGGCGTAAGCATAGCCAACGCTTTTTGGATGAAACTTCGTTAGAACCGAGCCGAGCACCGAGACGCGCGCCAGCTGAAGACGGCGCAGGGCCGAGCGGATCATCCCCTTTCGCTGATCGCCTGCGCCGACCACGAACACAGTCGCCGCTGTCGCGCTTGAAATGAGCTGAGCGTCTGCAAGACCTAGCAATGGGGGCGCATCGAAAATAATGAGATCGAAAACCTCGGCGCCAAGTGAGATCAAGGAGTAGATACGGGTGCCGCTCAGCAGATCGGCTGCGTTGGGAGGTAAAGGGCCCGACGCCATAAAAGCAAGATTAGGCTGGTCAGTTTTCTGGATCACCTCGGGCGGCAGCGCCGCGCCAGTAAGAAAGTTGCTGAATCCAATCGAGTTATCCAAACGCTGCTTCACATGCAACGAGGGTCTTCGAAGGTCGGCGTCGACGAGGAGAACCCTGAGACCCATTTGCGCGAAGTGACGGGCAATAGCGAGGACGGTTGTCGACTTGCCCTCTCCGGGCCCGGAACTTGTCACAGAGATCGACCGGGGCAATCCCGATTCTGTGGAAAACTGCAGAGCGGTTGCAAATGAGCGGTAAGCCTCCGACATGGCGGAGCGAGGGTCGCTGAGCGCCTCACCAGGGTCAGCTTCAAATTCCGCACGCGGGATAATGCCCAGCGTGGCAAGGCCTGATATCTGTTCCATTTCCTCTGGAGCACGCACCCGGTCGTCCAGCATTTCGAGGATTATCGCGGAAGCAACCCCCAAGCCCAAACCGAGCGCGAAGGAAAGGATGAGAAAGCGCGGAATGTTGGGCTCCGATGGCGAGTTCGGGGCCAACGCACGGTCGACGATAAAGATGTTGCTTGTGCCCACGCCGCCTGCAATATCTACCTCTTTGTAGCGCTGAAGAAGGCTGTTATAAAGGCCGCGATTGGTATCAACCTCGCGTTTCAAAACACCATATTGAATGCCCTTCTTCTGGAGATCGAGAACCACCTCCCGCAAAGTTTCCATGCGCGCTTTCATTTCGTTTTCTTGTGAAAGCGAAGATTTGTAAGCTGCCTTAAGCGAATTGCGAATTGTGGTGACTTCTGCAGCCAGCTGCCTATCCACCTCCTTTATCTTGTTGGAGATTTGAACCATGGCTGGATAGCTGGGTTTGAAGTTTTCCAGCTTCTCCTGGTATTCGGTTTCGAGCGCTTTGCGCTGGCCGCGCAACAGATCGATCACATGATTGGAGAGAAGTTGCGGCAGGCTGATAGCTGTTCCGTTCTCGACTTGCCGCCAAAGCTGCTCGTTCTTCATGCGCTCGGAAATCAACTGCCCAACAGTAGCGTTCGCTGCCGCGAGGTTATTTTCAGCTATAGAAGACTTCTCAGAAACTTCGACCATTTTTTCGCGCTCTGCGAATTCCAAAACAGCCTTCTCAGACTCCTCAAGACGAATTTTCAATTGCTTGATCTGGTCTTCAAGAAAGGTCTTCGCATAAGAATTGGCTTGAAACCTCTTATCGAGCGTGGATGCGACATAAGCTTCCGCGTAAGCATTAGCCACCCGTTGGGCGCGCACGGGGTTTGGGTCTAGATAAGTCAAATCGACGAGGCGGGACATAGGAACCGGGTAAATCGCCATGTTCGACGATACTATCCCGACCGCAGTTTCTTGGAGCGCCGACATGGGGGGCTTTTCGCTTTTTGTCCTGCGCGTCAAAAGGGTAAGCGGCGACACATCGACTGGTTTGAAGAAGTCATTGTCGTCATATAACCGAAGCGATGACACGACCCGTTCCGCCATCGTGCGGCTTCTCAACAGTTCGTATTGTGTCCGCAGAAAGTCGGTCCCGCCCTCCTCGCTCGGTGACGTAGAGCCGCCTTCAATAACTTTAACTGGCTCCCTGTCGATCTGGATCCTTGACGTCGCGGAATATAATGGCGTCTTAAGAAGCGCGCGAACGCCGCCAAGCACAACAAACACAAGCGTGATGCTCAGAATGAGCCACTTGCGCTTGAGAACCATGTGAAGATACTGCCGAAGCATAACGCCGAGGTCGTTTCCCTCGTTCTCAGGCGCCTCAAGTCCAATCGGATAGTACGAGTCTCGTCTGGCCGCCCCAACGGCGACGTTTCCTGCTGGGACAAGAGCCTGCCCTGAAACGGCACGCTCGTGATCGGCATCTTTGTGCGCGTCATGCATTCCAGAAACCCACTCTTTCTATCCGCGCGACAGCAAACCGCCGCCAAAATCCTTATAGCAATGGAACGATGGTTGCGAGCGGAGCCAACCTGACAATGTAATTCATCCCCTCTTTTATGTCCGACGTGGGAGCGATAATAACATCGCCTGCTTCCAATTGCGGGTCTTCCGCCTTGAATTGCCGGATTTGGCCTACGTCGTATTTGGCTACGGAACGCTTTCCGTCCAACTGCCGGAACAATAGAACCGTCTCGTCCGCAGTCGCCTCGAATCCGCCAGCAAGCGCAGTCGCTTGCAAGAGAGACATCCCACCAGTGATCGGATAGACACCGGGCTTCTTGAACGCTCCCTCTACGGTAATGCGCTGGCTGTTATATTCCTTAACAAACACAGTGATCTGTGGATTTTGCAGATACTTTGCGCCGAGTGACTTGGTGAGATCGTGCTCAATCTCCCTCGCTGTTCTCCCGCCAGCTTGCACCTCTCCTACGAGAGGATAACTGATGGTGCCGGCCTCGGAAACCTGCACAACCTTTGAGAGATCCGGCACTTTGAAAACAGTCACTTCCAGCACGTCTCGCGGCCCGATTTTATAGGCCTTGCTGTTTGGGTCCGAAAAGGATGACAAGTTCAGCGCCACTTTTCGCATCGCCGCGTCCTGATCGCGCGGCGCGCCGTCCACATTTTTCGGGGAGACAGATTCTTTCGGGGCTTGGCTGGCCGACTCGGGAGGAAGCTTCGCAAGCTGCTGCTGTTTTTCGCTACTGAAGTCATTAATCGAAGATGCGCCGCAGGCGCTGAGCAAGGCCGCTGCCACCGCGGGCAATAGGAATCTGAGCAGAGCCATGGTTTCCTCGCGCTTTCATTTCGCCCCACCAATTTTCGGAATTGGCAATCGTTTGGCGACTAAATGGATAGTACAGCGAACCGCTAAGTGACAACTAGATGTTGCACCTTTTCCTCAAAGACATGTCATAACCGCCAACGGTCTTCCCTGGTCGCCGTTTGCTAGCATGTGAATGAAGCCAGCTGGTGAATGGATGGCCACTCGCGCTGTCCACGGACGAACGCCTTACCGCTAACTGCTTTGCTCATGACGTTTGCTCTCGATCCATCGCATTTGGAGTTTGCCTCAATGGCTGCTGGCGCACCCGCGGGGGCGCGGCGAGATCTTCCTCGAAGACGCGATATCGGGCGCCATGGGATCGCTGACGATCCATAAGCCGGTGGCATGCGCCCAAAACGCGGTGTGAGCGCACACCAGAATACACTTCGCCCAAGTAAGCGTATGCAATTGCGCGCGGGGCGTATACATGCACCCAGCCGCCGCGAATTGCTAAAAGCAAATAACTGCAAAAAACCTGACACTTGCGTTCCAATTAATCGCCGAGTCGAAAAACTCTACAAACTTAAGCTTAATCTCAGCCTGTTACGGATGCAAAGGGTTTTATGCACCCTTAACTTTCGTCAAGCTTGCCGTTTGTAGCTTCCTTGTCACAGCCGTCCCGAAAGCGGACGCCTGGCGGCCCGGTCCGCGTTGCGCGTGATTGAAAGTGATGCTACGTCGTATAGAAATGCTTAACCATTTGGGGGAAGGCATGCTTCGCAGCTTGGTATTTAGTGCATCGATGTTCACGCTGCTCATGGCGCAGGCCCAGGCGGCGACTTTGCAGCTGGAAGGTCTCGCTTCTGTAGACGCGGGCCGGGGATTTGCTCCAGCAACTAATAATATGCTATTAAACCCAGGCGATCGCATCCGTGCCGGAAAAGGCTGCGCTCTCATCGTTTATAATACCGGCTATCTGTCGAAAGTGTGCAACGGTCAAATGGCGGTTGTGTTATCAGATCCGCCTCAGCCGAACTATGCGGGCTCGCTCAAAGACACGCCGGCTTACGTTTCCGAGGAAACCGCCTCCGGGGACCCGCTAACTGCGGGATTGCTTGTGGGGACAGGCGTTGCTCTAGCAGTGACAATCGCCAACAGCAATAGCAACCCGAGTAGCCCATAGCCTTAGACCGCCATTGCCCAATTAGGAGAGTCTGAGCCAATGGTCGCGTGGCTTTGTGGTATTGTTCTTGCTTTCGCCTTTCTTCTCGGTGGCGGAACGCATGCAGGGTTTCTGGGTGACGTTATTGTCCAGTTTATTTCGATACCGCTTCTTGCTTTGTCTTTGTGGGCTGCGTTTGATGCAGAAGAGAGTAATAAGCGCAAGCGGCGGAATACGTTCATCTTTGGTTGCGCTGTAATCCTGGTCGTCGGGATGCAGCTTGTTCCTTTGCCATTCGTGTTTTCGTCTATTGGCGAGAATTTTTCGGCTGACTCTTCCGAGTTGGCTTTGGGCGTTCCAAGTAGCACTTGGTCTTCACTTTCAAGGTCACCGCAAGCCACTTGGGCGGCGGCTGCTTCTCTCATTGTCCCCGCTGCGATATTCCTAGCGGTAGGACAACTTGAGTTCCAGCGCCGGCTTATTCTGACTTGGCTTCTTCTCCTTCTCGGCGCAATTGCCTTAGTCCTCGGATTTGTTCAAATGGCGCAAGGGCCGTCCGGCAGCTTGCGCTTTTATGACTTCACGAACACGACGGAGGCAGTTGGCTTCTTCGCCAACCGCAATCATTTTGCGGCCGGTCTTTATATAACTCTTGTGCTCGGGGCAGTCTGGTACGCGAGTACGGCGCGTCAATTGCTAAAGACTGGAACGTCGACGTCGCGCGCAATCCTTTGGCTGGCTGCTGCTGCGGTTTTCCTTGTTTGTGTCGTTGCTGGATTGGCGATGGCGCGTTCGCGGGCGGGGGTGTTTCTTGCCATGGCTGCGCTCGGAGGCATCGTGCTTATGGTGCTTCGCCAACGTACTCAGCGGGAGCATGGCGCTATGCGCAGTCGCATAACAGTTGGCCGGATGTCACTTATTACAGTGGTATTCGCCGCCCTTTTCGCCGCGCAGTTTGGCCTCGGCAGCATAATGTCCCGATTCAACGGGGATCAACTCCAGGACCTTAGGATTCCGCTCGCCCAGACGACATTTGAAACGGCGCTTCGATCATTGCCATTTGGCACTGGGCTTGGCTCTTTCGTGCCAGTTTACGCCACGGTGGAAAAAAATAAAGACGCTTTCATTTTCTACGCCAATCGAGCACACAATGATCTCGCTGAAATCCTACTCGAAACGGGGGTGTTGGGGCTTATCCTGCTTCTGGCTTTTTTTGTCTGGTTTCTACCTAAAGCTTATAAGGTTTGGCTTAATCCAGATATAAACGAGCAAAGTTTGCAGCCGCTTCTGCAGCGCGCAGCAACGCTTATTATCCTTCTGCTTTTTGCCCACTCGCTGGTCGATTATCCGCTGAGAACCACAGCGCTCAGTTCAATTTTTGCCTTCTTTTGCGCGATCCTCGCGACGGAAGCGCCAACCCTTGGGAACGAACCAGTCCAACCGAGGCGGCAAACCACTGCTCAGCGCAAACCTGTGTTGCACGGTATGCCTGGCGAGAAGTGGGGTTCGGATCTTCACTGGCCGGAAGGCTGGCAAAAAAGGGCGGGATGATAACGGGCGATGGCTTGTCGATAGTTGGTGGAGAAGCGGCTTGCGCAAGTTGCTCAAGAATATCTCTCCCGGCTAAGGAAGGGACTGGTATATATTTTTTAGCTCTGGTTGAACGGGAGCTGCTATGCGGCGATTTATTCTAATAGGGGTTGATGTCGCTCTGATTGTTCTCGCAACATTGCTTGCATTGGCTTTGCGGGAGAACTTTGAGATCGCTCAAGATAGGTTCGAAGCGTTCTTGCCCTACCTGGGCGCCACCGCTATCGCAGCGCTGATTTTTGTAGCTGCGGCCGGGCTCAACAGGTCCATTTGGCGGTTTAGCAGCATGCACGACTATCTACGCGTAACCTGCGTCGTGACGGCGGTTTGCTTCGGCGCCGTTGCGCTATCGTTCGTGTATAATCGGCTTGAGGGCGTGGCGCGATCACTGCCTTTCCTTCAAGGCATCGTTGGCGTTATGGTGCTCGTCGGGGCCCGTGTGCTGCATCGGTTGCGTCATGCTGCGCGGCAACAGAGAAAGGCCTCCGGGGCGCTTCTGCAAACGCCGGCGAAAGCGTCGGAACTGAGCGTCCTGATCGTCGGAGTAACATGGCTCACGGAGGCCTATGTGCAGGCTCTTGCTGAGTTGGGCGCCGGGCGGATTCGTGTCGCGGGTATTGTTGGGCGCACCGAGCGTCACGTGGGAAGACTTGTCGCCAGCCATCCAATTTTGGGGATGCCCGAAGACATTGAAAGCGTTCTCGATGGCCTTGAAGTTCATGGGGTCACCATCGACCGTATCGTAATAGCGGCTCAATTCGCCGACCTTTCGGAAGAAGTACAAGAAGCGCTTGTGCGCGTCGAGAGATCGCGGGGCATTTCGCTCCAGTTTTTGACCGAGCTTTTGGGGTTAGACGCCAGAGGCCGAAAGGGCTTTTCCGGCGCATCGAGACCCTCGTCTGGCTTGCCCGCCCAGTTGTGCTTCGAATTGGCATCGTCAGAACTCGAGGGCCTTTCACGCCGCCAGTTCTGGAAAATGAAAAGAGGGTTTGACGCTCTGGCCGCCCTCATGTTCCTGGCCTTGTCGCTGCCCATCTTTCTGATCGTGGCCATTTTTGTTGCGGCGAGCGTCGGCTTTCCCGTCGTCTTCTGGCAGCGGAGGCCTGGACACAATGGCAGAGCCTTCCACCTTTACAAGTTTCGAACGATGGGCGCGGCTCATGCCCCTGATGGCCGCCTTCTTTCTGACGCGGAGCGCGTTTCGCAAGTTGGTAATTTCCTGCGCCGGACGAGGCTTGACGAATTGCCTCAACTCCTTAACATTTTGCGCGGCGACATGTCATTCGTTGGCCCGAGGCCATTGCTGCCGCGTGATCAACCCAAGGCATGCGCAGCCCGTTTGCTGGTGCGGCCTGGGCTCACTGGGTGGGCGCAGGTGGTCGGAGGCCGCAATATTCCCGCAGACGATAAAGCGGCCCTTGATGTCTGGTATGTCCGCAACGCCAGCCTGTTTCTAGACCTGCAAATCGCGGCCCGTACAGTGCCGATGGTTTTGTTTGGAGAGAGGATTTCACAGTCTTTGATAGAGCGAGCCCGGCGCGAGGTGGCTGAGCCGGGGATAATCAAGAGCGATTTGACGTATGGATTGGAAAATCACTTGCGCATAGTATAGTTAAAGATATACATAGACTTGCCTTGACTTGAGGCGCTTGTTCAATTTAGCGTGTGTGTTGCATACAGTTTTCCTGCTGTGACCATGGGCAATGGAATTGAACTTTACTTCGACCTTTGGGAGATGCAGTACACCCGGAGTGCGGTAGCTGTGGCCAATTAGCATCTTTTTGAGGCAGTCATGTCGCACGCAAAGTCAATTATTTCAAGGTTCACATTGATTTCTGGGGCTGCTGCTGCGATCGCAGGGCTTATGCTCCGCGGCAGCCTTCGACGTGAACTTCAGGGTGATCTCGAACGGCGTCGTCAAGGCGATCAACGGCTTCCTGTTCGATAAGTGCAAAGAGGTCGGTGTTGAGATCGAATATAAATAGTTTTGGAACCGTGCTTTCGAGCAGAGCGATTTTGACAGGCGAACAGGGTTGTGGTCACCGCCTCTTAGCTTCCTTGCCGGCCTCGAAAGGAATTGGCGCATTCGCCGTAAAATGTGATGGAACTCAAATTCCCTTCCTATGGCGGCAACGGGAAGAACCGTAAGATGATAACCTACGTCAGCGTTCTGATTCCTCGTTCTCGAAAGATGCGATTGAAAATCTGTTTTGCGGCATGGGCCTCGGGCGATGAATGAACAACGCTCAAAAGTGTTGGTGACTGGCGGGGCAGGCTATATTGGCTCGCATGTCTGCAAGGCGCTCGCGCGGGCGGGGTATAACCCCATAGCTTACGACAATCTGATTTACGGTCACGAGTGGGCTGTAAAATGGGGGCCTTTCGAATTCGGTGACATTCTCGATCGTGCGCGCCTCGACGACGTTATGAGACGATACAAGCCGGAGGCCGTGATGCATTTTGCGGCGTTCGCCTATGTCGGTGAGTCCGTCAGCGATCCGGGCAAGTATTACCGGAACAACGTTATGGGTTCGCTGACGCTCCTGGAAGCGGTGCGCGACCACGGCATCACGCATTTTGTGTTTTCCAGCACTGCGGCTACTTACGGCGTACCGCAAACTCTTCTTATTCACGAGGACTCCCAGCAGGAGCCGATCAACCCCTACGGCGCGTCGAAGCTTTTTGTCGAGCGCATGCTAAAGGATTTCGGTTCAGCTCACGGTGTTCGCTCCATCGCGTTGAGATATTTCAATGCGGCTGGCGCCGACCCCGATAACGAGACAGGCGAATCCCACGACCCGGAGACGCATTTGATTCCTCTCGTTCTGGATGCGGCTTCCGGGCGAAGGCCCCATGTCACGATCTTTGGGGGCGATTACGATACGCCAGACGGAACCTGCATTCGCGATTATATTCATGTCTCGGATTTGGCGGACGCGCATGTGAAAGCGCTTCAGGCCTTGGAAGGCGGCGTGCCCTCTGCGGCATATAATCTCGGAAATGGACGCGGCTTTTCCGTCCGCGAGGTCATCGACACCGTGAAGCATATCACCGGCCTCAACTTTCCGGCGAAGGTGGGAGACCGCCGGGACGGGGATCCCGCTGTGCTTGTCAGTGACGCTGCGAAAGCGCAGCTAGACCTTGGGTGGCGCCCACGCATCGCGGAGCTGAGTGAAATCGTCCGAACCGCGTGGGCGTGGCATCGGCAGGGAATCCCTCCGAAGAGCCATCCGGGCGCGCACGCGCAGCCTTCGCAGGGGCAGTCGTCTTAGCATGTGCGGCATCAACGGTATTTTCGCTTATCACCGAGCGGCAAACGCCGTCGATCGCGATGAACTGTTGCTCACCCGCGAACATATGATCGCCCGCGGACCCGACAGCGCCGGCGCATGGGTCTCGGACGGCCGCCGCCTTGGTCTTTGTCATCGCCGCCTGTCCATTATCGATCTTTCGGAGGCCGGCGCGCAGCCGATGATCAGCGCTTGCGGGCGGTTCGCCGTCACGTTCAATGGCGAGATTTATAACTTCCGGGAGCTCCGCAGCAAACTGGAGACGAGAGGACGCGTTTTCGGCAGTCAATCGGATACGGAGGTTTTGCTGCATCTCTACGCCGAATACGGCGACGCGATGGTGCAAGATCTGCGTGGAATGTTCGCCTTTGCCATCTGGGATGCGGAACTCCGCTCGCTGTTCCTGGCCCGCGACCCTTACGGCATTAAGCCGTTGTATTATGCCGATGACGGCAGGACTTTCCGGTTTGCAAGCCAAGTCAAAGCGCTGCTTGCTGGAGGTGCGATATCGCGCGAACCTGAAGCAGCCGGGCAAGTCGGGTTCTACCTTTTCGGGAATGTGCCGGAACCGTTCACGACCTATCGGGGAATTCGAGCGCTGCCGGCCGGATCGATGCTCACAGTTCGCGAGCTTGGCCTAGCCGAACCCCGCCGCTACCATTCGATAGCACAGGTCTATTGCGACGCTGAAACACAAGCCCTCAGCCAACCAAGGCCAGATGAGGCCGAGGCGCAGGCCGTTATTCGCGAAGCTTTGCTCGACAGCGTCCGGCATCATCTCATCGCCGACGTACCTGTGGGCGCCTTCTTATCCTCGGGCATCGATTCAGGCGCCCTTGTTGGCCTGATGCGCGACGCTGGTCAGGGCGATATTCAGACCGTGACGCTCGCCTTCGAAGAATTCCGTGGCGGCCGCGAGGACGAATTGCCACTCGCCGGGGAAGTCGCAAGGCTTTATGAAACCCGGCATACAACCCGGATCGTTACCGGGGACGAGTTTGACGCGGATCTGCCACTTATTTTTCAGGCGATGGACCAGCCCTCGATTGATGGCATCAATACCTGGTTCGTTTCCAAGGCTGCGCACGAACTCGGGCTCAAAGTCGCCATCTCTGGCCTCGGGGGCGACGAGCTATTCGGTGGCTACCCCTCGTTCCGGGATATACCGCGCTGGGTAGCCCGACTGGCGCTCCCCGCCTCGCTGCCGCTGTTCGGGAGGGGTGCGCGTCGCGTCATCACAGGGATGGGCTTCGGAAGGCTGGCCGGGAGCCCAAAGGCGGCTGGCATGCTTGAGTATGGCGGCTCGTTTGCGGGCGCCTATCTCCTTCGGCGCGGTCTCTTCATGCCGTGGGAGCTTGACCGGGTGCTGGACGAAGAGACGGTGCGTGACGGTCTCGAGACGCTACGGGCGGTGGCGATGATCGAAGAGACGCTGCCGCGTTCGCCGGCTTCTGATTTCGCCAAGGTCGCCACGCTTAAGTCCTGTCTTTACATGCGCAATCAGCTCCTGAGAGATACGGACTGGGCTAGCATGGCCCACAGCCTCGAAGTCCGTACGCCTCTGGTCGAACTCGGTGCTGCTCGAAACGGTAGCCCGGATTGTCGGCCGGACACCCGAAGTTCCCCCCAAGGCTGCGCTCGCTAATGCGCCGCGCACACCGCTGCCCTATGGTGTGATTCATCGGCCCAAGACAGGTTTTGGGGTGCCGACCGGCTCCTGGATCTCTAAACCGTTGCGCGGTACGACGCCCAGGGCAGCCGCCAGGGCGATTGTCTCGAAGGGCGAAGGCTCGCGAGCTTGGTCAAAGATTGTTCTCGCCGGAGCAGCCACGTAGCTGCCGCGGGCCTTAGTTCTGCGCATGATTTGCCGGCGAACAGCATCGCTCGCGACGATGTAAACTCCACGGATCTGCGAGAGTGTTGGAACCAATGAACATTCCAGTAAATGAGCCACTGCTCGATGGCAATGAGAAGCGCTACCTCATTGAATGCGTCGAGACGGGTTGGATTTCCTCGGAAGGCCCTTTTGTCCGGCGCCTGGAAGAGGAGTTCGCAGCCCGAGTGGGCAGGAAGCACGGTATAGCCGTCTGCAACGGGTCCATGGCGCTGGACGCCGCCGTCGCCGCTCTCCGGCTCGGCCCAGGCGATGAAGTCATTCTGCCGGCGTTTACTATAATTTCGTGCGCGGCGGCTATTATCCGTGCTGGCGCTACGCCAGTGCTGGCCGACTGCGATCCGAAGACCTGGAACATGCGCGTTGGCGAGATCGCCGAGCGCATCACGCCGCGCACCAAAGCCATCATGGCTGTCCACATCTATGGACTGCCCGTCGATATGGATCCCGTGCTCGAGCTTGCCGCCCGGCGCGGGCTCCGGGTCATTGAGGACGCCGCCGAACTCCATGGGGCGACTTATCGCGGGCGCCCCTGCGGAAGCTTCGGCGATATCAGCACATTCAGCTTCTATCCCAACAAGCATGTGACAACTGGCGAAGGCGGGATCATCGTGACCGATGACGCTGTGCTAGCCGAGCGCTGCCGGTCGCTCCGAAACCTTTGCTTCCAGCCGGGAAAGCGTTTCGTTCATGAAGAACTGGGCTGGAATCTCCGCATGACCAACATGCAGGCGGCGCTTGGTGTGGCGCAGCTTGAGCGCTTAAGCGAATTCGTCGAACGCAAACGTCGAATGGGACGGCGCTACACGAAACTGCTCAGCGGCGTTTGCGGACTGCAACTGCCGATTGAAAGGACCGGCTACGCGGAGAATATTTACTGGGTTTACGGGGTGGTGCTTGAAGATCAGGTCCCCTTCGACGCTCAAGCGGCGATGGAAAAGCTGGCGGCCCAGGGTATCGGGACGCGCCCATTCTTCTGGCCGATGCACGAGCAGCCTGTGTTTCAGAAAATGGGATTGTTCCCAGGTTCATCTCATCCAACGGCTGAGCGCATAGCTCGGCGCGGCTTTTACCTGCCGAGCGGTTTGGCGTTGACGGACGCGATGATCGAAACCGTCGCTGCAGCTGTAAGGGAGGTTATTCAGTAGGATGACGCTTGGCATGAGCGGGCAAAACCCGGAGCAACTGACGGCGTGACCACAAAAACGAGTCTGTGGAGGCCTGAAGCTGCGATCACGCAGCCGTCAGTCGCCGTGATCATTCCATGCCGGAACTGCGCCAACTGGGTTGGACGTGCGATCCAAAGTGTGCTCGATCAGAATTGCGTGGCGGAGATTATTGTGATTGACGACGGCTCGACCGACGGCAGCCTGGACGTGATACGCTCCTTCGCCGGCAAAGTTCATTGGGAATCTGGCCCGAATCGGGGTGCTCCAGCGGCGCGCAATCGCGGCATTTCCCTTGCCTCCACCGATTACGTCATGTTTCTCGACGCCGACGATTATGTTGAAGGGGAACTCATCTCCGGCATGACTGAAGCAGCGGAAGTTGCGCAGGCGGACATCGTTTTTGGGCCGTTTGTGTTCGAGTTTGAGGACAGGACCCGCCGCAACGGATGGCAAATCGGCAGCTCTATTGACGACGTGGAAGCGATCATTTGTGACTGGCTCCGCGGCCTCTACGTTCCGCCCTGCGCTGTTTTATGGCGAACCGATTTCCTCTCTCGTATAGATGGATGGCAGGAGTTGCTGCTCTGCAATCAAGATGGCGAGTTGGTTCTGCGGGCGCTTTTGAATGGCGCTCGCGGGGCAATTTCGCTCCGAGGCGTTGGAGTCTGATTTCCAGCATGACTCGGCAAATCGCGTTAGCGTGAACAAAAGCCTGCCGGCATTCGAAGCTCGCCTTCAAATTCTCGATCGTTTGTCTGCGGCAGGGCGTTCTCGTCGTTTGAATGAAGCCTTCTCGCGAGCCTACTATGATTTGGCGCGCGGCGCTTACCGCGAAGGACATGGCAATCTCGGTGGTAGGGCTGTCGAGATGTCTGCAAAATTCGGTTCGTCTCGTCATCATGGAACGGTCATGCATCGCATCGCGGCTTCGCTTCTGGGATTGCAGCGCAAAGAGCGTCTCACCTCACTGCTCGATCGCGAACCTCGCTCAAATTGACGGCTCCCGAGAGCAAAACCAGCCCGGAATTGAAGCAATCGCAGAACACCGCTTGCTGCCTGGCCAGCCGTAAGAACGGCTTCGGCCCGGCATCGCCACATCCGGCCAGATCATAAAAGTCAGTTATTCAACTCAACAGAGCCCCTGATTTTGCAATGACTCGTATCGCAATATACGCCGAGGTCTTGGCGCCGCCCACCTCTGCGGTGCCCTCACGTGAAATGTTGCTGGAGCTTATGCAGCAAAGGCCCGGCGACCGCTTCACGTTTGTTCTTTGCCGCGGAAGTGAAAAAGCGGCCTGGTGGCAGAGCTTCCGCCAGCGCATCGATCCGTCTTCTCTTTTCGATGAGGTAGTTCTGCCGTGGTCCAGACGCTTTTGCAATTTCAGAACGCTCGCCGGGGCCCGGTATCAGCCTCGGGTCTCTCTTGACGCTGACTTATATCTTCGCCTGGATGTTGGCGCCATGGGGCCGGAAAGCGTCCCGCTCATCAATCTGGTCTTAGACATCTCGGCAGTCAAAGGCCGGCAATACGCAAGTATGCGATGGCATGGACGGCGTTTGTTTGAGCGCCTTTTGCGGGAAGGGGCTCAGCTTGCCGATCGGACAGTCTGCATATCGAGCGCCACCGCACGCGATGTTGTAGAATGGCTGCCTGAACTCGGCGACAGAATTCGCGTGATACATAATGGAATAGCCAACGAGTGGTTTGCGCCTTTGACGCCCGCATTGGAAAGAACACCAAGCTCACGGCCTTATTTCATTTGGTACGGCTACATCTCGCCCCGTAAAAACATTGCCGGGCTTCTGCGCGGCTATTCACAGGCTTTAAAGATAGCTGGGCGCCGTCTTCCTGACCTACTTTTAGCCGGGCACCCCGGCATCGAAGAGCAGCTTCTCGCAAAAGAGATCAAGAGCCTCGGTCTTGAAAGTAATGTCAGAAGAATGCCGCCTCAGCCGTTGAATAATCTCATCAGGCTAGTCTCGGAGTTGATTGGGCTTGCATTTCCCTCGCTTTATGAAGGATTTGGCGTTCCCATTATAGAAGCTTTCGCGCGGGGTATCCCGGTTCTAACTTCTAATGTGACATCGATGCCTGAAGTGGCGGGCGGCCTCGCCTGCCTATGCGATCCACTGGATCCAGCATCCATAGCCACAGGACTTCTTTCAATGGCTGAGCCCCGCTGTCTGGACTTAGCGCGCATGCTTAAACGAAGAACCTATGCAGCCCGTTTTACCACGCAACGCGCCGCAGCATCCTATAGCGAGCTCATAGACGAGGTTTTATCTGTGAGGGCTTAGAAGTATTCAGAAACTTCGCAGATGCGAGTTTGTAGTGTTCACAACTCATGAATTGGTAACAGTATGCGTAGAATTGATGTCAATAAATTACAGAATCCACCTTTTATTTCGGTTGTCATTCCGTCACTGGGACGCGACGGTTGTTTAAGAGAGACTGCGCAAGATCTAGCGCGTCAAGAGTATCCATCTTGGGAATGTTTGATCGTGCTGCAAGGTGACCTGAGGCCGGACGCTTTATGTGGCCTCTATGAGGTTCTGGGGGAGCGGCTTCGTGTGTTCCACGCAAACGAACCAAACGCAAGCCTCGCGCGAAACATCGGACTTTTAGAGGCAAGGGGCGACGTCGTTCTCTTCCTCGATGACGATGTTGAGATTGGTAGCGCCGGTTTCTTGAGCGCTCACGCCCGGCATTATTCGGACCCTATGGCCGCTGCAGTGTTAGGACAGGTTCTTGGTCCCGGAATGCTGCCGCGGCTGCACCGGCACTGGATAAGCCGGCTGAGGTATTGTGGATGGCTGTTTTTTCCGACCGACTATGATTTTCCTGCACGCATTGCGAGTGGCCCATCATCGAATTTGTCCGTGCGGCGCAGTTCGGCCATCGCTGTCGGCGGGATGGACTCCCAGTTTCAGAAGGGCGCGCACCGGGAAGAAAGCGACTTCAGTTTGAGACTGGTAAGACGCTTCGGCCTCTGCTATTTCGACCCGGATGCAAGCTTGGTTCACCTGGGAGAACCTGCTGGGGGATGCCGGTCTTGGGGACACAATAGCGGCATCCATCCTCTCCATCACGTTTGTGGCGAATGGTACTTCATCTTGAGGGCGCTGCAGGTGGGCACGATCGCATGGGCCGACTTGCCATTTTACTTCTATACTCTGGTACGCCGTCAACTCCTCAACAGCATAAACTTCCGCTCTCCGCGACGCATAATTGGGGCCTGCCGCCGGTCAATCGAGGGGTTCGAACTTGCCCGTAAAAAGATAGCCGCGGGTCCGAGGCTTCTCGAAACGCTGACACCGTCCGCTTATTCAGAACTGCAGAACCCTGTAAAGTCGCGCGCCAGTGGAATAAGTCCCACGTTTAGCAGTCACGTTTAACGCAAGGAGGCTTCATTGACGGCCCCTTCTCCGCGCGATGGGTTTGCGTTCTTAATTACGCATTTATCGGCGATAGCGTCAGCATCGGCATGATTTATTCGAAGCATCTCCCTTTCGTCTCCGTTGTCATTCCGTCACTGGGACGCGACGGTTGCTTAAGAGAGACTGCGCAAGATCTAGCGCGTCAAGAGTATCCATCTTGGGAATGTTTGATCGTGCTGCAAGGTGACCTGAGGCCGGACGCTTTATGTGGCCTCTATGAGGTTCTGGGGGAGCGGCTTCGTGTGTTCCACGCAAACGAACCAAATGCAAGCCTCGCGCGAAACATCGGACTTTTAGAGGCAAGGGGCGACGTCGTTCTCTTCCTCGATGACGATGTTGAGATTGGTAGCGCCGGTTTCTTGAGCGCTCACGCCCGGCATTATTCGAACCCTGACGCGCATGCAGTGGCTGGACAGATCCTTGGTCCCGGAATACCGCCCCGCCAGCGACGGCAATTGATAACCCGGCTGAAGTCCTGCGGCTGGCTGTTTTTTCCGCCGAGCTACAGTTTTCCTGCTCGCCTGAGAAGCGGGTGGTCCGGAAACCTTTCAGTGCGGCGGAGTTCAGCCATTGCCGTTGGCGGAATGGACGCACAATTCGAGAAGGGCGCGCACCGCGAGGAAAGCGACTTCGGCTTGAGGCTGACAGGATGCTTCGGACTGTGTCATTTCGACCCGGAGGCGAGCCTCGTTCACCTGGGCGAGCCTGCCGGAGGGTGCAGATCCTGGGGACATAACAGCGGCATCCATCCTCCTCATCACGTCTGCGGTGAGTGGTACTTCATCTTAAAGGCGCTGCAGGTGGGCACAATATCATGGGCCGGCATGCCGTTTCATCTTCATGAATTGTTGCGCCGCCAAATCCTCAACCGCCAGAACCTTCGCTCTCCGCTGCGCATCTGGGAGGCCTGCCGCCATTCGGTCGAGGGATATAAACTTGCCCGGCAAAAGCTGGCGGCCGGTCCGAGGCTTCTCGACGCCCTATCGCCATCCGCCTACAAAGAGCTGCACAACCCAAATCGCACAAATGAAAGCGCCGGTGAGATCATGATACCGTCAGGTCCGGCATCGTCTGCGACGGCAGCTCCGTGACCCGTTGACCAGTCCGATACCAGCCATGTGGAATTGATGGAATATATTGTAATATATCAGCCTCTTGTTGCGGGTTCCTTTTTTTTGTTAGCCGCAGTATCAGCTCTTCGAAAAAGACCAGATCTTCTACTCGCCCTAGGGATGGCGTCGATGGGCTTCGGTAACTTTTGGGTTTATGGGTTCGGCACAGTCTTGTCTCCCGTTAAAATCGTAGGCTTATGGAGTCTCATTTATGGTGTTTCAGCCTCAAACTCATGGGCAAGACGATTTACTGGGACAAAGCGCGGAATTTTTATGTTATTACTTTTCTGGTTCGTAGTAGCCTGTCTTCTAGGCTACGCGTTGCCAGTCCCTGCCGCAGTTGCAAATTCATGGGGAGTGCAAGGCGTTGCTCTGCGTCCCCTGTCACAATTGGTGACCTACTCAGCCGCGTTGTCTTTCGTACCGCTAGCGTTCGCAGCAAGCCGCATACAAGGCGCCTGGTTAAGGGTGATGGGAATATACTCCATTGCGGTAGCATTTGATTGTATAGTCGCATCATACCAATTTTATGCGCTGAAAATGGGCCTGTATTTTATGCCAATATACCGCGCTATCGGCGGTAGCAATGATGTGGCGGCATTCAGTGCTGGGGAAGATGTCGTTTATCGGCTTTACGCTTTCGCGCAAGAACCAAAACAGCTTGGTATGTTCTTAACACCATTTGTGATTATGGGAATAATTCTTTCGCTTGAGAGAAATGATCGTTTGCAGGTATGGTGGAACAAGCGTTATTTATTTGCTTTTGTAGCGCTTATCGATATTTTAACCTACTCAACAGCAGTTTTGCTGGCTTTGGGGATAGCAACAATATTTGCAGTTTCCTGGAGCCTGCGTGGTTACATACGAACCTTGGCCTTCATTTTGACACTAACCTTGATAGCTGGCTTCATGGCGACGCCGTCTGAAAAAGCAAGCCGGTCTGCTGCCGAGTATAGCGGCGGGATCGGAGAGCTGCTTTACTCGCGATCTGTGGGCCGAATCCAGGAGGAAGCGTCAGAGCGCATGGAAAGCAAGGCGCTGCGATTGGTCACGGTAGAGCATCCAGAAAACTTTTTTGTGGGCGTCGGCCTCGGAATGTACGTCTACCTGATTGAGGGCGCATTCTTCGGGAATGGCGTTGAACCGATTGACTCAGGATGGGTCACTCTGCTGATGGATGTTGGCGCAATCGGCGTGTTTCTTGTCATCCTCGCGATATCGACGGCAGCGATTCCTGCGCTTAGAGCGGCGCGAGTTTGCAGCCCAAGAGACTCTTTGATTTTAAGAGGGATTGTCGCTGCGTTGATGGGGAGCTGCGCTCTTGACCTTGGAACGGCGGCCTTTGTCGCCATGATGATGTGGCTTGGTGTGACATTGGCTGCAAACGGATTCATATCTGGCGCCGGTACGCCAGGGAATTCTCTCGCGAACGCCAAAAGGCGGCCAAAGGCTGCAGCAGGCCAGCGCCTGGCGACGCACAGCACGGGCCGCGGCTTTTGAAGGTTGCGTGCAATCTCAGACTAATATTGAGCGTGCGCTCGTCCGAAGGGCGAGCCTTCTGCACCGGCATGCAGTCGAACCCCGCCATCATAATCGAACCTTTGCAGGTGTAATCGGATGCGTATCCTCCACGTGGTTCCACATTACTATCCAGCAGTGCGCTATGGGGGACCGATTCGCTCTGTTCATGGCTTGGCTTCGGCCACAGCAGCGTTTGGAAACGATGTGCATGTCTACACCACCAACGTGGACGGACCGGGCGTATCCGACGTGCCGACTGCCGTTCCTGTGGAGCGCGATGGCGTCAAGATTTGGTACTTCCCCGCCAAATTCGGGCGGCGAGTGTACCGCTCCCCCGCCATGAACCACGCTCTCGATGCGACAATCGCCACCTTCGACCTCGTGCACATCCATTATGTTTGGGTGTGGCCCACGGTTGCCGCCGCCGCTGCCGCCCGCAAGCATCGGATCCCCTACGTCCTTGCCCCTCGCGGAATGCTCGTGGACGATCTTATCCGGCGCAAGAGCATGACGGCGAAAAGGCTTTGGCTTGCTCTTTTCGCGCGGCGCGATGTGGAACGGGCCGCCGCTATTCATGTCACCTCCACAAGCGAGGCACATAATTTGCGCGCGCTCGGGCTATCCCTGCGCCGGGTTGAAATCATCGAGAACGGCATTGAGGTCCCGGCCGAAGAGAAGGCCGCCCCCAGCGCTTCCGCAACCGGGATTAAAACGATCTTGGACAGTCCATATATTTTGTTCCTCGGCCGGATCAGCTGGAAGAAGGGCCTCGATCGGCTTCTCCGAGCGCTCGTTCTTGTGAAAGGGGCGGATCTGGTCATCGCTGGATACGATGAGAACGGCTATAGCCTGGAGCTGCGCCGCATTGCCCGGGAGTTGGGCGTCGCCGGTCGCGTAAAATTTGTGGGGCCTGCCGAGGGCGAAACGAAGTGGGATCTCCTCCGCTTGGCGCGATGTTTCGTGCTCTCGTCCTACAATGAGAATTTCGGGATGGCCGTTCTCGAGGCCATGGCCGCCGGTTGTCCCGCAGTCGTTTCGGAGGAGGTTGGGCTCGCCGATGTTGTGCGCGAGAGCGGCAGCGGAATTGCTACGGCCTGCAACGATCCCAAACTCCTGGCGCGTGCGATCAACACACTCGTGGAGTCGCCGGAAAAAAGAACCGCGATGGGTGCGGCGGGAATGCGCACCGCGCGCGAACGCTACGGCTGGCCGCGGATCGCACAAGAAATGCAAACGCTGTATGCAGAATGCGTTCATGGGTAATTGGGCCTGCGAACCTTTAGATTTTCATCGTGGTCCATGCTCAAGCGCTGCCTCCTCGCGCTATTGGGTGTGGCGAATGGCTCCTAACGTAGGCTGGTTGTTTGATGCTTGATGCTGCGCCCTTCGAGAGAACAGCTCTTCCGTCGCTTGGGGAATTTCAAAACCCGGAGTTTTCGCGAGGACGGCCACTTACGGTTGAAGCAGTTTGGCTCCTCGTCCAGTTCCTGTTCATAGCGTCATGGATTCCTGGCTCGCGGCACCGGAGGATATTGCTACGCTTGTTTGGAGCGCGCATTGGAGAGGGCGTGATTTTGAAGCCAGGCGTAAGAGTGAAATTCCCCTGGCGGCTTGTGATTGGCGACTATACGTGGATTGGCGAGGACGTCTGGATCGACAATCTTGCAACCGTTTCGATCGGATCGAACTGTTGCATTTCGCAGGGCGTCTACATTTGCACCGGAAATCACGACTGGCAAAAAAAGACATTCGACCTTGTCACCAAGGAGGTTTCGATCGGTGATGGAGCCTGGATCGCGGCCCGTTGTGTCCTTGCGCCGGGGGTTAGAATCGGCAAGGGAGCGGTTCTAGGACTTGCAAGCGTGGCGACGGGCGGCATCGAGGATTGGGCAATATATCGCGGCAATCCCGCGGTATTTGCAAAGCGCCGCGAAATTGGCTTAGCGCCATACGAGCAGTTCGAGCCGGGGGCTTGAGTTACGCCTTTGTGAGATTTGTGGGCCGCCCATATGTGTGGGCGGTGCTGCCAGAACGCGGTGTTTGACCTATGCCCATCGTGATAACGACCTGAAATGGACCTAATAAAAACCCTGAAAATTAGGCGCGTACTTTACGCTGGCGGCGGAAATGGAATCGGGCCTGTTCAAACCGGGCAAAGGCTGGCTAACACAGACGGCTACGAGCTGGCGATTTATCAGGCGAGGTATTGCTCAAATGAGCTCAGTTGAAACTTCGCGCGGCCTGTCGACTCCGCCTCCCCAATCCAGGTTGGCAGAGCGTTTAGAAGGTGGCGAGCCCGCGCTCGCTTCGGCGGCTCCGTACGCCACGGCATCGAGGGCTTCAGGCGAGCGCCTGCTCATCATTGAGCCCGGCCGGGCGGAACGCAACTATTGGTCGGACCTGTGGCACTACCGCGAGTTGTTTGCAATCCTCGCCTGGCGCGACGTTGCCGTCCGCTATAAGCAGACAGTGATCGGCGTGGCCTGGGCTGTGGTGCGGCCGTTTCTGACCATGGTCGTTTTCACGATCGTTTTCGGCAGACTGGCAAAGCTACCCAGCGACGGCGGCGTTCCATACCCGGTTCTCGTCTTTGCGGGAATGCTGCCCTGGTTCCTGTTTTCCAGCATTCTCAGCGAGGCGTCGAACAGCCTTGTCGGAAACGCGAACCTCATCAGTAAAGTCTATTTCCCGCGCTTGATCGTGCCAGCCTCCGCAGGCGTCGTCGCGCTCGTCGACCTCGCTGTCAATCTGACCATTTTCTTCGGCATAATGGTCTGGTTTCGCTTCGTTCCGAATTGGCAGATCGCCTTTTTGCCGGTTTTCATTGTCGTTGCCGTGCTCGCCAGCCTCGGCCCAGCTCTGCTCGTCACCTCACTTAACGTGAAATACCGGGATTTCCGCTACATCATTCCATTCCTCGTGCAATTTGGGCTTTATGTCTCCCCTGTCGGCTTTTCGAGCTCGGTTGTGCCCAACGAGTGGCGCTTCTGGTATAGCCTGAATCCGGTGGCCGGCGTTATCGACGGCTTCCGCTGGTGCCTCCTTGGCGGGGAAAGCCAGCTCTATCTACCTGGCTTTCTCGCCAGTCTTGGCGTCGTGGCCTTCTTCCTTTGGTACGGCATCCGTACTTTCAGGCGCACCGAACGCACGTTCGCGGATCTGGTTTAAGGCGACTGAGCGCATGAGCGACGACGTTGTCATTCGCGCCGAGGGTCTCGGCAAGAAATACCTCATCGGGCACGAGGGCAAGCGCGAACGCTATACCGCGCTTAGGGATGTCGTGGCGCGAGGCGCCAGAGGCTTCGCGCGCTCGGCCATTGATATGGTTCGCGGCCGGCAGCTTGTGGCTGGAGATGATGTCGAAGAGTTCTGGGCGCTCCAAGATGTGTCGTTCGAAATCAAGCGCGGCGACGTGGTTGGCGTCATCGGCCGAAATGGCGCAGGCAAGTCAACGCTCTTGAAGATCCTTTCGCGAATCACCGAACCGAGCGCGGGGCGGGTCGAAATAAAAGGGCGCGTGGCAAGCCTTCTGGAGGTTGGCACCGGGTTCCACCCCGAGTTGACGGGCAGCGAGAACATTTATCTGAACGGCGCGATCCTCGGTATGGCACGCGAGGAGATCCACCGCAAATTCGATGAGATCGTAGCCTTCGCGGAGGTGGAGAGGTTTCTCGATACACCTGTCAAGCATTATTCCAGCGGCATGTATGTGCGGCTCGCTTTCGCTGTGGCCGCGCATCTTGAACCGGAAATTCTTATCGTCGACGAGGTTCTTGCGGTCGGCGACGCCGAGTTTCAAAAGAAATGCCTGGGCAAGATGCAAAGCGTATCCGCTCAAGACGGACGCACCGTTTTGTTCGTCAGCCACAACATGGCGGTCGTCCAAAATCTATGCAATCGCGCTATTCTCTTGGTTTCTGGAAAACTTACGGAGCAAGGTGAAACTCGCGTTGTGATTCAGAAATACGGCGATACGAGCCAGGGTCTTTCCTCCTCACGAGGCGCCGCGCCGGGTAGTCGCGCCTATATCGACACCGCCAGGTTACAATTGATTGAGAAGAGTGATGGACGCATCTCTATCATGTTTGATCTCGGAATTAAATCGCATGAACCCATTACTATGGCCATCGAATTCCGGATCTTCGACGCACTGGGCTGCAATGTAGGGTGGGGATCAGTGGGAGCGCTTCGCCATCGCGATAAGCTTACGCTCGGCAGCGGAGCTTCCCAAGTCTCATCAGTCCATGATGTTTCGATGCTGGCCAACGGCGCTTATGAATGCAGCCTTTACTTGTCAACTCCAGATATTGAATATATCGATTCTTTTGAAAAATGTTTAAGGTTCGAGATCAATCCAAAGATAACGACTGGCGGAATAAAGCGCATGGATCAGTCCTGGGGTTTTGGCGCCGTGGAGTTTCCCTATGTTTCGCATGAGCTGGAATCTAGACTTGTTTGCCAGCCCTAGGTTCTGATAGCGTAAATTCCACTGGGGATAATAATCTATGCTCGCAACACTTCTCTATCGAGGTATTGTCAACATCAAGCCTAGCGATCGAGGTCAGCGCATCAAGCAAGGACTTCTTCGCATGCGCAGGGTACTATTGAGATTTTCTAACCCTATTATTTCAATGCAAGTAGGCAGTAAAGAGCTACGAATGCCTCTCTCGCATTCTTTACCCCTGCTTCGGTGCAACAACTCGAACTACGATACAGCTCTTTCCCGGCTCACTCCTCATATTTTGAAGGCTCACGGAAGTCTTATTACGATCGACGTAGGAGCCAATATCGGCGATACCGTCGCCTTAGTGAGCGAAGGGCTCGCCGGGCGCTTTTTATGTATTGAGCCGGAGGCAAAGTACTTCGCATTGTTGAAAGAAAACACAAAAAGCATGAATGGCGTGACGTGCATGCGAGAAATACTTTCTGACGAAGCCGGCCGCCCGTGTTCTTTACAAGTGCTCCAGGGAACAGCGTCATCGTTTCAAGATGAAAACTCAGAGCAGAAAACTGAAACGCTGGACCGTTTACTAACTAGAGAGCCGGAATTCCAGAAAGCGAACCTACTGAAAATCGATACCGACGGTTTTGATTTTCGTGTTTTGCGAGGCGCTCGACATCTCCTTTCAGAGGCTAAGCCGGTTATATTTTTTGAACTTTCGCCACGACACTACGTCAAGGCGGGGCAGGATGATCCACAAGGGGTTCTGCCTTTCTTGATTACAATGAAGTATAAATTTATCATCTTCTACGACTGGACTGGGCACTTGATCGCCGGACTTGATGCATCGAAGCCTGAAGCAGCTAGTTGTTTGTCTCAGCTCGTGTCCTACGCGCATGTGTTGGGCCGGTACTACGATGTCCTCGCCTTTCATGAGGAGCAAGAAGAAAGCTACAAAATATTCTTACGAAATGAAACCGATAGATTTGCTCCTCCTCTGCCGAACGAATACAATCTTTCTTAGCTATCCGACTTAATTTATGCCCTACTGAAACGGGATGGAAAACGATATGGAACCCGTAAAGATGAAAGGGGGCAGGCGTTCCTGCGAAATGGCAGAGACGATTTCCCACCTTGGCCGGCCAATGGCGCTGATCATTTTAAGCCGCTTTCAAGAGCCGGGAGTGCATTTCTTCACCGAGAACAACCTCTCTCAACAGCTCGCCTATATGCGACACCCCGCGGGCAAAGTTATAGCGCCCCATCGGCACAATCCCGTCCCGCGAGAAATTCTCTATACCCATGAAGTGCTCTTCATTCGCAAAGGCAAACTGCGCGTCGATTTTTACGATGACGAGCACAAATATCTTCAGAGCCGGATGCTTGAGGCGGGCGACGCTATCCTCTTGATGGAAGGCGGCGGCCATGGGTTCGAGGTGCTTGAAGAAATCGAAATGTTCGAGGTCAAACAGGGACCTTTTGCCGGTGACCTGGATAAGACGCGCTTCGAGCCAAATTTACCTGCCAAGATAGTGTACAAATCGCCATGAGCTCGCACTCAGCTTTCGAGGCCACCAGCCGATACTACGACTTGCTTTATCGCGAAAAGGATTACGCTGGAGAGGTCGCCTATATAGACCAGCTTCTGAGCCGGTACGCCGTTTCCGGCAGAGAATTGCTGGAATTCGGTTCTGGAACGGGAGGGCATGGCTGCCTGCTTGGCGAGCGTGGATATAAGGTGACTGGCATTGAGCGAAGCTCAGGTATGGTCGCGCGGGCAGCACAAACCAGCAGCTTCAAAAGTCAAGAGGGCGACATCTGCACCGTGCAGCTTGGGCGATTGTTCGACGCGGTGCTTTCTCTCTTTCATGTGGTGAGCTATCAAACAGACAACCGCGAAGTCCAGGCGGTTTTTGCCCGTGCAGCCGATCACCTCCGCCCGGGCGGTTTGTTCATATTCGATGTATGGTACAGTCCGGCAGTATACACGAAACGCCCGGAAGTACGCGTGAGGCGATTAACTGACGGGAAAGTGGATATCACCCGCATCGCCGAACCGATAAATCGCGTCAACGAGAATTGCGTGGACGTGCACTACACCATATTTGTCCACGAGCTGTCGACAGGGGTATGCGAAACTATTTCCGAAGTGCATCCGATGCGGCATTTCACAATCCCTGAGATCGACTTGCTGGCCAGCGTGAGCGGGTTTGAACGAATAATCGCCGAGGAGTTGTTGACGGGCGCCACGCCAAGCGCAGACACTTGGGGTGTTTGTCTGGTGCTTCAGAAGATTTAGGACTATGAATTAACGAAAAAATAGCTCACGCGCCAAGGGCTATACTTTTCAGCAATCAACTTGAAATGCAAAATAAGAAAATAGCATTCGTCTATCATCCGCACGCGCCCGAATTTCGACGGCTCGATACGATGCCGTTCGCAATGAATGTGCTGCAGAGACTTGCTCGCCTCGACCTGAACATAGACCTGTTTTTGTGGGAAGCCAGCAAAGCTGACTACTCCTATAGCCTTCCGAAAAATATATCGCTCAAATACAAACGTTCTCTTTCAAAAAGACTAGCTTTTCAAGCGCCGCAGCTTGCAGTGGAATTTATCCCGCGCACAAAATATGCATGTGTCCTGGGAGTTGGCCAGCCTGGGAGCTTTGCTGCCGGTTTAATCTCCTTTGCTTCTGCCTGCCCGTTGATCATCATCAATGATGAATTTCCAAGCTGCTATGGACCTCCTAATGCCGTTTTCTCAACATTAGAACGTTGGGCGGCGCGTAGATCCGATTTAATAATTTTACCATCTAAGGGACGGCATGATCTGCTTTGCAAGGAGCTAAGACTTGTAGACAAGCCTCATCTGGTGTTCCCGAATATAACGAAGGTAGAACAAAAAAATAACAAACAAGATTGGCACAAAGCCTTTGGCATATCAGAAGAAAAGTCAATACTATTATATGCTGGTTTCCTGTCGGACTGGTCGCAGGTTCCAGAATTACTCAGTAGTGTCGCCTACTGGCCGGACAACACGGTTTTGCTGATGAACAGCAAGGATACGACGAGGGGTGGACATTATCGTAATCAGATATCTCATTTGGATTTACCTGGTAAGGTCTTCTGGACTGATGGAGCGCTTTCTGAAGCCCAGCTCAATTCCTTAACCGCTTATTGCGCCGCAAGCTTCGCTCTTTACCGGAACGATGGTCCCAATACAGAATCCATAGGCATGGCGTCGGGCAAGCTCATGAGGAGCGTCGCATTGGGAACGCCAGTTATTACTTCATCCTTTCAATCCCTTTCCTTTGTCACCGAGGAAAAAATTGGCGTTCAGGTCGAACATCCATCTGAGATCCCCGCTGCTGTATCGCAGCTATTGTCAGATAAAGATCTGTACCGCGCCAACTGTTTTGAATTCGCGGCCAAGCAATACCAAGCTGAGGAAGCTGCATGGAATGAATTATTAGATATCATGGACTGTAGAAAATAATGCTTATGAATCATTTTATGTTAAAAATACTTATCACTGCCTCAGCTGGGTGGTCAGTATATTTGCAACAATATTCACGGCCTTGTGAGCCTAGGTAAAATGCGCCCAAAACGATTGGTCTATATCTGCGATTGGCTGCCGCCCGATTATGGCGCCGTCGGTCAATACAGTGATCTGTTCGCGCGGCAAATGGCAAGCGATGGCTTGCATGTCGTATTAGGCGGACTAACGACGGGTGAGGCCTGCGAAGCCGTCGAGCACATTGGCAAGGGCCGTTTGCAGACAATCCAGCTCAAGGCCAAGAGCTATGAAAAGAGTAGGTTGCTCGAACGGTTGCTGTGGACGGCTCGAACGAATACAAGGCTCCTCGTTCGCCTCTGGCCTCACCTGGGCCGCGCCGACGACATTCTTTTCACCGGGAGCCCTCCACTTTTCCTGCATTGGATCGCGCCGGCAAATCTGGTTCTCGGAAAGCGCCTGATCTATAAAATCACTGATTTCCACCCGGAATGCCTTATGGCGGCATTAGCTAGCCACTCCGTTTGGCTGAGGTTGTTTTATCGCCTTACGCTGTTCTGGCGCCGGAGAGTGGATGAGTTCGAGGTGCTTGGCGAGGACCAACAAGCGCGGTTGAAAGAAATCGGCATCGACCCCAGCCGCGTTCGATTGAAACGCGACCCTTCGCCCGTCGCGATTACGCGGGGCACGGCGCCGCTGCCAAGGCCATCCGGCTTTACGGACCGCCTGCTCCTGCTCTACTCCGGGAATTGGGGCGTCGCGCACGATGTCACCACATTTTTAGAGGCTTATCGCCATCATCATCAAAGAGGCAGCGGCCGGTTCGTTCTTTGGCTCAACGCCGTGGGCGCGAAGGCTGGCGCCGTGGCGAAGTCGCTTAGCGAGAATAATTTGCCATTCATTAAGACTTCTCCGGCGCCGCTCGACAAGCTGGCAAGCCTGCTCGTGACGCCCGACGCCCATCTCATCACACTTTCCGACCCATTTGTTGGCTTCGTATTGCCATCGAAGGTCTACGGCTGCATCGCATCCCGAAAGCCTATTTTGTTTGTCGGCAGCGGCGATTCCGATGTTCACTTGCTTTGCTCAGAGCAAGCGGTTTCAAACTACGTGAGGGTAGAAACGGGCAATGTCGAGAGGTGTATCGACGCCTTGGAGGATATGGCTGACCGCGTTCAGGCCGAAGGCGTTCGCTTAGAAAGTTTAGAGGGCGCTTTTGACGGAATGAAAAGCGCCCTCTAACTTTCTGTTTTGTACTGCTTCTTTCTGGAAAACCGCTTCACGTTTTTCCGGACGCACTCGAGGATAGGTTTAGCGGGGATAGCAAAAATGAAAAAGAAGGCGCTCGTTTGCGGGGCTGGGGGGTTTATCGGAAGCCATTTGGTAAAGCGGCTGAAGCGGGAAGGCTTTTGGGTTCGGGGCGTCGATCTCAAATATCCGCCTTTCGCAGAAACAGAAGCCGATGACTTCATTGTAGGCGATCTGCGCGACATGATGGTTTGCCGCGAGGCGGTCGATCAATCCTTCGATGAAGTTTTTCAACTCGCCGCAGACATGGGCGGAGCGGGTTACGTCTTCAGCGGGGAAAACGACGCCGAGGTCATGCACAATTCTTCGCAGATCAACCTCAATGTGCTGGAGGCCTGCAGAAGACGCAACAGTTGGCGTATATTCTACTCGTCCTCAGCCTGCATCTATCCGGAGCACCGCCAGACCAGCCCTGATAATCCAGGTCTGGCGGAAACTGAGGCTTACCCCGCTGCTCCCGACAGCGACTATGGATGGGAAAAACTCTTCAGCGAGCGGCTATATCTCGCCTATGCGCGCAATCACGGTTTTACAGTCAGGATAGCCCGCTACCACAATATCTTCGGACCGGAAGGCTCCTGGATCGACGGGCGCGAAAAAGCGCCTGCCGCAATTTGCCGGAAGGTGGCGATGGCTGCGAACGGCGGCGAAATTGAAATCTGGGGAGATGGAGAGCAAACGCGTTCGTTTCTTTTTATCGACGAGTGTCTCGAAGGATCGCTGCGTCTCATGCGCTCGAACTTCGGCAAGCCGCTCAACATCGGCTCGGACGAGATGGTGACAATCAACCAGTTGGCGGGCATGGCCTCCGATATTGCCGGCAAGGATATACACCTGAAGCACATCCCAGGACCCTTAGGGGTTAGAGGCCGGAACTCGGACAACAGGCTGATTTCGGCCACGCTGGGATGGCGCCCCAATCAGCCGCTCAAGGGCGGGCTGGAAAAAACTTATCACTGGATCGACTTGCAGGTCCGCCTTGCGAAGCAACGTCAGGGGCTTGCGCAAGCCAGGTCATAAGTGTCAAGAAATTTGCAGCGCTTCGCGAAGGCGAAAGAGTTCCTCCTCTCCTCTCGGAAGTCCGAAGCGCAAAGTTTTGCGATCCTTGAACGGGCGGGTCAAGATGCCTTTCGATGCAAGGCGAATGAACATCTCGCTTGCCGCAGCCGGCGCAGCTAGCCGGAACAACGCTGTTCCGCCGAGAACGGGAAGCCCGGCGGCCTGAAGCACCGCGTCCAATTCATTTGCGGCCAGTTTCAGCCTTTCACGCTGAAACGCGGCCCAATCGCTGGCGGCAAGAGCCTGCTGTCCGAAAGCAAGCGCTTGGGCTGAAATCGGCCACGCGCCCAGTGCAGATCTAAGTCGGCCCGCTATGGGATGCGACGTGATCGCAAAACCCAGTCCCACTCCGGCTACGCCGAAGAACTTCTCCAAAGACCTCAGCACAAGCGTGTAATCGAGGCGCGTCACAGCTGGGAGAATCGAATGGCTTTCCTCACCGTCGGCGAAGGTTTCGTCGACGACAAGCAGCCCGTCACGGCGCTTCAGCGGCGGTAGCGCGGCGGCGAGACTGGCATGCGGGATTAACCGGCCATCCGCATCGCTGGGGTTGACGGCGATAAGGATCGCGGCGCCGCCAAGATGATCGAGCGATGCGATCTGCGAGACCGAATGCCCGGCCGCCTCCCAGGCCGCTGCATGGCCTAAATGCGGCGGCGCCAAAATCGCCACCCGCTTCGGCGTGCGAAAAAGCCATGGCAGGATGTTGAGACCGGCGTCCACTCTGGGCAGCGGCACGGCGTCGGCCAATGGGGGCGCGCGGTAGGCCTTGCTTGCCATGCCGGCCAGGCGCCGCAATGCGCCTGCATCGGGAAAGCGCTGCATCTCGTCATCTGATAACGCTGGAACTGGAAAGCGCCAGGGGCTGATGGCGGTCGACAGGTCGACCCATGGCTCGGGCGCGCCGGCGTAAGCCTCTCGCGCCACGTCTAGGCGACCGCCTCGCTCGTGGAAACGCGGGTCTATTAAATTCGCCAATGCCCCCCCGTTCTTCGCGGACTCCATTTTTCAGTCTTCAAAAGCGTTCCGCCGCAATGTGATGAACGTCGAAGAGCGGCCTTGTTCGCTTGCCTTTTGTTCGTAGCGCGTGACCGGCCAATCCAGCGCTGTCGTCCGGTTCGCGGAGGTAAAAATTTGCGCCAGCTCGAAATCGGGGTGGGCCTCCGCGTGCTCGATGGCGGCTTCCGCGTAGTCGGCGATATCGGAAGCGAATCGCAGCTCTGCGCCTACGCGAAGCAAGCGGGCGAGCTTATCCAGGAGGAGCGGCGAAAATAGACGGCGCTCGCGATGGCGTTTCTTTGGCCAGGGGTCGGGGAATAGCATGAATGCGCGGGAAAGGCTTGCGCCCGGAAGCCAGTTCAGCAGCGAAATGGCGTCATCGGGGTGAATCTTGACACGCCCGCCCAGCTGGCGCTTTTCTAGCGCCGACAGTGCAGCCACGACGCCGTTGACGTAAGGCTCTGCGCCGATCAGACCAGCGCCTGGATTGTTCTCCGCTTGCCAAATGAGGTGCTCTCCAGCGCCGAAGCCTATTTCGAGCCAAACTTCGCCGGTGGGCTCTGAAAAGACACGCGCCAGCTCTTGGATGTCGAGCTGGCGGCTTATATCGAGCGTATGGAGTGTTAGGCCCTGCGCCAGCAGCACAGACTGATGCGGCGAAAGCTTCCGGCCCTTTCTGCGGCCATACGACCGCAGCCATCGTTCACGGTTGCCCGCGCCGCAGTCTTGGCCTTCGCCCCTCAGCTCAGCGCTTCTTGCAAAGCCTCCACGAGATCGAGACGTTCCCACGAAAACCCGCCATCCTTCTCGGGAGCGCGGCCAAAATGACCGTAGCTCGCGGTGCGCCGGTAAATCGGCCGGCTGAGCCCTAAACGCTCACGAATGCCGCGCGGGCTGAGATCGATGATCTCGCCGATGACCCGCTCTAGTTCGCCCTCGTCCACGCGGCCGGTTCCATACAGGTCGGCGTAGATCGATAGCGGTTTAGCTACGCCGATGGCATAGGAAAGCTGCAAGCAGCATTTATCCGCCAATCCAGCGGCGACGACGTTCTTCGCGACATAGCGGGCTGCATAGGCCGCCGAGCGATCCACCTTCGTCGGGTCTTTGCCCGAGAAAGCGCCGCCGCCATGAGGAGCGGCCCCGCCGTATGTGTCAACGATGATCTTCCGCCCGGTCAAACCTGCGTCGCCATCAGGGCCTCCGACGACAAAACGCCCCGTCGGGTTGACGTAGAACTCATCCTTGGGGCACATCCAGCCTTTAGGAAGGACTTCCGTGACAATGTTGCCGACGATGTCGCGGACGCGCTCCTGGCTTACGTCTTCGCCATGCTGCGTCGAAACCACGACGGAAGTCGTTCGCACCGGCTGGCCATTTTCGTAAAAAAGGGTGACCTGACTTTTGGCGTCGGGGCCGAGTTCCGGAAGGCGCCCCGAATGCCGAAGTTTGGAAATTTCAGAAAGGATGCGATGTGCATAATAGATGGGCGCCGGCATGAGACTTTCGGTCTCCCGGCATGCATAGCCAAACATGATGCCCTGATCGCCGGCGCCCTCATCCTTATTCCCGGCAGCGTCGACGCCTTGCGCAATGTCAGCGGATTGCGAGTGCACATAGCAATCGATATCAGCCTTGCGCCAATCGAAGCCGGCTTGCTCGTAGCCTATATCGCGGATCACCTCCCGCGCGGCGCCGATCAAATCCTCGGGGCCGACGGAAGATGGACCACGAACCTCCCCTGCAAGGACGACGCGGTTAGTCGTCGCAAGCGTTTCCAGCGCTACCCGTGAATGGGGATCAGCCGAGAGGTAAAGATCGACAATCGCATCAGAAATCTGATCGCAGACCTTATCGGGGTGTCCCTCAGACACGGATTCGCTGGTAAAGTGATAGCTTTTGCGAGACACAGCCTCGTTCCAATCCTTGCAAGTTTCGCCGAGAACAATGGCGCTAGGCCACGTTAGCCCAGGTCGTTTGCGATCCCAGGCTGGACTTCCTTAGCGTCCGGTTTTTCTTCTGACAAGGCCCTAACGAGGTCGATGACGCGGCGCCGCACCTTGGGGTCTTAAATCTTGGCGAACGCCTTGTTCAGGTCCAGACCCTCGCGGGAATTCAGGAAGTCGAGAAGATATCCTTCCTGCTCCGGCTCGTGCAAACCATGCATTGCGTGCGCTGGAGCGCTTTGAGCAAAAGCATCCTCAAAAAAGTATCCCACAGGAACTTCGAGAATCTTTGAAAGCTGGAAGAGCCGGCTTGCGCCGATGCGGTTCGTGCCCTTTTCATATTTTTGAATTTGCTGGAATGTAAGGTTCATCCTCTCACCCAGCTTTTCCTGACTCATGCCGATAATCATTCGCCGGTATCGCACTCGGCTGCCGACGTGCACATCGACAGGGTTCGGCTTACGACCTGTCGTTTCGTAAAGTTCATCGCGATCGGCTAATATCGACACTGACGACTCCACCATGCCCATGTTCCGCCCCATCTCTCTCTGCCATCTTTAAGTTGTGCGTACCTAGCCGCATGACCAATTCCCACTACCTAAAAGTTGTAGTTACGCATGTGCGAGCCGTCAAGCATCTTCTTAACTTAAAAACAAGACGCTTTCGTAACATTCGCGAAACAGTTTCTATGCGTTCCGTAAAATCGAGCCGCTACCTGCGAAATTGGAATCATCCAACTTTGCCGAATGCAACCATAATCAGATAAAATTGAAGTGGAAAGAGAAATAACGCAATAAACACAGGCAAGCGTGTTTTTTCATAAAAGGTTATCGGCAATGCGCGCGGCAATCCATGGTCCAGCGCGCCAGCTTTGTCTAAATCTAATTTCGCGAGAACCCGCCCAAATGGGTCAATGACTGCCGAAACCCCGGTATTGGCGGCTCGCATCACGGGCAACCCTTCTTCAACCGCCCGAATGCGGGCTTGATGGAGATGCTGATAAGGCCCTGTCGAAGCGCCAAACCAAGCATCGTTTGTGACATTAACAATCCATTCGGGCCTTCTCTTCACATTTTCCACGCGGCCAGGAAAGATAATCTCGTAACAGATCAGAGGAAGGAAAGCCGGACCGCGCAGGGTATTGATTAGAGAAGGTTTCTTCTCGCCGGAATCGAAGCCGTCCAGCCGGTGAGAAAAAGCACGAAACCCTGCTAGAGTTAAAACGTTTTGGAAAGGCACATATTCTCCAAAAGGAACAAGGTGCGTTTTGTCGTAGATCGCGCTTATTCCCGCTCCCTCTCCCAACACGAACAAACTGTTGAAAAAGCGGTCAAATCGATAGCGGCCATCGGGCGAAAGCTCGCCTTCGGCGCGCTCCGCTCCAAGGACGAGGCTTGTGTTGGGCGGGATGAGTGCGGCGAGGCGGTCTTTAACCTCGACGCTAAATATCCCGCCATTGAAATGGAAAAGCACGGGCACGGACAACTCCGGCCAGATGATATGGGAGAAGGCGGCGATGTCCTCCCCGCTCGTACCTTTCCGGCTCAACTCGATGGCGCGCTCGAAAATCCAGTTGCGGTTCTCACGCTTCCATTTCTCCGTTTGAGGGATATTCGGTTGCACGATCCGCACGCGGACGCCTTCTACCTCGCCTGCAACCTCACGGAGGCGATGGTTTCCGAACGCGTAACTTGCCGCCAAGGCTAACACCGCGCAAACAATCGGAGCCCATCTTTGGCGCGAAACGAGCCTCTGGCATAGCGATCGCAGCGGCGGGCGCGGAAAAAATGAACAGGGCGGCAAGCGTCAGGCCATATACACCGATGTAAGCCGCCATTTGCATATGGGCGTCATTGGCGGCGAGCGCCTCTCCGAAGAGGTTCCAGGGAAATCCTGTGAACAGGTAGCCGCGTGCCGCCTCTGCGCAAAAGAAGGCGAACACGAACGCTAAAATCCGCGCATAACCGCGGCGCCAGAGCGCTGAGGCAAGGGCGGCCGCAATCGCGTAGAAAAGACCAAGAGCGGCGGCAAGACCAGCGACGGCCGGCGGCATCAGAACGGCATAACGGTCCGCGTCGACGTAAAATGCGTAGCCGATCCAATACGTGCCCGCGAGGAAGTATCCGAATCCGAAGCCCCACCCGACGAATGCCGCCCGCCCAAAACGCGTGGAACCGATATAAGAGCCAATCCAATAGATGCTCGCGAAGAGGTATCGGAAAGGAAACACCCACCCCACAAACTTCGCTCGCCCTTTACGCAACGGCGGCAAATGCGTAAAGGCATCCGCCTTATGCCAAGCGATCGCATCCAAGGTCCAGATCAGCACCGGGAAGGTGATGAACATGATGGGCCATAAAAAAAGGGCGCCATCGCAAGAACGGAAAGCGCGCCAGCAAACGCCGCAATGAAAACTAGCTTCCAGGTTTGCAGGCCGGCGAGGGCCTTCGGCATAACATCCATGGACAACTCGGTGGAAAGGGCGACCCCAATAGGTGCGCAAGGTCAAGCTGACGCCATAGCCGGGTTTAAGCGGTATGACGAGAGGAAATGCAAAGGATGCTTGCCAGGCGCAGGCCGGAAATGCGCGGAAAGACGGCGGACTTTTGCAGAGCAGCCCTGGCGGCCGGCTCTCGCGCAAACCTGTCTATAAAGCTTGCGCGCCGGCCGAACTGCCGGCTCAGCGAGCGCCGCGCTGGCAGGCGTTCTCCGGTCGCGCATGCCTGCCAGAGTCCTTTGAAGGCCACCCTCGAGTCGAGCCCGAGGGCATGCTTAGCGTATTTTCTCCATGTCGAATCGCGAATAGCATTCGCGGCTCGGCAGATTATCGTGTCCGCTGATGGCGTCGGCTAAGGCTTCAGCCAGGTTCGTGTCTGCAGCCTTGGAGCGGACGCCAGCGAAAATAACGGGGCGCTCGAAGCTCGAATCTGCATCCTCTTGCTGTTTGCAGGCCTTGTCATATTGCCCCAGCGTCAAGGTCCAGAGCGCGACCTCGGGTTTGCTGACCTTGGCGATCCAACCTGCGACCGTCTGTGAACGCGATGCCGCGCGCGCTTCCTCCTGGGTGCGCTCTCCCTCCTGCGAGGCAAGACCAACCGAAATCAGGTCGCTTGCGCTCGCGAGCGAAGTCGCGCACCTGCGGCGTGAGAACGCGATCGGCGACTTCCGCCTCCGGGATGACGGCGCCGCCGGAGACCACTTCGGCCGTGCTTCCCTTCACCCAGGTGTACTCATTCGCAAGGATGATGAAATCGAATGTGGCGGGGCGTCCCTGCTTGTCCTTGCCGTCGATCCGGAAGAAAAATGCGTTTTCAACTTTTTGTTTATCGGCATGTGTTTTTGCGGGAGCTTCCGCCTGTGGCGCAGGTTCAGGCTTTTTGGCATAGAGACTTGCATACCAGATGGGACCGGCGACGAGGCCGGCCATGGCGAGCGCGACAAGCAACCACCACCACGCTACGCCGCGGCGCTTCTTTTCTTTTTCAGGCTGCTCCCTATTTTCCGGAGATGGGTGCTGCGCTGCGAGGTTTTCGGACATAGAAATCTGTCTCCTGCGAAATTTGCAATAACTTGGAAGCCGCTGCTTCGATAAACAGCGTTCTCCTCGGGCAGGCGACACGATTATGGCTCTTTTTGGTCAAAACATTAGCCCTTCCGTTTTTCGAAACGGCTCCGGAAACATTAGCACTCACCCCTTGACAGTGCTAACCATTCTAAATATCTCAGGGGCAAGGGTCTCGCGGGCACGTATGCCGCAGCCCTGTCAACTTATCTATTTTATCGTCTTAGGAGGATAGCCATGAAGTTCAGGCCGCTGCATGACCGCGTCGTGGTGCGCCGTCTCGAAGAGGAAGAGCGCACAAAGGGCGGGATCATCATTCCAGATACGGCCAAGGAAAAGCCTCAGCAAGGCGAAGTCGTCGCCGTCGGCCCGGGCGCTCGCAACGAGCAGGGGCAAATAGTCGCCCTCGATGTGAAAGAAGGCGATCGCATCCTTTTCGGCAAATGGTCCGGCACCGAAGTCAAGATCGATGGCGAAGATCTTCTGATCATGAAGGAAAGCGACATTCTCGGCGTTCTCGAGAACCACGCTGAAGGCAAAAGCAAGAAAAAAGCCGCCTAAATCCAACTATCCCTTAACAATTTAAACCCATTCGAGGAGTCATGAAATATGGCTGCTAAAGACGTACGTTTTGCCCAAGATGCTCGCGAGCGGATGCTCCGCGGCGTCGATATCCTCGCCGAAGCCGTGAAGGTCACGCTCGGCCCCAAAGGCCGTAATGTCGTGCTCGATAAGTCTTTCGGCGCGCCGCGCATCACCAAGGATGGCGTCACTGTCGCCAAGGAGATCGAGCTTGAGGACAAGTTCGAGAACATGGGCGCGCAGATGGTGCGCGAAGTCGCCTCCAAGACCAACGACATCGCCGGCGACGGCACAACCACCGCGACCGTTCTCGCTCAGGCGATCGTTCGCGAAGGCGCGAAGTCGGTCGCAGCCGGCGCCAATCCGATGGATCTAAAGCGCGGCATCGACCTCGCGGTCGCCGCCGTCGTGAAGGACCTCGAAAGCAAGTCCAAGAAGGTGACATCCTCCTCAGAGGTAGCGCAGGTGGGAACGATCTCCGCCAATGGCGACACTGAGGTGGGCGCGAAGATCGCCGAGGCCATGGACAAGGTCGGCAACGAGGGCGTTATCACTGTCGAGGAAAGCAAGAGCCTCGATTTCGAACTTGAAGTTGTGGAAGGCATGCAGTTCGACCGCGGCTACATCTCGCCTTACTTCATTACCGACGCCGAGAAGATGCGCGTCGATCTCGATGATCCGTTCATCCTCATCTACGAGAAGAAGCTCTCGAACCTCCAGGCGCTTCTGCCGGTGCTTGAGGCTGTCGTGCAGTCCGCGCGCCCGCTGCTCGTCATCGCCGAGGATGTTGAGGGCGAGGCTCTCGCCACGCTCGTCGTCAACAAGCTGCGCGGCGGTTTGAAGGTCGCTGCGGTTAAAGCCCCAGGCTTCGGAGATCGCCGCAAGGCCATGTTGCAGGATATCGCCATTCTGACCGGGGGCACCTTGATCGCCGAAGACCTCGGCATCAAGCTTGAGAACGTCACCGTTCAGATGCTGGGCCGTGCGAAGAAGGTCACGATCACGAAGGACGACACCACCATCGTCGATGGCGCTGGCGACACCAAGGAGATCGAAGGCCGCGTCAGCCAGATCAAGGCGCAGATCGAGGACACAACGTCCGACTACGACAAGGAGAAGCTGCAGGAGCGGCTCGCCAAGCTATCGGGCGGCGTAGCGGTGATCCGCGTCGGAGGCGCGACCGAGGTTGAGGTAAAGGAGAAGAAGGATCGCGTTGACGATGCGCTGAATGCGACCCGCGCTGCTGTGGAGGAAGGCTTCCTTCCGGGCGGCGGCGTGCCTCTCCTGCGCGCGATCCACGCTCTTGAGCACGTCAAAACCGCGAACGAGGATCAGAAGGCAGGCGTCAACATCGTCCGCCGCGCGATCCAAGCTCCGGCCCGGATTATCGCAGCCAACGCTGGCGAGGACGGCGCCGTTGTCGCCGGCAAGATCCTCGAGAAGAAGGACTACAACTGGGGTTACAACGCGCAGACTGGCGAGTATGTCGATCTCGTCGCGGCTGGCGTCATCGATCCCGTCAAAGTGGTCCGCATCGCTCTCCAGGACGCAGCTTCAGTCGCCGGCCTCCTGATCACGACCGAGGCGATGATCGCCGAGAAGCCGAAGAAGGAATCGGCTGCTCCCCAGATGCCCGGCGGCGGCATGGACTACTAGGTTCTAGATCAACCGCCTTAAATCGGAGGCGGAAAGTTGATCGAACAGCTAACCAGGAAGCCCGCGAGCCGTTTCGCGGGCTTTTTTGATGCGAGACCGGCCCGGCAGCGGCATTCATTTTGAAGGCTGATGGTTACCGAGGGCCAACTTGCAGCGAAAGTGTTGAGCGGTAGTCCCCCCCGCCGCGAGGGGAGAGGGAGCAGGTCGCGCGGATGCGACCCTGTCCTCTCCCCACGCGGGAGAAGGACAGGATGGGGCCTGAGCGTGGAAATCTGGCGATTTTATTATATCCCCGGAGTGCGCGAAGCCGTTTCCTTTGTAAGGAGGTCGCGAATCTCCCTCAGGAGCAGGACATCCTCCGGCGTCTCCGGCGGCTTGGGCGGGGCCGCTGGCTCCCGCTTCAAGCGGCTGACCTGCTTGACCAGAATAAAAATCACGAAGCCTACGATGAGGAGATTGATCAACGCGCTTAAGAACTTGCCGTAAGCGATGATCGCGTGACCTGCCTGTTTTGCGGCGTCATACGACGCGGGCAGTTGAACCGCGCCCTCGCCCAAAGCCTTCGCCTTCAGCACCGTGAGATCCACAAAATAGTCGGAAAAGTTTAGATTGCCCATCAGCATGCCGATCGGCGGCATGAGAATGTCCCCAACAAGGGATGTCACGATCCCGCCGAATGCAGCGCCAATTATGACGCCTACCGCGAGATCGAACGCACTGCCCTTGACAATAAACTCGCGGAATTCTTTCAACATCGAACTGCGCGCTCCTCATCGTTGCCGCTCAAAGAAAACTATGATTTGAGAAAAATGCCGGGGCCGCGCCAATAGCATCATGAAAAAAGGAGGCCGAAACCCCCTTTTTTTGCATCTTTATTACTGGGCCTTTGGCTGCTCGGTAGCAGGCTGCCTTTCGACGCGTTCCTTGGCCTCTTCGTAGGCCTTGCCAGCTTTGGCTTTGAGCTCAGCCCAGCTCTGAGAGGCCTTGGCTCGCCAATTAGCGACCCGCTCTTTGAAAGCTTGATCGTTCAACGTTTTGAAAGACGGAGCGGCTTTAAGCTGGTCCTTCGTAGCGTCGACAGAGAAGACTTGCTTGTCGTTGAGCGTTTCCGCTTTCACGGCGTCGAAGGGTACAGCCACATCTTTTTCGCCGATCCCAAGAAAACCGCCAATGCCAATCACAGCGAGTTCGATATGCCCGGTCTGATCGAAGACGAGGTTTGAAATCTTGCCGATCTGCTGTCCATCCTTCGTCACGATAGGCGTTCCAACAAAGTCCGTTCCAAGAACCTCCGATGGATTTTGCTCGGCGACAAAACTTACCGGCGCCGGTGTTTGCGCGGCAAGAGGGCTCACCGCGATCATTAAGGCCGTCACGGCCGTAAGCGTCGTTTTCATGCTAAATACTCCCATATTCGCCGTCCTGATAAAGACACGAGGTAAGACACGCCGGTATAGAAAAAGTTCCGGTACGGATGAATGGCGACAGATTGCGCAAATTTAGGCAAGCTTGCCACTAGACCGTCACAAACCCCAAGTTGGACCCTGGGTTCCCGGTTGTGCGCTGATTATTTTTACACTGACAATTTATAGGCAGGCAAGTAGTCCGCTCAAACTCTCCACATCGAACGCATGATGCGCCGCCTGTCCCGGATAAGGTCGCTCGGGCTCAACTTCTCAAAACCAGCGCCGCACCCTGTTGCGGTAAGCGGCATACTCCGGACCGAAGCGCGCGGTGAGGTAGGCTTCCTCGCGTTTTATGACACGCTGCTGGAGATACAAAAGCAAAACAGGCGCGAGAAAGATCATCCAGGGGTTGCCCATGGCCAATCCAAAACCCACTATAAAAAAGAGGAAACTCAAATACATCGGATTGCGCGTGCGCCTATAAACGCCCGATGTGACCAGTGCAGACGCCGAGCCGCCGGGATGGATCGTCGTTCGCGACCTGAACATCTCCCGAGCGCCAAGGACAGCTATCAGAAATGCCAAGACCATAAGCGCGTCGCCTGCGATCACGCTCTCGGCTGGCGCTGGCTCACTTCCAAATGGCAAGAAGTATTGAAGCCCAAATCCCGCCGCGAGAAAAAGTAAAAGAACAATAGGAGGCAGCGGAAAAATCCGCGGATTGACTGGCTCCTGCCCTTTGTGATCTTGTCCGCTCATCGCTTTCCCCTCGCTTCGGTGTTCCCATGGATAATGCTGAACCTATCGCGTTTGTCACGCCGCTTGAGCGCGAGCTGGAGCCGCGACTTCTCGCCTCCATCGACGCCAAGGCGAAACCGCAAGGCTCGCTTGGGCGCATCGAGGCGCTTGCAGTCCATACCGGGCTGATAACGAGATCGTTAAGCCCGACCCTTGGACGGGCTGCTCTGCTGGTTTTCGCGGGCGATCATGGCATCGTGGCTGAGGGGGTGACGGCCTACCCTTCCGAGGTTTCGGCGCTGATCGCGCAGATGGTTCTCGATGGAAAGGCGGGCGCGAGCATCGCCGCGAAAGCTGCGGGCGCCGAGGTTTTCCTCATCGATGCGGGCCTCCAAACCCCTCCCCCTCCTCACCCAGCGCTCATCGCGAAAAGCGTGCGCCGCTCGACGCGAAATTCCTTGCATAAGCAGGCGATGACACAGGGCGAATGCCGCGATGCGTTTCAAGCGGGCCGCGACCTGGCGGCATCGCTCAAGGACGAGGGTTACGGCATACTGGCGCTTGGCGAGATCGGCATTGGCAACACAAGCGCGGCCTCGCTTGTCGCGAGTTGCGTCACCGGCCTGCCGCTCGCGAGCCTTGTCGGGCCAGGAGCGGGGCCGTCTTCCGCCGGCATTGGCCACAAGCGCGAGGTGCTTTCCCGCGCTCATGCACGCGCCATGGTCCGCGATGGCATGGACGCCATGCGCGAGTTCGGCGGCTTCGAAATGGCGATGATGGCGGGCGCGATGTTCGGCGGCGCGAACACCCGGCGGATCGTCATCGTCGACGGCTTCATCGCCACCGCCGCGGCCTGCGCCGCCGTCGCCATCGAGCCAAATATTCGCGATTACCTCCTCTTCGCTCATCTGTCGCCGGAAGCCGGGCATGCGGCCCTCCTCGGATGGCTCGGCGCAAAGCCGCTTCTCGACCTCGGCATGCGGCTTGGCGAGGGAACCGGAGCAGCGCTGGCCATTCCGCTTGTGCGAATGGCCGAGGGGCTCTTGACCACGATGGCCTATCTGCCGGGCGCGCACCCGCCGAGCTGATGCAGACGCTCCGCGCCGAATTCGGCTACTTCCTGGCAGCCGTTCAATTTCTGACGCGGCTTCCGGCGCCGCATTTGAGCGGCTTCGCGCCGGAATGGCTGGATCGAGGCGTGAAATATTTCCCTCTCGCCGGCCTCCTAGTAGGGTCGTTGTGCGCGGCCGTTCTCTTGATCGCCTCGACGCTATGGAACGGCGTTCTGCCCGCTCTTCTCGCGGTGGCGGCGGGCATCGCGCTTACGGGCGCGTTCCATGAGGACGGCTTCGCGGACTTCTTCAATTCGATGGGAGGTCAATCGCGTGAGGCGCGGCTGGCCATCATGAAGGACAGCCGCCTCGGAACGTTCGGCGTGCTCGCGCTTGGCTTGGGCGTAGCCATCAAGGTTGTCGCGCTGGCCGCGCTCCCGGCGGCCGTTGCGGCGGCGGCCCTCGTCGCCGCCCATGCGGGCGGGCGCTTCGCCGCGATTGCCGCTATGCGAGTTTTGCCCTATGCAGGCGACACGTCGACGGCGAAAGCCAAGCCTCTGGCTGCCAACATCAACGCCCTTGGCCTTGCGATTGCCGCCGCTTTCGGGCTGCCGCCGGCTTTGTTCTTGCCGTTTGCGGCAGGCGTGACCGCTTGCCTCGCAGGTTTCGCGGCCGTGGTTTTCATCGCCTGGCGCGCGCAACGCTTGATTGGCGGCTTTACCGGCGACGTCCTGGGCGCAATTGAGCAGAGCTATGAGATTGCATTTCTGCTGGCGGCCGCGGCATGCGTTTGATCCTGGTCCGCCATCCAAAGCCTCTGTGCGAGCCGGGACTCTGCTACGGGCGCCTCGATCTTGAGTGCGAGGCGCAAGCGCTGGAGATCGCTGTGTCCCGCCTTGCGAAGTTGGCCAGCGCCTCGCGGGTGTTCACGAGCCCGGCCCGGCGCGCATTTAATCTCGCAACGCGGCTAAGCGCGGGTCCTTTCGCCGACCTGCGTCTTCAAGAGCTGGACTTCGGCGATTGGGAGGGAAGGCGCTGGCAAGACCTTGGCCGCGAGGCCATCGATGCTTGGCGGCTAGGCTTGCCGGAACTCAGCGCCTTTAAACGGCGAAACGCTAACCGCAATGGCGGCGCGATGCGAGAGCTGGCTCGGAAGCCTTGAGCCGGATGCGGGGCCAGTCCTCGCAGTAACCCATGCAGGCCCGATCCGGTTGATACAGGCGATCCTCAAGGCCGAGCCGCTCTTGACCCATTTCTCCGCCGCCGTTCCCTTTGCGGAGCCAATCGAACTGCGGCTCGGATAAGATCGGATTCGGGCCTGCCGGAGCATCGGCGACGCCATTCGCAAGCTACGCCATGCCTTGCGACGCGGTCGCGAACTTGGAAATCCAGGGTCAATCGGTGACATTCGCCAGGAGTCTGGCGGGATGCGCCGGTTGACTGATGGTTTGGTTTGTTTTTCAAGACGCTTGCGAACTCTGATTCTTCGCCGGGTGAACGCTCCTCCCTCCAAAATCTTCCCGCCGCCCACGCGATGGTCCTCGCCCAGTGGGCCGATGGGGGGGTGAGGTAGGTTGAACCGGCTCGATTTGAGGAGCAATCCGGCAAGTTTCCCGAATTACTGGTGCCGCTTGCGTGACTTGAACACGCGACCCCATCATTACGA